>JAVKTT010000006.1:0-130731 GCA_031460505.1 Tissierellaceae bacterium
TCACTGAAATACATAGGTTCTATTAAGGTTGTCTTTTTTTAATTGTTCCTTATGTTTTTATTAAAATTTATCTCTTGACATATCACCAGATTGCTCTATTTTTTATAATTCAATTATAGGTTTACAATATGGAGGAAATATGAAGATAGAAGATTCTTCATCTTTTTTTCATAATTCTAGGCTATAATATGAGTAAGTAAGGTATATATTATTTGAGGTGGTTAGTGAATATGATTAATATATTAATTGTAGAAGATGAAAAAAATATATGTGAAGTAATTAAAGCTTATTTAGATAAAGAAGGTTATAATGTTTTTACTGCTTATGATGGTGAAATGGCATTAGAATTATTTAATAATGAAGAAATTCATCTAATAATACTTGATCTTATGCTACCAAAACTATCTGGCAAAGAGGTTTGTACCTATATACGAGCAAAATCTGATGTCCCAATAATTATGCTTACTGCTAAAGTTGATGAGGATGATAAGATTGAAGGCCTTTCCATTGGAGCTGACGATTATGTTACTAAGCCTTTTAGTCCAAGAGTGTTAGTAAGCAGAGTTAAGGCATTATTGAGAAGAAGTTATAGGGATTCCAATCCCCTTGCTGAGAAAATGATATTCAATAATGGAGACTTGGATATAGATATAGATAAAATGTTAGTATTAAAAAAGGGACAAAATGTCCACTTAACTACTAATGAATTTAAAGTATTAATGACACTTTTATCTAATCCTGGGCAAGTATTTTCTAGAGAACAGTTGATTCAATCCGCTTTCGGATATGAATATGATGGGTTTGATAGAACAATAGATACTTATATTAAAAATATAAGGCAAAAAATAGAAGACAATGCTAAAAAGCCATCATATGTTATAACAGTATATGGTGTTGGATATAAGTTTGGAGGGGTGTCATGACATTATCCAAAAAATTAATTATCAGTTTTATTTTTACAATAATAATTTCTATTTCGATTACTAGTTTTATGTCAAATACTATGATAAATAGGAAGTTTGACTCCTATTTAATTGAAGAGCAAAAAATAAAGTTTGAAAGAATTAGAAATGAGATTAACAATACTTTTATTGAAAAGGGTACCACAATATCAAATGAGGATTTAGCAGAATTTGCTGCTTCCGAAGGAATATATATAGAAATTAACGACGTCAATAATAAAATGCTTTGTCATTCAAATAATAAAAATCTTCTCAATAGAGGTATGATGGGCATGGGCAATATGATGAGGCATCATATGATGATGAATCAAAATGGTAACTATGTAGAAAAGACTTTCAACCTATTAGATGGAGACAATATTATTGGTAACTTGGTTATTGGTTATATTGACAACTCACATTTGACAGAATCTGCACTAATCTTTAAAGATACGCTTTCAACTGCCTTTGTTATTTCTGGAATTATTGCTGTTATCGTAGGTCTTATTGTTTCGGTATTTATGTCTAAAAGCTTAACTAATCCATTAGTCCATATTACAAGCACAGCTAATGAAATGCGTATTGGTAATTTAAGTTCTCGCTCAAATGTGCAAACAAACACTATTGAAGTAAAAGAACTTTCAAATTCTATAAATTTCCTTGCTGAAACTTTGGAAAAACAAGAGGGTTTAAGAAAAAGATATGCATCAGATATTGCACATGAACTTCGCACACCTTTAACAACATTAAAATCCTATCTAGAGGCTATTATTGATGATGTATGGGAACCTAGCGAAGAGCATCTTTCCATCTTAATGGAAGAGGTTAACAGATTGACTAAACTAGTAGAAGATTTAAGATATACATTTGAATCCTCAGAAGCTCATCCTGTTTTAAACAAAACAAAAATTAATATTTCTCGAGAGTTAGAAAATATTATCTCCACTTTTAAACCTTTATATCTCTATGAAAAATATTCTTTAGAATCGTCAATAGAAGAAGATGTTGAAGTTGTAATGGATAGTGATAAATTAAAACAAATTATAGTAAATTTACTTTCAAATGCAATGAGATATTTAAAAGATAATGGAAAAGTGATGGTTAGCTTAAGTAATGAAAACAATCTAGTAAAAATAACAGTTGAAGACAATGGAATTGGAATTAAAAAAGAGGACTTGCCTTATATATTTGAAAGATTTTACAGAGCTGATATATCTAGAAATAAAGAAACTGGTGGAACTGGGCTTGGTCTATCCATTATTAAGAATTTAGTTGAAGCTCATGAAGGAAATATTTATGTT
This sequence comes from Tissierellaceae bacterium, assembly GCA_031460505.1. GTDB lineage: Bacteria > Bacillota > Clostridia > Tissierellales > Tissierellaceae > JAAYTL01. The sequence continues at coordinate 2,243 of JAVKTT010000006.1, forward strand.
GAAAGTGAATTTGGTAAAGGAACTAAATTTATTGTTGAGTTGCCAAGAGGGAGTTTTATATTTGACTAATTATTCATTTTTGAGTTATGCTAATTATAGTGTGATTATATTATAAGAATTGGAGTGAGAATCTTGTCATCTCTAGAATTTCAAAATGTATCCTATATTAAAGACAATACAGCAATCTTAAAGGATATAACAATATCCATTAATCAAGGAGATTATGTTTCAGTTATAGGTCCTTCAGGTAGTGGTAAAAGCACATTTCTTAAACTTATATGCAATTTAATTAATCCATCAGAAGGAGTAATCTTATATAAAAATAAATCTATTATGGAATATGATCCTATAGAATTTCGTAAAAATGTTGCATATTGTTTTCAAACTCCGTATCTTTTTGGTGATACAGTTATGGATAATATAACTTTTCCATATGAAATAAGAGATAGTGAGGTTGATTTAGAACGAGTAGAAGAGCTATTTGCACTATTCAATCTCGATAAAGATTATTTATATAAGAAAGTAATAAACCTATCCGGAGGAGAAAAACAAAGGATTGCACTCATTAGGTCATTGTTATTTAAACCTGAGGTTCTACTTTTAGATGAAGTAACTTCAGCTCTCGATGCTGATAATGCTGAAATAGTAGAAAATATAATGAATCACTTAAGCCAATTAGGTACAACTATTATTTGGATTACTCATAACATGGAACAGAGTAAAAGAAATGCCAATAAGTTATTGACTATAGAAGCTGGTAAAATCAAAACTATGGAGGTGTTAAAATGAATAATACAGCTAACTTAATGAACACTTCTTCACTATTGATTTCTTCATCTTTAGTTTTGATTTCATTATTGTTCTCATACTTTCAAAAGTTGAAATTAGAAAAAGAAATTATAGTTAGTATTATTAGGGCAATTGTACAATTAGTCGCCGTAGGATACTTACTTAACTACATCTTTGGCCTTAAAAGTCCTATATTTACAACTTTGTTACTACTTCTGATGACATTTAATGCAAGTTATAACGCTGCTAAAAGAGGTAAACACATTAAACATGGATTGAGTATATCATTTATATCAATAGCTATAGGCTCATTTACTACACTTTCTATTTTAGTTTTCTCTGGTGCTATTAAATATGAGCCTTATCAAATTATTCCTATAAGTGGTATGATAATAAGTAATGCAATGATAGCTTTAGGCCTATGTTATAGGCAATTAAGCTCTAATTTTAAAGATAAAAGAGATGAAGTGGAAACAAAGCTTTCCCTTGGCGCAGACATCCTTCCCTCTTCAAGAGAATTAATCAGGGATTCTATAAAAACTGGAATGGTCCCAACTATTGACTCAGCTAAGACTCTGGGTATTGTATCTCTGCCAGGTATGATGACGGGACTTATACTTGCAGGTACTCCACCAGTTGAAGCTATTAAATATCAAATAATGGTGACTTTTATGCTTTTATCCACCACATCTATAGCATCATTTATTGCCTGCTATTTATCCTATCGAGGATTCTTCAATGAAAGAAAACAATTAGTATAAAATTTGGTCAGACTTGAATGCAAAATAATTCAAGCCTGACCAATTTTATTTTTAAATCTCATTTAGTATTTTCCTACTGGTGGTTTTACTGATTCTGGTAATGGACATTCATACTTTCCACAATTTTGTTTTAATACTTCTTCCTTTGCTTCTTGTATCACATCTGGCCTTCTAACAGTTCTAATTGCTGATAGCGCCATTGCCTTTGCCGCTGTTAACATTCCTTTGTAACCAATGCTACTATTTGACTGTCCTGTTGTTTGCCAAGTATGACCTACATTTCCTATACATTGAGTTGCTATATGGAAATTTAAGGTTGGAACAGTATAGCACACATCTCCTACATCTGTTGAACCGCTGGTATAGGTTTTGTTTCTATAATCATATGGATGAACCTCATCATCTAAAGGTTTTTCTAATTTTTCTTCTAGTCTTTCTACACCATAAATATCGACTATAGTATTTTTTACGCTTTCTAGGGTTTCTTCATTGTAAGTATTAAGATACTGCTTTGCAAGAATATAGTCTTCTTCATCCCACTTAGGTGATCCAACATCTCTTAAGGCTTCATCAGCTATTGGAGCCAGCTTACTATTAGTAATATAATCAGAAAATGCCATGGTGATTTCATAATCCACACTTGTTTCAGTCATCATAGCTGCTCCCTCTGCTACTTTCACTACCCTTTGGAACAATTTCTTTAGATCCTTAACTTTAGGAGATCTAACCTCATATTTTACTTTCGCATAATCCTGAACAACATTTGGGGCTACCCCTCCAGAATTTGAGTATGCATAATGTATTCTTTCCTGATCATACATATGCTCCCTTAAGTAGTTACATCCTACACTCATAAGTTCTGCTGCATCTAAAGCACTTCTACCAAGCCATGGTGAACCTCCAGCATGTGAAGAAATCCCTTTAAAAGTAAAATTTGCACCCATTATGGAGACACTTCTATTAGATTGTACTTCATTTTTAGTTGCTGGATGCCATGTATATACAAAGTCCACTCCATCAAAGACTCCAGCACGAGCCATAAACTGCTTGGAACCTGCACCTTCTTCTGCTGCACACCCAAAATACATTACTGTTCCAGGTAAATTGTTAGCAACTAAATACTCTTTACAAGCTATTGCTGCAGCAAGTGATCCTACTCCAAGTAGATTGTGTCCACATCCATGACCAGGAGCATTTTCTATAATTGGCTTCTTTTCAGCTAGAGATGCCTCCTGACTTAAGGTATCTAATGCATCATACTCACCTAAGAAGCCAAATACTGGACCTTCTTTGCCAAAGGTGGCTGTAAAGTTAGTAGGGATATCTGCTACCCCTTCAACTATATCAAATCCTTCATCTTTTAGAACCTTGATAAGCAGGTTTGCAGATTTAACCTCATTGTATGGTAGCTCTGCAAAGTTCCAAATATTAGAAGAAATATCTATGAAAAATTGTCTTCTATCCTCAATAAATTTATCTATAAATTCTAAATCAAACATATTAACCTCCATTTACACTTACTATAATACTTTGCTTAAAAATTCAATAGTTCTTGGATTCTTAGGGTAGTTAAAAATTTCATCAGGCGTACCTTGTTCTTGGATAATTCCATCTGCCATAAAGAGTACTCTATCGCTTACTTCCTTAGCAAATGCCATCTCATGCGTTACTATGATTATAGTAATTCCTGTATTTACTAGTTCTTTTATTACTTCTAAAACTTCTTTTACCATTTCAGGATCCAGAGCACTTGTAGGCTCATCAAATAGTAAAATATCAGGCTCCATTGCCATAGCTCTAATAATAGCTAATCTCTGCTTTTGTCCTCCTGATAACTTGGTAGGGTATTCATTTCTTTTATCAGCCAATCCGACTCTTTCTAATAGGCCCATAGCCATTTTTTCAGCTTCATCTTTAGGCATCTTTTTCTCAAGAATAGGTGCAAGAGTAATATTATCCATGACTGTTAAATGTGGAAACACATTAAATAATTGAAATACCATCCCGATTCTCTGTCTATATCTTGCAACATTTATTTTCTTATCCGTTAGATTAACTTCATTGAAATATACACTACCTGAAGTAGGAACTTCTAAAAGGTTCAAGCATCTTAAAAATGTACTCTTTCCACTTCCAGAGGGACCAATAATAGAAACTACTTCACCTTCATATATGGTTTCATTTATATTTTTGAGTACCTCTAAATCCCCAAAGGATTTGTACAGGTTTTCAACTCTTATTATTTCCTTATTATTCATTTGCCTGTAATCTCCTTTCAAAAATGCTCAATCCTTTACTAAGTACTGAAGTAACGGCTAAGTATATAATTCCAACTATAACAAGAGAAGGAACTGCTAGAAATGTGGCTGACTGAACAGTCTTATATGAAGTCATCAACTCTTGTACAAAGAAAACAGAAGCCAAGGAGGTCTGCTTTACCATAGATATATACTCATTTCCTAGAGCCGGAAGTATATTTTTAATAGCCTGTGGAAGTACTATTTTCTTAAAGGTGTTTGTACTTGTCATTCCTAGACTCTTTGCAGCCTCAATCTGTCCTTTATCAACAGCTTGTATACCTGCTCTTATTACTTCAGCTACATAGGAACTTGCATTAACAATTAATGCGATAATTATACAAGCAGTGTCTGATAGCTGAAATGGTAATACTTTAGGTAGTACTAACCAAAAGAAATAAAGTTGAAGTAAAATAGGAGTCCCTCTTAAGACCCCGATGTAGACACTGGTTAACCAGTCTAGAACTTTAATCTTAGATAATTTCATAATTGCTATTATAGTCCCAACAAGAGTTGCTACAAATACTGTTAGTGCTGAAAGCCATAAGGTACCCAATAGACCATTTATATATACATAATCATATTTCTGCCAAAGTTTTATTATAGTTTCAATCATTTTATCTCCGTCCTTCAGTTTATTGGGTATCTTAATGCTATAGTCCTAGACTTCTTGCATATTCGGTATACTCTTGATACCACTCTTCGTAGATACCACTTTCTAATACTTCGTCTATTATTTCATTTATCTTTGCAGTAAGCTCATCTTCTCCCTTAGTAATACCTATCCTAGTGCCCTGAGTGCTCTTATCTACCACGAACTCAAACTCATCAATTACCATCAATCCTGCATCTGGATTTGCATCTATATATAGTTGAGCCATACTTTTAGCTACAGCAGCAACATCTGCTTTGCCCTCTTGAACCATTAGGAATCCATCTGTAGTTGCTGATACTCTTTTAAATTCTTTATATTGAGGTACTTGATCATTAACAAACATTTCTTGTAAAGAGCCACTTTGAGCAACTATTGTTTTATCTGCAATATCTTCAGGAGTTTTTATTACATCTTTATCTTCTTCTCTTATTAGTAAACCATATCCAGGGCTATTCTCTGAGAAATAGTATCCTTTAGACATATTTATTGCTTCTGCTCTTGCAGGAGTATAGCCTAATGCAGATATTGCTAAATCATATTTTCCTTCTGTAATACTGCTTAGTACTGCTGAGAATTCAAGTGGAATAATCTTCAACTCAACGCCTAAACTTTCAGCTATGTACTTTGCTAATTCTACGTCAGATCCTACTATTTGTTCATCACCTTTTTTACTTGGATCGATAAATTCATTTGGTGCAAAATATGGTTCCATTACAACTTCTATATATCCACGTTTTAAAATAGCATCTAACCTATTTTTCGCGTCACTCGCCTCTACATTTTTTGAACTACAACCAGTCATGAAACCAGCCACAAGTCCCAACATCATTACTACTATAAATAATTTTTTAATTTTCTTTTTTTCAAATATTTTTTTCATTTTTACCCCTCCTAATTGTTGTTTCACAATATAAAAAACTCCCATCCTCTGACTATGCCAGAGGACGAGAGTAATACTCACGTGGTCCCACCTCAATTTATTGATACCTTACGGTACCAACCTCTTCAGGTACTATCATACCCTAACACTATAACGGGTGCTCCCGAACAAGACTACTTTTAAATATTTCGCCTTATTACTCAGAGATGTGTTCAACATCCATTGTTTATGCATTTTCACCATATATGCACTCTCTACAAAACAACTAAAAGTTTACTCTTCCTCTTCATCGCTTTATCATACTAAAACTATATTTAATACTATAACACTTATTTTATACTTTGTAAATACTTTTTTTGAAAAATTATTCTATATAGTTTAAATTAAGCGCGAACCTTGCTTTCAAACTTTCCAACATGACTACCATCACAATATGGTTTGTCTTTTGCTAAACCACATCTACAAAGATGAAATTCATCAGCTGTTTTCATTACATTCCCATCTCCATCTAATAAATCTGCTTCACCTATTACTACTAATGGAGCATCGTCAAGTACTTGGATTTTCATTTTTGACATAAACTAACCTCCTAATATTTTTATTTATTGACTAGATTTAGTTTATGTTAAAAATTTTATCTTATACAATAATGGTTCTTTTATACTATTAAATAGACTTTAGCTAATCAATTTTAGTTTTAGCTATATGATTTGGATGTGTCTTAACCTAGACCCTTATAGATCCACGGAAACCCCTTGCTGAATAGTATGATTCTGCTCCGTTGTGATACACGAAGACTGTATCGTAGCGACGATCACAAAATAGAGCACCACCAAGTTTTCTAATACTATCAGGTGTTTTAACCCAGCTTGATGTTTTAGTATCAAAATTACCAAGTTCTTGCAACTCCCTATATTGTTCTTCAGTTAAGATCTCTATACCCATGTCAGTAGCCATATCAATTGCATTATTTTGTGGTTTGTTTTTCTTCCTTGACTCTAATGCTTCTTGATCATAACAGACACCTCTACGTCCTATAGGACTTTCTTGTGAGCAATCATAGAATATGAATTGACTGGTATTTTCGTCATATCTGATTACATCTGGTTCGCCACCAGTAGCTTCCATTTCATAAAGTGACCATAAAATTTCTGTATTGGTTTCAAGCTTAGCTAGTACTTCTCCCCATTCAAGATCTTCATGATGTTGCATATTTTCTTCAAAACGTTTTTCCAATATATCGAGTATTTCTTTACTTTGATCAGGTGACAACTTCCTTCTATCATTATTCAAACTACTACCTCCTCATTAGTATTTAACAACTAATCAATAATTTAAATTTTTACTTTTCAACTAACTTATACCCCACGACTAGATACTATATCTTATTCTTATTATTGACTCTTATATCTTATTCTAAAAGCTAATTGCTATCTCTTAGGCTCCTCCCACCATCCGAAGGCAACTATAACTTTAGAAAGTTCAGGACTGGAAGACTTTATAAATATAGAATAATTTCCACCAGATGGGATTATAAATTTACCATCTTCTTCACTTACTAGAGTTCCATTAGGTGGTACAATCCTATCAAAAATATTTACTCCACCTTTTGGAAGTTCTTCTGTGGATTGTACGAATCTTATATCTATCTTATTTTCTGGTCTTGGTTTTAGAGCTGTATTGGCCGGAGAAACCTTTGTTGCTATACTTCCTATTTCAGCAAATTGTGGATTTAGCCATACTTCAACTGTTAAATATTGACTAGAAAAATTTGAAATAGTAAATACATTTGCAAACAAATCAACATCTGAGTTGCGAGGATTAAATAAACCTGCCCAAGCATTTGAATCATTTCCTACCCAAAGAGTTTCAGTTTGTCCAACAAAATACCTTCCTTGCATGGACTTATATAAGGATATTGGAATGTTAACTACTTCTTCTCTCCTAATAAATCTAGCATCCGGTTCATAAAAATTATTATCATGATCCATATTATCAACTCCTGTGATTCTATTTTTATTCTCAATATACTATATGGGAAATATATAATGGTTGTTCATTATTTCCATAAAAAAATTAGCTTTAAGCAAAAAACTTAAAGCTAATTCCTTTTCTCCAACTTAATGGCTGGAATAGTAATTATTATAGAAACAATCGCAATTATTACCATGACTAAGTTGAATAGTAATGCAATTGCTGCAGCATAACGTATTGAAATATTATCAACACGCCCCCAGAAAAAGCCTTCAGTAAATTTTACAGCTCCATCGCTCAATCCTGTAAATATTGCAGCTGAAATAGCTACACCAAACGCAGCACCAAGTGAGGAAGCCATTTTATAGATTCCTGAAGCCGAACCTGCTTTTTCAGTTGGAACTGTAGATAAAGCAGCATCCGTAGATGGTGTAGCATAGAAGCCTAAACCTACACCAAATAAAGTAAAGCCTATTGTAGCTATTACCATATATTGACTAACTAACACAAAGGTAAAAGATGTTAGAAAAATACCAAATCCGGTAATAATACACCCTAAGAGCATTGGTTTACGAGCACCCCACTTTTGGAGCATTTTTTCGCCTACCCTTATCGTAGAAATAATGGCGATTAAATATCCTACTGTCAATAGACCAGACTGAAAGGAAGTTAATCCTGCTCCTAACTGTACCAATGACAAAGCCACAATTATTGTACCTGCAGCTCCATTGAGCAAGAAATTGGAGATTGTAGCTCCAGTATAGCTCTTATTCCTAAACAAATTAAAGTCAATAAAGCTGTTTTTTTTGCTTCTTTCAATCATGAAAAAATCAAAGAGCATTATAACAGATAATGCGACTAGTCCCAATATGATAACACTTGACCATCCAATTCTAGCGCTCCCTGCCCTATAACTATATTCAATGCTATCATTCCAATGGAAAAAGTAAAAACTCCTGCAAAGTCAAAACTCTGCTCATTATCCTTAGATGGAGTTTTGCTTTCTGGCGTTCCATTGATTAGAAAGAAACTAACAATTGCAACAACAATTGATATCCAAAATATCCAGCGCCACCCAATAGTTGATGCAACTATTCCACCAAAAAGAGAACAAAGACCTGACCCTCCCCAGGATCCAATAGACCAGAAACTAAAAGCTCTCTGACGAGCTGCACCTTCATAGTAATCCTTAATAATGCCAAAGTGTTAGGCATTATGCAAGCAGCTGAAAGGCCTTGAATAATACGTCCCGTCATTAAAAAATATGCAGTTCCTACAGGTGATGCAGCAATCAACAGTGAACCTATTATACTCATAAAAAGCCCTATTTTTGTAATTTTGATACGGCCAAACTTGTCACCTAAACCTCCGATTACGACTATAAAAATGCCAGAGAATAAAGCCGTGATGCTAACAGCAATATTACTTGTATTATCATCAATCCCTAAATCAGTACGAATTGTTGGTGCAATGTTTAAAGTTGTTTGTGCAAAAAGCCAAAAAGTAATGACGCTCAGTACAATACCAAATAGTAACCTGTCATTTCCTTGATAATCTTGTGCTATTTGTTTATCCTTTTTCATAAAAATATCACCTTCTAATTATTTTGCCTTTAGAAGTTAAATTTATTCTAATTAAACTATTATTAATGGTTCAATGTAATTGCAATTGGTAATAATTATAAGAAGAATATTCAAGGAGAGCTGAAATGGAAAAGACAAACAAGATATTTTATGGTTGGTGGATTGTAGTAGGATCAATTTTAGTTACTGCAACAATTGTTCCTAGTGTTATGGCTATGGCAAATAAATTCCTTATACCAGTTACTACTGATATGGGTATTAATAGAAGTACTTTTTCAATAGGAAATGCAATTTTGCAGGCAATGGGAATACCTCTAGCCCCATTAATAACTAAAAAATTGGTTAAAGGGAATTTAAAAAGAATACAAATGTTTAGTATAATTATTTATTGTATAGTGTATGCCACATTTGCATTAGCACGAACTCCTATTCATCTTTATATAATTTCATTTATATTGGGGATTGCTTATTTGGGAGCATCTATGATTCCTATAAGTATTATGATAACAAACTGGTTTGATAAAAAACGTGGATTAGCGATGAGTCTTGGATTATCAGGAGTTGGAATTGGGGGATTTATTTTTAGTCCTTTAATTACTAGTTGGTTAGAAAACTATGGCTGGAGAAAGACATATTTGATATTTGCAGTTATTATGCTTGCTGTATCTCTTCCTGTGAGTATATTCATATTTAGTAAGTCACCTGAGGATAAGGGTTTAAAGGCAATGGGTTCTGATGAAGTTGCTAAGGGTGGAAAGGATTCTTCTAGTGAATTTGACCTTACTATATCAACAAAAGAATCATTTACAAAGCAATTTTTTATAATGCTTGCATTAGGTATGATTTTTAATGGGCTTATTAATACAGGAGCTTTAGGGCAGTTTCCTCCTGCCTTGGAGGAGTTACACGGCTCTATAGTTGCAGCTCAAGTTATATCTTTATATTCTCTGGTTGGAATATTTGGAAAGCTTATACTTGGTTGGATAAACGATAAGTTTGGAATCGTTAAAGGTATATTATTTGGTTGCGTAACCTTTGGGTTAGCCTTCTTTTTAATGCTATTTGGATCAAATATATTTATTGTATATCTGATGGCAATCTCCTTTGGTTTAGGAAATGCCATGGGAGCAGTTATGCCTCCTCTAATTACAGCTGAAATTTATGGGCCAAGAAAATATGGAGAAGTTTATGGGTATATTAGTAGCGCTACACAGTTAGGTCTTACATTTGGTTCAATCTTGGTAGCTTCAATATTTGATATTACAGGTTCATATAAACCTGCATGGATAATTATGATATTATTTACAATAGGGGTAATTGTGTTATGGATAATATCAATTAAAGCTTCTTTCAAATATCGAAAGCTACAATAGTAAAAACTTCTCCTTTAGAATCTAATGTCACAATCCATTATTTACTCAACTTCTTCAGTATTTTGAGATTCCATCAAAGCTCCATTCGGCTTTGATAATTCTTCTGTGTTTATGTTGTTAACATTGCAGAAATGTTCGAAAAAGTTCTTAACATATTCTTGTTCTTTTGGTTCTGTTTTTAAATTGATAATGTCACGTAGAATCTGTGCCATCCATATATTATCAAAGTATCTATGTCTTCCCGAATTCCATACAATCCTATTTGGATATCTTTTGTTGGTATAATAATTCCAAAAAAGTAGTTCTTTCGATTCTTCTTCTGATAGTAAAATCCTATATTCTGGATGTGCTGGAATATATCCATCTATACACTCTCCACCATAAAAACCCTCATTCACCATAAATACACCTACAATACTTCTGTTTTCTTCTGGATCATTAGGGTTTCTCAATGTTAGAAGACAGGCACTGTTGTGGTTTATACGTGATAATCTTTTAGGCTGCCCCTCATTTTCACCGTTTTTTATGGTACCAGCAAAAATACTCCACTCTTTAGAAACCCTTTCAAGTTCCTCAGAATTGCACCAAAAAACTGACTGAGAGCTGGTAGATCCTTTGGTATCCCTTGCAGCCTTTTGCCTCTGAGTAAGGCGTAGTCGTTGTTGTTTCAATTCTCTTTCTTCATTTTGTTTTTTTAATTCAATATTGTGTTCAACTTCTCTTTCCTTAATCATTGCATTAACAATATCAGCTGCTCTTTTATCAATAAGCTTTAGATGCTTTTTAAATGCTCTAGGAAATACAAATATCTTCTCCCCTGATTCGAAATTTATCTTTATATACGAATCATCGCAATCAACTACACTTCCTTTACCAAAGCTTTTGTGTACTACTTGTTTATTAACTAGATTAACCATATATTCCCTCCACTTTATTATATTATCCATTCATCACGGTCATAAACGTTGAAATTTGTATTGTCCTACTACTATAATATCATATAAGCGGAAGAAAATCAAAGTTATCATTGACACACATATGTGTATAATATATAATATAATGTTATTTATATATAGATATTATCAATGATTTTTCAAATTCTTCTTTAAAATATTATAGATAAAGTCTGAAAAATAGTAATATAAAATATTAGAAACAATAGAAATCGTAAATATAATTCCCATTTGAATTATCATTGATCCAGGGAGTTCTATGCCCAAAATGGGTATTTCTATACAATAGTTCATAATAATTAAGGTAGTTGCTAATACAATAGAGCCTACAGTCCAAATAGTAACTCTTCTTTTCATATAGTAACTGCATATACCAAGCGTTAATCCAATAATTCCATTAGTAGATAGAAAAAATATTCCTTCATGTACACTTAAGGTAATTATAAGTAAGCATGCTGTAAAATATGATAATACTCCACTCTTTGGATTAATCCTTGAAACAATATATATAGGTATTGCACTAAATATTGTCAAGAACACAAAGAATTCCGAAAAGAAAAATGGCATTAATTGAAACAATGCTGCTATAACTGCAAATAATGCGCCTATAGCTATATTCTTAGTACTACCCATAAGTATTCCTCCAAACTTTTACTTTAAATACACATAGCAAGTCTTATATTATATTAACTAGACCTTCTTCCTGTTACATTTAATAATTAGTTATGAGCTTTATATAAGTAACCCCTACATTGTTTCTTGAATATGTTATTACGAACAATAATTTAGGGGGTTTTTTTATGGTAAATGAAAAGGAATATGAAAGAATACTTAATCCTTCGGACATACAATTACCATTGGGTTATAATATTGAAGTGTTTGCTCAGAGCTTAGATACACCTATAAACATGATTTTTACAGAAGATAGGCAAATATTAGTTGCCGATGCTGGTGTCATCTCAGGTAATGGCAAAGTCCTTCGTCTCTCCAACAATGGTTTTGAAGTAGTTGCAGAAGGTTTTAATCCTCCATTAACAGGTATTAATTATTTAAATGGAAACATTTATGTATCTCATAGAGGATTTATTACCATAGTCAAGCCGGATGGTAATAAGGAGGATATTATTTCTGGCTTACCTAGTTATGGTGACCATCATAACAATAGGGTAATCTTTGGCTACGATGGAAAAATGTATTTCGGGCAAGGAACGGCAACTAACTCTGGAGTGGTTGGATTAGACAATGGTTGGATTACAAACTATCCATTTTTTCATGACTACCCTGGTAGCAACATAGTTTTAAATGGACAAAATTTTATAACAGAAGATATTAGAACTTCATCTCCAATAGACTACACATGCACAGGAGCATACTCCCCATTCGGAGTACCAACTACTCCATATGAAATTGTAAAAGGAATTACAAGAGCTAGTGGAAGTATACTTAGAGCAAATCTTGATGGTTCAGATATTGAATTGATAGCTTGGGGTCTTAGAAATCCTTTTAGATTAAAATTTGATAGATTTAATAGGTTGTTCAGTACAAATCACGGGTCAGATGTTAGGGGCAGTAGACCGATTGACAATTCCCCTGATGAGTTTCAATTAATTACACCTGGAACATGGTACGGTTGGCCAGATTTTACCGGTGGACTTCCAGTAACTCTATCAATATTTAAACCTGAAGGTGAAGCTCAGCCTACCTTCTTATTAGCTGAACATCCAATGACTCCTCCAAAACCATTTTCTTTGTTTACTCCTCATTCTGCTATTATGGGATTCGATTTTAATTACAGCAACTTTGGACCTTATGGAGACGCTTATATTGCAGAATTTGGTAGCGAAGCTCCTGAAACTACAGGAGGTAAACCACTTCCTAATGTAGGTCATAGGGTATCAAGAATAAATATGCAAACAGGAGATGTAAGCACTTTTGCTATTAATAAATCTGGTTTCGCTGCCTCATATACAGGTGAAGGTGGTTTTGAAAGGCCAATTGATGTAGTGTTTGGACCAGATAAAGCTATGTACGTTGTAGACTTCGGAGTTTCTCCTGAGGATGAACCTGATGAGTTTTATCCTAAATCAGGGGTTATATGGAAAATTTCTAAAGATAACATATAAAATTGACCTCCTAAATATTAGGAGGTCTTAATACAATAATTTTTAACTTTAATCTAAAACCAATGATGGTGGTGTATAAACCCTTGTTGCAAGTTCTTGATTTAGCAGATATAATCCCTTTGCATCGCTTCCAAAGTTTTTATACTTAAGAATTAAATCATCTACATTCTTTTCTTCTTCACCTTGCTCCATAATAAACCAATCCAGAAATTGCATAGTTCTATAATCCTTAACTTGGAATGCTGAGTCGTATATATCATGGATAGATTGAGTTATAAACTGTTCATGCTTTAAGGCCTCATGAAGCGGAACATCGAAACTTGAATATTCCATTTCAGGACCTGCAATTTCTTTTAACTTAACTGATAATCCATTATTTTGCATATATTGTATAAACAACATTGCATGATCCATTTCTTCACGAGCTTGGATTTTAAACCAATTTCCAAAACCGTCTAAACCATTATCAATATAGTAATTTGAAATATCTAAGTACAAATAAGCAGAAAATATTTCTTTATTTATCTGATCATTTAATAACTTATATATATTTTCTTTAATCATTTCAAAACCCTCCTTTTATTTAAGTTATTATGCTAACACTCATTTCATATTAATTACCCTAAAATTCAGTAATTAATCTAATAAAGTTAAATCACCTTTCTTCTATGGAACAATTATTTTTTAATATATTCATCAATTCTATTGATTTTAACTTATCCATTTTGTGGTGAAACTTGCCATTAACCATTATATTCGGCCCTAAATTGCATTTCTTAAAGCAATTTTTAGTTGAAAGTCTTATCTTTCCATCTTTAGTGGTTTCATTAAAGTCTATACCCAGAGTTTCCTTTAAAGTTTTTAATACTTCTATTGAACCATTTTTAGCACATCTACTACCAGAACAGCAAACTACTTCATATTCTACAATTGATTCTTTGATATGAGGCATAAATTTAATCATTGTACCTATAACCTTCTTATCCAATTGAAATAATTCAGCAATCTGTTGTTGATGATTAATAGATACACAATCAAAAATCTTTTGACACTCTGTTAGACTAGCTTTTACTCCTTCTTGACTACCAATTCCAAAGCTATCCACAAGTACATCCATCATTTCTTGAAAAATCAAATCTTTATTCTTAGTTTCATTCATTTCTATCACCTATTAAATAATTTTTCCCTACACTTACTATATTCCTTAAAATTTTATATACCCCTTTAACTTAATTTAACTCTTCTCGTACATATTTGCATATTTCACTTCATTCATCTATGTTATAATAGACTTTATAAATAAAAGATAGGAAGGGAATAGTTTTGACAGAAGGAAATATTTCACAAAAACTAATATTATTTGCATTCCCAATCTTCTTAGGTAATCTATTTCAGCAACTTTATAATATTGTAGATTCCCTGGTAGTTGGTAATGTTCTCGGTAAAGAAGCACTAGCAGCAGTAAGTTCTACAAGCAGCTTGATTTTTTTAATTGTAGGTTTCATAAATGGTATATTTGTAGGTGCTGGAGTTATAATCTCCCGATACTTTGGCGCAAAAAACAATGACAAGCTCTCCATTGCTGTCCATACTACTATAGCATTTGGATTTATAGCTGGAATAATAGTAACAATCATTGGAATAGCATTCACACCATGGTTTTTAGAGTTAATGGGAACTCCTGATGATGTCTTTGTAGATGCTGTAACATATTTACGTTTATACTTTGCAGGTGGAATTGGAATTGTTATGTACAATGCTTGTATGGGTATATTTCAGGCAGTTGGTGACAGTAAACATCCCCTCTACTATCTGATTATAGCAGCAGTTATAAACATAATATTAGACATATTATTTGTAGCTGTATTTGATTTTGGTGTAGGTGGTGCAGCTATTGCTACAGTCATTTCTCAATTTACCAGTGCAATATTGGGTTTTACTAAGCTTACAAAGGTTGACGGCTATCATAAATTATACATAAATAGGATAAAAATTGATGGTAGAATGCTTAAAAGCTTAATGAAAATGGGTTTTCCTACCGGTGTTCAAAATTCAGTAATTGCCTTTGCGAATGTAATCGTTCAGTCAAATATTAATCAATTTGGATCGGTTGCCATGGCAGGTAGCGGTAGTTTCTCAAAACTTGAAGGTTTTGCATTTTTACCTATTACGAGTTTTAGTGTTGCATTAACCACCTTTATTGGACAAAACCTTGGTGCAAAACAGTATGAACGAGCAAGAGATGGTGCTCGTTTTGGAGTTATAGCTGGTATTACACTAGCAGAAATTATAGGAATAATAATATGGATTTTTGCACCTGCTCTAATCGGAATTTTTAATTCTGAACCAGAAGTAATAGAGGTTGGAGTTTTGCGTTCAAGAATTACTAGTCTATTTTTCTTTTTACTGGCTCTTTCTCATTGTCTGTCAGGAATACTTCGTGGAGCAGGTAAAACTAAGGTTCCTATGTTTGTTATGTTAATAAGCTGGTGCGTTATCAGAATAACCTACATAACCATAATGGTGAAAATAATACCAGATATAAGGGTAATTTTCTGGGCATATCCTATAACTTGGACTATTAGCTCGGTTGCATTTATTATATATTATAAGAAGACGAACTGGTTAGAGTCATATGAGTAAATAGAGCAAAAAATGCTGCAAATGCAGCATTTTTTTTATGGTATTACACTTATAAAAGATTATTTGATTGCCATAGCAAGTTGCATGGATAATCTAACAGGTAAGGCTGGATATGCCATTTGATTAACATCTCCTACAAAAAACAGATCTTTTGCAGGATAATAAAATGCAAATGAACCTGTTGACCCAGAATGACCAATCAGTTCTCCTTTTCCCATAAATAAGTTGATAATTCCATCTAATGGTATTTGCATATATCCCCCTCCATAACAAATTGGTACCATGGAAGCCTGCAACTTGTTATAGATTGATAATCTATTAAATACATCTTTATTAAACATTTTTCCTCCAAAGAAGGCTTTTATAAATATCATTAATTCATAGGTGGTGCTGATGCAACCCCCAGATGCAGCACTGCTAATCACTATCTTGGGACGATGAATGACTTGATTCTTGTAATAGATTTCTGGTATACTATCATTTTCATTTTCTGGAAGATATGTATTTGATAGTCCAAGCGGTTCAAAAATATAGCTTTTATATGCTTTAGATAAAGTTAACCCACTTACTTTTATTATTATTTCACCCAACAAATCAAAATTAATATCTGCATAATAAGCTTTCCCTCTCCTCTTTGGTTCAAAATGTGGTCTTAATTTCTTAACCATATCCAGCATATCGGAGAAAGTAATATAAAAGTCCTCACGAATGACTCGGTTCATCACACTGTCTTTCCCCTCTAAATACACATCAGGTAACCCACTTGTTTGAAACAATAAATCAGATATTGTTAATTCCAGGGAGTAATCTTTGCCGTTATAAACGTGAATCCCATCTAAGAGATTTTTATCAAAATATTCAGATAATTTGTCATGTAAAGATAATTTCTGCTGCTCCTCTAATATTAAAATACAAGTAGTGGTAAATAACTTTGTTATACTCGCAATAAGAAATGGTGAATCTAATTTCTTCCCACCATATCCTTTGGAAAACGAGAAATCTCCACTTGTGTTTTCTATCAGCAAAATCCCTTCATGAATTTTCTTAGAGTTTGTAAACTTATTAAAGGTTCTTTCAAATCTCTCAATTTCAATATTTGTCATAACAACTTTCCCCCTTGTTTACAAAATTATCTTCATTTCCTTTATGCTAATCTTATGTTTTAATATACATTACTAATGCTAAACCTGTCAATGAGCATGTTTTGCAATACTTTGACAGATTTTGTCGTTGGTGCCCAGAGTTGATTGAATATTTTTCCTAACATAAGACCTAATAAAAAAATGATTGCTAAACTTGTAAGCATATAATCCTCCTATTTGTAGAAATAAAAAAGCTGACAATTTCTGCGTAATTTATTCGCAGAAGTCATCAGCAGAATTGCGGTTTAGGTTAATACCAAGGGAGAACTTCATTCCCAATAATGATTATAATAGCACAGCAAGAACTATTATTCAATATAAATTTCGTCCAGGTTCTTTCTCTCTGTAAAAGCAATAATCTCTTTGTAGGTTTCGATATTATAGTGTTTCTTTTGCTTTTCTAACTTAATTGCAAATATTCCACGTATTTATCTTTTCTTGAAATTTGATTTACTCCCTTGAGAATCCTTTTTCGCACTTTTCTTTTGTTGATTTCCTAATTTTTCTCTTCTGATTTTACCTACCTTTTCAGGCTTTTTCTTTGATTTACCAGATGAAGGTTTAGAATCCTTACCTCTTGAGGTAGATGATCTTCTTGAAAATTTGTCCTTAGGCTTGATGGTTGTATCCATTAATGGATATGGATTATCTGTATTTTCTGGGATTGTTTTTCCTATTAGTTTCTGAATATCTCTGAGCAATGGCTTTTCTTCATAATCACAAAATGAAATCGCAATTCCACCATGTCCTGCTCTCCCAGTACGTCCTATTCTGTGAACATAAGTCTCTGGTACTTCAGGCAAGTCAAAATTGATAACATGAGAAAGCTCATCTATATCTAGTCCACGTGCTGCAATATCAGTTGCAACCAATATTCTGATTTTTCTTTCCTTAAAGTTACTCAAGGCAAGCTGTCTTGCATTTTGTGATTTATTTCCATGAATAGCTTGTGCTGAAAGTCCTTCCTTTTCAAGGGACTGTACTATTTTGTTCGCTCCATGCTTTGTCCTTGAAAATACTATCGCAGATTCCACAGTTTTATTCTTTAGTATATGGATTAATAGTTTCACTTTATTTATTTTATCAACAAAGTATACCTCTTGTTTTATAATATCAACAGTTGATGCAACTGGAGTTATCTCTATTTTGACTGGATTTTTCAATATGGCATTGGTTAGCTTTGCTATTTCATCTGGCATGGTTGCAGAGAAGCACATTGTTTGTCTTTCCTTTGGAAGATATGTAATGATCTTTCTTACATCTTTAATCATACCCATATCAAGCATCATGTCGGCTTCATCCAGAACAAAATATTCAACCTGTTTTAAATTGATAAATCTTTGCTTTATTAGGTCCAATAGTCTTCCTGGAGTCGCAACTAAAATGTCTACTCCTCGTGCAAGATCTTTTGTCTGAGGATGTTGTGATACCCCTCCATAGATAACCAATGTCTTTAGACTTAAATTAGCTCCATATGCTTTAAAGCTTTCTCCTATTTGAATAGATAGCTCTCTTGTTGGTGCTACTATTAGCGCTTTTATTTGTCGTTTTTCATGATTTGTTCTTGGTTCGCAGGATAACCCCTGCAATATTGGAATTGCAAATGCTGCTGTCTTTCCAGTACCAGTCTGCGCACATCCTAACAAATCATGTCCTTTAAGCAAATGAGGTATTGCCATTTCCTGAATTGGGGTTGGCTTTGTATACCCTTCAGATTTTAAAGCCTTCTGAATAGGCTCAATTAAACTTAAATCATCTATTATCAATAACATTCTCCTTTTGTTGTTTGCATTTACATAACTATTTATTATAACACATTTTTGTGATAAATATATTTATTTATTGCACTAACTCCTTAACGAATAAATCTCGATACAACCCATCCAATAACTACCAACCACAATACTATAATTGGTATTGCATAGTATAATTTTTTAGGCTTTCCATCTTTCCACATATCTTCTGCTTCAACTTTGCATTCCTCCATTATTTCAACAGGGATAAATTTTATAGCTAAAGCTGCCAACAATGGAAGAATGATAAGATCATCTAGATACCCTAATACAGGGATAAAATCAGGAATCAGATCAATTGGCGATAGTGCGTACCCTACAGTAGCTCCCGCAAAAATCTTTGCAATTATTGGTGTATCTTTTCTCTTCATTGCGATGAAAAGTGCTGGAATGTATATTTTTATTGCCTTTGCTATCTCACTAAGATCCATCTCTCTCACTCCCTAATTAATTTGTTATTTATTATTATTGACCATGTTTTACCTTAAAATAGCGAAAACAAGCTTGAATAAAATAAAAATTTTATGCAAGCCATTATTTTATTTACCTATCTTAAAGACAAAAGGTAAAACCTGGTCAATATAGTCTCAATCCTTTTACAATGGACTTTAATATGTTTACTATAAACGGGAAGAGTTCTCCATTTACTACGCCTATGCCTGTTGAATATCGTGAGACTTGGGATGTCTTATTCAAAGCATACAATCCAGGTATATGGCCTTTCCACTGTCATATTTCCCATCATATGTCTAATAATCTTACTGATGGAACTGGTGGTATGTTCACAACCTTAGCTTACAAGAATAAATAGCCTGTTACTTTAATTCAAAACAAAATAAACCCTTGGAGACAGTTGTTAAAACGAGTCATTCACAAGGGTTTTTTCCTGTGTATTACGGTACCTAATTATTACCAATTAATTATTTTAAAGTTATCCAATACCTTTGAGAGATCTTACCTTTATTTTTTATCTCATTTTCTAATTTTGCGCCATTATTTATTATAGTCTTTGCAGATGCAATATTATTTTTGTCGCAAGTAATTAAAACTTTTTTTATATTTAATCTTGTACATTCTTTTAATGCTAATCCTAACATTTCAGTTGCATATCCCTTATTCCTTTTTGATTTCCTGACACTATAATCTATATGTCCACCAAATTTTAATAAGAAATCATTTAAACGATGTCTAATATTAATCATACCAACTAAATGGCCATCATCAATACAGATCGCTAAATATGTTGTTTCAGGAGATAGCCCTTTCCTTACTGTTTCCTCATTTAAATTATTACAAAATGAAATATACCATTTATTAAAACTTTCAGCATTTTTTAATCCACCAGCACCATATATTCGATCTCCATTCTCTATAAATTCTCTTCTATAGTCAATAATTTTACTTTTATAGTCTGGTGTTGGTAAAACTAACTTTAATCTATTCATAACTCTCTCCATTCAGTACTACTTGTGTTATCTTTCCAGTATTGCATACTTGAACTTGTCCCATTTCTTCTATCTTCATAAACCCTTCCAGTAATTCCATATTCCATTAATTAGCATCCAATAATTTACATTATACTCTAATTAAGATTTATTTTCTATACCATTGATTTTGCTACAATCAATATAACATTAATAATCAACTTAATGAAAAAAGGAATAGAAGTTATTAATAACCCCTACTCCTTTATACTTATGAAACTAATACAATAGTGCTTATCAAACTTCTGATTTTACCAGGCAATCAGATGACATCCATAAGCTATCGCTGTTTATATGATGGAGCATCTCTCAAGTTGCATTTTTTACCTCCCTACTAATAGTCTTTTGCATTAAATCACTCCACATTTTTAATTGTTATAAAACACGATAACTCATTATCAAGCCATATCTCAATATCCTGTTTAATTTCAAGTATTGAGTCATCCAAAGGTATGCGAATCCCCTGACAACCGCCCTGACAGGGTTCATTACGTAGCTTTCTGTCACAGCCATATCCCTGTGCAATCTTTTCTTGTAAAGATAAAGGGAATTTTTCAATAACATCCGGATATTTGTCTGTTTTCTTTGATCTTACAAATAAGCAATAACCATATTTCATAGATAAATAAAACTCCCATACTCTTTGCTGGTATATATCCCGTGTTGATAAAGCCCTCTTGCTATTTTTTATATATGAATAGGCAAAATGAACTGCGTCGTCGTTGATTGTTACGCAAGTCATTCCCATATCTGTATAGCGCTGATGTAATTCTAAGGCGAACTTTTGAATATCCTCGGGCAATGGATGTAAAAAGTCTTTCAAAACATCGAACATGTCTGTATCTTCTGCTTTAATTAACCTGTAATCACACCTGAAGAGATTATCATCGTTGCTATATCTTCTCGTTCGCAGTTCTATATCTGCAATGGACAGGGCTTTTAACCCAGTCAGCAAGATTGGATTATTCGGATATGATACTTCTAACAATTGTCCTTCTGATATATTAAACTTCTTTGCTTCTAAATCAATACCAGTAAAAACAAAACCGCAGAGAGCTAAAAAACGCATACTTTCAATTTGCTTAGAAACAGGAATTTTAGGCTTTGGGGCTGTAAATGAAGGTATTTCAGTTATCAATAATGAATCGCCATTTTCAGTCAGTTTGCTATGGTAACCTATGTCAATTAACAGGTGATTAATATTATGTAAAAATGGATAGTCTGCCAGGTTCTTCGTTTTTTTTGGCGGGGCATATAAATGCCCGTCTGAGATCAAGCGGTCACAAAATAAATGTAAAAAATCCCTAAAGGCAACAATACCGTTTCGTATATTTTCTTCGTTTGCAACATTTTCAAACATAGGTTTTAGCGCATAAGTCTCAGGTATGTTCGCTGGTATCAAGTTTTTTATGTATCTAGCATATTCACTGATTGGTTTTTGCATTAATATCTCGCCGTGATTTTCACTCATTTTTTTCGCTCCTTTTGATTTATACTGTTTATAATATGCAAAAGGGACAAAATAGAATTACCTATTTTGTCCCTTTCCTTTATGTTGAAGAATGTTTAATTGCGTAATTATATATTTTCTAATCGTATTATAATATATATTACAAAATTTGGCAATTACTCAACTATATTAAATATCGCACATTTCTGCTATCTTTTCTCCATCAAAGCGATACACATGCTCCACAGCCATCTCTTTACAACCATACTACATCCCGCCCGTAACACCAATTGACTCACCAGTGATTGCTGCAGCATCATGAGTCATATGAATAAAGAACAAAAAATGCTGCAAATGCAGCATTTTTCTTTTTTGAACAAACTATATTATTTTAAAGCAGAGTATTTTCTTTAAGAAAGAAGTTTACTACACTTCCTTCATTGCATTATTTTCTATTATCTTTACTATTAATTGAGATGCTTTTTTCATAGACTCTAATGGAATAAATTCAAATCTTCCATGATAATTATATCCTCCAGTGAAGATATTTGGACAAGGTAAACCCATATAGGAAAGTCTAGCTCCATCTGTCCCTCCTCTAATAGGGCTAATAACTGGTTCAATTCCCAATTCCATCATGGATTCTTTAGCTAAATCTACAATTTCCATATGAGGTTCTATTTTTTCCTTCATATTATAATAACTATCTTTGATTTCTATAGTGATAATATTTCCGTATTTATTATTTAGAAAATCAACTACATTTTTGATATGATTTTTCTTTTCTACAAATTTATCCATAAAATGATCCCTTATAATGTAGCGCATAACACTATGCTCTACATTTCCAGTAATCTCCGTCAATAGATAAAAACCTTCATAGCCTTCTGTATATTCAGGTTTTTCATTCTTTGGAAGCATGCTTTCTATTTCCATGGCAATAAGCTGTGAGTTAATCATTATATTTTTTGCTGTACCTGGATGAACATTTTTTCCTTGGATGTCTATTTTAACACTGGCAGCATTAAAATTTTCATATTCTAATTCACCTAATGGTCCACCATCGAGTGTATAGGCAAATTCTGCACCAAATCCTTCTACATCAAATAAATCTGCTCCTTTACCTATTTCCTCATCTGGTGTAAACCCAATTTTTATATCACCATGTTTAATATCTGGATTTAGAATTAAGTATTCCATTGCATCTATAATTTCTGCAATGCCAGCCTTATCGTCTGCACCTAGAAGGGTAGTTCCATCTGTAACCATTAGTTCTTCTCCAATTAATTCATTTAGAACAGGAAATTCTTTTACTGTCATAGTATATTGGTCATTTAATTTTATGTCTCCGCCTTCATATTTGATTATCTTAGGATTTGTACATTTTCCATCTAAATCTGGGCTAGTATCTAAATGTGCAATAAAGCCTATTGTAGGAACCTTTTTATCTATATTAGATTTAAGAGCTGCATATACATATCCATGTTCATCCTGTCTTACATCACTAAGCCCTATTTCTTTTAATTCTTCCACTAGCATGGCTCCTAGCTCTAATTGACCTTGTGTGCTGGGACAAGTCTCACTATTTTCATCAGATTTTGTATCAATAGCTATATACCTTTTGAATCTTTCAACTATCTTATCCATTTAATCATCCTTTCAATAACAGTTTAAATCATATTATTATAGTCCTATATTTTCGTCTATATTGCAAGCATTATAGACAACATTAAAACCTCCATAAATAAACCAAGGTAATTTTAATCCACTATCGCAAACGTAAATACAACTGGGTTTACAATATTTTCACTAAGGGGAGACACGTCAACTGATTTAATCTTCAGTTTTATTCCTAATGCTTTTTGATATTCATACAAACGCCCACCAGCACATCTTTCAAAATATGTTTCAATTGATGCTGGAAATTGAAACATTCCTTTTGGCGCATGCTTGTAGTATCCATGGTTACACGCAAAAGTGACTGTGATTGTATTATCATCATTCAAAACAGCTTTTCTGCCATAGGTATTTGTAAATAGTTCAAGCCTTTCGGCAAGAGGCTTATCAGAGTGTTCAAGTGCGAAGGCTTTACGTTCTTTATCGTGTCCAGTCCCTTTACAACTTCCATTTTGCTCGCATAGCCTAAAACGTTGCTCCTTAGTGAGCTGTTCTTCCATCGCTTTCATAAATTTTTCCTCACATTCGACTCTCTTATACGTTTGAACGATATGCTCAAACAAAGGTAATACATCATCTGGAATTTCGTTTTTAGGCATACGCATAATTTTCAGCATAGTTTTCATTAGCATAAACTCTCCTTTTTAAGCATCATAAGTTTTTAAAATTTGTTCGTAACATGGTTTATAAACATTGACTTTAGGCATAAAACTTAAGTGTCTGGTGAAATTTATAAGTATAATTAGCTCAACAACTTCGTAATAAATAATAAAACTTATACAAAAAGTACTAATCTCTATTGTTGTTAAATCTATTACAATAATGCTCAATATAATTTATAGCATTATCTGTCCCATTCTCTTTAGATAATGTATTTTTAATTTCCTGAGCTTTTTGCTTTATTTCTGGTTTATCTAATTCTTTAAATACACTAATTAATTCTTCTGTTGTTACAGATGATTCCCTTAATGGTTTTAAAGAATATCCTAACTTATATAGCCTATTTGCCCAAAAAGGTTGATCCACTGCAAAAGGTATTATTATTTGTGCTTTACCACTTTTTAATGCAGCTGCCACTGTTCCAACTCCACCATGATGAATTATTCCTTTTGCTAATGGAAATAGCAGGGTATGTGGTGCTGATTTAACGGTTAAGATATTATTTTCTTCTTTAAAATCAATGCCACTATTTCCAACCAAAACAATTGCACAATTTCCTGTTTCTTTTAATGCTTTTACAAGTATTTCTTGAAATTTACCTGCTGACTTCAGCGGCATACTACTAAACGATATTACAATGGGCTCTTTTCCAGATTTCAAAAATTCTACTACTTTTTGTTCAAGCACTTCATTTCCTGTATCAAGATAAAAGAACCCTGGTAAATACACTTTATCTTCCCAACTTTTCACGTCTTGAAATAAATATGGACTAATAGGATAAATAATAGGTATTTGATTGTCGTCAATTTTAAATGTATATTTACCGCTTTTCCTTTTTGGCAAATTTAATGTTTTTTCTCGAAAATCATTTACTTCTTTAATACTTGCACTTTCCGCCTTATACATTATCTTATATGTTAACTTATTAAATGTTTTTCCTAAGTTTCTGGTAGGCGATATAGCTAAGTTTGGAAACTCCTCAATAGGATAAGTTATTGGTATCGGAGGCATGCTAATACAAGGAATCCTTAAAGCCTTTGCTATATCTGGCGCTCCGAAAACTTTTGGATGATAAATGATCACATCTGCACCTTGAGCACATTTATAAAATTGATCTAAACTTTTTCTATATGCTGGATTCACTACTTCATTTAAATATCTCTTTGTCTTGAGGGGGTGTCTCATAGCACTGTTATAAACCATCTTACCTTCCTCTGTTTCAAGCATAGCCATTAAATCACTTTTAGTCTCTGCAAATTCTACACCATTTTCTTCAATTAAGTTTTTGAAACTTTTTCCTGTACAGATTACTGCACTATGCCCCTTTTCTATTGCCTTCTTAGCTAAGGCTATATATGGCTGTACATCTCCTCTTGTCCCTAATGTAAAAATTGCTAGTCTCATAAAATCTCCTCCTTATACGCCAAGATTTTTAATACTTTTTTGTTGCCAAATGTCCTAAATTAATTCAAACAAGATTTATCACCTTTTTATTTAATTCAATTTATTAGATATCAATGTTAACTAATCTACTATAAAAATTAGATAGTTGAAGCAATCACTTAATCCTCAATAAAATTCCATCAAGTATTTCCTGAGTATCCTTAGCTTTATTCATATTAAATATTATAGTTCTCCCATCTGTTTCAAGAAATATATATGGAGGATATTGTGTGTTAACATGCAATTTTACTGAGCCCATCTCTTCTGTGCTGAAATATCCTTTTAAATATGTTCCTAGAGCAGAACCATTAGTCCTCATTTTTACAGTAGGTAGCTCTTCTATTATCATAACTTCTTCGATAGAATCCCATGGATAGATATCTCCGTACATGCCACCTATTTCTAGACCTTCTTCATGGAAAATTACTTTTGTAGGCTTCATTGAACTATACATCAGACCTGCCACAAAAATTGAAGTAACAACTAAAATAACAATACCAATTACAATTTGTTTAGAATTCACCTTATTTCTATCATACTTTTGAGCTTTAATTATTAAATAAATTGTTGAAATTATAGTAAATATAATTGCTCGGACTAAAGCTAATTTAAAACCTAATTTATGTAGTAGACCTGTTGCTATGTAAACACCTCCATTAGCATAGGAGTATAATCCCATTAATCTCCCAAGTCCTTCAGCATCTACATTAGACTTTTTCTCCTTTGACATAGTGTTATATCCAGAGATTAGGAAATGCCATTTCAATATATGAACAGCAAACCCAATAGCAATAAAGGTAAAACCCATTATTAGATAAACCCACATAAAATCCCTCCTATATAATAGTTTAATAAATACCCTAGTTACTACTATATTGTTCTTCCTACCCATAATTATATATGAACAATTACAAAAAAACAGTCAGGACTATAATTAAATCCTAAGATAAGTCATTATTGCAATGTAAAATTTAAGGATTAATAATGGTAAGGTGCAAATGAAAAAAGCACCTTCGGTTAGAAGATGCTATATTCTATATTTATTATCCACTTTTCTTTTATTTGACAACAATTTATCCAAATATATGGATTTAAACTGTTTACTAGCCATCACCTGCTTTAAAGGTGGCAATTTAAGAATAACTCCAAGTACTGCTGCCATAGCACGATGATTGGCAAATGCCTGGTTATCGAATATAAGATTTTGGAGGGTTCCTTTTTCAATTGCTTGTAGTACAAATCTATGGGTACTATTCACCGGAGTAATGACTTGGATCTCTCTTCGCACTAATTCAATGGCATTTTTAGGACAACTACGCACACATATGCCACAACCGAGGCATATCTCATCATCAACTTGAGCTATCTTACCATCTTTGTTGTCTTGCATGGAAATTGCTAATATAGGTATGTAATTTGTAGTAGCCACTGGTTGCATTGGGCTAAATTTTCTTGCTGCTTGCAAAGCTTCGCAACAACAACCGCAGCAATTGCAAATGAATGCTGGAGCTTCACGAACATTTTCACCAATTTGCACCAGGTTAGCTGCATAAGAAAAGTTTCTGCTTTCCCTTCACTGGTATTCCAAATTCTTGCTGCTTTCTTTGCAGTAAATGGACGAACTGGCAATAACGCCACCCATTTAGCCTCGGTTTCCGTATATAGAACTTGTAAAATTTTATACAAGCTGTCCGATGGCGGAGCCCCTTGTGTAAACCAATTGATTCTTTCTTCTAAACTCTTATAGGCATCTTTACTTGTAATATGTCCCATGGATTCACCTTCCTAACATAAGTTTGAATAGACTTATTTGTTGCTCTAATTTCATCCTATTCTTTCCATCCAATTCCAAAGCTATCAAATAGTGCTTAATATCCAATACATCATAGTATTATACCCTACCTTAATTTTTAATAGACCAAAATAATAAATGGACATGGTTAAACTTTTCCTCTTATTTTTATAAAGGAATAAGCTCCACCAGTTATTCAATAATAATAACTAAATCATGGGTAATACTATAATTGAAATATAAATTTAGGGAGGATTTTAATGTCACTAATTAAAAATTTACAAAGTGCTATTGATAGAATAAGATCTCTTGAATGTCCAACAGGTGAGGTTGAAACACGTGTGGCTGGAATACTGGAAGATTATAAAGTTGCAAATAAGAATGAACTAAATATATATAGAAATGAAGAATTAGATAGAGATGGTAATGAAGCTTATACTGCAACCTTTTCTAATATTCCAAATCAATCACTTGTAGTACTAGCAAAATCTGGTGTTGATGATTATGTGGCTACAGTTGTAGATGCTTATATTATGTAATAAAACTTGGGAGGTCATTTAGACTTCCCTTACTTATGGTGTTTACCGAGCTATTACCTGATATCCCTGCTTACAATTTAAAGTGTTAATTTAGGCTTCTTTTATTCTAGAAGATTTAATTTCTATAATACTCTAAAGCCATAATTCACCTAATCAAAAGTTTTAGCTAATAGGCATATATTTATTTTCCTTCATAGTTAACTCTCCTTATTCAGAGATTTTTTCACTATTTCTTTCAAAACCAACAAAACATCACTTTCAAACCATGGGTTTCGTTTAAACCACCCAATGTTTAATGGCGAAGGATGAACCAAAGGTAAATATTCTGGTAGATAGTTTTTGAAGTTCCTTACTGTTTCAGTTAAGTTTTTCTCCATTCTATTACCTAGATAGTATTTTTGAGCGTAATTTCCAATGAGAAGTACAGTAACTATATTTGGCATTTCTTCTAATAACAGCGGATGCCATTTTTCTGCGAATCCTTTTCTTGGAGGCAAATCTCCATGTTTAGCTTTACCTGGGTAATAGAAATCCATAGGTAACTGAGCTATACGGTCAGTCTCATAAAATTCTTCCCGTGTAACTCCCATCCATTCTCGTAGACGATCACCACTTAAATCATTCCAAAATAACTGAGTTTCTTCTGCTTTTCGGCCTGGCGCTTGCCCAACTATGGCAATACGAGCATCTTTAGATGCTTTGAATAAAGGTGAGATTCCCTTTCTTGTATAGGAATCATTCATTGTATCAGCCATTATTTCTTGTTTAATATCTTCAAATATTGTCATATTAACACTTTCCTTTAATTACTCATCTCTATTCAACCTATTCCTTCTCTATTAAAGCTACTGTCTCAATATGCCTTGTGGTGACAATAAAGATGTCGTAAAGACTATTTATTCCTTGTAGAAGAATTATCTTCTGAAAAGCAGATTATATAACCCATATCCCTTTATTATACTTATTTAACAAATTTCAATACTTAAATTCACTAATATAAATTAATACATATTATCTTTTACATTAAAGGATTAACCTTTTAGATTATATTTCAAAAATTTATATAAATATGTAATTCTACTTATCTGTCTCGTGTGTAGATAAAATAATTTGTTTGGAAAATCATTTCTTAAGACTTCTATAAATGAGGCTACATTAACATCATCCATAGTCTGTACTGGATTATCCCTTTGCTCATCTATTTTCTTAATATATCATTTTAATCATACCCAATTATTACAAAAATCATTAAAAAATAAAGTAGGCAAAGCAAATTGCTTTACCTACTTTAACTAAATTTTTATATACATTATTATTTTGCTACAATAGATATAACTTCGCTATCCATCACATGAATAATAAAATCTTTACCTACTTCAATTTTAATAATATTTAAGTCTTTTTTAACAGAAAACACTTTCTCTTCATTTCCTATTCGAATCGTGATAGTAGGTTTACTTCCAACATCTTTTGATATAATTCTACCTTCAAAAAACTGAATTAAATCATTGATGATAATTTCAATAACTTCTCCATATTGGATAGTTAACTGAACATTCATATTAGCTGCAATATCTTTTAAGGTTTTTCGATTTCCGTTAATTTTTACAACGACATTCTCATCTATTTTAAATAAAGTTTCCTTATTACCTTGTGTAAAGACTATTTCATTTTTATCTACATTAATAGCTTTAACAACACCTTTTTGGTTTTCTATAGATAATGATTTGGCCTCTATACTAGATATATTTTGATCTTTTACATAAGCCTCTAAATTCATACCAACCAATAGATCTGAAAAATACTTTATCTTCCCATCTATTTTTATAGTTGTATTGCTTTGAACTTTATATAGAGTTACCTTTGTACCTTCCTGAAGTACAAATTCCCTACTATTATAATCAATTGATATTATAGTTCCCTTTATTTCTTTTTGTGCATCTTTACTTGCCTCAATTAATTTTACCCTATCCCCTTCTATAGTTAGCTTTAACTCCATACCAGAAGTTAAACTATTAATATTTCTTTTAACACCATTAATGCGTACAATAACATCAGATCTTAATTTATAACTATCTAATTTATTGTTCTCATAAATAATATAAATTATATTTTCCCCATTATTTACTTGTGAAAATATTCCTTCTACAGTATATACAGTTTCCTTTTCCCTTGTAGCTTTAAGTTCTATAATAGTATTGTTTTTGTCTAGTTTCATAATAACATCATCATTTTTCTTAATGTCTTTAAGCTTAGCTGACTTATTATTTAACTCTATCCTTGCTTCATCAGAAACAAGTAGAGTAAGTATTGCTGTTCCATCTTCTATAACTATTCTACTCTGCCCTAAAATTATATCCTTTATAGTTGTATTATACTCTTTTTTATCTTTTTCTTGTTGGATAAATCTCTTTTGGATTCCAGGTGGCATACCACCCTTTTTAGCTAATCCTGGTGGTGTAAATGCACTTGCATTAGAGCTTAACAATATAATCACTAAAAACAAAGTAGTTAAACTAGTTAAATATTTTTTCATCTAATATACCTCCCATTACTTTTATTATTATATTATTACGGCTACTTAAATTTTTTAGGGGTACATCAGAGATATCAAAAAATATTTTTTTATTTAATCATTTTTTCTATCTTTAATTTTTTCATTGTATTACTTCGAGGGGTTATTAAATTTGTTATTCCCTGGGTGTTCCTCAAATACAGGATGACTTTTTTTATTCTGTATTTTATCTTTATTATCTTTGTCCTTACTGTCTTTGTCCTTATCCCTTTCTTTATCTTTTTCTTTACCTTTTTCATCCTTAACATTCTTTTTATCCTTGTCAGAATTATTGCTATTTCCAGGATGTTCTTCAAATACTGGATGTTCTTTACCAATCTTCTCTATAAGTTCCTTTACCTTTTCTTCCTTTATTTCTTCTTTACTAATTTGCCCATCCTTATTATTATCTTTATTATTTTCATAGACTTCCATCCTACCTACTGAAACATGTTCTATTCTTGCTTTTTTCAATGTCTCTTTATTTGACTCTACCGTAACAACTTCAATATGTTGATTCTCTTCACTTGACATATTTTCTATCTTTTCTTTTCCTTCCACTAATAAGTGTTCTAAAGCATCAGTATCTTTTTCATTGTTGCTTAGCCCTACAACTGCTAATAGTATATAATTTTCTTCATTTTCTTTAATATAGCCCTCTGTCTTTGCTGTTTGTACAAGTTCATCTAATGCATTAGTTAATATTTGACCTTTTAATTTTTTAAGTGGTAGATTTAAAGCATCCTTATTAAGAGGCGTTGCATTTATTACACGATGATTTTTATTAACCTTTATTTCTACACTTGGATTTATATCAATTGATACTATAGCCACTGCTCTATAATTTATGTCCCAAACTTGTATGCCATAAATAGAAGTAATGACTAGCAAAATTATAGCTACTATCTTTGAAATACTATTAATACTTGTATTTGATTTTCTTATAATATCTCTTTCTTCAAAATATACTTCCATACCTTCTTCCAAGCCAACACTCTTTTTAATTCTTTTAAATGTGCAGTCTTCAGTAATTACAACTATACTATCACTACAAACTTCCACAATATTACCTCGATAAATCATTTAATTACCCCCTTTCATTGCTGGAAATATAAGCCTTTAATGTGTCCAGATTACTATTCAAAATCAATATAATTGCTATAATGAATTTTCTACTTCTTTGGACTGTCTTTCTTGACACATTTAAGTCTCGTATTATCTCATTTGTAGGAAGATTTCCTGTGCTTAGAAATCTATCACAAAGCCTTCTATCTTCAAAAACATGCTTTCCTATTTTAATAGCTGTTTGTCTAGTATCCTGATGCTTAGGTGATTCATTAATTAAATCATCAAGAGAAACACCAAAGTCTTTCATACTGTGTACTAGAGATGCAAGATCTAGTTTAGTCTCTATTCCTGCCTCAAAGCCTTCTACTATCATTACATCTTTTGCATAATAGTCCTCATCATCTTCTCTTTGAAGCTGGCTTATAAAAACTTCTTCTGATCTTCTAGATTCTTTTCTAAGTTGATCTATTAATCGACTTTTTATTACCACGGAAGCAAAAGTTAAAAAATTACCTCTTTCTTCATCATACTTATCTATCGCTTCATTAAATGCAATAAGCCCAATACTAAAATAGTCATCATTTTCTACTTGTACATATGACCCTAGTTGATTTACAAGTACTTTATTTATAAATGGAATATATTCTTGTATAAGATTATTTTTATCATCTTCGTCACCTTTTTGTATGTCTTTTACCCTTTCTTCTAAAGTTTTTTTCCAATTAAAGATATTGAGAAGTTTAGTCACCCAAACACCCCCTCCTTATATATTACGATAGATTACATTTTTTAAAGGCTATAAAAGGTAAAATAAAAATTATTACACTAATTAACATACACCTAATGACAAATAACCTATTATAATAAGAAAATTCACTTTATTTCATTATATATTATACTTATGATTAATTCATTATGTTTCTTCAATTAATTACCAAAAAAACGCCAGTTAGGATTATTACATCAAATCCCAACTGGCTTTTATATTAATCTTTTTATTCAATCCTTAAACCAATTATTTAAGGTCAAATTCTACAACTTCTCTATCAAACATACCGTCTCAACATGCGCACTATGCGGAAACATGTCTACTGGCTGAACTTCAACCACCTTATACCCATTCTCCGCTAAGTATTTGATATCCCTAGCTAGTGTTGATGGGTTACATGATACATAAACTACTCTTTCAGGATTTAACTCCACTATCGCCTCAAGAGTTTCTCTTTCACAGCCTTTTCTTGGCGGATCTAGTACTACCTTATTTGCTTTGACTCCTTCTTTTGTCATCTTTGGAAATACTTCTTCTGTCTTACCTACTATAAACTCTACATTGCTTATATTATTAAGCCTTGCATTTTCTTTTGCATCTTCAATTGCTTCTTTTATTAGTTCTATACCATAAACTTTCTTTGCTTCATCTGCTACAAATAGTGAAATGGTACCTATTCCACAATATAGATCATATACTATATCTTCTTTATTCAAATCTAAATATTCAATTGCTTTCTTATATAAAATTTCTGTCTGAGTCCTGTTAACTTGAAAGAAAGATCTTGGAGAAATATTGAACTTGTAGTCTCCAATATAATCTAAAATCGAATCTTCTCCATATAGTTTTTTATATTGTCTACCATAAGTAACTGATGAATTTAATTTATTTATATTTTGATATATGCTTATTACATTTTCATCTTTAAGACTATTTACTAATTCTTTTACCTTTGGCAAATTCTCATTACCAGTTACAAGGATGACCATTACCTCATTGTCTTTATTAAATCTCATTCCTATGTGACGAAGTATACCTCTCTTTGTTTTCCTATCATAAGGTTTGATATCGTATCTTTTTATCCAGTCTCTAAGTATCTTTATTATTCTATCTCCTTTTTCAGGTTGAAGAATACTACTATCCATATCCACTATTTCATTACTATTTCCCTCATAAAATCCTATGACAGTTTTCCCATTTTTCCTACCAACAGGTATCTGCACATGATTTCTATATCTATAGGGATTATTCATACCTATTGTCTCTTTAATTACTATATTGTTTAAACCTGCAATCTTTTCAAAATCCTTTTCTACCTTTTCTTTCTTCCATTGAAGTTGTTTTTCATACTTATACTCTATTAGAGGTATACCACCTTTGCTTTCCGTTAAATCAAAATCTAACTCTACCCTATCCTTAGATGGCTCAATAACTTCAATCACCGAACCAGTAGCAAAGTTTTTCTTTAATGCATCTATTCTAACTTTAACCTTATCGCCTATTAATCCATTACTAGCAAATATAGTAAAATTATCGATTTTAAGAACTCCATTTCCTTCATGTGTAAAATCAATGATTTCTCCTTCTACAATATCATTTATATTAAAATTCATTGTTTCCCTCCTAATTAAGTGAATACATAATTTATCTTTCCTCTATATTATCATATTTACACAAATATATGACTTGTTTATCAAAAATCAGAACGAAAATATTTCTCTTGAATATAATATTCTAAGTAAGAAATTTTTACTGAAAAGGAGGATTTAATATGTCTAACGGTCATTGTGGTCCTGGCACTATGTCTTATGTAATTATGTCGGGAGATACTTTTTTTAGTCTAGCTAATAGATTTAATACAACTGTAGATGCCATTATGATGGCTAACCCTGGTGTAGATCCAAATAGATTATTTATAGGTCAAGTAATTTGTATACCAACTACAACACCACCACCTACAACTTGTCCTATGGGTTCACAACCATATACTATCAGGTCAGGTGATACACTTTATAATCTAGCAATTAGATTTAACACTACTGTAGATGCTATTCTAAGAATTAATCCAGGTATAGATCCAAACAACTTACGAGTAGGTCAAGTAATTTGTATACCAACTACTGCACCACCACCAACACAACCATGTCCAACATTAAGGTTGGGAAGCACAGGCCCTGCAGTAACTGACTTACAACGTCGTCTATTATCTTTTGGATTCAATCCAGGTCCTATAGATGGTATATTTGGTAATCAAACACAATCAGCTGTAATTGCATTCCAAAGAAGTAGAGGTCTAGTAGTTGACGGTATAGTAGGAGTTCAAACATGGACCGCATTAGGAGTAAATTGTGGTACTACACCACCACCTACTACTTGCCCTATGGGTTCACAACCATATACTATTAGAGCTGGCGATACTATTTATAATCTAGCAAACAGATTTAACACTACTGTAGATGCCATTCTTAGAATTAACCCAGGAATCAACCCAAATAACTTGCAAATAGGTCAAGTAATTTGTATCCCTAGGTAAGAAAAAAATCCTCTCTGTTATTAGAGAGGATTTTTATATATTTTATTATTAAGTAATATCCTTTATCCATTTCTTTGATAATACTCTTGGTAATGATATTACTAATTTAACTACTTCTTCGGATACGACCAATAAGAATACATAATAAACTGGTAGTTTTAATAGTTTTGCCCCAATAAACGCCAGTGGCACACCTACTAACCAAACTGCTCCCATTTCAAGATATAGCGAGAATGTTGTGTCTCCTCCACCTCTTAGAACACCAACTATTACAGTAGAATTATATGTTCTAACGAAGAATGTAAAACCCATTATTATCAATATCTTCTTTGCAACTTCATAGAGTTCAGGTTCTATTTTAAATAATTTCAGAGTTAGATCTGGAGTCAATGACATAGTAACTCCAAGAAGCAAACCTAGGATTGTAGACATGCTGATAAATTTAATTGCATAATCATAAGCTTCGTCCTTTTCTTGTGCTCCAATTTTATTTCCAACCATTACTGAACATGCATTAGCAAGACCTCTTATTAATACAAAGAAAATATTTTGTATTGTAGTCGTCAATTGAATAGCTGCTGTTGCTTCCTTACCAATACTTGCATATGCTATAGAATACATTATGTGGCCCAATGACCAAAACCCCTCATTTAAAATAACTGGTGATACTGTTTTTATGTATCTATTTAGAAACTCTTTATTCCAGTCAATTAATTCCTTTATACTTGCAGCAAGTACACCTTTTGTCTTATAAATGGTATAAATAAGGAATCCAAGTTCTGCAAATCTAGCAATAATTGTTCCTATTGCTGCACCTTTTACACCTAATGCAGGAAATCCAAGTTTACCAAATATTAAAATATAGTTAAATACTGTATTTGTTATAAAGGATATAAATGAACCAACCATTGGTATATTGGGTCTACCTGTACTTCTAAGCGCGACACTAAATGAAAAACTTATAGCTGTAACAATATAAGATAATGATACTAATTTTAAATAATCTGCTCCTAATTTTACAACTTCTGCATCATCTATAAATATCTTCATAAGAAATTCCGGGAATAAAAAAGCAACAAAAGTAAATATAATTCCTAAAACAGTACTTAAAGATAATGCAATCCCCAAGATTCTTCTTAT
Source organism: Tissierellaceae bacterium (assembly GCA_031460505.1). GTDB lineage: Bacteria > Bacillota > Clostridia > Tissierellales > Tissierellaceae > JAAYTL01. The sequence continues at coordinate 38,318 of JAVKTT010000006.1, forward strand.
GTTAATAATATCTTCTTTTCCCCAATATTGAGATATAAAAATAGATGATCCACTATTTATACCAAAGGTTATAAGTGCATAAAAGAAAAAGACTTGATTAGCTAGTCCAACTGCAGCTAAACTTGCTTCCCCTAAACTTGTGATCATCAATGTATCTACCATGTTTACTGAGGTTGATATTAAGTTTTGCAGTGCTATTGGCAATGCTATAGCAAACATTGATTTTAAAAATACTTTATCCTTCCAAAAGTTCATCCATTACCTCCTGAAATATAATAAACGCTCTAATTAACGCTATAGTATCATAGCATATTAGAACGTCTTTGTATAGAGTGTCTAATTAATTTTATCGGACTGAAATTAATAATGAGCTTATCTTGTAACCACTGCAGTACCTGATGCTATTACCATAAGCATATTATTATTTTGCCCTAGTACTTCATAATCTATGTCTACTCCTACTACTGCATTTGCTCCCATTTTCATAGCTCTTTGTTGCATTTCTATAATTGCATTTTCTCTAGCTTCTATTAATTCTCCTTCATATGAGCCAGATCTTCCACCAAAGAAATTAGTAAGTCCCGCAGCAAAATCTTTCATGAAATCTACACCTGCTACAACTTCTCCAAATACTATTCCTTTGTATTCTATTATTTCTTTTCCTTGGATTTGTGGTGTTGTGGTTACTATCATTATTGGCCTCCTTTATTGGCTAAAAATTATTCTGTATATTTTGTGTAGTATACAGTTTCTAACGGTATGGTAAAATCATAAATTATGTTCCCACTACCATCATCTTTTGTACTATATTTTATTATATTACCATTTTCAAATCTTATGTCCATAGTATATGATCTAGTAATTGTCCCTTCTTTTGTAGCAATTTTTACTTTAATAATGTTACTGCTATAATCAGTAATTACATCTTCAGGTGTTTTATCAATAGGTATAAAGTTAATATATTCAATATTTGTTCCTAATTTTTCAGGAGTTTCAGAAGTACCATCATATGTTGTTTTAATTAAATTATTATCACTATCTATACTAATGCTGTAATATTTAGTTGTAAAAAAACTATCAGAGACATCTTTGGCTGATCTCATTTCTTTATTAATATTCTCTAATATTAACCTAGCATCCTGTTGTGCAAATCCCATATCTCTATTTATGGCATGGGATTTATTCCCTACATAATAGATTGAATAAACTGCTTGACCAATAATAGCCATTATAGCTATGGCTATTATGACTTCTATTAGAGTGATTCCTTTTCTTTTATTATTAAGAACCTTCAACTTCACCACTCTCCAATTTATTAGGGACAAAAGTTTCAATAATTATTGTATTGTTCTCCTCATCTGTTGATGTAACTTTTAGCAATTTACCACTAACTTTTATATCCTCACCTATTCCAGGTAATATTACATTATATTCCATATTATTTACAACTATATTTTCATTTTCTGACTCGATAGCATCCCAATCAGTATATGGATTTTCTGACTTTATTATTAACTCATCAATTATTCTATTAGCATCATATATGTTTGTAGTTCTATGTCCAGCTCTAGCAATATTTTTTGTTCCTGAAGAAAATATGCTTAATATAACAACAGCTATAACCCCAACAATTGCCATAGATACAATTACTTCTATCAATGTTAAACCTTTTCTATTTTTCATATTATCACCTTATCTATAATAGCCTGGATTATTATTACTAAATATTGGCTTACCTTCTATATAAATCGGAGGTATAGTAACACCGCCACCTGGAATATCTTTCTTGAATCCCGTCTTCTTAGACAAATTATCATGATGTGTTATATCATTACCAACTACATAACCGTTAAAACTATACGCGCTTTCTGATTGAACATCAAGATAAATATCTGAATTTGGAGCATATATCAAACCTGTATATACATGATGATTTCCAGAGTTATCCTGAGATTTGAAGTATACTTTATCCCCATTTGAAATTATATTGCCTCTATAGGTTACTTTATGTCCGTCAAAATGAGCAATTCCGGAATTAACAAAAAAGTTACCATACATTATAAAGTCTATTTTTTTACCTCTACCTACTTCTATACTATACTCATCATTATCTGAATTGTATACATATATATTTAAATTATCATTTACTCCATCTTTGTTGATATATACGTTTTCTTTTATAGAAAAAGTACCGTTAACATAAATATCTACTTTGCCCTTAACATTAATATTAATATCTTTAGAATTAATAGTTACATCTCCATCTATAAAATAAACAGTATCTTTACCTTCACTTCCCCATGTAACATCATTACTAATTGGCAGACTATTTTTGATAATATGTTCACTACCCTCTACAATCTTTTCCTTAGCTAATTCATATGATGAGTACGTAAATGTATATCCTGGATATTTAGATTTCCCCACTTCTCCAACTATTTCCACCCAACCTTTATCTATTAGGTTTTGTGATGCGCTTTCAATCGAAATTATTGGTTTATCACCAAAACTTATAAGTTTGTCTTCTTCATTAGTAACATCGATAGGAAGTACTTTTATTATTTTTTCAGATGCACTATTAATATTTGCATTAGAATTTATAATTATATTGATTTTATTACTAGAAATATCTTCTTTCCAAATTTTAACGGAAAGTTTTAAGCTCTCATCATTTTTTTCCAACACATTTACTGGATTCACCTCTATTTTGTTTAATAATGCATCTCTATCATTAGGATCTTCATCTTCAAATAAGCCCAATATCGCTGCCTCAACGGCCTCCGCCCCACTCCTAGCAATATAATAGGCTTGAGTTTTATGTTGGTGATATAATGATTGTTTGTTTTCTGTGACCATAAAGCTTAATGTAAAAGTGGCAAAAATCATCAACACTGCAAAGACCATCAATGTCAAAACTAATGTTGAACCTTTTCTTTTTTTCATGATAATCACATTCCTCTTTCACAATAATATACATTTTCACTTCTCTTTATATACCCATAATATTCTAAATTTACGTTAATGTAAACAAAAAAATTGAGCTATTAACATTTATAGCTCAATTAATTATATTTATTCATCTAATTTAATCTTATGATCTGAAATTACAATCATTTCCTCTTTGTAAAGTCTTCCTATGGCTCTTTTAAATCCTGCTTTACTCATATTAAGCTCTTTTTTAATCAACTCTGGTGAACTTTTATCACCTAGTCCAAGGCTGCCACCATTCTCTTTAAGCTTTTGTAATATTATTTTAGCATCTGTATCCATTTGGATGTAGGATCTATCTCTTAGACTTAAGTCTAGCTTTCCATCTTCTTGTACCCTGTTGATTCTTACTTCGATAATATCGCCTACTTCATATATACCAAACAACTCTCTCTTTGGAATTAATCCATCATATTTATCATCTACTGCAACAAAGGCTCCAATATTCTTATTGATACTATAAATAGTTCCTTTTGCTAGATTATTTTCCTTATATTCTGAATCAGTTCTTAGCATGTCTTTTATCTTCATAGTTGCACAAAGTCTATCTGATTTATCAAGATAAACTCCAACTAGATATGTTTTTCCTTTTTCAACAGAGCCTACTGTTTCACTAAATGGCAAAAACAAATCTTTTTCTAAGCCCCAGTCAAGAAAAGATCCAATTTTAGTAGTGTCCACTACCATTAAATGAGCTAAGTTTCCTAAAGTTGCTTTAGGTCTTCTTGTTGTTGCTATGATTCTATCCTTTGAATCGTTGTATACAAATACTTCTATCTTATCTCCAACTTTCACATCATTTGGGATTTGTGACTTTGGTAGTAGAACGTCATCTTCTTCTTCTATTTCTTCATTAAGATAAGCTCCAACTGATGTAAATCTCTTTATTTCTAATTCTTGTAGTTCTCCTAAATTTATCATAATACACCTTCTTCTTTATATTAGGAATATTTTAACATAAGTAAATTCAATTAACAATATATTTAAAACTTAAGCTTTGATAATGCATCTGCTAATTCTGTATTTAATGGTTCACTCTCTTTGTTTTGTTGTTTTAAATATTTTGATACATCTTTTTTATTTACTTTGTTCTTTTCCTTCTTTTTTCTTTCATTAAAAGATGATAGTTTTTCTCTATATCCACATGCACATGTAAAGATTTGTCCTTCTCCTTGACCACGAAGTTCTAATTTTTTCTTACAATTTGGGCATCTTGCATTTGTGGTTTTAGATATAGATATTCTTTCTCCACATTCTCTATCCTGGCATACATACATCTTACCCCTCTTACCATTGACTTCTAGCATGTACTTTCCACAATTAGGACATTTTGTCCTTGTTAAATTGTCATGTTTAAATGTAGTATTACTATTTTTTATTTCTTTTATTATTGATTTAGAGTATTCTTTCATCTCGTTTACAAAAGTATCTCTTTTAAGTTTCCCTTCTTGAATCAAACCCAACTTTTTCTCCCATTGTGCTGTTAAGGCTGGGGATTTAAGCTCCTCTGGAACTAGTTCTAAGAGCTGTTTTCCTTTTCCGGTAATTAAGATATCCTTACCCTTACTTTCAATAAGGAATGTATTAAATAACTTTTCGATTATATCTGCTCTTGTTGCTACTGTTCCAATACCACCTGTTTCCTGCAGTATCTTTGCCAATTCCTTGCTGCTACTTTCCATATATTTTGCTGGGTTTTCCATTGCTGATAAAAGTGTACCTTCATTAAAATATGCTGGTGGTTTAGTCTTTCCTGATGTTTGATTTATTTTTTCTACTTTTAATGTATCTCCTTTTTCTATTAAAGGTAGTATTTGATCTTTAATATCATCATCATTTTCTTCATCATCTTCAATATTTGAATAAATCTCTTTCCAGCCTTCCTTGATTATCCTTTTACCTTTAGCTATGAATTTTTCTTCCCCAATTTTAGCATTAATGGTAGTTTGCTCATATTCAAATGGATCATAAAGAACACTCAAAAATCTTTTCACTACTAAATCGTATATCTTTTTCTCATTGCTATTAAGTTCTGATAGTCTTACTCTTTCTTCTGTCGGAATTATAGCGTGGTGATCTGTTACCTTTTTATTATCTACAAAGGATTTATTTGCTTTAATTGGTTTCTTGAGAATCTCACTTGCAAATTTACTATATTGAGAAATATTTATACTTTTTACTCTATCCTTTAAGGTATCTACCATATCATCAGAAAGATATCTGGAGTCGGTTCTTGGATAAGTAAGTATCTTATGCCTTTCATATAGATTTTGCATAGTTGATAATGTTTCTTTTGCTGAGAAACCAAATATTCTATTTGCATCCCTTTGAAGCTCTGTTAAATCATATAGTCCTTTTGAGTAAGTCTTTTTAAATGTCTTATTTACCTCTACTACATTTAAATCTTTGCCTTTTATACCAGAAAGTATTCTTTCTATATTTTCCTTATTAAAGCTTCTTGTATTGTTGTTTTTATCTTGCCAAATGAACTTCAGACCTTTTGTCCCTACTTCTACACCATAATAATCCTTTGGTTTAAAGTTTTTTATCTCTTCTTCTCTTTGGGCTATCATGGCTATTGTAGGGGTTTGCACTCTACCACAGGATAGTTGAGAATTATATTTAACTGTTAATGCTCTTGTAGCATTGATACCTACTATCCAGTCTGCTTCTGCTCTTCCTTGAGCTGATTCATATAGATTCTCATAGGCTTTGCCATCTCTTAGCTTATTGAATCCATCTTTGATTGCTTTATCAGTTACTGATGAAATCCAAAGTCTCTGAATTGGTTTTTTTACATTAGCCTTTTCAATTATCCAACGAGCTACCAATTCTCCTTCTCTACCTGCGTCTGTGGCTATAATTATTTTATCTACATCTTTTCTATGCATCAGATCCTTAACAGTATAAAATTGTTTTGATGTCTGCTTAATTACTACTAGCCTAGATTCCTTAGGTAATATGGGTAAATCTTCCATATTCCATGTTTGATATTTTTTATTATACTCTTCTGGATCTGCTAGAGTCACTAAATGTCCTAATGCCCAAGTTACTATATACTTATCGCCTTCAATATAACCATTGCCATTCTTCTTGCAATTAAGCACCCTAGCTATATCTCTAGCTACTGATGGCTTTTCAGCCAATACTATTTTCTTCATGAAAACTTCCTCTCTTAACTGTTCTCTATTTGCTCTACTAACTCTGATAGATACACCCATCTATCCATTTTCTCTTCTAATTGTTGTTCTATTAATTCTTTTTCATTCAATAATTCTTGAAGTTTTACATAATCTGTGGCGCAAGCTTCTATTTCTTTATCTATATTATCCATTTTTTCTTCTAGATTAGCTATTTCTTCATCTATAACATCCCATTCTCTCTGTTCATTGAATGAGAGTTTTAAGGTCTTTTTCTTTTCTCTTACTTTTTCCTTTTTTGGAGCTTTTTCTTGGACTTCCTTTTCCTTCTGAATCTCTTTAAAATAGGCATAGTTCCCTGTATATTGTACTATACTTCCGTCTCCTTCAAATACAAATACTTTTTCTACAACCTTATCCAGTAGATATCTATCATGGGATACGATAATGACGGCACCAGGGAAATCTTCTAAATAGTCTTCTAAAATTGTAAGGGTTTGGATATCTAAATCATTAGTCGGTTCATCTAGTATAAGTACATTTGGTGATTCCATCAATACCCTTAGTAGATATAGCCTACGCTTTTCTCCACCTGATAACTTCCCTATAGGGGCCCATTGTAAATCTTTAGAAAACATGAATTTCTCCATCATCTGAGAAGCTGATATTCTATCTCCATCAATGGTTTTTACAAACTCTCCACCATCTTTAATATACTCTATTGCTCTTTGTTCATCATCCATATCAGCAGTCTCTTGCTCAAATATGCCTAATTTGACTGTTTCTCCAATTTCGACAGATCCACTATCTGGCTCTAATTTACCTGATATTATCTTCAGTAATGTTGACTTACCCATACCATTTGCACCTAGTATACCTACTCTATCGTCTCTTAAGACAGTATAAGAAAAGTTATCTATCAGTTTATTATTATCATAGGATTTAGATATATTATTTATCTCTATAATTTTTCTACCTAAGCGGGATGTTCCTATGGCAATATCTAGCTCTTTTTTATCTAAAACTAGTTCTCTATCTCCCAAATCTTGAAACCTTTGAATCCTTGCCTTTTGCTTAGTGCTTCTTGCTTTAGCACCTTGTTTCATCCATGCTAGCTCTTTTCTATATATTGATTGTCTTTTCCTCTCTGATGCTAGCTCAATGTTTTCTCTTTCAGCCTTTCTTTCTAAATAATAGGCATAATTGCCTTCATAGCTGTATAATTTACCCATATCTAATTCTAGTATCTTATGAACTACCCTATCAAGAAAGTATCTATCATGTGTAATCATCAATAATGCGCCTTTTCTCTTGGATAGATAATCTTCTAACCAATTTATAGTTTCATTATCTAAGTGGTTTGTTGGCTCATCTAATATCAATAAATCAGATGGATTGATTAAAGCTGAAGCTAATGCAACACGCTTTCTTTGACCACCTGAAAGATTCTCCATTTTTTGTTCGAAATCATGAATACCTAATTGAGTAAGGACGTTTTTAGCCTCACTTTCCAGTTCCCATATTCCTTTTGAATCCATTTCTTGGGATAGTTTTATAATATCTTCCTTTGATGTATTTGGGTTGGAAACTGCCTTATTGTATCTTCTTAAAACCTGCATATTCTCTGATGAACCTCTGAAAACCTGCTCTATGATATTAGCATTTGGATCTATATCTATATCTTGTGAAAGATATTCAATATTTACATCATTTGATCTGATAATTCTACCCGAATCTGGTACTTCAACATTAGCAAGTAGTTTCAATAATGTTGACTTGCCAGCACCATTAACTCCTATAAGTCCAATCTTATCTCCTTCATGTATTCCGAAGGATACATTGTCTAATAATATCCTATCTGTATATGCTTTTGAAACATTTTCTATGTTTAATAGTATCATTGTGACGCCCCTTTATAAATTACTAATTAATATTATACCATATATGTGCAATTGAATATTAATCAAAAACTAAAAAGGCGACCAGTCATACCTTATTTAGGTAAAAGCAAGTCGCTAGATTCCTCATTACATTCGGAATGAAATCTTGTGAAGAAATATGAACAAAGTTTTGCGTCCCCAACGTTCATTTAGACGTTACTCAGCACTGTTCTTTTCCATTTATTACTCTTGTATATTATAAATCCATATACACAAACGAATAGATTACTTGCACTCATTGAAAACCAAATTCCATCTGAACCAATCTCAGTGAAATACTTGAATAGTAATATCATAGGTATTCTTAATCCCCATAACCTGCCTATCTCCATAGTCATTGAAAACTTTGTATTACCTGAACCTTGATATAGTCCTTGAAATACGCTAAATATGCCTAAGAAAGGCATAGATAGTGAAATATATCTTAGAAAACTGATACTTTGGGCTATAACACTTGGATCATCTTTAGACTGAATAAAAAAATCAATCAATTGTTGATCAAAGTAAATTAATATTATACAACCTATTACACCGATGCTTACAGCAATCTTACTAGCTTTGCGAAAAGCTTCATTTACTCTTTCATATTGGTTTGCTCCTATATTTTGACCAACTACTGAAGTTAATGCCGCTCCAATTCCTTGGGAAAATTGCATTACCAATGATGTAATTCTATTTACCATTCCAAAAGCAGCTAGTGTAGCTGTTCCATAGGAAACTACGAATCCATTAAGAACCATAAATCCTATAGCAGATCCAGACTGTCCAATTGATGAAGGAAATCCTACCTTCAAAACATCTTTAAGTATTTTTTTGTTGAATTTAAAGTCTTTAAAGTTAGGCTTAATTTTATTGCTTTCACTAAATAATAAGAAACAACCTATTATAGCCAATAAAGCCCTAGATAAAAATGTAGCCCAAGCAGCTCCTGCGATACCCAAATCAAAAGTAAAGATAAATATAGGGTCTAATATCATATTAACTATAGCTGATACCCCACTTAGAATAGTTGGTGTAACTGTGTTACCCTGAGCACTCATTATTGAGTTTATATTAAAAAACAGAAACAGAAATACCGTATCTAAAAAGGTAATTCTCAGGTAAATATTACTTAATTCTGCCAACTCTACATCTGCACCCATTGCTTTGATAATATATGGGCTCAAGATATAACCAATAACAGTGAAACTTAAAGCCATAATTATAGATATAGCTATAATTTGACTTGCATACTCCTGAGCTTCTTTTATTTTATTTGCTCCTACTAATTGTGATAATAGAGATGTTCCGGCAATAGAGATTCCTATTCCCAAGGAAATAAATAAAAAGTTAACAGGCCATACAAATGAAGTTGCTGCGAAATGTACTGATGATATCTTTCCAACCCAGAAAGCATCTACTAAATTAAATAATGTCTGTATAAAATTATTGATGATTATTGGTATGGACAGGATTATCAAAGCCTTAAGTACGTCTCCATTCAATATCAATTCAGTTTTATCATTTTTTATCATTATATCACCTATTAAATGTATTTCGAGTCACTTAATAAGTATAGCAAGTAGTGCATAAATTGGCAATTACTATTTTCCATTAGATTTATGAGAATTCGATACTTCTTTTTCTCTTTCTTATTAACTCTGATTGTTTCTTAAATATATAACTCATTATTTCTTCATTTTCTTCTTGAAATTTAATACCATATAAAAACTTGAATACATTACGTTTCTGATTCTGTTCTTCTCGTCTTACAATCAAACCATTGACCTCTATCCTATACTCCATATCCTCTATTAAAAAATCTATCTTGTCACCTATTTTATGCTCTTTATTAGAATAAAAGCCTATACCCCTTGCACTTAAATCCTTGTATCTACCTCTAAATCTTACATCGTCAAGTTTGTAGTAGATATCGTCATCAAGCCTTAACCTAAAGGCTCCTCTATTATTTATGTTTTCAGCCTCCGAATTACATGATAGTACAATTAATTGTACTAAGTTGCTTTTTTCATAACCTATCATTTGGCATGTCCACTTTTTACATTTACCATCTTTCTTATAGTAAACGTTTGCACTATCTATATCACTTAACCATCTTAGATCCCTTGGGATTACTGCTTTTAATATACCACCCTTCACACTGTCAACCCTTGTATTAAACCTGATTTCACTCTCTATATCACTACTAAATATCTCTACTTCAATAAAACTATCAAAAGACAATTCATTTATATACATATCATCACCCTTTTATGACAGTTATATGGGCGGCCTTATTAGGCCGCCATTTAATTATAAGACTCTTGCTTCCCCTTTATATATCTGACCAGTAGCACTATCTACTGTTACTATGTCTCCGTCTTTTAATATACTTGTTGCATTTTGTGCTCCTACTATAGTTGGTTTATCAAGATTTAAGCCTACTATTGCCGCATGTGAAGTTAATCCACCATCCTCTGTTACAATAGCTCCAGCTCTTTCCATAAACTTAACCATGTCCTTATCAGTATTTACACTTACTAAAATATTACCATCATCAAACTTTGACAATAATTCTGCTTTATTATTAGCTATGCATACTTTTCCTGATACAGACTTGTTTCCAATTCCTGTTCCTGTTAGTAGAACTTTTCCTATTGTGTGAACTTTGATTAGATTAGTTGAGCCTGATAATCCTGCAGGTATACCAGCTGTTATTACAACTAAATCTCCTTCTTTTACATATCCGCTATTTATAGATGCCTCTACAGAATTTGATATTACTTCATCTGTCGACATACTTTCTGGTGCTAATACTGGGTATACTCCCCATTCTAAAGCTAATTTCCTCATAACTTCCTCAGTAGTTGTTACAGCAACTATTGGTGATTTTGGTCTGAATTTTGATATTGCCTTTGATGTATAACCTGATGATGTTGCTGTAATTATAGCTGCAGCTTCTAGATCTTGAGCTGTATAGCATGTTGCCCTACCTATTGCATTTGTTGTAGTTATTTCTGTTCTATATGACTTAGATTTTAGTAAATCAGGATAGTCTAATGATTCTTCTGTAGTAACTGCAATCTTATACATAGTCTTTACTGATTCTACAGGGTATTTACCTGCTGCAGTTTCTCCAGATAGCATTATTGCACTGGTTCCATCTAGAATAGCATTTGCTACGTCTGTTACTTCAGCTCTTGTAGGTCTAGGATTTCTCATCATTGAATCCAACATCTGAGTTGCTGTGATAACTGGTTTTCCTGCAATATTACATTTTCTAATCATATCTTTTTGAACTATTGGCATAGTCTCTGTTTCAATCTCTACTCCTAGGTCCCCTCTAGCAACCATGATTCCATCTGAGAGCATTATAATCTCATCAAGATTATCTACACCTTGTTGGTTTTCAATCTTTGAGATTATATCAATATTGTGACCATTATTTTCTTCTAATATCTTTCTTATCTCTGTAACATCGTCTCCCTTTCTTATAAAGGAAGCTGCAATAAAGTCAATTCCATTTTCTATTCCAAATAAAATATCGTTTATATCTTTTTGTGTAATTGCTGGAAGATTGATCTTTACATTAGGGACATTAACTCCCTTATGGTTTTTTAATGTACCACTATTTAGAGCTATACATTTAATGTCTGTACCGTCTATAATTTCAAGCACTCTTAGCTCTACTAAGCCATCATCAATTAATATTATTGATCCTTCTTTAACGTCATTTGGTAACCCTTCATAGGACATATTTACAATGGTTTCGTCTCCTAAAATATCTCTATTTGTTAATGTAAATATACTTCCTTGTTCTAATTCTATAGTACCGTCTTTAAAGTTTCCCAGTCTAATTTCAGGTCCCTTAGTATCAAGCATAATAGCAACAGGAAGCCCTAATTCTTCTCTGACTTTTTTTATTGTATCTATTCTTTTCTTATGCTCTTCATGGCTACCATGGGAGAAGTTAAGTCTACATACATTTAATCCATTCTCAAATAACTGCTTTAGTACCTCTTCTGATTCTGATGCTGGCCCTATAGTTGCTACAATTTTTGTTTTCTTCATTTGATATCCTCCTATATTGAAAGTATTTGAGCTGTTTCATACATTTTTTTATTGAATTCTTTTTTTATAATTAATGCTTCATTAATATCTAAATTTATAATTTCATTACATTTTATACCCAATGCTTTTCCAGATTTGCCTTCTAGTAAAAGCTCTACAGCTTCTCTGCCCATTTCACTTGCTATTATCCTATCGAAGGTTGTTGGTGTACCACCTCTTTGAAGATGTCCCAATATGGTTACTCTCGTATCTATACCAGTTTTAAACTTGACTTCCTCAGATAAGTCATATGCATCACCTACTCCTTCTGCTAAGACGATTATATGATGTAGTTTACCTCTATTTTTACCATTTAATACTTTTTTACATATTTCATCTACATCAAATTCAACTTCTGGTACTATAATACTTTCTCCACCACCAGCCAAACCTGCGTATAGAGCTATATCACCACAACGTCTACCCATTACTTCTATAATGTTTGCTCTTCCGTGGGATGTAGATGTATCTCTTAGCTTACTTATTGCCTCTACTACTGTCTCCACAGCAGTAAGAAAACCAATGGTAAAATCAGTATATCCCAAATCATTATCAATTGTACAAGGAATACCTATAGTAGGAATGCCGGCATTAGATAGGGCTCTAGCTCCTTTTAAAGTACCGTCTCCACCTAAGACAATTAGAGCATCTATACCAAAAATGTCTATTACATTTAATGCCTTTTTGAATCCCTCTTCTGTTTGAAATTCATCAGATCTACTACTTCTGAGCATGGTTCCGCCTCTATGGATGATATCAGCAACAGATGACAAATTCATCTCTGCTATATCTCCATTTATTAAACCAGCATAACCCTGTTTAACACCCATCATTCTCATGCCATGGTAAATACCAGTTCTTATAACTGCTCTAATTGCAGCATTCATCCCTGGTGCATCGCCACCACTTGTAAGTATACCAATAGTCTTCATATAATCCTCCTAAGCCTAATATTTTACAACTAAATAATATCTAATTCCATTAACACTGATTGTATTTCTTCTGCTTCAAATGATGGGGCTAATATTTCATATAATTCCTCGTCCCCTTCTGTTGCAAAGAATTTCGATTTAACTATATACCCTTCTGACAAAAGCTTTTGTTCTATTTCTTTAGCCCAATCATGCCCAGAAGCAACATAAATGGTAGTCCACATCCAGATTCCCCCCTAAAACCTACATAAGATTAAGAAATAACCACATTTCCATCACCTAATAATTCTTCTAATTCTTCAATTATATCTTTATTATCAACATTTATCCATAATGATCTATCTGCCACTAAAGTTTGTTTTGTACTTTCGAGATAAATATATATAGGTGTATCACCAGAAGCTCTCTTTAGTATTGAATTTAACCTAATAGACAAATCACTTTTTCTGTCCTTAGTTATTCTTAAATAAACCTTATCTAACTTTAATTTATTTAAAGGCATAATTCTTTCACATATAATTTTAGGTTCTTCCACTTCTGATAAACTAAGTCTACCCTCAATAATTATTAATTCGTTATCGTCAATAATTCTACTATAATCTTGATAAGTCTTTGGAAATACAATACACTCTATAGTCCCAAAGAAATCTTCTAGGGTAATAAATGCCATCATATTGTTATTCTTTGTAATTTTATTTTTCTTCTCTACAACTATACCACCAATCTTTACTCTTTGGCCATCTTTTACTAGTTGAACTTGGCTTGAACTTTCATCTAATTCTGAAAAAATTTCTAAAGTTGTTATATTTGATACAACTTTTAGCTCTTTCTCATAATGTGCTAAAGGATGTCCAGATACATATATACCCAAAGTTTCCTTTTCCATATCCAATAGTATTTTTTGTGGAAATTCTTTTAAATCTGGTAAATTATCTTTGTTTTCTACAATGTCTAATGTATCAAATATAGAGAATTGTCCCGCTATGTTTCTCTTTCTATCTGCATGAATTCCATCTATGGTTTTCTCAAATATGGCTAATAACTGTGCTCTGTTTGCCCCTAAACTGTCCATTGCACCACATCTTATCAAACTTTCCATTGCTCTTTTATTCATTGCAGAAGAATCTATCTTTTCTATTCTCTCTACTAAATCCGTAAGACTTGTGAACCTACCACTTTCTCTACCCTTAACTATTGCTGTTATAATATTCTCTCCAACATTTTTAACTGCTGTCAACCCAAATCTTATTTTACCATTTGATACAGTAAATTTATGGGATGATTCATTTACATCTGGTGGCAATACTTCTATTCCTAGTCGTTTACATTCCTGTATATATAGTGAAACTGAACTTGTACTGTTCATAATTGATGAAATTTGCGCTGCCATGAATTCAACTGGATAATAATATTTTAGCCAAGCAGTTCTATATGCTATTACAGCATAAGCTGCAGAATGTGATTTATTGAAGGCATAGTTTGCAAAATCTATCATCAAATCATAAATCTTATTAGCCGATTTTTCATCTACTCCATTTCTAATTGCACCAGCTATTAATATGTTACCAGCTTCATCAACTTGACCATAGATAAAATTCTTACGTTCTTCCTCCATTACATCCATCTTTTTCTTACCCATTGCACGACGCACTAAATCTGCACGTCCCATAGAATACCCACCTATATCTCTTACAATTTGCATAACCTGCTCTTGATATACTATACAACCATATGTCACATTAAGTATAGGTTCGAGTTTTGGATGAATATATGTTATTTTACTTGGATCATGTTTACATTCCACAAATGTTGGAATTTGATTCATAGGTCCTGGTCTAAAAAGTGAGTTTGCTGCTATAAGGTTTTCAAATACATTTGGCTTTAACTCCTTTAAGAAAGCCCTCATACCAGGACTTTCAAATTGAAATATCCCTAGTGTTTCAGCTTTTGCAAACATATTGAATACTGAAGGATCATCAAAACTTATATCCTTAAAATCTATTTTTTTACCATGATTTTCTTCAATTAGATTTACCGCATCTCTTATTACTGTTAGAGTTCTTAATCCTAAGAAATCCATTTTAAGTAGACCTAACTCTTCTAATTCAGTCATATTAAACTGTGTAGATAAGGAATCTCCATTTCTTAAAAGAGGTACATAATTGGTTATAGGTTCTTTAGATATTACTACACCTGCTGCATGGGTTGATGTATGTCTAGGAAGCCCTTCTACCTTAATTGCATAATCTATAAGCAATTGTATTTGATTGTTGTTTTCATATTCATCTCTAAGGCTACTATTTACCTCTAGAGCCTTTTCTATTGTCATTCCCAATTCTGTAGGTATTTGTTTAGCTACAAAATCCACTTCACCATAAGGCATATTTATAGCTCTTCCTACGTCTCTAATTGCTCCTCGAGCAGCCATGGTACCAAATGTAACGATTTGGGCTACTCTATCTGCACCGTACTTATTGATTACATATTGTATAACTTCTTCACGTCTTTCATAGCAAAAATCTATATCTATATCAGGCATAGTTACTCTTTCAGGATTTAAAAACCTTTCAAAGAGTAAACCATATTCCAATGGATCTATATCTATAATTCCCAATCCATATGATATAATGCTTCCTGCTGCAGATCCCCTTCCAGGTCCAACCATTATTTCATTATCTTTTGCAAATTTAATAAAGTCCCAGACTATAAGGAAGTAGTCTACATATCCCATATCTACAATAGTTTTAAACTCATAATCAAATCTATTTCTAATCTCATCTGTAATCTCATCATACCTATCATTTAATCCTTCTATGGTCAATTCTCTCAAGTAGGACTCATTACTATATCCAGACGGAACTTTATATTCAGGAAGGTGTAATGTAGAAAAGTCTAATTCAACATTACAACGTTCTCCAATCCAAGCTGTATTTTCTAAAGCTTTAGTCTGATTACTAAATAAGGAATACATCTCACTTGGAGATTTTAGATAGAATTGGTTTGAAGGAAATTTCATTCTATTTTCTTCATCTACAGTTTTTCCAGTTTGAATACATAAAAGAACATCGTGAACTGCTGCATCTTCCTTTTTAAGATAATGAACATCATTTGTTGCAACTAATGGTATACCTGTTTCGTTACTTAATTTAATCAATTGCTCATTTACATTAATTTGTTCTCTTATTCCATGGTCCTGAAGTTCTAAAAAGAAGTTGTCTTGGCCAAATATTTCTTTATATTCTAAAGCTGATTTTTTTGCTCTTTCATAATTATTGTCTAAGATAAATTGTTGGACTTCTCCACCTAAACAAGCAGATAGGGCTATTATCCCTTTGCTATATTTTCTAAGGACATCCTTATCTACCCTAGGTTTATAATAGAATCCATTTACATACCCTTCTGAAACAATTTTCATGAGGTTTTGGTAGCCTTCATTATTTTCAGCTAAAAGGACCAAATGATATTGATTTTTATCCTTTTGTTCTTTTTCTGTATATTTATTTATGGCTGTATATACTTCTGAACCAAGTATAGGCTTTATTTTTTGCTTTTTTGCTTCTTTATAAAATTGAATAACACCAAACATAGACCCATGATCAGTAATTGCCACAGCATCCATGCCTAGTTCCTTGGTCCTAGAAACCAAATCCTTTATTCTAATAGAACCATCTAATAAACTATATTCAGTATGAACATGTAAGTGAACAAAGCTGTTTTTCTCTATCATACATAATATCCTCTCTTAATTATACATCTACTATTTATTCTATCATAATTGACAGAAAAATAAAGACTCCTATAGGAGTCTTTATTTTCATTTGGTCTTTTCTATTATACTTTCAATAAGGGATAAATCAATTACCCTAAAATCATCTAAAATCTTCTCGCTCCAGATAGGAGTAGGTTTTTCTTTAATAAATTTCTGTGCTGATACTATGCTTTCTTCAATAATTTTTAAATTATCTAAGTTTAATTTACCACTTTTTTTAGATATCATTATAGTCTTAAATGGTGTTTCATTTGGTTTAATACTACCTGATAATGGATGAGTTAGTAGTTCATGCCCACTATGGACTAAATCTCTAGTGTAGATTAATATATCTAAGTAGGAAAAATCTTCTTTATAAGTAATCTCTATAATATCCTTATATTTTTTATATACTAAGATATTATTAGTTATCAATATAGTATTCATATCTAGTAATTACAGCTTCTCAAATCCATTGATAATTAATTCTTCTAATGCCTTTACTGCTTGTTCCTCATCTCTTCCACGAGCAATTATTGTAATCTCCTCACCATAAAATGCACCTAAAGACATGATACCTATTATACTTTTCCCGTTAACCTTCATGCCTTGAAATTCAATTTCGATTTCACTATCAAACTTATTTGCTTCTTGTACAAATACTGCTGCTGGTCTAGCATGTAGACCATCCTTATTACTAAGTGTTAAAGTTATTTTCTCCATTTTCATACTCCTTTCAATTCTTCTGCTATTTCTTCTATTTTTCTAAACCTATGATTTACTCCAGATTTACCAACAGGTGGATCTAACATCATCCCAATCTCCTTAAGGGTTGCATCTGGATTATCTAATCTAATTTGTGCAACTTCTCTAAGTTTATTTGGTAATTTCTCAAGTCCCATATGTTTTTGTATCTCCTCAATATTCTCTACCTGTCTAAGAGAAGCATCTATTGTCTTACTTAAATTGGCTGTTTCACAGTTTACTAGTCTATTTATATTATTCCTAACATCCTTTAAAACTCTGATGTCTTCAAATTTTAGTAATGCTTGATGCGCTCCCATTACATTTAATAAATTAACTATTTGCTCACCTTCTTTAAGATATACCACATAATTATCTTTCCTTAACACAATTTTTGAATTTAATCCAAAAGAATTTATTATATTAGAAAGATCTTCACTATGTTCTTGATTATTGGTGACAAATTCCATATGATAGGTCTTTTCGGGATTGCTTACAGAGCCTGCTCCTAAAAATGCTCCCCTAATGTATGCTCTTTTACAACATCTCTTTTCTAATAAATTTCCACTAACCTTATATTGTGTATTAAAAATATTGATATTCTCTTCTTCAATGATAAATCCTACATCGATTAATAACTGTCTCGATATATTTTTATCCTTTATCACTATTAAATAATTGTTGTTTTTTTTCAGTTGTCTGTTACGTCTTACCATAACTTCAATATCGCCTTCATATATCTCTTTTAAAAATGTAAATAATCTTCTTGCAATTGCTGCATTCTCAGTCGTAAACTTGATATTGATATTTTTCATGCCAGATATCTGTATAGTGCCACACATTCTTACCAAAGCTGCTAATTCAGCTAACTTACAGCAATTATCTGTAATCGGCATTCTGGCAAGCTCATTCTTTGTTGTTGAAGAAAAAGACATATTATCACCTCAAGTCATTTCCAATAATTTTTAAACCTTTTTTTATAATTTTCTTTTCATCTTCATATCTTACAATTTCTATAGCTTTATCCATATGGACATATTTTGCATCTACAAACCCCTCTTTTTTTTGGGGTTTACAATACATATTCTGGGACTTCATAAGATACCAATGAACAGTTTTAGACACTATTTGATTTTCTTTTAAGTTATTATAATGATAATTTACTCTCCCAATATATTGGATTATTTCTGCTTTAACACCGGTTTCTTCTAAGACTTCTCTTAAGGCTGCTGTATGAAGTCTTTCTCCAGCCTCTACCCTTCCTTTAGGTAGTACCCAATCACCATTATATTTTTTTAATAATAATAAAGCATTGCCAAAGATTACTACACCGCCGGAGCTCAATTCGTTCATCATAAAACCAACCCCTGATACATTTTCTAATATCAATGCTATATCAATTATACTATATTTTTGAAATATTTGTTAATATATTTTAAGGTCTAATGCAATAATGACAGAATTGTAATATAATTAAATATAAGATAATAAGGAGGTATTTTCATATATGGATAAAAACTATGTATTAGACACACTTGAAACATTATTAAACATACCAAGTCCAACTGGTAATACTGAAAAGGCAATAGAATTTGTAGAAGAAGAATTTAAAAAACTTGGTATACTTACACGTAGAAATAATAAAGGTGCATTAATAGCTACTATACAAGGTCAAAACCAAGAAAAAGAGGTTACTCTCTCAGGCCATGTTGATACATTAGGAGCTATGGTAAAAGAAGTGAAATCTAATGGTCGTCTTAAAATCACACAATTAGGTGGATATGTATGGAGCACTGTTGAAGGTGAAAATGTAATTATTGAAACTATAGAAGGCAAACAATACACAGGTACAGTCTTAACAACAAAAGCTTCTTCTCATGTCCATGGAAGTGAAACAGATGAGTTAAAAAGAAATATGCAAAACATGGAGATTAGAATTGATGAAAGAGTGTCTTCAAGTGAAGAGGTTCAAGGTTTAGGAATCAATGTGGGAGACTTTGTATTCTTTGATCCTAGAACTACTATTACTCCTTCAGGATTTATTAAATCAAGACATTTAGACGATAAAGCTGGAGTTGTTGCTATATTAGCCATGGCAAAACACCTTGTAGAAAATAATATTACTCCAAATTACACTACAAATTTCTTTATCAGTAATTACGAAGAAGTAGGTCATGGTGCTAGTGCATCTATACCAGAGAAAACTTTTGAATTTATTGCTGTTGACATGGCTGCACCTGGTGAAGGTCAAACTTCCGATGAATTCAGCGTAACTATCTGTGCAAAAGATAGCTCAGGACCTTATGATTATGAATTGAGAAAAAGATTAGTTGATTTGGCCAAATTACAGGGTTTAAGCTATAAAATAGACATCTATCCATACTATGGATCTGATGGTTCTGCAGCTTTAAGAGCAGGTCATGATATTAAGGTAGGTTTAATCGGACCTGGAGTTGATGCGTCACATTCATTTGAGAGAACACATATCGAAGCAATAGAGAATACAGTACAACTTGGAATATTATATTTGACTAAATAGACTTTGTTCTCGTCATTCTGAGCCTGCGAGGAATCTTATTAATTAATATCAAGATCCTTCGCTACGCTCAGGATGACATCTAACCTTCTCCCTCTGCTATTTTCATCAATAATTGGCTTAAATGATCATTATCATGTCTTATATAATTTTTCTTAACATCTATTAATTTATCTTCTATTAGTGTAATTCCCATATCTTTTAGTACATCCTTATCATTACTTTTAAGCACTACAGGAATAGATCCATCAGTAATATAATTATTTAAAGTATCTTCAGGTATTTGTTCTGTATTTGCTATTACATAATCTAGTAAATCATCTCTACTATGGTCTAAAATTGCTTGAACATGCTCTAAAACTCCAAATCCATCAGTCTCACCTGGTTGAGTCATGACATTTGAAATATATACCTTTGGAGCTTTTGCATTATATATTTTATCCACAATATTATTAACTAATAAGTTTGGAATTACTGAAGTGTAGAGACTTCCTGGCCCTAATACAATTAAATCAGCTTCTTTTATGGCTATTATTGTCTCCTCTAAAGGATTAGATATTTTAGGATTCATATAAATTCTTTTTATTTTACTACCGGATTTTATTACCTCTTTTGGTATACGAGATTCTCCCTGTATTATTTCACCATTCTCTAACTCAGCGTAAAGCTGTACATCTTCCAATGTCATTGGATAGACTTTTCCTGTAATGGCCAGTACATTGCTTGTTTCCCTTACTGCCTTTTCAAAGCTTCCATAAATCCCAACCATTGCAGCTATAAAAAGATTACCAAAACTATGGTTTTTTAAACTTCCATTATCAAATCTATACTGTAATAGCTTCTCCATAGTTGGTTCTGTATTTGCCAAGGCAAGTAGACATGAACGTATATCTCCTGGGGCCAACATACCTAAATCTTCCCTAAGAACACCAGAACTACCTCCATCATCCGCAACTGTAACTATGGCTGTAATATTAGGGGTATACTTTTTTATACCTCTAAGGAGTATAGACAAGCCTGTCCCACCACCAATTGTAACTATCTTAGGCCCACTTGAATCTACTTGAACACAATTAATTTGATTTTCCATAAAACTTTCCCCTATCTTCTAAGATCCCTATGATTTACTATGGTTCTGTGCCCATTTGACTCAAGTATATTTCCTATTTTATTGGAAATGGCAACAGAACGGTGAAAACCACCTGTACATCCTATCCCAACTACTAATTGAGTTTTCCCCTCATCTATATAATATGGAATTAAAAATTCTAACATGTCAACTACTTTAGATATAAATACATTTGTTTGAGGCCATTTAAATACATAGTTTTTTACATCTTCATTTATTCCTGAAATCTCCTTTAGCTCAGGTATATAATATGGGTTTGGTAAAAATCTCACATCAAATATTAAATCACCATCCATAAGCATACCATTTTTATATCCAAAGGATGTAATAGAGATAGAAAGCTTTCTCTTTTCTCCACCTTCTAAAAATATCTTATAAATTTCTTCTTTCAACATGCCTATTGTAAGATGAGATGTATCAATAATATAATACGCTCTGTCCTTTAGTTCTCTTAGCATTTCTCTTTCTTGATTAATGCCATCTATAATACTACCTTCTGGGGTTAATGGATGAGGCCTTCTTAACTCTTTATATCTTTTTATTAAAACATTATCTGAAGCTTCTAAAAATAATATCTTATAACCTATCCCTTTAGCTGCTAAATCATCAAGTGATTTAAATAAACTACCAAAAAATTCTCCACCTCTTATATCAACAACCACAGCTACCTTTTCCATAGTCTTCTTTGATTCATAGCATAATTCTGCAAATTTTGGTAAAAGCTGTGGTGGGAGATTGTCCATACAATAATATCCCATATCCTCCATAACCTTCATGGCCTGGGATTTTCCTGCTCCTGACATTCCTGTTATGACTAAAAACTCCAAAATATCACCACCTATATCTCTATATTCCTTATTCTCTTCATTGGTAAATTAGCTGCATTTGCTCTTCTTAATGATTCTTCAACATTACCTACATCTTCTGGTCTATGAGCATCACTATTGATGACAAACTCTACATCTTCCTTTAATGCTATTTCTATACTTTCAATAGATAGTTGACTATGCTTTGAATTTATCTCTAGTGCTGTACCAACTTTACCAGCTTCTCTAGCTAAGGTCTTTATATCTACTTTAGCCTTGGATCCTGGATGAGTGATAAAGTCGATTGGATAATTATTTATTGCTTTAACAAAGGCCCTAGTAGTTAAATCTAATAGACTTTGTCTACCTAAAGGTAACACTTTTGAAATGGGATTTCTAATATACATACCAAATGAATCATATATAGTATGTGGTACAATCCCATAGTGATATCCTAATAATAATAAATCCGTCATTTTAATTAGTTTATCATCCATATCTATAATACCGTCATAGCCTATAAGATTTGCCTCAACTCCCAATAATACCTTTATACCTTTAGGCCCAAATTCATCATTGAGCCTATCTATTTCCTCTCTCATTATAGGTATATTCTTTTTCTTGACTCCATACAAATAATGTCCAGGTCCATGATCGCAGATTGCTACTTCTTTTAGACCTTTTTTTAAGGCAGCTTCCACATTATCCCTTATGCTACCTGTACCATGACTATATATAGTATGTGTGTGATAATCTCCAATTAATTGCATTAATTATCCTCTCCGATTATTTTTATCTCAGGTTCTAATTCAACATCAAAATTATCTCTTACTGTTTTTTGAATTATAGATATTAACTCTAACACATCTTTGCAGCTTGCATTATCAATATTAACTACGAACCCGCAATGTTTATTTGATACTTGAGCCCCTCCATGTATTAGTCCTTTAAGCCCTGAGTCCTCAATTAACTTACCTGCATAATATCCTTCTGGTCTTTTAAATGTACTTCCTCCACTAGGTAATTCCAGAGGTTGCTTAGAAGTCCTTTTATGAGTTAAGTCTTTCATAGTAGCTTCAATTCCTGAATAATCACCATGCTCTAACTCAATTTCCACACCTAATACAATCAAACCTTCATCTACAACTCTGCTTCCTCTATATCTAAAATTCATATCTTCATTAGTATACTCAACAATTTTATTATCATTATCAATTACACGTACTTTTTTAACTATATCTTTTAATTCTCCACCATAGGCACCTGCATTCATAGTTACTCCACCACCTATAGAACCAGGAATTCCATTTGCAAACTCCATTCCAGTCAATGATGCCTTGAAAGCTCTCCTGCTTACTGCTGTTAACAGAGCACCTGCTTGAGAGTATATCTTTGTATCATTAATTTCTATATTATCTAATCCTTCGTTTATCTTTATGACTACTCCACGGATTCCTCCATCTTTAACTAATAAATTTGAGCCATTACCCATTATATAATAGTCTATATTGTTATCTCTACATATCTTAACCCCATTTAATAACTGTTCTTCAGTTTTGGGAATTATCATCACGTCTACTGGTCCACCTATTTTAAATGATGTATGTTTTTTCATAGGTTCATCAAATAATACTTCACCTAGGTCTGTATCTTTAAATAATTGGATCATTTCAATTTTATCCAATTTACCACCCCTAACTTAATATTCTCTATCTATTTTATCATATACCTTAGTTAGATGCTATATTCATATTATTTTAGAAATAACTAATGGGTTATCAGCTTAACTGATAACCCATCTGTTTTATATTGTCAATTAGTCTCTTGCCATTCTCTTGTAGCTTTCATATCTAATCTTTGCATTTTTCTCTGCAGCTGTGAATAATTCTTCAGCTAATTCAGGGAATTTCTTTTGAAGTGATGTATATCTAACTTCTGAAGTTATGAAATCTCTGAATGATTCTGTTGGTTCTTTTGAGTCTAATTGGAATGGATTCTTGCCTTGTTCTGATAATCTAGGGTCGAATCTGTATAAGTGCCAGTATCCAGCCTTAACCGCTCTATCTTCTTGTCTTACACTTGTACCCATTCCTGTTCTTATACCATGGTTAATACATGGTGCATAAGCTATTACTAAGGATGGTCCATCATAAGATTCTGCTTCGTTAATAGCTTTAATAGTATGATTCATATTTGAACCCATAGCTACTTGAGCTACATAAACATATCCATATGTTGACATCATTAAGCCTAAATCTTTCTTTCTGATTTCTTTACCAGATGCAGCAAATTTAGCTACTGCTGCTGTTGGAGTTGATTTAGATGATTGACCACCAGTATTTGAGTATACTTCTGTATCAAATACAAATATATTTATGTCTTCTCCAGAAGCTAATACATGATCTACTCCACCAAAGCCTATATCATAAGCCCATCCATCTCCACCAAAGATCCAGATTGATTTCTTGATTAAATGATCTTTTCTGTCTTTGATTTCTGCAAGAATCTTATCAGCTTCAGCATTACCAGTTTTAGTGTCTAATCTTGGTAATATCATTCCTGCTGCAGCTTTAGTTTCTTTTACATCTTTCATACCTGCAATCCATTGATTGAAGTATTCATTTAACTCTGAGTCAAGATTTAATGCAAGGAATTCTTCCATTAATAATTTAAGTTTACCTCTAGTTTGTCTAACAGCTATAGCCATACCAAGTCCAAACTCAGCATTATCTTCGAATAATGAGTTTGCCCAAGCTGGTCCTTTACCTTCTTGGTTTTTGCAATATGGTGTTGATGGAGCTGATCCACCCCAGATTGATGAACAACCTGTAGCATTAGCTATATACATTCTATCTCCATATAATTGAGTAACTAATTTAGCATATGCTGTTTCTCCACAACCTGCACAAGCTCCAGAGAATTCAAGCAATGGTTGTCTAAATTGGCTTCCTTTAATTGTATTAACATTCATTAAGTCGCCCTTATCCTTAACAGTCATTGCAAATTCCCAGTTAGGAGTTTGCTCTTCGAATTCTTCTTCGAATGGCTTCATTACAAGTGCTTTTTCCTTAGCTGGACAAACTTCAGCACAGTTACCGCATCCTGTACAGTCTAGTACTGATACTTGTATACGATATTGTAAGTTTTCTAGACCCTTACCCATTGGTTTAAGAGTTTCAAATGATTCAGGTTTATTTGCTGCTTCATCTTCATCTAATAAGAATGGTCTAACAACTGCATGTGGACATACAAATGAACATTGACCACATTGTATACAGTTTTCCTTAATCCAATGAGGTGCTTCTACTCCAATAGCACGTTTTTCATATGCTGCAGTTCCATGAGGGAATGTACCGTCTTCTCTACCAATAAATGCACTTACAGGTAAATTATCTCCTTCTTGTCTATTCATTGGTATTAGAATATTTTCAATGAATTCAGGAACATCTTTTTCAGCATCATCTGCATCTTTTGCATCTTTCCATGAAGCAGGTACATCAATCTTAACTAATGCTTCGATACCTTGATCTACTGCTTTGTAGTTCATGTTTACTATAGCTTCACCTTTAGTACCATATGCAGAAACAATTGATTTCTTTAAGTGTTCAACAGCTTCATCTAAAGGTAATACTTTAGCTAATTTGAAGAATGCAGATTGCATAATCATATTAGTTCTTCCACCAAGACCTATTTCAGATGCAATTTTTGTAGCGTTTATAGTGTAGAAGTCTATATTATGTTCAGCAATATATTTTTTCATATTTGCTGGTAGATTTTCTTCTAATTCTTCTTCATTCCAGATACAGTTTAGTAAGAATGTTCCACCGTCTTTTAATCCTTTTAATATATCATATTGGTATACATATGATTGTTTTGAGCATGACATAAAGTCAGCATCTGAGATTAAATATGTTGATTTGATTGGCTCATGACCAAATCTTAAGTGAGATATAGTTACCCCACCGGACTTCTTACTATCATATGAGAAGTATCCTTGGGCATACATATCAGTATCGTCACCAATGATCTTTATAGCTTGTTTGTTAGCTCCTACTGTACCATCAGAACCGAATCCCCAGAATTTACATTTTATAGTTTCTTTTGGTTCAGTATTGATTACTTCTTTGATTTCTAATGATGTATTAGTTACATCATCAATAATACCTATAGTAAATCTATCTTTTGGTTTGTCTTGTTTTAAGTTTTCAAATACTGATAGTATTTGTGAAGGTGTAGTATCTTTTGAACCTAAACCATATCTACCACCAACTATAACTGGTTTTTCATCCATATCATAGAATACACTCTTGATATCTAAGTGTAGTGGTTCTGCTATAGCACCTTTTTCTTTAGTTCTATCTAGAACAGCTATTTTCTTAACTGTTTTTGGAAGAACATCTAGTAAATATTCTGTAACAAAAGGTCTGAATAGATGAACTTTGATAACACCAACTTTTTCACCTTTAGCCATTAGGTAGTCAACTGTTTCTTCAATAGTTTGAGTTACTGAACCCATTGCAATGATTACATTTTCAGCTTCTGGGTCTCCATAATAGTTAAATGGTTTATAGTCTCTTCCAGTAATCTTTGATATTTCCTTCATGTAATCATATACTATTCCACCTATTCTTTCATAGTATGGATTAGATGCTTCTGCTGCTTGGAAGTAAATATCAGGGTTTTGAGCTGTACCTCTTGTAACAGGGTTTTCTGGGTTTAATGCTCTATCTCTAAATTCTTGTAATGCTTCATAATCTATTAATTTTTCTAAATCTTCATATTCCATAACTTCAATTTTTTGGATTTCATGACTTGTCCTAAATCCATCAAAGAAGTGTAAAAATGGAACTCTACCCTTGATTGCTGCTAAGTGAGCTACCCCACCTAAATCCATAACTTCTTGAACACTACCTGAAGCTAATAATGCAAATCCAGTTTGTCTAGCAGCCATAACGTCTTGATGATCACCAAATATACTTAATGCATGTGATGCTAAAGCTCTAGCAGATACATGGAATACTCCTGGTAATAGTTCACCAGCAATCTTGTACATGTTAGGAATCATTAATAATAGTCCTTGAGAAGCCGTATATGTAGTTGTCAACGCACCGGCTTGTAATGAACCGTGTACAGCACCTGCTGCTCCAGCTTCTGATTGCATTTCTTTTACTAATACTTCTTGTCCAAAGATGTTTTTCTTACCATTTGCAGCCCAATCATCAACATGTTCAGCCATATCTGATGAAGGCGTAATTGGGTAAATTGCGGCTACATCAGTAAAAGCATAGGATATATACGATGCAGCTGTATTACCATCCATGGTTTTCATAACTTTTGCCATAGTAAATGAACCTCCTTATATTTGTAATTTCACTAATAATTAGTTATTAAGTTCACAAACTGATTTATTATTAGTGTAATTAATTATTCTTTTACCATTAAAGTATATAAAACATTAAAAACAAAGTCAACCAAGATTGACAAATCCTTCAAATATTTAGACTCTTTTAACAATTTTTCCCAAATTCTTTTTCTTTATTGCTCCTATTGATTTCAATTTGTCTCATAATCTTTTCATTTAACTCATTAGCAGCATTATAACCTAGTATTTTTTGTCTAAAGTTTCTAGCTGCCACTTCAATTATCATTGCAACATTTCTTCCTGGGCGAACAGGTACCGTTGCTGTAGACACCTGAACACCTAATATTTCTGTATAACTTTCATCAAGTCCAATCCTATCATATTCCTTGGTATTATCCCATAATTCTAGTTCTATGACCATTTCAATAAACTCATCATTCTTAACAGAGCCTACTCCATAAAGTCTCTCAATATCCAATATTCCTAATCCTCTTATTTCCATAAAATGTCTAGTTATCTCTGGGGATCTACCTTGTAGCATATCCTCTACTCTTTTGATAATAACAGTATCGTCAGAAACCAATCTATGGCCTCTAATGACTAAATCTAGTGCAGTTTCTGATTTTCCCACACCAGATTTGCCAATTATCAATATTCCCACACCATAAACTTCTACCAAGACACCATGCATTCTAGTCTCAGGGGATAGTTGTAAATCAACATAACTAATAATTTTATTGAAAAGTTTTGAAGTTATCTCCTTTGATTTAAGAATAGTTTTATTATGTTTTTTAGCCAATTCATATAACTCGGGAAAAACTGGTAAATCTCTGGTCAATATTAAAGCTGAGATATGATAGGATAAAAATTTGTCTAGACTATTATATCTATCTGTATGTGAGAGTTGGTCTAAATAGTGCCATTCTGCACTACCAATTACCTGAAGCCTTTCAGGTACAAACTTCTCATAATATCCTACTAGTTGTAGCCCTGGTCTACTGATTTCACTGGAATGAATTTTTATATCATCAATATCTGTAGATTCACTTACTGTCTCTAACTTCATTTCTTTTATTATCTCTTTTAAATAAACGTAACTCATCTAATCACCTATTATCTATATGGTATTATTATTGCTGCAATTACATATGCTATTAGTCCACCAAAGAGCGCTGTCGGAATGCTCAATATTACCCAAGCTAATCTTATTAGAGTTGGATCTATATTAAAATATTCACCTAAGCCACCACATACACCAGCTATCATCTTATTGGTTTCAGATCTATAAAGTCTTCTATCCATTATGTTTCTCCTCTCTTTCTTTCTTAAAATGATTATATAAATTCTCTGCTACAACTTTATTCATACCCTTTACAGTTGCCAAATCATCAATACTAGCATTTTTGATTTTGTCTATACTTTTAAAATGTTTCATTAGAGCCATCTTACGTTTTTCACCTATACCTTCTATATCGTCAAGTTGTGATTTAAACATATCCTTGGTTCTTAAACTCTTATGATAACTAATTGCAAATCTATGTGCTTCTTCTTGTATCTTATATATCATCTTAAAACCTAGTGTATCCATTGACATATGATATTCCTTGTTATCATAGATAATTCCTCGAGTCTTGTGATAATCATCTTTTACTAAACCACATACAGGTATATTAATTCCCAGTTCTGATAATACCCTTAGAGCTATATTAACCTGCCCTTTACCTCCATCCATCATTATCAAATCAGGAAAATTTGAAAATCCTTTTAATTTAATGTTTTCTTCGATTTTTTCTTTTTCTTCTAGCCCTCTAATAAATCTTCGCTTTAAGACTTCTTCCATGCTACCATAATCATTTGGAGTATCTATTGATTTTATTCTAAACCTTCTATAGTCAGATTTCTTTGCTTCTCCATTTTCAAATACTACCATGGAGCCTACAGATTGCACTCCACTTATATTGGATATGTCATAGGCTTCAATTCTTTCAGGTAAATCTTCTAAATCTAAAATATCTTGGATTTCTTCTAGAGCCTTTAGATTCTCTCTATGTTTTTTTAGGAATTTATCACCATATTTATTTAGCATTTCCAAGGCATTTTTACCGACCATTTCTATCAACTTAAGTTTATCTCCTCTTTTTGGTACAGTAATAGTTACCTTTGAACCTTTTTTGTTCTCTAACCATTTTGAGATGGAATCCATATCACTAAATTCCTCTTCTATGATTATTTCCTTCGGAACAAAAGCAGAACCTATATAGAATTGTTTAACAAAAGAGCTAAGTATCTCTCCTCTGTCTTCTCTAAAATTGTCTTCCATTAGGAAATGTTCTCTACCTATAATCTTACCTGACCTTATAAAGAACACTTGAACACATACCTCTTCTATACCTCTTGCCATAGCAATAATATCTTGATCAATATCATTAGCTGATACAATTTTTTGTTCTTCTTGAAGTGTTCTTAGAGCATTCAGTTGATCCCTGTAGGTACTCGCCTTTTCAAATTCCAGATTCTTTGATGCTTCTATCATTTTCTTTTCAATATTACCTATTACATTTAAGTTTTTACCATCTAGAAACTGTATTATTTCTTTTATCATATCCATATATTCAATTTCATCTACATTTCCTAAACATGGTGCATTACATTTACCTATATAGTAGTTAAGACAAGGTCTAAAATTACTTAAGTTTTTCTCTAAGTTCAGTTTACATGTTCTAATTGGATATATATCATGTAATATGTCTATTGAGTCATTAACTGCTGTTGCACTTGGATAAGGACCAAAATATTTGGCACCATCCTTAAGTATCTGTCTTGTCTTGATTACCCTCGGATATTTTTCATTCAATGTAACCTTTATATATGGGTACTGTTTGTCATCCCTTAATAGTATATTGTACTTCGGCTTATTTTTTTTAATCAGATTTGCTTCCAGTACTAATGCTTCAACTTCATTGTCTACTATAATATATTCAAACTCTTTTATATGGCTAACCATACTTCTTACTTTTAGCCCTTGGTTCTTTGAAGATTGGAAGTATTGTCTAACCCTATTTTTAAGTGAGATAGCTTTACCTACATATATAATCTCATCAGATTTATCTTTCATTATATAAACACCTGGTTTATCAGGCAGTTTCTTCAGTTGCTCATCTATATCAAACATAATTTCACCCTTTAATATTGTATAAGATTATTATACCATAAATAAGATTGATAATTTACGTTCAAGTGGAAATGAAAGAAAACTCATCAATATAAAAAACACAAAAATTATAACTGCATTTAGTTTTGGGTGATTCTGTAAAAACAATCTAATTTTATTCATAATAACCTTGTATGATATAGTCAACGACTAAAATCATACTCTCCTTTCTTAAATTCAAGCAAAAATAACCGTCCCTTATAATGCGTAATATTTATTTAATGATTTTAAGTGTTTTTAAATCTTTTATATTTTAACCCAAGTCCTAAAAGCAGCGTTGGAATAAGGTTTGCAATCAATGATAATATTGGTGTATTAGGTAATCCAAAAAGAAAATTTACTAAAGTAAATGGTGTATAATAAATATTCATCAAAATCCAGTTTTCACTTAGTTCTTCTGGTATTATCTTAAGTAAATTCATTTCTGTATTTGAAAATGTATAAAGCCATATAGCGATACCAATAACCCCTATAAGTGAACCTACAAAGAAGTCATATTCCTTTCTTGTACTTTCATCTAACAATGTACCAGAAAAAATATAGACAAATAGCAATCCTACTCCAATAAATATTCTGCTTATAAAATTAGTAGTAAACTTACCGATTTTAGGTCCAGTTGCAACAAAAATAATTAAGAATATGAATGATAATATTACAATTATCAGATGTAATATTAATGCTTTAAAATTATTTTTCATCCCTACCTCCATTAATTGATTATTAAAAATGTTGATTAAAAAATGATATACTCACATTTAACAAAGACATAGTTTATAAAGACTGAGAATCAATAATTTTAAGTTTTTCTTATACATTAAATGAAAAATGTTAACGTGTCCCATTTTTTGTATGCTTATTTCGTCCAATTCATTACTAGCTCTACTTCACCTGTATTTTCATCAATTTGCTCTTTTGTAACTAAGAAGCCTTCCCTTAAATAAAATTGAACAGCCCGAACATTCCTATTATAAACTTGCAAGGATAATTCAGTGTGATTCATCTTAACATAATCAAGTAATTTTTTACCAATACCCTTAGATTGATTGTTTGTATTAACAAATATTCCAGCAATATAATTATCCATTAACCCGATAAACCCCTTAATTGTATTGTTATCATCGTAAAGAAATATTTCTGCTTTAGGTAACATTTCTTTAACCATTTCATGATTTCCTTGCCAGTAATCTTTACAAATAAAATCATGAGCTCTTATGTTTGTTTCAAGCCATATATTCATAATATTATCTAAATCTTCAATTCTAAATTTTCTTATCATATTTACCCCTATATCTTATCTCCACATGATTTACAAAACTTTGCATCTTCATCATTTAACTCTCCACATGATTGGCATTTGACTTTTACTATATGAATAACTTCCTTTTTATCCTGAGAAGTTCTTCTGTCATTTACTACGTCAATATTTTCTATAACATCACTTATCATTCCACCTGCTGCTGAACTATAAGGTTTTAAATCATCTCTTGCTTTTTCCGGATCTAATATAACTCCAGAACCAGCTGCACCTCTTGCGCCAATATTCATCAGTATCCCGCCTACTATAATACAAATCATACCTATTAAAGCTCTTTTAAAAAATGGTGGCATACCTGAATCATAAAATGGATTAAATCCATCATCATTAAAAGCAATAAAAAAACTTGAGAAAAATAATATGAATCCCAGCACAATTAAACCCATGCCAATATAATACAAAGACTTTCTTTCCGGTGATATTTTATTTGACAAAATAATCCTCTCCTTTAATCTCTTTTAATAATTAATTACTCAAACTTATTTCCTTTATTGTCGTAGAAGGCAACATCTCTTGTATAGCTTGAATATTCTGGTGCTTCAACTAATGCAACTCTTCCATTATTCATCTCTATACGAATAGGCTCCAATTTATTACCGGTAGTATCGTCTGTATAAATAACTTCAACATATTCTAAGCCTGATTTATAACACATAAATATTTCGTAAAACTTATCTCCGATGACTATTATATCTGTAACAATTGGCTCAGATTCTTGTGTTCTAACCATTTTAGTTTTAAGCATATAATTACCGTGATCATTTGCTTCAAATTGAGCATACCCATAACCTACTTGTTGATCAATAAACTCACTAATAATATTATTTTCAATTATTATCTCTGACAAAATTATTGCACTATTGCTCGGTTTACTTAAAATTCTTTGACGTGCTTCAAATGTGTTCCCATATGGTTGGTTTGTTTTGTAAACAATAACGCCAATAATGAAGACCACTATGATGCTACCAATAATAAATCTTTTATTTCTCATAGAGAATTTCCTTTCAATAATTTATTAATAACTTTTAAATTTATTCCACACTTAGGTTCTTTGACAAACAATAATCTACCATTGACCTTGACAAAAAACTCTTTCTAAAATTGCAACTATTACGGTAGTAATAACATTAAGACTGGTTGTTATTATCAATAACTTTCTTTTACTTTTAACTTGTTTCTTGAGTAAATAATATACCAATGGTACTTCAATACATAGGGTTAATAGTAAATAACCAAATCTAATTATGTAATTAGGTCCATTATTGAAAGCTCTTTCCCAGGAATAAAACAAACCAGAACCATAAAACATATTTAATCGAAATGAGCTGTAAATATAGGGTGCTACGAAGGAAGCAATATTCGCAAGAGCAATAATACCAAAGGCCCTTGCTTTACCTTCTATCCTCCCATATATTATTACCCCAAAATATTCAATAGCAAGTGTAAGTATTATTGCAAATGGTAGTACTTTCATAGGGCTTATTGTAACCCAATGCCATGAAGAGTTTGCAAATACGCTTACTGGGACAATAATACAAAGTGAAATGAAGCTTAATAATCCTATTAATTTACTCTTTCTAATGCTTTTCACTTATACACTCCCCTTCCCACTTACTACTAGATTATAAGTAAACCACTTAACATCATTATCCTATTGACTATACCTACTAATTATTCATCCAGAACCTCTTCTATGCGTATTAATACATCAGTATGATGGGAACCAAAAACAGCTTCAAATAAAGTTCCTTGGATTACAATACGCTTATCAATATACTGATTCAAAATTTCAGTTTCTTCTTTATTATTAGGCACCACTTGTATTTCAGCAATTTGCAGTCTATCTATTCGTTTACAAGTTCTGAGTCTATCGGTACTTGAGGTTCAATATATCCTGCAAACTGTAAGCCTACAATTTCTTCAAGTACATTTATAATTTCTAAATCCTCGCCAACATAAAGAACAATAATATTATCCTTCTTAAAAAAGTGTGGGTATGAGATCCAACTAATTTCAGTAGCATTTTTACCATTGTTATAACTTGTTCCCCCTTCATGTATATAGGAGGCATCTTCTTCCATCTTTTCATTACTCTCGTATAAATAAACAGATATATTCTCATTTTCATTTATTGTTAACCATTTGCGTTGTCCTTGAAGTATATCCTCTTCAACATCTTCTGCCATTATATTAAAATCCATTTTTTCAAGATTTGTTATTAGCTCATTATATGCAGTGTCTGAGGTTTGTTTTGAGCAGCCGAATATGGATATTGTTGCAACAAACAATAAAAGAGTTAAAACTATTTTGATTTTCATACTAATTCCCCTTCAAAAATATTTCACGCATCAGATAAATCATTGTTTTACAAAACTACGAATCATATTTTAAAATATACAATCTACCTTTATTTATATCTAATAAAGCAAAATTAAAATTCTGTGACGGTCTGTCGAAGATATACTCTCCTGTTCTATATCTGTCCTTAAAATAATATAATCCATTTACTATATCATCTGGCATCATCTCACCATATCCACCATGTGAATATTTACTAGTATATTCACCATAAATAAATTTCCTAAGGTCTTTGTCCATAGGCAGTCTTTCCCATGATCCCGTATTCAAAGCATCTTGCATGAAATAAATGATATCATCTTGTTCTAGCTGAATAACTTCAAATAATTCTCCATCCCCATGAAATCCACCATGGCTATCATTAAATTTTGTAACTTTAGATTTTTTGGGTATATTTAGTCCAATTAAACTAATATAATGATTTTCTTTAGATTTTTCTATATATATATCACGTGCGAAAATAATCGAAATAATAACAGTTATAATGATCAGAAGTTTTTTCATTATTTTAAACCTCTTCTTTCTTTTAATTTCTATATTCCACTTATAAAGTATATAATATAAATAATTGCAATAACTTACTTATAAATTATCTGTCTACTCTATTTATTCATTATAGATATTATAAGACTCAGACTTTTGTCCGGTGTTTCCATTATAGGCTATAATCCAAAAACGCCCCATTGTTCCCTTGGGTACATCCCAGATATATTCGAATTCTTTCTGCCCTGGAAAACCCGGAAGTGAGTCAATTATCTTCTGTAGTAAATATGTTTCAGTTCCAGTAGGTACAATGAACATGTCTATTGATGTACAATTTCCATTAATCTCGATTTTAATTTTTACTTTATCATCCTCTCCAACTGTAACCCATCTATCCTTGTACAAATCATTGCCAGTAATATTTTCAAAGGAAATCTCAGTTATCTCAGGTGCTTTCTCTTTTATATTTTTTTCTATAACAGTTTCTAGTCCTACTAATTCCTGCTTTAATTCAATGTTTTGCTGCATAATTTTCTTATTGGAGTTAAATAAAAAAATACAACATAGTAATGTTACAGTAAATGCTATAAGTATCAAAGTTAATTTTATTTTACTTGTTTGTTTAACCATTATTTAACTCCCCTCCATTTTTAATCATATATATGACATATTTATTTACAACTTAAATATAAAGATTGTGTAGTAGAAATAAAATTATTAATATATAATTTAATAAACTTTTTTCACAACAAGAGATAAACCATGTTCAAAATCTTCACCATTCATCAAATTTCCACTTATGGAGAAATTCAATGACCCTAAAATTAATTCTAAATCATTGCCAAAGAATAAGTCTTCTGAACTAATTGAACCAAGTTCAGAATGTATGGTTAGACCTTTGGAAATGCCTTGAACTGCAGTAGCATTATTCATAATAGTCTCTTCATTTCCATCTTTATAAAAATAGAATTTATCAGAATAACTTTTAATATCTGACGGTTCTTCACCCTTAAATGATAAATCCCCTCCAACAAATTTTTCAGATTCATCAGTTATAATTATTAAACCATTATTTATTGCTATATTTTCATTTTCTCCACTAAAAGAATAAATTTCAATCTGATTCTCTGATTTCGTGCAAGATGTAATAATAGATAGTAAAATTACAATTAAAGCAATAGCTACAAATCTTTTTCTCATTATTATAACCTCCTTTAGCAACACATTAATCTACTAATCTATATCATTCAAAAATTTCATCACATCATTCATAGAATCAAAAGTAGTGATAGTAATACCCTGATCATTACCCCATGTTGCTTTGCCTTCCTCATCTGAAACAAAAATGCAGATAGCAAACTCGTCAAACATATTGTTCTGTACAATTCTATTAATTGGCTCATTTGTAGTTAATAGATTCATATTAGTTTCTTTGTCTTGTAATAAACGCATATATACATCACTCTTAACGTGATCTAACCCTTCTACCTCAAATCTACCAATAAATCGGTCATTAAAGACAAAAAATTTATAGTAAACACCGTCAATGGTTACAGATACTTGCTGCTTATGATGTGTGGAATTGTCAATTTGGTTTACCAATATATTTCGATTTAAAGAATATGGTAATGGAACTAGAATAATAATTAATAATAAGATAATTGATCCGATTATTGCTATTTTCCTATTCATATCAATCTCCCTTCTCCTATAAATAACGTTCAAAACATCCTATAATTTAACTTTATCACAATATTTAGACTTTTGTTGAATTTATATGTATTGTAATAAAATTGTAAACAAAAAAGAAGCTAAATATTAGCTTCAATAATTATACTCCTACTCTTTATACTATTCATCGAATTTTGAACTGGAACCAAACAATTGTTGTATATAATCCTGTTTCTCGTTTATTATGCGAACAATTCTAACTCTATCAAAATCTAAATAATAGAAAACATAATTTTTTTCAGAATATAAATAACGGTAATCAGTTGTAATATCGATAATCCTTCCAAGATCTACTCCTGATACCGGATATTGTTCCAACTTTCTTATATCGGATGTAATCTTGGTTAGAATTCTTTTTGCGACATCTTCTCCCCAGTTAGTCGATATATATTCACGAAGACGTTGCAAATCTATTAAGGCTTGTGGAGAATATTCAATACCGGCCATATTTATAATCCTAATGTAGCTTCAACATCTTTTGCTGTTAGCCACCCTTTTTCTCTTGCTGATATTTCACCCTCTTCTAATTTAGCTAATAAACTAATTGTGGCCTTCAATTTATCTAATTCAGAAAGTCTTATAATTGCATATTCACCCCGGCCATTTCTAGTTAAATAAACTGGACTGCCTTCATTTACTTCATTGAGTACATCTGTATAATTTCTCAAATCTGAAACTGGTTTGATATTTGGCATAATAATCATCTCCTCATACCATTATTATATAATATATACAACTCTACATCAAGACAAATTAACATGTTAATTTGCAGCAAACTTTAATGTTTAAAATTTTACGTTCCTTGTTTAATAAACAAAAGAAGGCTTGCGCCTTCTTAGATTGATCTAGTATTATGTTGTAACCATGCCTTTTCTTCTTCGTTTAAATACGGTGATAACTTATCATACACATCCTTATGATAGCTATTTAGCCATTGCTTCTCATCATATGATAATAGTTCTACATCTATTGCATCTAAATCTATAGGCACATAGGATAGGACTTCAAATTTCATAAACTTACCTGATTCTGTTTCTATATCATCTGTTACTACTACTATATTTTCTATTCTTATTCCATGTTTTCCAGCTTTGTATACACCTGGCTCTATTGATACAACCATACCTTTTTCTAAAGCTACATCATTAGGAGCTGATGCGATTCTATGAGGACCTTCGTGTACATTTAGAAGATAACCAACACCATGACCAGTACCATGTTTAAAATCAAGTCCTTCTTTCCATAAAGGTGCTCTGCATAATATATCTAGTTGATATCCATTAGTACCTTCTAAGAATTTAGTACTAATTAGATTTATATGACCTTTTAAAGTCAAAGTAAAGTCTCTCTTTTCTTCATGTGTTAAAGGACCTACTGCTACAGTTCTAGTGATATCTGTAGTACCATCTAGATATTGTCCTCCTGAATCTACAAGATAAAAGCCCTTTTCTTCCAGTATAGAGTAAGAATCTTCTGTTGCTGAATAATGTGCCATAGCTGCATTTGCTCCATAAGCTGAAATAGTATCAAAGCTTGGCTCAATAAATAAATCCTGCTCTTTTCTAAACTCTAAAAGTTTATCACCTGCTGATAGTTCATTTATTTCGATTTTACCTATATTACTATCCACCCAATGGAAAAACTTTGCTAATGCAACTCCATCTTTTATATATGCATTTCTTTGATTTTCTATTTCAGTATCATTCTTATTACCTTTTAAAATAGTAGTATAATTCAATTCATTAATTATATTGCATTCTTTAGGAATGGCATTATATATCCATCTATTGATTTTATCCTTCTCAAGAATTACTGTAGCTGTACTTTCTATATCTTTTACATAATCAATTACATCTTCATATGATAAAACTGATACTCCATTGTTATTTAAATAGGACTCAACTTCAGAATTAATTTTATCTTTATCTACAAAAACATAAGCTTTATCCATAGATATTAGTGCATATGATATGATAACTGGGTTACTCTTTACATCCCTACCCCTTATATTATAAAGCCATGCTATATCATCTAAACTGCCTATTAGAAAATAATCAGCATTTTTAGCTTTAATATTTTCTCTTACTTTTTCTATCTTTTCACTTGCTGATAATCCAGTATATTTAAGCTCATGATGGAAAGCTTGCTCTTTAGTTAGTTCTGGTCTGTCTTCCCAAATTTCTCCAACTAAATCAAATTCATCATTAAATCCTACTCCTAAGCCCTCAAACTCTTTTTCTAATCTTTCAGCAGTAGTTTGAGAAAAGACTTTACCATCATAACCTATGGTATCTCCAGATTTGATATTATCTTTAAGCCACTGAATATAATTAGGTACACCTGGTACTCCCATCTTAAACAATTTATATTCGGAGCCTTTTAATTGGTTTTCAGCTTGAATAAAATATCTACCATCAGTCCATAAATTAGCATGCGTCTGAGTAATCACTACAGTACCCGCTGATCCTGTAAAACCAGAAATCCAAGTTCTTCCTTTATAATGTGATGCTAAATATTCTGATTGATGAGGATCAGATGTAGGTATTATATATGCTGTTATTCCTTTTGACTTCATTAATTCTCTTAATTTACTTACTCTCTCATTGATACCCAAGTATATCCCTCCATTTCTATTACAAATATTATACTACATTAAATTGGTAATATTAAGCATAAACTTTTACAATCTCTAATACCATTTTAGCTGATTTTTCTAAATCCTTTATATGGATATGCTCTTCTAATGTGTGTACTAATCTCATGCCTACAGCTAAATTTACTGCTTTGATACCATTATCATTATATATATTGGTATCGCTACCTCCACCTGAAGTCATAGTGTGTGGTTTTAGCCCTAGGTTAGTACATGCTTCTTTTACCTTTTGCACAATTTCATCATCTTCATCAACTTTAAAAGCGCCATAGGCATTATCTACATCCATTTCAACTTTTCCACCATATTTCTTAGCTGCATCTTCACAGCATTTAACCATATGTTCAGTTTGTTCCTTTAATTTTTCATTACTTAGACTTCTAGCTTCACCGCGGAATACCACTTCTTTTGTAACTATATTAGTAGCTTCCCCACCAGAAATGTGTCCAATATTAGCAGTAGTCTCTTCATCTATTCTCAGTAATTTCATATTGCTTATAGCTTCAGCAGCAATTTGTATAGCACTGATACCGTGTTCTGGAGCCACTCCAGCATGGGCTTCTTTACCTATAAATTTTGCATTTATCTTATTTTGAGCAGGACCTTGAACAACAATATCTCCTGGGTCTCCACCACTATCTAATACAAAACCGACTCTAGCATTTAACTTATCATACTCTAAGTTCTTTGCGCCAAATAATCCACCTTCTTCATAGATGCTAAATACAACTTCTATATCTCCATGAGGAATATTATTTTCTATAATAGTTTCTAATGCTTCCATAATAGCAGCTATACCTGCTTTGTCATCACCACCCAAGATAGTAGTTCCATCACTATAAATAACTCCATCTTTTATCACAGGTTTAATACCAACTCCAGGTGATACTGTATCCATATGAGCACTGAACAGAATAGTTTCTCCTTCAGTATTTCCCTTTAATTTACCAATCACATTACCTGAATCACTACCAACTTTTTCTCCAGCATTATCCATGTATACATCCAAACCTATTTCTTTCATTTCATTCATTAAATAATCAGCAAATTTTCTCTCATGTTTAGTAGGGCTATCAATTTGAATATAGTTTAAAAATCTCTCTAATAATCTTTTTTCTTTAATCATATATTATTCCTCCAATCATTATGAAAATATGAGGCTAAATAGCCTCATATTATAATTAACAATATTATACAGATAATTTACATTTTATACAAATATGTTATTTATCAAAAACATGTCCATATAAAACTAAGACTTAAGTTTGAATTTTATATAAATAACTGAATGTCTGATTCCAAAGCATCTTTAAGGTAATCTTCAGCTGTAATAATCTCAACTTCATCTAATAGCTCTTTATCACTGAACCCCATTACTTCGCAAGATAACTTGCAAGCCTTCATTACAACACCCTTATTCAATGCTCCTTTAAAGAATGCAGTAATAGGTGGAGTATCGCTATCTTCCATCATTTCTTCTAACATCTTCTTACCAATTCCTGCGAAATTCATCTTAGATAAAGGTAAATTCTCTATTCCTTTTGGAGTCATACCTGCAATCATCTTCTCCCACAAGGTCTTATCCTCATCCGATATTTCATCAGGATCTCTTACTAAGGATAGTCCCCAAAATGCAAAAAACATGGTCACTTCCATATCCATTTCCCTAGCTGTATTAGCAAGTACTAAAGCAGCCAGTGCCTTGTCAAATTCACCACTAAACATAAGTAAACTTAGTTTTTTTCCCATTAAAAAACCTCC
This sequence comes from Tissierellaceae bacterium, assembly GCA_031460505.1. Classification (GTDB taxonomy): domain Bacteria; phylum Bacillota; class Clostridia; order Tissierellales; family Tissierellaceae; genus JAAYTL01. The sequence goes on from JAVKTT010000006.1 coordinate 79,244, forward strand.
TTCTTCTAGGATTTGTAAAAAGAGGTTTTTTTATACTTAATAAGGGTGTTCAATTTCTATATAAAAGTTCACATAACATTTACTTGAACATTTAAGAATAAAGTGTTAGAATCCAAGGATAATAACTATATATGACTTTTTTGGAGATGATTACAATAGATTTTTTAAAGAGATTTGACAAATCAAAGTTAAATCCACCAAGAGTATTAGCAATAGCCTTTGCACTTATTATTCTATTTGGCGCAAACATTTTAAATTTACCCATTGCTTCAGCAGATGGTGAGAGTATCGGCTTTATAAATGCACTTTTTACTGCTAGCTCATCAGTGTGCGTGACAGGTCTTGTAGTTGTAAATACTGCTGAACATTGGTCTTTATTTGGTCAAGTAGTAATTATAACATTGATACAAATAGGTGGGTTAGGTTTTATGACAATGGCGACAATAGTTGCTCTATTGTTAGGTAAGAAAATAACACTAAAAGATAGGCTTGTAATGCAAGAAGAGCTAAATTCATCTTCTTTGTCAGGACTAGTTAAGCTTACTAAATATGTCATAGCTACTACTTTTATAATAGAAGGTATAGGAGCAATTTTTCTTTCCACAAGATTTATTCCTATATATGGACTAAAAAAAGGTATTTGGTTTTCTGTATTTCATGCAATTTCAGCATTTTGTAATGCTGGATTTGATGTAATAGGAAATAATATGATTCCTTTTGTAGATGATATAGTAGTAAACTTCGCCATAGGTTCACTGGTTATATTAGGTGGACTTGGATTTACAGTGTATCTTGATATTTCAAAAAATAAAAATATTCATAGATGCTCATTGCACACAAAGCTTGTGCTATTAATTTCTGCTATTTTATTAATATTAGGTTCAGTTTTAATATTTATCATTGAATATAATAATCCTGAAACTCTTGGAAACTTATCCCTAAAAGGAAAGATACTGGCTTCAACTTTCCAATCTATAATTGCTAGAACTGCTGGCTTTAACAGTGTGGATATGGCTCCACTTTATGATACAACGATTTTCGTACTAATTATATTAATGTTTATAGGAGGGTCACCTGGGTCAACTGCTGGTGGTATAAAAACTACTACATTTGGAGTTATTTTTCTTACAGTACGATCTGTATTAAAAGGTAATGATGATGTGGAAGTATTAAGAAGGAGAATTCCTAATTCGATTGTCCTTAGAGCAATTGCTATTACAGCTGTGAGTTTATTATTAGTAACTTTAGTTACTATGATACTTACTGTAACCGAACAGGGTGTTAAGTTTATAGATCTTTTATTTGAAACTGTTTCAGCATTTGCAACAGTTGGTCTTAGCAGGAATCTAAGCCCTGAGCTATCAGATATAGGAAAATTTATTATAGCCTTAACGATGTATGCAGGTAAAGTTGGTCCTTTAACCCTGGTTTTTGCATTGGCAAAAAAACAAAAAACAGATAATAAAAAGTATAGATACCCAGAAGGAAAAATTATTATAGGATAAGGAAGGTATAGTTATGAAACAATTTGCTGTTATAGGTTGTGGGCGTTTTGGAAGTAGTGTTGCTAAAACACTTTATAATGAGGGTCATGATGTTCTTGTAATTGACAAAGATCCAGTGATAGTTCAAGAAATTGCCGACCAAGTTACTCACGCCGTACAGGTAGATACAATAGATGAAAGCGCATTAACATCTTTAGGCTTAACTAATTTTGATGTAGTGATAGTAAGTATTGGAGCTGATATACAAGCATCTATATTGACCACATTAATATGTAAAGAAATCGGAGTAAAAAGAATTATTGCTAAGGCACAAACAGAGATACATGGAAGATTACTAAATAAAGTCGGTGCAGATTCAGTTGTTTTTCCAGAAAGAGATATGGGGGTTAGGGTTGCACATAACTTAGTTTCCCCTAGCATATTAGACCATATTGAATTGTCACCTGATTACAGCATTGTAGAAATATCTGTTTTAGATGAGTGGGAAGGAAAATCACTTCTTGATCTTAGACTACCTTCTAAGTATGGCGTTAATATTCTAGCTATTAAACATAAGAATGGTATCAACATCTCTCCAAATGCTGACTATAAAATTGCTCAAGGAGATATACTTGTTGTAATAGGGAATAATAAAGACTTATCTAAGTTTGAAAAAAGAATATAACCTAACAAATAGAACAAAACTCCCAATAATCACTTTTTGATTATTGGGAGTTTTTTGCATTAAATAATACCAAACATTATGAATCCTACAGTATTAATTGCAAAGTTTGCAAACATATGAACTAACCATGAATTGTATATGTTATTGTTTTTTTCATTCAAATAATTAAATATCAATGCACCAATAAACAAGCCTGACATTGCAAGGATGAATAAAGATAGATTGAACCAATCAGCCATTATTGCAACATGATATATTGCAAAGGCTAATGCACTTATTACATAAGCATTAAATCTTCCACTTGTCTTTAATAAACTTAAGAATATAAATCCTCTAAAAAAGAATTCCTCCAATAGTGAATTAAAGAATGATATGTACAATGCAACAAAAATAAAATTATCCTTATCTACATTTAAACTTTCCAATAATATATCCTGTATGTTGTCTAGATTGATAAAGCTCCTTAATATGAAATATGCTCCAAGAATAATTAAGTAAACACCAATGCCCAATCCCAAAGATATTAAAAACTGTTTTTTTGAACTTATCCTAAAATATTCTTTTATTGATATACTTCTATTTGCCTTAATAAAAATAAGTGGGATTATCAAAAACAATATGATTTTAATCATGGACTTCATTATATATCCTGGTTGTATAAAATAATCTACTATAAACATTAAAATTATGGATAATAAAGTAATTACCATAATCCCTTGTTTTGTTTTATTTGCATTAAACTTTTCCATTTGAAAACCCCTTTAATTAATCTTGTATCTATAATATCCTAAGTAATCGATAATTCATATATTAATCTTGCAAAATTAAAGATTATAACTACTAAATAATTCCAGAAGGATACAAAAAAGATATATTAATATGTTACCATATACTTGGAGGTGTTGATATGGTGTTCAAAGTTCTTTTAGTTGAAGATAATCCAGAGATTAGAGAAATTATAATTGATTACTTTACAGAAAAAAGTAATGGAGATTTAACTATTCACACTGCATCTACAGGAAGTGAGGGGAAATTGAAGTCCATGGACTATAACTACGATTTGGTACTTCTCGATATTATGCTTCCAGAGGTAGATGGATTTACAATTTGTAGAGAATTAAGAAAAACTAGTGATGTGCCTATAATCTTTATTACAGCAAAACATAGTGAAAATGATATATTACATGGATACAACCTTGGATGTGATGATTATGTAACAAAACCTTTTTCATTAGCTGAACTTTATGCAAAATCCATGGCTTTACTCAGACGTTCAAAAGGCATGATAAGAAAAGAAGTAATGACAGCTGGAAGAATAAAATTAGACCCATATCGATATAGGGCCTATGTTGATGATGATGAAATAATACTTGCACCAATAGAGTTTGCCATATTGAAAGTACTTATTGAAAATCATGGTAAGGTAGTGAGTCGTGATGATTTACTGATTAGAATATGGGGTTATAATTTTGATGGTAATGAAAGAGTAGTGGATAATCATGTAAAAAAGCTTCGTAAAGCCTTAGGTATCGCTTCTACCCAAATAAAGACTGTGTTTAAAAAAGGCTATAAGATGGAGGTGGATTATGAAAAGTAATAGAATGAAGAAATCTATTTATATACGAATGTTTAGTGTTTTTTTAGCGACTTATCTATTGTTGATGGTAGGTTTTTCTGTATTCCTAGTTTCCAAGGAAAAGAAGACAGTTGATAGAGAGCTTGCCTTACACTCTACACAAATTAGCAATAGAGTAGTGGAAAATTTACAAGGTCATCTTGACTCGAATAATCAGATTGCAGATATATATAAAATTAAAAAGAATTTTGTAAATAAACCTATTTATGTTGGCATATTTGATGTTCCTGAAGTTGCCTTATTTACAAGTGACTATGAGCTTCTATATAATACAAATGATTACTGGAGATGCGCCTATAATGTAATTGATGGAAATACTCATTCTATAAGATATGGATTGTTAAATCCTAAGGATTGGTTTAGTGAAGAAGAAATAAAAGAGCTTGAAAATTATATATATACCAATCCAAAAGCAAAAAAAATTGGTGACCTGGATGGATATTTACTGAGTATATACGGTTTGTGGATGGACAATGAAGTGCTGATTCCAGACAAGATAGTCGTTTCTCCTATGTATGCTACTGATTTCGATGAAAATAGGAAAGTGGTTTCAAGTAGTGCAGACCGTAAAGATAATAGAGTCTACAGTTCAAATTATAGGAATATGAGGAATTTACCATATTTTGAACATGGTGGCATAATGCAAGAATACAATGTTCAGAATAATGAAAATCGGGATGAAATCAGACAAATGGTAACTGAACAGTCAAAGTTAAATAAATCTGTACAAGAGATCCTTGAATCCACAACTTCTAGAGAACGAGTAAATTCACTAATCTATCGTTACTATATGATAGTACCTTATCAGAACAGTGTCACAATATTAGGCGAGAATAGTTTCCATAGTGATTTTTGGACAGCAGTTGGACTAGATATCAATATAGGAGAACGAATCTCTTCTACTCTGCTATATGTTTGGATCTCATGCTTGTTTATATTTATCATTGCTGCATATATTCTCTCTAGACAAAGCTATAAAACCTACTTAATAGGAGCACAACTGGAAAAACAACGTAAAGAAATGACCGATGCACTTGCACACGATTTGAAAACCCCTTTAAGTATTATCTCAGGATATGCACAAAACTTACAAGAAAACATTCACACTGAGAAAAGAAATGATTATGCAAACCATATCAATGAAAATGTAGGTAGAATGGATAAAATCATACGCCAGATGCTTGAGATGAGTAGGATTGAATCAGATTCCTTGGACTTAAAACTTATAGATATATCCCTTGCTGAGATATCCAATGAGATTATTAACCGTTATAAGCAAGTTTGTGATGATAAGCATATATCTATCACTATTGAAGGAAATGCTGATGTAAAAGCAGATAATTCCCTAATAGAGAGAGTGATTGATAACTTTATGGTCAATGCCATTGATAACACCCCAGAAGATGGCAGAATTAATATAAAAATATCAAGCAAAAAATTTGAAATATATAATAGTGGCAGCCACATACCAGAAGATAAGATTAAGGAAATATGGTTGCCCTATAAAAAAGGTAATGTAGAGCGTGACAATACAAGAGGCACTGGTTTAGGGCTAGCTATTTCACGAACAATTTTTGAGTTGCACAAATTCTCATATGGTGCTAATAACGACGATGACGGTGTAACATTTTGGTTTAAATGGGTATAGAGAAACCCTCCTTATTTGCTATGATAAGTAAATAAGGAGGGTTTTTATATCAAATAATACCAAACATTATGAAGCCATATGTCCTACCTATACCTCTCTCTATAATACTCCACATTTCTGCCTACCTTATCCAACAGCTTTGTAAATAAATATATTTCATCATAAGTATTATATAATCCTAAACTTATCCTTACTAATCCAGGTTTTGGACAGTTTTCATTACTTCTATACCTTTCCATAACTTCATCAGAGATATTCAATAGTTTTTGCACATATGGTTGAGCACAGAAACATCCATTTCTGACTCCTATACCGCCTTCACTTCCTAAAATATTTGCTAGTTGTTCATGATGTAGCCCATCTATATTAAATGATATGATTGATACCTTGTTATCTGTATCGAAATCATCATAAATGGCTAGATTTGGTATATCTCTCATCAAATTTAGTGCGTATACTGTTAGATTTCTTTCGTGTGCTTCTATATTTTCCATACCTATGGACATTAGTGTCTTGATACTTTCTGATAATGCTACAACTCCCATTAGATTTGGTGTGCCTGCCTCCTCTTTTTCTGGTGGATCTGCCCATATGGTATTTTTCATGGATACATATTTTATTGTTCCGCCACCGATATGTTCTGAATATCCTTTCTCAAAGGTACTCTTAGGTGCTACTAGTACTCCTGTCCCAAAGGGAGCATACATCTTGTGAGCTGAAAATGCTAAGTAATCTATATGCTCTTCACTATTGATATGTTTCATATCAAAGGGGCTATGAGGAATTAACTGAGCACCATCTACTAATATCTTTGCTCCGTATCTATGGACTATTTTGGCTATTTCATGAATAGGATTAGTATATCCTGTAACATTAGATGCTCCTGACACAGCTACTAACCCTACTCTACCATTATAATATCTAAGCTTATATTCTAAATCTGCTAAAGATAATCTACCAAATGAATCAACTTTTACATAATCTGTACTGTATTTATATTTCCAAGGTAATAAGTTGGAATGATGCTCCATATATGTGGATAAAACTATCTTTCCTTGTAATTCATCCTGTAATCTATAGGATAATTTGTTGATACATTCTGTTGTGTTCTTCAAAAATATTACTGTATGGTAGTCCTTATCTCCCTTTATATAATCTAGTACAACATCCCTTCCCCTTTCATAATACTGTGATGATATCTTTGACTTATATCCTGCTCCCCTATGTACTGAGGAATAATCTGGTGCAAATCTCACAATTTCATTTAATACAGATTTAAAAGGAGGAGTTGTTGCTGCATTATCAAAATTTATATAGTTTACTTCACTACCATTATCTAATCTAGTGGTACTATCCCAACCAACAACCAAATCTCTAAACATTTTTATCACCTCATATCTATCACTATTACTATTTTATTAACAATGATGGTTTTGGTGTCAATTTAGATAATAATATGATTTACAATATATGGTTACAATACAGTGACAATAGCGTTTTTCAATTGTATTTGAAATTTATTTATGATAATGTATAAAATAATTAGAACTTGTTAAAAGAGGTGTGGGTATGAGTATTAAAAGAAAGTTTCTTATAACTTTTATAATTTCAAGTATAGTATTTTCCTTTGTATTTATAAATTTAAACAATAACAATTATTTTGATAACGATGATAATCCTACTATTGCAATAGATGATGAAAATAATGATGACATTGAAAACGAACTAGAAAAAACCGAGAAAATCAAACCTAAGAATAAGGATGAAATATTGTTTTTACTTTTAGGGATGGACTCATATGATTTATCAAAAGCTAGTAGAGGTAGAACAGACACCATGATACTTACTAGTTTCAACTTTAAAACTGGTGATATCAAGATGATGTCTATACCAAGGGATACAAAAGTACTTATCAGAGATGATTTAGACCAAATAAATCATGCCCATGCATATGGCGGTATTGATTTAACCTTAGCCACTGTAAGAGATTTTCTAAATGTAGATGTTGAGCATTTCGTAAAGATAGATTACAAAGCTGTTGAAAAGATTGTAGAGGATATTGGTGGAGTAGAAATCGATGTACCTAGAAGAATGAAATATGACGATACTACTAAGGGTATGGAATTTCATGTAGATTTACAAAAAGGGCCACAAACTCTTGATGGTGATCAAGCTATCCAATTCTTAAGATGGAGAAAAAACAATGATGGTACAGGTTACCCTGAAGGTGATGTTGGAAGAGTTCAAGCTCAGCAAATGTTTCTTAAAGAAATGGTCAAGCAAACTCTAAAGCCAAAGAATATCTTGAAAATAGATAAACTAGCTAAGACATATTTTGATTATGTAGATACGAATATTCCTTTAGATACAGTCTTAAAAGCTGCATGGGCAGCGAGAAAAGTTGATATGGAAAATATGGTAACTACTACAATCCCTGGTGAAGGAGATGGACGTAAATATTATATTTATCACAGGGAAGAACTTGATAATGTTGTGGCTGATATGTTTGGGGAATTTTTAATAGAAGATGCAAAAGTCGGAAGGACTAATTAATCCTTCCGACTTTTATATATCCTGTCATTCTGAGATAACGAAGAATCTTAAGCTCTAAGATCCTTCACATTCGTTCAGGATGACAATATATGGAATTCTTTAATCCCTACAGAACAACGTTTTGTGGAGTGCCTTCCATCCAACCATCTACATTTCCAAATGCTATGTGTGCCCTTCTTACCATTGCTTCTTCTGTTGCAAATCCTATATGTGGTGTTAGAATAGCATTCTTACTATTCAATAATGAGTACTCACTAGGAATCGGTGGCTCCATATCGAATACATCTATACCTGCTCCTGCTATCCATCCTTCATTAAGTGCCTTTGCTAGTGCATCATTATCTACTATTGGTCCTCTTGCGGTATTTATTAGTAGTGCATCTTTTTTCATCAATTTAAGTTTATCTTCATTGATTAGACTTCTAGTGCCACTAGTTAGCGGAAGATGGACTGTGACTATGTCACTTTCTTTAAGGACATCATCTAATTCCATATATTTAACACCTGCATTTACAAGTTCTTCATCTTTGCTTCTATTATATGCTAAGACTTCACAACCAAAGGCAAGTCCTAAATTTGCAACCTTTTTACCAATAGCTCCAGTACCTATTACTCCTAGGGTTTTACCGTATAGGTCATTTTGTCTATATCCAGCCATAGTACCACCATCTCTAGTGACTTTATCTAAGGTCACTATCTTTCTTAAAAGTGATATCATAAGGCCATATGCCAGTTCTGCTACAGAATGAGTACTATAGCCAGCAGCATTGCTTACAGAAATTCCTTTTTCTTTACAAATCTCTAAATCAACATGGTCATAACCTGTAAAAGCTACTGAGATCATCTTTAGATTATCTGCTGCCTCTATAACCTCTCTTTTAAGTGGTGAGTTTGCAATTATTAGTGCATCTGTATCTTTGACTCTTTCCTTTAATATTTCTATATCGGAAGTCTTCTCATTATGAATAATCAATTCATGACCTTTGTCAGTAATTGGTTTTGCAATATTTCTTAACTCCTCCTCAGAGACACCTAATGGTTCTAAAACAGTAATTTTCAATTGATTGCTCTCCTTTCTTAATCTAAAACATTTTTTAAAAACTTACCTGTGTAAGATTCTTTACATTGACTTACTTCTTCGGGAGTACCAGTGACTACTATAGTTCCTCCACCGTCTCCTCCTTCAGGTCCTAAATCTATTATATAATCTGCTGTCTTTATAACATCTAGATTATGTTCTATAACTATTATTGAATTACCTTCTTCAACTAATTGATTAAGGACATTCACCAATCTATGGATATCTGCAGCATGTAGACCAGTTGTTGGTTCATCTAGTATATAGATGGTCCTACCCGTTGACATTCTAGAAAGTTCTGTAGCTAGTTTGACTCTTTGAGCTTCTCCACCAGATAATTCTGTAGATGATTGGCCAATCTTTATATACCCTAGTCCTACATCGTATAATGTCTGTAATTTGCGACTTATCTTAGGTTGATTTTCGAAGAACTTAACTCCTTCTTCTACAGTCATTTCTAAAACATCTGCAATAGTCTTGCCTTTGTATTTAACTTGAAGGGTTTCCCTATTATACCTCTTACCCTTACATACTTCACAAGGAACATAAACATCAGGTAAAAAGTGCATTTCTACCTTTAGTATTCCATCACCTTTACAAGCTTCACATCTACCGCCTTTAACATTGAAAGAAAATCTACCCTTTTTATAGCCTCTTAGTTTAGATTCATTTGTCATGGCGAAGACATCTCTTATAGCATCAAATACACCTGTATAAGTAGCTGGGTTTGATCTTGGACTTCTACCTATAGGACTTTGGTCTATGGCTATTACCTTATCTAAATGCTCTATACCTTTTATCTCTTTATGCTTTCCAGGTCTTGTCTTTGCATGATTTAATTTTGCTTGTAATGATTTGTATAAGATTTCATTGACTAAGGATGATTTACCAGAACCTGACACTCCAGTTACAGCAGTTAATACACCTAGCGGTATCTTTACATCTATATTTTTTAAATTGTTTTCTTTGGCCCCAATTACTTCAAGCCATTTGCCATTAGGTTGTCTTCTTGTCTCTGGAACTTCTATCTTTAATTTATGAGATAGATATTGTCCTGTTATAGAATCTGGATTGTTCTTTATTTCTTCCACTGTGCCTTGGGCTACGACGGTTCCACCATGTATCCCTGCTCCTGGGCCTATATCTACGATGTAATCTGCCATATACATAGTATCTTCATCATGCTCTACTACTATCAAAGTATTGCCTAAATCTGTTAAGTCTCTTAATGCCTTTAATAGTTTTTCATTATCTCTCTGATGTAGTCCTATACTAGGCTCATCTAGTACATAAACTACTCCGACTAGACTAGAGCCGATCTGAGTTGCTAACCTTATTCTTTGAGACTCACCACCAGACAAGCTTCCTGCCATTCGTGACAGAGTTAGATAATTTAGTCCGACTTGTTCTAAAAATTTCAATCTTTCATTGACTTCAACTAGTATCTGTTCCCCTATTTTTTGTTGCTTTTCCGTCAATGATAATTTCTCAAAGAATTCTATAGATTTTGATATAGATAAATCTGTAACCTCTATAATATTTAATCCATTTATCTTAACAGATAGTACATCTTCCCTAAGTCTATTTCCATGACAATCAGGGCATGGGTTATCTGCCATAAAGTCTTCTATTTTGTCTTTCATTGCATTAGAGGCTGTTGATTTATATCTTCTTTCTAAGTTATTGACTATTCCTTCAAATGTACCTTTATAGTTTCTAATACCTTCTTGGAAGTGACTATCAAATTCAAAGCTTATTTCTCTATTAGTTCCATATAAAATTTCATCTATCAACTTCTTTGGTGCATCCTTCAATGGCTTATCTGTACTAAATCCATTATCTTTAGCTAAGGTTTTAAATATTTGATAATAATATGTTCCTTCAGCAGAACCACTATATGGAGCTAATCCACCTTCATCAATACTTAGTTCTTTGTTTGGTATAATAAGGTCTGGATCAATGTTCTTATGAAATCCTAATCCATTACATGTTGGACACATACCAAATGGATTATTGAAAGAGAACATTCTAGGTTCTAATTCTTCCATTGATATATTGCAGTCCGGACAAGAAAGCTTTTGACTGAAGGTCATTCTCTCTTTATCCAATACATCTACAACAACTAAATCATCAACTAAAGAAAAAGCAGTTTCTAGTGAGTCCACAAGTCTAGCCTCAATTCCTTCCTTGATTACTATTCTATCAACTACAATTTCAATAGTATGGTTTTTATTCTTATCTAATTTTATATCTTCTGATACATCACGACTTTCTCCATCAATGATTACTCTAACATATCCTTCTTTTCTAATGTTTTCTATTACCTTAACATGACCACCTTTTTTACCTCTTACTACAGGCGCCAGTATTTGAATCCTAGTTCTCTCTTCTAATTTCATCAAACTATCAACCATTTGATCTATTGTTTGGCTAGATATCTCTCTTCCACATTTAGGACAAAATGGAGTACCAATTCTAGCATATAGTAGTCTTAAATAGTCATAGATTTCAGTAACAGTACCTACTGTTGAACGAGGATTTCTGTTTGTAGTCTTTTGGTCAATTGAAATTGATGGTGATAATCCTTCAATATACTCAACATCTGGTTTGTCCATCTGACCAAGAAACTGCCTAGCATAACTAGACAGAGACTCTACGTATCTTCTCTGCCCTTCAGCATATATGGTATCAAAGGCCAAGGATGATTTCCCAGAACCACTCAATCCTGTAAATACTACAAACTTGTTTCTAGGAATTTCTAAACTAACATTTTTAAGATTGTTAGCCTTGGCTCCTCTGATAATTATCTTATCTTTTGTCATTATATTGTCCACCTCATTGATTCATCTTCTTTAGTTCTATTATCTTATCTCTTAATTCTGCTGCTTTTTCAAAGTTTAACTCTTCTGCAGCTTTAAGCATCGCACCTTCTAATCCAATTATCATTGATTCTATCTCATCTTTACTAAAGCTATCTTCGAATTTTGCCTCTTCTTCAGCTACAATTGTAGCTTCAATTATATCTCTGATTCCTTTATTTACACTTCTAGGAACTATATCATGTTCTTTATTATATTTATCTTGAATTTCACGTCTTCTATTGGTTTCACCTATTGCTCTTTCCATAGAACCAGTGATTTTATCAGCATACATTATTACTTTACCCTCTATGTTTCTTGCTGCTCTTCCTGAGGTTTGAATTAGTGATGTTTCAGATCTTAGGAAACCTTCCTTATCTGCATCTAAAATGGCAACTAAAGACACTTCTGGTAAATCTAATCCTTCTCTTAGAAGGTTAATCCCTACAAGTACATCATATTTACCCATTCTTAAATCCCTAATAATCTCCATTCTTTCAATTGTTTCCACATCTGAATGAAGATATGTTACTTTTATTCCAATTTCTTTGAAATATTTGGTTAAATCTTCTGCCATCTTCTTCGTAAGTGTAGTGACAAGTACTCTCTCTTCTCTTTCTACTACTTTATTTATTTCATTTACTAAATCATCTATCTGATGCTGTGTAGGTCTTACATCTATTACTGGATCCAATAATCCTGTTGGTCGAATAATTTGCTCCACAGTATTTTGAGTATGTTCTTTCTCATAAGGTCCAGGTGTTGCTGATACATATACTACTTGATTTATCATGGATTCAAACTCGTTAAATTCCAATGGTCTATTGTGAAGGGCTGATGGAAGTCTAAAACCATAATCTACTAAAGTCGTCTTTCTAGATCTATCCCCTGCATACATACCCCTAATTTGTGGAACTGTAGCATGAGATTCATCAATAATTATTAAAAAATCTTCTGGAAAATAATCAATTAAAGTAAAAGGCCTGCTTCCCATAGGTCTAGAACTTAAATGGGCTGAATAGTTTTCTATTCCATTACAGAATCCCATTTCACTTAACATTTCCAAATCATATCTAGTTCTCTGCTCTAGCCTTTGTGCCTCAACAAGTTTATCTTGATCTTTTAGTTCTTTTAGTCTCTCATCTAATTCCTCTTCAATAGTTACTAAAGCTCTCTTAATAACATCTTCACTAGTAGCATAGTGAGAAGCTGGAAATATGGAGACATGCTTTCTAATTCCTATTACTTCACCAGTCAAATGATTTACCTCTACAATACGGTCAATTTCATCACCAAAGAACTCCAATCTTATGGTATTCTCACTTGATGCTGCAGGGAATATCTCAAGTACATCCCCTCTTACTCTAAATGTTCCTCTTATAAAGTTGATATCATTTCTCATATATTGAATCTCTATAAGCCTTTTCATTACCTCATCTCTATCTATAATCATACCAGGTCTAAGTGATACCACCATATTTTCATAGTTGATTGGGTCACCAAGACCATAGATACAAGATACAGATGCTACAATTATAACATCTTTTCTCTCAAAAAGAGCCGCTGTTGCCGAGTGACGTAATTTATCTATCTCGTCATTTATAGATGCATCTTTTTCAATATATGTGTCTGAACCTGGTACATAAGCCTCTGGTTGGTAATAATCATAATATGATACAAAGTATTCAACGGAATTATTTGGAAAGAACTCCTTAAATTCGCTAGCCAATTGATATGCTAATGTCTTATTATGAGCAATTACTAGAGTTGGCTTTTGAATCTTCTCTATTACATTGGCCATGGTAAAAGTCTTTCCGGAACCTGTAACTCCAAGTAAGACTTGATGTTTATTGCCTTGATTTAGTCCCTTGACTAATTTATCTATAGCTTCAGGTTGGTCACCTGTTGGTTTATAATTTGATTCTATTTTAAATTTAGTCACAATTTTCACCTCAATTTGAACATTCGTTCTTGAATTATATTATATATTATATATGATTATTGTCAAAACTTATTATATAATTATTTGTGCTTGTAGAAAAGTAGTATCTATTGTAAAATATGATAGAAGGAGTGAGCCCTGGTGAAGAGAATATTGCTTATATTTTCCCTTATATATCTAATGTTTTTTATGACAGCTTGTTCTAGTGATAATCAAAATCCACTGATGATAAAAGATACAAATGCAAACACAGATATATTAGATGAAGATGATATAAAATTTGATATAGAACAGATAATATTATCCAAAGGCTTTCAAAGTTTAGATCCTAAGGTTGATATAGTTAAAAAGGATAATGGATTTAGATTATTAACTTCTTTAGGATTACTTGAGACTTCTGGTGTTAAAATAACAAATATTAATAAATCTGGTAATGAAATAAATATTCACGTTGAAAATATTTTTAATAGATTTGAGAATCAATTGGCTATACCGCAAGTCATGATTGAGTTAAAAGATGTTCGACTAAGAAGTATAGAAAATGCTAAATTTAATATTATCAATGAAAATTATAAACCTATAAAAGTCAAAAGTCCTAACGATATAATTAGTAAGGTAAATTCTGATTTTCAAATTGTTACTAATACCTCACCAGATATAAATATTATTAATAATGATGATAGTTTATTATGGGTACTTAATTACAAAAATATTTTAGATAAGTATAATTTAGAAACACCTATTGTAAATATGACTGTAATAGTTGATGCCAATAGCGGTGAATTAATAAAATCATCTAAGAACTTTATATCACAGATAATAGATGAAGGAAATATTTTAGACTATATCCCAAACGAGTTTTTATTATATAAAAAACAAGAAAAAATAATATCTAAAGATGGCAAATGGACAAATCTTTGGGCATATGATGTGAACTCTGAAGCAAAAAGAATTTTGTATTCTACAAATTTAGAAATTATAGATGCTAAGTATAGTCCAAATTACGATTCGATAGTTATATTGGAATCCAATGATATCAATAATCAATTATACATAATGAGTAAAGATGACAGCAAAGCCTATAAAGTTGTTTTTGATACTCCAATTAATCCTTCCATTGTAAAGTGGAAAGATAATTCTAATTTATATATATTAGGCAAAACTGGCGTTACATCAACTATTTACAACTATAATATAATAGACAATACAAAAGAGATTGTTAATTATATGTATTCAGATATTGTAGGTTTTCAAATTCAAAATGATGATGTGATCATTACTGTTAAAGACAAAGATTCTGGGCAATATTATATTAAGTTAACTTCAGACTGGACTAACTATGACATTCAGAACGAAGGATATATGCCAAGATTTATAAATAATAACTATATTGGATATATCGAATTTAACGAAAAAAATAATACTAATGAATTAGTATTACTAAATAGAGAACAGGCTAAAGTATATGACAAAATAAATTTAAATGTTACTAACTATTTTATAATAGATGAAGGTACTATTGGAATCATTAGTTCAAACCAAATCAATAATGATTTTACTTTCCACAAATATGAATTAGACAATAAAAAGCTGGAACCAATTGTAAATATATCAAGCGATAGAGCATATTATAACAATGAAAATGATCTATTATACATTGATTTTAAGGTTTCATTTGAAAGTACTAAATCACAAATTATATATTCATTAAATCTAAGTAAAATAAATACTACAGAGCCCTTGGTAAAGTAATAATACCTAGGGTTTTTCTTTTTCCTTTATATGATTTTATAATAATTCCTCTTTTAATATTGAAATATCTAATCTTGTAGCCATCTAGATTAATTGCTTCAATATCCATAATATCTCTCTCATCATTTATTATGACATCATTTATCTTAAGTATTATGTCTCCCTTAGATATTCCTAGTTGTTTTGCTATACTTCCAGGCTTAACAGCTAAAACCCTTATGCCTTCAACAGGGTTGCTAAATAAAGGAATCTTGGTCTTTTCTCTATACTTGTTTATTTGAATAATAAATTCATGTCCAATAATGGCTACTAAGGGTGGGAGAAATGGACTTATTTTTTGTTTGGTTATGATTAATAAAATAATTCCATATAAAAATAAGGTAATACCGGATAACATTGTCTTCTTCTTAGGATAACTAGATATGGTAAAATCTCCATAGTTTAATAAAGCTATAATTGTAATAGGTTTTATCATAGTATCACCGATAAACAGAACAAGTGGTAGTGGCCAAATTCTACTAAATTTATAACCTCCAACATCACTAAAACCTATTGCGAAATTTGATATTTCACATTGGTGACTTCCATTTATGATAATTAACAAAGCTTCAACAATATGAAGAACTGCCACCAATAACATCAAATCATTTGAATCAATATTCGGAAATCCAAATATAAGATTAAAAAGTACTACAATACTACCACCATAAGCAAAACATACAAATCTTGTATCAATTAGTGATAATAAAATTGTAATTACCAAAATATATATAAAATCCATTGGTACTAGATATACCTGAAGATATAAGAATATTACTGTTGCAATAAGCCCTCCAAATACACCAAATATTATAGAATTAACCGTTGCGACAAATGGCATCTTTGTACTTTGTCTGTATTGATAGTAAATTATAAACACAACTAAAATAAAAAAAGGAGATTTAAATGTCCTAAATATATCCATAATTGTAAAGTATACAATTTGATATAGCCCGTACATTTGACAATCCCCTTTTTTAACTACTTCTACATTTATTTTATTTTAGAATTTAATACTTCCATAGCTTTTTGTAATTGTGTATCACTATCAATATATTCTACACCAATTCCTTCTATATCCTCTGGTAGTTCAACTACTATATCTGGGTCAATACCTATTCCGTGGATATTATCACCATTAGGAGTAAAATATTCTGATATTGTTAGTTTAATACCTGATCCATCATCAAACTGTCTAATTCTTTGAACAACACCTTTACCAAAGGTTGTAGTTCCGATTAATTCTCCACGATTGTGATCTCTTATGGCACCCGCTAATATCTCTGAAGCACTGGCACTACCTCCGTTTATTAACACTACTAAAGGTAGGGTAGTTTGTGATTTATCTGATTTTAGATATTCTCTTTCTCCAGCTTTAGTTTCAGTATAAACTATGTCTCCTTCGCCTAGTAACTCATCTGCAATATCTGCACAAATATTTAAAAGACCTCCAGGGTTGCTTCTTAAATCTATTATTAAACCTTCAACACCACGTTTTTCTAATTCATTTAAATCAGCCTTAAAATCACCATAAGTTATTTCATCAAAAGATGTAATCTTTATATATCCAAGTCTATCATCTAATATACTTGATTTCACAGTAACTAATCTT
Organism: Tissierellaceae bacterium; assembly: GCA_031460505.1. Lineage (GTDB taxonomy): Bacteria > Bacillota > Clostridia > Tissierellales > Tissierellaceae > JAAYTL01. The sequence goes on from JAVKTT010000006.1 coordinate 96,531, forward strand.
ATGATTTCCCTTGTTATCTCTACATCTAGGGTTTGGTTGCTACCTTCACTGTCTCTACGCATAATAGTAATGGTAACTTTGGTATTAGGCTCCCCTTTCATCACCTTTACAGCAGCATCCATATTTTCTGCTGTATACTCTACTCCGTCTACAGCCAGTATTTTGTCTCCTGTTTTAAGTCCTGCTCTCTCACCAGGTGTATCTTCTATTGGAGATACTACAGTTATGTAATTGTCATCTCCAGGTGTAACTATTACACCTATTCCGCCATACGTACCTGATGTTTGTTCTGCTAGTGATTGAAACTCATCTACAGTCAAATACTGTGAATATGGGTCATTTAATGATTGAACTAATCCCTTTAGTTGACCATCTAACATTGCATTATCATCAACATCTCTTAAATAATTTTCCCTTACAATATTTTCAACATATGAAACTTTTGAATAGTCCATATATGTGGAATAGAGTTGTTCATATTCACCTCTTGGTATAATAACTCTATTATCAAATTGTAAAGTTAATATATTTGTTAATCCAAAGGTTATTGCATTTGTTAGGACTAATAAAACTATAACAAATAATACACTCTTTTTCTTTCCCATTTTTCTCACCTCGAATATTCTAGCCTATGAGACTATTTTATTAAATTATGACTTATATTATACCACTTTAAATTAGTGGATACATTCTTTATACTAAAAAAAAGGGGATAATCCCCTTTTTTTATTTTAACCAAGTAAGTGGGTCTTGATATGCACCATTTTTTCTAACTTCAAAATGTAAGTGAGGACCTGTAGACATGCCCGTACTTCCAGCCTTTGCAACTATATCTCCTCTTGCTACCACTTGACCTTCTTTAGCTACTAATCTTGAATTGTGGGCATAAAGTGTGACTATACCACCATTATGATCAATCATGATAGTATTACCATATCCACCAAGTGAGCCACTATATATTACAGTACCTGCGGCTGCAGCCACTATATTTCCACCTGTAGGTACTCCAATATCTATACCTGTATGAAGTTTTTTAGTTTTTAGTATTGGATGTATCCTATATCCAAAATTTGATGTTATTCTATTATATCCTGGTGCTGGCCATGCCATTTCTCCACCACTATATGGACCAGTATTTCTCATTAATTTAATTATGTCTGCTTCAATCTTTTTAGCATACTCATTTTGCTTGTCTATTTCTTCTTCTAAAGCCTTCTTATTAAGTGCTAATCTACCCATATAACCTTCTTTCTCACGAGTAGCTTGATTTAAATCTTTTTTTCTAGCTTCAATCTTTGCTTTAGTAACTTCTACAGATGCTCTTTGCGCCTCTAATTCTACTTTTTTAGCATCTATTGTATCTCTTGTTTCCTTCATATACTTGATTAGTTCTCTATCATGTTCTGCAATTGATTCTATTATCTCTTGTCTTGAAAGAAAATCTTTAATATTATCTGATGACAATAGTAATTCTAGGAAACCAGAATTCCCATTCATGTACATAACCCTAATTCTTTTGTTAAATTGATCTCTTTTTTCTTCAAGATTACTTTCAGCTTCTTCTAGTTCGTCAGTAGTGATAACTATTTGTTCTTCAATATTCTTGAGTTCCTTTTCTACATTCTCTAAATCTACACTAGCTTGGTTCATCTTTCTATCGAGATCTTCTATTTGTTGTTTTACGTCTTTTGTTCTAGAATTAATTTCATTAATCTGATTCTTAGTATTATTAATTTGCTGGTTAAGCTCTTTTTGCTCCTTTTTTAAGTCATCAAGATTTGATGCATAAGCTGACACAATATTTAAAGACAATATTATCAGAACCAACAAGAATATTACCCTTCTTTTCTTAAGCACATTATCTCCCCCTAAACATTTAGAAATCTCTTCATAGAAACCAAACTACCTATAGCTCCAATACCTGCGCCAATTGCGATAAAGATTATTGATAAATCTGCTAATATGGCACTTGGTTGTACTAATATAATCGTAAATATAGCATATAACTTTTCATTTACTGAACCATAAAAATATTCATATCCAAAGTATACTATAGCTATGGATAAAACTGCGCCTATTAAACCAAATAATAATCCCTCTATAACAAAAGGACCCTTTATGTATCCATTGGTTGCACCTACATATTTCATGATATTTATCTCTCTAGACCTTGAAGCTACTGTTATCTTTATTGTATTTGAGATAATAAAGATTGATACTGCAACTAATACTGCAATAATACCAATACCACCTAATCTCAGATAATTTGCTAATAGCATGAGCTTGTCTATAATTTCCTTATGGTAGTTGACTTTTTCAACTCCTGACATTCCCTTAGCTTCATCTACTATGGCATCTGCATATTCAATATCTTTTAATTGAATTATATAGGAATTAGGTAGTGGGTTATCACTTTCAAGACCTTCTAATAAGTAGGCCTCATCACCCCACTGTTCCTTATAAATATCCAATGCTTGGTCCTTTGATTTATATAAAATCGATAATACTCCATCTTTGCTACGTACCATATCCTCAATGGAAGTTAGTTGTTCATCACTTACATCATCATGTAAAAATATCTCTATTTCATCAAATTTACCTTGGGTATCTACTACTAATGCATTAATACTTAATATTAATATTAATACTACACCTAATATCATTAGAACTGCTGAGATTGAAGATACGGAAGCAACACCCATTCCACGGTTACGCCACATACCTTGAAATCCCTGTCTAATGACATTCTTAATGAGCCTGAATTTCATGGATATAACCACCTTTCTCTTCGTCCCTAACTACTATTCCGTTATCAATAGCTATAACTCTCTTTTTCATACTATCCACTATATCTTTAGCATGTGTTGCCATAAGTATTGTGGTACCTCTATTATTAATATCTGTTAGAACTTTCATTATCTCCCAAGCAGTCTCTGGGTCGAGATTACCTGTAGGCTCGTCCGCAATTAATACAGGCGGATTGTTAACTATAGCCCTTGCAATTGAAACCCTCTGATTTTCTCCACCAGATAGTTGGTCTGGAAAATGTGAGGCTTTCCTACTTAAATCTACCAAACTCAAAACCATAGGAACTCTTCTTCTAATTTCCTTTGGATGAGTACCTAAAATTTCCATAGCAAAAGAGACATTTTCATATACTGTTTTATTAGGCAGTAATCTAAAATCCTGAAAAACTACCCCAATGTTTCTTCTTATATTTGGAATCTTTCGATCTCTAACATCAGTTATGTCTACACCATTTAAATGTAATGTTCCGTCTGTTGGATCTTCTTCTTTCAATAATAATTTAATCAAAGTAGATTTACCAGCACCACTGGAACCTACTAAAAATACAAATTCTCCTTTATGTATGTCTAAATTTATATTTGAAAGAGCCTTGACTCCATTACTGTATTCCTTTGAAATATTTCTTAATTTTATCAAACCTTCCACCTCGATGTTTTAAACTAACCCCTTATCATAAATATGTATAAAATATTTCCATTCCCTCAATATTATATTATAATATAGATTAGAAGATAAATAAACCGTTTGGAGTGATTTATTTGAGAAAAAAAACTATTCGAAACCTTATTTTGGATAATCGGTCAAAACTAGGTAAAGATAAGCATAAAACATATAGCAAAATTATAATAGATAAAATATTTAACTCTTCTTTATATAAAAATGCAAATACAATAATGACCTTTATTAGCTTTGGTGATGAAGTTGATACCCATGATTTTATAGAAAAATGTATTAATGATGGAAAAAGAATTGTTGTTCCAATAACTTTTCCTAAAACTAAGGAGATTAAACCTAGTGAGATTTTAGATTTTAATGAATTAGAAATAGGATTTTATAATATATTGACTCCTAAGGATGAATTTATTAGAATAATAAATCCAGAGGAAATTGATTTAGCTATTGTTCCTGGAGTTGCTTTTGATAGAAGTGGTTATAGAGTTGGTTATGGTGGAGGATATTATGATAGATTTTTAGCTAAGTATCCTGATATAATAAAATTAGCTATAGGTTTCGAATTACAATTAATTGATGAGGTTCCAAAGGAAGATTATGATATACCTGTAGATATTATATTCACAGAAAAGGAAATAATTAAGTGTAAGTAATGAATTTTATGTTATAATATACAAGTTGTGTTGTAAATTTTATATGGGAGGCAATAGTATGAGTAGAAATATCGGTACTACTGTGAGAGGAATAAGAACCCCAATTGTTAAAGAAGGGGACAATTTAATAAATATTGTTGTAGATTCTGTATTGGAAGCTGCAAAGAATGAAAAATTTGAACTTAGAGATAAGGACGTAATAGGGATTACAGAATCCTTAGTTGCAAGAGCTCAAGGTAACTATGCAACTGCAGAGGATATAGCTAAAGACATTGAAACAAAATTCCCTCATGATATAGGTATTGTTTTCCCAATTTTAAGTAGAAATAGATTTTCAATTTTACTAAAGGGTATAGCTATGAGTAATAGAAAGGTACATCTACTTCTAAGCTATCCTTCAGATGAAGTAGGTAATCATCTTATGGATTTAGATAAAATGGATGAATTAAATATAAATCCTTATTCAGATGTTTTAACTGAAGAGGACTATAGAAGACTATTTGGAGAAAAAGTACCTCATCCATTTACAGGAATAGACTATGTAAGCCTTTATAGAGAAATGGCTAATGACAATATAGACATATATTTTTCAAACGACCCAAGAACAATACTAAAGTATACTAAAGATATTTTAGTAGCTAATATACACGATAGAGAAAGAACTAAAAGAATATTAAAAAATGCTGGAGCTAATATACTTTGGGGAATTGACGATATATTGACTTCACCAATAGATGGAAGTGGATATAATCCTGAATATGGTTTACTTGGATCAAATCTAGCTTCTGACCATGAAGTGAAACTATTCCCTAGGGATTCTCAAAATTATGTAGAAGAAATCCAAAAAATCCTTTATGAAAAAACAGGTAAAACCATTGAAGTAATGGTTTACGGAGATGGAGCTTTTAAAGACCCTGTAGGTAAGATATGGGAGTTAGCTGACCCAGTTGTATCACCTGGATATACAAAGGGCTTAAAAGGTACGCCAAATGAGCTAAAGCTTAAATATATAGTTGATACAGAGCTTGATGATTTACAAGGAGAAGAGGTATTAAAAGCAGTTAAACAAAAAATCTACACAAAAGATGTAGATCTTCTAAGCCAAGCAGAATCATTAGGAACTACTCCAAGACAGATTACAGATTTATTAGGAAGTCTATGCGACTTAACAAGTGGAAGTGGAGATAAGGGAACTCCTGTAGTATTGGTGCAAGGATATTTTGACAATTTTGCAAGTGAATAGAACGAGTAATGCGACAAGGGGCGGTTCTCCTTGTCGCATTTTTGTGTTTGTTCCTATAATTGGGGACATTCCCCAAATAGATAGACCGTCTTGCAGGGGTGTGTCCCCGTTCCTTTTTACTCCAAATACTCTATATCCAAATGAATTTGATCTGGCATGGCTTTTAGATTTGTCTTAACTATTATTGCTGGATAGTCATATTCTTGAGGTAGTACTTCGTTTGGATTAGGGTCTATGTATTTTGCATAGACAACAATATCGAAGCTATCCTTCGAATATTCCTCTCTAACTATTTTTTCTATATCCACAAAATATCCTACAGATTTCTTTTCTCCTCTAGTGACTATTACATAGATATCATCCCTATATTTACAAGTCAATGCTCTTTCTTCCATTATGTATTGCGGTAACATCTCTACAATTTTTTCAGGAACATCCTCAATATCTAGAGCCTTAAATTTTACTAAGTCCTCCTTTTCCCCCATTATTTTAGGTAATAATAGACTTCCCATAATAATAATCAAAACTAAACCGAAGATTAAATATTTTCTCATATATACTCCCTCCATTTACAATATCAATATATTAATATTCTAAGAAGGGACAGATTATGAGAAATTTGACAAAGTTATAGCCTCTGATTATTTATCAGAGGCTAATCTTATTTAATCACATTCTTATTAAATATAACTGTTAACATAAACTTTGGTAATACAAGTTGTCTTTTTATTCTTGATGGATCTTGAATCAATCTATATAGCCATTCTAAGCCTAGTTTTTGATATATTTCCGGTGCTCTTTTGGCATTTCCTGCAAGAATATCCATAACTCCCCCATTGCCTATTATGACTTTAGCATTTAATCTATCTGAATTGCTATCTATCCACATCTCTTGTTTTGGAAAACCAAGTCCTACAAATATTATATCTGGTTTCTTATTATTGATATCTTCAACAATTTTTAGTTCTTCATCCGAATCCTTAATTCCTAGGTGACTTCCTTTAAAAAATCCATGATGGTATCCAGCTATTTTTATATTTGGATATTGTTTGCTAATATTCTCTGCTGCTTGTTTAGCAACTCCATCTTTACCACCTAATAAAAATAAGCTATATCCATTTTCGTTTGCAACTTCCAATAACTTAATCGAGGTATCAGATCCTGTAACTCTCTCTTTTAATGGTTTTCCTTGAATTTTAGCACCATATATTAGACCTATACCATCAGGTATTACTAGGTCCCCACGATTTAATAGTTCTCTTAGGTCTTTATCATCCTTAGCCGCCATTACGATCTCTGTATTAGGAGTATAAATCTTCATTAATTTATCTCCTTTAAGATGCTCTTTTAAGAGCTCAACTGTATCCTTAAGAGTTGTATTATATATATCTACTCCAAATATGCTTATCTTTTCCATTTACTCACCCGCTTTTAACAATTCTAAAGCCATATTAACATTTGAAATTGCCTTTTTCTTTAAATCTAAATCTTGTAGCTTAAGACTTTCTTTTAATTCTTCTTTATTATTCCAAACTATATCAATATGCCCAATTAGTTCTTCAAAGTCTAAATCATCCACATTACACATATAATTCATATTTAATGAATTAAGTATTCCTTCAACCTTTGGATCATAAACTAGTCCTACCATTGGTACCTCTTGTCCTGCTGCATATATTAAGGAGTGTAATCTCATTGCAATTATCAAATCTAATCTATGGATTACCCCCATAATTTCTTCTACAGAATATTTATCCCTTAATACATGACAATTACTACTTTTGACCTTATCTAATACTTCTAAGCTAATCTCTAGATCCTCAGGATAATGCATAGGTATCAATATTACATCAACTTGATATTTATCTATTATGTAATCTATTGTCTTTGAGACAATTTCCACAAGGTTGGTTGCAGATTTCCATTTTCTGATAGATATACCAATAAAACTTTTATTATCTGGAATTCCTTCTTTAACAAATATATTATCTATATGTTCTTCACTTGATGCTTCCAATGTAAATACTGGGTCTGCTGTGACAAATATATTTTTATTCTTAACTCCCATTTCAGATAGATATACTTTTGAATCCTCATCTCTTAAAGTGATTAAGTCTACCTTATCTAATATAACTTTAGAAAGTTTTCTATTAATATTTCCATTAATAGGACCTATGCCATTAGCATAAACCATAATAGGTTTTCTAAGAAACTTTGCCAGACTCATCACCGCAAGGTAATATAATAATGACCTAGTACTAGTTACATCCTGTAATAGACTTCCTCCACCGCTAATAAGTAATGATGTGCTCTTTATGGCCTTGATTACTTCCATGAATTTAAATCTATTTATTGCTTTAACATTATACATAACATTAGTTTTTTCTGGATTATTTGATAGCACAACTATATTTAGTTTACTGTCTAAACTTCTTATATCTTTTACTATAGCTTTTAATATGGCATCATCGCCACTATTATCAAATCCATAATAACCAGATACAAGTATTGATTTAGCTGAACTCATAGTAATTCTCCTCTTTAAGAAATCTCGTTTTCTTTTTCCTTTATCCTAAGCAAAGTTAAGATTAATGAGACCATTATCCAAAAAGTGATGATAATTTTAGGTAAATATAGGATGTTTTCAACTAAACCATGAAATAAAACTGCTCCTAAACCTGCTAATACACCTGCTGCCATCACTTTAATATATTTATCATCCTGTTTAACTAAATATTTTACACCATATTTAAACGATACAAATAAAAACAATAGAAAAGCTATAAGTCCTGGAATACCCATTTCTGCAGCTGTTTCTAGATAAGTATTATGGGCATGAAATGTAGGCATAGTCCTAATATAAGTTTCAAAGGTTTGCTTAAATGGTTGATGTCCAAATCCGACTCCAGCTACCCAATAATCCCTTATTATGTCCAAAGTAATTCCCCACATAGTTATTCTATAAGCATTAGATGAATCACTTAAATTCCCAATACTTAATATCCTATTGATAATTGAATCTGGCAATAGAAATACTCCAGCTATAGATATTGGTATAAGGGTTAACAATAATCTTTTCTCTATTAATATAATAAATATTAAGGCAGAAAACGCAAATCCAAGCCATCCCCCACGGGATTGTGTCAACACAAGGGCTAAAACCATAATTAAAGTTGTCCCCAAAAATATAACCTTTTTACTTAATTTCTTACTATACCAAAATAGAGCTACTGACAATGGTATTATCATTTCTAAATACTCTGCTAGGATATTTGGATTGTTAAATACAGAGTAGACCCTAGTTGTCATACCTGGATTAGCCTCCATATCAACCCAAGCAGCTTCAATTTCCACTCCAACTACATATTGGTATAAACCATAAAGCGCAACAAGGGTTGCAGAGAACACTAATACAGTGACTATTGTATTAAAATCCTTTTTCTCTTTAACCGTATTAATCATTACAAATAAAAAGCTTAATCCGCCCATATGCAATGCTAAATCCCTAAGACTACCAACTGGATTTATGGATGTTATAGTAGAAAGGACAATTATTATTAGATATAGTATTATTGGCATATCTACCTTTGTCTTAGTCAATGGATTTGCATCTTTAACTACATTGTTGAATACAAATACTGCTAATAAGAAATACATAAATAGTAAATTTAGCATATCTGGTAAAAATGGCAATATAAACACTCCTGCCATTAGTCCAATCTTTACATCATATAATATCAATACAACACCTATCAATCCTATAAATGCTGCTGCGAAATATTTTAAAGGTAAGATAGGGTATAGTACTGAGAACAAAATACCAAATAGTATAGGAATGATTAATTCTTTACGTCTTATTTGTTCTACCACCACTGATCTCCTCCTTCTTCATCAATGATAAATAGATCTCTTATAAATCTATATATAAATGAGTTGTTTAAAAATTTTTCTAAACCTTCACCTAAGATTAAAATAATCATCGTTATGAATATTAATCCAAAGGACAGTATATAGGACCTACCTGAAAATGCACCTTTAATTAAATTATTTATTATTACTCCTATGGCAAAGAATAGTACAAAGACTGTTAAAGATCTTATTAATGCAATATTGGTACCGAATAATTTACTAATATTAGTATAAATTAAACTTTCTTCTCCAATTCTCTTAAAAAAATCATTAAGTCTTTTAAAAATATTTGTAACAAAATCCAAAATCTTAGAAAACAATTTATAAAAAATACTTGTTTCAATAAACATATAATTTTTGGTAAATATACCGATAAATATGGAACCATTTGTTAGATATGAAATGCATCTTTTAAAAGATTCTACTATCCTTTTTAAAATACTCCCTTTATAAGCCAAAGTAAATGCATCATAAGCTCCAACAAAGATCCTTATAATGAAGCTATTATACATAATATCACTCCTAGCTTATTCAAGCACTTTTATCCCAAGTACAGTTCCGAAAAATGCTATCTTTTTATTCTTTAATCTATATTGGATACCTACTCTAGTTTGCTCTCCACCTACAACTACTACATCTGGATTATCTTTTACATCTGCTTCAACTTTAAAAGTAACAGTGTATTTCTCTGGTACTTCTGCATTCACCCATTCTCCATCTCTTTCCAAGGGCTCCGTAAATGGCTGAACTTCTTTCTCAACAATAGTTCCTACAAACTCTCCCTTATCATAGTGATATAAAGGGTCTCCAACTTCAATATTATCAACTGAAACCATTCTAATATCTTGCACCTCATATGTAATATGAGCTTTTGATGACTCACTAACAATTATTGGTTTGGACTGCATTCTCTTAGCTCCACCAACTATTAATAATCCTAAAATCAATACTACTGACAAATCTATGATATTTATTAATCCAAATAGTTTTCCTTTTTCATTGATTATTTTCATTATTTTACCTCCACACTATTCAAAATTTCATTGTAAATTTCAACATGTCTTCTTGCCATTGGTTCTGATGAAAAATTGTCTTTAACATTGTTATATAGATTTTCACCCATTATCTTATGTTTCTCAGGATTACTTAGTAAATAATTTACCTTATCTGCTAATGCCTTGTAATCACCTACATCAATTGTATATCCATTATAATCATCTTTTACAAGCATACTTACGCCACCAACCTTAGTGGATATTATAGGTTTTTTCATCCTTGCCCCTTCTAAGATAACATAAGGGAAACTTTCACTAATTGATGTTAATATATTTATATCTATTGCATTAAAAAATGAATAGGGATCCTTTACATAACCAACAAAATGAACATATTCCCCTATTCCCAATTCCTCCACTATAGAACTCAATCTTTTTTTATCGTTACCATCTCCAGCAATTAAAAAAAGAACATCATCTCTTTCTTTAAGTACCACATCAGCAGCTCTAATAAATGTTTCATGATCCTTTACCGCATCCAATCTAGCAATTATTCCAATAATGGTTTTATTACCAGCATCAATATTGTATCTGCTTACAAAGTCATCCTTTGAAACATAATTCATTTCGCTTTCTAGATCTATTCCATTATAGGCAGTAAATATTTTATCGGATTTGAATCCTCTCTCTACAAGCATATCTTTGAATGAATCTGATATTGCAATATAATAGTCAAATCTATTAAGTGCAACTTTATTTAGATTTGTAAATATCAATTTCTTATAGAAATTATCCTTAAAATCCAATTCATAATCACTATGTATTGTTGTAATAAATGGCTTTCTCACCCTGCTTTTTAAAAACATGGCTACAAAGTTAGCTCTAGCACCATGACAATGTATGATATCATAATTTTTATTATTTATTTCTTCTTCTAATCTTGAAATCACAGACATATCTAATCTGCCCTTTTGTTCAAATACTTCAATGTCTATATTCGAATCCTTAACTTCTTCATAAAATGTATCTTTAATAAAACAAATAATTTTAACATCGATAATATTTTGTAAGCCTTTCATTAAAGATATAATATGGGTCTTGGCTCCACCAGTATCTCCACCACTTATTAAATGAAGTACTTTCATTAGGTAATCCTCCTTCCTAATCGATAATCACTACTATCTAATTTCATAATCTCCTCTTACTAGAAATATGGAATCAGTAACTGCATAAGCACCCCTACCATCGTCTCTAGGGATGATTAATAGATGGTTTGAGGGTAAATGGTTTATTTCATCATCAATATCCTTCCCATCTGTTACATCTGATAAACCTTTATTAACTTCCACACCATGTGCTGTTGATTTACCACCGCGTAAAATTATCTCTGTTCCAGCTTTTCCTATTAGGGACTGTCCTTGTTGAAGTTCAACAACTACCAATTCACTGGAGCTTCCTCCACCACTTGTGTTTGCAATTTTTACATCTATGTATTCTTTTATTTGATCGATTTTATTGTTAACAAAGCTCAAAGTAACTAAAGGGTCTTCTACTGAACCTGGTTCAGAAAATGCAATTGCTGATCCAAGTAATACTATTGCTCCACTCATGACTACAATGGATTTTTTTATCTTTTTCTTCATAATAACCTCCAAATTCTATTTAAACTCTATTAATTAGTATACTGGAAATTAGACATTAATACAAACAAATTTGATATGAATTACCCCAACTTAAGTAAATATATATAATAAAAATGTATCTACTTCCACAGTAGATACACCTCTAAAATTTAAAATATATAAATGGATTAAAAGTATCACCAATTAAAAACATTATTGATACACATATAATGCATACATAATATAAATCATTAAGTATATACCCAGCTGTGCTACTTTTTTTCTCAAAAGATTCAATAGTATTTTTTACAATTGGTGTGCTGCCTATTATTGCTAGAATAATATAAGGTAGAGAGTAGAATATATCTTGATAGTCAAGTAAAACTGTCCTCAATGATGTACTTTCATATATAAATAGAGTTCTTAGGACTTTTACCAATTGACTTAAATCCTCTATTCTAAATAAAGACCAGCCAATTAATATAAAAAATATAGCGTAAATATGTTTAAATACATTTGGAAATTTTGGTAATATATCTTTTAACAAATGTTTTTCTATTAACAATAAAACACCATAGTATAATCCCCATAAAATAAAGTTCCAGCTGGCTCCATGCCATAATCCTGTTAAAAACCAAACTATTAATATATTCCTAATGGCATTACTCCTATTCCCACCAAGAGGTATATATAGGTAATCTCTAAACCAGGTACTTAATGATATATGCCACCTTCTCCAAAATTCTGTTATGCTTTTTGAAATATAAGGATAATTGAAATTCTCTAGGAAATTGAAACCTAAGATATGCCCTAATCCTATTGCCATATCACTATACCCAGAAAAATCATAGTAAATTTGAAAAGTATAGCAGATTAATGCTAACCATGTAAGGATAGTACCAGGTCTACTAAATGTGTTATTAAAAATCGTATCAGCAATAAATCCCATTTGATTTGCAATAATTACTTTTTTGCCGAGTCCAATTATAAAACGTCTTAATCCCTTTGCCGCAAGACTTATGGATTCTTTTCTGTTTTCTAACTCATCCTCAACTGTACTATATCGTACAATAGGTCCTGCAATAAGTTGTGGAAACAATGTTACATATGTACCAAGTATAAGGAAACTTCTTTGTGCCTTTACATCTCCTCTATATACATCTATAGTATATGACATACTTTGAAAAGTATAAAAGCTTATACCTATTGGTAAAGGCAAATTATGCGCTACTAATTGTGTACTTAATAAACTATTTATATTCGCAATCAGGAAATCATAATATTTGAAGAATCCCAAGACTCCTAGGTTTATCATAAGGGACAAAGCTAAAAACATCTTTGCCATTTTAAAGTTTTCTTTATCCTTTTCTTTTTGTATTAACAATGAAAAACCAAAATTATTTGAAATTGTAATCAACATTAGAACTATGTATATTGGTTCTCCCCAAGCATAAAAAATTAGTGAACTTATAAATAAAACAATGTTTTTTAGTTTGCGATTTGGCATAAGAAAATATAGAAATAAAACTATTGGAAAAAATATTAATAAAAATGTAAGACTGGAAAATAGCATAAAAACCTCCTAATCCTTAATTAAAAATACGTCATTAGCATAGAAAAAGTAATAACCTGTAAATAAAACATTATCTATGTCATTTGACTCAACAAAATCACCAAAATCAAATTTCTTATCATAAGCTTTTTCATAATATCTTAGATCTACCAAATAAGTATTATTAAAATGAGATGCTATAAACTCATTAATAGGATTAGAAAAAGATTCTACAAATACTAGCATATTTTCTTTATCGGGTTGGTTAAATCTATATTCTACAAGACCAAAATCTCCACCATTAGCAATACCATAATGATTTACACCTTTTTCTTTAGAAAAACGTCCTTCTACATATCTGCTTTTTGAACCATATGAACTCTTAGCCCCATTAATATATACTTCATGATGTGGCAACTCAGAAGTCAATACACTAAAGTCATCATAGGTATTAAAATCACTAATAGTTCTAGATTTAGAGCCATTGTATATGGCACCTTCAATTAAGTTAGTCTCTATGTCTAAAGTCTCCTCATCTTCTCCTTTTACTAGCCAAATTATGTCTTGGTATCCTTTTAGTTGACCTTCTACGTCCCAGTGATGATCTGTCTTATAAAAGTACTTAGCATAATCAGAAGGTTTATTAATATACAAAGCAGTTTTATTTATAGATGGATTAAGTTTATCAAAAAAAAGATTAACTAATTCGTGATCAATAATGCCGTTAATAAAATCAATATCTACGTCTGTTTCTATGTAATAACTATAATAAGATAATTCAGGATAATTTTCTACTAATTCATTGTAATTGGTAGCTTTTGATTCAAATAATGCATCTGCATCTTCAGTTGTTCTTTTTCGTACAATTAAATGCTGTGTGTCATCTATTTGAAAATACCCACTTCCCTTTGGAGTAATATCGATTTCAAAAGTAAGATTATCAGGCAATCTTCCATTTGCTTTAAGGGCTTCTATGCGCTCAATTCTTTCTCTTTCTAATTTTTCCATTCTTTCTCTTTCTAAGCGTGTTTCCATATCTATTAGTTCTGATTGTGATATTGTGTTTATTTCATCTCCACTAGCTAAACTTGGTTTGCTTTTTTCAAAAGACTTTAGTACAGATACCATCATATCTAAATTATTATTTTTGATATTGTTATAAAACAATTTTACACGGTCACCATATATAATTTGGTCTGTTAACGCAATCTCCAAATCACTTTGATAATCAGTATCCAAAAAACTATCTAACGAGAATTCAGGAAACCCAGCTAAAGCTCTATTTTCAATTATAGATTGCTCCTTTTCTCCCTTGACAACAGAACTTATTATTAATGTTAACATTATTACTCCTACTAAAGACAAAAAAAGAAAGTCACGCTTCCTCATATGATCCCCCCTACTATGTAACATACAGTTCAAAGATATCACTAAAATATGGAAATTTCAAGAGATATAAAAAAATAAATCTATAATTATATTCTTAGTATAATTATAGATTTATTTTTTTAATATGTAATATTTACTTAAGAGACACAAGTCCTACGCTTATCTTTAGTGCATCATCTACGTACCTCATCATCTCTTCATCGAATCTGCCCACTTTTTCTCTTAGCCTTTTTTTATCTATAGTCCTGATTTGCTCTAATAGAATTACTGAATCTTTAGGTAACCCATATTCTTGTCCTGTTATCTCTACATGTGTAGGTAATTTAGCCTTATTTATTTGAGATGTTATGGCTGCTATAATAACAGTTGGACTGTACTTATTCCCAATGTCATTTTGGACTACTAGAACTGGTCTCACTCCCCCTTGTTCTGAACCTACTACTGGACTCAAATCAGCATAGTACACATCACCCCTTTTAACCATCACGTCGTATCACGTCCGGTTAAACGAATTTCATACTTACACAAATCTGTCATATCATCCTCAAGTCCAATTTCTGCAAGGGTTAGATTTATTTGACTCATCTCATAATATCCATTTCTTAAATTTTCATAGATATCCTTGACCCACTTATCTTTAAAGTAGCACTTAACACATTCCATCATTGAATTTGGATCGCCATTAATACTTAAGACGGTGCCTTGGTCAACATCAATCATAAATTTCCACCCCCGTTTCCAAGTAAATAGCTAAAATTTAGAAAAAGTAGTTTATACTCAATTATATATTGATTCTTTGATTCATGTCAACTGATTACCACGGTAAAATAATAAATTATTCTACTGTATACTTATTTACATGGATAAAGTTATCTCCTTTTATATATATCCTGGGAACTCTCTCTCCAATCATACATAGTAGTTCATAATTTATAGTACCCAATTTTTGAGCTAATTCTCCGACTTTTGGATAATTATTATCCCCATATCCAAATAATATTGCTTCATCACTACTATTTAATTCTTCAATATCTGTAACATCAACCATCAACTGATCCATACATATATTACCCACTAAAGGAGCTTTTTTATCATTTATACAAACATAGGATTTTGATGATAATATTCTTGAATAACCATCTGCATATCCTATTGGCAATGTAGCTATCTTTGATCTTCTATTAGTTATAAATGTCTGGCCATAGCCAATTCCTTCTCCTTCTTCTAACACTTTAATATTTGAGATGCCTGATTTTAGAGTCATTGCTGGTTTGATGTTTATCATGTCTTTATTCACAAACCCAGAGGGATAGTATCCATATAATATTATTCCTGGCCTAACCATATCTAATTTGTATTCAGGTAAGTCTATAATTGTAGCAGAGTTAGCAGCATGTTTAATTGGAATATGTATATCTAAATTCTCCAATCTATCTATTACCCATTTAAACTTTTCAAACTGTTTTTTTGTATGAGATTTATCTAAGTCATCTGCCATAGCAAAATGTGTAAACATACCTTCAACTTCAATATTAGGCAAATTTACTATTTTTATAATATCATTAATAGAATCCTCATATGGAATAAATCCTATTCTATTCATGCCTGTATCTATCTTTAAATGTATTTTTGCCACCTTACCTAGTCTTTTAGCTTCTTCTGATAGAAGTTTTGCATCTTCATATTTAAATATGGTCTGTGTTAAATTGTGTTTTAATAAATACGTATATTGACTTGGTGGAGTGTAATTTAATAGTAGAATTGGCGCTATTATGCCTGCCTTTCTTAAAGTTATTCCCTCAGATAAAATAGATACTCCAAGCCTATCAGCACCACTTTTTAAAAAAGTTTCTGAACATGTTACTGCACCATGACCGTACGCATTACCTTTTACTATTGCCATTATCAATGTATCATTACCTACATGTTCTCTAATTTGTTGTATATTATTAGTCAAATTATCTAAATTAATTTCTAATCTAACTGGTCTTATCTCCCTAAGTTGTTCCATATTAAAAATCTCCTCAAATTTCTTTAGTATAATTAAAATTTATATATTCAATAATTACTCTTGTAATACCATCGCTATCCTTTATCTCCATTTTATAAGGTTCTAGGTTTTTCTTTTTCAAATATATTAATCTTTCATTGTTGTATTTATTTTTTTTATCTGGTGAATATTCAATAATATAATAATCATTTCCATCTATTTCTCGTTTTTCTATAGTTTTAACCGTATTCAGGTTTTCAAAGAAATTTGCCAATAAAACTCCTTTATCAAAATCCTTTACTGTTTTTAGTGATATCGATTGTCTAATACTTGCATGATTTAGAAAAATCTTATCATCCTTATATTCTATTGTAATTCCTTGACTTTCAGCAGGCTCTAATATCTCCAATGAAATGACATCATTTCTTATGTATTTCTCTTTCATTTTATATATAGTTTCTTTGCTATCATTGATTATTTTCATCTTTAACGTTGTTTCGTATCCTTCATTATCATTATATAATTTATCTATTTTCTCTATAATCTTTGTATCACTTGGAGTACATGATAATAGTAAGATACTAAATAAAGTAATAATAAGAAATAGGAATCTTTTCAATGATAACACCTCTCTATTCAAATAATATTTATTATTAATATATTATATTTATAAAGTGTATATTTAGAATAGAAAATTCCTACTAAGGCTGATAATATCCTACCACAAAAGCAATAGCATAATCTCCATCATGAGAAATAGATAAATCAAATCTATTTATATCTAAAGTCTCTAATATAGGAGTTATTTTAGATGAAGGATTCACATGTGGTTTACCTTTATCATCATGAATTACCTCCATATCTTTCCAACCAACTTGTCCTATTCCAGTTCCTAAAGACTTGGATATTGCTTCCTTTGCTGCGTAGATACCAGCTACAGTCTTTGGATTACTTCCTTTTTTGATAATATGGTTTATTTCTTTTTCAGTAAAAATTCTATTAAAAAATAAATCCCTCTTATTATTCATCAGTTTTTCAATTCTACTAATTTGAACTATATCAACACCTGTTGTTATCATTATAAACAACCTCCACAAGGAATGTATTATATATATTATAGACCTGTAAAAAATAAATATCAACGATTTGCAGAAAAACACTATAATAAAAACCCTTAAGACCATTGTCAAAAGGGTTTAGTGATTTATTTCATCGTAAAGTTTGTATTTGAATTTGATGTTGTTTTAGCTGATGATGATAATCCAGATTTTATTTGTTGAATATCATTTTGGTTAGCTTGAGGAGCTGACTTATACCATCCTTTTTGTTCTGCCATTTGATATATTTGATATTGCATTTGTTCTGCTTCGTCTCTTAATGTTTGTAATGTTGATCTTAGTGTTTGGTTAGAACACTCTGTGATTGCGACTGTATAAGAACTTATACTTGCTTTGGCACCAGAAAGTATATCATTAACCATATCTTGATCTCTCATTCTCTAATCCTCCTATAATGAATTTATAAAGTTAGTTGCTGTAGTCTTAGCATCTGTAGCTGATTGAGTAAATAGTTGTTTGAATTGTGGATCTTGAATTTGATTTGAATAAAGATTGAATTTTTCGCTCATAGTTAAGTGTGCAGATGCAATTTCTTTAACACAATTTAATTCTTGACTTGTAAGATTATTTAGGTTGATTGTATTTTTCAATGCCATAAAATGACCTCCTTATAATTTTTTCACACGATATTATTTTGTCTAAAAACACTAGTATTATTCAGGAATATAATTGTAAAACGTTAATGGAATATTTGTTTATTTTATGGTAAAACTATTCTTTATAAAAGGAGGTATTTTTTATGAATAAAAGATATGAAGATCATGATTATCCTTTTGATAACATTGAAGAGATGGATGAAGATGGATTCACGCATTTTTATGACAGTGAAGATTTACACAATACTGAATTCATGAATACCAATGAAGTATATCCTCCTAGGGGAAGTTTTTTGAACATACCTACCAGTGAGTTTGCTTTACCTGGAGTTGAAGTAGAGGAGACCATAAAAGCTTTTAAAAAACTTAATGAATATGATACAAAACCAAAATAATTAAATCAAGCTGAAATGTAGAGTACTTCTACATTTCATTTTTATGAGAATAGATTTCCCTTCTACAAATTAATTTGATACAATATTACTAAATAATGAATTGGAGGGATTTTATGAGGTTTTTACTAGAAAAAGGCGGTAATGTCGAAGTTATATTAGTTTCAAATAATACTACATCACTTAGTAAGGGTAATGAGTTATTAGAATATCTTAAAGAAAAAGAGATTTTTAGCGGTAAGCTAAATCAAATCTATGGTGATTTTTCACCAAATGGTGAAAATATTATTTTATTAGGATTAGGTGATGAAAATAAGTTAACATTTAATTCCTTTAGAACTGCTTTCTATAAAGTAGGTCAAAAACTTATGGAATATAAAATTGAAAGTGTAGGTTTAACTATACCTAAATTTGAGGGTCTCTGCTATAAGAAAACTATATCTGCAATAACAGAGGGTCTTCTTCAATCTGAATATACATATGATAAATATCTTAGTGAAAAGAAAACTAAACCTTGCGTTAAAGAAGTATATTTTGATGTATTGGAAGACAAGAAGGAAAAAGTTCTTGAGGCAATTAAGGAAACTGAAATTGTAGTTGAAGGAATATTTCTAACGAGAGATCTAGTTAACGAAAGACCAATGCACATGTATCCAGAAACATTGGCTAATGCTGCAAAGGACAATCTAGAAGAGTTAGGTATAAAAGTTGATATATATGATAAAACAGGAATAGAAAAGCTTGGAATGAAAGCATTTCTTGCTGTATCAGAAGGTTCATCTAAAGAACCTCGCTTCTTTGTAATGACTTATACTGGAGATCCTGATTCAAAGGAAAAGATTGCATTAGTAGGCAAAGGCTTAACATATGATTCAGGTGGCTATTCACTTAAACCATCTACTAGTATGGATACTATGTTTACTGATATGGCAGGTTCAGCAACTGTAATTGGAGCATTAAAGGCAATTGCTAAAGCAAAATTAAAGAAAAATGTAGTTGGAGTTGTAGCAGCTTGTGAAAACTTGATTTCAGGCTCTGCTTATAAGAATGGTGATATTCTAGAATCTATGTCAGGTAAAACAATTGAAGTTTTAAATACTGATGCTGAAGGTAGACTTACTCTAGCTGATGCGTTATGGTATGCTGCAACAGAAGTAAAAGCTGATAAGATTATAGATCTTGCTACATTAACAGGAGCATGTGTCGTTGCATTAGGCAGCTTAACTACTGGTGCAATTACTAATGATGAGAAACTAATGAATGATGTTAAAGAAGCTGCAGAATTGTCAGGTGAATATGTATGGCAACTTCCATCACATCCTGAATATAGAGAACTAATTAAAGGTGATTTCGGGGATGTAAAAAACTCTGCTGGAAGAGGTGCAGGAACAATTACTGCAGGCTTATTCCTAGAAGAATTTGTTAATGAAGTACCGTGGGTACATTTAGATATTGCTGGTACAGCTTATGATACTAAAGCTACAGGATATTTACCTAAAGGTGCTACTGGGATGCATGTAAAAACTTTATTTAATCTAATTAAAAATATGTAATTAAATAAGAGAGGCTAAGCCTCTCTTTTAAATTATGTTGTCAGCATTTGAAATTACATTTGTAATTGGAGGCATAACTTGCTTCTTCCTAGATAATACCCCCGGAGCATAAAATGAGTTTCCTTCTAAGGTAGCATTAAAGGCCTGTGCAACACTTTCCTTATTTGGACCTACAACTATCATTTCAGATGCCTCTTTAAATATGTCAGTCAACATCAATATAAATATAGAATATCCATATTCTTTAGCTCTCTCTTCCATAGCTATTATTAACTCATCCATCATGTCCTTAAGACTATCTGGGTCCATAGTATATACCTGTGATATTCCAACTTTTTCTTCATTAATAACAAATGATTTAAAGTCTTGATTTAGTAACTCCTTAGGTGTTTTACCTGTTAGTGAGGTGCCTTCTTTAAACATCTCTAAAGCAAACTCTTCTACATCTAAATCCGCTATTTTAGCTAATCTTTCCAACATGATTTTATCCGTGTTAGTTGAAGTTGGTGACTTGAATAATAATGTGTCGGATATTATTCCAGCAGCTAATATGCCAGCAGTTTTCTTAGATGGTCTACGACCGTTTTCAAATAGTATAGATGCCACTATTGTACATGTACTACCTACAGGTTCATTCCTAAAATAAATTGGTGCACCTGTAAATACATCTGCTACCCTATGGTGATCAATTATTTCTAATATTTCAGCTTCTTCTAATCCATCTACTGATTGACTTCTCTCATTATGGTCCACTAATATAACTTTTTTCTTTAAGCTAGAAATCAGGTGGTATCTGGATATGGAACCTACTGCTTTTCTTTCATGATCTATAACTGGATATGATCTATATCTTGTTTGAGACATATGAACTTTTACATCATCAACAAGATCATCAAGTGAAAAATACACTAAATCTTCAGTTGTCATTACATATTTAATTGGAACACTTTGAGTGATCATCCTAGCAGCTGTAAAAGTATCATGAGGAGTTGATATAACTGCAATACCTCTATCATTGGCTAGTTGTACTAAATTGTCTTCGATCTTTCCATTACCAGTCACTACCATCAATGATATATTGCTATTCAATGCAACTTCTTGAATATCTTTTCTATCACCGCATATTACAATGTCATTATCTTCTATATATTTCTTGAATGTACTTGGTTCCATTGCTAAAACTAACAATTTACCGTTAAATGGCTTGTAACTATCTGGAAGTACTATTGACTCTGCAGATAAGGTATCTATAATATTCTCTATAGTAGTCTCAGATTTTCCTAAAACTGAGTTGTCCCATACATCTATATAATTCTGAATTATATCTGATAAAGTAACTATACCAACTAGTTGCTCATTTTCGTCTACTACAGGTAAACTGTAAACATTATTCTTATTCATTATATTTAATGCCATTCTTAATGATATCTCTGGACTAACAGGAGGAATTTTATCGAAGTTTAAATCCTCTACACTTAGTCTTACTGTATCAATTAAAAGTGGAGCTTCAACCCCAAAATAATTTAATATAAACATAGTCTCCCTGTTTATATCACCTAATCTAACAGGTATAGCATTTACATCTCCATTACCATTCTTGAATTCTCCATATGCAATGGCTGAACATATGGAATCAGAATCGGGGTTTTTGTGACCTGTTATATATATTGTCTCTTTCAATGAACTACCTCCCATTGACTTAATTCTTATTATTATATGATTATAACATTTAATTTACTTAATAGTATATCAGTTATTATAAAAATATCTGCAATGGTGAACAAAAGGGACGCGAAACTTTGTTCATTTACTTTAGCAATCTATAATTATTTATACTCATTAATTGGACTAACTCTTGCTATATGAAGGCTATCCAATATTACATTGCCATATTTATTACCATTTTTATCTCTAACATTAAAATATTCTTCTTTGTAACTTATTCCGCTAGTTGACTGCTGACTTGACCAATGTTTAAGTCCAATTATCCTATTTCCTTCTCTAATCCAATCAATAAACACAACAGCATGTCCAGTATTATTTTCACGAGAAAGATCAATAAAATCTCCTGGGGCTACTTCTTCAAGGTTTGTAATTCTTTCACCTAATCCATATTTTTCGATGGCAACAGCCAGATTACTCTGTGATTTAGGTCCCATTGCAACGTACCATGTCAGCATAAAATCCACCATTTCATCCTTTGTCATTCCATTGAAGTTATTTATTTCTATACCATGGTCCTTGTTTCTATTTTGCATTGCTTTAAAAAACACTTCAAAGGTAATTCCAGTACAATGACTGTATTTTTTTCCGCTTGGATGAGCCTTAAGTATTAGTTCATCTTTATAATATACATTTTCTGTTACTCCGTTATAATTCTCATAATCATTATTTAAAAGATATGGATAACTTCCATTTTCATAATTATAAGTATTTATAACATCTAAAACATATCTGTTAAGATGTTGACTTAAGTTTGATGGCACAGTCCTGTTATCTTTAATAGGCTCTTCCCTATTAGGCTGGACAGGATTGTGAGTTGGTTCTTTAACTTCATTTTGAATAGGTTCTTGAACTTGTACTACTTCTATTTCATCTTCAATATTTGTTTCAATCTCAGTTTCAGTCTCTTCATCTATTAAGTCAATGTTTTCTTCTAAGCTTTCTTCTTTTAAATTAGCTACTTCTATATACTCTGAAATTAGAGAAGTTGTCCTATTATTCTCTACAAATGGAAATACATTTTCTACATTTAGTTCATAGTTATAGCTGTAATTTTTGATGGTTTTATAAGAAGTAATTGATGTGATAATTGTAAGCGCTGCAACTAATCCAACTGTTTGTTTCTGTCTAATCATATTTTATCTCCTATAAGTTAATAGTTACTTTCAATTATATAGGAGACTTGTCCTTCTTTATACTAGTAATAAATGGTTTAAATTGAATTAAATTAACTAATATGTGAATACTATTATTGGATTGGAGGTATGTAAATGATAATTTGGAAACCTACTATAGCTTTTGTTTTAATATTAATATTAACTCGTATACTAGGAAAGAAACAAATGAGTCAAATGACCTTTTTCAATTATGTAACGGGTATTACAATTGGGTCTTTAGCAGCTAATATTATCACTTTTGATGATAAAACCATTTGGGATGAAGTAGTAGGACTTATATGGTGGTGCTTGTTAACTGCTTTATTAGCCTATATTACATTAAAATCAGCAAGGCTAAGAAAAGTTATTGATGGAAAACCTTCAGTACTAATAAAAAATGGTGTTATACAAAAAAAAGAACTGAAATCAACCAGAGTTAATATTGAAGAACTAAGTATGATGTTTAGGGAACAAGGAATATTTTCTATGAAAGAAGTAGATTACGCAATATTAGAACAAAATGGACAACTAAGCATTCTTAAAATGCAAGATAAAATCACTGTAAGTAGAAAGGATATGAGCATACCAACATCACAACCAAAATATCTTCCGAAAGAAGTAATTATCGACAGTAGAATAATCCATAAGAATTTAACTTCCTATGGATTAAATCTACAATGGCTAGAAAATCAACTAAATCAACAGGGTGTTAATAGTGTTGATGATGTATTCTATGCTGAAATTCAGGATGATGGTACTCTATATATAGCACCTACAACACTCGAACAAAATGAACAGTAGGGACGCAAAACTTTGTTCATTTTAGCATAAAAATCCCCTGATTAGGGGATTTTTTATTGATTTATTTATTTTGCTTTAATGATTTTTGAAATTTTGATAGATTTTTCTTATATGACTTTTCCTTTAGCATAATATTTATATCCTCTTTCCTTTTTGCAAATTCTGCTTCTTTCTTTAGTTTTGAATAGTTTTTCCACCTATCAATGGAAATTTCTCCATTTTCTATGGCAGCTTTAACAACGCAACCTGGCTCAGAAATATGTTTACAATCACTAAATTTACATTTGCTTGCAAGATTCTCAATTTCATTAAATGTTGCATTAATTCCTTCAGATACATCCCACAAACCAAGCTCTCTCATCCCTGGTGTGTCGATAATCATACTGCCATTTTCCAACATAATTAGTTGTCTATGGGTTGTAGTGTGTCTTCCCTTATCATCATCAATTCTTATATCATTTACTTTCATAATCTCTTTACCTGCGATAGCATTTACAAGGGATGATTTTCCTACCCCTGATGATCCTAAAAACACAATTGTCTTTGAGGGTTTTATATATTCTTCGACTTCCTCAAGCCCTATCCCAGTATGTGCACTTACAATTATTATTGGAACTCCTATGGCTATACTCTCAAGTCTCTCCAGATATACGCTATAGTCATGGCACAAATCTGCCTTAGTTAATATAATTACCGGACTTCCCCCACTTTCCCAGCTAGTTGATAGGTACCTTTCCATCTTATTAATATTAAAATCTTGATTTAAGGATGAAATGATAAACACATAATCAAAATTAGTTGCAACAATCTGTTCTTTCCCATTCCATGTGTCCATACGTGAAAACTTGCTTTTTCTCTCAAGTACTCTATAAATCACATCTTCCCCATAAGGATTTCTCTTAACTAAAACAAAATCACCAATGGAAGGATAAATACTATTTTCATCATTGTAAAATAAAGAAGCTTTTAACCTAGCAGTGGTTTCACCATAATCAGTAACAATCTTGTATTCTTCTCGATGTACCTCAATAACTCTTGCAGGGATCAACTCTACATCTCCCATATCAAAATCGGCTATTTGTTTATTAAAAAATTCTGTATATCCATATTCACTAATTAACTTATTACTCATCTAATGCCTCCATTTTTTCATTGTAATTTTTCAATTTATTTGTCATATTCTTTATATTAATTTTAGTCTTTTCCATAACACATCACTCCTTTTAAAATATTTCATAACTAAAAAAGGGCATAAAAATACCGTAGATAAGTAACCTTAAATTAGGCCACAATCTACGGTATATATTCAAAATTTATCATTCTTGGATATATCCTTATAGGCATTTCTTATGAAAGGTTAAAATATTAATGCAAAAATGCAACACAAATAAAGGTATACTCCTTCATAGGTTACTCTTTGCCCGTATTTAGTTTAGATGGAATTCACCTTTATATTTACACTCATCTAAAACAACTCCTTTCATGCTATCTAGTTTATAGTATATTATTTTATAAAAATTCTGTCAACATTTTTTATTCTTCTTGCCTAAATAATCAAAACTAGATTTCTAGCATTATTACATATCAAACAAATTTAATTGATCTACTTTATGTTTATCTTCATATTCTCTAAGATAGGAAAACACCTTTTTAGTATCATAGACAATATTGTGTTTTTTACATGTTTCCCTAAAGATCTTCATAAGCTTATTGTTATTATCACTACCAATTTCATATGAATTTCCGAATTTTTCAATATACTCCTTTTTCAACCCTGGAAAATGTTCATCTAGCTTTTGATAGTAATACTCTCGGTTCCCTTCCCTTAATGTTAGGCCCATTCCAAAACAAATAATCCCATGGACCCCTGCTTCTACACAATAATTTAGTATTCCACGTAAATTTTCCTCTGTATCATTAATAAAAGGTAAAATTGGTCCAAGCCAAACTACAGTAGGAATTCTATTTTGTTGCATAATCTTTAGTACTTCAAAACGCTCCTTTGTAGTACTTACATTTGGCTCTAATATTTTGCATAGTTCTTCATCATATGTAGTAAGGGTCATCTGAACAACGCATTTTGACTGATTATTTATTTCTTTCAAGATATCTAAGTCACGTAATATCATTGCGGACTTTGTAAGTATTGCAACACCAAAACCATATTTGTTAATTATCTCTAGGCTTTTTCTTGTATTCCCAAGCCTTTCCTCAAAATGTATATATGGATCAGACATGGAGCCCGTTCCTATCATGCATTTTTTACGTTTCCTACTTAATGTCTTTTCTAAAAGTTCTATGGCATTTTTCTTAACTTCTATATCTTCAAATCTATGGTTTATTTGATAACATTTACTTCTAGAATCGCAGTAAATGCAGCCATGGGTACATCCTCTATATAAATTCATTCCATTTTGTGCAGACAGGATACCTTTTACTTCAACTTCATGCATATAATTCACCCTTACAATTAAATAATTTTTTTGAACATTTATGAACATTAGGGACGCAAAACTTTGTTCATATTCGCAACCTTTCCAACTGAACATCTTACTAACTTCCCAATTTCTCGGTAAGAGAATTTCTCCTCTTCTAATAGTCTTATTATTAATTCATCCTTATTTTTCAATTCTTCAACTGTATCAATTTTTACTTGTTCCAAATATCGCGAAACTATTCTCTTCCCATATTCATCTTTGTTTATCATAAGTTCCTCTACTACTTCTAGATAATCATTCTCATCTTCAATTTGATGGAACTCTATAAAGTTATCAATTGTTTTGAAATTAATATTAACTATTTCTAATGCATCTCTTGTAATAATATGATTCTCACCCTCTATATACTCTTTCATGCTGCTCCGATTATAAAATTCTGCCTTAGATACCATATTAGCCTTTACTGGATTATTATGTATATATCTCAGAACACATAGAAAATGTTCATCATTAAAAATAATTTCACTTTTAAATCTGTCTTGAAAGACAGGACCTATCCTATTATTCTTAGAATTATAGTAAAATGCATAGCTTGAATTCACTTTCTTCATTAACAAACTCAAATCATCAATACTACCCTCTATTAGCAAGTGGAGATGATTGTCCATAATACAATAGCTATAAATATTACAAAATACTTCCCTATTTTTCTCTACAATTATTTTTAATAAATATTTCTTATCCGACTCATAACGAAATATTTTGTCCTTATTGATTCCTCTTGTCATTACATGGTAATAACCCGTTGGACTCTCTTGTCTGTATATTCTAGGCATAATCTCACCCCTACTATTTGTTGATTAATATATTCTACATATTTAGCTAAAGTCCTTCTTTTTTCTAAACATTTTATTAATTTTATGGAAAATGAACAAAGTTTCGCGTCCCCACTGTTCATTTAGGGTATAAATAGTATAAATTCTTGAAAAATTGGGGGTATCGTAATGAGTAATTTATTAACTAAAAAATGTATTCCATGTAGTATAGGAACTGCTCCTTTAAATAGTGACGAAATCGATGCACTTGTAAAAAATTTAGATGATGGCTGGAAAGTTGTCAATTATCATCACATAGAAAAGACATACCAATTTAAAGATTTTAAACATGCATTAGATTTTACTAATAGAGTTGGTGAATTAGCAGAATCCGAAGGTCATCATCCAGATATCTACCTTTCATGGGGCAAAGTGATCATAAAACTCTGGACTCATAAAATTAATGGGCTACATGAAAATGATTTTATCATAGTAGCAAAAATTGATGAACTATAAATAATAAAATCCCTATAACATTAAATAACTGTGTTATAGGGATAATTATTAATTTAAACAAAACTTGAACACTAGGACAAGAAAATGAACAAAGTTTTGCGTCCCCATTGTTCATTCTACTTTAAATAGGGACAGTATTTCTTCTTCACTTAATTTAGATATAAGAGTTTCGCCTTCTTGTATTACCATATCAATCATTTCTCTTTTCTTTTCTTGCATTTTAAATATTTTTTCTTCTATAGTACCTTTGGTTATAAGCTTTATAACCTGAACCGTATTCTCCTGCCCTATTCTATATGCCCTATCTGTAGCCTGATCTTCCACAGCTGGATTCCACCATGGATCATAATGAATAACCATATCTGCACCAGTTAGATTAAGTCCTGTACCACCAGCCTTTAGAGATATTAAGAATATGTCTCCCTCTCCATTATTGAAATTATTTACCATCTCACCACGAAGCTCCATCTCTGTAGATCCATTTAAATACATATGAGGTATTCCCTTTTCATTCAGTCTATCCTCTATGATATCTAACATACTTTTGAATTGAGAGAATACTAAAATCCTATGTCCACCTTCTATAGCATCCTCAACTATCTCTTCAAAGCTATCTAATTTTCCGCTTCCACCTGTATAATCTTGGATAAACAAATTAGGATGACAGCATAATTGTCTTAGTCTAGTTAAAGCTGCTAGTATCTTAATATGGGATCTATTGAAACCATTTGTTTTAAACTCCATACTAAGTTCATCCCTTAGATTTTTTAGATAAGCTAAATATATTTTCTTCTGTTCTAAATTCATCTCTACTACTATTTTTTGTTCTATTTTCTCTGGAAGCTCCTTTAATACCTCTTTCTTTACTCTTCTAAGAATAAATGGCTTAATATGTTTATTTAAGTCCTTAAGTTTATCTAAATCCTGATCTTTAAAAATTGGCTTTTCAAATCTTTCTGTAAACACCTTATTTGAATATAAGTACCCAGGCATTAGAAAATCAAATATTGACCAAAGCTCCATTACCGAATTCTCCATTGGTGTACCAGTCAACGCAAATCGGTTTTTAGCTTTAATTGATTTTACTGATTTTGCATTTAATGAATTTGAATTTTTTATATGTTGTGCTTCATCTAATATACAGTATCTAAAATTGAAATCTTTGTATAGTTCAACATCTCTTCTTAAAAGTGGATAGGATGTTATAATTAAATCATAATTATCAATATCTTTGAGTAATTCTATCCTCTCATCTTTACTACCATGGATTAATAGCAACTTAAGACTTGGTGCAAATTTATTTACCTCTTCCTCCCAATTAAATACCAAAGAAGTAGGTGCAACTATTAGACTAGGCATACTACCCTTTTCCTCATTTTCAGATAATAACAGAGTAATCATTTGCAATGTCTTACCTAAACCCATATCATCTGCCAAAATCCCACCAAATCCATAATCTGCCAGTGTTTTTAACCATTTAAACCCAAATACTTGATAATCTCTAAGACTTCCTGTAATTCCTTTTGGTAATTCATACTCTATTTCCACAGGATTATTAACATCCTCAACCAATTTATTAAAATTTATATTCTTCTCAATAAAATCTAGATTCCTATCCCTTAAATAAGTATCTAAATACATAGATAAATACTTAGGACCATATATAATTCCATCGTTAACATTCTCTGTAATACCAAATCTTTCAATCAAATTTACTATATTTACTAAATTCTCATTTTCAAGTGGCAAAAATGATCCATCTTTTAGTCTATGAAATTTTTTCTTTTCCCTAATAGAATCAAATAATAAATCTAACTCTGAAATATCAACTCCGTCAATATTAAAATCAAAAGCCAATAAATCTAGCTTATTGTCTATTTTAACTCCACCAGAAAATTTTGATGTATCTCTAATCTTTATACTCTTAAATAGTTCTGAGTAATATACCTCACTATGCTCTTGCAATCTTGGTATTATATTTATTACTAGTTCAAGTATACTTTCATCATCATCTAAGTATATTCCACCATCTAGAACTTTGAAGTCACCATCTTCTAGTATACTAAGTATTAGGTTTTCCTTTTGTCTCTCCCTTAGAAGAATTCTATTGTCATCAATACTAATATTTTCTTTAGAACTAAAAGGATTTATTTTAATATCTCCGTATCTAAAATGGATCTTACCCTGTATAGAATAATCAACTTTATCAAAATACACTTCCACTTTTAGCCCAGGGCTGTAAATGGAATCCTCTAACTCCTTATTAATCTTTAGTTCAACTTCATCCTTAACAGTTGTTAGAACATTTGATATAAACATTTCCTTATGTACTTCTTGGATTTTGATTAATTCTTCTCCATTTATCAAAGCTTGACTATATAATGGCATTATCTTAGATCTTTGCTCACTTGCTACTTTTATAATATTCCCATCTGTAAATACATATTGACCATCTTCAGTAAGTGGTAGAATTTTATTGGCTGATTTTAGCTTGACTATTAAATCCTTATTATCTTCTAAAACTTCCATATTCAAATATAATCTATCATTGATAATATTGATTTCTCCATAATCTTCACCTAAAATATTTGCGTTAAAACTTCTATTCTTCATCATTGAAAAAAATCTTTTAAGAGTTGAATCTGTTAAATAAATTCGCCTACCTGAGAATACAGATTTATGACTTCTACCTGTAATTCCTATATCATTCTCTAAAAAATTCTCATGTAATATCTTGAAAAATTCAAATATCTCTTGGTCCTCTTCTTTAAAAATATGGATATTAGGATTAAACGTGAAATTTTTCCCAAATTCTAGGTTCTCATGGTTAGTTAATGCCTTAAAGAAAAAGCTAGTAGATCTAACTGAATATAACCTATCCTCACCAATACGTAATTTTAGATATGAGCCTTTTTCTGTTCTCTTTGGATTATGCTCATATGTATACTCTACATTTAGTTTAATTTTATCTAATCTTGAACTATCACCATAGCTATAGATAATATTTTTAATCTCTTCATTCCTAAGTAACGATTTACGTAGGTTTTCTTGATATACCTTTAAAAATGATAGTAATGCTATAACATGTTTACAATCCCCCGGATATTTTGTATATGCAATACAGTCACATTTCGTTTTTTCTATGTCCCCATTTTTATCGAAGGATACTGATACAGTATAGATTTTACTACCCTCAACAGATGATTGGAAATGGTCCTTATTTGAATTGGTTTTTACGTCTTTTACCTTACCAAATAAATAGTATTGCTGACCTCTATGAAAAGTCTCATATCTATCAACCCTATCAATCAATGATCTTTCGCTTAAATTAAACATATAAATTCTTCCTTCCTAAAAATAGAATGAACAAAGTTTTGCGTCCCCTTTGTTCATTCTATTCTTAAATCTTCATATCTTTTCTATTGTATATAATAAACGTAAATAAAATAGTAAATAACATTATAATAGTTCCTGCGACAATATATTTATTTTCCCATCCATATCTGACTATATCCATTGGTAATGCATAATCAAAAGGAGATAAAAATTTCAACCATTCTAAATTATCCTTTAATCTACTAAGTACTCCCAATACATATGTTATGAAAAATATGCCAATGGATACTGCTGTAGTGTTTTGTGAAGGTTTTAGGATTGTTGATAATAACAATCCAATAGAAAAATATATATACGAAGAAAAGGCTATACCTATAAAAACTTCTTTAATATCCATAAATAATCTAAATACATTGTAGTCATCTGGCTTAAAGATAGCAGATATTACCATTGTGAATAATCCTATTATGAAAATAGACTGAAATAATAGTAACGCACTGCTTAATATTTTACTTCCTACAATCTTGTTTCTTTCAACAGGTTGAGCGTACAAAAATTCTATAGTTCCTTCAGCTTCTTCAGACAACAAAGAATTTGAGCCTAATATTAATCCATATATTGCTATTGCCATGGAAATATACTGAATTGTATATGCTAGATACTGCATTATATCTGTAAAATCAACCATATCATCTAATCCGAAAGCTTCCATAAATCCTTCTGGAAAGGCTCCCATTTTTTCAGCAACAAGCTGCTGAATCCCGCTATTCTCCATGCTTGGAAAAAGAGCCATGAATAAAATGATAACTGCACTACAAATCAATGCCCATGTCACGGAAGACTTAAAATGTCTTTTGACTTCAAAATTTACTATATTCATTTTATTCACCATTCCCTTCATAATATTTTATGAATGTATCTTCAAGATTTTCTTTTCTAATGGACAAATTATTAATCTCATATTGCGCTATAGATTTAATTAACTTATCAATATCTCCCTTAAACAAGAATTTATAAGCATTATCACTAACAGAAAATACTTCTGTACTTATTTCTTCTATAAATTCCTTAGGAATATCTCCTTCAATTTCTATAATTCTACCAAAGTCACTTAATGTTGACTTAAGATCTATTGTTTCAATGATCTTACCTTCCTTGATAATAGTCACTCTATCACATAAATTTCCTACCTCTATCAAATTATGTGACGATAAGAAAACCGTATTTCCTTTTTGTCTATAATCAATAAGAGTATCAAATAATACCTTTTGCATTAAAGGATCAAGGCCACTTGTTGGTTCATCTAAAATCAATAGTTTCGGATTACCTAATAAAGCCTGAGCTATAGCAATTTTCTTTTTGTTACCTAAACTTAATTCAGACATTTTCTTATTCATATCGATGTCAAATAAGTCTACTAACTCTTTAATTTGTTCTTCATTCGCTTCTTTCTTAAAACTTTTAGCATATTCTAATATATCTTTAACATAGGATTGTCCATAATATTTTATCTCACTTGGAACATATCCTACACTTTCTTTAATAATTTTGCTGTCTGTAACTATATCCTTTTCAAATATATATCCTCCTCCTGTTGTTGGATATATAAAATTCAATAATGTTCTAATAAGAGTTGATTTTCCAGCTCCATTAGGACCTATAAACCCAAATATTTCTCCCTCTTTGACTTTTATATTTACATCTATAATTCCTCTATTTTTCCCATAGCTTTTTGTTAAATTTAAAGTCTCTATAACATACATATATCCCTAGCCCCCTTATCTTATTATTATACCACACATGAACTTATGTTACGCTTTGAATATTCATTCATATCTTAAAGTTTTTCTAAATCCATCAAAGCCAATAATTGTATTCTTAAATATTTCTTCAGCATTATTTAAATACATATGAGGCTCATCTATACTAGGACTAAAATGTGTAAGCAACAATTGAGAAACTTTTGCTTTATATGCAAGGGTAGCAGCTTCACTGAAAGTCATATGCTTATTATCTTTAGCCTTTTCTATATCTTCTTCATCACCATATGTACCTTCACAAACAAGTAAATCTGACTCTTTAATAAATTCCACAGTGCTTTCTGTTGGTCGTGTATCTGTTATATAGCTTAATTTTATACCTAGCCTTTTATCTCCAAGTAACATATCTGGATAATAGACTTTATCATTTAGTTCAATAGTTCCTCCAGATTGAAGTTTACTCCACAGAGTTTGTGGTATGTTACTATCTATTGCCTTATCAGCTAAGAATTTTGGTCTTCTAGTTAAATGAAATTTATATCCTTTACAATCTATGGAATGTTCTAAATCTATAGTACTAATTATTATATTTTCTTCAAATTCATTTATTGATTCCTCCAAGCATAGCATTTTATTTTTGATTCTAAAAACCATTTGCTCATCAGTAGATTCAATAATGTCTAGTTCATAAGGCAAATTAGGTACTAAAGATACTATATTTTCCATTATTTCTTTTATTCCTTTAGGCCCAATTATAGTGATGGGTTCTGTCCTATCACTATTTCCTAAAGTTGAAAGAAGTCCTGGCAATCCATAAATATGGTCACCGTGTGCATGAGTAATGCAAATAATATCTAGAGATTTAAATCCAGTATTAAATTGTCTCATAGAAACTTGTGTACCTTCTCCACAATCTATGAGAATCTTTCTTCCTCTATAACTAATCATCATGGATGATAAGAATCTTTGTGACATTGGTAATCCACCACCGCAGCCTAATAAAGTTAGATCTAGCATTGAATTCTCCTTTTATCATTTTATATACCCAAAACAAGACAAGGGGACGTTTCGAGACCACTGAAAAAGTCCTCTAAATTATGTATTTAAACAATGATTGGTTATCTAATTGAATATAAAGCAAAATCCCCCTTAATTTGGTATAAT
>JAVKTT010000007.1:0-63425 GCA_031460505.1 Tissierellaceae bacterium
ATTATACCAAATTAAGGGGGATTTTGCTTTATATTCAATTAGATAACCAATCATTGTTTAAATACATAATTTAGAGGACTTTTTCAGTGGTCTCGGACGTTTCACTTGTCTTGTTACATCTGTAGGTTTTTTATCTTACAAAAACTTTAAAAACAGTGCTTGACATTAATACTTTAAAGTAATAATATAGATTCTAAGTTTAAATGCTATGATGGAGAGAAAGATATCATTGATTATTATTAGAGAGTTGGGAAGGGTGAAAACCAACAATAACAAGATATGTAATATACACTCCTAAGCTGATTTGTTGAAAATAATTAGTAGACAAATACGTAGGCCCACGTTACAAGGCTAGAGGTTGTTTGACTTCGAAGTGATGATATTTATATCATAATTAGGGTGGTACCGCGGATCTTTCGTCCCTATAAGTATATTTACAATTGTAAATATGTTTATAGGAATGAAAGATTTTTTTATTGCCATTTTATTTCTAAAAAGAAAAAGTAAAAAATAATAGGAGGGATTTTATGGGTGAGCAGATTAAAGAAAAAAGGAAATTGAATTTATTTTTGGCATTGTTGCCTTTATTAGTAGTTGTTGTATTTGGATTATTTTCAGTAATAACCTGGAAGGGTGGTATGAATATTCCTATTTTAGCGGGAATTATTACGGCAGGATTAATTGGAATATGGCAAGGATTTTCTTGGGGTGAGTTACAAAGTGGCTTAGTAAAAGGAGTTTCTAGAGCTTTACCGCCTTTGTTTATCATTATCATCATTGGAATTATCATGGGTTCTTGGATTCAAGGAGGAATAATACCTTCATTAATCTTTTACAGTTTAAAGATAATTAGTCCAAAGATTTTCGTTCCGGCGGCTGCTTTAGTTACTGCTATTGTTGCCACGGCTACAGGAACATCATTCACTTCTATAGCAACAGTAGGGTTAGCTTTGATGGCAACTGGTTTAGGTATGGGATTTCCAGCACCTTTATTAGCAGGAGCAATTATTTCTGGAGCATATTTTGGGGATAGTATATCACCTCTTTCAGATACTACTAACCTTTCTTCAGCAATGGCTGATTGTACATTATTTGAATTAATTGGACATATGGCCAAATCTGGAATACCTGCATTGTTATTATCTATAGTTGCTTATTATTTCATAGGTATAAATCATGCATCTCAAGCAGTTATGGAAAGCAGTACTATAGTGGAGATTATAGAAGGGTTAAGTAGGTCTTTTGTAATAAGTCCATTACTGCTATTGATACCTGGATTGACTATTCTTTTCTCAATATTTAAATTTCCAGCTATTCCTTCATTGATATCAGTAGGAATAATGGGAGGATTGGCAGCAATGCTGGTTCAAGGTGCTGATATGGGCAGCATTGTAAGAACTATGACCAACGGTTTTGTCAGTACTACAGGAGTAACAATGGTAGACAGCTTATTGACAAGAGGGGGAATTAACTCCATGGGTGGAACTGTAATCCTCTTGACTATGGCAGTAGCTTTAGGAGGTATTTTAGAAGAAATAGGGTCTCTACAATTGATACTTGATATAGTTATGAAGAAGGTTTCATCTGTAGGACAGTTGATTACAGTAACAGCTATTAGTAGTTTATTTGTAGCTTTTGCAACAGGAGCTCAATTATTGGCCATTATGTTACCTGCAAGAATGTTTCAAAAGGCATATGAGGATTTTGGGTTGCATCCAAAGAATTTAGCAAGAGTTACACAATCTGTAGGATGCATATGTATAAATCTAGTCCCTTGGAGTGTTCCTGCCTTATTTGCTCAAAGTGTATTAGGAGTACAAACTATTGAATTTATTCCATATATTTTCTTTGCATTCTTTACTATTATTATAAATCTTATATATGGTTTTACTGGAATTACTATTGATAAGACAAATACTACTAATATGGAGGTATATAATGAACAAACAATTTAAAACTAAAGTGATTATGCTTGGAACAGGAACACCAAATCCAGTGCCTGAGAGATCAGGTCCAAGTGTGGCAATTGTAGTAAATAATAATTCATATCTTGTGGACTTTGGAACAGGAATTGTTAGACAAGCAGAAAGAGCTAATGCGATGGGTTTTCCAGCCCTAGAAGCTAAGAACTTGAAAACTGGATTCTTGACTCATACCCACTCGGATCATTCTATCGGTTTGGCTGACTTAATCTATACACCTTGGGTACTGGAAAGGCAGGAACCATTGAAACTATATGGGCCAAAGGGAATTAAAAACATGGTAAATCATCTACTAGCTGCTTATGAACAGGATATTGATGCTCGTAGGTTTGGTCTAGAACAAGCAAATGAAATGGGCATTAAAGTAGAGACAAAAGAGATTGAAGAAGGTGTTATATATAGGGATGAATTGGTTACGGTTGAGGCATTCTTAGTAGACCATCCTCCATTTGAAGCTTATGGTTATAAGTTTACTACTCCTGATAAGGTTATAGTGGTTTCTGGTGATACTTGTTATAGCACTAATTTAATAGAACACGCAAAAGGATGTGATATTTTAATACATGAGGTAATATCTTCCACAGGTGTTCAACTAAGGGATCCAAAGTGGAAGAAGTATCACTTAAGGGTTCATACTACAAGTAAGGAATTAGGGAAAATTGCTGCTGAAGTAAATCCAGGCAAGCTGGTCTTCTATCATCAGTTATTCATGGTAGCTCCAGATGAAACAGGTAGAATGGTTACTGAAGAAGAGAGGGAAGCTGAGATGATTGCAGAAGTTAAAGCTAATTATGAAGGAGTTGTAATATCTGCAAAGGATCTAGATGTAATAGACTAGGCAGACAAGGGGACGCTTCACTTGTCTTGTTTTAGACAAAGAGATTCAAGATCCTTCTTTTCACTCAGGATGACAGAAACAGAACCGGAACTGTGCCTGTCACCTAACTTAGTAACTTATTAAATATTATTGAATAACTATACAATTAGAACCTACATCTGTAGGTTTTTTGTTGCTAAATAAATATTATATTAATTATATAATTCTAATAAGAATTTATAGTAGACATATGGAATATGAGTATTATAGAAACAAATAATAAGGGATGGTGATTTTGTATGCTAAATGATTTTATTGCCTTAGAGAGCTTGGGTAGTTTTAGTATTCAATTGATAATTGTTGTGACATCTACTGAGTTTACTAAAAAGATAGTTGATAAAATTAAAAGAAATTATAAAAAGAAGTGGAAAGAAGAAACCGAATATATAGTTTTTTTATATGCACTTTTATTATCGATACTTAGTAGTTACAGAAACTATAAAATAAACAATATAACTCATCATATAATTGTTTCCTTAATTCTTGTATTTATAAATTCTATAGTTATCAGCTATATAGCTTCAGCCAGCTATGATAAAATTATAAAGAGTTATGAAGATAGAAAGTTGGAATTAGAAGAAGATACACAGAGGGATTAAGCAGTTTACAAATTAAATTTTCCAAATATCTTTTGGTATTATTTAAGTAATGGTAATTACTACAACATGGGCAGCCATCTTTAATTAAAAATTAGGAGGTGTCAGTCTTATTATTGTGTATATTTTTTGACATTCTAGACTCTTCCTTCCATTTTTATATTTTATAGTATTATAAAAATTGTACCTATAATATTATACTAACTTAGTTTTAATTTTGTTTTTGATTAAGATATCTATAAATTGTAGTTTCAGTAGTGTCTAATTTATTAGCTAGATTACTAATAGCTCCTTTTACTAAAAATATTCCCATATGATCTAATGTTTGGGTTAATTTGATTTTTTCTTGAGTTGTAAGTCGATCTACTGGAATATTTAGTTTGGCTATTTCATCTAAGATAACATTAGTAACAATATCTGTTACTGAAATATCAAAACTATCATAAAAAGATGCACCTTTAACTTGGTCATAAGGTTGTTTACCTTGTATCATTTCATCAATGATATTACGAAGCTCTATAAGGCGTTCTACCTTTTGATTTATAGTTAATATTCCATATAAAACATCATTTGTATTTTTCAAAAAAAAGGTTGCTGATTTCAATTTATCTTTTGAAGAAGATAATGCTCTATAATTCACAATATAATCTTCTTTTTCATATAGTTTATCTTCTAAGAATTTTCTTTCTAAGGAACGTATCTTAGCCCCAACTTTAATCTCATCATCAAAAGGATTAATTATATGATATACATTCATTTTTTCTATATCATATAAGATGATTTCCGTATCTATTCCGTGTAATTCTGACATATAATTCATTAATGGAATAAAATTTTTTAAATATTTTTCATTCATGCTATCAGCTCCAATGTAATTTAATAATACCAGTATATTATATTACATGTAATAACTCAAATTCAAGTTTTTAAATCAATATACTATTTTTAAAACTAAAACGTTAAATATAAACTAACAATAAAACCATTGACAAAATACACAACACTATGATATGTTTAATTCAATAGTGTTACTAAAAATAACATAGTGTTAAAAATAATAACAAAAAACACTAAAGCAAAAATAATAAGGGGGATTTTACAATGAAATTTATGAATGCAGAACCATTTAGAATTAAAATGGTTGAGCCAATCAAAAAATCTACAAAAGAGGAAAGACAAGCATGGTTAAAAGAAGCAGGTTATAATGCTTTTAAACTTAAGTCTGAAAACGTTTATATCGACTGTATAACTGACAGTGGCACTTCTGCAATGAGTACAGTTCAATGGTCAGCAATTATGATGGGAGACGAATCATATGCAGGATCACCAAGTTTTTATAAGTTAGAGAAAGCTGCACAAGAAGTGTTTGGTATGCCATATGTACAACCTACTCATCAGGGAAGAGCAGCTGATTACATCATGTCAAAAATTTACGCTGAAAAAGGTAAGTATGCTATAGGAAATATGCACTTTGATACATTTAGAGGAAATGCTGAGGTCTTAGGAGCTTTAGCTGTTGACTACGTAGTAGATGAAGGATTAGATCCTTCTAGTGAACCACTTCCATTTAAAGGAAATATTGATCTTAATAAAATGGAAAATCTTATTAAAGAAAAAGGTGCTGAGAATATTTCAGTAGTAATAATTACAGTTACATGTAATAACAATGGTGGGCAACCTGTTTCAATGAAAAATATTAGAGAAGTAAGCGAGCTTGCAAAGAAAAATAACATTCCTGTTGTTATCGATAGTGCTAGATTAGCAGAAAATGCTTACTTTATAAAGATTCGTGAAGAAGGATATGCAGATAAATCTATTAAAGAAATTACAAATGAGATGTTTTCATATTGTGAAACAGCAACTATGAGTTCTAAAAAAGATGGACTTGTTAATATGGGAGGATTATTTGTTACAAGAAACAAAGAAGTATTTGAAATGGCTAATCAATTAGCGATAGTTCATGAAGGCTTCTTAACTTATGGTGGTTTATCTGGTAGAGATATGGAAGCTTTAGCTGTTGGATTGCTTGAAGGAATTGATGAACAATATCTTGAATATAGAATAAATCAAGTAAAATACTTAGGTGATCAGCTTAAAAAACATGGAATTCCAATAGTAGAACCTACTGGTGGACACGGTGTGTATGTTGATGGAAGAAAATTTTTCCCACACATTCCTCAACATGAATTCCCATCACAAAGACTTGTTGTAGCTCTTTATGAAGAAGCTGGGGTTCGTGCTGTAGAGTTAGGCGCATGTGCATTTGGTTCAAAGGATAAGGAAACTGGCGAACCTATATGGCCAGAACTAGAAACTATGAGAATTTCTGTATCTAGAAGAGTTTATACTAATAACCATTTGGATGTTATTGCAGAAGCTTTAGCTGAGATTTATAAAAATAGAGATAGTTATAAAGGGTTGAAGTTAGTATATGAAGGACCAATTACAGCGTTAAGACACTTTACAGCAGGATTTGAATTAATATAATAAAGAGTATTATTAATTTGATATATTGTATAGAATTGTAATTATGTTCCAGAATTTTCTTAAAAATTTAATATGTATTAAAAAAGATTCTTCTGGAACATTGTATTTAGAGCCTTAAGTTATTAATAATATTAAATATAACTATTATGATTATAAAAGTCATTAGGAGGTTTAAATATGTCGGATAAAATTCAAGATACAAATTCATTAGAAGGATTAGAAAACCGCGAGCAATTTAAAAGTAGATTAGGGTTTGTCTTGGCTTCAGTAGGTGGCGCACTTGGATTAGGAAATGTTTGGAAATTTCCATATATGGTAGGAAAGTATGGAGGAGCAGCATTTATAGTAGTCTATTTAATAGCTTTACTTAGTATTGGGTTGCCAGTTTTGATGACAGAATTTGCTTTAGGTAGAAATACAAAGCTCAGCTATACCGGATCACTAAAAAAATTATTACCACATAAAAAGTGGTATATAGCAGGAATTGTAGGTGTTATAACACTAATAATAACTCTTGCATTTTATTCTGGTATTGCAGGCTGGACAATTGCATATTTCTTTAAGTCCGTCGCTGGAGCATTTAATGGAATGGATGCAGACGCAATAGGAGGACAATTTGGGCAATTCATTAGCTCGCCTTTTCAAACAGTGTTTTTTTTAGGGTTAATGTTAATATTAACAGCGGGTATAGTTCTAAAAGGTGTTAGCGGGGGAATAGAAAAGGTTTGTAACTTACTATTACCATTGCTTTTTGCAATGATAATTTTCTTGGGAGTAAGAGTTCTTATGTTACCAGGAGCTGGAGAAGGCGTGAAATTTTACTTGAAACCAGATCTTTCTCAATTAAATGGAGATACAATTATTGCTGCTATCGGCCAAGCTTTTTTCACATTAGGGGTTGGGGCTGGTAATTTAGTTGTATATGGAAGTTATTTAGATAGAAAAGAAACTATTACTAGTAGTACTTTAATGGTTGGGATTGGTGATACTGTAGCTGCAATATTATTTGGGTTCATTATATTCCCAGCAGTATTTGCATATGGTATAGAGCCAACAATGGGTCCACCACTAGTGTTTATAACATTACCAGTAGTGTTTGCACAAATGAAGTTCGGTATGTTTTTTGCATCTACATTTTTCTTACTATTATTCTTTGCATGTTTAACATCAACTATATGTATTATGGAAGCTATTGTTGGATTTGGTGTGGATGAATTAAAAATATCTAGAAATAAAAGCACAATAATTACTACTATAATTGTATTTATTTTAGGATCATTATTAATACTTTCATTTGGAGTATTATCAGATGTGCTGATTATGGGTCAAACATTATTTGACTTTGCAAATGAAACTTTAGTAAGTACAATATTATTACCTGGTGGTGCACTAATTATGGTTCTTCTTGTAGGAAGGAAAATGAAACCAGAGGTTATAATAGATGAAATCAATATTGGTAAAGGTTTTAAAATGAATAAAACTTTGTATAGTATTATTATGAAATATATAGCACCTATTGCTATAGTTCTAATGTTTCTTCAAATGCTTGGTATTTTTTAGGACTAATAAGTATTAAATTATAATCTGATTATAATTTTAAATTTTAAATAACCAAATGTGTATATTTTATTATATTATACGTTTGGTTATTTAGCTATTTTAGGCTGCCGGTACTAAAACGGACATGGGGACGTTTCACTTGTCTTGTTTTTCTAAGATTGTTCTAACTGGTGAACAATGGGGGCTACAAGATAAAAGTGCTGCCAATCGACAGCACTCATCTACACCCTAGAATCCAACAATAATAATATAACCAATATCATAATCGCTGTCTCAAAGAAATCATTATCTTTTTCTTTACTTGCTACTTTTACTTCTGTATCTTCTAAATAATCAAATTGGAATTTCTCGTCATAACTAAACAGTTTTCTAAGATTTAGCACGCCTGCTCCTTGATGTTCTG
Organism: Tissierellaceae bacterium; assembly: GCA_031460505.1. GTDB lineage: Bacteria > Bacillota > Clostridia > Tissierellales > Tissierellaceae > JAAYTL01. Next base: position 7,906 of record JAVKTT010000007.1, read on the forward strand.
CTAGATCATGCAGATCTATACAAGCATTCACTAACATTGATTTTACTTCTAAAGGAGTAAGAGTACCAAATTTATTGAATAAAAGTGCTACAGTTCCTGATACTAAAGGTGTTGCCATAGAGGTACCACTCAATGGAACATAGCTATCTAGTTTTGTATTTGATAAGGAATTGATGCTTACACCAGGTGCTACTAAGTCTGGCTTTTGTATACCATCTAATGTAGGCCCACGGCTGGAAAAGGAAGCTATAGTATCATCTGATATATCCACTGTTCTTTTATCGTCTACTGCTCCTACTGTAATTACATTTGCATTGATACCTGGTGAAAGAATAGTTCCACGTGATGGACCACTATTTCCTGCTGCAGCAACTACTATTATTCCTGCATCCATTGCTTTGTTTACAGCAATACATAACGGATCATTCTCACAGATACTATTAGCTGGTGTTCCAATAGATAGATTGATTATTTTTGTATTATACTTATCCTTTGTTTCTATAACATAGGAAATAGCTTCTATGACTTTAGAAGTAGATCCTCCTCCATTTGCATCTAAGGCCTTAATTCCTAATAAGTTTGCTTTTGGTGCTACCCCTGCATATTTTCCTCTTGAAGAATATCCATTTCCACCGATTATACCAGCCACATGGGTACCGTGACCATTGTCATCATATGGTATATCTTTATTATTGATCACATCTTTAAATCCTATAATCCTATTTTTAGGTCTTGTCAAATCATTATGTGGTGCAATTCCTGTATCTATGATTGCTATTGTGATGCCTTCTCCTTCGTAGCCTTTGTCATGGGGCAAATATACTTCCATACTTTCAGTTGCTATATCCAATAATGTATATACTTTGGAGTCAAAACTTATATAGTTGATATTTGGGTTGTTAGATAATCTATATATTTCATCTGTAGAAAGATACCCTGAAAATGCATCAATTATAGGTAAATTTGGTTCCAATAAATTACTTGTTGAATTAAGAAGTGTTTCTTTAATATTATTGCTATTTTCTTTGAACTGAATAATTACAGGTACGTCTTCAGATGACTGTGTCATAACTTTTGCATTTAGTATAGGACAAAGCTTGTCATATCTGGTTCTTCTCACTATTACCACCTTCCTTGTTTTATAATATGCTTAGTAAAATTAATATGTGTCAAGTGGTGTAAATATTAATAATTATGGAAGGTAATAAAAAATAGCTACCTATAAAGATAGCTATTTAGTGTTATTTATTGAATTTTTGTCGTATTTCCTTGTGCTTCTTTTCCCCTATTTCATAGAGTATTTTATCCTCTTTTGAATTAACCACTAATTCTGGGACTTTTGCCGGGGTCCAGTCTACTAAATGAACCATTGTGACAAAGGATGAAACAGCTAGTTTAGGATTTGAGAAGTCATTTAAATCATGGACATATACTTGAACTACTATTTCCATGGAGGATGTACCTACATAGATTAATTGTCCTATAACAGTAATTATTTCACCAACTTTTATTGGTTTGTGAAATTCAATATCGTCTAATCTTCTAGTGACCAAGGTTCCTTTACAGTGTTTTCTACCTACCATACCTGCCACAGTATCAACTATTTTCATTATTTCTCCACCATGGATTGTTCCTTGGGGATTAAGTTGATTTGGTTGCATCAACATTTCTGTATGCACCCTAGCAAAGGAAATATTCTTATTTAAATCATTGTATAAATTGTAATTCATCTAATCCACCTTTAAAATTTTCTGTCAATAAATTTATATAATTCACCAATTACTAAAGGTATAAAGGCAAACAATAGGACTATTTCCCAATGAACAAGACCTAATGATACAGTTTCAAATATCTCTTGCATAAATGGTATATATAGTACTGCTAACATTAAAGCGAATGATATACCAGTTCCTAGCACCATAGTTCTGTTGCTAAATATACCTATTTTAAATAGTGAGTATCTTTGTGATCTACTTGAGTAAGCTCTCAATAACTCAGCTGTAATTAAAGTAGCAAATGCTATTGTTCTAGATAATGTTAAATTATCTGGATATAGATTTAATGCCATTAGATATGCTGACAATGATGCTGCAGCAACAGCTATACTTTGTACTGCAATTCCTAATAATAATGGTTTATCTAAAATTGAAGCTTTAGCATCTCTAGGCTTTCTTTGCATTACATCTGGGTCTCCAGCTTCCATTCCTAATGCTAATGCAGGGAAACTATCTGTAACTAAGTTCAACCATAAAAGTTGAATAGCTAAAAATGGTACTGGCAAATTCATCAATATACTTACGAATACTATCAGAATCTCACCTATATTACAAGATAATAGGAAGTAAACAAACTTCTTAATATTATCATAGATAATTCTACCTTCTTCAACAGCTGAAACTATACTTGCGAAGTTATCATCTGTAAGGATTAACTCAGCAGTGTTTTTAGCTACATCTGTACCAGTGATACCCATGGATACACCTATATCAGATTTTTTAAGAGCCAATGCATCATTAACACCGTCACCAGTCATGGCTACTACTTCACCATTTGCTTTTAAAGCAGAAACTATTCTCACCTTATGATCTGGAGATACACGGGCGAATACTTTAGTATTTTTAACTACTTCTTGAAGCTCTTCATCACTTATTTTATCTAATTCTGCACCCATCATTGCTTGGCTTTCATCTTCTGCCATACCTAGGTCTTTAGCTATAGCAAAGGCTGTTTCTTTATAGTCACCAGTGATCATTATAGTGTCAATACCAGCTTCTTTACATAATTTTATAGCATCTTTTGCTTCTGGTCTAGCTGGGTCAATCATACCTGTTAAACCAACAAAAGTCATATTTGTTTCGTTGTTTTCTGGTGAAATATCACTTGGTAATTCATCATATTCTCTATATGCTCCTGCTAATACCCTAAGAGCCTCTCTTGAGAACTTGCTATTTACACCTAGAACCTCTTGTTTTAATTCATCTGTAAACGGAACTACTTTGCCATTCATACTAATATGACTACATCTATTGATGATTATGTCAGGAGCTCCCTTAGTAAATGAAACTATTTTGCCTGGAATATAGTTTTCATGGAAAGTTGTCATCATTTTTCTAGCTGAGTCAAATGGTATTTCTTCAATTCTTGGATAAGAAGAATTAATACCTTCTTTTGTTATATTAGCCTTACCAGCTAAAGTTACTAAAGCACCTTCTGTAGGGTCTCCTATTACCTTAAAGCCTTCTGATGTTTCTTCTAAGGAAGCATCATTTGCTAAGATTCCAAGAGATAATAATGTTTCTAAATCACCTATTGAACTAGGATCTATATTTTCATTATCTTGTTTAAATTCACCTTTAGGCTCATAACCTGTACCTGTGATATCTAAAATTTTGCCATCTGTATATACCTTTACAACAGTCATCTCATTTTGTGTAAGAGTACCTGTCTTGTCAGAACATATTACAGTTGTACTACCAAGTGTTTCTACAGCTAAAAGTTTCTTAACTATTGCATTTCTTTTAACCATTTTATTCATACCTAATGATAATACAATAGTAACTATTGCAGGTAATCCTTCGGGAATAGCAGCTACGGCTAAACTTATAGAAACCATAAACATTTCAAGTACATCTCTACCTTGTACTAAACCAACAATAAATACAATTATACAGATTACTATTGTAGCAATACCTAAGAATTTACCTAATTGGTTTAATTGCTTTTGTAGTGGAGTGGCTTCATCACCATAGGATTGGATTGCAGTTGCAATTTTACCAATTTCTGTACCATGGCCAGTTTCAACTACTACACCTTTACCTCTACCATATGTAACTATGGTACTCATATAAGCCATATTGGTTCTATCACCTAATGATTCATCTTCAGTAAAATCGATTTTTGCATCTTTTTCTACTGGAACAGATTCTCCTGTTAAAGAAGCTTCTTCAATTTTTAAGTTTGAGGAATCTATCAGTCTTAGATCAGCAGGAATAATATCTCCAGCTTCTAATACGACTACATCACCAGGTACTAAGGTACTGGAAGGTACAACTTCTAAATGTCCATCTCGAATTACCTTAGCTGTAGGAGATGACATTTGTTTTAATGCCTCTAATGCTTTTTCAGCTTTACCTTCTTGATAAATACCTAATAGTGCATTGATCAGTACTATTGCCATAATAACTACAGCATCTGATCTTTCACCAACAGCAAAGGATATAATGGCAGCTCCAATAAGGATTAAAATAAGAAAATCGCTAAATTGTTCCTTTAATCTAGTTAGGAAGCTCTTTCCTTCCTCTTCTTTTAATTCATTGTGTCCATACTTTTGTAGCCTTGATTCAATTTCATCTTTTTTCAAACCATTCTCTTGGTTAGTTTCAAGTTTCGATAATAAATCTTCCTTGGTTAACTTATACCAATCCATAATTCATCAGTCCTCCTCATAATATTAATAGTATACCTTATTTGTAAAAAAACAAACAAAAAAGACCTTTGCTTAAAGAATATCTTTAAACAAAGGTCTTGCTTCCTTATTAAAGGTAGTTAGCCGGGTTTCCCGTATTGACGGCTAACTAATTATAAGCTACTCCCCTTATGTATTAAATATTATACAATAGGAAAAAGTTAAAAGCAATATTAAAATTTAATTTTACATAAATTTTACCAAACCTTAATTCTAAACAAACCTACTGGTATTAATATGAATTGACTTTAATCCTTAATTGTTAGATAATTTAAATAGAGTAGAAAAATGGAGTGATTTATATGAGTAATAAGGTATTAGTAATAGATGACGAAAAGCAAATTGCAGATATAATAAAGTTTAATCTTGAGAAAGAAGGATATATTGCACAGACCGCAAATGATGGACAAGATGGTATAGATAAAGTAAATAGGTGGAATCCAGATCTTATATTATTGGATATAATGATGCCTATAAAGGATGGATTTCAAGTTTTAAAAGAAATTAGAATGAATCATAGTACACCAGTTATAATGCTAACTGCTAAGGAAGAAGAAGTAGATAAAGTCTTAGGATTAGAGCTTGGTGCAGATGATTATGTTGTAAAACCATTTAGTATGAGAGAGCTTATGGCTAGAGTTAAGGCAAACATTAGAAGGGTAAACTATGCCAATGCAGAAGTAGGAAATGAGTTGATAGTATCAGGTGAGCTATCGATAGATTTAAATAAATATGAAGTAAGGAAAAATGGGGAAGTAGTAGAACTTACACTCCGAGAGTATGAACTATTAAGATTCTTGGCTTCAAGTAGTGATCAAGTATTTTCTAGAGAACAGCTGTTAGAAGAAGTATGGGGATACGAATATTATGGAGATATTCGAACAGTTGATGTGACTGTACGAAGACTTAGAGAAAAAATAGAGGATAATGATGGTGAATTTAAGTATATACTAACTAAAAGGGGAGTAGGGTACTATTTCAGGAGGGTCTAGTTATGTTTTCCAGTATTAAGTGGAAATTTGTAGTAGTATATTTTTTACTAGTTTTTATAGCAATGGTAATAGTCGGTGTATTTATAATAGATAGATTAGAAGACCAGCAAATAGCCAATATAACCAATAATATGGAGCAATATATGGTTACATTAGAAGGCAGCTCTAGTTACATAGCTTCAGATAATTGGCTAGAAAATAGAGAAGAGATACAAGAATATCTAGATGAATGGAGAATCGGTTCTACTGAATCTTTATACGTAATATACGGAGAAGAAGTGCCTACAATAATAGCCTCAACTTCTAAGAGAAACCAAAATATTATAGGACAAAATGCATTATCATATAAGTATTTAGATCCAAAACTAATACTTAAGGCTTTTAATGGTGGCAAGGATGATGCAGTTATTAAGGAATTAAACGAAGATAGATATAATAAACATTTAGTATATCCAGTTATTTCAGAACTAGGTAAGGTTCGAGGTGTTCTTTATATGACGTCTGACTTAACAGGTGTACATAATACTGTAGATGAATCAAAAGTAATAATGACCAATGCAACTGTGTTGGCCCTATCAATTACAGTATTATTAGGATTTTTAATAGCCAGTAGTATAACTGTACCTATACGTGATGTAACTAAGAAAGCAGAATTAATGGCAAAGGGAGATTTTGACCAGTTTGTAGATGTAAAATCTAATGACGAGATAGGTCAACTGGCAAGTATGTTTAACTATCTTACACTAAAGTTAAAGAATACATTATACGAAATGGACTTAGAAAGAAGTAAGCTAGACACCATTTTTAAATATATGGCAGAAGGTGTCATAGCAATTGATAAAAACAATAATATAATCCATGCTAATCCTATAGCTATGGATATTTTGAAATTAAAAGATGAAGATATAAATAATACCTTTGATTTAAAAAATATAAATATGGTAGATGTAAACTATGATAACTTTGAAAGTTTAGAAGGTAGTGAGATTCTCGGCATAAATAATGAATTCTATAAGGTAAAACATGCATCCTTTAAGAATGATGAAGGAAATACAGGTGGATTAATTATTGTGTTTCAAAATATTACCTATGAGCATAAATTAGATAATATAAGAAAAGAATTTGTTGCAAATGTATCCCATGAATTAAAAACACCAATCACAACTATTAAAAGCTACACAGAAACTCTAATAGATAGTGAATTAGATAGGGATATTAGTATGAAATTCTTAGGTGTAATTGATTCTGAATGTGATAGAATGGCAAGGTTAGTAAGAGATTTGCTACAGCTTTCAAATATTGATTATCAAAAGACTAAATGGCATATGGTAGATATTTCTGTAGAAGATGTAGTAAATGATTCTTTGGTAAAATTAGATTTATCCTTTAAGGAAAAGAGTCAAAGCGTCAGTGTAGATATAGATGATAATTTACCAAAAATTACAGTGGATAAAGATGGTATTGAGCAGGTAATATTAAACTTACTATCAAATGCCAATAAATATACAGAAAGTAACGGACATATTCATGTATGTGGAACATTAGAAGATAACAATGTAGTAATTAAGATAAAAGATAATGGCCTAGGAATCTCAGAAGAAGATCAAAAAAGAATATTTGAGAGATTCTATAGGGTTGAGAAAGGCCGTAGTAGAGAGCTTGGTGGTACAGGATTAGGACTATCTATAGCTAAAGAAATAGTTGATGCACATAATGGTAGTTTAAGTATTGTAAGTGAAATAGGTGTAGGAACTGAGATTAGTATTAAACTACCTATTACTATGGTGTAACTTAATTTTAACTATGCTGTAATATGTTTGTAACATATCTATTATATAATGGTATAAAGACCATATTATATAGTAAGGAGGTATAGAAATGTTTAAAAAACTAGTAGTTTGTTTTTTAATAGCATTATGCTTCATAAGCATTGGTGTCTTTAATGATACAGTTTATGCTTCTGAAATAGATGTAACTAAATATGAAGTTTTAAATCCAACTAAAAGCTCCTTTTCTATAACTGATAAGGTATATTTGATAAATGGAAAGGCTCCTACTGGCACGGATGTTACAATTGACGTTTACGGAACAACTGATCTAACTAAGAAGAATTTTAATCTAGACCGTTTACCTTCTGAGGATGATTATATTGAAAATTTTTCTGAAACAGTTACTTCAGGAAATATGGGATTTTTTCAAAAACAAATAGATTTAGTTATGGGAATAAATAAAGTAGTAGTTAATTTTAATGTAGAAGGTGTATCACCGAAGGAGTATATTATTTTAGTTTATGATGAGTCTATTGCTCAATCCAAGTTAATTGATGCGAGAGAAACAAGATTTAGCGGACTCTCAAATCTAAAGAAATAATACTTACCAAAGATAGGGGTTGATTTAAATGAAAGAAAGGTTCAAAACTTTTCTACTTATATCCTTGGTAAGTATTAGTGTAGTATTAGCTAAAAGCTTATGGTTACAAGCCCCAGGAGAATTATTCATGTTTAGAAACAGTGAGGATAATAATGGATTTAATTCATATGTTTTATCAGATATGATTGCTCCAAATAAGTATCTATTGAATTTTAGTGAAATAAATCATACTTTTATGTATGATGATTCTAAGTATGGGATGTGGCAAAAATCCAGGAATAATTTAATGGAAGCTTTAAGTACTGAAGATATTGAAATAACAGAAATTACTAATGATGAATTTCTAAGTTATCACAATTCAAAATCTGTTGTGTTTTATTTCTCCAGTGATGTGAATACTTATATATTGACAAGGGCTTGGGATATTAAAAATCCAAATAGTATAGTGGATATTATGCCTAATATAAATAAAATTTATATTTATTTAGGTAATAGTGATCCTTTTTTTATTTTTTCGCATGATGACAAGCATGTAGTTATTAATCCCGCAAATATTGATACAACTTTATTAAAAAATGAGTTCAATGAAATTGCTGAGAATGAAGAATATACTTACTATTATTCTATGAAGGAATATGGAGTAAAAAGCAATATATATACACCTGTTGAAATAGATTATACTTTGCCTGAAATTTACGTGGCAAATGATATATTTTCATATGATTCACGAGAAAAAGAACTACTGGCTGAAAGATTTTTAGACACAGATATAGACTATATTAGAGAGATAGTTGAGAAAAATGGATCTACTATCTATTTAAGTAACCAAAGAGTATTAAAATTAAACTCCAATGGTATTATCGAATATTTTCATGCCTTAGAAAACAAAGTTACGGAAAGAAACTTGTTTTTAAGCTTATCTACTGCTGCCGAATTCTTATCTGAAAAAGCAGAAGTTCAAAAAGGAATGTACTTAGCTGGAATCCAAGATATTCAACAAGACGGAAGTGTTGGATATAAATTATATTTTAGATATAGAGTAAGGGGTATACCGGTTATACTAGGCAACTTAGAAGTACCAGAATACGTAAGTATAGAGGTATTCAATGATCACATAAGAAGCTATAAATATTATGCAAGAAAAGACATGAACAAAATCCCAAGTAAAACCGTTGACGATGAAAAAATGTTACCAGCCTTAGATATAATAGATATGAATTATCACTTTTTTGAAGATATATATTTGAGTCATTATAATATAGAATCAGCTGAAAAAATTGATGATATTATAGATAGAGTATTAGCATCAATACAGGATATCACCCTTGCTTATTATGATCCTTGTTTAAAGGAACAAAATGAAAAATTGATTCCTGTTTGGACAATTAAATTCATGGGAAGAACTTATGCATTTGACGCAAACAACAGTATTTTAGTCTATGAAAGATAACAGGTGAGAATATGGATTGGTCTAAGGCAAAAACAATTTTAATCATATCTTTGATAGTGGTAAATGCTATATTAGGTATAGCAATATTTAATTTAAATCAAGGAGTGGAAACTACAGTAAATGAAGAATTTGTAGAAGACTCTGTTAGATTATTAAATAATAAGGAAATAACTGTAGCTACTGAGATACCTAGAGAAATGCCTAGTTTAAAAGGATTAATTGTTGAGTATGAAATCTTAAAGACTTCAGAGTTAAATAATAAGTTTTTTGATAATAATGGAAAAGTTTCTATAAAAGGAGAAGGACTTGTAGAAATTCAAAATGAAGATGAAAAACTCACTATATTAAATGAGAAACACATAATATATGAGTCCAATAGAATAGATGAAACCCTTAGGATTAATACAGATGATGATGCCATAGATTATGCAACGGATTTTTTAGTTGATTTAGAATATGATGTAACAGATATGAAATTATCATATATAAAGAAGTCAGAGCAAAGGTATTTATTAGAGTTTTCAAAGATATATAATGAGAAATACTTAGAGTCTGCCTTTACAAACATCCAATTGGATAATGGTGGAATTAGAAAATTAGAACGTTCCTGGCTAAATGTAATTGATGTTGGGGATACGCCTATCTATATAAGTAGTGCACCTAAATCAATATTAGCCTTACTTAGTATGAATGAAGTTTATGGAAAGACCATTCAGGATATATCTCTTTCCTATTATTTTGATCCAGCAAAGCACGAATATATCCAAAACCCCCTTGAAGCAAAACAAGGAAAAGCAATACCAGCATGGAGAATACAATTTGAAGATGGATATAAGGTTTTTATAGATGATTATTAAATAGGATCCTTCTTAAGGCTCAGTAACGCAGCATGTCATTCTGAACGCAGTGAAGAATCTTATGTTTTCAATACATATAAGATCCTTCGTTTCACTCAGGATGACAAAAGGACTTTTCAGGAGACTTCGAATGTCTCCTGTTTTTTTGCCTTCAAATAGTCTATAATATAATAGTCACAATAAAATGGGGGAAAGAATAATGAAAATCAAATTTTGTTCACTGTCTAGTGGCAGTAGTGGTAATTGTCAGTATATAGAAACGAAAAAATCAAAAATTATTATAGATGCAGGATTTAGTGGTAAAACAATAGAAGGATTATTAGCGTCAGTAGATGTAAATCCTAGTGATTTAGATGCAATATTTGTTACTCATGAGCATATTGATCACACAAAAGGCGTAGGCATATTATCAAGGAGATTTGATATTCCTATATATGCTAACTCAAATACATGGGAAGCCATGGAGAAAACCATTGGTAAAATCAAAGAAGAAAATATTAAGGTATTTACAACAGAAAAGCATTTTGATTTTAATGATATAACAGTATATCCTATAGGAATATTTCATGATGCAGTTGAACCTGTTGGTTATGTTATTTATTATAAAAACAAGAAAATAAGTGTTGTTACCGATACAGGATGGGTAAATGATAATATAATAGAAAAAATCAAAGATTCAAACCTATATTTTGTAGAATCAAATCACGATATAGATATGTTAAAACAAGGAAGCTATCCTTGGCCATTAAAACAAAGAATATTAAGCACTAGAGGTCACTTATCTAATGATGATTGTGGAAAATTATTAGCTAATGTTCTTACTGGTACTGGAGAGATAGCCTTATTAGCACATTTAAGCCAAGATAATAATGTTCCTGATTTAGCCTTTGATACCGTAAAGAAATGTATAGAAAATCATGGATTAGATATTTATAAGGACATAGTATTAGGATTATCACATAGGGATCGTGCAACTGAAGTCTATAGTATAGGATAGTAAAATGGGGGGTAATCAAATGGATAATTACAATTATCAAAGTTACAACAGGCCACCTAAAAGAAGAGGATTTTTCTCATACATTGTTGTTGCCTTAATCTCAGCGATTATCGGAGGGATTGTATCTTCTTATATAGCACCTACTTATTTATATGGGAAGATATTGCCCGTACCAGAAATATACCAAGATTTCGCTTATGGAAATAGACCTATAAACGAAATAACAATAAATCCTACTGACGATTATAGTGCTGTTACAGCAGTAGCTAAAAAGTCATTGAATTCAGTAGTTGGTATAACTACAGTTGTAGTTACTAGGGATTGGATTTGGGAAAGAGCTCAGGAAGGTGTAGGTTCAGGAGTTATAGTTGATAGTAGAGGATATATACTTACAAACTCCCACGTAATAGGTGATGGAAATGCCAAGAGCATCAATATACTATTTGAGAATGGAGAAACTCAGGAAGGCCAAGTATTGTGGTATGATCAAATGCTAGACTTAGCTATAGTCAAAGCAGAAGGAAGTAATCTTCCTGTAGCAGAATTAGGGGATTCGGACAAACTAGAGGTAGGAGAGCTAGCAGTTGCTATAGGTAATCCATTGGGTTTGGAATTTCAAAGATCAGTAACATCTGGAGTTATAAGTGGGCTTCATAGGTCCATAAGAATAGATCAATATAATGTAATAGAAGACTTAATCCAGACTGATGCGTCAATTAACCCAGGAAATAGTGGTGGACCACTTTTAAATGGGCAAGGTCAAGTAATTGGAATTAATACAGCAAAGATACAAACTGGAGAAGGATTAGGATTTGCTATTCCTATAAATCTTGTTAAACCAATAGTAGAAGAAGTAATCCAAGACGGCGAATTTAATAATGTATATATTGGATTTACAGGTGAGCCAATTGGGGTATTTGAAAGACGAGTAGGTATAGACCTAAACGTAGATAAAGGTGTAGTAGTATTAGAAGTAATACCTGAATCAGCTGCAGCAGAGGCAGGGCTAAAATCCTTAGACGTTATAGTAGAGATAGATGATACACCAGTTGAATCCATGGTTAGCTTAAGAAAGATATTATATAATTATAGGGTTGGCGACAGCGCCAACTTAAAGATAATAAGAGACGGAGAACAACAAAACGTAACAATCACCTTCAAGCGCTTCTAATGAACAGAGGGGACGGGTAAATTTGTTCATTTTGAACACAAGGGACGCAAAATTCTGTTCATTTTGTTATTCGAGGAGACATGGGGTCAGACCCCTTGTCTCTTTTTCAAATTGGGAAAAGACCTGTCACCATGTCACTTTAGTAAAAAATGAATATAATTATATAAGATTGGGTAAATATCTTAGTAAGATAGGAGGATGTTTATTCATGACAGATAGAAGAGAAAATATATTTACAATGAAAGGTAATCCAATTACTCTAATAGGTAAAGAAATAAAAGTAGGAGATAAAGCACCAGACTTTACTGTTCTTAAAAATGACTTAACACCATATTCATTAAAGGATGCAGGAGATAATATCAAGATTATTTCAGTATTACCGTCACTTGATACTGGGGTTTGTGAATTGCAAACTATTACATTTAATGAGATGGCAGCTGATCTAGGTGATGTGGTTATATTAACATTATCAGTTGATTTGCCATTTGCACAAACAAGATTCTGTGGAGCACATGGTATAGATAAGGTAATAACACTATCAGATCATAAGGATTTATCCTTTGGTCTAAACTATGGTTTTGTCATTGAGGAATTAAGACTACTAAGTAGAGGAATAGTAATCCTAGATAGAGACAATACAGTAAAATATGTAGAATACCTTAAGGAAGTTGGATCACATCCAGATTACGATAAGGCATTAGAAGAAGTAAAGAAATTAATTTAAATTAGATACCACTGGGGTAAAATCCAGTGGTGTTTTTTTGATTCTTAAGACATGGGGACGTAAGACATGGGGACGTTTCACTTGTCTTAATAAGACATGGGGACGTTTCACTTGTCTTATTTGTTTAGCCCAATTGTTACAATTTGAATACAAATGTGTCATTTCTATTACAGTTTTTAAGATTAAGAATAATATGTACTGTAGATTATTATTAATAAAGTAAGTATTAAAAATTAATGCTTAAAATGAGGAGGTATAGAAATGCATATAAAACCAAAGTTTAGAAAGAACACAGCATTTTTATTGATAATGTTGTTGTTAGCATCATTTATGATTTTACCAGGATATAGCTATGGAGATAAAGATACAGTGTACTTGGTATCAATAAAAACTGTCAACGGAAAATATTTGAGTTTGAAAGAAAGTACAGACAATATCATTTATGCTACTAGGGATAAAGCTGGGGAAGCTGAAACATTTGAACTAGTAAAGGAAACAGATAGTAATGGTATTGCCATAAAAGCAAAAAATGGAAAATATCTAAGAGTTAAAGAAGACGGAATTTATGCTGATGGTAATGCCAATGATAGAGAAACATTTCAGCTAATTAAAGTAAAAAACAACAAGGTGGCTTTTGAAACACATGATAAAAAGTATATTAGTTCAGAAAATGGTGGAGGAAAAAAGGTTACTGCAGATAAAGATAAAATAGGACCTTGGGAGAGATTCGAATTAGTAGAAGTAAAGCAGACTACATCTAGTTGGCGTGAATTAACCAAAACACCAGTTGATAATAGTATTACATTAACTGCAAAACCAAATAAAAATAGTATTACATTTACTTGGACTAAGCCTGAAAATACGAGAAATATTTTAGGATATAATCTGTATAGAGGAACTTCTTCAGGTAAACAATCAAGTATTCCTATTACGGATTTCCCGATAAAAGGTACTACCCATACAGATTATAATATAGAGAGTGACACGACTTATTATTATGTACTAAGGGTTGTGTATGAAGATGATTCATTAGGATCAAAGTCTAATGAAGTAACTACCAAACTGGGCACGACCATATCCCTATGGGCAACGACTTTAGACAATGGTGTCTATCTACACTGGGATAAACCTTCTGATACAAAAAATATTATAGGATATAATGTATATAGATCAACTTCTTCAGGTAACAAATCAAGTTCCCTTATTACAAACTCCCCAATAAAAGATAATTACTATACAGACTATAATATAAATAGTGGAACAACTTATTACTATGTTGTAAAGGCTGTGTATGAAGATAAATCATTAGGGTTATCGTCTAATGAAGTTAATACGAGGTTGAATACATTGATAAATCTAAGAGCAAGAACTGATAAAGATGGAATCTATCTATATTGGGATAAACCAACTGATTCTAGGGAAGTAGTAGGATACTATCTATATAGAACAACAACATCTGGAACAAAGACTAGTACTCCGACTACTGATTTTTATATAAAAGACACATATTATCTTGATAAGAATGTAAAAGATGATACTAACTATTATTATACTTTGAGGCCAGTGTATAGGGATAATTCACTTGGAGTCACATCTAATCAAGTAGCTATTAAGTCGACCTTGAAAACTACTACTATTGTATTGAAAGTAGGAAGTAAGTATATGGAAGTGAATGGTATATCAAAAAATATAGATCCAGGAAATGACACCAGTGTAATCCTTAAGAATGGAAGGACATTTCTTCCTATAAGAGCAGTTATTGAGTCAATGGGTGGAGAAGTAGAATGGAGCGAATCTAATAAACGAGTTACTATACGTCTAGATGATAGTGTAATACTCCTTTGGATTGGAGATAATACTGCTAAAGTCAACGGTGTCAATAAAGAAACTGATGTAGCACCATATATTTCGAATAGTGGAAGGACAATGTTACCTTTAAGATTTATTGTAGAAAATTTAGATTGTGAAGTAAATTGGGATGGAAAAACAGAAACAGTTACCATTACAACTACAAAGTAAACATATCCACTAAGTGATAACTTTATTGGGACACGGGTCAGTTTCAACTCCGTGTCCCAATTTTTCATAGTTATTTTATTATATATAAGAGGTTGTGTTATACTATAATAAATAAATTTGAAAGTTGGTCGTAGATGAATATAAATGTTATTGCTGTAGGCAAGATCAAAGAAAAATACATACAAGATGGTATAAAGGAATTCTCTAAAAGATTATCTAGATACTGTAACCTAAAAATCATTGAGGTAGCTGATGAAAAGGCGCCAGAGAACCTATCAGATAAGGAAATGGAATCCATAAAGAACATAGAAGGGGAGAAAATATTATCTAAGATTCCCCAAAATTCCTTCATTATTTCCCTGGAAATACAAGGTAAGGAAATTTCCTCAAAAGAATTGTCGAAAAAGATGGAAGATATTATGGTAAGCGGTATAAATGATATTACTTTTATAATTGGAGGATCTTTGGGTCTATCAGATGAAGTAAGTAGATTAAGTAATTTTAAATTATCATTCTCAAAGATGACATTTCCTCATCAGTTAATGAGATTGATACTACTTGAGCAGGTGTATAGAGGTTGGCGTATTATGAAAAATGAACCGTACCATAAATGAGTGCGGTTTTTTGTGTATCACTCGTAAATATAGAATCGAGGTTTAGATTAACTATAGCATTTTTGTAATATAACTATCTTATTAGAGAATCCAGTGATTATGTAGTTTGAATAAGCAAGCAAGAGTTACATTTAAAAATGTAATATTGAAAATATTTAAATACCCCTGGACTTTTTATAGGATTTAATATATTATATAAGTATTAGTGTGAAAAAGAAATGAAATTAAGGGAGGATGAAATTGTATGAAACCTCTAGCAATAGATTTATTTTGTGGCGCAGGTGGTTTTAGTGAGGGAATTTTGCAAGCAGGTTTTCATATAGTATTTTCAAGTGATATTAATGAACAAGTAGAAAAGACATATATGAATAGACATGAACAATTAGGTTTAATACAAGACTATAATACTTACTTTTCAAGGGCAGATATAAGGGATTTGTCGGGAGAGTTTATTTTAGATAAAATATCAAAACTACAGGTAATAAAAGGAAGGAAATTTGACATAGATGCAATATTTGGAGGACCACCTTGTCAAGGATTTAGTAGAGCAGGAAAAAGACAAAAGGATGACCCCAGAAACATGCTATTTAAAGAATATATTAGAGTAGTTAACGAGATTAAGCCAAAATACGTTGTTATGGAAAATGTCGAAGGATTTATGGATACTAAGTTACCTGAGTTTATTGGAGTACTTGGAGATAAATATGAAAAAGATGAAGTTGTACCTAATATTCTGATTTCAGAATTTGATAAAATAGGCTATAATACTTTAGAACCTAAACTCTTAGATTCATCAGATTATGGAGTACCACAACGAAGAAAAAGGGCAATATTCATTGCATACAGGAAAGGCTTAACTGCTCCTACATACCCAGAACCTACTGTTGAAGAAGGAAGTAAGATTACAGTTCTGGATGCGATAGGGGATTTAATTATAAATCCAAGCATTAGAAAAAAAGTTAATTCCCAATATACAAAGTATCAGTTAGATTCTATTAACGGAAGGACCTTAACTATTGAGGGGGAAACTATCAAATACGATAAAACAATTAGAAACCATGAACTATCAAAGCATGCAGCTTACATTGAGGAAAGGTTTGCGCTATATAAAGAAGGAGAGAGTACTCAACAATTAAGAAAAAGAATTATGGCGGAAGGAATAAACTTAGAAGGTAAAAATAAACTTATTGAGTTAATATATAAATCATTAGATGAGCAATATACTTTAGCCGAAATAAAATCTAATTTTCTAAATGCAAAAGTAGATGAATCTTGGATAGAATTATTATTAACTAGAAAAAACAATCGAACTCGCTTAGCGAAAGATGAAATCGCATCTACAATAGTAACTTTACCAGATGATTATATATCACCCTTTGAAAACAGGGTTTTTTCTGTAAGGGAAATGGCAAGATTACAATCATTTGATGATAGTTTTGTGTTTTTGGGGAAAAGAACAACAGGTGGGGATAGAAGAAAGGTAGAGGTCCCTCAATACACTCAAGTAGGGAATGCAGTACCACCACTATTAGCAAGAGCAATAGCTATCGAAATAAGAAATGTATTAATATAAATAAAAATGATGAGTCGATATTGACTCATTATTTTTATTATATTTCAATTTCTTCCGTATCGCCAAATAATAAGTGCCTATCTTTAGAAGAAATTCTAAATGCTTGCCCATAATCAGTTCTTATTTTACCATTGTTATAGTAACTTGACCTTAAGTCAAAAGTAATAATTCCTTGTTGAATTAAATAAATAAATTGGGTAAAAATAGGATTCCTAGTTAATTCAACTTTATCATATCTAAAGAATGGTTGATTATCAACTTTTTTCTCTTCTGCTATTATCCACATGGTTTTTGGATGTTTTGTAATCAAACTATTTTTTAATGATGAAAAGTTCCAAGCAGCAACATCGTTTGCTTTACCGTTTACAATACAACTTAACATTAAAACTTCCCTTTCCTCGTCTACTTCTAATAGAAACCCTTGACGATTAGGTACATTATTTATAGTAATAAAGAGACTAGTACAATTTGGGTATTTAGAATCACTATACCCATATTTTAAGATAATGTCTTTTACTGACTTTTCTTCACTAATATCCCAGTCAGGTACTTTGCAAAATAACGTATCTCTAGTTCTGGAGTTTTGTCTTTTAGTTTTTAATTCAATTTTTCCTTTATAGTCTGCTGATACTAGGTTGTTTATGGATAAACCAAGAGCAGATTCTAGAGTCTCACCTACATCTTTATCATATCGCTTGTTGGTAGATATACTTTTAATCCAACCTCTTCTCTTAATATCTTGCAGTTTTTTAGTAAGTTCTTCAATTATGCTATAATCGTCATCAGAGTTTTTAAGAAAACTACTAACCAAATCTTCTGAAAATATTGTACTGACTAAAGGAATTACTAGTAAATCAGAACCGATAAATGAAAAATAAACTAAATCTCCAGAATTGACATATTTATTAAATTTATAAATCCAAAATCTAGGGTCGCCATTCTTAGTAATAGGCTTATAAACACTTACTTTATGCTCATTAATATCTTCATATAGAATGAGTCCTTTGATGAATTTTTTATCACCTTGTTTTATGGAATCATAATCAAAGATTCCATTCTCTTTTAGGATGCTTCTTAATGGATTAGATGCATCTATAATAGACTTGTTTATCATTGTAGATGTCATTCTTATTAGAGCAAATTCATTTCGGTGGTACTTTTGAATTACTTGAATCATATTATTTTCTGTAGTATTTGGTAAAAATAAAGGATTTCCCATAACCAACACCTCACTTTCAAAAATTTGCTAATATTATTATATCAGATTAAGCACTAAATATGAAATGGTAGCGAAATTTATGATTCTAAGGAGGAATTAATGGTGACAAATAAGTTAGATATAATAGAAAAGATTATAAAGAAGCAATCTAATGGAATAGTAATCGATAAAGAAAAGCTAACAGAACAGATGCGAAAGATATCTATAAAAATCTTTAATGAATTTTGCAATGTATATTTAGACAAGATAGGAGATGGAAAATATATACTCGAAGTTCATTTTGAAGATGATAATTACTATGAAATTGATATTTCTGATACAGATACAGTTGATATATTTGCTGAGAATATATTAAAGGACTTTGTTAATGAAAGATTTATTGATAAAGAATCTATTGGAGTGAATAGAAATAATGAAAGATATTTTAAGAAGTATTGTAAGTAACATATACAAAAGGTCAATTATATAGTACTATTATTGACCTTTTTACCTAAAATCTTATGATTTTTCTTGTGATAATTCCCATTCCATTGCTATTTTTAGCTTTATTACTACCATACTTCCCTATGAAATATAATTGACCTCCAACTAAATACCAACATGTTAAAAACTCTCTAACTAGAAAATTCACTATTTCTGGATTCGAAATAACATGGGTTATAAATTGAATTTGTTTGAGAAATAAACATATATAATAATATTGATTACAGGAAATATTTGATTGGAGGTGTGACAATGGTAATAACTCAAAAAAGCACTATGAAAACAGAGGTAATTTTCTCAGAAGATAAGGAACATAGATATTTACTAAGAAAAGAATGGGATAAGAAAAAGAAGAAAGCCATGATTATAATGAAAAACCCTAGTGATGGAGAAGAGCTAATACAAGACATTGCAAGTTTGCTTGTGGTTAATAACCTAGTAAGACTAGACTTTGGCTCAGTTGATATTTTAAATCTTTACTCAAAGGTCAATACAAGGAGATTTAGTGATATGGAAAGGGATAAAGAAGATATAAAAATTAACAATAGTTACATCGAAAAATCAGCGGTAGGGGCAGACATCATCATTTTGGCTTGGGGAAGTGGATGCAGTACCAACAAAAAAGCCGCAGAAAGACAGCAAGCCGTCTTGGAATTGCTTGTGGAACACAAAGGCAAGCTGGTAGTAATAGAGGATAAAAAAGGGAGAACAGGCTTCCATCCACTCTCACCACAAGTGAGACAAGGCTGGAAGCTGAAAAAATTGTACGAGGAGAACAAATAGCCTAGGAAAGTATCGATTTATAGATTACTTCCCTAGGCTATTTTAATTTTTGAAAGGAGATAAGAATGATGATAAAAATAGCCCACGTAAAGGATACAGAAAATCTCTGTCTAGAAAAGGAAATAGTATCAGTTATTAAAGAAGTGGCAGATATCCTTGATACAGAGTATGGTGAAGATAGAGATGTAGATGGAGGCGATGGCGGATATATATTAGTAATTCAAGATAAAAAAGAATTCTCCAAACTGGAAGAAATATATCTTGATATAAATGACCTATTACCTGAATATGTAGACAAAGTCCATTGCAGAAATGGTGAGGTTTGGATAAGTGCTTTAGTGTTAATGAATAATGATTTTGGAGTATCTTTAGTAATGCCTATAGAAATAGCACCGCAGTATCTTATTGATGAAGAATATTAGGAGGTATGAGAGTGAAAAAAGATTTTATAGAGAAAAAGTCAATGGATAACGATTATATAATAATCCAAAGAAATAATGAAGGAAAGATACAAAGAATAGTTGGAAAAATGAAAGGTACAAAAAACAAGAGTCTCCTATCTTTAACTAATATAAGATAGGAGATTTTATATTTCTATTCGAGTAAGTATCTAGCAAAAGGCTAAATCCTGTCAATAGAGTCAATAAAAGAACTTGCACGATATTTACGGACAACGCTCAAGTATAGTTAATTACGGGAGTCTACATTTGCACGATATAAGCGTGCACGCTAATACCGTGAATAGATTTATAATTACCATGATGCATGAAAAAGGTGGTAATATTTTGGAAATCGGAGAAAAGATAAGAAAGCTAAGAAAAAGTAGAGGGCTGACGCAACGAAAGTTGGGACAAGAAATTAATTTTTCACATTCTTACATTGGAGATTTAGAAAGTAACAGGTCAAATCCATCAATAAAATCATTAGAAATTATTGCTGAGTTTTTTGGTGTTGGAGTAGGTTATTTCTTCGATGATAAATGTTGCTATGAAAAACTAATAGATGGAACAGAAAATTTTTGTTACTGCACCAAGGATAAATGTAAATCTTGTCCCTTAAAAACAAATCAAGACTTAAGAAAATAGTAATTGTAAGTATGAAAAAAGAAGCATTATTAGTAACGATAGGATTAAAGACTTGAAATTGAGGGGGAACTAGAATGTTTTGCAGCAACTGTGGAGCTAAAAGAGATGAGAGCAGCAAATTTTGCCCTAATTGTGGAAAAAAGAATTCTCAGCTTGTGGGAGAAGAAAGTAAGGGAGATGCAGTAACTGCCACCAAAAACCAAGACAATGTACAGAAGGCTCTCTGCATAAACTGCAAGGGGTTGGGGCTTAAAAGAAAGAAAGGCTCTATAATAATCAGCTTACTATTGGAAGTTTTTGTTGCCTTTCCATTACTATTTGTATTTGGAGGTATGGCTGGAAGTACTGGTATAATAGGATTTTTACTCCTATCATCATCAATACTTGGTTGGGGATTTAAGAAACGAAAGTGCCAAGTATGTGGAGGAACTGGCAGCAAAGTACTATAGATAAAAAATAGGAGGGACAAATATGTATTGTAGTAATTGTGGAACTAAGGTAGAACAAGATAGTAAATTCTGTGAAAAGTGTGGTAGCAGTATGACCAATTTAGGGGAGAGTAATGGAGATACACTAGCGATTAGTAATGAAAAGAAGGCACTCATAAATATAAAACTATCTCATTTCCCATTAGCAATATATTTTAAATTCTGTAATCCACAAATATTAGTTGACGATAAGTTAGTCGATAAGGGTTGGGGAAGTCATAAAATTGACATTAAGCCAGGTAAGCATAATATAAAGGTTTATTTCAAATACCTATTCATGTCTCAGTGCGGTTATAGCTCTATAGATATAGATATTAAGTCAGATGAAACACTAAAACTAAAATACACTATGCCTGCCATAATAGTAATGAAGGGAAAACTAAAAAAGGTAAAATAATAAGTGCTAATAGTTGGTATCACTTAGTTGTAATTGAGCTAAATTTAGTAAGCTTTAGATTGTAAATAAATATTATAAATAAAATACATAATGTCCTCTGATTTTCTAAAATAGAAAATCAGAGGATATTTTTATGTCCAAATAGGAGGGAAAGTCATGAATAGTAACAAACAGCGTAAAAGAGTAGATATAGTGACTATAAGATTATCAAATATGGAACTGATAAAGGAAGGGAGCTTCCTCTATGAATCAGGTGAACAAAGAAGGCTGATAACGAGTCCGAGGAACGCCTTTGACCTTGTAAAGGATATGTTTATAGGTCTTGATAGAGAAATAGTTGTAGCAGCATACCTTAATACTAAAAATGAGCCTATAGCAGTATCCCAAATATCAGTAGGAAGCCTAAATTCTTCAATTGTACATCCTAGAGAGGTAATGAAGGCAGCAATACTATCAAATGCAGCATCCTTTATTGTTTGTCATAATCATCCATCAGGAAATCCCGCACCATCAAAAGAAGATATTGATATTACAAATAGACTAAAGGAAGTTGGAGAAATAGTAGGAATTAGATTGATGGACCATATAATAATCGGATCCCATGACAAGTATCGAAGTCTTAAAGAAGACCTTATTATATAAGTCAAAGCTTTAAGAACTATCTAAAACAAAGGGATTAGAGATTATATTTCTAAGGAGGGAGATATAAAATGTTTAATGGAGATAGATATATAACTAGAGGAATACAAGCTGCAATAGGCATAGATATTCAGATGGCTATGTGGATGATGATAGATGAATTGAAAAATAAAAACAACTTTAATCTAGATTATCTACAGGTATTTACTATTAACAAAGTGAATTCTAAAGGAAGCACTATAGTATCAATCAAACACGAGCAAGAAGTTGAACCATATTTAAAGGAAATTACTATACCTACTGAATATCCAATAGATAGAAAGGTATTTGTTATAAGTTCACACTATGAAGATGGCAAAGAGTATAGCACAATGATGTTATCAGATGAATACTAATGAAAGGATATGAGCTATGAAATGGATAGGTATAGTATTATATATATTAAAACTGATAGTAGAGGGAATAGGTGAAGAAAAAGCAATAAGTAAGGCAAGTAGCAAGTTTGGAGTAAGTAAGTCTTTCATAAAGAGCATATATAAGTAAAGATTATCTACCTTCTAATATATATAATTTAGAAGGTAGAATTTTTTATTCTAATAATAATAGTTAAGTATTCCCATAAGTGATGACAATCCTTGAATTCTATTGCCAAAAGAGGGTCTTCCACCCACCCACCTGCAAAACAGCAAAAAGACACCCAGTGGGAACAAAGAAGGGCATGAGGAATCAACAAAAATTGAAGTTTCCCCACTCGACCACCCAGTTGGAGTAGATGAAGGAAAAAAGGTAAGTTCCTAGGGTGGCATACAAAGTAAATTAAGTTCATAAACAGAAGGGGAGAAGGGGAAATACGAATAGAATACATGAAGAATCAAGCTTTCAACATATCCACCTAGGGGGAAAGCATGAGGGGAGAGGGTCAAGAAAGTTGGAGGATTAAGTTAAGTTGTCGTATCATAGATAAATTATTAATTATTAGTATCAATTTCTTTCAATGCTCTCCAAATAGAAGAATAACTTAGCTCTGATAAGGGATTATCAGGAAAGTTATCTTGAATATAATAATACACTTCAATAGTCTTAGAAGTATTTATTTTTTTTATTAACATAGATATCCCAGTCATAATCTCTGGCGTTAGTTTCCTTTTTTTTCTGCTGCAATCAAAAGAAATAATCACATCTATGTATCTATTCTTATTGAATTTAAGAAAATTATTGAAATCTTCAATAGAGCATGTACCTTCTTTAATAAGGTCTTCTTTTAAAGTAGATAAATTCTCTCTCATAATACTTACATATCTTGATACAGTATTTCTATGAATACCTAAAGCATTAGCAATTTCCTTCTGTGTAAGATTATCAATAAATCTCATATTAAAAATTGATATGAGGTCTTTCTTTTCTACCATAACAACACCCCCTATATAGCTTTAATAATACCACACAATGCACAAAATTAGTGAAAAAAGTATTGAGTGAACATATATATATAGGCGTTTGATTAAACGTCTATTAAAAACCTAGGTAGAAAGGGGGTGTACATATATGGACCAAGGAGAAACTCAACAAATCCAATATAGGTATAGTAAGGTCATGAGGGAAGGCGATGTATTGTATAGTTATGATTCTAAATCTGAGGAGTATTTTTATATGTGTCGCTATGTAAGTATAACGCAGGTAAGAACCAATATTATAACTGGGGACGTAGACGTTGAGATTGAATATGTACAAAATGGAGAAATTAGGACAATGGTTCTACCAAGGGAGAACTTAGTAAAGTCAAAATTACTCAATGTACTTCCAGCCAAGGGCTTAGATGTTACTGACCTTAACATTAATAATGTATTAGAGTATTTATTATATACAGAAGAATTTGCAGAGCATGTATATGTTCACAATCAAGTAGGTTGGGCAGAAGTAGAGGGAGTAGAGGTATATTTACATCAAGATGTAATTGGATTGGACTATGAATCAGATTATGTAGGACAATTAAACATTGCACCTAAAGGGTCTTTAGAGCAGCATGTAGCCATAATAGAGGAACATGTTCTAGGGTTTTATCCATTAGAACTAGCATACGTTCTAGGATTATCTTCACCTGTGGCTTCAAAATTAAGGAAGTTGCTAGGAATAGATGTGCTATTTTTTCATATCTATGGTAACTCTACTACAGGCAAAACTACAGCCATGATGTTAGCTACATCATCTTTTGGACATCCAGATAAGAAGAACCAGGGCTTGATAAAGACTTGGTTGGCAACTAATAATGCAATAATTGGGCAGTTGCAAGATATTCACGGAGTACCAATGGTCATGGATGAGGCATCAACGAAGGTTAAATCAGATTATTCCAATCTAATATACCAAATAGTTGACGGTATGGAAAAAGGTAGATTGAATAAAAATGGCGATGCTAGAGAGAAGCGTGAATGGTCAGGTACAATACTTTCAACAGGTGAGAACTCACTATTAGCCAATAGTAATCAAAATAATGGTTTAAGAGTAAGAGTAATAGAACTTGGAGAAATAACTTGGACTAAATCAGCACAGCATTCAGAGGTACTGAAAGCTGAATTACTAAACCATTACGGTCACTCTGGAGTAAAGTTTGTTGAGTATCTTCTACAGCTTGACGATGAAGCAATAATAGAAGGATTCAAGCTTAGCAAGGAGGCAGTCAAAAGTAAAATAGAGGTTACGGATAACTTTACTGATAGGATTTCGGATAAGATGGCGGTTATATATTTAACAGCGAAGCTTGCCAAAGAAGCTTTAGATATAAATTTAAATGAAGACGAGATACTGCAAATCCTAGTTAATGCCGATTCAAGGCAAGTAGAAGATAGAGACTTATCTGGTAAGGCATATGAATATCTAAAATCAGAGATAACAAGGAACCTTAATAAGTTTATCTACAAGGATGAGGTTTCAACCTATGATATTAATAAAAGTGAGTATAAAGAGAAAGAGATACCATCTGGAGAGATAATAGGGAGGCTTGAGATGAAGAATAGAGTCATAACTCAAGCGTTAATCCCCAAAGAGCAGCTAAGTAAGTTATTGAAGAAAGGTAGTTTTACTGATGTAGACATTATACTTTCTAAATGGAGGGACGATGGGTTAATAGATACAGATGAAGGTAAATTTACAAAGAAGAGGGTGCTATTCAATAAGGGCATACCTCAAAGAGTGATAGTGATAAATGTTGATAGTGATACAGATGATGAAGATTCCAAAAGGAGTATAATACCAAAGAATATTATAAAGAACAGGTCGGAGACTAGGATTGATTCAAATAGTAAAAGTAATTGCAACAAAAGTGTTATTAAGTCAGGATATGTAGGAAATTTATTTAATGATAATTACGATGAAGATGATAAATTAGGAGGAGATAATTATGCTGAAGTCAAAAATTAATAAAAAGGCATCTAACGAAAATGGAGAGATTAGGGACATCATTGTACCTGATACAAAAGTTACCGATGATAAATCACAAGATATGGAAGAGATTGACACATCTAAAGATTACGTAGAAGTTAAAGGCACAGACAACATTAATCAAGATACTGAAAAGTTAACTAGTATAAAGGAAGAAGCCCTTGAAGGGAAAGATATAAAGATATTTGATTTTTCTAAGTTGAGAGCTTCTAAAAGTAAGAGTGAAAGTAAATCGTATTATGGTGAAGGAAAGATAACTATCATAAATTCTGAGAATAATGGGAAGAGAATAACTATAGCAAGGGAACCGATAGAGGAACTAGGTAACCCAAATAGTTTGCAAATTGGATTTTTAGAGGATTCACTTGTGATAGGGCCAAAGCTCCCTGAGAATGAAATATCATACAACTTAAGGAAGAGCGGTGCAAAAAGTGTTATATACTCAAGTGATTTAGTTAAAGAGATTACAGAAGAATATAATTTAGACTACAGTAATGGCAGAGTTTCAATTACTTTTGGTGATGTAGAGTACACAAAAATAGGACAAGACATGGTCATGATAGTTAAAGTGAATTAATAATTAAGATATATTGGATAGGGCTGAATTCAGCCCTGTTTTTTTATGTAATAAATTTGTTTATAAGTATATATTATCATTTAGATGAGGTGGAAGGATTGGAACTACAGGATATTAAAGGATATGAAAGTATAATAGAAATATTATCTAATATAATAAACGAACATATGAAGAGGGGAGATAATGAAGATGAGTAAGATAAGAGTAGCTTTATATGCAAGAGTATCTACTGCCGAACAGGCAGAAGATGGATATTCAATTCAGGCACAAGAGGAGCAGGTAAAAAAATATTGTGAAATGTACGGTAAAGAGTTGATAAAGGTATATGCAGATAAAGGTATAAGTGGTAAATCCACTAAAGATAGACTTGCTCTAATGGAGCTTCTAGAAGATTGTAAAAGGGGAGTATTTGATGAACTGGTAGTATGGAAGACAAGCAGATTGGCACGGAATGTACTTGACCTGTCTCAAATAGTAGATACGTTAGAAAGAAATAATATAGTATTTAAGAGTCTCTCAGAACCGTATGACACTGGAACTCCTCAAGGTAAATTAATGATGAATATGCTTGCAAGTTTCGCAGAATTCGAAAGGACAACAATAATAGAAAATCTAAGAATGGGTATGAATCAAAGAGCTAGATTAGGATATAAAAATGGAGGAAAACTTCTTGGCTATAAATCAGAGGGAAAAGGAAAAGATAGTAAACTAGTAATTGTTGAAAAGCAAGCGGAAATAGTTAGGATGATATTTAATATGTACTCAGAAGGAAAGGGATATAAGGCTATAACCAACTATATAAATAAATTAGGATATAAGACCGTTAGAGGAAATAGCTTTGCTGTAAATGGGGTTAGAGATATACTTAATAATCCAACATATATTGGTATGATAAGATTTAACAAATATGTCGATTATAGTACAAAGAAGAGAAAAGGGTTAAATGAAGATTACATCTTGGTTGAGGGACAACATGAAGCAATAGTCGATAAAGAGACTTGGGACAAGGTCAGATTGTTGCAGGAAAAAAGAAGCGGAAAATATTCTACCAAAGGCAAAGGAAAGTTTCCACTATCAGGGCTGCTTAGATGCCCAGTTTGTGGAGCTGGGATGGTTGCAACAAATTCCGTGAACACTCTCAAAGATGGTACGAGAAAGACCATTAGGTATTATAGCTGTGGAAACTTTAAGAATAAGGGGTCTGCAGTTTGTACCTCTAATTCAGTTAGGGCAGACTATGCAGAGGAATATGTATTTAATCGAATTAAAGAAGTATTAATTAATGAACAGGTATTAAGGGATATTATTAATAAGCTTAATGAGGATAGCAATCAAAGGGTAAGACCCCTCATGGAAAAAATAGAAAACATAAAAAAGATGATAAAGGAGACAAAGGATAAAAAAAATAAGGTATTTGAGCTATATGAAGAGAGTATAATAGACAAAGAAACCCTAAGCCAAAGGATTGAGACTTTAGATAAGCAAGTAGAAGAGCAAATGGATGAACTAGAGAAAACAGATGTGGAACTAGAATATCTTAATAGAGATGAAGTACCATATGAAGTAGTAAAGGAAGCTATGACCAACTTTTCTGAACTTATGGATAAAGCAGAACCACAACAGAGAAAGTTATTTTTAAAACTAGTAGTAGATAAAATAACAGTAGAAAATAAAAAAATTAAAAAAATACACATACACTTCAATGAAACTATAAATAGTTTAATTGATATGTACTTAACTGACAGAGAGGAACCTTCGGATGACGAAGGTTCCTCTTCTTCCTTTATTTTTAAGATAGCAATATAATATAAACTGAATGAAATATATACAATAAATGGTATAATAACTATAATATAAAAAATAAAAGGGGTGGGCTAATTGATTCAAACATTAAGTAACGTAATTAATAAGATGCCTAATATTATCAGATTGGCAAAAGAAAATAGCAAAAACAATGCAATTGATTTTGATTCAAACGATAGTGATAGCTTAATAAAGGCGTATAAATCGTCCTTTAATTCAAAGAGTAACTCCGAACTACTAAATCGTTTTAGCAATCTATCGGATGATGAAATAATGGTAGTACAAGCTATAATGTATATTGGAAGAGATGAGCTAGAAGATGGTATAGAAAATAAGGATTTATCGGTACTAATGGACTCATATTTTGAAGAGTTAGGGTTTGAATTAGGGAAATCTATTAATAGAGATGTTGAGATTAGGCAAATGACAGGAAAAGGAGTATTAGGTGAATATCTAGAAAGAGGAACAAGGCTTGTCAATATGTTACTTAACTAATATTACTGGAACATTAACTAACTAGGGGGGGCAAAATTGTGAAAAAATACTTAAAGGGATTAATTACAGGGGTAGTAATTACTTTGATTCTAACAGGTACATTCGGCTATGCATCACAGATGAAGCAGACAATTGAAGTATTGTTTAACTCAGTTAATTTAGAGGTTAATGGCAAGACTGTTAATGGTGACAACATTTTGTATAATGGTACAACTTATGTGCCATTAAGAAGAATGGCAGAAATGTTAGGGAAGGAAGTTGGTTGGAATCAAACCACCTATACAGCAAGTATCAATGATAAAGTTCTTAAAGGAGACCATGATACAAGTAATGCAAAATTTATAGGGAGGTTAAACAATCAGCCTGGAGATAAATGGTATAAGGCGGAAACAAAATATGTTGATATATACTTCTATAATAATGCAGTGAAAATGGAATGGGTAGTAGAAGAGCTTGATGATATGGTAGAGTATTTACTAGCTTTTAGAGGAGAAGTGTGGAAAGGCAATAAGGCAAGAGTATACATGACCGATGTGGCAGATGAGTTGAAAGGAATGACTGGTTACCGTGGTAGTGTTATGTTACTTGATAATAAAACAATTATCATCTCGGCTGATACAGTAGACTCTGTACTTAGAAAGGGAAATTTTGATGATTTGGGAACAGAAATTATATGGACAGAGGACCCTAGATTTGTACTAGTACACGAGTTAAGTCACTTTATTAATCACCCTGATATGGTTGATAACAGTAATAAATGGATTGAAGAGGGGTTAGCGTATTATTTAGCCTTCAACTATAATTACAAACAAATTGATTCAAACAGGTATCCAGATGAAGCTAAGATGAGGAAATTTACACAGTTTCTATTTGCGGGAATGGATAATGGTTATGATAGTAAAACAGGAGTAGATTACATTATTCATGACAAAAACAGTTATTTAATGAGAAATCTTGAAACACAGAAGAGTGTATTTACATTTCAAGGTATGATGGACGTACATTATGGAAGGACGGGTATTGAAAATGTTAGGGTAGATGTATTTGAAGCAAGTGTAATCGAATTTCTAATAGATACTTTTGGAAAAGACAAACTTGTTGAATTCTACAAATTTATGCATGAGACAGAAAGAATCAGATATATATTTAATGATGAAATAGCAAATCACTTTGGTCATACAATACCAGAACTTGAGGAACAATGGCGTAAATATGTTGGAATAGATGATGATTATAGGGAAATAATGAATTGATATAAAAACCTCTAAGTATGATACATAATACTTAGAGGTTTTCTAGGTAAAATTAATGGTATAATATTAAATAATAGTTATAAAACCTAATTGGATTTGAATAGGTTCATGACTAACTCGTAAAAACCGTAGTTAAAGCGATACGGTGAGCCTTATCATAAGTAGAGAAAAACAAAGTCTAATGCTATAATATTCTTAAAGTAAGCTTTCATCATAAACTAGTTGAAGTATCATATTTGGGGGATGAAGTATGAATAAGGAAGATTTAAGATTATTACAGCAAAAAGTAACTCTTCTAAGGAGTGAAGGAAAGTATAAAGAAACCATTGAGGCTTGCTATCATCTTCTTAAGTGTGGAATAGAAGCTAATGACTATAAATCTATTTTAACTGCACATATTAATAATGCAGCATCATATTATTGTATTGGTGATTTGGAAGAGGCATTTAAAAGTATTGATTTATATGATAGAATCTGTAGTAAATATGGTGATGATGCGGATAAATTAAACTTATACAATACCTTATTTATACTTTATGAATATAACAATGATTATTACAAGGCAAAGAAAACACTAGAGAAAAGCATTGATTTAGGGAAAAAGTTGGAGAAATATAATATTGTAAGCAATGCATATAGCAATTATAGCCATATATTGATTAATGAACTAAACTATTATGAAGCACTAGAAATGGGTAAGATAGGGCTGGAAATGGCCAAGCTACATAAACCAGCAAGCGAGATTTTAGAAACTAGAGTTCAATTAAATATTATATTAGCTCATATTGGTCTTAAAAATTTTGAACTTTCTAGACAATTATTAGATCAAATATTAAATGATCCCATCTTAGATTCGTTCATAAGGGAGAAGGTTCAGTGCTATATATTACAAGGTGAATGGTATTCGAATCAAAATCTATATAGGGAAGCATTTCAATCGTTAACTTATGCAAAGGAGCTAGTAGAAAGTTATGATGATTTATATTTATTAAAGGGGATACAAGAGAAAAGATGTAAGATGTGCGAGTTAATGAATGATATTCCAAAAGGATATATAGTTCAAAAAGAGTATATTGAACTTCTAAACCTAATCAATGAAAAGAAACTAGCTATTACAGCTCTAAAGCTAGATATCAAACATAATATTGCTGCTATGGAAAGGAAAGCAAATACCGATTACTTAACAGGATTATATAACCGTAGCTACTTAGAAGCAACTACAACTGATTGGTTAAAGGAAGCATCTGTAGAGAAGGAAAGTATAGCCTGTATTGTATTTGATATAGATAATTTTAAAGGAATAAATGATGAGTATGGACATCTTTTAGGTGATGAGGTAATAAAGCAAATAAGCAAATCTTGTTCTAGCACAATACGTGACGATGATTTGATAGGTCGCTTTGGAGGAGATGAATTTATTATTGTCTTAAAAGGATCATCCTTAGAAGATGGGAAAGTAGTAGCTGAAAGATTAAAAGAAAAATTACTAAACTTAAATATTAGAAAGAGCGATAAAACTATCCCAATAAAGGTTAGTATGGGTGTTGCAGATAATTTAAATGGTGATATATTGTCTTTTAATGATTTGTTTCACCTTGCAGATATGAGACTTTACAAGGCAAAACAAAATGGAAAAGATCAGATATGTGCTTTTGGGTAATACATTATTAGTCAGTATGTTATTTAGATATAAGAAGGGGAGATAAGTATATCTTCCCTTTTCTGGCATATGGATACGGGAGCCAAAAAGAGTAAATTCATAAAAAAACATGATACTTTTAAGAAATTAATAGCATATTTATACTAATATACTATAGGTAATAGAATTATTATGATATAGACATTCACAATCGAGTGAAAAATTTATTCTTAATAATGTTCATCTAATAAGGGGGTATAAAAATATGAAAAAAGCAGTTGAGGTTGATTTTACTGTGTTTGGAGATGATATGCAGTTTGTAGAAATCCAACTTGATCCCATGGAAAGTATTATAGCTGAAGCAGGATCTATGATGTATATGGATGATAGCATAAAGATGGACGCGATCTTCGGAGATGGTTCTGGCAAGGACGAAGGTAAAGGTTTAATGGGAAAGATGCTTAGTGCCGGTAAAAGAGTAGTAACAGGAGAAAGTCTTTTCATGACAGAGTTTATTAATATGGGAAGTGAGAGGAAAGCTGCAGCTTTTGCGGGACCTTATCCAGGAAAAATAATACCTATGGATATTGGAGACTTTGGTGGAGAATTAATATGCCAAAGGGATTCCTTCTTATGTGCTGCAAAAGGAATAAGTTTAGAAATAGCCTTTCAAAAGAAAATTGGAGTAGGTCTTTTTGGTGGTGAAGGTTTCATTATGCAAAGATTAATAGGTAACGGTCTTGCCTTTATACATGCAGGTGGAACAGTAATTAAGAAAGATTTGC
This sequence comes from Tissierellaceae bacterium, assembly GCA_031460505.1. Taxonomy (GTDB): domain Bacteria; phylum Bacillota; class Clostridia; order Tissierellales; family Tissierellaceae; genus JAAYTL01. The sequence continues at coordinate 40,222 of JAVKTT010000007.1, forward strand.
AGCCTGGAGAAGTACTAAAATTAGACACTGGATGTTTGGTAGCTATGACTAGTACTGTAAATTATGATATTCAAATGCAGGGAAATGTTAAATCAGCACTATTTGGAGGAGAAGGATTATTCTTAGCAACACTCAAGGGACCAGGGACTGTATGGCTACAATCATTACCATTTAGCAGACTTGCAAACAGAATCTTTTCAGCAAGTGGCAAAGGTAGATCAGACAGTAAGGATGAAGGTAGCTTGTTAGGCGGTATTGGTATAGGAAACATCTTTGGTAAGGACTAAACTTCATTAAACATGCTCCCCTCTAGGTATTATATTTATCTACCTTTAGGGGAGTATTTCAAAAAACCAATCAAAAGGAGAATAATAGATGAAACATGAGTGGAGAAAACATGAAAAGGAATTATATATGCCTAAAGCAAAACCTCAGCTGATAAAAGTGCCAGAACATAATTTTTTTATGATACAAGGCCAAGGAAATCCAAACAGCGAGGAATTCTCAGAAAGGGTTGGAGTACTTTATTCATTAGCTTATGCTATACGAATGATGCCAAAACAAGGATATACTCCTGAAGGCTACTTTGAATATACAGTTTACCCACTAGAGGGAATATGGGATTTAACAGAAGAAGGTAGAAAATCAGATACATTAAATAAAGACGAGCTTATATATACTATAATGATTAGACAACCTGATTTTGTCACAAAGGAAATTGTACAAAGGGCTTTTGAAAATGTAACAAAAAAGAAACCACATAAATATTTAGAGGATGTTAAGTTTGATAGTATAGAAGATGGTTTATGTGTTCAGATGCTTCATGTAGGACCATTTGATACTGAACCAGAAACTTTTAGATTAATGGAAGAGTTCGCAAATAATAATAATCTTGAAAGAGAATCATTAATACATAAAGAAATCTACATATCTGACATAAGAAAAGTAGAACCATCAAAGCTAAAGACAGTTTTAAGATTTAAGGTAAAGGAATAACAGACAAATACAAGCCAAAGGAGAGAATAAATGTGAAACTGACGAATCTTGGACATTCAGCATTTATTGTAGAGGAAGGGAGTTTTAAAGCTATAATTGATCCTTTTATTTCTGGTAATTCATTATCAAAAATTGAACCAGAAGAAATCAAAGGTCTTACACATGTATTTATTACCCATGGACATGGTGATCATATAGGAGATGCTATTGAACTTGCTAAGGATAATGATGCACTTGTGATTTCCAATGCAGAAATATGTGGTTATCTTTCAAGCAAAGGATTAAAGACTCATGCTATGCACATAGGAGGAAGACATAAATTTGATTTTGGGATTGTAAAACTTACTCCAGCATTACATGGATCAGGAATCCCTACAGAAAATGGAATGGTGTACGGAGGTAATCCATGTGGTTTTGTTATTGAGGTCAACAATAAGAAAATATATCATGCAGGTGATACTGGATTAACTATGGATATGAAGCTATTGGAAATGGAAAACATAGATGTAGCACTACTTCCAATAGGCGGAAACTTCACCATGGATATAGATGATGCTGTTATAGCAACAGAATTTATTAAGCCAAAATTTGTAATTCCAATGCATTATGATACCTTCCCTGTTATCAAAGTTGACCCTAATGAATTTAAAGAAAAGAACAGAATAAGTGATACTGTTATATTAAACATAGGTGAATCTTTCGAATTTTAATTGAATTAGATGTGAAATAAAACAGGGCAGAATTTCATATCTGCCCTTTAAAATAACTATTTAACTATTTAAAAAATCATATGCAAACTGTGCAGCTAAGGCAGAACCCATATATAATGTAGATTCATCCACATCAAATTTGTCATTATGATTATTATATACAGCATCTACTTCTTCATTATAACAACCTACAAATCCAAAAAATCCTGGAACTTTATCCATTAAGAAACAAAAATCTTCTGCACCTAATAATTTTTCCATTTTACCTAGACTTTCAGATCCAAATAATTTTTCAGCTGCATTTTGTGCCAGTTTAATTAAATCTTCATGTTCATTTATAATTGGACTGGTCATATACTCATATTCTAAACTTGCTTTTACTCCTAATGCATTTCCTGTATTTTCAATTATTTTTCTCATTTCTTCTTCAATGGAATTTCTTGTTTCTCTTGAGAAAGTCCTTGTAGTTCCTTCCATCTCAACACGGTTTGCAATTATATTAAATCTTTGACCACCATTTATAGTTCCAATTGTCAATACAGCAGAGTTTAAAGGATTGTTTACTCTACTAATAAAGCTTTGTAAGTTCATGACTATGGATGAAGCTGCAAATATTGCATCTTTTCCAAGATGAGGAGCTGATCCATGAGCTGATTCTCCTTCAACAATTATATTAAATCTATCAGCTGAAGCCATTCTTTCACCTGCTTCAAGGCTAAATTTCCCTGCTTCAATATCAGGCCATATATGGACTCCATAAACAGCGTCTACATCATCTAAATATCCATTTTCAACATAGTACTTTGCACCAAGAGCAACTTCTTCTCCTGATTGAAATAATAGTTTTACATTTCCTTGTAATTCATCTTTTAAATCTACTAGTATTTTTGCTGCACCTAATTGCATTGCCATATGAGCATCATGACCGCAGGCATGCATATTACCATTAGTTGATGCATATGGCTTACATGTTTTCTCTTCAACAGGTAATCCATCAATATCTGCTCTAAGCATTACTGTTTTTCCGGGTTTTCCACCCTTTATGATTCCGATAACGCCCTGATAATCTGGGAAGGTAATTACTTCATCAACACCCATATCTTTTAGATCTTTCACTAAGCTTTTAGTAGTTTCATATTCCTGTAAACTCAGCTCTGGTATTCCATGGTAAAATCTTCTTCTGTCTACAACAAAATCACTATATTTTTCAGATAAATTTTTTATCTTCATTTAATTCCTCACCTTCTTATTTTATTAAATTTAGTATAAATTCAATTTATTTGATTAATATAGTGTACTACTATAACTAACAATTTACAAATTATATAATAATACAAATTTTGGATATCATGTTTATATATTACATAACAAAATCTCATGAAGAAGTTCATGAGATTTTGATATAATTTAATAATTATCAAGTTTTTTTATAATTTATCATGCAACATCACACATAAATCTGTCTCATGCTTATCATAAGGCTCAACATGAGCGAATACTTGTGAATTACTATTAAATTTAATTTTAATAGCATTTTCTATATCGTGAACTAATTCATGTGATTTTTCAACATTCAAGTTTGAATCAACTAGGATGTGTAAATCAATATTTAGAGCATTTCTACTTCCTCTACTTCTGATTTTATGGGTATCTTTAACATCGTCAAAGCTCATTACAAGACTTCTTATCTCTTCTGAATCAATTACTACCGCATCTACAAGTACATCACTATTTTCTTTAAAAATTTCATAGGAAGCATGAATAATAAATCCAGCAACTACTAATGAAGCAATAGGGTCTATTATGGCAGGAAGTCCTAACTTAACACATACTAGAGTTACTAATACTCCTAAAGACACATAAATATCACTTCTTGTATGCATAGAATCTGATATTAGAATTTGGCTGTTAAGTTCTTTCCCTTTTCTATATTCTGATTCCGAAACTATTATATTTATAACCAAAGTAAAAATTAGGAGTATAAGGCTTTCCAGTGTTATCTCAGGGATTACTGGGTTTTTAAATCTATCAATTGCACTTATAATTACTTTCATCCCTGCAATTAGCAGCATAAATGATATGAATAAGGCAGATAATGTTTCATATTTGTTATGACCATAAGGATGTTCCTTATCTTTTGGTTTGGATGCAAGTTGAATACCGATTAATCCAACAATGTTAGAGGAACCATCTGAAAGAGAATGAAAACCGTCTGCAGTCATGCTTGCACTCTTGATTATTGCACCTAAAACAATTTTCACTGCAGCTACAAGTAAATTAGCTACTAAAATTACTAAGAGTACTTGTTGTACTTTTTTAAAATTATTTTTCTCCATATGAATACCTCCCACCTTCCCATTTATATATAAATATGTTAAATATCATCTAAATGTTACATATATAAGTTTATCCTTGTCCAAAAGATAATAGAAACAAACTTGTCTCATTTGAATATAATGTACTAACCTATCAGTTTTAGGCAAAAATTCAGAGGAGGTGACAATATGGCAAATGGTTGTGAAAGAACTGTTGACGCAGGTAATGGCTGGCTAGTAACACTTATAACCCCAGCAACAAATGTACCATCAACGACTTTTCAATATGAATTAACAAGAATCGAAGGTGAAACTTCACAGCAAATGAGCAATGTAAGAATATGCTTATGTCCTGGAATTTCTGATGAAGATAGAGAGGATTTATTACAGAGTTGTTCTTATACAGTATTCTTTGATGATGGTACTTCATTAGTTTGCTCAGGAGGAAGCTGTTGCTTTATAGATAATACAATTCCTAATGAAAATGAAAATCCTGCTGCATGTGAAGGTTTGAAATTCGATGGAATTCCATCCGGAACTGGTGATGTAGAACAAGAACGTATAGTTTTAAACTTCACACTAACACAGGCTTTACCAATAGGTCCAGTTTCAATAGGGCTTAAGGCAGGAAATTTATCAGCAGTAGCTACTGGTGTTTGTGGACCTGTATGTAATAATGTAGTTCCACCAACTCGTGGCATTATATTATAGAAACATTTAGATGAGATAGAGAAATCTATCTCATCTTTCTTTAACCTTATTAGCTACTTAGGAATAGATTAAAGTAATTGATATTATATGAAGAGGAGGTAAATTTTATGATTTCGATCCCACTGATGTACATTCTGTTTGTAATTGTAATCATACTTCAAGTGATGACTTTAGCATCAATATTATCAAAGAAATTGAAGGCAATAGAGAATTCAATTAGTAGAAATAATATAGAAGTACAACAAAGTAAACCAAGAAACTATGAAGAACCAATAGTACAAAATACCTTGCAGTATTCACAACCACCTATAGTGGCTAAAAATCCAGTACCTATAAGTAAACCAAACACAGTTAAAGACAATCAAAACATGGATAATGAAGAAGTATTATTTGTAAAACAGATTAAGTTAGATAAAAGATCACAAGTCATCGACATGGACGTACAATTAAATAACAAAAATCAATAAGAATAAGGGCAAAATAAATATATTATCTTTGTCCTCTTTTTTATGTAACAGTTTGTACTACTTTTTAATATTATATTGTAAGGCCACATAGAAAGGAGGTCAAAAATATGTCATGTATATTAAGTGCAGGTAATGTTACACTACCAGATGTATTTTCGCAACAACAAATACGTTTAGATTTAGGAGTAAGGTCAGTAGAAGATGTTGTAATAGTAGGTAGAATAACTGACTGTGAAACTAATGAGCCACTTGTTGGTGCAATTGTTAAGTTGTTTGTACCAATACCAGGCGGTTTAGAAGACGTATGTCATACTTTCTCAGGTTGTGATGGATTCTATATGCTAAGAATTCCAGCAGAATTTGCAGGTCAGACAGTTACAATTATGGCAACTTGTTCAAATTGTGATGGAGACTTAGAACCATGCGAATGCCCTGAAGAAGATTTAGAAGGATAATATTATTATTAATTTCTTGATTTAATTTACAGAGGGCTGTATCCCTCGCCCTCTGTTTATATAGATTGCATGAAGGAGGCTTAAATAAATATATGAAATATGAATTCAAAAAACATTTATATAGAACTCCAGATAAGTTGTGTGAACTATTTTTTTGTGTACCATTTCCCGAATTTTATCCTCCTCAATTACCAGGTACTAAGATTATTATTATAGAGGATTTGCCAGTAAGAAGGGTTAAAGATGCAATTATATTTGGCAGGATAGCAGACTGTGAAACAGATGAACCAATAGTAGGTGCAATTGTTAAGGTGTTTTATACGAATGAAGAGGAAGAGTTGATAGACTTATTTCATACAATTAGTGGTTGTGATGGTTATTATATGTTAAGAATACCAGAAGAGTATGAAGGAAAAACTGTTACAATAATGACCACTTGTTCAAATTGCTCAGATACTATAGAGCCTTGTGAATGTCCCTGATAGATAAAGGATGGATAATTATGGAAAATTGGACTGTATTAATTTATGCAAATGGAAATAATGAATTGGAACCAGAAGTATATGGAAGATTTACAGAATTAATAAACCAAGACATAAATCATAAATATAATATAATTGTTCAAATAGGAAGGGCAGATTTAGACTTAGTTAAATCCTTAAGATTTAATACCTTAATATATACAAAGCAGCAGTGGAGTGGTGTTAGGAGATATAAAATAGATAATAAAAAAGCTCTATTGTTAGAAGATATGGGTAAAGCCAACATGGCAGATCCATCTAGTCTCGTAGATTTTGTAAGTTGGGGTATAAATACTCACCCAGATTCTAGGATAATGGTTATTATTTCAGGTCATGGAGCAGGCTTTGTAGGAGTTATGACTGACTATACCAAAGAGACCCCATATATGATGGATAGCACTGGTCTAACAAGAAGCTTATATAAAATAAAGAACAATACTAAAAAGAGTATAGACTGCTTGGTACTAGATGCTTGTTTTATGAATATGGTAGAGGTTTGGAACGAAATTGCTTTAATTACTAATAAACCTGTAAAATACTTGCTTACGCCATCACGGAACATAGAGCTTAAAGGATTATCATATATAAATATAATAAAAAATATTGGATCAAAATTAACCCTTCATAAAAGCCTAGTGGATACCACTAAATCCATAAATGCATCCCATGCTAAAGAGAAATTACTCTTAGTAAAGATGTCAGGAAGATTCTTCAACAAACTAAAAAAAGAAATTAACTATATAAGTGAATTCATAGTTCAAAAAAATATCTCTTTAAGAATGCTATTAGATAAATGGTGTTTAACAAAACCTGTTGAGCCTTTAATAAGCATATTGGATTTAATAAAAATTATTAATGATGAATATCCAAGAGATTGGAGAAGGAAAAAACCGATTGAAAAGATACTTAATAATATTATTGTACATCCCTCTATATCTACACTTCATCATAGATTAAATATTGGACCATGTTTATATTTACCCCTTCATCCTAGACAATATTTGGAGTTAAGATATTATTATGAGATATTATCCTTTTCAAAAAACAACTCATGGATAAAGGTCATAGGAGGAGAGCTGCCAGCTCCAATGGAGATTCCAATTAATTATGTAGTTGCTAACATTATGGATATAAATAAAGACATTACATTTGAAGAGATATGGGAAATAATGAAAGATTTCGGTTGGTATAAAACAAGGGATTAGCATAAGCTAATCCCTTTAACTATAGTTATACTTATTAAGGAAATACTTGACCTTCAAGTATTACTGGTCCTTCACGATCAAAACTTACTGGTCGTACTTCTACTCTTATATCTGGTAATGTTCCACCAAAATCTAGTAAGGTACTTCCAACCCAATTTTGTTCGTCAACTGTTGGTTCTAAATCTATAACAGCTAATGGCTCCATAGAACCTGGTGTTAATAATATTGCAACATATCTATCAAATGGGCCAAAGGTGTCAGGATCAGGTAGGTTGATTGCTAGTATAGTTACACGTTGAATAGGCGGAGTAAATTCCGTTATCTCAAAGACGGAAGCTCCTGCTATGAAAAGTTGCTGTGCAGGGCCTGTCGGTAATAGCTCATTTACTTCTATAAAATCTTGATTAGCTTCAATATTATTTGTTAATAAGTTTTCTTCCATATTCAATCCTCCTTTCCCTATATAATATGTCTCATTAATCCAAGGTGTGATATAAAAAATAGGATTAGCATACGCTAATCCCTAGTATATTAATCTATATATTTTTTAAATAATAAACTTGCATTATGTCCACCGAAACCTAGTGAATTTGATAATGCATATTCTATATTTCTTTCTACTGCTTTGTTTGGTGTGTAGTTTAGATCACACTCTTCATCTGGATTTTCATAGTTAATTGTAGGTGGTATTATACTTGTTTTTAAAGCAAGTATTGATGCTATAGCCTCTATTCCACCAGCAGCTCCTAATAAATGACCAGTCATTGATTTAGTTGAACTAATATTTATATTATATGCATGTTCTTTAAATAGGTTTTTGATAGCTAATGTTTCAAGCTTATCGTTGAAATATGTGCTTGTTCCGTGGGCATTGATATAGCCTATCTTTTCATATTCAACTTCTCCATCTTCTAAGGCTAATCTCATAGCATTAGTTGCACCAATTGCTTCAGGATCTGGTTGAGTTATATGGAAAGCATCAGATGTAGAACCATATCCTACAATTTCTCCATATATAGTTGCACCTCTATTTAAAGCATGATTTAATTCTTCTAAAACAAGTACTCCTGCTCCTTCACCCATGATAAATCCATCTCTTTCTTTATCAAAAGGTCTACAAGCCTTATCATAATCTTCATTTCTAGTAGATAAAGCTTTCATAGAGTTAAAACCTGCTACTGAAATAGGTGTTATAGATGCTTCTGCTCCACCAGTTAGTACCATATTCATCTGTCCAGATTTTATCATTCTAAAAGATTCACCAATGGCATGGGTACCTGATGCACATGCTGTTGTAATTGTCATAGTGGATCCCTTAAGTCCTAAATTCATAGAAATATGAGCTGTTCCCATGTTAGAAATCATCATAGGAATAAATAGAGGACTAACTCTATTAGGACCTCTGTTAAGTAGTTTAGAGTGTTCTGTTTCAAAAGTTTCTACTCCACCTATACCAGTACCTAAAATTACACCTATATTGTTTTTATCTAATGAATCTAAATCTATATTTCCATCTTCGATTGCCAATTTCGCTGCAGCAACTGCATATTGGGCAAATCTATCCATTCTCTTTGCTTCTTTTTTATCTAAATAATCCTCTGGATTAAAATCCTTTACTTCTGCTGCTATTTTACTATTAAAATCTGTTGTATCAAATCTTGTAATTGGTCCAATTCCTGACTTCCCTTGAATAAGAGAATTCCAAAATTCATCCTTACCAATACCTACGGGAGTAACTGCACCTAGACCTGTTATGACTACTCTTCTCATATTAACCCCCCTTATATTTATTAGGCAATATTCTCTTCAATATAATTAACAATATCTCCTATGTTTTTGAAACCTTCAGCATCTTCATCTGGTATAGAAATACCGAATTCGTCTTCTAATGCCATGATAATTTCAACAGCGTCTAAAGAGTCAGCTTCTAAATCTTTCATCATTGATGTTTCCATAGTTACGCTATCAGCATCTTCTACACCTAATTGTTCTACTACTATATTTTTTACTTTTTCAAATGTCATTTTATATTCCTCCAATTTTTTATTTTAGCTGTCTAGCTATATAGCCATACCGCCATCTACTTTTATTACTTCACCTGTTATATAGTCTGACTTTTCACCAGCCAAAAATACTACTAGATTTGCTATATCACTTGGTTTCCCAAAGGAGCTAAGCGGTATATTTTTAATCATTTCATTTTTAATTTCTTCTTTTAGTACATTAGTCATATCTGTATCAATAAATCCAGGTGCTACTGCATTTACTCTGATTCCTCTAGAAGCAAGTTCTTTAGCCATAGATTTTGTAAATCCTATGACACCTGCTTTAGATGCAGAATAATTTCCTTGACCAAGATTGCCGTTTACACCAACTACTGATGAAATATTTATGATTTTTCCATATCTTTTCTTCATCATAGTTCTAGCAACTGCTTTGGTACATAGGAATACTCCCTTTAAATTTACATCTAACACTGAGTCCCAATCTTCTTCACTCATTCTGATAAGTAAATTGTCCTTAGTTACACCAGCATTATTTACCAATATATCAATTGTACCTAGTTGTTCCTCTACTGATTTAACCATATTAGTAACTTCATCACTATTTACTACATTTGCTTTTACTGCTATGGCATTTACACCATTTTCTTTTATTTCATTTACTACAGCTAAAGCCTTTTCTTCATTGCTGGTATAAGTAATAGCCACATTTGCACCTTCTTTTGCCAATGATAAGGCAATTTCTCGGCCAATTCCTCTAGTACCACCAGTAACTAAAGCTATTTTATCCTTTAAACTCATATTAATTCCCTCCTAATAGATTTATTGTTTCATTAAAAGTATTTAAGTCAGAAATGTTGAGGGTTTTAATATCTTTACCCAAGGATTTTCCAATTCTTTTAACAAAACCTGTCAATGATTTCCCAGGGCCAATTTCAATAAATGTATCAATTCCTTCATTTATCATGAATTCTACAGATTGTTGCCATAGTACAGAATTACTTACTTGTTTTACTAACTTTTGTTTTAACTCATCTTTATTTTGGATGATTTTAGCATCAACATTTGATACAACTTTTTTATCCAAATTATTAATATTATATTTTGAAAGCTCTATTTCAAGCTTATTTCCAGCCTCATTTAATAGGCTGCAATGAAAAGGTGCACTTACTGAAAGATTAACTACTTTTTTTGCACCTAATTCTTTTGCTTTTTCTGATGCAACTTCTAAGGCTTTTAATTCACCAGATATAACGATTTGGCCTGGGCTATTATAATTAGCGATTTCAACAGTCCCAAATCCTTTAGAAGATTCTATTACTAGGGAAAGTTTATCTTCTTCTAAACCTAGAATAGCAGCCATTCCTCCAAGACCTAGAGGTACTGCTTCTTGCATAAATTTTCCTCTTTCTCTAACAATTTTAACTGCATCACAAAAATTAATTCCATTAGCATATACAATTGATGAATATTCACCTAAGCTAAGTCCTGCAGTGTAATCTGAGTTTATTCCTTCTTTTTCAAGGGCTCTAAGCATAGCTATGCTTGTTGCAAGTATAGCTGGTTGTGTATTTTCAGTTTTTCTTAAAGTTTCTTCCTCACCATTGAAAATTAAATCACTTAGATTCATATTCAATGCATTATTTGCCTCTTCAAATACGTCTTTTGATTCCTTGAAATTGTCGTAAAAATCCTTACCCATACCAATATATTGGGAACCTTGACCAGGAAATATAAAAGCTAGATTAGTCATTATTATCACCAACTTTCAATGATGATAATTCTTTAATAACATTATTTCCTTGACCTACAATTGACGAAATAATATCTTCACATGATTTAATTTCGTTTATAAGTCCAGAAATTTGTCCAGCCATTAAAGAACCATTGACTACATCACCTTTATAAGCTGCTAATTTTAATTTTCCAGCACTATGCTTTTCTAGTTCCATAATATCAATATCAGTTTTTTCTAATTCAATAAATTCCTTTGAGAATTTATTTTTTAGAACTCTAATAGGATGACCTGTACTTCTCCCAGCTACCAAGGCATCTCTATCTTTTGCTTTTACAACCATTTCTTTGTAATTATTATGAATATCTGCTTCTGAAGAACAAACAAATCTAGTACCAAGCTGAACTCCTTCAGCACCTAAGGCTAATGAGGCTACAAACCCTCTACCATCTGCTATACCACCAGCAGCTATGATTGGGATATTTACAGCATCTGCTACTTGTGGCACTAAAGCCATAGTAGTTATCTCACCAATATGTCCACCAGCTTCTGTTCCTTCTACAATTAATGCATCTACTCCTAATTTTTCTAATCTTCTCGCTAAAGATACAGTAGGTACTACAGGTATGATTTTTACATTGTGCTCTTTTAATTTTTGAATATATATTCCTGGATTTCCTGCACCTGTAGTTACTACAGGAACTCCTTCTTCACAGACTATACCTACAATATCCTCAGCATAAGGTGACATTAACATGATATTTACTCCAAAGGGTTTATCAGTTAGTTCCTTACACTTTCTAATTTCTTCTCTAATCATATCTCCCGGAAGACTTCCTGCTGCTATTATTCCCAGGCCTCCTGCATTGGATACTGCTGCAGCTAACTTATGTGTAGCTACCCAAGCCATCCCACCTTGTATGATTGGATACTTAATATTTAAAATTTCTGTAACTCTAGTATTAAACATCTTTTTCCTCCCTGTTCCATTTTAAGATTATAGAGCCCCAAGTTAAACCTGCTCCAAAGGCAACTAAAAGAACTGAATCACCTTTTTTAATCTTTTTGTTTTTAATAGCTTCATCTAAGGCTACTGGAACTGATGCAGAGGACATGTTTCCATACTTATTTAGATTTACATATACTTTTTCTTCTGGTAAATTTAGTTTTTTTCTGGCTGAATCTATTATTCTAGTATTAGCTTGATGTGGTATTAAAAAGTCCAAATCGCTTATATCCATATTAGCTTTTTCTAATGCAGCCATTGATGATTTTTCCATTACTCTAACAGCAAATTTAAACACTTCTCTTCCATCCATGTAAATGTAGTGAAGATTATTTGCTAAGCTTTCTACATTGGCAGGTTCTCTTGAGCCACCAGCTGGTTGAATCAATACTTCATGATTAGTTCCATCTGATCCTAATTCATAGGAAATTATTCCGTATCCTTCTTCACATTTTTCAAGGACACATGCTCCAGCACCATCACCAAACAAGACGCATGTATTTCTATCTTCCCAGTTTACAGCTCTGGACATTGTTTCTGCTCCAATAACTAGGACTTTTTCATATATTCCTGCTTTTATAAAATTAGCTCCTGTTGCAACACCATATACAAAACCCGTACATCCAGCATTTAAATCAAAAGCTGCTGCATTAACAGCACCAATGTTTTTTTGAACAATACATGCTGTAGAAGGCAAACTATAATCTGGAGTAACAGTTGCTACTATAATTAAGTCAATTTCTTCTGGTTTTAATTTAGCATCTTCTAAAGCTCTTAAAGCTGCTTCAGTGCTTAAATCTGAGGTAGCCACATTTTTAGGAGCAATTCTTCTTTCCTCTATTCCAGTTCTACTAACTATCCATTCATGACTAGTATCTACCATCTTTGAAAGATCATCATTAGTTAAAACTTCTTCAGGTACATAGCTACCTGTTCCAGAAATACCTACAGAAAAGTTTTTCAACTTACCACCTCCATATTAAATTTAATAAGTTTATAAAGACCCCTTATCATTTACCACCTCCAAAACTATTTGCAAAAAATACATACTTCAATTACTATTAAATATATTAAGCAAAACTTAAGGGTAAGTATATATTATAAATTAAAAATAATCAACAAAAAAAATTTCATGCTTAATTTTAGAGGAGGAATAAACATATGGAAAAAGTGCTAAAAATAGAGGAAATCATGGAGGTAATTCCACATAGATATCCATTCTTATTTGTTGACAAGGTAGAGATATTAGAATCTGGTGTAAAGGGTATAGGATACAAAAATGTAACTATGAATGAATATTATTTTCAAGGCCATTATCCAGGAATGCCTGTAATGCCAGGTGTACTAATCATTGAAACAATGGCACAAGTTGGGGCAGTGATTCTTTTATCCCATGATGATTTTAAAGGTAAAGTACCATACTTTGCAGGAATAAACAAAGCTAGATTTAAGAAAAAAGTTGGCCCTGGGGATAGTTTAAGAATCGAAGTGGAGATAATAAAGATTAGAGGTTCAATAGGGTTTGGTGCAGGTAAAGCTTATGTAGGAGACGATATAGCAGCTGAAGGAGAATTTATGTTTGCAATTCAGTAAAGGAGTGGTTAATCTGAGTAGTGAATTATTAGGTATTCAAGAAACCTTAAATATTATGTATTTACTTCTTATAGTCTTTGGAATACTTATAGTCCTGATATTTGCCACATTGCTGGGGATCATATCTGGTAAAATCTCTTTAAGAGATGTAAAAAAACTAAGAGATATTAATATCTATGGACAAGAGTTTGTGGAATTACAAAGACAAGATAGAATTAGAACATTAGGTGAATTAACAGCATCCATTGTCCATGACATAGGAAATCCCCTTGCAGGTATGGGAAATCTTGTAGAGATTTTAAAGGATGAGGATTATGCTGACGAAGTAAAAAAAGAAGTTTTAGATGTGATGAGTAAAGAAATAGACGATTTAAATGATTTAATTATCAATTATCTGGATTTCAGTCGGGAATCAAAATTCAATAAAGAACAATGTGACATTATGGAAATTTTTAATGATGCTGTGAATTTATTAAAATATGAGATGGATAAAAAGTCCATTAAATTAAATATTAAGGCTGAATCTGAATTACCAAGTGTATCCATAGATAGACGAGCTATGAAACAAGTAATAATTAATATAATGAAAAATTCTATAGAAGCATTGAATGATGGTGGATTAATAGATATTTTTATAGATACCACAGAGGTGTCTATGAAAATATCTATTAAGGATAACGGATACGGCATAGATAATTTTGAGTTAGAAAATATATTTGATCCCTTCTACACAACTAAAAAGGGAGGGACGGGATTAGGTTTATCAACAGTTTACAAAACTATTGTAGAGCATGATGGTGAAATAAAAGTAAATAGTATTCTTGGAAGTGGAACAGAATTTATTATTTTACTTCCACTTAAGGATTAGGGTACTAAATGGAGTGAGTAAAAATGAGAGTTCTTGTAGTGGATGATGAGAAGAGTATTAGAATATCACTGAAGATAGGACTAGAGAAATTGGGTTTGGAAGTATTTGCTGCTGAAAGTGGTGAAGAAGCTTTAGAAATTTTTGAAAGGGATAATCCTGATTTAGTAATTCTAGACATTAATTTACCAGGAATAAACGGTATAGATGTTTTAAAAAGACTAAAAAGTATAAGCCCTACTACAACAATCATAATGATAACATATATGACAGATGTTAAATTAGCAGTAGAGGCAATGAAGATCGGAGCTTATGATTATTTCACAAAGCCATTTAATTTATCTGATATTAATAAGTCTATCAAAGAAATATTAGATTACATGGTATTAAAGAAAGATTTAAATTCAACTGAAGGTGGAGAAAGTCCACTAATTGGTGAATCCCAAAGTATACAGAAAATCAGAGATGTTATTTCTGATATCTGTGAATTAAACTATGATACATCAATTCTTATTACTGGAGAAAGTGGTACAGGTAAGGAAGTTGTGGCTAAATCAGTCCATAGTTGCTTAAATAATAAAGATAAGCCTTTTATAGCTATAAACTGTGCAGCCATACCGCAAAACCTTCAAGAAAGTGAACTTTTTGGATATGAAAAAGGTGCATTCTCTGATGCTAAGACTGATAAGGAAGGTCTTATTGAAAAGGCAAATAAGGGGATTTTATTCCTTGATGAAATTGGAGATATGGATATTGGCTTACAGGCAAAGGTCCTTAGAGTTATACAAGAGAAAAAGTATAGAAGAATAGGTGGTACTAAAGAAATTGAGTTTGAAGCTACAATACTTGCAGCCACTAATAAGGATTTACTAAAATCCATAGAAGCTGGAGAGTTTCGAAAGGATTTATATTATAGGCTTAATGTTATACCAATCAATGTTCCACCACTTCGTGAGAGGAAAGAAGATATATCAGTACTAGCAAATTATTTTGTTCAAGAATACAATAAAAGGCTAAATAAAAACATTCTATCAATCGACAAAGAGGCTATGGAGCTACTGGAAGCATATAATTGGCCAGGTAATATTAGGGAATTAAAAAACCTGATTGAAAGAATTATGATATTTAAAAAAGGAGATAGAATAGAAGTCCATGATTTGTCTGATGAAATAAGACAAAAACACTTAAGCACTACTTCATCTAGTTTAGAAGATGCAGAAAGGGCAACTATTGAAAGAGTCTTAGTTGAAAACAAGTGGAATATCTCCAGATCAGCTAAGGAGTTAAATATTACAAGACAAACCTTAAGAAATAAAATAGAAAAATACAATATAAGAAAATGAGAGAATGTTAAAAGTGGATGATTTTTTGCCAAGTGGTCAAAAATCATCCACTTATTTTTTTATCCAAAAAAATAGAATCAGTATTTTACTTATGTTTAGCATTCAAAAAAGTTGGCACGGAAGTTGCTATATATTAGAGTGTACTTATATATTAATTTTTAGATTATAAATTGAAGGAGAAGGTGGTAGTTTGAATCAAGCTTTAGAAAACATTAAAGTATTAGACTTAACAAGGGTATTGGCTGGTCCATATGCAACTATGATATTAGCAGATATGGGTGCTGATGTAATAAAAATTGAGATGCCTAAAACAGGTGATGATTCAAGGGCTTATGGTCCTTATATAGATGGCGAAAGTGCTTATTTTATGAGTCTTAACAGAAACAAAAGAAGTATTACTATGAATTTAAAATTACCAGAGACAAAAGAGATTTTCTTGAAACTAGTGAAGGAGGCCGATGTTGTAGTTGAAAACTATAGACCTGGAACTATGGAAAAGCTAGGATTAGGATATGAAAAATTAAAAGAAATAAACCCTAGAATAATCTATGCAGCGGCTTCTGGATTTGGTCATACAGGACCATATAGTCAAAGACCAGCATATGATGCAGTAGTTCAAGCAATGGGAGGTATTATGAGTATCACAGGTATGGATGAACCTACTAGAGTAGGGCCTTCTATTGGTGATGTTACAGCAGGATTATTTACTGCAATAGGTATTTTATCAGCATTAAACTACAGAAATGAAACAGGAATTGGTCAAAAAGTAGATGTAGCAATGCTAGATTGTCAAGTAGCAATACTAGAAAATGCAATTGCAAGATATTTTGCTACGGGAGTTTCACCAAAGCCATTAGGTAACAGACATTCATCAATAATTCCTTTCGAAACTTTTAAAACAACTGATGGAGAAATAATGATTGCTGCAGGAAATGATACACTGTGGAAAAAGTTATGTGAAGCTATGGGTGTAGCTGAATTAGGTGATGATGAAAGATTCTGTACTAATATTTTAAGAACACAAAATTATCTAGAGTTAAAGCCTATACTAGACAAATGCATAAAGACAAAAACAACTGCTGAATGGATTGAAATATTAAATAAATTTGGAATACCTAATGGGCCAATCAATGATATCCAAGGAGTTGTGAATGATCCACAGATAAAATCTAGAGACATGATAGTAGATGTTAATCATCCTAAGGTTGGATCAATTAAGATGGCTGGCGTGCCTATAAAGATGAGTGAAACACAAGGTTATATAAGAAAACCAGCTCCATTACTTGGAGAAGATACAGAAGACATACTTAAGAATTTAGTTAAAATAAATGATAATGAAATCAAGGAATTAAGAGAAAAAGGAGGTATTTAACTATGGAAATATATGGATTAGGATTAGTAGCTGCATGTATGTTTATAGGTACTACAGTAGGAAGTATTGTAGGAAATTTACTTGGAGTTAGTGGTGATGTAGGTGGAGTAGGATTTTCCATGTTATTATTGATACTTATTAGCAATAAATTAGAAAGTAAGGGCAAAGGACTTTCAGAAGGTACAGGTAGAGGTATACAATTACTTAGCTCACTTTATATACCAATAACAGTTGCAATGTCAGCAAGACAAGACGTTGTTTCTGCATTTAAAGGTGGTGCAGCACCATTATTAGCAGGTGTGATAGCAACCGTAGCAGGTTTATATTTGGTACCTGTTATATCTAAATTGGCAGAACCAGAATATAAACCATCATTTAAGAAACTTTTGGAGGGTTTACATGATTAAGGATATAGTAATTAGTTTATTTACTAAGTATGAATTAGTTGGAGCATTTATAGTAATTGCAGCTGTTGTAGGTATTTCTTATGGGTTTGCAAAAGCAATTGGACAAAAAAGAATGGGTTCAGCCATAGCCATAGTAGCTGGGTTAGGATTAGCTTATGTAGGTGGCAAGATGACAGGTGGTAGTAAAGGTATAGCTGATTTAACCATATTCTCAGGTGTAGGAGTATTAGGTGGTGGAATGTTTAGGGATTATGCTATTATTTCAACTGCTTATGGTGCAAAACTTGAAAACTTAAAAAAAGCTGGATTACCTGGAGTAGTATCTTTATTCGTTGGAATAACATCTGCATTTTTTATCGGGGCAATTATAGCAACTACTATGGGATACACTGACCCAGTGGATATTACTACAATAGGTGCTGGAACAGTAACTTTCATAGTTGGTCCTGTTACAGGAGCTGCATTAGGAGCAAGTTCAGATGTCATAGCCTTAGCAATAGCTGCTGGTGTTGTAAAGTCAGTATTAACAATGATTTTGACCCCCCTTATTGCAAAGAAAATCAAGTTAGACAATCCGACATCAGCTATGGTATATGGTGGATTAATGGGATCAACCAGTGGAGTAGCAGGAGGTTTGGCAGCTACAGATCCAGCGCTTGTACCTTATGGAGCTATGACAGCTACATTTTATACAGGACTGGGCAGTCTGTTTTGCCCATCTATTGGATACATGATAATTAGAATTTTAGTATAGGAGTTGACTAAATGAATTTGTCACAAATAAGAATTGGAAATAAAACTACAACTGTTCCTATAATACAGGGCGGTATGGGCATTGGAGTATCTTTATCAAGCTTAGCTTCAGCTGTTGCCAATGAAGGTGGAATTGGAGTAATATCTGGAGTACAAATTGGATTTAGAGAAGCTGATTTTGATAGAAATACTCAAGGTGCAAATTTACGAGCATTAGCAAAGGAAATAAAAAAAGCTAGAGAATTAAGCCCAAAAGGAATAATTGGAGTAAATCTTATGGTAGCAATCAATAACTATGTAGATATGGTTAAGGTTGCAGTAGAAGAAAAAATTGACTTAATAATATCTGGAGCTGGTCTACCTAAAGAACTACCAGGACTAGTAAAGGGTTCTAATACAAAGATTGCACCAATAGTATCATCAGCTAAGGCTGCAGTACTTATTACAAAACTATGGTTAAGAAGATATGATTATCTTCCTGATCTAATAATAGTTGAAGGTACTGAGGCTGGAGGACATTTAGGGTATTCTTTTGAAGAATTAGAGAGTGAAGATAGTCCTAAACTTGAGGATACAGTTATAGATGTTATTAATTCCATTAAACCTTTCGAAGAATCAAGTGGTAAGAAGATTCCTGTTATAGCAGCAGGAGGTATATATAATGGAAGCGATATAAATAAATTTTTAAAATTAGGAGCAACAGGTGTACAAATGGGAACAAGATTTGTTGCTACTCATGAATGTGATGCATCTATGGAGTTTAAAAAAGCATATATTGATTCCAAAGAGGATGATATAGATTTGATATTAAGTCCTGTAGGTATGCCAGGCCAAGCAATTATCAATCCATTTATCAAAAAGGTTAAAGCACAAAAAGAGAGAATTACTAAATGCTTTAATTGTCTTACTCCTTGTAAACCTGCTAAGTCACCATACTGTATTTCTCAAGCTTTAATCAATGCAGTAGAAGGTAATGTGGATGAAGGACTAATATTTATAGGAAAAAGTGGATATAAAATTGATAAAATAGTTAGTGTTAAGGAATTAATTCAAGAATTAATGACTTTTACACAGTAATGTGAATAAGTTGTGCACAAACTGTTGATAAATAAATCAAAATTGTGGATAAAATATTAAAATTAAATTCCATTTAAAACCATTTGACAAATTTAATAAATAATTATATAGTATAAAGAAATTCAAAGAACAATTAAAACTTGACAAATTTTTAAATTAGAATTAAGATAGCTAATAAGTTAATTATAAAAATAACATTATGACTTAGAAGAGAAGAGTAAGCATGTAAATACTTATACAGAGAGTTCCTATTTGGTGAGAAGGAATAAGGGCTAGCAAGCTGAACATGGCCTCAGAGTCTGATTGTCGAATTTTTAAACAATCACGTCTGCACACGTTACAGTGCTAGAGTATTGAGGGATATATTTATCCTGCGTACTTGATGAGGTATTCTACCGTGAGGTAGATATAAATTAAGGGTGGTAACACGAAGCTTTCGTCCCTTTGCTTTTTGCAAAGGGATGGGAGCTTTTTTTATGCCCTAACCCGATTTGCGAATTTTGCAAATCGATGGTAGGTCAAACGCAACGAGAACCAAATCTATACGAACGATAGTGAGTAAATAGATTTGAGTTTCGAGACTGGCATGGTTAAGATGCAATTTATGTGGATAGACTGCAGGTTGAAGAGGCTAAATTACTTTAAATAGGAGGAATTATAGATGACAAACATAAGAGATTTAATTGATAAAACAGTAGAGGACAAATTACAAATATACAAGGATATAGCTTTAAAGATTCATGAAAATCCTGAGGTAAGTAATTATGAATTCTTTGCAAGCAAAACACTATCAGAGAGATTAGCTGAAGAAGGATTTGATGTAAATTTAGATGTAGCAGGACATCGTACAGGATTTGATGCAAGATACAAAAGTAGTAAACCTGGTCCAACTATTGTGTTCTATGCAGAATATGATGCTCTCCCAGGAATTGGACATGCATGTGGACATAATCTATTTGGGGCTACTTCTTCCTTGGCAGCAGTTGGATTAAAGGCAGTAATTGATGAAGTAGGTGGAGAGATTAGAGTATATGGAACACCTGGAGAAGAAGGTGGGGAAAATGGAAGTGCAAAGGGTAGTTTTGTCAGAGAAGGATTATTTGATGATGTAGATATAGCATTAGGTGTACATCCAGGAGTTGAACATGGATTTACTACTACAACTTTAGCAAATGATCCAGTGGATGTAGAGTTCTTTGGCAAGTCATCACATGCTGCAGGAGCACCTGAAAAAGGTATCAATGCTTTAGATGCAATTATACAAGTATATAATGGAAGCAATGCGTTAAGACAACACTTAAGTGATGATGTAAGAATCCATGGAGTAATTACTAATGGTGGGGAAGCAGCCAATGTTGTACCAGATTATGCAAGTGCAAGATTTTATCTTAGAGCAAAGTCAAGACCAATACTTACTGATTTATATACTAAATTTGAGAATATAGTAAAAGGTGCAGCACTTCAAACTGGTGCCACATACAAATTTGGATTATTTCAAAATAGTGTAGATAATGTAGTACCTACACCTTTATTTGATGAAGTTTATGAGAAACACTTAAATAGATATGGTGAATATATAACTAAGGATAAAACAAAAGGCGGAAGCGGATCAACAGATGTAGGCAATATTAGCCAAGTGGTCCCTACAATCCACCCATATATTAAGATATCTGATGAGTATGTTGCAGGACACAGTATTGAATTTAGAGAAGCTTCAAAGAGTGAACTAGGTTTAAGTTCCATAGGACTGGGAGCAAAGGTCTTAGCAAATACAGCTTTGGATATCATATTAGATCCAGATTTACTTGAAAAAATAAAAGAGCAGCATAAAGAGAATGTAAATAATCAAAGCAAATAGGAGGAAGAAATGATTCAACTAATAGATGTATCAAAGAGTTTTATTTCAGATAAGGACTCAGTTCACGCTGTAAAAGATGTTAACTTAACTATAAATAATGGAGAAATCTTTGGAGTAATCGGATATAGTGGGGCAGGCAAGAGTACCTTAGTAAGATGTATCAATCTTTTAGAAAGACCTACTAAGGGTCAAGTACTAATTGATGGAGTTGATTTACTTCAACTCAAGGAAAAAGATTTAAGATCATATCGTCAAAAAATAGGAATGATATTTCAACAATTTAATTTACTTGCATCAAGGACTGTCTTTGATAATGTGGCCTTTCCTTTGAGATATAGAGGTATAAGTAAAGAAAAAATCAAAGACAGAGTATTGTATCTACTAGATTTAGTGGGAATTTCAGATAAGGTAGATGCTTATCCCTCACAATTATCCGGAGGACAAAAACAAAGAGTTGCCATAGCAAGGGCACTAGCTACTGAGCCAAGCATATTATTATGTGATGAAGCTACTTCAGCCTTGGACCCTCAAACAACTAAATCTATCTTGAAATTACTTAAGGATGTAAATAAGAAATTAGGGATTACTATAGTTATAATTACCCATGAAATGAATGTTATTAAGGAAATCTGTGACCGTGTAGCAGTAATGGAGGGTGGAAATGTGGTTGAATTAAACGATGTAGTTTCCATATTCTCAAATCCACAAGCTCAGATAACAAGGGATTTTATAAGTAGTACTTCTAATTTAACCAGATTAGATGAGTTAATAGAAGAGAAATCTAGTATTGTGGACTTGAAACCTGGACAAAGGATATGGAGACTGGATTTCTTTGGCTCTGAGACTAAGGAAGCAATTATAGCTCAACTTGCTAAGAAATATGATATAGAGCCTAGTATTATATTTGCTAATGTAGAGGTAATTTCAGATACAGTTCTTGGATCATTGATAGTAATTGTTACTATAGATGAAAATATAGAACAAGAAGTAATTAAGTATTTACAAGATAAGAAAATTAGAGTAGAGGTGATTAAATATGCTTAATCTAATGACAAAATATACTCCTAATCTATTGGATTATTGGCCAGAGTTTATAAACAGTATTGGAGAGACATTACAAATGCTTTTCCTATCAGGTATATACTCATTTATTATAGGACTACTTTTAGGTACTGTATTAGTTGTCACAAGAAAGGGAAATATACTTGAAAACCCATATATACATGGAGTATTAGATGGATTAGTTAATTTATTTAGATCCATTCCTTTCGTAATATTAATCACTGCATTAATACCAGTGACAAAGCTTATAGTAGGAACTTTCATTGGAGTAAAGGGTGCAATATTTCCTTTAATAGTAGGATGTACACCATTCTTTGTTAGACAGGTAGATATGGCTCTTTCAGATATAGATAATGGTTTAATTGAAGCAGCTCAGTCCATGGGACTTTCACCATTGGGTATTATTTTTAGGGTTTATCTTAAAGAAAGCATACCAGCATTAGCACGTTCTACGACCATTACTGCTATAAGCTTACTTGGTCTTACAGCAATGGGAGGCGCAGTAGGAGGAGGTGGGATTGGTTCATTTGTTATAAGATATGGACATAATAGATTTTATCAAGACATAACCTATGTTTCAGTAGGTGTTATATTAATATTCGTAACGATTATTCAATTTATAGGAAATATCATAATTAAAAAAACAACACATTAAAGCAATCTGGTGATATGTCAAGAGATAAATTTTAATAAAAACATAAGGAACAATTAAAAAAAGACAACCTTAATAGAACCTATGTATTTCAGTGA
>JAVKTT010000008.1:0-55805 GCA_031460505.1 Tissierellaceae bacterium
GAAGTAAAATTTTTAGTATTAAGGCTTAAATTTTGTATATAGTTATTTATTAAGTGGACAAAGGAGAAGAAAAGATCACTTTTTCAGTGGTCTCGAAACGTCCCCTTGTCCTTCTAGCTCATCTTCTTTAAGACGTATAAGGTTTTTTATGCGACATCTAAACCTCCTGTTGCCTTTAGGTAGTCTAGATACTTAAGATGTTTTTTAGTTGCACATAAGGCAGAAAGTACGTCTCTGATATTTAGCTGTATGTGACTGTTACGTATCTACTATGTAACAGTCACATTATTTTAATGATAAACTGACTCCCGATAATTAAACTTTATTTAAAACTTTAGGAGCCAGTTAACCAACTTTTAATACAGTAACATCAAAATTTTTAAGATAATCCGATTAACATTACATTTTCAATTACTAAAACCAAAGAGATGCTTCACAATCTTTCCATTTTGAATTATATAATCTAAATTCTCTTCATTTTTTATACATTTAATGTCCTTGATAGGATCACCGTTTAGAACTAAAATATCTGCAAATTTACCTTCTTCTATTGTTCCAACGATATCATCAACTTCAAGGCATTCAGCTCCGTTAGAAGTTGCAGTTTTAATAGCATCCATTGGCTTCATTCCGATTTCTACATATCTACAAATTTCATCTCTAACTCCACCTTGTGGGAAGTGTGTAAGACCAGCATCACTACCAGCTGCTATCTTTACACCAGCATCCATACATCTTTGAATACTCCTAACATGGTGTTCATGAGTCTTTAAGTGATCATCTATAATAGCTTGAGGAATGCCATTAGCAGGCCCATCTTCAATAAATCCCCAGTACATTCCAAGAGTTGGTACAAGTCTAATATCATTTTCTAACATCATTTCTACTGCTTCATCATCAATGAAAATACCGTGTTGAATATCATGTACCTTAGCCTTACAAGCCATTTTAACCGAAGATATTGATTCTGCATGGCAAGCTACATATAAATCATTCTTCTTAGCTTCTCCTACAATAGCAAGCAGTTCGTCATAGTTTATAGTATTTCTTTCGGCTGGACACAGAGGATTGAATCCAGTACCACTAGCCTCTACCTTAATAAAATCAACACCATCCTTTGTCATTATCCTTACAGCAGCTTTAGCTTGGTCTGTACCAAGGATAAGCTCTCCTAAACCATATCTATATTTATGTTCTTCAAATAAATGTGTTGGATGGAAATCACCTAAACCTCCTACAGTTGAAATAATTCTACTACTTGCTTTGATTCTTGGCCCTGGAAACATTCCTGCACTTACTGCGTTTCTAACTGTTACACTAATATTTCCTCTAGTTCCTACATCACGAATTGTCGTAATACCATAGCTTAATAGTTGTCTAGCTGTATAGAAAGCATCACCAGTTGCTTCTTCTAAAGACCTACTAAGCTCAATAGTATAAGGTTCACTTACATTTTGATAGATTAAATGAACATGAGCATCTATTAAACCTGGCATAATAGTCTTACCATAGCAATCGATTTCCTTTACACCACTATTACCCACAGATAGTTCTTCGTATTTACCAACCTTTACAATTTTGTCACCATCTATTAATACACTTACATTTTTTCTGCTCTCATCTGATACACCATCAATTAAATTTCCACTTTTTAATAATAACATAATAATCTCCCTTCTATTTATTTAGGCTACACTAGCCTTGCTGGCTCTTCGTTTGCATTTACTCCTTTTTCTTCATCTGAGCCCGGTAGAATTTGATTTAATATAATAGCCATTACACCACCTACAGTCATCATACTAGACAACATACCGTTAATTGTGTTAGCTAACCACTCAACACCTGGCATAACTACAGGATTTCCATTAATATATGGTGGCATTCCAAGTCCAAATATCAATGATATACCAAAGATACTTAGATTTCTGTTTGTTAGTGGTACTTTTGCGAATTCTTTAATACCAACTCCACCAACGCTTCCTATAATTGAAATAAATACCCCTGCAAGAATGGGTTGAGAAATAGAAGTTATCAAAGCAGCAAACTTTCCAATAAATCCAAGACCTATTAGCATGAATCCCCCAACTCTAGCTATATGTCTACTTGCTACACCAGTAGTCTCTACAAGTCCTATATTTTCACCGGCAGAAGTACTTGCTAACCCTCCAACTAAGCCAGATAATAAGCAACCAACACCTTCTGCAGCAATACCATTGCTAACTCTCTTAGTACTTAATGGTTCATCTAAACCACTAACAGAGGCGTTTGCGTAATATTGTCCAATTGATTCTATAATAGAAATAACATATCCTGAAATTATAATTAATAAGAAATCAAGTCTAAATAACGGCGGACCCCAGTTCGTAAATGGTATAGGTAATACTAGCCATGGTGATCCAGCTACTACACTAACATCTATATATGCTGGAGAGTCTGGGCTGATAACACCAGATTTACTTAATATCATTGACAATAAATACATTATTGTAACAGGTACAATTACAGATGTTGCCCTAATATAAGGTTTGTCCTTTCCCCACTTAGTACTTGGGATGACGCTGGACATAATAATCGTTAAAGCAGCAGTAACCAAAGTAATTATCCAATTACCAGATGCCCAATCTACAATTAGCTCCGCCATTACCAAACAAATCAATAAAATAACAGGTCCTGTAACAATAGGAGTAATAATACGTTTTAATAAACCAATCAAACCACTAAACCCTACAATAGCCTCTATAATTCCCCCTAGTATAACAGCACCGCCAATATATCTCATTATAAGTAGTGGATCTAGCACTCCAGTTTCTGCAGTCACTTGATTGGCAATAGCTATATATGCAGCCATAAAAGCCAAACTCATAGTCTGAATAACTGGAAGTCTTACTCCTTTTGTGGTTTGTACAACTGTGGCTAATCCTGAACCAACCATTGCCAAACTAAGTAATAACGCTGTTTGAGTAGGGCTCATTCCTGTTGCGCTTGCTACAACTAATGGTGTCATGGTCATTGCTCCAAACATAGTCAATGGATGTTGAAAACCTAAGATAAGCATATCCCTTAGATTTTTTGGTTTGTCTTCAACTTTGTAGATAATTCTTTGGTTATTTAAAGACGAAACTGTACTTTTCTCTGTCATTAATAAAGTCCTCCTTTTTTATTCTTTTGTGAAGATGGTGGTGCTTGTAATATATTCACCTCCCATTTATAAAATTGTTAATTTTGTAATAGCAGAATATTATTGAGTTGAAGCATTTTTATTCTTTTAAGTTGTAATGCACTTGTTTTTAATCAGATTCATTGATAAAATAAATTCATAAAGTTTGTTGGCGCAAATTTTAGAATTGATTCTGTTTTAATGCAAAAAATAGGCATTTTATATGTTCAATTTTTATGCCTACTTTTTGTGTCTGTTTATTAAGTTTTTCTAAAATAAAATAATATTCTGCTATTTGCGGGTTCATATACATATTATACCGCTATTTGCAGAATGTCAAGGAGTTTTTTTATGTTTTCTAATAAAATTTTTTCGACAAGAATTAAAGAACAAAGATTAAAGAAGAACCTTAAACAATCAGAGCTTGGAAAAATTGTTGGACTCTCTGATAATGCGATAAGTGATATTGAAAGGGGATATAGGCTCACAACTATAGATAAAATAGTTGATTTAGCTGATTATTTTGAAGTATCTATTGATTACTTGGTAGGTAGGACAGATAATCCTAATATTAATGAATAATATCTAAGTAGAAAGATCTAAAATTGACTTGTAGGACCTATATAATGAGATCTATGGAATACATAGATTATCTAACAATCCAAATATCAACTATAAAATTTTTACTTGAATACTTGTATAGATCTGAATGATTTAGCAGAACATCAAGGAGAAGGCGTGCTAAATCTTAGAAAACTTTTTAGTTATGATGAGAAGTTCCAATTTGGTTATTTAGAAAATACAGAAGTAAAAGTAGCAAGTAAAGAAACGGATAATGATTTTTTCGAGACTGCGATTATGATATTGGTAATATTATTGTTGTTGGATTCTAGTGTGTGAGAAATGCAGCCATTTTGGCTGCATTGTGTTTTGTATCCTTATAACTTTTCTAAATCCCATATCAATGTTTCTTCCTCAGGTGAACTACTAAAAAAATCTGACCCAAATTCTAGTATAGTTGGTTTTTTTGATTTTAGAAACTCAAAAATATATGTTCTATCAATACTTCGATTAGGAAACAAAGAACCAAAGAATCCGTACTGGTTTTCATAAGTTTCATCCTCAAAAAATAATTTAAAGGTTGATTCATCAATCTTCTTGTCAGAGGTTACATTTTTAGTTGTATAAGAAATCTTATATCTAATACTCCCAATATCAACTTCTTTTTTGATACTAGTTATTTTAACTGATAATCCATTTGTTAAGATATATTCTTTATTTAACTCTAAGTCTAACAGTTCATTATTATTTTCAGGCTTGTCATTAATTACTTTATTATCATTAATAATTACCGTCCTAGTATCACCATCCCAATTTACATCTGCTCCTAGACTTTCACTTATAAACCTAACTGGTACTAAGGTTCTTCCACTCACCAGCTTTGCAGGTACATCTAAAGTTATTTCCTCATTATTTACTTGTGCAATTGAATTATCAATTTGCAGCTTAACTGTAGTGTCTTCACGCTTTCCTGTAATTATTTGATTTTTACCATCCCATTCAACTTCAGCACCTAATACTTCAAATATAGCTCTTAAAGGGACTAAAGTTCTACCTTCTATAATAGTTGGCTGTACATCAAATTCTATTAAATTCCCATCTACATTTACATTAATTGCTTGTGCTGCAAAAGTAGGAATACTCATTAGTATATTCAATACCATGATTAAAACAATCAATAAATGCGTTTTTCTCATAATCCTCCTCCTCTCTTAAGGTTAATTAACAGTTATTTCATCGGATCCTTGCTTATTGTAATATGAATTGCTGATATCTTTCATAATATTTAATAAGTTATTAAGTTAAGTGACCGCACCGGTATCTAGTCTAATGAAATTGGTTATATTATTGTTGTTGGATTCTAGAGTGTAGATGAGTGCTGTCGGATGGCAGCACTTTTGTTATGTTATAATACCAGTCTATCTATTAAATAATCTTAATTTAATCTTATCTACTAAATCACGTACTTCTTCTATCTTAAATACATAACATAATACTACATATACTACTACAGCTAGTACAACTGCAACTAATAAAGATATTAGATTATTTATCTTAGAAATACCTAAAATACCATATAATCCATGATAAACTAAGTATGCAAATACACCCATGATTACAGAAGCTATTCCAGTTTTGAAAAATGTTACGATATAACCTTTAGTTCCTAATGAACCTACTTTCTTTTTTAAACCACATAAAAGCATTATAGTAGCCATTGTTGTAGCTATGCTCGTTGCTAAGGCTAGACCAGCATGATCCATGAATTTAACTAAGATTATATTTAGTACTATATTAAGTGCTACAGAGATAACTCCATTTACCATTGGAGTCTTTGTATCTTGTAATGAGTAATAGACTCTAGTAATTAATAGTCTCTCTGACATTGCTACTAGACCTATAGAATAAAATACCAAGGCTTTTGAAGTCATTAAAGTAGCAGCAGCATCAAAAGCTCCCCTTTGAAATGCAATT
This sequence comes from Tissierellaceae bacterium, assembly GCA_031460505.1. Classification (GTDB taxonomy): domain Bacteria; phylum Bacillota; class Clostridia; order Tissierellales; family Tissierellaceae; genus JAAYTL01. The sequence goes on from JAVKTT010000008.1 coordinate 5,693, forward strand.
TCTACAATAGGGGTAGCTAATACAATCATCCCAACAGTAGAGGGTACAGTTATTAAAATAATAATATTAATCCCATAATTCATTATTTTTTTCATTCCAGATATATTATCACTATTTGATTGTCTTGATAATAGTGGAAATATAACAGTAGTAATAGCAGACACAAATACACCTAGTATAAGTACATTTAATTTGTTAGCATAGTTTAAAGCTGAGATGCTACCAGAAACTAAGCTAGATGCTAATGTCCTATCGACAATAGCATTTAAATCATTAATCGCTACCCCTACAAATACTGGCAAGCTAAGTGAAATAACTTTCTTAATATATTGATCATTTAGATCAAATTTGAACATATACGTATATCCTGAGCTTAGAGCTTCAGGAATTTGAATAATAAATTGAAAGGCTACAGCTATAACAGCAGATACCATCAGACCTATAATACCAAATTTATTTGACAAAAATAATAAGAAAAATATGTATACAAAATTAAAGGGAATTCCAATTGCTGCAGTGGAAGTAAACTTTTGTTCTGATTGTAAATATCCAGTAAATACACCTATTATTCCGCCAAATAAAATCATCGGTAGTCCAATTCTAGTTAGTTTCACAGCCATATCAAATTGCTCTCCTTTGAATCCTCTTGCTAATAGCTTTATAATAACTGGTGCAGTTAATAATCCGATTATTACTAATATCATTGAAACTACAAAAATAATATTAACCATATTATTCGAGTGTTCTACTTTACCCTTCTTTCCCTCCTTGGATTCTATCTCCGAAAGCACTGGAATAAAAGTTGTACTAATAGCATTGCTTAAAAATCCAGTTATTAAAGATGTTGCAGTTATTGCTACAAAAAAAGTATCTGTCTCTACTCCAGAACCAAATTTTGAAGCAATTAAAACTTCTCTTAAGAAACCTAGGAATTTGCTGACTAAGTTGAATATAATTATTATTAATGCTGATTTAGCTACCTGTCTTGACTTATTCATTTATTTCCTCCATATAAATCTAATAATAAAGCTTGTTTTGTCCATGATTATGAAACCAAGTTAATATTCTAAGTGGCATATACATCCATTATATTCTATTCTTGAAAAGAACTTCGGTAAAAGTTTCCCGAAGCTCTAATAATATTGCTATTCTAAATTTGTAGTTATCTTATCAAAAGTAATACATTTAGTTTCCTTTTTAACAATCTCCACTAAATAATTAAGAAATTCTTCTCTTAAATCTTCACGTCTCAACGCAAACTCTACAGTAGCCTCTAAGAATCCTTGTTTATCACCAACATCATATCGCCTTCCTTCAAATAAATAAGCATACATTGCTTCACTTTTAGCTAATTCCTTTAATCCATCTGTAAGTTGAATCTCTCCACCTTTACCTGGTTTAGTATGCTCTAAGATTTCAAAAATAGCAGGACTGATAATATATCTTCCTAGTATAGCTATATTTGATGGTGCATCCTGAATGGATGGTTTTTCTACTAATCCCCTTACCTTATATACTCTTCCTTCAATATGCTTACCTTCTACTATTCCATATTTACATACATCTTTATCAGGCACTTCTTGTACGCCTAATATAGAAGTCTTATACTCATCGTAAGCTTGGATCATCTGTTTTAGGCAAGGTCTATCATTGAAGACTATATCATCACCCAATAATACCGCAAAAGGTTCATTCCCTATAAAACTTTTAGCACAAAGAATAGCATGTCCAAGTCCTCTAGGTTCCTTCTGACGAATATAGTGAATGTTTACCATATCAGATATCTTTTTTACTTCTTCTAATAATTCAACTTTACCTGATTTTTCTAACTCAAGCTCTAACTCTACTGACTTATCAAAATGATTTTCAATAGATGATTTGTTTCTTCCTGTAATAATAAGTATCTCTTCTATACCTGATTCTATAGCTTCTTCTATTATATATTGTAATGTAGGCTTATCTACTATAGGCAACATTTCTTTTGGTTGTGCTTTGGTTGCAGGTAAAAATCTAGTCCCAAGACCTGCAGCTGGTATTATAGCTTTACGTACTTTCATTGGTCTGCCTCCTTTTCGAATTCTTTACCTCAAACTTCCATGAATCCCTAACCATATGCTCAACGCTTAGTCTTGCTTTCCACCCTAACTCTTGTTCAGCTTTTGATGAATCTGCATAGCATATTGCTATATCTCCAGGGCGTCTGCCAACAATCTCGTAAGGAACATCCACACCATTTATCTTTATGAAAGTATTAATAATCTCTAAAACCGAAGTACCTTGACCTGTACCAAGATTATATATATTAACTCCATGTGATAAATTCTCAATAGCTTTCACATGCCCTTCAGCTAAATCTACAACATGAATATAATCTCTCACACCTGTACCGTCTATTGTATCATAATCATTTCCAAATACACTTAGCTTATCTAACTTCCCATTTGCAACTTTAGTCACAAAAGGCATTAAATTATTTGGGATTCCATTAGGGTCCTCACCAATCAAACCACTCTTGTGAGCTCCAACCGGATTAAAATATCGTAACAAAGAAACTGCAAAACCTTGATTAGCATTAGCTGTATCTATCAAAATCCTTTCACTCATTGATTTTGTCGCACCATAGGGATTTGTCGTTTTCTTTAATTCCATATCCTCTTTTAATGGAGATAACTGGTCTCCATATACCGTTGCAGATGAACTAAAAACAAACTTCCCAACTTTATACTTTAAGCACATCTTGCTAAGTATTATAGTAGAAACAATATTGTTATAATAATACTCAAGTGGTCTAGATACAGATTCACCAACTGCCTTAAGGCCTGCAAAATGGATTACCCCATCGATTTTATGATTACTAAAAATTGATTCTAGCGAAGCTTCGTCAGTTACATCAACCTTATAAAAAATAGGGAATATTCCTGTTATTTTGTAAAGCTTGTCCAAAACCTCTATCTTTGAGTTGTTAAGATTATCAGCAATAATTACTGTATGATTATTTTTAATTAATTCTACTACTGTATGACTGCCGATAAATCCTAAACCTCCCGTTACTAAAATTTTCATAGTATTGAGTACCTCCTAGTTTATTTTGTAACCTAGAACATATCTATAACAATCTTTAATCTCTATCTTAATTACATTATCTTATAATGTAAGTAATTATATCTTGTTTTTTATAAAATAAAATTATTGTTTTTCCCATTCTCGTATTGATCTGTGTTTTATCCAATTTTTTCCTTCAAGAAATATATCCTTATTTTCAATTAAACTTTTTTCTTCTAATTCCCACCATTTCGAACTTAATAAGTAATCCCGTTCTTCTTTATCAAATCTATATCTTATAAACTTAGCAGGCACTCCGCCTACTATTGAATATGGTTGAACATCTTTAGTCACAACACTACCAGCTCCAATAATCGCTCCATCTCCTATTGTTACTCCTTGCATAATAACTGCATTACTGCCTATCCAACAGTCATTTCCAATTATGGAAGCAGTGTGTAGTTCATTATAAATTCCTTTTTGCCTAAAAATATTATCATCTCCATATAAATACGGTGATGTGCTGATAAAATTCGTTGGATGTGCTTCCACTCCAATTTGGCAGTTATACCCTATAGAACAAAATTTTCCTATTTTCGCTATTCCTATAACCGAGTTAGAATTAACATAACTGTAGTCTCCTATATCACTCGTTTTATAGACGATTACATTTTTTAATATTTTTACTCGTAAACCTAACTTAGCTTGATTGTGTATATATGGTGAATAAATCTCACATTCTCTATATTTAATTTTAGCTTTGATTAAAAGAATATAGTCTTTTAAAAATTGAGGTAAATATTGCTTTAATCTCATTTTTTTATGCGCCTCTTTATCCATTCATAAGAACTATGACCTACTAAACTTCGTATCTTTTTCTTTACTAGTTCCTTATTAGACAACCATGATCCTGAAAAATGGTGAATTGTATAAGTATTATCTGTAATACTTATCTTTCCATCCTTATAATTTTTTGCACAAAAATAGTCCATAGGAAAAATAGTTACCACATTATCTATAGATTGTAATTTTCCGTTTAGCTGAATCCCCATCCTTACACTAATGTTAGTAATAGTAGTAGTATTTGGAGTTAAATCTAGTTCTCCATTTTCTTTTACAAACCTTTTTCCATTATAAACTTCTAGATTCTCTTTAATCCACTGATTTCCTGCTCTTGCCCCCATAATACCAGTTGGCAATTCATTCAAGGTCTGAAATCCTGAAAAGGCCTCTTCTATCAAAAATTCACTGATATCTTTTATAACTTCTACATCTGTATCCATATATATACCCCCTTCTGTAAGAAGAGCGTATAGCCTTACGTAATCAGTTACAAATGCATACTTTTTACATTCATATGCTTGTTTTACATACGTATTTATATTAATATCAAAATTATCCTCATTCCATTCTTTTATTTCATAATCAGGTAAATACTTTTTCCAACTTTCTATGCATTTTAATGCTAGTTTAGGCATTTTCCCTTTACCAAACCAACAATAATGAATTATTTTAGGTATATTGCTCATATTTTCCTCCTAGTGATCATTCTATATTAGGCATAATATCGTTCCCGGTTAAAAATATACAATGTTAATAAGATTGGAGAGTATATAACAATTATATTATAAAACGTATAACCGCTTATTAATAACACTATTAATGGTATACAACTACTCATGTACACATACTTATTAGATATTTTATCTAAAATTGACAAGCTACATCCTACAATAACACTATAAAAAAGCACTCCTATGTATCCGCCATTAATTAGAGCTTCTGTTATTCCCGATAAAGTAATCCCCCAATTTACTTGTGCTAAAGAAGCTACTCTCCATGTATTTACATAATAATTCCCCATGAAATAAACAAAATAACTTTCTGTAGAATATCCTTTAAATGGAACAAAACTCCGAGGTACATATGTTAATAATGTATAAAAATATCCATAATAAGGATCATTCATTATAGTGTTATCTACAAGTGTAGAATTACCTAAGCTTAACCAATATGTCCAATTTCGATCAAACTCTCCTATTACTATTTTTTTCATCATTGCTATTAAACTTTGTTCCGTTCCTTGTGTATTAACTTTAAAATACATAGCATATATAGCTGCAAAGGAAACTATACCTATTGCACCGTAAATTAATAATTTAACATTTCTTTTCTTAATAAATAAATATAATAAGGGTAACAATATAACTAGAATCAAGTCTGTTCTTTGACCTCTAGAATATCCTACTATAAAAGAAACTACAGTTAAGAACATAGTTTTGCTTATAATATGTTTCTCTGAATATCCATCTATCATTTTTATCCAATAATATGTTGAGAGACCTATCGGAAACATTAATACTATCGCAAAAGGTCCTAACTTACTTAACCTCGCTCTCAAAATCATATTGTTACTTATATTAGTAATTCCTATATCTGCGATATGATATATACAAAATAGAAAAGAAAAAATTACAAACATATATATAATCATTTTAATCCAAACTATTACACTATTACTTATTATCCTTAGACTTTTTAACTGTCTTTTTTTTACACTTGATTTCATTTTAAGTAGTTTATATATAAAAAGCACTATACAATTACTTAAGCATAACACTATAATTCCTATAATATCTGTTGCTTTATCATATTTAACATATTTAAAATCTGTATTAGTAAGCTTAATTATTATATAGGGTAAAATAAAAAATATTACTTGTCCTAATAAATACCATGAAAATAACGATATTCTTTTCAATTTTTTTACTTTATATATAAAATATATAGTATAACTTAATAATAGTATTAAATATATTAGTAAAATAAAATCTCCTCCTTTCTTAAATCTAATTTATTATTACATAATATTTTTAAAAAATAAAAGTAATATTCACAAATTAAGGAAATATTAGTGCTATCAAATAGATAAAGTTTATAGCACTAATAAATATAAATATCACGATAGGTCTACCAGAATTTTGAAAAGTTATTTGAATTTACATATCATTAAGTTATTCACAAATTGTATTCGTTTGCTATTTTATAACCACCTAAGATCGAAACCTATACGATTGAAAATCGCCATTATTATTTATATGTTCTGAATTTTTTTTCATGATATTTCATTATCATTTTAGTCGGTAATAAGCCTATAATTAGCGGTTTATAAGCATAGAAAATATATTGAATAGGAATATCTAGTTTTGTACACCATTTCTTTCTAAGACGATATTCACATATCCTATATTTATATTTACGTTTTCTATAAGATTCCCTTCCCTCAAAGTAATCCAACAATATATCGCTTAAGTTGTAGCCTTTATATGTTTTTTCATACAGCTTGCACCACAAATCATAATCTTCAGTTCTTTGCGTTTCAGGACCTATAGTGTATCCGCCTACATCAAGAATTGATTTCCTTCTGATCATAACAGATGGATGTACAAAACTCCTTCCTAAATATACGTCAAGTTTTGTTACTTCACCTTTTCCTAAACTTTTTCCCCATATGCCATTATTATCGTACATATTGCGACCTGTCCCAACTATTGCATACTCTGGATGAGCATCTAAAAAATCAACTTGTTTTTTAAATCTTTCTGGGTGAGATATATCATCATCATCCATTCTAGCTATATACTCTCCAGTGGCTACACTCAAACAATTGTTTAATGTAGGAGCTAAGCTTAAATTTTTTGGATTTTGGATAAGCTTAACTCTACTATCTCTATTAGAAATTCTTTTTATAATATCAACACTATTATCAGTTGATCCATCATCACATATAATAAATTCAAAATCGCTAAATGTTTGATTAAGTATAGAGTCTATTGCTATTTCTATTCGCTTTTCTCCATTAAAAACTCCCATTATTACTGATACTTTTGGCATGTTATACCCCTTTCTCTTAGTTTTAATATGCACTTAGTTATATTATTATGTAAAATACTTTATACATTTAATCAAAATAATCACACAGTAAACTTGAATAGTATACTTACATTGATAAATGTATCACAATTTTTTAAAAGTAACTCTACTATAAAAAAATATGGTATGTTTTATATCAAGTTCATAAACTTATTGAAATATTTTATATAAATAAATTTATACTATAAAAAATCCAGATAGATCTGTTCCATTCTTTTAAGGACATTTTCTAAAGAATACTTTTTTACTAATTCAATCCCTCTTTTACCAAATTCATTTCTTAACTTATCATCTTCATAAAGCTTTTTAATTGAATATGAAAAACTCTTCACATCATCTGCTTTAACCACGTACCCATTCACTCCGGTATTAACTAAATCACGGTGTCCTCTTACATCTGTTACTACAAGAGGCCGCCCTGTGGCCATTGCTTCCATGACATTAACTGGCAACCCTTCACGTAAACTTGATGCTACAACCATGTCACACATAGGTAGTATTTCATTTACATCTTCTCGGAACCCTAAAAAATCTACCATATCACTAACTCCAAGTTCTTCAGCTAGTACTTGGCATTTCTTTAACAATGGTCCTGTTCCTGCCAAAACAAGCTTTGCATTTGGAATATCTTTTTTTAAATTTGCAATACTTTTTATAAGTAATTGTTGATTTTTATTATGGTTAAACTCAGCAGCGTAAAACATCAAAAACTGATTTTTACTATAGTTGAACTTCTCTCTGAGTTTTAGTATATCAGAGATTTCCAAAGGTCTAAAATGATCTGTATTCACTCCAACACCATTGACCATAACAATTTTTTTTGCCTTAAATCCACCTTTAATAGCTCTTTCATAATCTTCCTTATTAATAGTTATCAAACAGTCTGTATAGTATGACATTGTTTTTTCTATCGGATAATAAAGCAACCAATTCTTTAACGGTGCCCCTTGGCAAAAATGAAAACCATGGGCAGTATATATCACTTTAGATCCATTTTTTCTGATATTTCGGGCTGCAAAACGTGTTAAAACACCTACCAAAGGCGTATGACAATGTATAACATCATATTTATTATCATTTATAATATTTGCTAAATTCCTATATATCTGCAGATTCCTTAATTTAAATGGTGAACGTTCAAAATTAATATTGTAAACTTTATCAACATAATCTAATTTAAGACTTCTAACACTCAAGTTGTCCTTACCCACAACATGTACTTCATAACCGTTCTCTTTAAACAACTTCATATATGGGGTATGAAAGTTTCTAATATGCCCCTGAATAGAGGCACAGAACAACACCTTTTTAACCATTAATTTACCTTCTCTCTATAAAATTACATCATAATGAAATTAAGAAACCTTATTCTATTCCACTTCTTAAACCACTACTTGCTAGTTTCCTCGCTATATATAATCTATTTCTAATAATAACATCAAATAAGTAATTTTTTTTCACTTCTTTATAATCTTTATATATAGGTAACATGAAATTTTTTCGTCTGTTTTGTTTAAACCACTTTGCATATTCAACATTGCTTAAATTTCTATATGGTGTTAATTGTTTTATTTTACTACTTTCACTTATTTTCTCACTTGTTATGTGTTTCAATCTATGTTTCCCTTCCTCAAATGAATATCTAAACCAATGGAGAAATATCTCATTTATATCAGGATCCCACTCAATCGCAAGTTGAGTTTTGACAAAATCTGGATACTTTAGTTTAAAATCAAAATACTCACAATCGGGCAAAATAAAATTTCCTAAGCAATATGCAATAGGAGACCCCTTATATACTTCTATCCCTTGAACACAATGTGAATGTGAACCAATTATTGCATTTGCACCTGAATCAATCAAAGCTCTACTTAATTGCCTATACATTGGGAATGGATACAATTCCATGTCAAAATTCCAATGTGGCATCACTATTATGCATGCTTCTGGATGCTTGCTTCTAAGTTGCTTTATATCTTCTAATAATCTAAGTGGTTCTAATTTATTAACAACAACACTATTATCAATAATATTTAGCATCAAATCCCAACAACAACCAATAAAAAAATATTTTCTACCATTTATATTTATTTCTTTACTTCTAGATGCTTCTATTTCATTGAATCCAGCTCCAAAGCTTATAATTTTATTACCTTCAAGGATCTCTAAAGTATTGTTCAATCCACCTTGAATATCTCCAATATGATTATTTGCTAGACTAACAATCTTCACATTTAAGTGCTTCAATACTTTTATTGAGTCGTTATGATTAAACAATACCCGCTGACTTCGATATTTTTCACTATTGTGTATTAATGCACCTTCAAAATTGGCAACTGTTGTTTTATTTGTAAATATTGATTTAAATTCTTCTATCTCTACAATAAAATCTTTTGCAACTTTTGAATCTGGAATTGCAATATCTCCCAAGAAAATCATTCATAGAACTCCCTTCAATAAGTTATCATTATTTAATTAATATTATTACTTCTTATAATTACATACTATATATTTTCTTTTGCCAGAATTAAGTACTGGAATTTCATTTCTATATTCAACTTCAACAATGCTATTATCTCCAACGATAGATTTTATAGTTGATAATATTATTGACTCATGATTAAAATTATCCATCACATTTAGGATTATCTTGTATCTATTAATATCTTCTTGAATAAATTGAAACTGTTTTAATACATTACTATATTTCCAAAACCCATTAGTAATAGCATGTGGTGAAATCATCTCACCTCGTGTATTATAGATATTATCAACACGTCGACCATCTAATCTTGTAAGTACGGGAGTCTTTATATTACACTTGCTTTCATTTTGCATTATTCCAATATCTCCAGTGTCATAGCGTATCATAGGCATTGCTGTATTGAAGAGATCTGTAACCACTATTCGTCCAATTTCACCTTCATCTACAGGTAAATCACTCTCTAAGGAAAGTAACTCCACAATATAACTTGCCCTATTAATATGAAATTCTTTATGCTCAACACATTCATGACCTAATACTCCATTTTCCATATTTGAATATCTTTGAAGTACTTTACATCCAAAAGCCTCAATAATTGTTTTTCTCATATCATCATATAAAGGTTCAGATGCAGTTATAATACCTTCTAGACCAAATAAACTTGGATTATAGCCTTTTTTAATTGCAAATTCAGCAAGTGAGTAAACAGCTGAAGCATACCCTATTATAATTTTTATCTTTTTATCTTTCATAAGTATATTACATTGTTTTTCTAGGGCCCTATCTGATTGGTCGCTTACGTCAAAGTCAACCTCATTTTGCATCCAGAGTTTTAATTTTGATTTTCTATTTTGTGAAGCAACAACATGTGCAAACATATGTTTAGTCCCCACTTTATAATCTGCCCATTGACTAAAATATATTAATTCTGCTTGTACACGATAATGTTTCTCTATTGGCTGATATATTGTAAAAGGAGATCCAGTTGAACCGCTTGTAGTCATCTTCCAGAGTTCTTCTTCTTTAAAGTCTTTTGACTTAATAGAATTATAATTACTCCTTAAAATATTCTTATCTACAACTGGAAAATCTTGTAAAGAGCAAAATCCTTTATATTTTTCATAAAATTCAGTATTAGATACAGCATTATTAAGTATTAATTGTAGCCTTTTCTTGTTTAAAGATTCAGCTAGTTCAGGATTTTCAATTATCTTCTTAATATCTGAATAGTGTTTACTAACTCTACTTTTCTTTAATTTATCAGCTATGCAAAACCCTTGTTCTCTTATCCATTGTCTAAACATATATATCCCCCTGTATAATATAACTTCCACAGCTACTTTAATTTTAACTTCTATAACTTGGGAAAAATTCCCTATTTGCTTCAGGTTTTATTCTCATATACTGTTTCTCTAATTCTACATATACTTTATTATTCCAAATTCTTTTTCCAATGTAAAAATCAAATTCTGTATTATTTGCAAATCTTTTTTTAAATCTATATAATTGATCTTCTTCTGAGTTACTCCTGCCACCACCATGATGTATTAATTTATAACCATTTTCTTTTCCCCATAATGTAATTGCATATCTTAACACATAAGCTGGTGATAATTTTAAGTATTCATTTAAAGTTCCAGATAAATGTATGTGTATCAGTTTATCAAATATAAAATATAAACCTGCTGCTATTGTCTTATTTTCGTATATAGCCTTAACAAAAACTATATTATCATTGAAATTATTTAAGATGTTTTCAAAATACTTATCGCCAAAGTAATAATATTCACTAGCATCATTTCTCTCCATAGTTGAATTATATATATTAATAAATTCATCAATGTTCTTAGGTTTTTCATCTACTTGAAATGTAATTCCTTCTCTTAAAGCCTTTCTAATTATCTTCCTACAACTTTTACTAAATTCAAATTGAAATGGATCGTCAAAATCTTTTAAATTTGTACCTAATGTTTTTCTCATATATTGAACATTATAGACTACTTTAAAATCATTGTGATTCTCTAACATTGGATGGAATCTTATAAATTCACTTATAATATTATTATCTTTACAATAAGCACTAAATGATTTTTTATATTCTTCAATAAGATCATTCCTATGTTCGTTATCTATACATTTAATAACAATCGGGCCACCATATCCATATGGAGTTGTAATATCATAATATGTTTTATCTTCAACTTTTAAAGGTATTTTTCTTTTTATAAACATATTAGTTATTAAGCCTAAATCACTTTCATACTTAAATGTTTCAACTTTACCATCTTCAATTTCTTCATATAATTTTCCATATTTAGGTGAAAAATATATATCTGGTATCATAATAATAATCACAACCTTTTTAGCATTTGATATCTTTCAACAAAAAAGTAATTTTGTTCATAAAACTTAACACTAGGAGAGTTTGATGTAACCATTAAATCAATAGCTTCTATTCCGCTATTTTTTGCGTGTTGTTCTACTTCTTTTATAAGCAAAGTTCCTACACCTAGACCTCTAAACGAATCTTTTATAACAAAGTGATTTACATGAAGTCTTTTTTCATTTAAAAATACTCTGGGATAACACCATAATATTCCTATTAACTTTTTATTAAATGCGCCATAAATTATTGCCTTGTTTTCCGAAATATATCTTGCTAAACTATCCACTTTGTTATAGAAATAGTTTTTTTCTATTTGAGACTCAGTAAAACTTACTTTATAACTTTGTTGTAGTAAATTGGATATTTCCTCAAAATTATTAAGGACATCATCTTTGCTTAATTTTTTTACAACAATTTTAACTTCCTGATCCAATTTTTTCACTTCTTTCTATATTTAAGTCTTTGAGTGGATTCTTATCTTTTAATACTATGTTTTCTTTTTTGAATACCTTTAATATCGTTAATATTAAAATTTTTAGATCTAATAGTAGAGATAAGTTCAATACATAGTGTACATCCCATTTAAATCGCTCTTCCCAGGAAAGTAGATTTCTTCCTTTAATTTGTGCTAACCCACTGACTCCTGGTAATACATCATGTCTTAAAATCTCATGTTCTGTATAGTATGGTAAATATCTAATAGGTAGTGGCCTAGGTCCTATAAAGCTCATTTCACCTTTCAGGATATTTATACATTGTGGTATTTCATCTAAACTAGTCTTTCTAAGAAGCTTTCCAACTTTAGTTAGTCTTTCACTATCCGAAAGTTTTTCCCCATCTTTTTCGGTTTCAACTCTCATTGTCCTAAATTTATATATAAGAAATTCTTCATTATTTTTTCCAATCCTTCTTTGTTCAAATAATGCAGGTCCTTTAGTTTCCAATCTTATAGCTATTGCACTAATAATAAATATTGGAAAAGTTATTAATAACAGAACTATTGCGAAAGTATTATCAAAAACTCTTTTAAAATATTTTCTATATAATCCTTGATCCATCTATTACCACAATCCTTTTATAATACTACATACTCTATCCAAATCCTGATCTGTGATCTTAGTATCACTAGGCAAACAAACCCCATTATTAAATAAGTTCTCAGACACATCTCCACCTATATAATCATACTCAGCAAAGAATGGTTGTAGATGCATTGGTTTCCATATAGGTCTTGACTCAATATTATCCTTTTCTAATGCTTCCATTATGTCTAATGGCTTAACCTTACAACTTGATGTAATACATGATAACCAACAGTTTGGTTCATTCCACTCATTTATAGGCATAAATTCTACACCTTCTAGGTCTACTAATTCTCTTTTATAGTATTCAAAAATATATTTCTTCTTTTCTATTCTTTTGTCTAATACTTTAAGTTGTCCTCTACCTATTCCAGCTACTATATTACTCATTCTATAATTAAAACCTATTTCACTATGTTGATAGTGTCTTGCTTTGTCTCTAGCTTGGGTAGACCAAAATCTAACCTTAGCTATTCTTTCTTTGTTATCTGATACAAGCATTCCACCACCTGATGTGGTTATGATTTTATTTCCATTGAAACTAAATATTCCATAATCACCAAATGTTCCAGTATGTTTTCTTTTATAATAAGTTCCTAAGGATTCTGCTGCATCTTCGATTAGTGTAACATTATGTTTTTTGCATAGTTCTAATATTTTATCCATATCAGCTGATAGCCCATATAGATGTACTACTATGACTGCTTTTACTTCCGGATATTTCTCAAAGGCTTCTTCTAGAGCCTTTGGATCCATATTCCACGTTTCATAATTGCTATCTATAAATACTGGTATTGCATTTTGATAAATAATTGGATTAGCTGTAGCTGAAAATGTAAGGCTTTGGCAAAATACAATATCTCCTTTACCTACACCTGCTGCTTTTAAGGCCATATGTATAGCTGCTGTTCCTGATGATAATGCTGCAGCATGTCCACTTCCTACATATGATGCTAATTCACTTTCAAATCCATCTACATTTTTACCAAGTGGAGCTATCCAATTTGTATCAAAAGCTTCTTTTATATACTCTTGCTCATAACCCTCATCACTCATATGTGGTGAAGCTAAGTAAATTCTTTCTGCCATATGGCATCCCCCTTTTATTATTCAGTAAAAAATCTTTCTATTTTATCTTCTGGATATCCTATTTCTTTTAATCTTCTAGTTATATCATCTTCAAAGGTGTATGAAGTAATAACTATTCCATCATGTCTATACTGATTTATTTCATCTCTGGAAATAATTTTATAACCTAACAGTTCTTTTCCTTGCATATCATTATCATCATCTATTAGTGATAATACTTTTAGTGGTTTATCCGTTCTTCCCTTAATTATTCCTAGAATGGTCCCTGCCACTTCTCCTGCTCCATATACTAATACATTTCTATAGCCTTTATTTTCAAGTCTTACTAGAAAATTCTCTATATTTTGTTCTGCTAATCTATATAGCTCCAATAATTCATGGTAATATGTAATTGCCAAGTAGTTCTTCCTCTTAATACCTTCTGCTGTAATATTATAATAAACTACCTTTGCTGATTTGTAGTCTCTAATCATATAATTGTCTTCTTCTAATCTATCTATATAGACATTTACCATAGATGGAGCTGCCTCTATTACCCTAGCTATCTCTTTCTGTGTTGTGTCTGGATTTTTCTCGATGTGTTGTAGAATTTGTAGCTCTTTTAATTCAGATGTAGGGCTAAAAAATTTCATATTTTTTCTTTTCTCCTATTCGTTCATTCGTTTTATGAATGATATAAGTTTATCATATGATAAGGCCTTTGTAAACGAATTTTACGAATGTTAAATATAAAAAGATAAGATTCTTCACTGTGTTCAGAATGCCAACAACCATTCAAGATGACAATAAAATAACTATTAGAATGTCAGGCATAGAAAAAAGGAAGTCAAATTGACTCCCTCACTCTCTACTTATACCTAGATAACCACATATCTCATTTATAACACGTGCTGCCTGTGCCAAATATAACTCTGGATCTTTAAAGTATGGAGCTAATAATTCAAGTGAACACCATCCTTTATAATTGTATCTCTGAAATACTTTAAACATATCCAATATAGGAATTACTCCTTTTGGATCATCTAGCTGCATATGAAATTCTGTTGCTCCATCGCTATTACAAATGTGAATATATGCCATCTTTTCTCCTAGCTTATCAAAATACTCTGAGAATGGTTCATTTGCTATTACAGGTGGAACTGCGTCAATCATACCATTTAGTGCTGGACTTCCCACATCTTCAAACAAATCCAGTAGATCATCAGCTGTAGTTATAATATTTCCTCCCTCTGATGGAGAAAGTGGCTCTACTATTATATCTACTCCTAGTTCTTCAGCTCTCTTACATAGCTTTATTAGCCCATCTACTAATCTCTTCCATACCACCCGTCTATTCACTCCATATCCTGGGTGTGGAGCAGTTATCTGCATCTTTTCTGTTCCTATAGAAGCAGCAGTTTCTACACTCCTAATTAGATAATCCAATGTCTCTTTACGTTCATTATCTAATCTTGATGTTAAACTATAAGGATATGCAAGGATTTCAGGAGTAAACATTGAAATTTCAATATCATATAGTTTTTTCCATCTCTTTATATCTTCAATACTTTGTTTATCCATATCATAGGCATATGCATGAGGTCTTGCACCCCAGATTTCAATTCCTTCAAAGCCATATTCCTTTGCCATTTTGAAGGAGTATTCTAGTGGATACCTACAAAATTGATAAGTTAAAAATGAGAATTTCATTAGTCTTTATCCACAAAGGAATCAGCTTCTTTAGCTGTAAGCATACCAAGTTCTGTCCATACTACCTCATCTATAACTTCTCCTTCTAGGATCTTATAAGCAGTTTCAAGTGCTACTCTACCAATGGCTTTTGGATATAAAGCTACAGATGAGATAATTTGACAATCGGGTCCATCATTTTTCATAATTTCTACTTGTTCTGGGGATGCATCATATCCTGCTATCTTTACATCTGTACGTCCCATTGCTTTAACTGCTGCATAAGCTCCAAGTGTATTGTCTCCCATGAAACAGAATATACCTGTAATATCTGGATGTGCAGTAAGCATATTTTCTGTAGTTGAACGATGAGTGTCACGAGTTCCACTTGAAAGTTGACGAACTATTTCAATATTTGGATATTTCTTCATCTCTTCAGCAAATCCAGCTATTCTTTCCTCAGCTGTAGTTACTCCAGGTGCATCTTCTAGTATTAAAACTTTGCCCATATTTCCCATTTCTTGAACTAAATATTCTGCTGCCATTCTTCCACCATCATAGTTGTCTGAAAGAACCTTGGCATCTACTTCTGCTTCAGTTTCTATATCATAATCTACTACAACTATTCCAGCTTCTCTAATTTTATCAATGTAAGGGACTATAGCATCTGCATCAACAGGTGCTATTGCAATAGCATCTACTTTTTGTTGGATTAAATCCTCAATTATAGAAATTTCTTTTTGCATATCTCCTGCTGGATCAGGTGCTACTACTCTTACTCCTAATTCTTGAGCTTTCTTTTCAGCACCAGTTACTATATCCACTCCAAATTCTTCTGCTAAGGACCACGCTAGAACTGCAATTGTATACTTTTCTTCTCCTGAAGCTTTCTTGTCATTTCCAGATGTGTTGCAGGCTGTAACACTTAGTATGATTACTAATGCTAGAATTAATGAAAGAACCTTTTTTATTTTTCTCATTTAAACTCTCCCTCTCATTATTATTGATTTATTTTTATGCTTTAAAAGCATAATGATTAGTTTCTCTTTGAGGAATATATGGAGTATAATACTGAGGCAATTATTATTGCACCTTTTACAACTAATTGCCAGTAAGAACTTATATACATTAGATTCATACCATTATTTATAATCCCCATAAGAAGTGTACCTAGAAATATCCCTATTATTGAGCCTTTACCACCACTAAATGATACTCCACCCATTGCACATGCAGCTATGGCTTCAGTTTCAAATGCGGTTCCTGCTGTAGGTTGTGCAGAAGCATTACGAGCGGAAAGTATAACCCCTGCCAGTGCAGCTAATATACCACTGATTGTATAAGCCATTGTGATTACACGCTTTGAATTGATACCAGAGTGATGAGCTGCTTGGTAATTACCACCGACTGCATAGATGGACCGTCCAAAAGTAGTTCTAGAAAGTATAATCCCTACAACAATAAAAGCAGCAAGCATAAATAATATTGGTACAGGTATCCCTTTAACAGTACCTAGACCTAAATCCAACATATTTTTAGGCAAGTTACCTATAGGTTTTCCTTCACATACTAGATAAGCAGCTCCTCGAAGGGATATTTGTAGTCCAAGGGTCATAATAAATGGAGGAATACCTGTTTTAGCTATTATGACTCCTCCAAATGCTCCACATATCGCTCCTAATATCATTCCTATTAATATTGCAGGAAATAGACCAATAACATTTCCTACAACCATCTTGGTAACAATAGCACCACATAGACCTGCTACTGCTCCAACCTGTAAATCTATACCTCCAGTCATCATTGCAAATGCTTGACCACAAGCTAGAATGCCATAAACTGATACCTGTCTAAGTATATTTAAAATATTTTGCTGTGTTAAAAATTGTGAACTTCTAATACTTAAAAAACCACTAACTACAATAATAACCAGTATTAAACCTGAGTAGGAACGAAACTCGGAACTGTTTAATCCTTTGAAAAAAGCTTTTATATTAAATTTATTTTTCCCTTCTGTAAGACTCATACCACAACAGCCTCCTTTGTAGCTAGTTTCATAACACTGGTTTCTGTAGCCTCACTTGCTAGAAGTTCGCCAGTTATAATTCCTTCACGCATGACAACTATTCTATCACTCATATTAAGTAATTCTGGTAATTCAGAAGATATCATTATAATTGAAACACCTTGTTTAACCAGTTCGTTCATTATTTCATATATTTCAACCTTAGATCCTACATCAATTCCTCTTGTTGGCTCGTCTAAAATTAGAATATCTGGAATTGAAATTAGACATTTTGACAAAACCACCTTTTGTTGGTTACCTCCACTAAGGTCACCAGCAAGTTGTAAAGGACCAGTGGTCTTTATATTTAATTTGTTGATATACTCTTCTGTCTTTGATTTTTCTAAATTTGTACTCATAAATCCTAATTTACTAAATTGTTTTAATGAACTTAACTCAGCATTATGCATAATGTTTCTTATGAGAATCAACCCATGGTCCTTACGATCTTCCGGTACAAAAGCGAAATTGTTTTTTATTGCTTCAGTAGGGTTTTTGTTCACTATCTTTTTACCATATTTGTAAATTGAACCAGTACAACGATCTAAACCAATGATTGCACGCATTAGCTCTGTTCTTCCTGCACCTACTAAACCACCAAATCCGAGGATTTCACCTTTCTTTAATGTGAAGGAAGCATTCTTTACATGTTCATTAGTTATATTTTCTACTCGAAAGATTTCTTCACCTATTTCAATATGTTCTTTGGGAAACTGCTTATCCAAAGAACGACCTACCATCATCTCTATAACTCTATCTACATCTAAGTCTTCTACTAATCCACTACCAGAATTTTTTCCATCCCTTAAAACCACTATTCTATCGCCAATAGTGAAGATGTCTTCCATCCTATGGGAAATATAAATAATTGAAACTCCTCTACTCTTTAACTCTCCAATTATTCGGAACAATATATTAGTTTCTTCTCTAGTCAAAGAGGCAGTTGGTTCATCAAATATAATTATCTTTGAGTTAAACGAAATTGCTTTCATAATCTCAACTAATTGACGCTGTGCAATGCTTAGAGAACGAATATATGCATCTGGATCAAAGTGAATGTTAAGCTTATCCATTAAATCTAGAGTTGTTTTACGAAGTGCTTTAAAACTCACTATTCCTTTTTTCTTAGGGTATCTACCCATGAATATATTTTCCGAGATTTTCATATCAGGGAACTGTACTAGCTCTTGGTGAACAGTACTAATACCTAAACTATGAGCTACATTAGGATTAGTTATATTGACTTTTTCATCATTTATGAAAATATCACCTTTTGTTGGTTGTATAACCCCTGAGAGTACTTTCATCAATGTAGATTTACCTGCTCCATTTTCTCCAAGTAAACAAAGTAATTCACCATGATATAATTCTAAATCTACATCTTGGAGTGCCTGAACACCTCCATAGCTTTTTGATATTCCTTTCATCTTTAATATAATATTTTCCTTCACTCTTGTCAGTTACAAACCACTTGATTAACCTGTCCTGGCTTAGTAACCTACCCCCTTCCTTTAGAGTCTACAAAAGTTCATCACTAATTTTTCGACCATACCCAAATGCTCCATCTACCATACAGGTTTTTGCCGCTAAAATATTTCCTCTAGACATACTATATTCAATAAGAAGGTCTTCAAAATCCATTTCATCATACTCTGGTAATTTTAAGGATTTATTAGAGTTTAAAACATTGTTAAAATTCTTCTTGCCTTCTATATATGCAATCATAAATCCTGTTAAAAATGAATCTCCTGCTCCTAAAGTATCTACTATTTTCCCACCTAAATTGTAAGGAGGCTTTTCATAGAACTTTCTTCCGTTATATATAATTACTCCTTTTTTCCCCATTGTTGCGATAACTAGTTTATTACCTAAGTTGGTAATATATTTAAGTACTCTTTCTACTTCTTCTCTTTCTAAACTTCCACAGGACAACAAACTAATATCTATATATGGACATACATTATTTAGATAATCTTCATTCCATAAATCTGAGAAGTCAAAACTTAGTAAAACACCTATATCTTTTATTTTTTTGATCTCGTCTTCCATATAGCTATAGATGCTGGTATGAACAGCATCAAATTTTCTTATATAATCCAAATCTTCTTGATCTAATATAATGGGGAAATCCCTGGAGACACCACCATAATTATCTTCTGATATTTGTCTATCTCCATCTATGATATCTATAGTTGATCTACCATTTTCTCCTTCTTCAAATCTACAGCGAGATATATCTATATCCAAGTCTTCTAAGACTGAAACTATATGATTTCCAGCAGCATCCTTGCCAAATACACCAAGGTATGAAGATTCTATTCCAGATTGTTTTGCATATACACTAAAGTTCAAAGCGTTGCCACCTGGATACATGAGACCTGTGTGAAGATATATATCGACTACATTATCACCTACTCCGATAACCTTGACCATACTCTCCCCCTATCTAATTTCATCGTATTTAGTTTATATGGTTTTCGAATACATAAATTATCCGAAAACCATATAATTCAATAAGTTCTTATCAATATTCCATTTGTCTATAATATCTTCTTGTTGAAAGAGGATGATTTCTTGCTCTTTCTAAGTGTATGCTTATTCTTTCAAGCATTGTATTCATAAGGATAATAGCCATATACTTTCTAAACTCTTCACTTATTGTTGGTAACTCTAATTTTTTTGTATCTATAATAGTGACTTCCTTGCTTATCTTAGTGACAAAACTCTTTACTCTATCCATCAATGGACGAGTCTCATCTTCTGTATAAAGCAAGATTACACTTGTATCTTCTTCTACTACTTCTAGTGTTCCATGGAAGAAATCTGCAGCATTAATGGATTTTGTGCTTATCCATTGCATTTCTTCTAAGATGCACATTGCGTAATTATAGGTATCTCCCCACATAATCCCTGAACCTACTAATATATGGTATGGTGTGTCTTTATGATAGTCTGCAAATTCTCTTGCTCTATCTTCCATACTTTCTTTTGCTTTTAGTAGTTGGTCAGGCATTGTTTCTAATTCTTTAATAAATTTATCGTATTCTGGAAAATCTCCATTATTATGCATTAATCTGAATATTAATGGGAACTGTTGTAGATATAAGGATTCTGCTAGATTGTCATCTTCTGCAAAGTTGTCAAATACGTAGTCACAGATTTCTGCTAAAGAAGTACCTAATTTAGCGACTAATCCTATAGTAGTTGCGCCTCTTTCTTTACAGAATTTAGCTGCTGCTACTGTTTCTTTTGTGTCCCCACTTCTGGATGTAAATATACATACTGAGTCTGATCCAAAGTGTTTATGGTTTGTAAGTACGAATTCTGATGCAATCTCTGCATATACGTCTATTGTTGAGTTTGTCTTTATGATATATTCTAGTGGATACATATGGGCTATAGAGCCACCAACACCTATTAGGAATATATTCTTAAATCCTTTTTTTGATATTTCATCAGCACATTTTTCAATATTCTCTCTATGTGCAAGAGCACCCCATGCCATTTTATTAAATCTTTCAACATCAAAATTAAACATATTACATGCCTCCTTTAGTTATCCTTGTAATAACGTTATATGATGTTATAAGTCCATATAGACCATATATAAGAAAATGATTTTATATTATATTTTTATGTGTTGATTGTATTACTTATTACATAATAATGTATTTATACATCATAACTTGTCATGGAACGCCATATGATTTAATATGACAGGATTTGAAAATAAAGTTTAAGAGGTGCTCTATGGATTCGTTAAACCCTGAAGATATTATCCCTTTATACCAGCAACTTAAAATGATACTTAAAGATAAAATAACCAATGGAGAATATAAACCAAATCAAAAAATCCCCTCAGAAACACAATTAAGCCAGATTTTTAATGTAAGCCGTATTACAGTAAGAAATGCCATTTCTGAATTGGTAGAAGAAGATTTATTAGTAAAAAAACAGGGAAAAGGAACTTTTGTATCTACCCGAAAAATTGAAGATAATATTTTAGAGGATATAAGTTTTTCATTGACCTGTGAAATTAATCAAGTAAGACCTGGGAGTAAGATTATAAATAACATCATCATCCGGGCTAGTGAAAGAGATATAAAGGAACTAGGTTTGACTGAGAATGATAAAGTTGTATATATTAAAAGAATTCGATATGCAAATGATGAGCCAATTGTTATAGAACACAATTATTTTCCTGAGAAATTTTCTTTTCTGATTGATGAAGATTTAGAGAATCAATCTTTATATGAGTTGTTGAAAAAGAAATGTAATGTAACTAGAAAAGCATCTAAAAAAACTATAGAAATTTCAATTGCATCTGAAGATGAGGCTTCTCTATTACATATATCGAAAGGTGAACCACTTCTACTTCATAGAGAGATTGTTTTTGATGAGAATAATGAGCCTATTCATAGGACTAAACAGCTTATATTAGGGGAGAAGTTTAAATTTGTTGTGCAGTAGTAATTTAATAAGACATAAAAAAGGCTATCTTGCGATAGCCTTGAACTTTCTATTTAACATATTTAGCTGGATTTTGATTTACTCCATTTTTAAGGACTTCAAAGTGTAGGTGTGATCCTGTTGATCTACCTGTATTACCTACATTTGCTATATGTTGTCCTTTGATGACTTTTGCACCTTTCTTAACAAGCAATTTGCTACAATGTGCGTATCTTGTTTTATATCCATTACCATGGTCTATCTCTACCATATATCCATAAGATCCCTTCCAACCAGCAAATGATACTGTACCTGCATCTGCTGCTTTTATAGCAGTACCAGTACTAGCTGCAATATCTAGTCCCTTATGGGTTCTACCCCATCTTGAACCATAGCCAGAGGAAATTCTACCCCTAGTTGGCATCATAAATGTACCAGATGCTACAGTTTTAGGTATTGCTTTTGTTCCTTGTACTACTACTTTATCTACAGTCTCTTTTAAAACTTCTTCATTAATTATCTCTTTATCTACTACTATACCATTGTGTCTAATTTCATTTGCTACTACTTTTGTTTCTCCTTTAATACCTTCAACTTTAACCTTTTGTTGATTTTTATACATGGAATCATTGTACTCTATTTTTGTTTCATAATTTACTGGTTCAGTGTATTCTATTTCTTCTACTGTTTCAACAGTAATTACAGATGTTGGAAGTAATAGTTTTACCTCATCACCTGGTTTTAATTTTGCAGGATCTTTGTCCTGATTAGCTAATACTAATTCATCTACTGATGTGTCATAGATTTTGGCTATTGTCCAAAAACTCTCTCCTACTTCTACTGTATGGGTTTTTATTTCTTCTGACCCATTTTTTATGTATTCTAATACTTCTTCTTCATTGGCTAAAGAATTTATAGAAACTTCTTTTTTAACAAATTGAACATCTTCTACTAAATTAATCTCTTTTAAATTATCTTCTTCTGTAAATTCACTTAGATATGGTTCCTTTAATTTTTCAATTAGACCCTTTGCTTCTTCTTCAGATCTAAATACTCCGATTTCTTCACCATCTACTGTAATTGCATATCCTGCTACTAAAAATCCTACCTTTGACTGAATACTATCTTTTAAAGTGTCTAAAGTCAGTATGTCTTTATCTTTTGCATGTGTTGGTTCAAATGCAAGTTCACTATCTAATACTATATCTACATGGTATTTTTCACTTAAATCTGCTTTAACTTCATTAAATACTTCAAGTGCTTCTTCTTGGGTACGCATAGGACCTAGATTGTGTTCTCCTAGGTAAACATCAAAAGCCCTTGTTCTAATTTCGTTGACCTTATATCCTGTATATCCTAAACCTACTATAACTACTATCATAAAACCTGCTAAAGCTTTCTTGAAAACACTATTATCTTTATATGTATTGTAATCTTTTATATCTATATTTGAAAATCTATCTTTAATCGTATTTGCTGATTTTTTAATTTTGTTTAAGATTTTATTTGCCATTTCAGTTACCTTTAGCGGTGTCTTTGGTTGATCCATAAATTTTTACCTCCTAGATTTACCTATTTTAATAGGCAAATTTTTGTAACCTTTTTGTAACAAATTAATTATATCATAGGTGAAATATTTTACAAGAAACTGATGTCTATATAACATATTATGATTTAGCATGGTAAATTTATACATTTTTGAAACCTAGTATTTTCAATGGATACAGCTTTAAAAAATTAAATTTCATATTTAAAATTAATTGTTAAGTTTTTGTAACATTTGTTTAAATAGTTTATAGACATTATAAAATTATTGATATTTTTTTATCACTTAATTTAAAGATTATTTCTTTGCCTTCTTCTAAGATTTCACCATCAACATTTAGCTTAAATGGAGAGTCATTTGTGATTTTTATGGATTTTGCTTTAAATGTCTCTACGTAATCTGTAAATTTAAGATGGTTCCCTTTAAATATTACAGGAAAAACTGTTAGAGCCTTCATATTACTAATATCTTTAACTAAGCAAACATATAAATAATCATCAAATGGATTGGCATCAGGTATTATCATCATACCTCCACCATAAAACCTCCCATTACCAAGTGCTAATAGTAATATATTTCTATGATATATTGTACCGTCTATATCAATTGTGACTTTCCTTTTCTTGAACTTAAAAAGAGTATAGATTAAACCTAGCACATATGAAAATTTTCCTTTTACAATTTTTCTAATATTTTCAGTATTTACTAAAACCTCTACATCAAAACCTACGCTTGATATATTTAGAAAACTATGGCCATTTGAGTCACCAACTGGGATTTCATGTGGTATTCCATTTAGAATTTGTTCTAAAGCTTCTCTGGGATCAAATGCTATATTTAAACTTCTGCTCAAATCATTCCCAGTTCCTGCAGGTATTATTCCTAAGCTTTTATCTGCTCTATCTACTAATCCTGCAGTTACTTCATTTATAGTACCATCTCCACCTACTGCTACTATTACATCATATTCATAAGTTGATGCAATGGTTGTGGCTTCTTTAGGTTTATTTGTAAATACTATTTCATATTCTAATTGGTTTTTCTTCATTATTTCTTCAATTAGTGGCTTAACTGCCTTAGGTTTTCCATTTCCAGCTACTGGATTAATAATAAATAGGTATTTTTTCATAAGTTATCTGCCTCCTAGATATTGGTACTGTATTCACCCATTATTGCTCTATCTATGGCTAAAAGTTCTTCAGCAGAAAGGGGTATATTACTTGTCCCATTTTTAATCGGTTTTCCATAAGATACAGTATTTTCTCTACCATATATACTGCTTATGACAAAACCATTTTTATAATCATCTAATAGGGCTAAGGAATAACTAAGTTGACTTCCCATATCATCAAAAGCATTATATCTAATAAATCCAACTCTTTTTATAGCAAAGGAAAGTTTAGTCTCTATTTCATTTATATTTCTTTCTATTAAATTTATGTCTCTATTTAAATCATTTAGATCTTTATTTATGTTTATGAGTAAGTCTTCTATATTTATATCTTTTATCCCATTGACTAAAAGATTATATTTTTTTGCTAGTTTATTGCACTTATATTGTGATATAAAGATAAAAATAATCAATAGAAATGAAATTAGAGCCAATCCAATTATAAATTCTATATAATAATTCGATATAATCGATTTTAAACTTTCCATTTATTCACCATCCTATAAATCCTTAACTATTTCTTTTAATGCTTTTACTGCATAATCAATTTCTTCAAAAGTATTGTACATTCCAAAGCTAAATCTTACAGTTCCTTGGTTTAGTGTTCCTATTGTCTTGTGAGCCAATGGTGCACAATGTAGTCCTGGTCGAACTGCAATATTATATTTATCATCTAAAATATAGGATATTTCTGATGAATCAATATCCTTCACGTTTATAGATACTACAGGGCCTTGTCTATCTGTTAATGGTCCGTATATCTTTATCTCTTCTATATTTTTTATCTGGTCTATAAAATACTTTGCCAGTTCTTCTTCGTGATCTTTTATATTTTCGATTCCTTTTTCCATTATGAATCTTATTCCTTCACCTAGACCTATGACACCTGGTGCATTTATGGTACCACTTTCAAATTTATCTGGTCTTACACTAGGTTGAATCATTGAACTTGACTCACTACCTGTACCACCTTGAAAAATACTATCTATATCTAATTCTTCACTTATATATAATCCACCTGTACCCTGTGGACCTAATAATCCTTTATGCCCTGGGAAGGCTAACATATCTATATTCATCTTCTTCACGTCAATATCATATACACCTGCAGATTGGGCGCCATCTACTAAATAATAAACATTGTGTTTCTTAGCAATTGCTCCTATCTCTTCTATAGGTAAAATACTGCCTACTAAGTTTGATACATGTGTTGTCACTATTAGTTTTGTATTAGGCTTTATAGCATTTTCTATATCTTTTGGGTCTACTAAACCTTGTGAATTTGCACTGACTATAGTTGATTCTACACCAATTCTTTTTAAATATTCAATAGGTCTTAAAACAGAATTGTGCTCCATTGATGTTGTAATCACATGGTCTCCACTTTTTAAAACTCCTTTTATTGCTATATTTAAACTTTCAGTACAATTAAATGTAAATATTATATTCATAGGATTTCCTGTATTAAAAAACTTAGATAATAATTGTCTAGTTTCAAATACTCCTCTACTTGCTTTCAAAGCTAATTTATGTCCAGATCTACCTGGATTTGCTCCATAATTGACCATAGAATCCATAATTGTGTCATAAACAACCTGTGGTTTTGGAAATGTTGTTGCTGCATTGTCAAAGTATACCAAAGTTACCAACCTCCATCTGAGATATTATACCATATTATTATATGAATCTGATATATTAATTGTTATTTTGTTAATTAAAAAAACTCCAAAGAAAAGCAGCATACTAACTCTTTTGTTAGTATACTGCTTCACTTATAAATATTTATTCACTTAATCTTTCGTAGACGATTTTAAGCATCTCTTCCTTTAACTTATTTCCTTCTTCGAATATTTGATTCATTTCATTATTTATTCGAGATTTATAATCTTCATCCTTGATACTAAGTAGATTAATTCTTACATTAAAAAGTGCACCTTCTAATCCAGAATGAGCCAATAGTACCCCTACCCCTACATCAGTTATGGCGTTTATGTTGCCATAGTTTGCAAATACTGATTGGAGTTTTAGTACTTCTAAGCATTCCTTTGCACATCTTAGTGGAACTTCAAGGGCATGTTTGTATCCTTCTTGTATGGCATTTGATCTTATATTTTTCTCATCCTCTGTATCCTTAGGCATTTTAAATGCTGTCATAACTCCATCAAAAGCTATAGAATCTTCATCAATAATTTTTGATATAATTTCCATTTTTTCTTTTAAAACTATAAAATTCTCTTCTAACTCTTTTTTTATGTCATCATCTAATTGGGTGAAGGATTTCTTGTCAAAGCTTAGGTTTCCAACCATTTGAGTCAGTGCTGATCCTAGACTTCCAGCTAATGCAGCTACACTACCTCCACCAGGAGTTGGATTCCCAGTTGATGTTTCTAGAATATAGTCCTTTAAACTCTTTTCTATAAGCATAAAATCACCTCGAGAGATTTTTTGTTAACCTAAATGTTCCACGTGGAACATTTAGGCTGTTATTATTTCATATATTCTTTCTAAATCTTCCTCATCGTAGAATTCAATCTCAATTTTACTAACTGCACTACCCTTTACTAATTTAACCTTAGTACCTAGAATTCTCATAAACTCTTCTTCCACATCTGTAAGATATGGGTCTTTTGTGGTTTTAGGTTTTGTAGTTGTTTTCTTCTTATCCTTTGATCTTTTTACTTCTGTCTCTGTTTCACGAACATTTAGTCCAGCAGCTATGATCTTCTCCGCTATTTGGATTTGCTCTTTTTTATCTTTTATTCCTAGTAATACCTTGCCATGTCCTGTAGTTAGATTACCATTATATAAGTATTTTATGACTTTTTCATCTAAGTTTAGTAGTCTAATGGTATTTGTTATATATGTTCTGCTTTTTCCTATTGCATTTGCTAGTTCTTCTTGTTTTAATTCAAACTCTTGCATCAATTGTTTGTATGCCATGGCTTCTTCTATTGGGTTCAGGTCTTCTCTTTGTATGTTTTCTATTAATGCTAATTTTGCAGCATTTTCATCATCTACATCTACTATAATAGCAGGGATTTCTTTTAACTTGGCGATCCCTGAGGCTCTATATCTTCTTTCTCCAGCGATTATTTGGTATTTATCATCGACTGCTCTTAATAATATGGGCTGTATTACACCATTGGTTTCTATAGACTTGGCTAATTCCTTTAATGATTCATCATCAAAATCTTTCCTTGGCTGACCTGCATTAGTTATAATATCTCCTAAAGGAATTTTTTTTATCAAACTTTGATTGATTTCACTGTCTTGGCTTAAAATATTTTCTATAGTAGGTTTTTCTCCCATTAAAGCAGATAATCCCTTTCCTAATCCTCGTTTTTTTGTATTAGTACTCATTATAATCAACTCCCTATATATAAGTTACTCTGTTAAGAATAAAAATTCTTCAGCTAGTTCTAAATAGGCTTCTGAACCTTTAGACTTGTCATCATAGTCCATAATTGATAAACCGTGGGAAGGAGCCTCTGCTAATCTAACATTTCTAGGAATAATACTTGTATATACTTTGCCTTTGAAATATGCCTTTACTTCATCTACTACTTGGATAGATAGGTTTGTCCTACCATCAAACATACTTAAAACTACACCTTCTATTTCTAAGGCAGGATTAAAATTAGCCTTAACTAGTTGAATTGTATCATATAATTGGCTTACACCTTCTAAAGCATAATACTCACATTGAATTGGGATAATTACACTGTCTGAGGCTATCAAAGCTAAAACGCTTAATATTCCTAGAGATGGTGGACAATCAATAAAGATAAAATCAAATTCATCTTTAATATCTACCAACTTATCTCTAAGCAGCATTTCCCAATTCCCTTCCCTTGCTAATTCGATTTCTAAACCAGCTAGTTCGCTATTAGAAGGGATAATATATACATTACTAGCACTTGTTTCATATATTGATTCATTAATTGGTGCATCTAATGCTAATACATCATAAATTCTATTTTCTACTATGTCTTTTTCAATACCAATTCCACTTGAGGTATTGCCTTGCGGATCTAAATCTATTAATAATACTTTCTTACCAAGTCTACCTATACCTGCAGATAGATTGATACTTGTCGTAGTCTTGTAGGGTAGGAATCCGCCGCCTTGTTATGTTTCTATAACAGGTTTGCGTAGACCCCCCTCCGAACCGTACGTACACCTTTCAATGTATACGGCTCTCCAGCTATTCAAACTAAGTGAGGATGTTATAAATTCCCGTTGTGTAAATTTTTATGGCATTTAATACATAATACCAATGTTTTTCTATTCATTCTACTCATTGTCAGAACCCATTCGGGTATATTGGAACCACGTTTAGAATACTTTTGTTTAATATCCTTTAGTTTTCTAATATGATGTACTTCAAATTCTTTCGTGTCACCTTTATAACCACATAGTTCACATTTGTTAGCATTAAGCCTATCTATTAATTGACACCTGTTTTCATATACTTCATAGATAGTATCTTTAACATATGATGAAGGACTATTTTGCTTACTAAGGGACTCATTAAAGTATGTCAAAACCTTCTCCCCTTCTGGAGTGTTATATTTGACTCCAATGATCTTTCGCGTTCCTGTTTTTTGCTTTAAATTAACATTGATTGCGTATTTATCAATTACTTTTTTAACAGAGGATTTTTCTTTTCTTGCTATAGTTTTAGCCAGACTATAATAATGGTAGTATCTGAACTTTCCAATTTTTGTACTCACATCTGTAGCAAGATTATAATAGTAGTACAAACCTCTAATTTCAGAATTATACTGATTTATTAAATCTAGTATTGGTAGATTGATTCTAGCATTGTGATGAATTGATTTCCCGTTTTTAGTGAATGGTTTGAGTTTTTCTGTGATTACATCACTAGGTACTAACAGCTGAATAGTGCCATTAACAGTCCTTTTTTTAACTCCATTTACGTTTGTTAGTTTATTATTGTCTTTGCTTTTTGATATTTCATATCCTAAGAATCTTACATTTTTATCTCCAAGATTTGTAACTAGAGCTTTTTCTTCATTAAGATTTAATCTTAACTCACTGGATAAAAAATCCCTAATTTTGTCTTTGATGTCTATTGTAACTTCCTTAGATGACCAGACAAATACTAGAAAATCATCAGCATATCTAATATACTTGACCCTTCTAAAGTTCTCATCCATGGGATCCAGCCTATTCATTTTTCTCATGGCTTTTAGATATTCTTCAGCAACTTCTATATTTCCGGTTTTTTTAGCATAATGTCTTTTGCCATTTAACCTAGCATATTCCTTATTATCACTTCTAATATCTCCTAGGGTATTATTTAAAATTATGTAATCTAAGAATGAGTCCAGCTTGTCCAGATATATATTTGATAATATGGGGCTAATGATACCTCCTTGAGGGGTACCTGACCAGGTTTCGTACTTATGCTTGTATTCCATATAGCCTGCTTTTAAAAATTTATCAATAAGATTGATAAACCTTCCATCATCTATTCTCTCTTTAAGAATATCTAATAGCTTTTCATGATCAATATTATCAAAGAAATTATCAATATCTCCTTTGATTACCCATGATGCACCTCTACAGGTTTTCTTTATCTGATATAGTGCTGTATGTGGGCTTCTATTTGGTCTGTATCCATGTGAATTATCGTTGAAGTTTGGCTCATATATAGCTTCTAGGATCTGTCTAACTATTTCTTGAACTAGTTTGTCATCAAAGCTTGGAATTCCAATTGGTCTTGTTTCACCACTTGTCTTAGGAATATTTACTTTTTTAACGGGTTTTGGTTTGTATTTTTCTGTCTTTAATTCTTCTATAAGTTTGTAAATTCTTTCAATGCTAAATCCATCTATAGTTCTTCCATCTGTTCCCTCTGTTAAGTTGCCCTCTTTATTATAAATTTTCCCATAGGCTCTTAGATAGAAGTCCTCATTAAAAAGGTTTCTATATAGTCTATTGAATTTATAATCGGGGTTCACACGGGATTTCTCACTTAGCATTGTCAATACTAATTCAGCCTTCTGCATTTCGCATACCTCCTTGAGTTTGACAAAAAGAATAACCTGCCTTCCTTCGCCATGTAATAGGCTTTCCCTATCTCCGACTACTATGAAGGCTCCGTAATCATGGGGAATATTCAGAGTTCTACTACTCATAGCCTTAGGCATTTCCCTTTAGATTATCTCCATTTAGATTTTAAAAAGCATTTAGTATATCTTAGGCTCTCCGTTCGTTACCTTATCTTCTTGTACTAGAAGCTGGACATTGCGGCAGTCTATGAGAAATATGTAGGAAAAATATTTCTCATCATTAGTAACATCAAGTATCGAAATTGTGTTACCCATCAATGTCATAGTGGTTTCAATTAGATTTCCACTATCTGGGCGGGTTACAGCTAGGTAACTAGAGTTCAGGCAGTATAGCTTTAGCCATAATATACCTTCCATCTTGCAGAACTATAATTCATCTAATTTCAATCATATTCTGCTTTACTTGCATGCTATTGTCCTCTTTGTCTTTCGACTCTTGAGTAAGCAAGTCGATGGGTAGGGCTTTGACTGCTACCCTAACTTAAATTAATTTAAGCTTTCCTTCTAAAATCCTTATGGACGCACGCCTACTCCACCTTTTTGATTGAAGATAGATATAATCTTACCCAAATGCATCACCCCTCTAATCTGTTATTAAATATATCATATCAGAAAGCTATAATAAATAAAACAAAAAAATGTTCCACGTGGAACATTTTTATATATATATTATTTAATTATTATTATTTCGGTATCTTAATCACTACTTCGACGTGATCATCTTTGTCTATTTCTTTGTACTGAGCATCTATACCATATTCTTTTATAGCTTTGTAAGTCTTCTTTATAGTATTAAGATAAATTCTTACATTGATTAAGGATTTGATGCTTTGTTTTGGTTTGTGCTCCTCTTCCTCTTCTTTTTTCCTTAAGCTATCTAGAATATCTTCTACAAGCTCCTCTGTACTGCTTACATTTAATGATTTATTTATAACTTTATCAAGAACTAATCTCCTAGTTTCATCATCAGGTAGTTTTAGCAACGCTCTACCATGTCTTTCAGTTAGTCCTTCCTCTACCAATGCCTTTTTCATATCAGGCGGTAATTTTAAAAGCCTGATTTTGTTTGCTATTGTAGATTGTGACTTACCTATTTTTTCTGCTAACTCCTGCTGTGTAAAATTATGATCTAAAATAAGATTATTATATCCTTCTGCTTCTTCTATAAAATTCAGATCTTCTCTTTGTAGATTCTCTATTAAGGCAATTACAGCAGATTCCCTATCTCTGTAGTCTACTACTAATGCAGGTACTTCTGTTAATTGTGCTAACTGTGAAGCTCTCAGTCTTCTTTCACCTGCAATTAGTTCGTATGTTTCTTCTGATATCTGGCGCACACTTATAGGTTGGATTACCCCATATGTTTTTATGGATTGGGATAATTCTTCTAAAGCTCTTTGATTAAAACTTCTTCTTGGCTGATAGGGATTAGGTCTTATTGTGTTTATAGGAATGTATTTTACCTCTTGATGTAATGCCATATAATTACACCTCTTCTCATTTGTTGTTTATGCACTTATTTTACTTATTCTATATGCTTTTTTTATTTCCTTCTTTATTTCCCGATTAATTTCATACAAATTCTTTCAAATTACAATGGATTTTTTCTAGGTTTTCCTCCACCTCTAGGGTATTTTGTCGGAGTTTCGCGTATTTTTTGTATTATTATCAATGAATGGACTATATCACTTTCTGGAATCTGAACTAGTTTCTTTTCTATAACTTTTCCACCTAATAATTTGATGGCGTTTTGACTTAAATTAAGTTCTTCATCTACATCTGGACCCTTCATAGATACAAAATATCCACCGACTTTTACGAAAGGTATACAATACTCACTTAAGGTATTAAGTGAAGCTACAGCTCTAGAAACACATATATCATATTTTTCTCTATAAATGGGTTTGATACTGAATTCTTCTGCCCTTCCATGAATGGCATTTATACCCTCTAGTCCTAAATCCTTGATTACTTCATTTAAAAAGACTATTCTTTTATTTAAACTATCTAGTAGTGTTACATCTAGATTAGGATTCACAATTTTTAAAGGTACTCCTGGAAATCCTCCACCAGTACCTATATCTATAACCTTCTTATTTCCATTGAATATATCAGTTACAAAAGGAGTTAAGCTATCTAAAAAATGCTTGATATCTATATCTTCATCATCTGTAATAGCTGTTATATTGATTTTTTCATTCCATTCCTTTAATAACTCTTTATATTTACTAAATCTCTCTAACTCCTGGTCTCCTAGGTTCAATCCTAGTTGAGCACCACCCTTTAACAATAAGTTCTCATTTGTCATTGACTTAAGTCCTTTCTTCTCATTTGTTCCAAATAAATCAATAGTACATTTATATCTGAAGGTGATACACCTGAAATCCTTGATGCTTGCCCTACTGAATCTGGTTTTATAGAGTTTAATTTTTGTCTTGCTTCATTACTTAAACCCTTGATTAAGTTATAGTCTTGACCTTGATCTAGTTTTTTATTTTCTAATTTCTTAAACTGTTCAACTTGCATCATCTGTTTCTTTATATATCCCTCATACTTGATTTGGATTTCTACCTGTACTTTGACTTCTCTTGGTAGATCTTCTCTCTCTGGATCAAAGATAGATGTTTTATCATAATGCAGCTCAGGTCTTCTTATAAGTTCATGTAAACTTAATGGAGTTTTTATAGCTGATGTACCTAACTCTTCTAACATAGTATTCATCTCTGAACTAGGATTTACTTTTATATTTCTCAATCTTTCTAATTCATCATTTACAGCTTTTTCTTTTTCTAAAACTCTTTGGTATCTTTCTTCTGTAACTAATCCTAATTCATAACCCTTTTTAGTCAATCTTAAATCCGCATTGTCTTGTCTAAGGGTTAATCTATATTCTGCTCTTGATGTCATCATTCTATAAGGCTCGTCTGTTTGTTTTGTAACTAAATCATCTATTAAAACACCTATATAAGCCTCTGATCTATCTAATATAAATGGTTCCTCACCTTTAATGTTTTGTACTGCATTTATACCTGCTATTAAACCTTGGGCAGCTGCTTCTTCATATCCCGATGAACCATTGATTTGTCCTGCGAAGAATAGATTTTTAATATCTTTATGCTCTAGATTTCTCTTTAATATGGTTGCATCAATTGCATCATATTCTATTGCATAAGCGGATCTCATAAATTTCACATTTTCAAGACCTATTACTTCTTTGTACATTTTTTGTTGGACATCTTCTGGTAAGCTTGAGCTAACCCCTTGTACATACATTTCCTTTGTTGATAGTCCTTCTGGTTCAATAAAGACTTGATGTTTGTCACGATCTGCAAATCTTACAACCTTATCTTCTATGGAAGGACAATATCTTGGGCCTACTCCTTCTATTTCTCCTGCGTACATTGGAGAACGATGAAGATTTTCTCTAATGATTTCATGCATCTTTTCAGTTGTATATGTTAAATAACAAGGAACTTGTTCCATATTTAAATCTTTGTCTGAATTCATAAATGAGAATGGTACAACCTCTTCATCTCCTGGTTGTACTTGCATTACTGAGTAATCAATACTATCTCTATGAACTCTTGCAGGAGTACCTGTCTTCATTCTTCTTAAATCAAAACCTTTATCTTTTAATGAATCTGACAATAGATTTGATGGGAACATTCCATCAGGTCCTGAAGAATAGTTAACTTCTCCTATATATACTCTTCCCTTTAGATATGTTCCTGTAGCTAGTACTACTGATTCGGCTTCATAAAATGCTCCTGTTCTAGTAACTACTCCCTTGACTTTATCATCTTCTAATATAATATCTACTACTTCACCTTGAATTAGTCTTAGATTAGGTTCATCTTCTAAGACTTTTTTCATTTCTATATGATATTTTTTCTTGTCAGCTTGTACTCTCAATGAATGTACTGCTGGTCCTTTAGAAGTATTTAACATTCTACTTTGAATAAATGATTTATCAATATTTAAAGCCATTTCTCCACCAAGTGCATCTATCTCTCTTACTAAGTGGCCTTTACCTGTTCCACCTATATTGGGATTACAAGATAAGGCAACTATAGCATCCAAGGATATGGTTAACATAAGGGTTTTCATACCCATTCTACTACTTGCAAGAGCTGCTTCAACTCCTGCATGTCCAGCTCCAATAACCACTACATCATATTTATCAGCATAATATTGTTTTGTTTCCATGCTTTTCACCTTTCTAATTCTACTTTCCTATACAAAACTCGGAAAATATCTTGTCTAAAATGTCTTCACTTATGGTATCTCCTGAGATTTCCCCAAGATTTTCCCAACAATCCCTCAGATCCACCTCGATGCAATCCAACGGAACTTGAGCTTTTATATCATTAAGAGCATTCTCCATGTTATCTAATGCTTTATCTAATTGATTTTTATGTCTAAGATTTGTAACTACAACATTTGAGTCAAGTTCGATCTCTCCTGCATAGAACATTTTCTTAATACTTTCTTCTAATATATCTATACCTACTTCATTTACTATTGATGTAGTTATGATATCCTTGCCTTCTAATAGTTTTTCTAAGTGATCTATTGTATATTTATTTGGTAAATCTGTTTTGTTTAACAGTACTAATGATTTTTTATCCTTAATAAGCTCTATAATATTAAAATCATCATGAGATAAATCTCTAGAAACATCAAAAATAGCTATGATTAAATCAGCTGATTCGATTGATTCCTTAGCTCTATCTACACCTATTTTTTCAACTATATCTTCTGTTTCTCTGATTCCAGCAGTATCTATTATTTTTAAAGGAATACCATCTATATTTAAATGTTCTTCGATTATATCTCTAGTTGTACCAGGTATATCAGTGACTATTGCACGATTTTCTCTAAGCATTGCATTTAATAGAGAAGATTTTCCTACATTTGGTTTTCCAAGAATTACAGTATTTAACCCTTCTCTAAGAATTTTGCCTCTATCAGCAGTTTTTAATAGTTGTTTAATCTCTGATATTACTGTTTTTGCATTTTCTTCTAGTTCTTCATAGGTAACTTCTTCTATATCATCTTCTGGAAAATCTATTGTAACTTCAACATGGGCTACCATTGATAGTACTATGTTTCTTATATTATTAACCTTATTTGATAAGCTACCTTCTAGTTGGCTCATGGAAACTTCATGACTTTTATTAGTTTTAGCTCTAATTATATCTATTACAGCTTCTGCTTGAGATAAATCCAATCTACCATTTAAAAATGCCCTTTTTGTAAACTCACCTGGTTCAGCTAATCTAGCACCATTTTTTAATAATAGCTCTAAGGTTTTCTTAACTGGTATTATGCCTCCATGGCAATATATCTCAACTACATTTTCTCTAGTATAAGTGTGAGGTGCCTTCATGGATACAATTAATACCTCATCAATAATTTGGTTATTTGTATTATCTATAATATGACCATAAGTCATTTTTCTGTTTTCTGCCGCATCTAATGTTTTATCATTAATACCTTTAAATATATTATTAGCTATATTTATGGCATCTTTACCGCTTAATCTAACAATCCCTATACCAGCTTCTCCAACTGCTGATGAAATTGCTGCAATTGTATCAAACATTTCTTCACCTCAAAAATTGGTTTATATTATTAATGTTTATCATTACTATTTTAATGATATTAGTATTATGTGTCAAATTATTTAAAACATAATATTAGTTTTAAAAAAGCCCTAGATTTTAATAAATCATCGGGCTTTAAAACTATTTAGCTTGTATAACAACTCTTCTAAATGGCTCGTCACCTTCACTGTAAGTAGTTATACCATTATGTTTTTGTAATGCTGAATGAATAATTCTTCTTTCAGAAGGATTCATTGGCTCTAATTTTACAGGTCTCTTTGTATATTTAGCCTTTTCAGCCATTTTCTCAGCTAGTCTGATTAGAGTTTCTTCTCTTTTCTTTCTATAGTTCTCAATGTCTAAAACAACTCTTGTATACTTGTCTCTACCTTTGTTGATAACTAAACTAAGTAAATATTGTATAGAATCTAAAGTATTTCCTCTTTTTCCAATAATTATTCCTTTGTCTATTGGATCAACGCTTATGATATCAACATATAAAACATCATCTTCTTTGTTGATTTCAGCACCAGCTTTGATGTTCATAGAAGTAAATATCTTATCTAAAAATTCCTTTGTCTTACTTATTGGATCATAAGTAACAGTAACTTTTACTTTAGCTTCCTTTGTACCAATTATACCAAATAGTCCTTTACTCGCCTCTTCAATTACTTCAATCTCTACATCTTCTTCAGTAACTTCTAACTCTAATAAAGCATCTTTTATAGCATCTTCAACGGTCTTAGATTGTTTTATAACATATCTCATATATTATTTTTCCTCCTTAACTTTGCCCAAAGACCTATTAGATATTAATTGTTGTACAATACTAAATATATTACTAATTACCCAATATAGTGCCAATCCACCAGCAAAACTTCTTGCAGAGAAGAATATCATGATTGGTAAAAAGTATAGCATACTCTTTTGCATTGATTGTGCTTGAGGGTCTGCATTTCCTTGTGACTTTGCCATTACAGCACTTTGTAAGTAAGTAGTTAAAGCAGCTAATAAAGGTAATCCCCAAAGATTTGGATCTGGAAAATCTAAGTTTGCGATCCATAAAAATGATTTATTCATTGCTTCGTAAAACCCAGGTTCATTAAAAGCGTATCTAGCTGGATCTCTAAATACAGCAAAAAATGCAAAGATTATTGGCATTTGAATTAATAATATCAAACAACCACCTGCAGGTTTGTAATTATGTTCTTTATATAGATCTTGTAATTTTTTTTGTTGAGTTTGTGGATCATTTTTGTATTTAACTTGTATTTCCTTCATTAATGGCTGTAACTCATTCATTTTTCTTGAGGATTTAACTTGTGATAAGTTCACAGGTAGTAACAATAATTTAAAAATAATTGTTGTTAAGATTATTGCCATTGCATAATAAGAAAAATACTCAGTTTCAATACCGGTGGTTGAAACCATATCATATACAAATTTTAACAGTGAACCTAGTATATTACCTAGAAATGCTGTCATTAATTAACCCCCTATCATTTAAGCGGGTCATATCCTCCCTTGTGAAAAGGATTGCACCTTAATATTCTCATTACAGTTAAGTATGTCCCTTTAATAAAACCATACTTATCATATGCTAATAAAGAATACTGAGAACAAGTAGGATAAAACCTGCAATGTCTTCCTTTTAAAATGTACTTTGAAATAAAGTTTTGATAAAACCTTATTAATAGAATTGCTAGTTTTGTCATATACTCACCTAATCTTTAGGACTCCTGCAATTTTCATTATATGAACCATTGAGTTTTCTAACTCCTTATAAGAAATATCTAATATGTTTTGCTTTGGTATAAAAACCAAATCATATCCTGTTTTAACATTATCGAAATTTAGTCTATATGATTCTTTCAATCGTCTTCTTATCTTATTTCTAACAACAGAATTGCCGTGTCTTTTTGTTATCGTAAATCCAACCCTTGTCTCATCCAATTTATTCTTTTTTATATATAGTATGAAGTTTCTATTCCAAATTTTTTTTCCAACACTATATACTTTTTTAAACTCCATATTTTTTCTTAAACGATATTTTTTTTCCATTAAAACTCTCCAATAAAACCCATTTATTAAAAAGACCACCTAAACAGTGGCCCCCTAAGCAGTTAGTTTCTTTCTGCCTCTTAATCTTCTATTTCTTATTATTTGTCTACCTGATTTAGTTCTCATTCTTTTTCTAAATCCATGCTCTCTACTTCTTTGTCTTGTCTTTGGTTGATATGTTCTTTTCAATTAAGTACACCTCCTTAAGCTTTCCATATATATAAATATAGAGTTATCTGATTTAATCACAAAATAATTAATCACAAAACTAGACACTACTATTGATTATATTTATTTCTAGATGCTATGTCAAGAAATTTAAACTAATAGGCGTTTTAATATTAACTGTTAACAATCTGTGAGTATTGTGGATAATTTTATTGAATAAATAATGATTTTTTGATATCATGGAATAACTGTTAATAATATTTTAATAACTTAATTATGTGTAAACTTATACACAAATTGTGGATAAACTGTGCATAAGTTTTGAATTATCATTAACAATCTTGTAAATAATTCGTAATAGGCCATTTGTTGTACACAATTTTTTGACATTTAGGTTGTGGATATTTTGTATAACATTTTTTGACTATTTAATATTAACAGATTGTTGATTTTTTTGTCCACATTTTTATAATATATATATTTTTACTAAACTACTATTTATTATAATAATATCTGTTGATAAATATGTTAATAATTATTTAAAATTTTTTAAGGGGGGTAAAATATGTCGTCAAATTTAGATAGTATTTGGAATAATGTCCTAGATATTATCAAAGTAGAATTAACCGAAGTAAGTTATAATACTTGGTTAAAAACTATTATCCCTATTAATATATCTGATCATACCATTACATTAGCTGCACCTAATGATTTCACTAAAGGTATATTAGAAGGGAGATACTTAAACCTGATAAAAAACGCAATTATAGAAGTTACTAGAAAAGAGTATTCTATAGAGTTTGTAATTCCAGGTGAAGAGCAAGTCTCAGACGTTGGACAAACTGTTAAGCAAGAAATCCAAGAAAATAATATAAGATCACAACTAAATCCAAAGTATTCTTTTAATACTTTCGTAATTGGTAATAGCAATAGATTTGCACATGCTGCATCCTTAGCAGTTGCTGAAGCACCTGCTCAAGCATACAATCCACTATTTTTATATGGTGGTGTTGGTTTAGGAAAGACCCATTTAATGCATGCTATTGGCCATTACATACTAAGCCAAAATCCAAATGCAAAAGTAGTATATGTAACAAGTGAAAAATTCACAAATGAGCTAATTAACTCTATTAGAGAATATAGAAATGAAGAATTTAGAAACAAATATAGAAATGTAGATGTACTATTAGTGGACGATATTCAATTTATTGCTGGTAAAGAAGGAACTCAAGAAGAGTTTTTCCACACATTTAATGCATTACATGAATCCAATAAACAAATAATTATTTCATCAGATAGACCTCCTAAAGAAATTCCTACTCTAGAAGATAGATTAAGATCAAGGTTTGAATGGGGTCTTATAGCTGATATACAAGCACCTGATTTAGAAACAAGAATAGCCATACTTAGAAAAAAAGCTAATATGGAAAATATCGAAGTAGATGACGGTGTTATGCAGTATATAGCCACAAAGATAAAATCAAATATTAGAGAATTGGAAGGTGCCTTAATCAGAGTTGTAGCATATTCATCCTTAACAAATAAGTCTATAACTGTTGAATTAGCTGAGGAAGCATTAAAGGATATAATATCTAGTAATAAACCTAGAGAAATAACTGTTAATCTTATAAAAGAAGAAGTTTCAAGTCAATTTAGCATAAAAATGGACGATTTTAACTCAAAAAAGAGAACTCGTGCTATAGCTTATCCTAGACAAATAGCTATGTACCTAACAAGAGAGTTAACTGATTTATCACTGCCTAAAATAGGTGATGAATTTGGTGGTAGAGATCATACTACTGTAATTCATGCTTGCGACAAGATAAATAAAGATATTTCATCTAATGAGGATTTTAAAGATAAGATAGATTATATTATAAACAAACTAAAGGGTGTATAATAATTAATCAAGAATTGATTTTGTATTTTGTGGATTGTTTTTTGAATTATTAAAGAGTTATCAACATGTTATTAATTCTTTAAAAAGTGATAACTTATCCAAAAAAACCACTTATCCACATAATAACACCCCCTACTACTATTACTACTATATATTTATATCTTTATATATATCTAATAAGGAGGAAAAAAATGAAATTCAAAGTAGATCAAAAGAGTTTATCAAAGCATATAAGTATAGCTCAAAGAGGAATATCTTCTAGAACTACATTACAAATATTAGATGGTATTTTAATTAATGCATCAGGTCATCAATTAAAATTAACTGGAACAGATTTAGAAATTAGTATAGAAACCTTCTTAGATTGTGAAGTAATTGAAGAAGGTAGTATAGTTGTAAACTCTAGAATATTTGGGGATATAATTAAGAAATTACCTGATTCTCCTATTTATGTTGAAGTAAATAACAATAACATTAACATTAAATGTGATAATTCAGAGTTCAATATAGCTGCAAATCCAGGTGAAGATTATCCTGAATTACCTTTAATTGTTGAAAATGAATCATTCTCTTTACCAACAGATATATTTAAATCTGTGATCAAGCAAACAGTATTTGCAACTTCTCAAGATGAGAATAGACCATCATTAACAGGAGTTTTAGTAGAATTAAAGGATGATACTATTTCTTTTGTAGCTTTAGATGGTTATAGATTAGCTTTAAGAAAACTTCCTCTAAATTCTAATCTGGATACTAAAGTAATTATTCTAGGAAGATCTTTAAATGAACTTAATAGAATACTTGAAGATACAGAGGATGATTTAAAGATTAGTATTGCACCTGGAC
This sequence comes from Tissierellaceae bacterium, assembly GCA_031460505.1. Taxonomy (GTDB): domain Bacteria; phylum Bacillota; class Clostridia; order Tissierellales; family Tissierellaceae; genus JAAYTL01. Next base: position 47,288 of record JAVKTT010000008.1, read on the forward strand.
ATGTAATTTTCAATATAGGGGATACTATTGTTTACTCTAGATTATTAGAAGGACAGTTCTTTAACTATAAGGATATTATTAGACATGAACACAAGACTTCAGTTATTGTTAATAAAAGAAATTTCCAAAATAGTTTAGAGAGAGCTTCATTGTTGGCTAAAGAAGAAAAAGCTAATCTAGTTAAACTAAATTTAGATGATAATAAAGTAGTTATTAGATCTAATTCAGAAATAGGAAATGTACATGAAGAAATAGAATCTGTTCAAAATGGAGAGAATCTAAATATAGCTTTTAATTCTAGATATCTACTAGAAGGTATAAGAGTTATTGAAGCAGAAAATATTGAATTAAACTTTATGGGTAGTTTAAATCCATGTATAATTAATGGAGTTCAAGATGAAAACTATATTTATTTAGTTTTACCAGTAAGATTAGCTCAAGATGACTATTAGAGGGATGAATAATGAAAGAAATTAAAATTCAAACAGAATATATTAAATTAGACCAATTCTTAAAATTAAGTGATGCTGTACAAACAGGCGGACATGCAAAGATAGTAATTAGTGATGGTCTTGTAAAAGTAAATAATGAAGTATGTTTACAAAGAGGTAAAAAACTAAGACCTGGGGATAAGGTTGAAGTTGATGGAGAATATGTATTTATAGTAAAATAAGTCCACTAGGCGAAGATTCAGAACGTTTGTTTAAAATAACTTAATATGATATAATGTATATGTGGATTATTGCCTTAAGGGGTGTATTTTTTGAATGTAGATAATATAAGGCTTATCAATATAAGGAATTATAGCAATATAAACTTAAATTTTAATAAGAATATTAATATATTTATAGGGAAGAATGCCCAGGGAAAGACTAATCTAATAGAATCTATCTATATGTGTGCTACTGGTAAGTCATTTCGTACAAATAGGGATAGAGAAATTATTAATTTTTCTAAAAATGAAGCTTATATTGGTACTTATATTAATTTAGGTAGTTATGACAAGTTTATAGAGATTAAATTACAAAAAGATAAGCCAAAAATAATTAGAATCAATAAGACGGAATTAAAAAACCATAGGGAGCTAAATAGTGGATTATATGTTGTTTTATTTTCTCCTGATGATCTAAGAATTGTTAAGGACGGACCACAAGAAAGAAGGAATTTTATTGATTCTTTTATTTCTCAGCTTAAGCCAGTTTATAATTATAATTTAAATAGATATAAAAAAATATTATTTCAAAGAAACAATTTACTTAAATCTAGTAAATTTAAGAAAGATACGGCAAATTTATTAGATTTATTTGATGTGCAAATTGCTAAAGTTGGTACAAGTATTGCTATTGAAAGATATAATTTTATCAATCTCTTAGATAGTATTTGTAAAGATATTCATTTAAAAATCACTAAGGACAAGGAAAATCTATCCCTAAACTACTCTTCGAATATTCCGATTTTAAATAGTAAAGAAGAAATTGAAAAGAATTATATAAATTTGTTAAAATTGAATAATGATAAGGACTTAGAATATGGAACTACTGAAATTGGACCTCACCGAGACGATCTATTGATTAATATCAATGGAAAAGACGCTAAAACATTTGGTTCTCAAGGGCAACAAAGGACAGTAGTTTTGTCGTTGATTCTATCAGAAGTAGAGTTGATTAAAAATGAGATAGGAAAATATCCAGTATTATTATTAGATGATGTTTTTTCCGAATTAGACGAAGAAAGAAGAAAGTTCTTAGTTAGTATATTGGGTAATATGCAGACATTTATTACATTAACTGATAGTGAAAATCTAAAATCTATGGAAGATTTAGATAAAACTATATTTTATATAGAAAATGGAAAACTGAAATTGGAGAGCTAATATGATTATACACATAGGTGATAATATTGCTTTATTTGAGAAGGATATAGTAGCAATATTAGATATAGATTCTGTATTAGAATCAAAAAATAATAAGGAACTGATTGAAAGCCTAATCAAAGAAAATTGTTTAGTAAATTATACAAATGACAATATCAAAACTTATATTATAGCTACAGATAGCAATTATAATAGAAATAGAAGTGGATTAAATCAATACAAATTATATGCATCAAATATATCCTCTACTTCTTTAATTAAAAGGATATATTCAAATGAATAGGATGGTGAAATTATATGGCTAATGAAATAAATGGTAATAATAGACATTATACTGCCAACGAGATTCAAGTTTTAACAGGTCTTGATCCTGTTAGAAAAAGGCCAGGAATGTATATAGGTAGTACTGGACCAAAGGGACTTCATCACTTAGTGTATGAAGTTGTTGACAATAGTATAGATGAGGCATTAGCAGGAATCTGTGATACTATCAATGTAACTATTTATGAAGATAATTCAGTATCAGTAGAAGATAATGGTAGTGGTATACCTGTAGAAGTTCATCCACAAACTGGAAAATCTACTGTTGAGACAGTTCTAACAATATTGCATGCTGGTGGTAAATTTAACAATTCAGCATACAAAGTATCCGGTGGATTGCATGGTGTTGGTATCTCTGTAGTAAATGCATTATCAGAATGGTTAGTTGTAAAAGTAAGAAGAAACAATAAAGAATATATGCAGGAATTCGAAAGAGGTAATACTACTAGCGAATTAAAAGTAATTGGAGATAGTAGTGAAACTGGTACAACTATACATTTTAAACCAGATGCAGAAATATTTGATACTGTTATTTATGATTCAGAAACTCTAGAATATAGATTTAGAGAAATGGCCTTTTTAAACAAAGGTGTAAAGATAGTATTAGAAGACAAAAGAAGTGATAAGAAAAAGGAATTTTACTATGAAGGTGGAATCAAATCCTTTGTTGAATATATAAACAGAAATAAGACTCCAATTCATAAAGAAATCCTATATTTTGAAGCTGAGAAAGATGGTACCACAGTAGAATTAGCAGTGCAATATACTGATAGCTATTCAGAAAATGTTTATACTTTTGCTAATAATATTAACACTATAGAAGGTGGATCACATTTATCAGGACTTCGTACTGCATTGACTAGGGTAATGAATGATTATGGTAGAAAGTATAACCATATCAAAGAAAAGGAAGATAACCTATCCGGTGAAGATGTTCGTGAAGGAATATCTGCAGTTTTATCTGTAAAACTTCCAGAACCTCAATTCGAAGGACAAACTAAAGCCAAACTAGGTAATAGTGAGACAAGAGGTATTGTTGAGAGTTTAACTTATGAGTTTTTAAATAGATTTTTAGAAGAAAACCCAAAAGTAGGTAAGACAATCATAGATAAAGCTGTTAGTTCACAAAGAGCAAGGGAAGCAGCGAGAAAGGCTAGAGAACTTACTAGAAGAAAAAGTATATTAGATAATACTACACTTCCAGGTAAACTAGCTGATTGTCAATCTAGTGATTTAGAAATAACAGAAGTATATATCGTAGAAGGGGACTCTGCTGGTGGTAGTGCTAAGCAAGGTAGGGATAGAGAATTCCAAGCTATACTACCTATAAGGGGTAAGATACTTAATGTTGAAAAGGCAAGATTAGATAAGATTTTAGGCTCAGATGAGATTAAAACATTGATTACTGCTTTTGGTACTGGTATAGGTCCTGAATTTGATATAGAAAAACTTAGATATGGAAAAATCATTATAATGACGGATGCGGACGTAGATGGGGCTCATATTAGAACATTATTATTAACATTCTTCTATAGATATTTAAGACAACTTGTAGATAATGGAAATATATATATTGCTCAGCCTCCTCTTTATAAGATAGCTAAAGCTAGAAAAGAGTACTATGTATATAGTGATCAAGAATTAGATGAGAAGTTAAATGAAATAGGTAGAACTAATTATTCTATTCAGAGATATAAGGGTCTTGGAGAGATGAATCCAGAGCAATTATGGGATACTACTATGAATCCTGAAACCAGGACACTTTTAAAAGTAAGTTTAGAAGATGCTTTAGAAGCCGATGAAACATTTACAACTCTCATGGGAGATAAGGTAGAACCAAGAAGAGAATTTATAGAACAAAATTCTAAATATGTTAAGAACTTAGACATATAGGAGGAAGAGTATGGATAAGGAAAATAATCAAATAATAGAAACCAATATTGTAGATGAGATGAAAACATCCTACCTAGATTATGCCATGAGTGTTATTGTAAGTAGAGCATTACCTGATGTAAGGGATGGTCTAAAACCAGTTCATAGAAGAATTTTATATGCTATGGACGATTTAGGTATGGATGCTGATAAGACATATAGAAAATCAGCCAGAGTAGTCGGGGATGTACTAGGTAAGTATCATCCACATGGTGATAGTTCTGTTTATGACGCTATGGTAAGATTAGCTCAGGATTTTAATACTAGATATTTACTTGTAGATGGACATGGTAACTTTGGATCCGTTGATGGGGATGGCGCTGCAGCAATGCGTTATACTGAAGTTAAGATGTCTAAATTATCTATGGAAATGCTTAGGGATATCAAAAAAGACACAATCGATTATATGCCTAACTTTGATGAAACTTTAAAGGAACCAAGAGTATTACCTAGTAGATTTCCAAATCTATTAGTAAATGGTTCTTCAGGTATAGCTGTAGGTATGGCTACAAATATACCTCCACATAATCTTAAAGAGGTTATAGATGGTACAGTCCTATTAATAGATAACCCAGATGCTACTGTTGAGGATTTAATGGAACTAATTAAAGGACCTGACTTTCCAACTGGAGCTTTTATACTAGGAAAAGATGCTATAAAAAGTGCTTATAGAACAGGTAGAGGCAAGGTTAAATTAAGAGCAGTAGCTGAAATAGAAGAAAACAGCAAAGGTAGAAATAAGATAATTGTTACAGAAATACCATATCAGGTTAATAAGGCAAATCTTATTCTAAAGATTGCAGAATATGTAAGAGACAAGAAATTAGAGGGTATTGCTGATTTAAGAGATGAGTCTGATAGAGATGGTATGAGAATAGTCATCGAACTAAAAAGAGACGCTATTCCTAAAGTTGTATTAAATAATTTATACAAAATGACTCAAATGCAAACAACTTTTGGTGTAATCATGTTGGCTTTAGTTAATGGAGAGCCAAAAGTATTGAATCTAAAAGAAATGCTAAGTCATTATATAGACCATCAAAGAGAAGTAATTACAAGAAGAACTCAATTTGACTTAAATAAAGCAGAAGATAGAGCTCATATTGTAGAAGGCTTAAAAATTGCATTAGATAATATAGATGAGGTCATTAAAGTAATCAGAGGTTCAAAAGATGATGCAACTGCTAAAGAAAACTTAATGACAAGATTTGGACTGTCTGATAGACAATCACAAGCTATATTAGATATGAGACTTAGAAGATTGACTGGTTTAGAAAGAGATAAACTAGATGAAGAATACAAAAATCTTATTATAGAAATCAATAGATTAAAAGAAATATTAGCTAATAGGAGATTGTTAGACAATATAATCAAAGAAGAGTTACTAGAAATAAAAGAGAAGTATGGGGACAGAAGAAGAACTAGAATAGTTCCATCTGCTGGTGAAATAAGTATAGAAGATATGATAGCTGAGGAAGATGTGGTCATAACTCTTACTCGTAATGGTTATATCAAGAGAATGCCAGAAGATACTTATAAGACACAAAGAAGAGGCGGAAAAGGAATAATAGGTCTTACAACAAGAGATGATGATTTTGTTGAGGATTTATTTATTACATCAACTCATGATATGATTCTTTTCTTTACCAATAAAGGTAAAGTATATATGATGAAAGCCTATGAAATTCCAGAAGCCGGAAGACAAGCCAAAGGATTAGCTATAGTTAATCTATTAAATCTTGAAAAAGGTGAAAGGGTAACTGCTGTTATTCCTATAGATAGTTATAATCCTGAAGAAAATCTATTCTTTGTTACTAAACAAGGTATTGCTAAGAGAACACAATTAAATCAATTAAAGAACATTAGGAAAAATGGTATCATAGCAATTACTCTTAAAGACAATGATGAATTGATAGCAGTTAAGAGAACAGATGGTAACCAGGAATTAATAGTAGCTACTCTAAAAGGTATGGCCATTAAGTTCGATGAAGAAGATGTGCGCCTAATGGGTAGAAATGCTACTGGTGTTAAAGCAATTACGCTAAATGATGATGACCAAGTTGTTGCTGTAGATATAGTTGAAGACGATAAATATCTTGTAACAGTAACTGAATTTGGTTTTGGTAAGAAAACTCCTTTAGAAGAATATAGAACACAAATTAGGGGCGGAAAAGGTGTAATAAATTACAATATTAAAGAAAAGACTGGTGATATTGTTTCCGCTAAAGTAATAGATAATGATGACGAAATAATGATGATATCATCATCAGGAACAATCATTAGATTAAAAGGAACAGATATATCTACTATGGGTAGATCTACTCAAGGGGTAACACTTATGAAGATGGTTGATGATAGAGTAGTAGCAGTAGCTAAATATGTTGAGGCAGTTGTTGAAGAATAATTTTTGCTAGGGTTTATTAAACCCTAGCTTTTTTATTTGAATTTTTGGAAAATACTAGAAAACCATTATATTTAGAAGTCTTTTTGCTTTACTTTAATTGTTATTTATTATAGAATTATTTATGTATACTATATAGAAAGGGGATGTTGTAATGTCTTTAAAAATAGATTTAAGGTACGAAAAGAATGATAATATAATAAGTGTAATACCTGAAGGAGATATTGATATATATACATCTCATAAATTTAAAGAAACAGTTTTAAATTCCTATGAAAAGAATAAAGGGGATGTATCTATCGATGGTTCTAATTTAGAATATGTTGATAGTACGGGACTCGGGGCTTTAATAAGTATTTTGAAAAAAGTTAAAGAAACTGATAACAAAGTAATCATATCTAATCTTAAACCTAATATTAAGAAACTATTTAGTATTACTGAACTTGATAAGGTATTTACTATTAGGGGTGAAGGTAATGACTAAAGATAATATATTTTTAAATATACCTTGTAAACCAGATTATATAAGCTTAGTAAGACTTACCACGTCTGCAATAGCCCATAATCTTAAACTAAATATTGATGAGATTGAAGATATTAAGGTTTGCATTGGTGAAGCATGTGTAAATGTAATCAATCAAAAGAATAAAGATGAGATATCTATTCAATATGAGGTTAAAGATGACAAGCTAACTATCATTGTAAATGATGTCTCAGACACCCACAGAAATGATGCAGAAGGTTTTAAGGAAGAGGAATTAGGCTTATTGATAATTAAATCTTTGATGGATGAGGTTGAATTTACTGAGCAAGGTATAAATATGGTTAAATATATTGAATAAAGGGTGGTACTCATGACAAATGGTAACTACTATGATAATGAAGAAAAAAAGAATATAGAAAAAGAAGAGATAAAAGCCCTTTTTAGAAAGTACAAACAGGATAAAGATAAAGAGACCAGGGATATCTTAATTGAAAAACATCTTTATATAGCAGAAATACTATCGAAGAAATACTCCAATAGAGGCATTGATTATGATGATATCTATCAAGTAGCTTGTATTGGACTTATATATGCTATAGATAGATATGATATTGATAAAGGATTTGAATTCTCCAGTTTCGCAACCCCTACAATAATAGGAGAAATAAAAAAGTATTTTAGAGATAAAGGGTGGACTATTAGAGTACCAAGAAGAATACAAGAATTATCTAAGAAGATAAATAATGCTAAAGTCTATTTAAGTCAAACTCTTCAAAGATCACCAACAGTAGAAGATATAGCACAATATCTAGAATACACAGAAGAAGAGATTCTTGAAGCTATGGAGGCTAGTAAGGTTTATTCTCCACAATCACTAGATATTACATTTGATTCTAATAATGATGATAAGGATATGAACTTATCTGAATTAATAGGAGAAGAAGATCATTATTTCAGTAAAATAGAGAATAGTGATTTCTTAATGAAAACAATGGACATCTTAAATAAGATAGAAAAACAAATTCTAATAGAGAGATATTTTAATAAAAAGACTCAAGTAAAAATAGCAGAAACTCTAGATATTTCACAAATGACTGTGTCCAGGATCGAAAAGAGAATACTTGAGAAGCTAAGAAAAGAAGCAGAAAAAACAATGATAATGTAGTTTATAATTAAAGATAAAAAAACTTTTTAAAAACTATTGACTTATGTTTATAAAAAGTGTATTATATTAAAAGTTGGCTCCATTAAGTTTTGAAAACAGGCCAACAAAACAATTTAAAAAAAGTAGTTGACATAATCTTAAAAGATATGTTATACTAAATAAGTTGTCCGGTGAGGACGACGATGAACCTAGATAACTAAACAGTGTGAAGTACTTTGAATTAAAATTAAGTAACACATGACAATAAATGTCAGCAAACGAATAATGAGCTACATCAAATTTTCTTAATGAGAGTTTGATCCTGGCTCAGGACGAACGCTGGCGGCGTGCCTAACACATGCA
>JAVKTT010000009.1:0-55259 GCA_031460505.1 Tissierellaceae bacterium
TTAATTTTACTACTTTGTCGCCCCATGGTCCGTCTGGATCTTCTATTGCTTTTAATGCTGATCCTACAGTTATTGGAGTGTTATCTCCATCGAAGTCATATTCGGATAGTAATTCTCTTACTTCCATTTCTACTAATTCGATTAGTTCTTCGTCATCTACCATATCTTCTTTATTTAGGAATACTACTATTTTTGGTACTCCTACGTTTCTTGATAATAGGATATGTTCTCTTGTTTGTGGCATTGGACCATCAGCTGCTGATACTACTAAGATTGCTCCGTCCATTTGTGCTGCTCCTGTGATCATGTTTTTAACATAGTCAGCATGGCCTGGGCAGTCTACGTGTGCGTAGTGACGTTTATCTGTTTCATATTCAACGTGTGATGTTGAAATTGTAATTCCTCTTTCTCTTTCTTCTGGTGCTTTATCTATGTTGTCATAGCTTATTGCTTCTCCACCACCATATCTTTTGTTCATTACCATTGTGATTGCTGCTGTTAATGTTGTTTTACCGTGGTCAACGTGACCAATTGTCCCGATATTTACATGGGGTTTTGTTCTTTCAAATTTTGCTTTTGCCATTATATTCTCCTCCTTAATATTGGTTAATTAAGAAAACTCATCCTAGTGTTTCATTTTTTATGGAGCCCACGACCGGACTTGAACCGGAGACCTCTACCTTACCAAGGTAGTGCTCTACCGCCTGAGCTACGTGGGCCAACCGCTACAGTTTACTACTTTATTTCAATCTTGTCAATACAAGATTTATGTCTATTCCTTTAGATGCTTTTCCAACTTTTTCTTAACCCTTTGCAATGCATTATCAATACACTTATAATCTCTATTGATTTCTTTAGAAATCTCTTGATATGATTTGCCTTCTACGTACTCTCTTAAGACTTTCCATTCTAACTCGCTAAGCACACCACCTATTTCTGATTCTAGGCTATCTATCTCTTCCCTACTTATGAATATATCCAAAGGATCAGGGTCCTTTGTGCCTTCAATAATATCAAGCAAAGTTCTTTCTGATTCTTGTTCAAAAACAGGTCTGTTTAAAGATATATAAGAATTTAAAGGTATATGTTTTTGTCGAGTGGCTGCCTTAATAGCTGTTATTATCTGTCTAGTAATACATATTTCAGCAAAGGATCTAAAGGACGCTAATTTTGTCCTATCATAATCTCTAATAGCCTTAAATAGTCCAATCATCCCCTCTTGGACTATGTCATCTCTATCAGCACCTACTAAAAAATATGTTCTTGCTTTACTCTTTACAAAATTTTTGTATTTATTTATCAAAAACTCTAAAGCAAGCGGATGATCTGACCTGACTGCATCAATAATATCTTCATCTACCATATTATTGTAATTCAAAGAATTGTCATTATATAGCGAATACACCACAATCATCCCCTTTTGTGAAGCAATTATCTTAATTATAATTAAAATAATCCCTACAGTCAAGCTAATCCTCAGTTTTATTCCATTTATCTAGCTTGTCTAAAATTGAATCGTCAAGTCTCCCTAAATATAGATCATTTTTAGTATTGTTAATTTTTTTTCTTCTTTTAATCATTCGCCTTTCGTTAAGTATTTCTACTTCAAGCTCCCGTGCTGAAATACGTATACCTCCTCTAGACAAAACCATCTGTTGTTCCAACCAATCAGAGGTAGCAACTCTGATTCTCTTCGTCCTACCTAGAGAATCAAGAGTTCTCTCAATATAGTGATCTGCTGTCTCATATTCTTTTGTAAAAACTACACTAATTCCCTTATATCCAAATTCTTTTCCACTGTTTCCTTTAACTAAATGTGCATCAAATACTACAATTATTTCAATCCCAGAATAATGGTGATACTCAGCTAATATTTCTAAAAGTTCATCTCTAGCATCTTCTAAACTTATTTTCTGCTTTTCCTTTAAGGATTCCCAAGAGTTTATAATGTTGTAACCATCTACAAACAAATACTCTTTAGGCTTTTTTCTATTTTTCATGATTCTGTCTTACTACCTCGTATATTAATATGGCAGCAGAAGTAGAAGCATTAAGAGAAGATATCTTTCCTACCATTGGTATCTTAAGAATTACATCGCATTTTTCTTTAACTAATCTTGATATACCTTTGCCTTCATTACCAATAACTAAAGCAATGGAGCCATCTAACTTAGTGTTGAAGTAGAAGTCCTCTCCATCCATATCCGCTCCATAGATCCAAAGGCCATTCTTTTTTAATTCTTCAATGGTATTCGAAATATTTGAAACATCAGCTACTAGCATATGTTCTACTGCACCTGCAGAAGCTTTATATACTGTTTGATTAACTCGGGCAGATCTACGCTTTGGAATTATTACACCGTGAACACCAGCACACTCGGCAGTTCTAATGATAGCTCCTAAATTATGAGTATCTTCAATTCCATCCAAGATGATAATAAATGGCTTTTGATTTAAGCTCTTTGCTTTATTTAATATATCGTCAACTGTAGAATATTCAAATCCAGTTACTAAAGCAGCAACTCCTTGATGAGTAGTACCATCAGCCATAGAATCCAGTTTAAATTTATCCACTTCTTGAACAATGATGTTTTTATCCTTTGCTTTAGCTATTATCTTCTTTATTGAGCCTTGTAAATCCCCTTTTAATACATATATTTTGTCAATTTCTTTATCGCTTTTTAATAATTCTAAAACAGGGTTTCTACCAACTACGTATACATCTTTCATAATTATCACTTTTCCTATATTTGATTTTTGAAAATATCTCTAACTTCTACAATTTTGCCACATGTCATATTACCTTCTGGACAAGGACCATTTACGCAACCCGGTCCCGCATTTTTAAATAAAACAGGGTATACTTTCTTTACTTCTTTTAGCATAGCAATGGCTAATTCTCTAATTTCCCATTGTGCCCTATTGCAACATCTAAGTCTAAAAAAGTTAAGAAGTGATCTCGCATTCATTGTAAATACAATTTTTGTTTCACAAGCATTAGGAAATACGTATCTAGCATCTTCAATAGATTGCTTTTCGGCCTTTTGCTTTGCTGCTTTTTCTGTTAAGCCATTGTTTATGTACTCTTCATAATATTTATTAAATAGAATACTAGTTATTTCGTCATAATATTTTTGGTCTTCCTCCATGGCCTTTAAGAATATTTTCTTAGCCTCTTCATCTTTTTCAATTGCTGGAGGTATAATATACTCAAATTGTTTTAATTTTACATATCTTTGTGATTGTTGCGAGTAACTTGCTATCCTATGTCTTACCAATTGATGTGTAAGTGTTCTAGATACTCCTTCAGCACCAAAAGTAAAACTTACATGCTCTATAGGACTTTCATGACCTAAGTCCATTAACATATTTAAGAATGAATCTATCTTTTTTTCTTCTAAATTTTCTTCGATTTCTTTTATTCCAACAGAAGAGTAGCATAATTTTGCTGCAGAAGCAATTAGCTTTTCCCCCTCTGGAGTATATCTTAACAGCTCTACTTTTAGCATATTTTTGTCCCCCTAATTTAATAATATAAAATCTATTGTATACTAAATTTAGTTTTTTTCAAATTCCTTTATTTTGTCAAATAAGGTATGAATCCTACCATATTGTTCTGTAAGATAGAGATATCCAAATAACGATTCAAATCCTGTGGCATATTTGTAATCTATCATACTTGAATTCTTAGGGCTTGTATTTGTTTTTGCATTTCTTCCTCTTTTGACAATTTGCTTTTCATCTTCTGTTAAGGTTTCTTCTAAATAATGAACTATTTCTGATTGAGCATTTGCTTTTACATATTTAGTTGCTTTCTTATGAAGTTGATTTACATTAAGATCTTTATCCATTATATAAGTTCTTACCATCAATTCATAAACAGCATCTCCAATATATGCTAATTGAAGAGGAGATAGCATAGCTATATCCTCCTTATTTAATATTTGATTAGCCATTCTGAATATATTTTGATTTTCTGTCATTAATTATGCCCTCTTCCATTTGACTCCGTCTTGTGTATCTTCAAGGATTATACCTTTATCCTTAAGTAAGTCCCTTATCTCATCTGCTAGTTTGAAATCTCTATTTTTTCTAGCATCAGTACGTTTTTCAATTAATTCTATTATTTCTTCTTCCAATATTTCTTCCTTCTTAGTTAATATACCCAATACTTTAGATAATTCTTTAAGAGTTTCATAAGCTTTTATTACAACTTTTTTATTTGTCATTTCATTAAACTCAGTATTAGTATATTTCACTAGCTCAAATATCGCAGCAATGGCATCTGCTGTATTTAGATCATCTTCCATACTGCTTCTAAATCTATCTTTGTATTCTTGAATTGCATCTATAAGAGTTTTATCCTCTGGTGATATGTCATTTTCAGTAGTTTTATCAATTAGGTATTCTAAGTTATTTTTGCTATTATATAATCTTTCCAATGCGCTTGCAGTATGATCCATTGTTTCCCTACTGAAATTAATAGGTGATCTATAATGTGCTGAAAGCAAGAAAAATCTTAGAGTTTCTAATTCATATTCCTTTGCTACATCTTTGATAGTAAAGAAATTGCCTTCTGATTTAGACATTTTTTTATTATCAACTGTAATCATGCCATTGTGCAACCAATAATTTGCAAATGGTTTTTCAGATAACGTTTCTGATTGGGCTATTTCATTTTCATGGTGAGGGAATTGTAAATCTTCTCCTCCTGAATGGATATCTATAGTTTCACCTAATAATGTTTTTGACATTACAGAGCATTCTATATGCCATCCTGGTCTTCCTTCTCCCCATGGACTATCCCAAAATGGTTCACCTGGTTTTGCTTTTTTCCATAAAGCAAAGTCCATTGGATTATGTTTTTCTTCGTTAATTTCTATTCTAGCTCCACTTACTAACTCATCGATATTCTTTTTTGATAATTTACCGTAATCTTTGGCACTAGAAATGTTAAAATACACATTGCCATCAATATTGTAAGCTGCACCTTTATCTATAAGACCTTGGATAAATTCTATCATTTGATTAATATAATCTGTTGCCTTAGGATTTATGGTTGAATAATCATATAGACCTAGTCCATGGGCATCTTCCATAAAAGCTTCTATATACCTTTCTGCAATTTCTTTAGCCGTTACACCTTCTTCGTTAGCTTTATTGATTATTTTATCATCTATATCTGTAAAATTAACTACATATCTAACATCGAAGCCTTTGTATATCAGAAATCTTCTAAGTGTATCAAATATAACTAGAGGTCTAGCATTTCCAACATGAATATAATTATATACCGTAGGTCCACAGTTATACATACTAACTTTGCCTTCTACTACAGGTTTAAATTCTTCTTTTTTCCTTGTTAATGTATTATATAATTTCATTTTACCCTCTCCTTCCATTTTTATATAAATAAACCTTCCGCCTCAAATATCGAGACGAAAGGTTATTCCGCGGTTCCACTCAACTAGACATAATGTCCACTTAAATAGCATTTAACGGCGCAACCCGATTTCACCTACTACTTTTCAGTTCATGGTTCAAAGGTGCACTTCAGTACAAACAGTTCTTAGAATATCTTTCAGCCAGTGGATATTCCTCTCTTTAAGCTTATTTAAACCTACTCTCCTTATCATAACCTAATTATTATACAATTGATTAATCAAGATACTTACTTTCTACATATTGTATTCTATCTAAGATATTTTGTTTACCTAAAAGGTATAATATTTTTGAAAACTCAGGACCATGAAGACTACCTGTTAACGCAACCCTTGTTGGCATATATAGATTTTTGCCTTTTATGCCTGTAGCTTTTTGAATTTGTTTCATCATTGTGTTTGATAACTCTTCATCAACAACTTCTACATTGCTTAGGATTTCTCTTATGGTATCTAATATTTGCTTAGTACCTTCACTTTTTAAATATTCCAAAGCTTCTTCATCTTCAACAACTACTTCATTGTTAAACATAAATTCTACTTTTTCACTTATCTCTGACATATATGCTAAACTTTCTTTTACCATATCTACAAGATGTTCTAACCATTCTCTATTGTTCTTAACAAAATCTTCATCAATTAGATTAGCATCTATTAAGTATGGTATTGATAAATCTGTAATCTCTTCTACACTTCCGCTTCTTATATAATGACCATTTACCCAATCTAGTTTATCTTTATCAAAAATTCCTCCTGTTTTTGATACTCTTTCAAAGGAGAATTTTTGGATAAGATCATCCATAGATAAAATTTCTTCATTATCTTCAGGACTCCAACCAACCAAAGCTAGATAGTTGATTAGACCTTCTGGTAGATATCCTTTATCTTTGAAATCATCTACAGATACGTCACCATGACGCTTACTTAGTTTTTTCCTATCTTTATTTAGAACGGTAGGAAGATGTACATATACTGGTTTATCCCAACCAAATACTTCATATAGGTAGATATGTTTTGGTGTAGAAGGTAACCACTCTTCACCCCTTACTATATGGGTTATCTTCATTAAATGGTCATCTACTACTACTGCCATATGATATGTTGGAAATCCATCTGATTTTAGAAGAACTTGATCATCCATATCATCAGTATTGATGGTTATATCACCTCTAACCAAATCTGTAAAATGAACATCATAGTTCTTTGGTAATTTTAATCTAACTACATATTCTTCACCATTGGCAACTCTCTCTTTAGCCTCTTCTAAGGACAAACTTCGACAAAAACCATCATATTTTGGAACTAATCCTTTTATCTTTTGTTCGTCTCTTACTGCATCTAATCTTTCTTTTGAGCAAAAACAATAGTATGCATGGCCACTTTCTATTAATTCATCTACATATTTCTTATATATATCTAATCTTTGTGATTGAATATAAGGACCATATTCACCTTTTTGAATTACTTCTCCATTTTCTATAAATACACCTTCATCATATTCTATACCTGCCCAATGAAGAGATTCAATTAAGTTCTCTAATGCACCTTCTACTAATCTAGTTTGGTCCGTATCCTCTATTCTCAAAATAAACTTTCCATTATTTCGTCTTGCATAAAGATAATTATATAAAGCAGTCCTAATAGAGCCTATATGAATAAAGCCAGTTGGACTTGGAGCAAATCTTACCCTAACATCTTTCAAAATCGACACCTCCGAAATTTATTAACTAATATTATATATTACATAACAGTAACTATCAAGCTTTTCATTCTTAGTATAAAAAAATACAAACCCTAAATTAATAGGGTTAGTTTAAATTCATCTATAAACAGTAACTTTTTCTCTAAATGGCATTCTAATTCTTCTTCACTTATCAACTCTTCTAATTTTAGCAATTGAAGAGCTTTGATAGTATCCTCACATAAATTTATTAAATTTCCCCTCATTTAATAAATACCCCTTTTCTTTATTATATTGTATGAATATGCAATATAATGATAAAATATGTCATTAAGAAAGAATAATCTACTTAATTTTTAGTTCAGCTTTATCAAATTCATCTTTAATGAATTTAGATACTTCACTTTCATTACACTCGATTTTTTCTTCTGATGATCTTAATGAATATTCTACTACAGACTCCGATGCCCTTTTCCCAACAGTAATTCTTATTGGTATACCTATTAAGTCTCTGTCATTGAATTTAACTCCGGCTCTTTCATTTCTGTCATCTAATAATACTTCTACGCCTAAATTTGTTAATTCATTATATAGTTTTAACCCTAAATCCATTTGCTCTTCACTCTTTGTGTTAATGACAGTAATTATTACATGATATGGAGCAGTGTTAAGCGGCCAAACAATTCCCTTGTCATCATGGTATTGTTCGATTATGGCAGCTACACTTCTTGTGATTCCTATTCCATAGGATCCCATATAAAATGGCTGTTCTTTGCCATTTGCATCTAGAAACTTGGCTCCTATTCCATCGGAATATTTTGTACCTAATTGGAATATGTTTCCTACTTCAATTCCTCTGTCCATAACTAGGGAATCACCACATTTAGGGCATTTATCACCTTCTCTTACTAGTAGTAAATCATCTACCACTTCTCCTTGGAAGTCTCTACCATAGTTGGCGTTCTTGATATGGTAGTCAGTTTGATTACCACCTACTATTAGATTTCTCATCTTAGTTATTCTAGAATCTATAATAAGTCTTGTGCCTTCCTTAAGACCAATTGGCCCTGTATAACCTGTATTTGCACCGCTAATATTTAGAATCATATCCTCATCAGCCATTTCAACATCATGAGAAGCTACTCCTAAGTAGTTAAATAGTTTTGTTTCATTTAGTTCCCTGTCGCCAGGTATAATAACAACTACAGGCTTATTATCTACATTATACACTATAGCTTTGCCAAAATTTGATTTTTCTATATTAAAGAATTCTACTAAGGCATCAATTGTTGTAGCATCAGGAGTAAGAACTTTTTCAATTTCTAACATTTCAACATCTTCATTGATATTTTCATACACAACATCTGCTTTTTCGTCAGTAGCTGCATAGTCACAAGATTCACAGTAAACTATTAGTCCCTCTCCTGCTTCCGACATGGCCATGAACTCGTGAGATACTCTACCACCCATAGCGCCAGTATCTCCTTGAACTACTCTGAATTTAAGTTGAAGTCTTCTAAATATTCTGTCATATGCATCCCACATTATATCATATGCTTCTGTCATATTTTGTATATCTGTGTCGAAACTATATGCATCTTTCATAATAAATTCTCTACTTCTCATCATACCAAATCTTGGTCTTTTTTCATCTCTATATTTTGTTTGAATTTGATAAAGATTAAGAGGTAATTGTTTATAGGATTTTACTTCATTTTTAATTAAATTAGTAAAATATTCTTCATGAGTAGGTCCTAAACAAAACTCTCTTTCATTTCTGTCCCTTAGCTTAAACATTTCTGGACCAAAGTCAGCCCATCTACCTGTAGCTTCCCAAAGCTCTTTTGGCTGAATTGCTGACATAAGCAACTCTTGGGATCCCGCTTTATCCATTTCTTCTCTTACTATTTCTTCTACTTTTCTAATAACCCTATATCCAAGAGGCAAGTATGAATAAATACCACTTACTAATTGTCTAATCATACCTGCTCTTAGTAAAAGTTGATGACTTGCTATTTCTGCTTCTGCTGGAACTTCTTTCAGTGTTGGCATATACATCTTTGACATTTTCATTGAATATCACTCCTTAAAATTAAAATTAAATAAGCCTCTCATCTCAAATAAGAGACGAAAGGCTGTTTCCGCGGTACCACTCTAATAATCCTTTTGGATCACTCGAAAGCTATAACGTTGCAACCGTTTAGATATACTTATATTCCATCTAAATGCTCTAGGACTGGTTCATTATTAAGAGGGCCAGAACATTCACACCATATAGTTCCTCTCTTAGACCTTTAATAATTACTATTTCCCTTCTTAGCTGATATACTTGAATTCTACTAAATTAAAAATATATTGTCAATTACATTTTCTTTAATAAACATACACTATATGAAGAAATACCTTCTTTTCTGCCTACAAAACCTAATTCTTCTGTAGTTGTAGCCTTTACATTTATATTCTCTATATTAGTGTTTAATACTTTTGCAATATTTATTCTCATATTTTCAATATAAGGCGCAAACTTTGGACGCTGTGCTGCTACAGTAGCATCTATATTTCCAATTTCATATCCAGAATTTTTCATAAGGTTATATACATGTTCTAGCAATATCATGCTGGATATATCCTTATATTTCTGATCCGTATCTGGAAAATGCTTCCCGATATCTCCTTTTGCTAAGGCTCCTAGAATACTATCCATAATTGCATGAACAAGAACATCTGCATCAGAGTGCCCTAACAGTCCTTTGTCGTGGGGTACTTCTACACCACCAATTATTAGTTTTCTATCTTCTACTAACTTGTGTACGTCATATCCAAATCCAATTCTCATTTTATACACCTACCTACTTCTATAGAAAATCTCTCTTTTAGAAAGTAAACTATCCATATCTTTCGAAAGAGATTCTGCAATTATAAGATCCTCTGGAGTAGTTATTTTTATATTATCATAACTTCCCATTATCATCTTAATATCATAACCCATCTTTTCAACTAATGAACTATCGTCTGTAGCTACAATTCCTTCATTCAAAGCATACTCATATCCCTTTTTAATCAAGTCAGCCCAGAAACATTGAGGGGTTTGTGCAGCCCAAAGTAGGGCTCTTTTTGGGGTATGATGTACAATCTCAGAGTTGTTTATTACTTTTATTGTATCTTTAACAGGAACACCAATAACACATGCACCATAATCTATGACACCTTTAATTCCAGCTTCAATATGTTCTTTTTTAATGAATGGTCGGGCTCCATCATGGGTCAAAACTATATCTGTATTTTCGTTTAATGCTAATAGACCATTATATATGGAATCTTGTCTTTCTTTTCCACCACGAATAATTTTAGTTACCTTATTAAATCCATATTTCTTAACTATTTCTTTTCTACAATATTCAACTTCTTCTTCTTTAGATACTATTATTATTTCATCTATATATTTAGATTGTTCAAATTTATCTATTGTGTGTGCCAAAATAGGCTTATTATCTATAGCAATAAATTGTTTATTAATCTTGCTTCCCATTCTATTACTCATACCTGCAGCAGCAATAATCACAGATACATAGTATTCATTGTACATTGTTTTCACCTCTCATTTTTATATTATAGCATAAGTTGTTATTATTAAAAGTTAAAATTTGGTTACTGTAAAATAAAAAGACCCCTTTAAGGGTCTTTATAACTTATACAGCTTTATCTACCATTGATTTTGGTTTAGCAAATATCATTCTGCCTGCTGATGTTTGTAATACACTTGTTACAATAACATCAATTGTTTCTCCAATGAATTTTCTTCCAGACTCAATAACTATCATAGTTCCATCATCAAGATATGCTAATCCTTGTCCTGACTCTTTTCCATCTCTAACTACTTGAACAACCATTTCTTCACCTGGTAATACAACAGGCTTAACTGCATTAGCCAATTCATTTATGTTTAAAACATCTATACCTTGTACTTCTGCAACTTTATTAAGGTTATAGTCATTAGTAATAATCTTACCTTTTAAAAGTTGAGTAAGCTTTAATAATTTTGAGTCTACTTCTTGAATGTCATCGAACTTTTTATCATGGATAATTATTTCAATATCTAACTCTTTTTGGATCTTATTTAGAATATCTAATCCTCTTCTACCTCTGTTTCTCTTTAGACCATCAGAGGAATCTGCTATATGTTGTAATTCTTCTAATACAAAAACTGGTATCACAAGAGGTCCTTCTATAAAACCAGTTTTACATATATCAGCTATTCTTCCATCAATTATAACGCTTGTATCTAATATTTTGGGACATGATTTGTATGTTTGTTTTATTTTGTCCTTTGAAGATCGTCTAACTGAACTTATATCCCCAATAGCAGTAGCAATATCTTCTCTCTTTTTAGTTGAAATCTTAATACCTAAATAACCCAAAATACCATATACAAGTAACTGTCCAATAAAACCAACTCCCAGAATATTGATACTATCTAATGGTTTACTAACAAAGAAAGCTATAACTAAACCAATAATTAATCCAAAAGAACCTAAAACAATATCCTGAGCTGAAAATTTTTGTAGCTCATTTTCAATCACTTGTATAAGCTTTTTAACTTTTGAAATAATCTTTGGAGATAAAATAAAAGATATAATTGCGAATAATAAAGAAACACTAATATAAACTGCTAATGCTTTCCATCCATTTCCAAAACCACTGAATAATTCTAAAGCAAAAAGCAGTCTAACAATTCCTGCCCCCAATAATCCACCTAAAGCACCAATAATGAACTTAAAAATCTTATTAAGCATAATCTCACCTCCTTAATATTTATTACCATTTAAATAAATATTATAACATTAATAATTAAATAAATAATATATATATTATTCTTCTGCTTCAACTTCCTCTTCACCTGTATGGCTTATAGCCTCTACTACTAATTCTTCTACGTCTTCTAGTTTTAAGTCACAAACCAATACCATCTCTGAGACTAGCATTTGTTTTGCATCGTTTAGCATCTTTCTTTCACCAGTTGATAATCCTTTTTCTATATCTAATAGCATAAGATTTCTAACTACTGCAGCAATCTCATAAATGTCACCTGACTTAATTCTATCCATATTCAGTCTATATCTTCTATTCCAATTTTGTGGCATAGAAGATTTATTGCCTTTAAGTACATCCAGAACTTCTTCCATATCTTCTTTTCCAATAATTTCTCTTACTCCAACTTCTTCTACATTATCTACTGGAACCATTACTTTCATTTCTCCAATAGGCATTTTCATTATGAAATATTTTCTTTCTTCGCCTAATATTTCTCTTGTTTCAATATTCTCGATTATACCTGCACCATGCATTGGATAAACTATACGATCACCAATATTAAACATTTTCTTACCTCCCAAAATTATTGTCCCATATTATTATACAACAATTCCCCTGAGAAGTAAAGTTATTATAATATCACTTTATTTATAGCTTGTCAATAATATATAATAAAAATTATATAATATCTGGTAAAAAATAATTATTTAGAAATATTTGACAACTACTTGTCCTCAAACGTATAATTAGTATATGAGAAATACTTTTGACAGGGGAGGACAATATGGACAATATTTCCAAAAGTTACAAAACTGAAGAATTTTATAATAAATTTAAAGAACAAGTATCCAGTTCATTAATTAGGCACAAAAGCATTCTTGATATAATGACTAAGATGGATGAATACAATGCAAGAGTTAATCGTGCCCTAGCAAAATCTGTCACAACTTGTGGGTGTATATCTATACATGCAGAAAAACAAAACTTTGATGGAGAAATTTTTGGAGATTTATCAAAACAAGTGAAATCTCATTTACACGGACATCTTTGTGAAAATTGTAAAGATGTAGTTGAAGAGGAGATAGGAAATTATTTGTTTTATTTAACATCACTATGCAATACCTTAGATTTAAATCTTCACGATATATTGATGAAAGAATACGAAAGAAATAAACTTCTAGGAATATATAGTTTAAAATAATAGCTAAGGCCTATGCCTTAGCTATTTTTAATTAAACATCAATTTGATTACATCTTTTAAATTCTTTAATTGAATAACTTTTAAATTAGAATATTTCTTATTCATGGTACTATCATATGGTACAATTGCTTTTGCAAAACCAATTCTATCTATTTCTCTGAGTCTAGTCTCCAATGACGGAACTTTTTTTAGTTCTCCAGTAAGCCCTACATCAGCTATAAAAACAGTGTCATTAGATATGGGTATATCAAATGTTGATGAAGCTATGCTCATTATAACAGCTAAATTCGATGCATGCTCCTTAAGCTTGATACCTCCAGTAGTTTTAATGACCACATTTTTGTCATAGAGCTTTATACCACCTCTTTGTTCCAATATGGAAATAAGCGTGTTAAGTTGATCTTTTCTCATAGCTTCACCAATCCTGGATGGATATGGTGTAAAAGAGTCTGAAACTAAAGATTCAATCTCAAGAATTATTGGTCTAGTCCCTTCTCTAACAACGGTTAAGCTACTCCCCGAAACCATGTCTTCCTTTTCTCGTTTTGTCATAAAATATTCCGATGGATTGTCTATAGAAATCATGCCTTTTTCAGTCATATTAAAAAATCCCATTTCACCTGTAGAGCCATATCTATTTTTGGTCGCAATTAATGTGCGAAGTTCTTCTCCACTTTCTCCTTCAATCATTAAAACCACATCTACGAGATGTTCTAAGGCCCTTACACCTGCTAATTCATCTTGTTTAGTCATCTGCCCCACTATAAATATAGATCTTGGTTTAGAAGCATTCTTTGCCTTCTTAACCAGTTCATAAGCACACTCCATAGTCTGAGTAGGAGAACCAGGCCTAGAACTAGGAAAGCTTTCTAAAGAAAAAGTCTGTATACTGTCAACTATTATAAAATCTGGATCTATTTCATCAATATTTTCCAATAGGTTGTCCATACTGTTATCTGATACAACCCACATGTTTTCATGTATTTTATTAATTATTCTATCTGCTCTAGCCTTAATCTGGGATTCAGATTCTTCACCTGAAGCGTAGAGTATCTTATGGCCTTTTGTCGCTAAATCATTAGCAATTTGTAGCAGAAGTGTGGATTTCCCAGCACCAGGTTTTGCTGTTAGTATGGTTACGGAGTCCCTAACAATTCCTCCACCCATTACTCTATCAAATTCCTTAAGGCTAGACTTTATTCTATGACTATTTTGGGAAGTGATTTCTTCAAGTTTCTTTATAGGTTTCTTCTCAAATAATCTATTTGCTTTAGATTGAGACTTTTGTTTGCTATCAACAATTGTTTCTACAAGGGTGCTCCAGGAATTACATTCTGGGCATTTACCCAGATATCCTATTGATTCATAATTACAAACTGAACAAATATAGGTGGTTTTTTTCTTCATATTATTCTCCTTAAAGAGAGCCTGTATCTACAGGCTCTTTTTGAATGTTAATTTCTCATCTACATAGTCAACTACTATTTCATCTTCTTTAGTAAGATTACCTTTTAGTATCTCTTCTGCTAGTTCATCTTCTATCATTTTCCTAATGGTTCTTTCCAATGGTCTAGCTCCATATACTGAATCAAATCCTTGAGTACTTATATGTTTTCTTGTATCTTCTGTAACCTTAATATTGATATCTAATTTTTTCATTCTCTTTTCAAGATCATTTATCATTATGTCTACAATTTCTTTTACATGTTCTTCTTTTAAAGAATGGAATACTATTACTTCATCAAGTCTATTTAAGAACTCCGGTCTAAATGTTCTCTTTAGTTCTTCCATGATAGTATCTTTCATCTTTACATACTCTTCCTTTTCCACACCTGTAGATGCAGAGAAGCCTAATACATTTTGTTTCTTGATGGATGAAGCACCTACATTGGAAGTCATTATTATAACTGTGTTTTTAAAGTCTACAGTTCTACCTTTAGAATCTGTAAGTCTACCATCATCTAATATTTGTAGTAAAATATTGAAAACATCAGGGTGAGCTTTTTCAATTTCATCAAATAAAATAACTGAATATGGTTTTCTACGAACTGCCTCTGTCAACTGGCCACCTTCATCATACCCTACGTATCCTGGAGGAGAACCAACCAATCTAGAAACTGAATGTTTTTCCATATACTCACTCATATCTATTCTTATCATAGAATCTTCATCACCAAATAACTCTTCTGATAATGCCTTTGCTAAATATGTCTTACCTACCCCTGTAGGTCCTACAAATATAAAACTACCTACTGGTTTTTTTGGATCTTTAAGTCCTACCCTAGCTCTTCTAACTGAACTAGAAATTGCATTAACTGCTTGGTCTTGACCTATAACTTTTTTATGAAGAGTGTCCTCTAAGTTTAGTAATCTTTCAGATTCTTCACTAGTCATTTTAGTTACTGGAACTCCTGTCCAATCAGATACAACTAATGCTATCTCTTCATAGCCAACTGTCATATTTGAGGAATGTTTCTTTTGTTCCCAACTTAGTTGATTGTTTTTTAAATCCTCTTTTGTTTGTCTTTCAAGATCTCTTATTTTAGCTGCTTTTTCATAATTTTGAGTATTAATAGCTTCTTCTTTTTCCTTTTGAAGTTCTTCTAGTTTTTCCTCTAAAGATTTTAGTTCATCAGGAGCAACATATGATTTTACTCTAATCATAGATGCAGCTTCATCGATTAAATCTATAGCCTTATCAGGTAAAAACCTATCTGCTATATACCTGCTGGATAATTCAGCTGCTGCCTTTATAGCTTCATCAGTTATCTTAACACCGTGATGGGCTTCATATTTGTCTCTTAAGCCTTCAAGGATTTTAATAGTATCCTCTACATTAGGTTCCTCTACCATAATAGGCTGAAGTCTTCTTTCCAACGCAGAATCCTTTTCTATATGTTTCCTATACTCATCTATAGTTGTAGCTCCAATGATTTGTAGTTCACCTCTAGCTAATACAGGTTTAAGTATGTTTGAAGCGTCTATTGCCCCTTCTGCAGCACCTGCACCTACAATCATATGCAACTCGTCTATAAATAAAATAACGTCCCCTGCTTCTTTTAACTCATTCATAACAGATTTAATTCTCTCTTCAAATTCCCCTCTGTATTTAGCACCTGCCAACATACCAGGTAAATCTAAGGAAACTATTCTCTTATTCTTAATAATATCAGGTATATTACCTTCTATTATTTTTTGAGCTAAACCTTCGGCTATTGCGGTTTTACCTACTCCAGGTTCACCTATTAGAACTGGATTGTTTTTAGTCCTTCTACTTAAAATTTGTACAACCCTTTCAATCTCTTGACTACGGCCGATGACTGGATCAATTTTTCCTTCTGCTGCTTGTTTATTTAAATCAACACTATATTTTTCTAAATTAGGCGTATCTTGATTTTGCATATCATGACCACCACCACTTGCTTTGTTTGAAGAATCAGTTATCATAGATACGACTTTGTTTGCTAATTTTTGAACATCTACACCAAGTCTTTGTAGTACAACTATAGCAACACCTTCACCTTCAGCTAATAATCCTAATAAAAGATGTTCTGTACCTACATAGTTATGTCCCAAGTTTCTAGCTTGTAAGAAACTTAATTCAAATATTCTCTTTGTTCTAGGAGTGAAACCTACTATATCAGATTCCTGATCTCCTTTACCAACTGCATTTTCAACTTCTGTTCTGGCATTTTCAATATTAACCCCAAACTCTTTCATACTTGCTGCTGCAACACCAGTTTCTTCTGCTACTAAGCCCAATAATATGTGCTCTGTACCCACATAATTATGTTTTAATTTTTTTGCCTCTTCTTGTGCTAATAGAATGGCTTTTTGGGCTTTTTCTGTAAATCTACCAAACATTGCCATATTATCCCTCCAAATTGTATATATAATCTCTTATTTTCTTTGCCCTTGCAATATCTCTTTCTTCATTATCCATATCTTTATTAAATTCTTTTTGGATATTTGCAGGCTGTACTTCAACCATTAAATTAAATATATCTTTTATTTCTTCATTACTAAATAGTCCCATTTCCCAACCTAATCTTAAATTAGATAGATGTGTTATTGCCTCCTTAGAAGACATTATTCTTGCATAGGACAATATTCCATAGGATCTATAAATTCTATTTTCTAATTCCATGCCTTTCTTTTCTTTTAAATATTCTCTAGTTTTTCTTTCTCTTTGTATTATCTGATATACTACTTTATTTAGCTTTCCTATTATATCTTCCTCTGATTCTCCAAGAGTTACTTGATTTGAAATTTGATATAGGTAACCTAAAGATTCAGACCCCTCTCCATATAGACCCCTAACTGTTAAACCTATCTCCCTTAATCCTTCAATTAAAGAGTTTATGGTTTTAGCAAAAGTGATACATGGTAGATGAAGCATTACTGATGCTCTAAGCCCAGTTCCTACATTAGTAGGACAAGCAGTTAAATATCCCCATCTATCATCAAATGCATACTCTAATTTTTCCGAAAGTTTATCATCTATATCTGAGCAGAGTTTCCATGCATCATTCAAGTTAAACCCTGGAAATAACGTCTGAATTCTTATATGATCTTCTTCATTTATCATGACAGTAGCTCTTTCATCATTTCTTAGTAGAAAAGAACTCTTATCTTTCCTATCAGCCAAATTAGGACTAATTAAATGATCCTCAATATATACCATCTGTTCTCTAGGAGTAATATCCCTAATTCTTACGAATTTATAATTATCATCCATTACTTCTTTCATGCCATTTAGTATATCATCAGTTAAATCGTCGGACTCTGTTACAGTCATATAAGATGGAAATCTATACTTAGAGATGTTTCTTGCTACTCTAACCCTGGTACTTATGACCACATCTTCATCTATTGCTATGCCATCTAACCACTTAGTCATAAATATCACTCCTTATAACTATCTAATGTGCTTTTTAATCTTTTTAATTCATCTCTTATCTGAGCAGCACGTTCAAACTCTTCCATCTTAATAGCATTTTCAAGTTCTGTTTTAAGGCTATCTTCTTCTCTTTTTAAAAGTATTCTATTAGATGAATTTACTGGAATTTTACCTCTGTGTATATTGTTCCCATGTAAGCCTTTAATTAAAGGGTCTAATTTATCTCTAAAAGTTTCATAACACTTATCACATCCAAATTTGCCATCCTGCCTGAATTTCGAATAAGTTAGTCCACAGAAATCACATTTCACATCATCTTTAACTTCTTTATTATCTTTAAAACCATCTATTAATCCGGTAAATAACTTATTCATTGAGAATGTCTTATCAAAATCATAATTTTTAAGTGCACATTCTTCGCATAGATGCTCTTCTTTATATGTCCCATTTATTATTTTTGTATAATGTATATAAGCTTCATTTTTACCGCAGGAATCGCATAGCATAAATTAGCCTCCTTTACTATTTTAGAAGAACGAGTAATATGTTTTTAAGTATGTCAGCTCTAACAATATTGCTGTTATCATAAGCACTAGATAGCGAACTATCACTTATTGTTACTTTTATTATCTCTTCTTCTCTTTTAGTTATCAAACTTTCTTCATATAATCTATCAATAATATGATATGCTTTATTCTTAGAAATTGAATCTCCAATGGAATTTATAATTAGATTAACAGCATCCTCATTGTCTTCAATTTCAACTTTGATAATTTTTATATACCCACCACCGCCTCTTTTACTCTCAATATAATATCCCCTATACGGCGTAAATCTTGTAGATAAAACATAATTTATTTGTGATGGTGAACATTCAAAATACTGAGCCATTTCATTTCTTTGAATCTCTATTATATTATCTTCAGTATCTTGAAATAGCTGTACTATGAACCTTTCAATAATATTGCTCAATCCAGGCATAATTACCCTCCTCTGACTTTGACCTTCTTTGTCCTTCATGTTATTTTTATACCCTAACTTTCGTTAGGGTATTCAATTAATATTCTCTTATTTTATTATATTCATTACTTGATTTTAACATACTTATATTTTGATTAGCCTTTATAAAGGCTGAATCATAGGTTGTATCTATTATTACCCAATTATCGTTAATCAAAACTTCATTCCAAGCATGATAAGTACTTATATCATTTTTGTATCCTTTAACAAGCTTAGTTGGAATATTAAGTGATCTTAACATTGCAGCAAATAAGGATGAATAATCATAGCATATACCTGATAATGTTTTTAATGTGTCAATATTATTTGGCACATAATTATTGTCTAACTTCTTAATCTTATTATAATCATAATTTATATTTTTTACAATATAATCGTAGATTGCTTTAATTTTATCTTTGTCGTTTTCCAAACCTTTGGTTAAATCTTCAGCTAATTTTACCTCTTGTCCATCTTTTTCCCAAACAACTGGCTGTGCTGATACTAAAAATGCATCTTTTTCATTAAATTTATCTAAATTTAATGTCTGTTTTTCTAAAACTTTGTATCTATTCCCACTAACATTTTCAAGTATTTTTATAGTATATTTTCCTTTTCCTAGTTGTAATGGAAGTACCTCATCAGAAGCCATCAAAGAATAATAGTATTTATTATCATCTTTTTCTACTAATACTCTAATATCATCATCAAAATCTAGGCTGTTTATGTTCAATGTTCTATTGTCATTCATACTAATTAAATAACTAGAACCACCATATGCTTGTCCTAAGGATGTAAATACAAAAGTAAATATAAATAACATACTTAATATTTTTTTATACAAATAAAACTCTCCTTTCGGTGGCTGGCTACCATTTTACAGGCCCTATAGCTTTGCGCCCTTAAGTTTCCCTAAGTTTGCCTTTGTCGCTTGACAGTTTTTTAAATTTTAATTTTAAAATTATTAAATTATATTAATATAATACTATAAATTGGAAAAAAGTAAAATAAAAATATAAACTTTTTACAAATATTTTACATAAAAAATCCTCCTATAAATAAGTATTCTATTTAATGGAGGATTATTCTATTAATCTTTCTTTTTACGTCCAATACCTATACCTAAACCTATTAATACAGTTCCTAGACCATAATAAGCCATAGTTGATATATCACCTGTCTTAGGCATAGTTGGCAGCCCTTCAGGTATTTCTTCTTCAATTTCTTCCTCTTCTATCGGTTCTTCTGGCTCTTCTACTTCAGGAATCCCTTCAGGGATTTCTTCCTCAATCTCTTCTTCCTCAATTGGCTCCTCTGGTTCTACAGGAGTTACCGGAGTTACTGGAGTGACAGGAGGTGGGGTTGGAGGTGGAGTAGGCGGTTGTGGAGGTGGTGTTCTATATTCATTATCAAATATTACTTCATCAAGCTTACCCTCTTCACCAAGTAAATATAGAGTAACCATAGTCTCTAGACCGTTCCCTCTTGCATTGACTACAGATACAACAAGATTGTACTGTTTATCATCATAGGTAGCCAAATTATTGGTACCTGCTAATTGATATACTGTATATGAGTAAATGCCCCGTGACAGGAAACTAATTTTGGGCAATTTAACAGTGTTTTCTCCTCTAATAATCAGATTATAAATTCCGTCTTTGCTACCTTCTGGCATAGGATAACCTAGATTATCGGATTTTAATACTATTCTATAATCCTCACCACCAGTTGGAGGTGAGCCCCGTAATTTAACTGTTACCGGTAATTCAAAACCTGGTGCCTCTACTGCTAATACTAGCGGCGATAGTATTGTTAGAAAAAAAGTAAATAGAAGCAACATGGTTAATATCTTTGAATATTTAAATCTCATATGCATAACCTCCTATTCTGTTGAATTTGGTTCCATAACCGCTAAGATTACTGTTCTTGCATCTGTAAATTCAAATGAACAGGTAGTGAGTGCTAAAATTTGTAGATCTTCCATCGCCCTCATTTCTTCCATAATATCTTCATTAAGAAATAATGCATTATTATCTACATACTCTATCAATTCATCTATATTATCCCCCCAAAAATTGGGATTAAATATCTCAACTTCATTTGAAGGCACTACAAGGGTTACAAATATCTTTAAATCATAGGATTTATCAAGTGTAAGAAGGGATCCTGTCTGATTCTTTTTAAAGAATGATTCTTCCTTATATAGATTAATATCTGCGAACATCCTACCACTACTTATGCTATGACCATAGAGCAAGGAGTACCCATCCTCAAAGTTTTTATCATTTCGCGAGTCTAAAAAGATGCTCCCTGCAAGGGCAAAGTCACCATATATATCTTTGTTTATATAAGTTAAGTTGGTCTTTCCTTGTACAATTGGATAATCCATAATTGTATTATCAATTGTAACCCAACCTACTACATCAGAGTTGATAGCTAGCAATTCATCAAAGGTAGGTTGATCTTCTCCAATCCCTGGCTTTAGCTTCAACATCTCTGCACGAACGTCATCTATTTCGGCATAGACTAGACTATTATCCCATAGTGCATATGCAGCGTACCCACCTGCAATGCATAATGATATTACAACAACATAGCTTACAAGTGTGTTAGCTGCCTTTAGTATAAACTTTGAAGTTCCCATGCAACTACACTCCCATCATTTTGTAGAGGTTGATAGCGTAGATGCTGCCATCAACCCTAGCAAATTATATTCTTTATTATTTCTCATCAGATACTCTTCTCTTAAATGTGAAAGCTACTAATCCTGCTGCAACACCTACTAATATTAAGACATATGGCAGGTTATCAAGATTTATACCTGTATCAATTATAATGTCTCTCTCATTTGTGATAGTAGTAGATATAGCTGCTGCTTGGAACTCTCCTTCTTCTTTACCATCATAAGATGCTACATATTCACCTGAATCTGTCTCTTCTACTTCATAATATACATCATATGGTAGATTTTCAATAGTGACTGATTCGTCACCTTTTAGTTTATAGACAGCTGTATATTCTCCGTCATCATTAGGACCACTAACATCAGTTGTGTACCAAACAATCGGATCTGCATTTATAACCTTTCCTTCCAGAGGACTTATAGTTACTGTAACTTCAAATTCATCATTTGGATCTGAATAGTTACCAGTAATAACTTTGTTAATAGTTAAGTCACCAGCTGAAAATTCATTTTTAAAAGTTTCTACTTTAATTCTTTCTTCAGTTTCTTCATCAATCCTTGTCACTGTTAAAAGACGTAAAAATTCTGATTCCCCCTCTTCTCCAAAGTCAGGATTGTTAATTACCGTAACTGCTAAATCGTGAGGTCCTACATTATATTTAAAACCTGCGGTATTACCTGCTACTTCTGTGATAGGATAGGTGTATACTCCAACTTGAGTAAATGTTGGTAAATTGATATTTGCAGTACCAGTTGCTTCACCTTGTGCAATGCCAATTGTAAATGTGGCTGGATCAAAGGCTGGAGCTGTTATAGGATCTCCATCTCTTAACCCTGTTCCTGCTCCATTTGGAACTCCCCCGACTAATTCTCCAACATAAAATTCAAATATTTCTTCTGGATTTATAGCATAATTTGTGTCTTCTCCTTCTCCCGCCTTATTATTACGAATAACTTCTTTAATAATCTCTACACCTTCCCAATCCACATATGCTGGTGGGTCTTCATTTTCTACAGCAAATGCTCCTACTCCCATAATCAATACTAAGGTCAGCACTAATAATATTGTTAATAATTTCTTCATTTTTTAAACCTCCCTTTATTGTTTTACAAACCTCTTCTTCTAAGAATAGTGATTACTTTTCCCTCTACATTATCCATAGGAATGGGACCGAAGTCACGGCTATCTATGGTTTGTGTCCTATAATCACCAAGTATAAACACATGATTCTTCGGGACTTCGTAAGGGTATTCTATTCCTTCTTTTTCATATGTGGGATACATTATCTCACCGGATTGCACTGTACCGTTAATACGCAAGGTCCCAGTATCATCCATGCTAATAAAATCATTTTCCCGAGCAATATAACGTCCCACTTTTCTTTCTCCATTCACCTTAAAGGTGATTACATCATTCTTTTCAAAGTGTTGCTGCAATCTAAAAACGATTAATAAATCACCATCTTTTATTGCTGGGAACATCTCATTTCCCTTTGTCCTTGATAATAAGAACACTTGAGTGAATATTAGATATCCCAGAATTGATAATATAATTATCCTTATTAAAAGACTTACATATCCTTCTTTTATTGCTAGTTTATTTCTTCTTTTTTTTATAACTTGAGAGATACTACCTATTTTGTTCATCATATGCCATCTCTCCATCTTGCCCGTCTATTCCGGTTTGTTTATAACATTCAATTAGAGTATTATATCTTACTCTTTCAGCCTCTAATGCAGCTTCATACATGCTATTAAGCTCATCTATTTTCTTCCAAACGTCCTGTTCATCTACGCCTCCGAAGAAATTTTTACGAAAACAAACTTTCTCTAACCAATCTGCTATTTTTTTAATATTGTTTTCGTTATTCTTCATGGTAGCCTCCTGTTAATCTTCCTTACGGATATTTTTTTTACGAACAATTCCTACCCCTAATCCAACTGTTGTTAGTCCAAGGATTAGAATATATGGCAGAGTGTCAAATGTGATGCCTGTACCGATATCAACATATTTATGATTTGTGACTGAGATGGTTATATCTGATTTGTACACTGATAAATCTATGGTGTATGAGCCATCATCGTTTTGGGTAATCTCATCTTCTCCAACTTTAACTGCAACATCATAACCATTAGAAACTTCAGTTAATGTTAGTACAGCATTTATCGGAATATCTTCAAGCTCTTCTGACTCACCATCAGATAGACTGAATTTAATTGGATCGTCTCCATCTACTATCACAGTAAATGCAAACTCTCTTGTTAAATCACCAAAGTTACCTGTTACTTCCTTCTCTATAGTCACATCTACTGTCTGCAAAGTGTAGGTATTTTTAACTGCAATATCTGCTGGGTATCCACCAATAAAACTGTAAGCACCTGAAACTATTTGTGACCATTGACTAGAATCTGGAATATGCAGTATACCATTTTCAAAATTATAATCAAAATCTTGACCTCGGAAGGTAAATTTTAGATCGTTAGGATCATCTCCGCTAAACCAATAAAATTCAGTTCCATTATCAATGCTTAATGGGTTTATTGTTTTTAAAGCTGCGATTATAGCTAGGGTCTGTGAAGCAGATAACCTATGCTCTGTCCAAACAAAAACACCAGCACTTTCTGTAAGTTTTGTGGCTATTAGATTAGGGGCTATACCATCTATTTTGAGGTCATTATATTTCTGCGTATTCGTCTTCCTCCATAGTCTAGTATCCCACTCTACTTCAGCTGCTACTGTAGTTACTTCACCATCATTGTCAGTATCTACTGTATAATTTGTGAGCGCTTCTCCAGTTTCAACTACATTGTAGGTTCCAGCCGGCCAATCTTCAATAGCCCATTTATAAGTGATTTCACCATTATCTATAATTGGTCCAATTACATCTACATCATTAAGTGACAAGTCTTTGGCTGTTCTTGAATCACTTTGGGAAGTGATGGTAATCTTAAAGTTGGTTAATTGGTTAATCTGTTCTTGGGTAAGACCAAAAAATGTTTTACTTACTCTTATCAATGGATTATCTGGAGTAGCTTCACCAAGTTGTAACTGGATACTAATATTTGGCACATAATATACTTTAATCACATTATTCTCTTCAGTTACTTCAAAAGGTAATGTTGAGATTTCTTCATCTATCACATATCTCTCAGGTAAGCCTTCTGGGTCAGGTATATCTTCTGCATTAATTTCAGGATTATCTGAATCTACCTCACCTTTCATTTCTCCTACTATTTCCTCTCCATCCAATGCAGTAAAATAATATATTATTGTATATTCTAATTTCTCTACATCTTCCTCATATGCATCACCTGTAACTGTATCTCCTTCTCCACCTGATACATCTGGAACTTTTGGTTGATCTTGGTTATCTGATGTGTCTGGCATGCCTACTTCTACATCAGAATCAGCTGGGGCTTCACTTTCATAAACATACCCTGCAACAGAATTGCCTTTATCATTTAAAATATCTAGGGGTTCTCCGTTAATATCTTCTGTAAAAGTGCTGACCCCCAAGGTGAATATCATTACAAAGACTAAAAATATTGCTATTCCATTTCTAAATACTATCTTCATTCATAAATCACCTCCACATCAAAATGTGTATAATACACTGGAATTATTTACCTCTCTTTACTATATTATACTCTGCATGGGTTACCTATCAGCTTCTTGAGGGTTACATATGGATTACATGGACAAAAAAATAAAAAAACCTACTAGAAAATTCTAGTAAGCTGATTTAGTATTACTTATAATGGTTTAAATTTGATATTTAGTATTATATTTTTGTTCATTATCTTTTCTTCAAAGTTCTTTTGAAGCCTATTATTTATCAAGTGTAGATCATTTTCTGTAATATTATATAATAATGTAACCAATTGACTATCGTTCCATTTTGAAAGAACATCACTTTTTCTTAAATGTTTATATACAATTGACATTAAAACATTCATACCTTGTTTTATGTCTTCTGCAGTTAGTGGTGTATATCCAATATTATCTAAAGAAATAATTCCTAGAAATATATTTTCTTTTTGTTTTCTTCCCTTATTTCTTAATTCCCAATTATAAAGAAATTTGAAGTAGTGTAATTCACATATTAATGCTCCATTCTTATATCTATCTGATGCTAACTCTTTATCAATAATATTTAGGTCTATCATGTTCTTAAGCTTATCTTCATGGTTCTGTAACTCTTTATAGACTTCTTTTATAGATAATGAGGGTACTGTCCTTAAATCATTATAAAGTTTTGATGTAAAATACTCATAATGGCTTAAAGCATATCTTTTTTGTCCTATTTCCATCAAAGCTTCCATAAAATATTTATTAATAAACTCTTCATAGGGTTTTATCTGTATAGACTTTTCACATATATCAATAATTTCATGATATAGTCCCTTCATCTTTAAAATAAATAGATAGTTATATAATCCTTTCAAATAGATTCGATCTAATTTATGTCTTGTAAGAACTATCCATTCAGCATATTCTACTTCTGGTAGGTATACACCCTTATATAGTAATAATGCTTCTTTTAAAATTTCCATTGCCTCATCTGGATTTTCCTCTGATAGCATATTCCCTTTTGTAATTTTGTTTTCAAACTCTTGAAAATCTACTAAGCATTTACCTTTAAGATTAAAAACGTAATAACCATTTTGAAAATCTATTGTGTAGAAGGTATTTTCATTAAATAGTTTTCTTAATCTAGATATTTGAGTCCTAAGAACTTTTTCAGGTTCTTTTAAATCTTTGTCTACCATTAAATCTTCTACAATTAAACTAGGTATAACTCGCTTTCCTGTATGGGTTAAAAAATATTTGAAAAGTAATATTAGTCTGTTTTGAGAGCCAATTTTCTCTAATAATGATTCACCATTAAGTTTGATGTCAAACTCTCCCAAGGTAAAGATTTTTATCATAGAGACCACTCCAATACATACCTTATTTAATAATATATACCCAATTTTTTAGATAGCTAAATAAAAAAGACTCAATCTTTGCCATTAATTGAGTCTTTTTTGCTTATTCTATTATTCTTTTTCAGCCTTTGATTCAGCTATAATTTTTTCTGCTATATTAGATGGAACTTCTTCATATCTTGCGAACTCCATTGTGAAGCTGCCTCTTGCTTGAGTCATACTTCTTAAATCTATGGCATACTCGAACATTTCTGCATGAGGAGCTTCTGCTATAACTAGCTGAGATCCATCATCTTGTTGTTCCATACCTAAGATTCTGCCTCTACGTTTATTCATATCTCCCATTATATCTCCCATATAATCTTCTGGGATATTAACTTCTACTTTAACAATTGGTTCTAATAATATTGGCTTAGCTGCTTCCATACCTTTTTTAAATGCTAATGATGCTGCAATCTTAAATGCCATCTCATTTGAATCAACTGGATGGTATGATCCATCGAATAAAGTTGCCTTTACATTAACAACAGGATATCCTGCTAAAGAACCTTTTTCTAAGGAATCAGTTAACCCCTTTTCTACTGCAGGGAAGTAGTTTCTAGGTACCGAGCCTCCAAATACTTCTTCTGCAAATTCAAAAGCCAATGCAGATGGTTCAAATCTTATATGAACATCCCCATATTGACCAGCTCCACCAGATTGTTTTTTGTGTTTTCCTTGTACAGTTGCAGTTCCTTTAATTGTTTCTCTATAGGCGATCTTTGGATTAGATAGAACTATATCTACTCCATAGTTGTTTTTCAATTTATCAGTAATCACTGCTAATTGCATATTTCCTTGGCCACCAATTAGCAATTGTTTTGTTTCATTATTTCTTTCTAGTGTAAAGGTAGGGTCTTCTTCTGTAAGTCTTTGCAATGAAGTTCCGATTTTTTCTTCATCACCTTTTGCCTTTGGTTCAACACATAGGAATAGTGTTGGCTGTGGATATGATAATCTTTCATATGAGATTACTTTATTCTTATCACACAATGTATCCCCAGTCTGTGTATATTGTAGTTTTGATGTAGCACCTATATCTCCAGCTTGAATTTCACTTACTTCTATTTGATTCTTTCCTCTTAGTACAAATAAACCACCAAGTTTTTCTGTTTTATCTTTACTAGAATTATATACATCTGTATCCTTAGTTAATTTACCAGATATAACCTTGAACAATGAAAGTTTACCTACAAATGGATCTGCTATTGTCTTAAAGACTATTGCTGAGAAAGGCTCATTTGCATCTACCTTTCTTTCTACATCTTTATCTTCGATAGTACCTTTTACGCTGCCTACATCTGCTGGTGACGGAATATATCTTTCAACTACACTAAGTAGATAATCCATACCTATATTCTTTTCAGCTGAACCTATAAATACAGGAACTAGTTCTCCATTAGCTACTTGTGTACTAATACCTTGAGCAATTTCTTCAGTAGTGAATGCTTCACCTGAAAAATATTTTTCTAATAATTCATCATCTGATTCAGCAACTATTTCCATCATACTTTCTCTAATGTCTACAATAGCCTCTTTTTCCTCTTCAAATAATGGGATCTCTTCTCTTACTCCCTCTTTATATTTATAGGCTACTTCATCTCTAACATTTACGAATCCTTTGAATTTTTCAGCTTCACCAATAGGTAATGCAAATGGAAATACCTTCTTACCAAATTTCTCTTTTAAATCTGCGATCAATTTATCAAAATTTACGTTTTCCTTATCCATTTTATTGATAAATATAAATCTAGGTCTTTTATGTTTCTCTAGTAATTTCCATGCTTTCTCTGTACCTACTTCAATTCCGGAAGATGCATCAATAACAAGGATTGCACCTTCACTTGCTCTTAGAGCTCCATAAGTTTCGCCAACGAAGTCAAAATAACCAGGAGTATCTAATATATTGAATTTAATATTATTCCATTCAACTGGTATAGATGTTGTACCAATGGAAACCTTACGATTTATTTCTTCTTTACTAAAATCTGAAATCGTATTCCCATCATCTACTCTTCCTTGTCTTTTTGTAACTCCTGTAGCATATAATACTGCTTCAGTCAATGTTGTCTTACCGCTACCACTGTGTCCAACTAATGCCACATTTCTAATTTTATCTGCTTGGTACGTTTTCATAATACATTGCCCCCTTAACCAGTATATTTAATTATTTATATAAAAGATTTTACTTATTAAACTAAAACCTTTTTGCCGTTAAATAAACTTCAATTTTCAGAAGATTACTACATAGTTAAGATTATATCACGAAACTTGATAATATCATAGTATTTTTTAAAATTGTCTAAAATTTGTATGAATTATGAAGAATGTAATAAGTTAATTTATGTGAATAATATTTGTATATCTTTCTTCTATTTCCTTATCCGTATTAAAGATTTGAAAGGTTATTACATGGAATTTTTCTGTTAATCCTTCTTTTAATTTATGGATTATTTTAGAACTATCAGCATTAATACCTGATTCAAATAAGACACCATCAATAACCATCTGACATTTATTTACATCTATATCCATATTATTGTCAAATTTCAGTGTTATCATTCCATCATTATATTGAATATTTCCTTTTAAAGCTTTTTTATCATATTCACCAATTTTTTGAGCTTCATTTAATACTCTCAAAATATTTTTACCCAGTATTTTCTCTATATCTTCTTCAATATATCCTCTCACAATGAGTTCTTCTGTAATCTTATACATCTCTGAAGCATCTTTTAAATCAAGTGGCATCTCAGCTCCATCAAAATCCGAACCGATACCTACATGATCAATTCCTATAAGATTTACTATATAATCAATATGGTCAACAAAATCTTTGATATAGACTTCATCTTTGTCAGATAGAAAGTTTGGAAATAGCACTACTGAAACTACTCCACTATTTTCTTTAATGGCTAATAATTGATCATCCTTAAGATTTCTTTGATGGTTTCTTAGATTATAAACTCCTGAGTGAGAAGCTATTAATGGAGATTTTGATACCTTAATCACATCCCAAAAAGTTTCTTCAGCTAAATGAGATACATCTATTAAAATACCGAGTTTATTCATCTCTTCAATGACCTTTTCTCCTAATTTTGTCAGACCACCTTCTGAAGGAGTTTTATCATCGTCTCCGTAGACTCTGTTGCAACCTTCTCCTATGGCATTTGAGTAGTTCCATGTTGGAGCTATGACCCTTATTCCTAAATCATAAAATTGCTTAAGTAATTCTTTATAGTTGAATTCATCTATTGCATAGGCTCCTTCTATAGTTGGTACAGCTGCTATTTTGTTATCCTTAACTGCATTTTCTATTTCATCCACTGTGTTTGTTATTTGAAAAGTATCAGGGTTATTATTTGCTGTGAAGTATAAGGCATTAATTAATGCTAGATTTCTACTTAAACTTCTAGGTACATTTCCATAATATCCTGGGGT
Organism: Tissierellaceae bacterium; assembly: GCA_031460505.1. Taxonomy (GTDB): domain Bacteria; phylum Bacillota; class Clostridia; order Tissierellales; family Tissierellaceae; genus JAAYTL01. Next base: position 30,127 of record JAVKTT010000009.1, read on the forward strand.
AAATGATGCAAAAAAGGCTACATTTAGACCTCCTTCTATCATTTTTGGTATGTCTATATGATTATCAGTATGCTGCCCCATGTCAGCTACTGGTAACCAGGTTTCTTCATCAATAATTTTCATCATTGTATCATTGTGACCATCTGCTACTGTATAGTTAAAATGAATACTACTCTTTTTCAAATTATCACCTCATATATTTTATAATATATAGCGGAAAGGAGACACACCTCTGCAGGCTGGTCGAGCTTTCTGAGAAATGTCCCCAATCATATATAAATTCTATTCTATTATAAGGGCTAGTATCTCTTTATTAAGAATTTTATAAAAAAAGTAGTGGATTAACCACTACTACGTCATCTTTTTTACTTCTTCGATACAAAGGGATTATCTTTTATATAAAATCTTAGTAGATAATCTTTCCCTTTTTCTGCATAATCTATATTAATTCTTTTGCTTCTTACAATATCCTCTTTAGATAATGTAACTCCTTCTTCTACCCAAATATCTGGGGATGTAGCCAAGTCTACCCCATAGTGTTTATCTTTAGTCATCCCATATGCCATGACGAATTTTGCCGGCCCATTTGTAAGATTAATTATTTCTCTTTTCTTTAAATTACTGTTATATGGTTTTTTGTATCGATTTTCATACATATATTCTATACCTTCTATAGGCTCTACTGCTCTAATAAGTACAGCACCATGAACGCCTTTTTCCTCAGCTACTATATTAAATAACTGATACATTCCATATATATTATATATGTATATGTGGCCTCCCACTTCATCTATTATCCTTGTCCTGTCGGTAAGACCTTTGTTGAAATGGGCTCCGTCATCCTTTGCATTTATATAGGCTTCTGTCTCTACTATTATTCCTTTAAAAAGTTTATCCTCATTTTTATAAACTAGAACTTTACCCAGTAAGTCTCTTGAAACTAAAATAGTATTTCTAGTAAAAAAATTTCTATCTAATCTCATCTATATCTCCCTATCAAATCCGTGATATCTAGTGCCTTGAAATATAAGATTACCTACATCTCCCTCAACTAAGAGTCCATATTCTTTTCCTGGTACCCTCAACTCCATTCTATCTCCACTTTGTACTTCAAATGTTACATAATACGTTGTACTCGAAGAATGATGAGGGTGATTATTGTGATGGTGATGATGCCTCGTTACATTTGTCCTCTTTGAAACTACTTTTGCATCAACATTTAAAATAGGTTGTTTATTGTTAGAATTCCATTCACCTATTCCTCTGAAAATGTTAACTATTATGATTCCAAAAACTAAAAGAAAAAATAAAGGAAATATAAATTGAAATAATGAAAACATCTAATCCCCCCTAATAGACAAATTAGCAATTTAAATTATATGTGAAGTATCCTCTTCTATTAAAAATCTTAATTTATTTCCATCATATTCACAGATGTTTAGTGCTGTGCCCATTTGCACTGGAATCTTATACAATTCTTCCATTGGAATTCCTTTGATTATAGAAGTTAAAACCTTAATAGTAACTCCATGGGATACTATTAATATATTCTCTGCATCCATTGATAATATCTTATCTAGTGCATTTTCTACTCTTCTATAAACTTCTTCAAAAGACTCACCATCTATTGGTTTGTATAGATGAGGTCTATTTAAATAAGTATCAAATTCATCAGAATATTTTTGGCGAATTGTTTGTATTTCCATTCCTTCCCACGATCCAAAACCTATCTCTCTTATATCTTCAAGGGTTTTAATTTCTGTATCCTTGTTTCCACGTATTAATTCTGCAGTTTCTAAAGCTCTTTTTTGAGGACTACTAATAATTATGTCGAAGTCCACATTTTCTAGTCGGCTAGATAATCTTTTTGCGCTTTCAATTCCTTTTTCTGTTAAGTTAGAATTTCCCCATCCTTGTAGCTTACCACTTACATTCCATTCTGTTTGTCCATGTCTTGTAAAATATAATCTCATCAGTTTCTCCTATCTCTTTATAATAATTAAAATAATTATACCATAATATGTTTAATCCCAAAAGCCAGAACCACTTAGAGCTAATAATATCTGTGAAGGTAGATAGTAAGTCCATATGGATATAGAAAAAATCTTCTCACCTAATATATAGTTGAGTCCTAAATTTATATCACATAAAAGAAAAAGCATCATACCTAGCAAGATAACTCTATTTTTATATTGTTGCATATTGTTTTTATATAGCCACAAAGCATCTCTCACACTTGAGATTAGACAGATGCTATAAAATATGCTTATGGCTATTAGTTCATCAATTTCATAAAATCTCTCGAAGGTCTTATATGTTATAAGAATTACTAGGTAAATAATTACATATCTTAGAATTCTTATCTCTTCATTTCCTTCTCTATATCTTAAAGAATATATTATTTGAACTATTGAAAATAAACCTATGGCAATACTAAGATCATCACCATGAATTAGAAATATATAATCCGCCATTGTAGTAAATATAAGCCCTAATTGTAATAGAAAAACATTCCTAGATTGCCTTTTTAAAGGACTAGATATTATGGAAATTAATAAACAAAGAAAAATACTCATGAATTTCATTACATTTGAGGATAAATAAAACTCTACATCATATACATCGGTACTTAAAAACATAATAAATAGCAAACAAATACCTAGTATCAACAATCTCCTTGTATAAAAAATAGTATTAGTCATCTTATCTCAACCTTATTAATTATATATATAGTATGACTTTAATTAATTATATAATTCTATGACTAGGTGTAATTCATGATTTAAATCTTACTTCCACATCTAGGACAAAACTCATAATCAGGATCTAACTTGTAGTTACAACTTGGGCAATAACTTTCCTTATTGTAATTAATATTTATTGGATGTAAATCTGATTCATGGATGGTGGTCTTCTCTCCTCGTTCTATATCTTTACCTAATTCATTATCAATACTATATAGACTATTACAACATGATGTTCTTACATAGTATTTTTTATTCCATTTAAATATTGGGATAAAAAATAAACTAAAGTGAGTGTATGACATAAACACCTCATATCTGCCATAGGAACCACAACTGGGACATATGGTTGTCTGATTAAAATCAATTTTTTCTTCTTTAGTAGATATACCAAATACAAAAAACATAACTTATCTCCTTTATGTCTTAATTTATTACATTAGATAGAACCTTTCCAATACTTTCATTAAAAGTTAGTGATGCTTTATTATCATATTGAGTTTCTGATTTATTTATAAGAATTAAATTTTTGCCTCTATAAAATTCAATCAATCCTGCTGCCGGATATACTGTTAGCGAAGTTCCTCCTACTATTAATACATCAGCATTGCTAATATACTTCACTGCTCTATCTAATACATCTGAATCCAAACTCTCTTCATAAAGCACCACATCTGGTTTAACAACTCCGCCACATTCATCACATATAGGTATAGAAGGTGACTTTAATATATAATCTAGTTCAAAAAACTTGTTACATTTTGTGCAATAATTTCTATGTACTGAGCCATGAAGCTCTAACACATTCTTTGAACCTGCCAATTGATGGAGTCCATCTATATTTTGTGTTATTACAGCTTTTAGCTTTCCTTGTTCCTCTAACTTAGCCAGAGCTAAATGAGCCTTGTTTGGCTTTGCATTTGGAAATATCATCTTTGTTTTATAGTAATCAAAAAAGTCTTCTGTATCTCTAATGAAACATGTATGGCTAAGCATATATTCTGGAGGATACTTAGATTCATCTAAAGTAGTATATAGACCTGTATCTGATCTGAAATCTGGGATATTGCTTTCTGTTGATACTCCTGCACCTCCAAAGAATACAATATTATCACTATTTGATATAATATCTCTTAATTTTTCAATCATTAAATCATCTCCTTCAAAGAATATACTTTTTTTCCTTTCCTATCTACAGTGGAAGTTGAGCAAATCATTGAGTTAAGAATTGCTTCTTCTGTTGCTTCAACTGTTGCTTTAAATACTTTATCTATCTTGTTCTCATTAAGAATTTTAATTTCAATAATATCCTCTTCCTCATAATGATTTATTTTATTAGCTGTTGAGAAGCCTATAACTATCTCACCGCTTCCATTTCCTGTATAACTACCTGTCCTAGAAATACCTGGATATGTTCTTTTGATTACTCTATTAAGCTGCCTAGAAGACAAAGGAATATCTGTAGCTAAAATAACTATTATTGAGCCTTTTTCATCATTTATATCATTAGATTCTATTTCTTTAGCTAGCTTAGTACCTATATGTTCCCCATTTAAAACAAAATCATCTAATTTACCAAAATTGCTTAATACTAGGACTCCTATGGTATACTCAACATCATCTAATTTTAAAACCCTAGAAGATGATCCTATACCTCCTTTTAAGCCATAGCATATCATACCTGTACCTGCTCCTACATTACCTTCTTTAAAATCTTCATCTGCATTTTCAATAGCTTTAAATACATGTTCTTCATTTATATGAAGACCTCTAATATCATTTATTTCTCCATCATTACATTCACATATAATGGGGTTTATAGTACCTGTAGTATCTCCAATATCTTCATTATGTTTTAACATATATTTAACTAGAGCTTCATTGGCAGTACCTACACTTAGTGTATTTGTTAGGATAATTGGAGTTTCTAAAGTACCTAATTCATCAATCTGTATAAGTCCAGTTGACTTTCCAAATCCATTTATTACATGTGATGCTGCTATTAACTTCTCTCTAAAGATATTTCCTTCATGGGGTAGTATTGCTGTAACCCCTGTTTTTATGCAGTCACTATCCAAAGTCAAATGCCCCACTTTTACTCCTTGTACATCAGTGATAGAGTTGTTCTTTCCAGTACTAAATGAGCCTATTTCGATTCCATATTCTCTGATTTTATTATTTAACATTTTATCACCTAATATTTGTAATTATTTTTAAAAAACTTTATGTCTATTCTATCATATATTTGCCAATAGGCTTAATATAATGATAGAATATTTTGTATAAACTTAATACTAAAGGAGAAATTTATGATTTATAACAAAATTGTTGAAGGCATATTTTTAAATAGACCAAACAGATTTATAGCACAAGTGCTTGTAGATAATATAGAAGAAACTGTCCATGTAAAAAATACTGGTAGATGTAAAGAATTGCTTATTCCAGGCTGCAAAGTTATATTAGAAGATTGCTCACATAATCCAAATAGAAAGACCAAGTACTCCCTTATAGCTGTATATAAAGATGATATGCTTGTTAATATGGATTCACAAGTTCCCAATGGAGTAGTTTTTGAAGCATTAAAAGAGAATAAAATACATGGATTAAAAAATCTAGATTATATGAAAAGAGAAGTTACTTTTGGAAACTCAAGGTTTGATATATATTTTGAAACAGAAGATAAAAAGGGATTCATTGAAGTAAAAGGAGTTACCTTAGAGGAAGATAATATTGCTAGATTTCCTGATGCTCCTACTGAAAGGGGTACTAAGCATGTACTGGAACTAATCCAAGCAGTAGAACAAGGATATATAGGTATTATTTTCTTTTTAATTCAGATGAAGGGTCCTAGAGATTTTAGATTGAATTGGAAAATGGATAAATCTTTTTCTGATGCTGTTAAGCTGGCGAGTCAAAGTGGTGTTATAGTAATGGCTTATGATTCAATTGTTAATGAAGATTCCATTGAAATAGGAGAAGTTATTAATTTAAATTTAAATAAGCCATAAAATCAAATGATTTTATGGCTTTATTCTAATGTTCCATTATAATATTCCTGTGATATCTTCTCTACATCTTCTACAGCATCGTTGTCTTCATCCATTATTCCCATATTATCTCCTGTAGAAGATGATGGGTCATTTTCAACAATATTTGGCATAAAAGCTTGCTGCAATGTATCTTCTCTGTCAAAATAAACATTGTCTTCTTTAATAGTACCATATAAGTTAGAAGTTACTTTATCATCTATTAATTGCCTAAAGTTTACCTCTGGTGTTAATTCACTTGAACATTCAACACAGGTTTTTAAATATGGAATTAAATCCAATCTCTCCTCATTTATTTCTTTATTACAACTTTTACATACGCCATACTGTCCTTTATCCATATCATCAAAGGATTCTTCAATTTCCCTAAGTGTATTTGCTAACTTGTTTTTCATTCCTTTACCCTGTTCCATCATAAATACTTCAGTGGCTATATCTGCAGGATGGTTATCATAACCTGATAGTTCAGTATAGTAAGAATCCATAGAATCATTTATTTCCCTACCTACATTCTCCAAAGATTCTTTAACCTTATCTCTTTCTTCTAATAATCTATTATAATAATGTAAACTGTTTTTAATCATCTTATCCTCCATAAAAAATATTGTATAAATAATATAACCATCATATTAAATATCTAAGACACCAAAATATGGTGCCTTAGATAGCTATTTCTAATTTCTAGTAACGAAGAACAGCAGCTACTGTTTCTTCATTTGGTATCTCATCTATATCAAGAGCAAATACTTTTCCTCCTCTTGATAATGTCAGTATAGATACATATTCTATTAAATCTTCAGCTTCAGTACTTCCTTCTTCTTTAATCTCTAATCGATTTTTTTCATGATCAAATTTTCCCCATTTGTTCGTATCTTTATCTATAAATAATGATTCTATTTGCCCGTTAAATGCAGCTGGTATTATTTTGTCTAGACTGTTTAATACCAGATTGTTTCTTTGCCCCGAAAACTGAGTATACTTACTTTTAGCTAATTCTTGGGCTTCCAAGAAGATAGGTTCTACAACTTCCCAAGCTAATTTATGCAAATCATCAGTACTTAGCATTTCAGGGTTCCCACGAATGAAGTCCTTTACAATATTAGGGTAGTTTGATTTCTCCCTATAAATAGGAATCAAATATTCAACTCCAGCTAATACCAAAGGAATATTTTCTCCTTCATGGAAATTCAATAGAGCTTCATCTATAGCTCTAAAATATCTAGTCAATTCATTTTTTTCATACTCATTCTCATTTGTTTGTGCTTGGGTAGCTTTATTATAAACTAATTGATTACTACCTAATCTTAATGAAGTACGAGTATCTATATCTTCATAATCATCATCTACTTGCATATCAAACATACTTCTTGGTAAATCTTCTAGTTCAATTTCAACAGCATTTTGTCTAGTACATCTAAAAAATCTTACTGCATTTTTACTAAGAGCTAATATATTAAATTGCCCATTACCTGAGAATAAAGGAAGAAGTGGTTTTATATATACTTTATTTGATACCGTCACAGACTCCTTAAATTCAAATGGAACTCTAAAATATGTTATTCCATCTTCATGTATAAAATAGGCCAAGCCATCACTCTGATTTTGCCAGAATTTAGTATCTGTTACTAATTCTGTAGCAGGTTTTAGGAATGTTTCTATGTCTTCTTTTCTCCATCCCATATCATAAAGAGTAGCTTCTGCCTCTCTTAACAGTTGTTTGAATCTTATAGGATTCTGTCTTATGTCTACACCGCTTCTAAATGTTGGCAAATAAATTGATATAAAAGTTCCTTCTTCTTTATTAATCAGATTATCTAAATCATTTATAGTTAAGATATCCATAAACATTCTCCTTTTTAATTAAACTTTTTGTTACTATTTCAAAAATAGTTCTTGAAGTATTAATTAATCTTGTAGAAAATATTTATAATTTTAATTTGCCCATTAAAATTGTATATATGAAGGTATATAAAGTCATTTTTTGCAAATATAGAGTTGTGTATTTTTTATTAATTTTTTTAAAAATCTTTTTGATTTATTTTTTGAATATTTGAACACATTATTTTTTTACATAGTAAAATTTGATTAATCTATCATGAACAAGGTTATATATAGATTAGGAGGGATGATATATGAATTATGATAAATTATATATAAACGGAGAATGGATTGATCCCATTAGCACTGAAAAAATTGAAGTTGAAAATCCTGCTACTAAACAAATTTTTCAAACAGTTCCTGCAGCTAATGAGGATGATGTAAATTTAGCTGTATCAGCTGCCAAAGAAGCATTTAATACTTGGCAATTCACTTCTTTGGAAGAAAGAATTAAATTAGTTACTAAACTATTAGAAGAATTAACTTTAAGAATTGATGAGATGGCTGAAATTATAGTAAAAGAATTAGGTTGTGGTATTAGCTTTGCTAAAAACATTCATGTAAAACCTTATTTAGAAGATATTAGAAATCATTTAAATAATGTAGAAAATTATAAATTCGAAGAAAAATATGAAGAATATATTATACGCAAAGAACCAGTAGGTGTTGTAGCAGCCATAACCCCTTGGAATTATCCATTAGGACAAATAATTAAAAAGCTTAGTCCAGCTCTACTTGCAGGAAACACCATAGTTTTAAAACCAAGTCAAAAAACTCCATTGGTATCCTTTATACTAACAGAAGCAATAGATAAATCAGGCTTTCCTAAAGGAGTATTTAACTTAGTAACAGGGCGAGGCTCAGAAGTAGGAAATGTCTTAGCTACTCATAAAGACATAGATATGATAACATTCACCGGTTCAACCAAAGGTGGTATTGAAGTCTATAAATTAGCAGCTGATGATGTGAAAAGAGTTTCATTAGAGTTAGGTGGAAAATCTGCAGCAATAATCCTAAAAGGAGCAGATCATAGACTTGCTTTAACTAAAACATTAGATAAAGTTTATTTAAATACAGGTCAATCTTGTAGTGCTTATAGTAGATTATTAGTTCCAAGAGATGAAAAAGAAACAATAGAAAATTTAATCGTTGAGATGACAAAAGATTATAAATTTGGGGATCCAAATGATCCAGATACAATAATTGGCCCTGTTGCCTCTAAGCAACAATTTGACAAAATAAGTTATTATATTGGAAAAGGTATACAAGAAGGTGCTAAATTAATATTAGGTGAGATTCCAAAAGAATCAAAAGGCTATTATATCGGACCAACTGTATTTACGGATGTAGATAATAGTATGGAAATTGCACAAAATGAAATCTTTGGACCTGTACTATCAATTATTTCATATGATACTGTAGAGGAAGCTATTGAAATAGCCAACGATACTGTCTATGGATTGTCTGGTGCAGTCTTTGGACCTGAAGAAGAGGCATTTAATGTTGCAAAGAAGATAAGAACAGGAACAATAGTAATAAATAGTGGTACTCAGCTTCATAAAGCACCTTTTGGTGGATTTAAGCATTCTGGTATAGGTCGTGAAGGTGGTAAATATGGGTTAGAAGAATTCCTTGAAATTAAGGCTATGTTTATTTAATAATACGAGGTGGTATAAAACCACCTCGTATTTATATTTTCTTATTTATATAGTATCTACTTAGTTCCCTTACAGCTATTATATATAGCAAAGATCCGCTTACAAAATAACTCATAGAACGATTCTCTATTATTATAGTAATAATCCATACTATTGCTAATGTGAATGTTGATACATTAATGGCGATATGTGCAGACTTATATTTAATAAATAGATTTCTTTCATCTTTCTCTAATTGTTTTTCCTTTTCTATAATTTTAGGATATCTTAAATTCCTATAAAGGTCATACAAGGCTCTCATAATCACAACAAATGTTACTCCGAATAAGACTCTAGAAGTGTACCCACTATATCCAAGTAAAGCATGTATTATTGTTCCTAATAAATAACCTATTAAACCAAAACCAAACTCTTTTAATCTATTCCATTTCAATTTATCTTCCATTTCCACCCTCCTCATAAATAAAGATATCTTCTATACTCATATTAAAAAATTTTGCAATCTTAAAAGCTAATAGAATTGAAGGATTATATCGTCCATTTTCTAAAGAACTAATTGTCTGCCTAGAAACTTGAAGTATATCTGCTAATTCTTCCTGATTAAATCCTTTTGATTTTCTTATTTCCTCTAATCTATTTTTCATATATCTCTACCACCTCCGTTGTAAAGCTTACTTTACCTTAAGTATATATAGCATACTTTTTATTGTCAAGTATACTTTACATGTCGTGCAAATAATTATATTAGTGTTCAATCAACCATACTCTTAAAACTCCAACCATCTATATTAAACCCACCCATCTTGTTCATTACGTAATTTGTTAACTCAGAATAAACCTTTATTCTTTGAGATTTCTCATTAACGTATAATAAACTAAGAAATTTATCACTAAAATACTTATCTGGAAAACTATTAGTCAGATATTTGTCCAAAAAATTAGGTTCACTTAAATATCTTGAAACCTGATAAAATGGGATAATTGTAACTCTTAAATATTTTGAGTACTCTTCAAATAACACCTTAAGTGAATTATAATAAACAAAGTCAAAATCCATTCTGTCTTGTTCATAGCAATCCTCTAAATTGTCTAAAGTGTCCCATAAATAATATTTCATCATTTCTACTGTGATATTATCTAGTTTTTTGTATTTCTTATCAAACCATATTCTAGCCTCATTCTTCAATATTTCTATCTCATTACATTTATCAAATAAAATTTTACCTGTTAGAAATTGAACCATTGAATGTGGTCGTAAATCATTATAATCATCTTCAAAATACTTTTTTATTTGCTTAGGTGGATTTACAAAATACTCAATTAAATAGCCATCAAGCACTACATTTCCTCTTTCTCTCCAATCAACTTCATCGCATAAAATAATATGTACATCAATATCTGAATGTGGCGAAGGATTACCTGTAACATAACTACCACATACCATAGCCCCTATTACATCTTCTTTTGATTTCCAGTCTTCCAAAAAAGCATTTAGTGCTTTCTCCCATTCCTTTAACAATGTATTCACCTCTCTATAAGCTTATATGGTAAATATCCCCTCACTAGTTATTAATTATATTTTTACTATACTCAAATTGAGCTTTCATTCTCTCATAAAATTCTATTTGAAAATTAATCTTGTCTACCCACATTTTCTTTGCAATAGTCGTGGCCATTTTCATATCTTTTAATCTATTTAAACCATCTATATATTTAAGTATATATTCCAATTGCTCCTGATATGGAAGTTTGGAAAATGATTTATTTTCTAAGTTTTCATAAATCCTAAATACATCAAATCTATCTATATTATCACAATCTCCAATACTTACAGCTAAAGCTGTAGCCTCACCTCTAAAATCTGATTTATCATCAACATGAATAGCTATACCATAGCATATTTCATTAACTCGACTTTCACTAAATTGTAAAGTTTCTAAAAATGGTCTAGCTATTTTCGCAGCATTTCTACCATGATTTAGCCAATCTTCTTCAGTGTCAAATGTGTTGACATAACTAATATCATGTAAAAGACATCCTATTGTTAATGTTTCTACATCTAAACCCTCATTTTCAGCAATTATCTTACCAATATTTGCAACCCTCATGGTATGCTCTAGTCTGTGTCAGCTTTAAATAAGCAACTAAAATCTATTTTATCTCTATCCTATTAAATTTCATCAAGTCTAATAAAGCCTCAAGGGTTAAATGTCCTATCCACTCAGTCTTAGCAACTTCCCATTCATCTACTTATAATTTTCTTCCTATATATAAACCATGTTCACTATATCCAAGTAAACTTCTTACTTCACAGGTCTTAAAATGATATTCCATCCAACTAGCAAATTTAGTTTCACTGAATTCATTCACTGTATCTCTAATTATAAATTTCAAACCGTCTGTAGCCACATTATGCAGCTGTTCTATGGAGAATTTAGACATCATAAGTTCTATCTCCTCTGGTGAGGATGCATAAAATAGAGAATCCTCACTTTTATATCCTTTTTCAAGATATTGCTCAAGCATTTGGAAGTTTTCAGTTGTCTGATCTATATACTTAATAATATTGGCGTATCTGTTTAAATAGGCAATAAAATATATACCATTTGGTTTTAGAACTCTTAAACTTTCCTGTATAGATTTCATCCTGTCTTTTTCAGATGTAAGATGGTAAAAAGACCCTAAGTTTAATACAACATCGAAGCTCTCATCCTCAAATATGGATAGATCTATAGTGCTGCCAGTATATATCTGCTCCAGCACTTGTTCATGCTCTTGTTGGTCTATTATCTTCTCAACATTACTATCAACTAAGTCACCAGCTACTACTCTAAATCCCATGTCTGCAAGATGAAATGCGTAAATTCCTGTTCCAGCACATGCATCCAAAATCCTTGATTTAGGTGGGCATACTTGCTCAAGATACTTCATAGTTGTTAAAAACTCAATATTATTTACTCTAGTTCTTTTTAATCTCATATCTTCATCATTTTCTTTATAAAACTTATATATATCATTGGTCATCATTTGCATATAAATCCCCCTTTCTAAGTTAACAACTCTAATATATCATTTCCCCCATGATAGTTATTTTTTTGCATTAGTATTCTTTTTTTAGAAAAATACGTTATAAATTCATATAACTTAAAATAACATTCATATCATAATGTTTGTCAGAGGTGGTATTAATTTCCAAACTATGAATATCTATCGGTTTTACTGATTTATTAAGAGAATTATTGTATATATCCCTTGTTGTTTCACTAATTTGAGTTGCTAAGTGTTTGCGATATTTTATCCTTCTTTCTATCTCTTCATAGCTATCTACCTTACACTCTATATATTTGTAAACTGATTTATACTCCTTACATAGTTCTAATCCTTTATCAACAGTCTCTTTATAGTAACAAGGAGTATCAATAATTACACTAATTCCCTGTTCTAAATAATATGCTGCTAGGTCAAACGTAACTATGTAAGAAGCATCAGCGAGTAATTGACCTTCTATTCCTGAACTTAGCATAGAATTTTTTATTATATCCCTATCAATTACTATAGAATTAGTATTTTTTGCTATCAACCTGGCTATTGTCGATTTACCACTACCAGGAAATCCTGCCATTTGCAATAAAAACATAATTATGCCCTCCAATAAATTGTATATCCCTCTTATAATTATCATATATATTTCGCTTTGATCATATTTACTTAATTCTACAACACTTCTCAAACTCCTTCTTTATTTTATATTATTTAATAATATTAGAAATAAATGCGATATAATACTAAAGCTGCCATAATTGGCAGCTTGTTTTATTTTCTTTCCTTTATTCAATATAATATGTTTTCAAATCATCCAATCTAAGACAAGCCATTCTGCCACCTTCATAACAATTGCCTGTATCAATGCCTATCTTATCCTTATATTTCTCATCAAACCAAATTTCATATGGAAGTTTTGATTCCATTTCGAATAATTTATCAATATATCTTCTAGGTGAATGTCCGAATATAGTTATCAAATTGTCTAAAGCTTTATTTTTTATGAAATCATCCCTTACCCAAACCAACCGATCCTTCTGCTCTTCCAAAGCTTCTTCTAAAGACTGATTTTTCATATGATCAAAGAGCCTTGACGTCTCAAATCCAGCATGGACTAGCAAATACTTATTATCTATTAGTTTAAAATAAGGTAGCCCTTCTATAAAAGACAATATTTTTTCCTGCTCTTCTAGGCTTCGTTCTAGAAAGCCCTTAACAGTGGGCTCATTTCCATTTCGTCCCCATCTTTCTATCTGCTTTTCATCTTTGTTTTTTAGTGAATAAAGCATCATCCTTAGAAAGATCTATACCATCAATCAGTCTTTTTAATCTGTCCAATCTTCCATGAATATCACTTGTTACATACTTCAAAAAAATAACCTCTCCTTTCTGGACTTTTAATTTGATCCTGCTTCATCAGGTTCCTTATAATTATCTTTTTCATATTTCTTCCTTAATAGCTAGTATATTATATAATACTTACATCTCCATACTTTTGCAATTATTTATACCAAAAATAATTCTATACAAACAAATCTAGACTCTTGCTATTTTCCAATAAGATAAATTAAGAAATTATATTGTAAAATTAAACATTAATATAATCAACACAAATACACTATTCTACTAATCCTTACAAACTCCTTCTTTTTTTCCTCATAAATTATTTCTCCGCAACATTAAAACAAGGTAGACAGCCTAAGCCATCTACCTTTTCATCACTTTTATCTACGCATCTGCTAGTGCTTCCTCTTGTTCTTCCTCAATAATGTCCTTATTGTCTGTTTCCTTTGTAAATCTATTTATAACATCAATTAAATCTATTCCTGTCATATCTTTCATTGATTGGAAACCAGTACCTGCAATATCTGTAACTACCTTTGCTAGCTTTGATGCCCCTTGATTCCCACCATTATCTATGATAGTTATCTTATCTACCTGTTGCATTGGCTTGGAAACCTCCGCCATTATTTCAGGCATTCTTGCTACAATTAATTCAACTATTGCTGCCTCACCATATTTAGCCATTGCTTCAGCTAGCTTATCCTTAGCCATAGCCTCTGCAAGACCTTTAGCTTTTATTGATTCAGCCTCAGCTAGACCCTTTACTTTTATTGCTTCAGCTTCGGCTTGAGCTTCAATCTTCTTAGCATCTGCTATAGCTATTGCCTTAATTCTAATTGCTTCAGCCTCTGACTCTGCCAGCTTTATTGCAGCAATCTTATCAGCCTCAGCCTTTACTTCTGCCTCATACTTTTTAGCATCTGCAGGTTTTTTTACCTTTGCTACCAGTTCCTCTTCTACAACTATGGCATTCTTTTTAGCAAGTGCGGCCTGTTGCTCTGCAACCAAGGATTCATTTTCTATTTCCTTCAATCTATAAGCCACGTCTGCATCGGCCTTTGCTTTGTCCTGTTGTGCCCTAAAGCTTTCAACCTTTATGGATTTATCTCTTTGAGCCTCAGCTATGGCAGTATCAGCTTCAAGCTTAGCCTTTTCACCAATTCGTACAGCATCTGCAGTTTTTATTTCAGTATCTCTTTTTCTCTCAGCAGTTGCTATGTCTGCATCTGCTTTTGCCGATGCAATTTGTGGTATAGCTCTATTTTCAAGATATCCACCCTGTGTTGCTATTTTAAGTATAGTGTATGATACCAGCTGAAGTCCCATAGTTTCAAGCTCTGCTCTAATATCCTGTTCAATTTGGTGTTCAAATGATGCCCTATCCTCATTGATTTGCTCCACAGTAAGGGTGGATACTATTCCTCTTAACTTACCTTCCAGAATTTGCTCTACCATTTTGCTAATTACACTTACTGTTGAATCTACTTTCCCACCTACACAAAATTGCTCAACTGCTTTCATAATTGCATCTTCTTCATTCTTTACCTTTACGATTGCTGTACCTATAACATCAACAAATATTCCTTGTTTTGATGGTGCCTCGCTTACATCAGTAGTCATTGAAATATTCTCCAATGAGATTGTGCAAGAGGTTTCAAGAATTGGGATTAAGATACCACCCTTACCTGTAAGTACTCTTTTCTTCAGTCCTGTAATTACCATTGCTTTATCAGCAGGTACTCTTCTCCACATAATTAGGATTAGTACAATTATAAGTAACAAAATGCCACCAGCTAGAATTAATTCCAAAAAAATCATCTCCTTTAAATTTGATTTCTATTAAGTTATTAATCCAAAGATACATCTGTCTTTTTAGGGTTATATAAAACAATCACTAATATGCTTATTCTACTATTCGTTATAAATTCCTTCTTTTCTCATAAATTATTTATCCTTAACATTAAAACAAGGTAGACAGCCTACGCTATCTACCTTGTTTGTCTTTACTATATTCTTTCTAATCTTATACCTGTCATTTGACCGTTTAGATCTTGTTGCTCCAAATCTTCTTCTGATACTCTTTCTATTGATAAAGCTAGAGTTTCTGACTTGATGAAGTCTTCATATTCATCTATAGCTGCTTTTATTTCATCGCTACCATCATAGAATATGTTGATATTGTCTAGAACTTCATATCCATTGTTCTTTCTCATTTGTTGAATCTTTGATACAAATTCTCTAGCATATCCTTCATTTATCAATTCAGGTGTTAATGTAGTGTCTAGGATCACAAATAGATTGTTTTCCATAATTACATTAAAACCTTCTTTTGAAGAAATAGTTACTAATACATAATCTTTTAGGATTTCTGTATCTTCTCCATTTAAATTCAGTACAATTTTGCCTTCAGTTTCTAATTTTTCAACTGTTTCTTTAGCATCAAGTTGACTTAGTTCTTTTCCAAAAGACTTAATCTTTGCACCAAGTATTGAACCTGCTACTTTGAAGTTTGGTTTTAAGGAGTAGTTCATGAATTGAGATAAATCTTTCTCAAATATTACTTCCTTAACATTTAACTCTTCTAAAATCAATGGAACTAAATCACTTATCTTTTCTTCATATTTACCATCAATAACTACTTCATTTAATGGTTGACGAACCTTTATCTTAACATTTTCTCTAGATGCTCTACCTAGTCCAACTAAGTCTCTAACTAAGTCCATTTTCTCTTCAATTTCTTTATTAATTAGTGTTTCATTGACTTCTGGATATAGTGCTAAGTGAACTGATTCTTCACCTGTCAAGTTTTGATATAATTCTTCAGATGTAAATGGTACAAAAGGTGCTATCATTTTACATATTCCTACTAATATTTCATATGTTGTATTATAGACAGCTTTTTTGTCGTCATCTAATTCTGTTGACCAGAATCTTCTTCTACATCTTCTTATATACCAATTTGATAAATCCTCTATTACAAAGTCCTGAATATTTCTTACTACTTTAGTTAACTCGAATATATCCATATCAGCTGTACAGTTTTTAACTAATGAATTATATTTTGATAAAATCCATTTGTCTATTTCTGGTCTGTCTTCGTAATCTATATTGAACTCTCTAGGATCAACTTCATCTGTATTTGCATATAAGGAGAAGAAGTTATATACATTCCTTATACTTCTAAAGAATTTGGATTCAACTTCTCTTAATCCATCTTCATCAAACTTAGTAGGTGTCCATGGTGGTGATACATAGATTAGATACCATCTTAATACATCTGCACCATATTTATCGAATAGTTCAAATGGATCAACTGTATTTCCCCTTGATTTGGACATTTTCTTGCCATCTTTATCTAATATCAAGTCATTGACTAGTACATTTTTATAAGGTGATTTTCCAGTAACAAATGTTGAGATAGCAATTAATGAATAGAACCAGCCTCTAGTTTGGTCAATTCCTTCATTTATGAAATCTGCAGGGAATAGTGAATCAAAATTGTCTTTATTCTCGAATGGATAATGATGTTGTGCAAATGGCATAGCACCACTATCAAACCAAACATCAATTACATCACTTTCTCTTGTCATTGTAGAACCGCATTTATCACATTTTAGATGTATATCATCTACATATGGTCTGTGAAGTTCTATACTTTCATCTATATCTTCAATTGCTCTTTCAACTAATTCAGCTCTAGAACCTACACTGTCAGTATGACCACAATCATTACACTTCCAAATTGGTAGAGGTGTTCCCCAATATCTACTTCTTGATATAGCCCAGTCATTTAGATTTTCTAACCAGTTACCAAATCTCTTTTCTCCAACAAAATTAGGATACCAGTTAACTCCATTATTGTTTTCTACAAGCTTATCCTTTAATTTAGTCATCTCTATATACCAGGAAGGTTTTGCATAATATAAAAGTGGAGTATGGCATCTCCAGCAGTGCGGATAATTGTGAGCCATTCTTTCTTTTTTATACAGCTTTCCATTTTCTCTTAGCCAAGCTATAATATCTGGATCAGCATCCATTACAAATTTCCCTTCCCAAGGAGTTTCAGTGAATTTACCTTCATCAGAAACTGGCTGTACTACAGGCAATCCATATCTTCTACCTGTATTATAGTCATCTTCACCAAATGCAGGTGCAGTATGAACTATACCAGTACCATCTTCAGTTGTTACATAGTCTGCAGTTGTAACGAAGAATGCTTTATCTGAAACACTTATAAATGGAATTAATTGTTCGTATTCAACGTATTCTAAGTCTTTTCCTGTTAATTCTTCTAATACTTCATAATCTTCCCCTAATACTTTAGGAGCTAGAACTTTTGATAAATAGTATATTTCATCATTTTCTTTTACTTTTACATATATTTCATTAGGATTTACAGTTAAACTTACATTTGATGGTAAAGTCCAAGGTGTAGTAGTCCACGCTAAGAAGTATTCATCTTTATCCTTTAGCTTAAACTTTGCTACTGCTGTTTCTGATTTTATTTCTTCATATCCTAATGCTACCTCATGGGATGCTAAACCTGTACCACAACGTGAGCAATATGGTAAAATCTTATGTCCTTCGTAGATATATCCTTCTTTGTAGAATTTGTTTAATATCCACCAAACTGACTCAATATAGTCATTATCTAGAGTTATATATGGATTATCTAAATCTATTAGATAGGCCATTCTTTCTGTCATGTCTCTCCAAAGTCTTTCATATCTAAAAACTGATTCTCTACATTGTTTGTTGAATTCTTCTACACCATAAGCTTCAATGTCCTTTTTATCCTTCAAATTAAGCTGTTTCTCTACTTCAATCTCTACTGGAAGACCATGAGTATCCCATCCAGCTTTTCTTTTAACTTGGTAACCCTTCATAGTTTTATATCTACATGTTAAATCCTTTAATGTTCTAGCCATAACATGATGTATACCTGGTTTACCATTTGCTGTAGGAGGTCCTTCATAAAATATATATGGATTATTAGGATCTCTAGTTTCTACAGATCTGTGAAGTAAATCAATTTCCTTCCAATACTCAGAAATCTTACTTTCACGATTTTTTACAGGCTCATTAGATAATTCATTAAACCTTTTCAAATTTATCTCTCCTTGCTGTATAATACTAAAATTTTTACATTATAATAATAAATCCCTAAGTCAATGACTTAGGGACGAAATTTCCGCGGTACCACCCAAATTACAAGATTAGATCTTGTCACTTAAAAGGATAACGGCCTTACCGTAATACCTTACTAAATATGTTTCAGGTATTATGCTCTAAGGTGATTTTCACAAATTTATTTATAATAATCTTTCACCAAGTGATTATCTCTCTTTAATAAATTCATTTTGCTACTATCCTTAGCTATGCACATATTCGCACTTACTAATAAATATACCTTAAATGTCAATACTTTGTCAAGATTTTTTACAATAATTCTTCCTGCATCTGTCGAAGTTTATATATCATTGTACTTTTGTCTAAATCTACCATATCATAGGTAATAAATTCACCCTTCTTAATATCTCTCGTTACAGTAGTATTTGAGTTAACTAGACCTATAGGTAATAGATTTTGTTCTTTTGCTATTTCGTAAGATTCAATACTTCCAAGAATAGTATATTCCCCTATTCCATCTAATCTTTCACCTTTTCTCAAATCTTTCTTCGCAATTGTAACTACCTCTGAGACATGCCCTTCTATAGGTGCTATGGTAGCTTCATTATATATCATTGCTCTAGCTACAGTAATAGGTGTTTCAAGACTAGTTAGATGATATGGTCTATATAATACATAATTTGGACCATCACCCATACTTAAGTACTTCATTTCTTCATGTACTTGTGGCAATTTAGTAGTTACTACTGCAAATACTCCTGGAGCAATTCCATTTACATAATCAACAACACCATAATTATTTAAGATTCCACCTTCTTCTTTCAGACTAAATAATTTAGGTAGTTCTTTTACTGTGGCAGTTGGTCCGTGAGCGCCTCTTATATCTGGTAAAAATCCTGTTGCATTAGACATAGCTGCCATTTCTATCATAGTATTAGTACCATCTACAAAAGAAGCGAGTCTTAAAGGCTTTAGCTTCTTTTGAATAGCCTTTTCTCTTACAGTATCAGGTGTTGCATTAAAGTCTATTGGATTATTCTTGCCCTTTCCTGTGGCAATTATATCAAAACCTAATGCATCTGCAAAATCATAGATTTCTTTTACACTTCCAGGCTCATCACCTGCAGTACCCGTATACACTACTCCTGCACTTTTAGCAAGCTTATTAAGTATAGGCCCTACAGTTACATCTGCTTCCACATTTACCATTACAATATGTTTGTGATTAAATATTGCATCCATGGCTATTTTAGCTCCTGTATTTGGTACACCAGTAGCATCTACTACAACATCAACTAAATTAGCCTTGGTCGCATATTCAGTAATATCAGTAACTACATATTTATTTTTTTCCATTGCACAATTTATATCTTCAAGGGTCTTTCCAATAACAATATCATCTCTAGATATACCTGCTAATGTAAAAGATTCAATAGCATCTTCAATCTTCCTACTAGCTACTAAGGATGGTATCATGCCCTTCATAAGCATCATTTGGCTAACCATACCCTTACCCATTAGACCTGCTCCAATCAATGATACTTTTATTGGTTTACCTTTTTCTTCTAATATTTTTAGTTGACGATTAATCCCTGACATATATTCCTCCCAATTTCCTATTCTACCCTAGCTGCATTATATCCAGCCATATAACCAGATGACCATGCCCACTGCAGATTGAATCCTCCACAGTTACCATCCACATCCAATAACTCACCTATAATATATAATCCTTTTATTAACTTTGACTCCATAGTCTTATCATCTATATCCTTTGTATCTATTCCTCCTGCAGTAACTTGGGCTTGACCCCATCCTTGACTGCCTGTTATTTTAAACTCCCAAGATGTAAGTATATTAGCAAGTTTTTCTAGTTCATCTGTTGATAATTTTAATATATTTTTATCTTTATCCACATTAATTTCCTTTAATATTGGAATTATCAACCTCTTGTTGATTAATCCTATTAAGCCTTCTTGAATTGTTTTATTAGGCATAAATTCAAATCTCTTACTTAGATACTGAACCATTTCATCTTTATCCATATTAGTAATAATAGATACTTTTAATTTAATATCTTCATTTCTTCTAAGATAATCTAAAGCTGTTCTACTAATTTGCAGAATTGGTGGGCCTGATATTCCATAATCAGTAAATAAAATATCTCCACTGTCTTGCATAATTACCTTATTATTAGAAACAAGATAAGCTACACCTGGGAATTTGATTCCTTTGATCTGTTTGAATATATTACCCTCTAGTTTTAGTTGAACTAATCCTGGAAATATATCTATTAGCTCATGTCCAAATGATTTTGCGATTGTATATCCATTACCATCGGATCCACTTACAGGCATTGCCATACCACCTGTAGCTAATATAACTTTGTCTGTTTCAAATGTTCTTCCGTCTTTTAATTTTAATTTAAAATTTTTATTCTTTTTTATATCAACTACATAGGCATCTGTAATAAGATTAATACCTAAATTCTCTATTTCATATCTTAAAACATCTAATACACTAGAAGCTTGAAAAGAATTAGGGTATACCTTATTATCTTCAACTGCTGGTGTTATACCAAGCATTTCAAAGAAGTCAATAGTTTGGTATAAATCAAATCCATATAAAGCGCTATATATGAATTTCGGATTATTGCCATGATAGTTTTCTAGAAAATTACTATAACTTATAGTAGTATTTGTATAGTTACATCTACCATTACCAGTTGCCAATAGTTTCTTGCCTACTCTATCATTTCTTTCTAATATTGTAATATCAGCACCATTTCTTCTGGCTACAATTGCAGCCATCATACCTGATGCCCCTCCACCAACTACAGTAACTATATTTGACATATTTATAACTCCTTCTACAAATTTCCCATTCTTATATTTTATACCTTATTGATATTATTGTCTAGTTTAGCATATTATAACAAAATAAAAGGCAATCCATCTTGATTTCTAATCTTTATGGACTGCCTTTTTAATCGCTATTTACTCTTCTTTTATACTTTCTATAGCGTCTTCAACTGTAGAATAAATATTTCCTATTTCTTCAATAGCTCCTACCACAAATTGATTTAATCCATGCGGAATATATTTACCTCTATAGTTATGTGCATCTGTCAGCCTAATATCTGATAGATGTGCATAGATTTTTTTCTTAGGTACTTCTTTTTCTAGAAGTTTAAGTATCTCGTCAATGGATGATTCTGGGTTATCATCTTTTAAATTAATTAATCTTTCTCTAAGTATTTCTATACCATGACATATACCAATTTCATAAATAGTTCCTGAATCTTCATCATCTAGTTCAGCTAATATAACGTTACTTTCTAAGACTCTATCAGTATCTCCATAAAATATATCCTTGGCTGTTGGTAAGTTCTTCTTATCGTTTATTTCATCATTTTCAATTGGATTATAAAAATCTATATTAGGTAATTCCTGCTTAACTAATTGTCCTTCATATAATCTTTGTTTAATATCTCCCTGTTTAAACAATTTACCTGCTATATACCCTTTCTTAACCATCTTCTACCTCCAATGTTTTATACAATATATTGTAACACTAAAACTTCTCTACTTCAAATTATATAACTGTTGAATAAAACAAAAGAAAATCCTGTTATCTAGGATTTTCTTTTTCTAAAATGTCTTATTTATATTAATTGTTTTCTTTTTTTATTTGTTTTTCTATTAATGATAAAACTAGATTTAATGAAATTCCTACTATAGCTGCGAAACTTAATCCAGATATTGAAACAGTCTCATTAACTTGTATTCCTATTCCACCTAATCCTATTACTAGTATTGAACCCATTACTATTATATTTTTAATATTAAACTTTACATTTTCATTCTTTATAGTTTGAACACCTACTAGAGATATCATACTGAATAACATTAGTGAAATTCCACCCATTACCGCTGTTGGAATTGAGGAAAGTACTCCACCTACCTTTGCTACAAAGCCTAGTACAACTGCAAATATCGCAGCTAATCTTAATATAGATGGATCGTAGTTTTTAGTTATTGCTAATACTCCTGTATTTTCTCCATAAGTAGTATTGGCAGGTCCACCGACAAATCCAGCAAACATTGTAGCTAATCCATCTCCAAGTAATGTTCTATTAAGACCTGGATCTTCAATAAAATTCTTCCCAACTACTTGACCATTTGTTGTTATATCACCAAGATGTTCCATAAATACTGCTATAACTACTGGGGCTGTAACTGCTATTGCACCCATATCAAATTTAGGTAGTGAGAATGGTGGCATTGCTATAAGTTGACTTTCTCTAATAACTTCTGTATTAACTAAATTCATGTTTAATGCTAATGTATAACCAACCACAACTGCTATTAGTATTGATAATTGTTTCAAGAAACCTTTGGCTTTGAAGTTTATCAGTAGTGCTGTACCTAAAGTAACACCTGCTAAAACAAAATGTTCACTAGCCATTCCATAAGCAGTTGGTATAAGGTTCATACCTATTACTATAATCATTGGTCCTACTATACTTGCTGGAAGTAGTTTTCTTATTCTAGCTACACCAATCTTCTTAATACATAGTGCTAAAACTACATAAATTAATCCGGCTACAACTAAACCCCCTTGGGCATATGCCAGATCTCCATTATACATTTCTTTAATTGTTAAGATTATTGGAATAAAAGCAAATGATGAGCCTAGAAAAGCTGGTACTTTTCCCTTTGTACATGCATGAAATATAAGTGTTCCTACACCTGCTGTAAATAAAGCAATTGATGGGTTAAACCCAGTAAGAATTGGTACCAAAACTGTTGCACCAAACATTGCGATAAGATGTTGTAAAGCTAATACTGTCTTCTTTGCACCTTTTAAAACCACAGAATCATCAACCGTAGTTTTAGTCATAACATTATCTACCATTTTACATTCTCCTTTCCAGCCTCACAGGACTGAGTTAAAGTATTATTTAATTTTTACTTCTTACAATTATAGCACCTATTAAATTTACATGCAAGTACTATTTTTTCTTTAAATAAATAAGATTACATTTATGAGATTTTAATTAAAACTAATCCCATTATAATAACCCCAGCAAAACCAAATATAGGATATATTATTCCTACTAAGTTTGCAAACCCAAACTTTGCTAGTGGAATTGCAGACACACAAAGAATAATTATAGCCTTCATCTTACTTTTACTTGGAAACTTATTTACAAAGCCAAATCCATTGGCTAATGCAGTAGTAAATATGGCAATCCAAAGTATAGCTGCATAGATTTTTCTATATCCTTCTCCTACAAAACTAGAAATCTGTAGCATAGGCATATCTAAGTTATGTACTTTGTCATAAAATATAAGCATAGGATTTAGTATAGATATTGCTAAAAAATACAGGATTATGCCTCCAACTAAACCACCTAATATGGCGGTTTTTTTACTATCTATAATTGGTAATAAAGATGAGAATACTACAATTATAAGTAAAGCATTAGCTCCAAAATACAATAGAGCAGATGTAATGAAATTTCCCTTACTAGTTAACTTAACACCTTCTATCAGTGAAAAATCATATCCTTCTCCTTTACTTATATAATAGGAGGTAAAAACTATTCCTATAACTAATAAAGGAACCAAAATGGAGCTTATAAATGATAACCCCTCCAAACTAAAAAGAAATACTATGAAACAACAAATTATCATAACTATTATTCCAATATTAAATGACAATCCTAACTGTTCTTTGAATATTGCCCCGCTTCCAGCAACCATAACACTAAAACCTGTATATAATGAAAAGGTAATAATTCCATCAATTAAAAACCCAATCTTCTTACTAAATATTTTACTAGAAAGTTGATTGAAATTTTCTATCCTATTATTGTATACCTTAATTAAAAGCAAACCACCTATGAAGGAAAATAATATACAAGATAGATATACCCCTCAGGTACCTTTCATTCCATATACGCCAAAAAACTCTATTATTTCTCTACCAGAAGCAAAACCAGCTCCTATTACTGTACCAACATATATTGATGAGATTTTAATCCAATTTTTCTTCATTATATGAGTCCACCCCCTAACAATAAATCATATTACTAGATAAGCTTATCCTATAACTTAATTTATAATATTTTTTTAGAATGAACAGAGAGGACGCGAAACTTTGTTCATTTTTAATAATGCGACAGAAGAGTGAACTGACTTATGTCAAGTAGACAATTAATTTAATTAAAATTTATGCACATATTGATGCATGGTTTCTATATTCTAAAGGAGCCATGCATCCTA
>JAVKTT010000010.1:0-49535 GCA_031460505.1 Tissierellaceae bacterium
GTATTAAGGCTTAAATTTTGTATATAGTTATTTATTAAGTGGACAAAGGAGAAGAAAAGATCACTTTTTCAGTGGTCTCGAAACGTCCCCTTGTCTTTTTTTGTTGTTTTTGAAAATATTTTGTTTTCTCTGGATACATTTGGGTATAAATGCAATATATTATTTTTAAAATGCATAATAATCTAAAAATATAAAATCTAATATTCCCTCTGCTAAGAGGGGTGTTTTTTTGGAATAATCAAAAATAGAGATTTATTTTTTGTATTTTATTGAATTCTATGCTTAAATATATTATCATTTAATATAGCGAGTATTTTATATTTTTAGAAAATTACTACTTGGGAGGTGACTTCATGGCAAAAGATGCAATTATTTCAGTAAAAGAAGCAGAAGAAAAAGTTAGAAAAATGATAGAAGAATCTGTACAAGCTTCAAAAAGATCTAAAAATGAGACTATATTACGGGCTGAAGAGGAATATGTAAGAATAATTAATGAAGCTGAAGATAATGCAAAATTAATTAGGGATGATGCTAAGATAGAAGGTGAAACTGTTTCTAAGCCTATTCTTGAGGATGGAAGTTTAGAAGCTAGTAAAATAATCGATATAAGTGACGATAATATTAATACAGCAGTAAACAATATTATTGAGAGGATTGTGAATGCAAATGGCAATAGTTAAAATGAGTGGCTTCAACTTGCTTGCCTTTGATTCAGAAAGGGACAACCTTCTTCACCAGCTTCAAAAATTTAATTACGTGCACTTCTCAGATCTTGAAGATGATGAATCTTTAAAAGAAATTGGATTGAGTAATATCGAAATTCCTGAAAGTATAGTAGCATTAAATGAAGAAATCTCAAAGGTCAGTAAAGGTATTGAGATATTGTCTGAGTATCAAGTTAAGGAATCAGGCCTAAAAGCTTTGAAGGATGGCACTGAAAGTTTAAATTTTGAAGAATTAGAAGAAAGGGCTCTAAACATTGATTATGATAAAATTTGTAATCAAGTTATAGAGCTTAATACAAAGATAGAAGCATTAAATCAGGATATTTCTAAAATTGAAGCTTCTATAGATGAATTGAGTCCATGGGTAAAATTGAATAGTCCTATTAAGGATTTAAGTTCATTTAAGCATATTGAAGTAATGTTGGGTACAATACCTAAAAAGTTGAAACAAAATATAGAAAATGAGTTAGTAGATACAGAATATACTTATTTTGAAATATTGAGTGAAGACAAAGATAATCTTTATGCCCTAATTATGACATATAAAGATGAAGAAGATGCAGTAAAAGATATATTAAGAAATAATAGTTTCTCTAATTCTAAGATTGCTATTGAAGGTGAGCCAGCCTTAGAGATAGAAATATTAAATGAAAAGATAAAGTCTTTAAAACATGAGATATCGAACTACCAAGAGCAAATAGAATCCTTGGCAGCTGAAACTCATAATCTAGAAATTGAATATGAGTACCTAATGAATAAAAAGTTGAGGCTAACTGCTTCAGAGAATTTTCTATCTACTGATAACTTAAATGTTATCAAAGGATTTATACCCACAGATAAGACTGATGAGTTCACTGAATTAGTAAAAACAACTTTAGATAACGTATATTATTTGGAATTAGAGGAAGCACATAAGGATGATGAAAATGTTCCTATATTGCTAGAAAATTCTAAATTTGTTGGTTCGTTTGAATCATTGACATCAATGTATGCTATGCCAAAATACAACGAAATAGATCCAACTCCATATTTAGCACCATTTTATCTAGCATTCTTTGGTATGATGATTGCTGATATAGGATACGGAATATTGATGTTAATTGGTACATTAGTAGCTCTTAAGAGATTTAATCTAAAAGAAAGCATGAAGAATTCAGTAAGGTTTTTCCATTACTTAAGTTACTCTACGATAATTTGGGGGATGATTTATGGTTCTTTCCTAGGAGGAATAATACCTCTTCCTGCATTAATTACTCCAGCAGAACAGTATAATGAATTGTTAATTATATCTGTAGCCTTTGGTGCAATCCACATATTTTATGCATTAGGTATAAAAGCCTATATAAATATTAGAGATGGTAAGTTGATGGATGCAATATTTGATGTAGGATTTTGGTTTATGGCATTAATAGGTGGAGGATTGTTTTTAATATCAATTGTAGTAGGTTTGTCTGCTACGGTTAAGAATGTATCACTGGTAATTATGATATTAGGTATGGTAGGTATAGTATTAACTGGTGGTAGAGATGCAACTAGTATTCCAGGTAAGTTAGCTGGTGGGTTTTATAGCTTATATGGAATATCAAGTTATGTAGGAGATTTTGTTTCATATTCTAGACTGATGGCACTAGGCCTATCAGGTGGATTTATAGCTACAGCTATAAATATGATGGTTGATATGCTATTTGCAAAAGGGATACTAGGAATAGTAGGTGGTATTGCTGTTTTCGTAATAGGACAAGCATTCAATGTTTTCCTAAGCGTACTAAGTGCCTATGTTCATACTATAAGACTTACCTATGTAGAATTCTTTGGTAAATTCTATGAAGGTGGAGGAACTAGATTTAAGCATTTTAGAAATAAATCAAAATATATAGATGTTAAATAAGGAGGAAAAATAATGAATTTTGCAGAAGTTATGTTTAACAATGGAGGAATATTTTTTGCAGGTTTAGGTGCAGCAATAGCAGTTATATTATCAGGATTTGGATCCGCTAAGGGTGTAGGTTTAGTAGGGGAAGCAGCAGCTGGATTAATGATAGAAGAGCCTGAAAAGTTTGGTAAGGCCTTAGTATTACAACTATTACCTGGTACTCAAGGTTTATATGGTTTCGTTATTGGTCTTTTAGTTTTAGGTAAATTAAGTGCTGGAATGTCATTAGCAGAAGGTATGTATATATTTGCTGCTTGTTTACCTGTAGGTTTAGTAGGTTGGGTATCAGCTATAGCTCAAGGAAAAACAGCAGCAGCTGGTATAAATATCCTAGCGAAAAATGAAGAACAATCAACAAAAGGTATCATATTCTCAGTAATGGTAGAGACTTACGCATTATTAGCATTCGTTATTTCATTGATTCTTGTAAATGCAGTTAGTTTCTAAAAAAATTAAGGAAGTGAAGCAATGTCTAATTTAGAAAATCTTATTGAAAAGATTCTTGAAGATGGCAAAATGGAAGCCCAAACTATAACTAAAGAGTCTGAAAAAAACAATCAAGAAATACTTGATTCAAAGATAAGTGAAGCTAATGAGAAGAAAGATAGAATTCTAGAGAAAGCAAATAGAGAAGCAGTAATGTTAAAGGAAAGAATAATCTCAGAAGCTGAATTAAGAATAAGAGATGAAAAGTTAAAGGCAAAACGTCAAGTATTGGATAAAGTTTTTATTCTTGCTAAAGAAAGATTAGTAAATATAGATGAAGACACTTATATGAGTTTTCTTAAAAACAGTTTAAACAAAATGAATCTAAAAGGTACTGAAGTCCTCATAGTTCCTGATAGATTCAAAGAAATTGTTCAGAAATCAGGAGTATATTCAAATGTTTCTAATAATGAATCCATAGATTCTGGTTTCTTACTTAAGGACGGAAATATAATAATGAACTACTCATTTGAGTCCCTAGTAGATTTTAGAAGAGAGGACATAGAAGTGGAAATAGCACAAGTGCTTTTCCAAGAATAGGAGTGATTTCATGGATAGGATGCAATTCATCCAAGGTGTAACAAGAACCAGGGTCTTTGAAACCAGACTCCTTTCAAGGCCTAAAATAGATAGAATGATTGATGCAGATGATATAGACGAAGTTATAAAGCTTCTTAATGAAACTGAGTATTCTAAATCATTAATAGGAATAAGCCGTACTAATGATTATGAAAAGATTCTTTCAAACGAACTAAGAAGAGTTTATGACCTTATGAGAGAAGTTTCTGTAGAGCAGGTAGTAGTTGATTTATTAGCTCTAAAATATGACTATCATAATTTAAAGGTACTTATAAAAGAACAAGAATTTGATAAAGATTTATCTGACCTATATTTATCAATAGGGACAATAGATCCTAAAAAGTTTAAACAAGCTTATAAGGATGGAGATTTCAGCGAAATAAGTAAGAAATTTAAAAATGCAATTGAAGCAACTATCACAGACTTAGAAGAAAATAAAGACCCTCAAAGAATTGATATTGTTTTAGATAGATACTACTTTGAACATTTATATGAGATGGCAAAGGATACGAAAATTGATTTATTTACTGAGTATGTAAAGGACATGATTGATTTTATAAATGTTAGGTCATCAATTAGAATGAAAAAACAAGGTAAGGAATTTAAGTTTTTTGAAGATGTTATATTAGAAAATGGAAATATTGAAAAGGAAATTATCTTATCAACATATGGTGATTCAATTGAAACAATGATTCAAAAGTATAAAAACTCTAAAATTAGCTCAGCTTTAGTTAAAGGTTTGAACTCTTATATAGAAACAGATAGATTGTCTGAATTTGAAAAGTATATGGACGATTATCTGATGGATATAAACAAGAAATCCAAATATATTAACTTTGGACCAGAACCAATCTTTTCATATATAATAGCCAAGGAAGCTGAGATTAAGAATTTAAGAATTATTATGATTTCAAAGATAAACAATCTTTCTCCCGACGTTATAAGAGGAAGGGTGAGTGATTTATATGTATAAAATAGCAGTTGTAGGGGACAAGGATTCTGTCCTAGCCTTTAAGGCATTAGGTGTAGATGTATTTACAGTTTTTGATTCAGATGATGCAAGAAAAGTTGTGGACACCATTGCCCGAGACAACTATGGTATTATTTTTATTACTGAACAGATTGCAAGTTTAATCCCAGATACCATAGATAGATATGATAAAGAGATAATCCCTGCGGTAATACTGATTCCTAGCAATCAAGGGACACTTAATATTGGTATGAGTCGAATTAACAATAATGTAGAAAAAGCCGTAGGAACAAATATATTATAGAAAGAGAGGGCTTATCTTGAAGGTAGGAAAAATAATTAAGGTATCAGGCCCCTTAGTAGTTGCCGAGGGGATGGATGAAGCAAATGTATACGACGTTGTTAGCGTATCAGATGATAGATTAATCGGTGAAATAATAGAAATGAGAGGAGATAAAGCCTCTATTCAGGTTTATGAGGAAACAACTGGTATAGGGCCTGGAGACCCTGTATACACAACTGGTGAGCCTTTATCTGTTGAGTTAGGACCAGGTCTTATTGAGACCATGTTTGATGGAATACAAAGACCACTTGATATGTTTAGAGCACTAGCAGGAGACTTCCTAGCAAGAGGAGTAGAAGTAAAATCCCTGGATAGAAATAAGAAGTGGGAGTTTAAACCATCAGTAAAAGTGGGAGATATTGTAGAACAAGGTGATGTTATAGGAACTGTTCAAGAAACTCCTGTAGTACTTCATAAAATAATGGTTCCACATGGTGTATCAGGTAAAGTAACTGAAATAAAAGAGGGTAGCTTTACTGTAGTAGATGATATTTGTACACTAGATGGTACAAAGAAATTACAAATGATGCAAAAGTGGCCAGTAAGAAAGGGTAGAACATATAAACAAAAGATAAATCCAACTGTACCGCTTATTACTGGACAGAGAGTTATAGATACATTTTTCCCAGTTACAAAGGGTGGTACTGCAGCTATCCCTGGTCCATTCGGCTCAGGAAAAACAGTAGTACAACATCAGCTTGCAAAATGGGCTGATGCTGAAATAGTAGTATATGTTGGCTGTGGTGAACGTGGAAACGAAATGACTGACGTACTTAAAGAGTTCCCAGAAATCATAGACCCTCAAACAGGTGAGTCTTTGATGAAGAGAACTGTACTGATAGCCAATACATCGAATATGCCAGTAGCTGCTAGAGAGGCATCAATTTATACTGGTATAACAATTGCTGAATACTTCAGAGATATGGGATATTCAGTGGCTATAATGGCAGACTCAACTTCTAGATGGGCAGAGGCTCTAAGAGAAATGTCCGGTAGACTTGAAGAGATGCCAGGGGACGAAGGATACCCAGCTTATTTAGCTTCACGTGCAGCAGCCTTTTATGAAAGAGCTGGTAAAGTTATTTGCCATGGAAGTGATAATAGAGAAGGCGCTGTTACAGTAATAGGAGCAGTATCTCCCCCAGGAGGAGACCTTTCGGAACCAGTTACTCAAGCTACACTAAGGATAGTAAAGGTATTCTGGGGTCTTGATTATGCATTATCCTATAGGAGACATTTCCCGGCTATAAACTGGTTGAACTCCTATACATTATATCAAGATAAAACAGATGAGTGGATGAATGAAAATATAGACCCTGAATTTGCTAAAAATAGATCTAGGGCCATGAATCTATTACAAGATGAAACTGAATTACAGGAAATCGTAAGATTAGTTGGTAGAGATGCATTATCTGAGCCAGATCAATTAAAGCTTGAAGCAACTAAGTCCATAAGAGAAGACTACTTGCAACAAAATGCTTTCCATGAAGTCGACACTTATTGCTCATTACAAAAACAGAATAAAATGCTTAAAGTAGTATTAAAGTTCTATGATGAAGGCTTAAGAGCTTTAAACAGTGGTGTTTATTTAAAAGAAATTGAAAACATGGAAGTTAGAAGTAAAATTGCACGTGCTAAAAATATACGTGAAGAAGATATTGATCAAATAGATGAAATAGAAAAAGAGCTTAAGGAAGAAGTAGACAATCTAATAAGCAAAGGAGGTATCCTTGATGCTTAAAGAATATAAAACAGTAAGTGAAGTAGTTGGACCCTTGATGGTTGTTGAAGGAGTCGAAGGGGCTAAGTATGAAGAACTTGTAGAAATAGAAATTCAAACTGGTGAAAAAAGAAGAGGTAGAGTTCTAGAGATAGATGGCGACAAAGCCATGATTCAGCTTTTTGAAGGATCCACAGGTATTAACTTAAAAAACACTAGTGTAAGATTCCTTGGTAGACCTCTTGAATTAGGTGTTTCCATGGATATGATAGGTAGAGTCTTTGATGGTCTTGGTAGACCAAAGGATAATGGACCGAAGATTATACCGGAAAAGAAAATAGATACCAATGGTGTTCCAATAAACCCAGTTGCAAGGGACTATCCTGATGAATTTATCCAAACAGGAATTTCTTGTATTGATGGTCTTAATACACTAGTTAGAGGACAAAAATTACCTATATTCTCAGGTTCAGGATTACCTCACAACCAAGTTGCTGCACAAATTGCGAGACAAGCAAATGTTGTAGGTTCAGACGAGAAATTTGCTGTAGTATTTGCGGCAATGGGTATTACATTTGAAGAAGCACAATTCTTTATGGATGACTTTAATCGTACAGGAGCTATTGATAGAGCAGTATTATTTATGAATCTTGCAGATGACCCTGCAATAGAAAGAATAGCAACTCCTCGTATGGCTCTTACATGTGCAGAGTATTTAGCGTTTGAAAAGGACATGCATGTACTTGTTATACTAACTGACATGACAACATATGCTGAAGCACTTAGAGAAACATCTGCTGCTAGAAAGGAAGTTCCAGGTAGACGTGGATATCCAGGATATCTATATACTGACCTTTCAACAATATATGAGAGAGCTGGTAGAATTCTCGGAAGAAAGGGTTCTATTACTCAAATCCCAATTTTAACAATGCCAGAAGATGATATTACTCATCCAATACCTGACTTAACAGGATATATAACAGAGGGTCAGATAATACTATCTAGAGATCTTTATAAGAGGGGTATAGAACCTCCTATAAACGTTGTACCTTCATTATCAAGACTTAAGGATAAAGGTATAGGTAAAGGTAAAACAAGAGAAGACCATGCTGATACAATGAACCAGCTATATGCTGCATATACATCAGGTAGAGAAGCTAGAGAGCTAGCTACAATATTGGGTGAATCAGCATTATCAGATGCAGATAAGGCGTTTTCAAAGTTTGCTCAAGAGTTTGATAATAAGTATGTAAATCAAGGTTATTACAATAATAGAACCATAATTGATACTCTAGATTTAGGTTGGGAGCTATTAAAGATTATTCCTAGAACTGAGCTTAAGAGAATCAGAGATGAATATCTTGATAAATATCTTCCATTGGATGATAAAGGGGCTGAGTAGATGGCTAAGCTTAATGTTAATCCTACTAGGATGGAGCTTTCTTCTCTTAAAGCTAGATTATCCACAGCAACGCGGGGCCATAAGCTCCTAAAGGATAAACAAGATGAGCTTATGAGGAGATTTATCGAGTTAATAAAAAAGAATAAAGCTTTAAGACTTGAAGTAGAAGAAGAGCTTGGAGCTTCGTTTAAGGAATTTTTATTAGCTAGCGCTGTAATGTCTCCCGAGATGATGGAGGAGGCCGTAGCAGTATCTAAAGAAAAGATTACTGTTGATATAAAGAAGAAAAATGTTATGAGTGTATTTGTACCAGTTATGAATTTTCAAAGGCAATATGAATCTGATGCAGGTAGTATTTATCCATATGGGTTTGCCCAGACTTCTTCAGAATTAGATGCTGCAATAGCCAAGCTATACAGCATAATGCCAAAATTATTAGAACTAGCTGAAGTTGAAAAGGCTTGTCAACTAATGGCTGAAGAAATAGAGAAAACTAGAAGAAGAGTAAACGCACTTGAATACAGAATCATACCAGACTTAGAAGAGACAATTAGATTTATCAGAATGAAGCTAGATGAAAATGAAAGAGCTACTATTACACGTCTAATGAAGGTTAAGGATATAATAAATAAATAAAATAAAGGGATACTGGAAAAAGCCAGTATCCTTTTAATATTAATTGTCATTCTCAATGCAATGAAGAATCTTTTGTTCTACTTATAATAATCATTGGTATCTTTAGGTAAACCCTTCTTTTCTAATCTATATTCAGCTATGTCTTTTATAATAGAATAAACAAATACAAATAACGGAACGCCTATGATCATACCGACAAATCCTAATAACTTACCTGTTACAAGTAATGAGAATAATATCCAAAAAGCTGATATACCTAAAGAATCACCTAAGATCTTAGGACCAATAATATTGCCATCTATCTGTTGTATTACAAGTATTATAATCAAGAACCATAAAGCCTTTATTGGTGATACAAACAATATTATGAAGAATGATGGTACAGCTCCAATGAATGGTCCGAAGAATGGTATAATATTTGTAACTCCAACAATGAAAGATACCAAAACAGCATAGGGCATATCAAACATTCTTAATATTATAAAGGTTAAAACTCCAATTATGGTAGAATCAAGAATCTTACCACTTAAAAATCGTCCAAAAATGCTATCTGCCCTTCTTACTAATTCAAAGGTTTTTTCTCTAGTTTTTTCAGAGAACATCGACGTAATCAATTTTCTAGATAAGGCCATAAATTTCTCCTTATCGAATAATAGATATATAGATACAATTATACCTAATACAATATTCCATATACTTGATAGAATACTTTTTGCAAAGTTACCAATTTTAGGTATAAGGCCTGTGGCAAAATTGATTATATAATTTACAAATTCATTCCATTTTTCTAGTATTATATTATAGTATTCCTGTTGAAGGTCCAGATCGTTAGCAAACTTTATAATTTGTCTACTTATTTCTGTTACATAGGAAGGAATATCATTTACTAAACCTACTATGGATGAAACAAGTTGGGGTAAAACGAATTTCAAGAATAAATATAAAAGAAAAGATACGACAGTATAAGTTAGTATTATTCCTATTATTCTACCAAATCTTCTGTTTTTCTCCTTAATAAATAGGTTTTTCAATAGATGTTTTTCAAAGAATTCCAAAATAAAATTAAATAAATAGGCCATTACAAATCCAATTATTATGGGATACAAAGTGCTTATGTACTTACTTACTTGAATTTTGAATTGACTAACTTCTGAAGCTATGAGATAAAATATTATACTGATAAATGCGACTATGATTGAATAAATTGCTATAGTATTGTATCGTTCATTCCATTTAAATTTCATGTATTCACTCCTTAGAAGTTGATTATTAATGACAATATAATCATATCAAAAAAAATATATAATAACTACTATAATTTAATATTCTTCACACCATAAACTCCCTTTCGGCATATTGTGAAGTACGATTACAATTTTAGGAGGGATTTTATGAATATTGAGCTTAACTCATTACATTATCTCTTTATGATATTCACACTACTTATTTTAGTAGTGATGATAAGGAAAAGAGATACTACCCTTGTTTGTATAATAGGCATATTTCTATTGGGCTTGTTTGCTACAAAGTCTCTATCTCTGGGTATAATGACTGTATTTAATAGCTTTATATTTGCCATTGTAGAATTGATGGGAACTATATTAATTATCTCAGTCATAGTAGCTATGAGTACCATACTGATGAAAACAGGTATCAATGAAATAATGGTTTCGCCTTTTACAAAATTAATCAAAACACCGACTCTAGCATATTGGGTAATTGGTATTCTGATGATGGCTATATCGTTTTTCTTCTGGCCATCACCTGCTGTAGCATTAATAGGAGCTGTAATGTTACCAGTAGCTGTAAAAGTTGGCTTACCTGCCTTAGCAGTTGCAATGGTAATGAATATCTTTGGCCATGGTATTGCTTTATCAGGTGATTTTATAATTCAAGGAGCACCAAAGCTAACAGCTGATGCGGCTGGGCTACCTGTAGGTGAGGTTGTTTCTGCCAGTATACCTTTAGTTATTGTAATGGGTTTGGTCACTACAGTTACAGCATTCATATTTTTAAAAAGAGATTTAAAAAGTGGTAAATTAAAAGTTGAAAAGGATGTAAATCTAAAGAATACAAAGCAAAATGATGAAGAACTAAAAAATATTTTAAGTAAAAAAACTAAGAATGTATTAGCGATAATTATCCCATTATTATTTGCAATTGATGTAGTTATTATGATTATGGCTAATTTACAAGGTGGAGATGCAACTGCATTGATAGGTGGTACAGCTATATTTATATTAGTACTGGTATCTCTCCTAGTTCATAAAAACAGTGCATTAGAGGAAATAACGAAATATATAGTTACAGGATTCAAATTTGGATTTGAGATATTTGGCCCAGTAATTCCTATTGCAGCTTTTTTCTATTTAGGAGACTCAGGTTTTCTTACTGTTATAGGAAATCACTTGCCAGAAACATCCCAAGGTATTGTAAATGATTTAGGATTAGCGTTGGCTAACGCAGTTCCTTTAAATGAAGGTATAGGTGCAATAACTCTTACATCGGTAGGTGCAATTACTGGATTAGATGGTTCGGGATTTTCAGGTATTTCATTGGCTGGTTCAGTTGCCAAACTATTTGGTGCAGCATTAGGAAAAGGTGCAGCAACTCTAACAGCTCTAGGTCAAATAGCTGCTATATGGGTTGGTGGGGGTACTTTGATTCCTTGGGCAGTTATTCCAGCAGCAGCTATATGTGGTGTAGATCCATTTGAATTAACACGAAGAAACTTTAAACCAGTTGTTATAGGATTAGTAGTTACAACTATAGTAGGTATGTTTTTAATATAGATAGGCAGCTTAGGCTGCCTTTTTTGTTGACTCCATTAATTATTGGGTAATTAATAAATACAACAAATTAAAGGAGGCAATAATTTATGAAAATAGATATATGGTCAGACATTGCATGTCCATTCTGTTATATAGGAAAGAGAAATCTTGAAACTGCATTAAAGGAGTTTGAATCCAAAGATGAAATAGAAATTGTTTACCACAGTTTCCAGCTTGACCCTAATGCTAAAAAAGAAGGGAAAAGAAACTCTGTCCAAGATCTGGCAAACAAGTATGGAGCAAGTTTAGATCAAGCTCAACAAATGATAGATAGGGTTGTATCTATGGCTAAAGATGTTGGACTACATTATAACTATGATATGATAGTAAATACAAATACCTTAGATGCCCATAGACTTACACATTTTGCTAAGAATGTTAATAAGGACAAAGAGGTCGTAGAGGAACTATTTAAAGCTCATTTCATTGAAGGATTGGATATTGGTGATATAGAAGAATTGTCCAAAATAGGGGCAAGGGTTGGTTTAGATAATGAAGAGGT
This sequence comes from Tissierellaceae bacterium, assembly GCA_031460505.1. Taxonomy (GTDB): domain Bacteria; phylum Bacillota; class Clostridia; order Tissierellales; family Tissierellaceae; genus JAAYTL01. The sequence goes on from JAVKTT010000010.1 coordinate 12,128, forward strand.
TATCAAGATGTTAAATTCAGATGAGTATTATTCAGAGGTTGATACTGATAAATACATGGCAAGTCAATATGAGATCAGCAGTGTACCATTTTTCATATTCAATAATAAATATGCTATATCAGGAGCACAACCACCACAGGCATTTTTAGAGACAATGAAAAAGGCAAATGAACAGTAGGGACGCGAAACTTTGTTCATTTGAACGTTGGGGACGCAAAATTCTGTTCATTTATTGTATTAGAAATGGGAGGTCTTATACCTCCCATTTCTAATACAAATTTACCCTAATACAATCTTACTTTCTTCTTCAATAAATTGATTTTTATATAATTCATAGTAATATCCCTTACTTTGAATCAATTCTTTATGATTACCTGATTCAATAATCCTACCATCATCAATAACCAATATCTTATCAGCATTTCTTATAGTAGATAGTCTATGAGCAATTACGAAGCTGGTTCTTCCTTCTAGCACATTGTGAATAGCATCTTGGATAACTTTTTCTGTTTCTGTATCTATAGAAGATGTAGCTTCATCCAATACAAAGAGTCTTGGATTTCTGACAATAGCTCTTGCAAAGGAAAGAAGTTGTTTTTGACCAGTGGATAGAAGATTACCACCTTCTCCAACTTCGGTGTCATAGCCTTTTTCCATACTCATTATAAAGTCATGTGCGTCTACCAGTTTACAAGCATCGATTATATCTTCATCTGTAGCATCTAAGTCACCGTATCTTATATTGTCCTTAATGGTACCGCTAAACAGATGAGGAGATTGTAGTACATATCCTAAGTTTTCATGAATCCAATTCTGGGGCATATCCTTGTAATTAATACCATCGATTAGAATTTCGCCAGCTGTAGGTTCATAAAATCTACAGAATAGATTTACAATGGTAGATTTTCCTGCTCCCGTTTCTCCTACTAAAGCTATAGTATCACCAGGTTTTACACTTAAGTTAAAGTCTTTTAATATATCTTCTCCATCCTTATATGAAAAAGAAACATTCTTAAATTCAACTTTTCCTAAAATTTTAGGCCAATTTTCTCTCTTTGGATTAAATATATCTCCATATTTCGTAATAACTTCTTCACTATCAATAATATCTGGTTCTTCATTCAATAATGAAAAAACTCTTTCTGCAGAAGCTTGTGCCGATTGGACTTCTGCAAATATTACAGCCATTTGTCTGATAGGTTCAAATAATTGTGTAGTATACGATATAAAAGCTACCAATGTTCCATAGCTTATTATATCTCTCATAACAAAACTTCCCCCAAAGTTGATTGCTAGTGCTGTACCTATACTTCCTAAGGTTAGTACAATAGGTAAATATATTGAGGAAAGTATTGTTGCACGTATAGCACTTTTCTTCATATTCGAAGTAATTTCTGAAAACTCTTGTAAATTTATATCTTCTCTAACCAAAGTTTTAGTAGTTTTAGCACCTTGAATATCTTCATTAAACGCTGCTGTAATTTGTGAGTTTATTTTCCTTACATTTCTTTGAGCATTTAATATTCTTTTTTGAAAATAAGCACTTACTATTGCAACAAACGGTACTACGATTAAGGCTATCAATGCTAATTTCCAATTAAGTATAAGCATTGCAATAGTCACGCCTATCATCATAGTTATTCCCCAGGAAAAGTCAACTAAACTCCATGAGATAGTCTCACTTAATCTTTGTATATCTGATGTCATCCTAGACATTAACCATCCGACAGCCTTATCGTCGTAGTATGACAATGGTAGCATTTGAAGCTTTTCAAATCCTAGTTTTCTGATATCATAAGCCATTTGAGTTTCTAATTTACCTGCAATTGCTATAAATAGATATATGGTTATTGAAAAGAATAAAGCTGCAAATAAATACAGTAGCCCAAAACTTGGAAGTCCTTCATAGGTACCTTTTTCTACAAAATTGTCGATTGCATATTTTGATAAAAGGGGAAAAATGGTATCCATTGCACCGACAAAAATCATCATAATAACTATTTTCATGAATTGATTTTTATAAGGTTTTAATATCTTAAAAAAATCCTTCCATATATTCAAATTTATTTTTTCATTTATTATATGTTCGTTCTCCATAGATTACCTCCTAAACAATTTCTAGATTATCCTCATAGGAGGATTGGATTGTGTAGACTCTTTTATATAAGCCATCTTCGTTGATTAAATCTTTATGCTTACCTCTTTGTATGATTCTGCCTTTATCTAACACATAGATCATATCTGCTCCTGCTACAGTAGAAATTCTATGGGATATTATTATTGTTGTTGATTTATTTTTTCTTGTCTTTAACGCTTCACGTATTGCAATATCTGTTGATGTATCTACAGCTGATAAGGAATCATCAAAGACTACAATAGGGCAATCATTTATAATAGTCCTAGCAATGGCCATTCTTTGTTTTTGACCTCCAGATAAAGATACACCACGTTCACCAACTAAGGTTTCATACTTCTTTTCAAAGGAATTTATATCTTCATGAATAGATGCAGTTTTTGCAGCATCATATACCCTTTTGTCTGAGTAACTTGGATTGGCAAGTTTGATATTCTCCTTAATGGTCTTAGCATAAAGAAAAGGTTCTTGTAATACTAATCCAATGTTTTTCCTAATCCAATGTTTGTCAATTTGATTAAGTTCTATACCATCCAGTAAAATACTGCCATTGGAATACTCATAAAGTCTAGGAAGTAAATGAACTAATGAGCTTTTTCCAGAACCTGTTGGACCAATAAAAGCGATAGTTTCCCCAGGATTGATTTTAAAACTAATATCCTTAAGCACTGGATTATCTTTTTCATATTCAAAGTAGACATTATTAAATTCTATATTTCCAGTGAGAGTTGGTTCTTGACAATTTTCTATTAGTACTTCTATAGGTTCCATCAGAATCTCATCTATTCTTTTTAAAGAAACAAACGCTTTACCCATATCTGTAAGGGTACGTCCCATCTGTCTAACAGGCCAAACCAACATACCTATATAACTAGTAAATGCAACTAATGTACCAAGTGTAATTTCTCCTATAACAGCTAAATAACTACCATAGACCATTACCAAGCCTATTTGTGCAAAACTCATAAAATCAGATATAGCCCAATAAGTAGATAGATTCATAATTAATTTAGCTGTTAATGTCCTATGTTCCATATTTTTCTTATCAAAATTGTCAATTTCATATTTTTCTCGAGCAAAAGCCTTAACTACTCTTATACCAGTTAAATTTTCTTGCAAAGCAGTAGAAAGCCTAGCTTCAGCTTCATCTGAGGCTTGGAAATCTTTTTTTACTTTCCTAAAAAATAATACAGCAAACATAAAAGTGATTGGTAGCACAGATATGGATATAAGTGCCATTTTTGGACTTAAACTAGTCATTATACTTACAGTAAATATAAGCATAAATAAAGATCCTACAACTTCCATTAATTGTATTGCTAAAAATCTTCTAATAGTGTCCACATCAGAAGTACATCTTTGAATCAATTCACCAGTTTCAGCAGATACATGATATTCATATGGTAACTTTTGAATATGATCATAAAGCTGATTCTTAATATTTTCAGCTATATTTTCTGCTGACTTACTTGACATTGTATTTTTGAGGTAAAGAAACATCCCTCTTAAAACTGTTATGCCTATTATAATAATTCCAACGATCCATAGATTTTCTCTTAAAAACGATTTTCCTCCAAATAGTTCAACATAATATAAAACTTTCTCATTGACTATATTCTCAGAACCTATAATGGAGTCAATGGTTGTTCTAATTACAAGAGGACTTAGTAGTGTTATCCCTTGTGATAATATTATGGATAATATACCTATGGAGTACATTAAGCCATAACCTTTAGTAAATTTTAGTAGCTTTTTAAGATCCTTCAAATAATTCCCTCCCTAAAAATAAACTAGACCATAGGAAAGTCCTATGGTCTAAAATGCATAATACAAAAACATTCTTAAAAATATAAAAAGCCATAGGTATAGACCTATGGCCAAAAATCAAAAATATAAAAAATTATATTTGAGTATTAAGCATAGGTCGTGCTATTAAATTTAATTTTGATAATTTTAAACTGCTTACTCTTATTCTTAACATCTTCACGACCTCCTTATTTTACTCAGTAATTATTATTATATCTGAAACTTTTGAAAAATCAACACTTATTTACAATATTTGGAAAATACTTTTATTAATTGCTTATATCTAATAATATTCTACCAAGAACAACTCCATTTACACTGGCTTGCATTAATCCTCTAGTGATTCCTGCACCATCTCCACCTACGTATAATCCTTTTATATTTGTTTCAAAGGTGGCATCTGTTAAAACGATACTTGAGTAAAATTTGACTTCAACACCATATAGTAATGTCTCGTCACTTGCTATACCAGGTACCACATTATCTAGCGCAGCAATCATTTCATCTATACTTTTAAGTATTCTATATGGTAATACTAGACTTAGGTCCCCAGGGACAGCATCTTTTAAAGTTGGAACTATATTATTTCTTTGAAGTCTTTCATCGGTAGTTCTTCTTCCTCGTTTAAAGTCACCATATCTTTGAACTAAGACTTTATTGCCTGATAGCATATTTCCTAATTGTGCTATATGCATACCGTATTCTATTGGTGAATTAAAGGGTTTTGTAAAATGTTTTGTAACAAGTAGTGCGAAATTTGTATTATCAGATTTTAGCTCTTCTGATTTATAGCTATGACCATTTACAACTGCTAAATTATTATCGTAATACTCGGTAGATACTTCCCCACCAGGATTAGAACAAAATGTTCTAACCTTATCATCAAAGGTTTGAGAATAATAGATTAATTTACTCTCATACATAGATTCATTTAATTCTTCCATAATTTCATTTCTAGTCTCTACCCTCACACCGATATCAATATCACCTGTCTCTACATCAATATTATGATGTAGACAAATATTTCTAAGCCAATCAGATCCTTCACGCCCTACAGCTGCTACGACTATTTTTGAATAATATTCCTTATCTGCTATTACTCCTATAATTTCATTATTATCATTAAATAGTAAATCTTTAACAGGATTTCTAAAACTTAGTTCAACTCCTAATTCAAGCAGATAATGTTCTATTCTAGAATAGATATTATATCCTTCTTCTGTACCCATATGTCTAATAGGACACTCTACTAATTTTAAATTACCTGAGATAGCTTTTTTTCTAATATCTCTTATTTCATCTTCTTTATCTATACCAAATATTTTTTCATCAGCACCAAATTTTAGATATATATCATCAACATAATCTATTAATTTTTGTGTCTCAGAATATCCTAAATATTTTGGTAGATTACCACCAACATCAGGGGAAAGTGAAAGTTTACCATCTGAATAAGCCCCAGCTCCAGCAAATCCAGTTGTAATATTGCAAGGTTTACATCCTATGCATATACCTTTTTTTCTTTTAGGGCATATTCTTTTTGCTATAGAATTTCCTTTCTCTAAAATTAAGACTTTTAAATCTGGATTATTATTTTTTAATTCTAATGCAGTAAATATCCCACAGGGGCCAGCACCGATTATTATTACATCGTAGTTCATTTTTCTACACCTCCTAAGCTTATATCCTAATCTAATAAGGTATTTTCTAGTTTTTTTACGTCCAATATTTTCATCTTATTTTTATAAAAATCTATGATTCCTTCTTCTTTCATATTGACCAACTCACGTGAAAGAGAAGGTCTAGGGATATTGAGAAGTTCTGCCATTTTCTTTCTACTATAGGGTAAAATAATAAGTGTAGATTTTTGCCTATTGTATTCAAGAAGCAATATGTTAGCAATTTTTTTACGTAGTGAATCATAGGACAAATTTGTCAATCTATTATTTAACATTAATATACGATTAGATAAAACTCCCATAAAGTTATTAATTACAACAGGGTTGTTAGCCATCATTTTTACAATATCTTCTCTTTTAATATACATTACTTCTGAATTATCAGAGGAGATTATGGTTGCAGGGTAAAGATGCCTTTCCGAAAAGACTAATGCTTCACCAAAGACATTCCCAGCTGAAAAATGATTAATAGTCACAACCTTACCAGATGGAAAAGGTTTGTGAATTTCGATATTTCCAGAAAGTATAATACCTAAACTATCACAATCATCATTTTCAATGGCAATTACCTCATCTTTTTCATAAGTTTTGACAGTATATGCAATATTACTTATAATTTTTTCTATTTCCGATTCTTCAAGATTTTTAAACAAAACACATTGGGTGAGGCTTTTGATCTTCTTAATCATTTAATTCACTCCTATTATTAGTTCAATCTTAAGATTATCATATTTCTAGACTTATCACAATTTATAAATATCTAAAAATTTGGTTTTATAATTTTATTCTTGGGTATTAATATTGATAGTATTGTCCTAGCTATGGAAGGAGTAATATAAATGAATAAGATTCTATTGATAAATAGGATAGATCCTAAGGATTTTTCTAATACTAAAAAGAAAATGTGTTTTATTATTGGAGGAATGAATATTCCTTCTGTGGAAAACAAATTAATAGAACTATTGAATAAGTCTGGGAAATTAGATATAAATGATATCACTTATAAATACAACGGAGTAGAGCTAAATATCACCATACAAGATATTCCGGCAATAGTGAAGCTACTTACTTTAAATAATATTTCAATTTACAGCATATTTCAATCATATAATCCAGAATTATAATTATATGATAATTTTAAATTATAGATATTAACTTCTAAATGATGAGATATATTTTTATCTCATCTATTTTCCTGCCCCTTTAAATATTTAGGAAGATTTTTTATTTACTTGCATATAAATATTTAGAAGGAGGGGATATTTTTGAAGTGTAAATTTCTAACTAATACTTTATTTATTCTAGTAATTTTTATTTTAATGTTGGGAGTTTGTTTACATATAAATAATATTAATCAAAATTTAGATTCCTTGAATGCTTCATCTAAAGGTAATAAACCAAAGTTAACTATATTAATTGAAGTGGATAAGAAGAGACTCTCATTAGTTGATAGAGAAAATGAAAAGGTATTAGCTATATATACAATTGCAACAGGAAAATCTTCGTCACCCACTCCATTGGGAAGTTTCCAAATTGTTGAGAAAGCACAATGGGGAGAAGGATTTGGTTCTAGATGGCTTGGTCTTAATGTACCCTGGGGAAAATATGGAATTCATGGTACGAATCAACCAGGGTCCATTGGGGCAAATGTATCTGGAGGTTGCATCAGAATGAGAAATTCAGATGTAGAAGATCTATATGATAAGGTATCTCATAATACTCAAGTCATAATTATGAATGGAGAATTTGGCCCCTTCGGACAAGGATTTAGGACATTGAAACCAGGAGATAGGGGAGCGGATGTGCTAGAAGTTCAAAAAAGATTATCAAGAGAAGGTTTTTATGATTCTTCACTTGATGGTATATATGGAGAAGGAATGAAGAGGGCATTGATCGAATTTCTAAAATATAAGAATATACCTATAACAGATAAAATAGATGAGCGTATATATAAAGATTTGGGCATTATTTTAATGAATTGATTTTCTTATATGGTTTAATATACCACCTAATGGGTAATTAATTAATACTTAATTAGAACCAAAATAAATAATAAATTAATAAATCAGGGGGTATATTATGGCATCAGAAAAATTATTAAAAGCGCTAAATGATCAATTTAATTTTGAATTATTATCAGGATATTATTATGTAGCTATGGCTGCTTATTGTTCTGCAGAAAACATGAATGGATTTGCTCACTTCTTAAATGAGCAAGCTAAAGAAGAGTATGAGCATGCTATGAAGTTTTATAGCTTTATAAATGAGATTGATGGTAGAGTAATGGCTCAAGCAATGGAAGAACCTAAAAATGATTATACTTCATTTTTAGAAGTTTTTGAAAAAGCATTAGAACATGAAAAATTAGTTACATCTAGAATCAATGATATATTAGATCTTGCTAAAGAAGAAAACCATTATCCAACAATTCACTTTCTTCAATGGTTTGTTGAAGAACAACTTGAAGAGGAAAATAGCATGAAAGATATTATATTTGCTTTAGAAGGAATCAATAATAATTTCACTGGTTTATATCTACTAGATAAAGAATTAGCCAAAAGATAATAGGTTATAATAAAAAGATAGGTCATTAAGACCTATCTTTTATTTTTTTGATTATAGAGTTGTTCCACTAGGTGGTTGTTGGCCACCAGCCATGTTTTGTTGAGCCATTCTAACTAAGTTTTTAGTCATGTATCCACCAACGTATCCATTTTGTCTTGATGGTAGATTACCTTTATCTAACATATCATAGTTAGCCATACCTAATTCATTTGCTATTTCTAATTTCATTTGATTTAGAGCTTGACGAGCCTCAGGAACTACTATTCTATTACTATTAGTATTGTTTGTGTTTGCCATTTTTGTTTCTCCTTTCAATTTGTTTTTGTAAATAATTTTGTCTAATAGTATTATGTGTAAAAGATTTATTAATAATCATGTAAAATAATACACTATTTACAGATGATTGAACTTTATCCATATAATTGTAAATTTCAAAAAAACAAAATATTAAATTTTTAATAATCACAGATTTAGTAGGACCAGCGTATGATATATAGAAAGTGTTTTAGGAGGGGAAAAAATGAACGAAGACAATAGAAATTCAAGTAATTGTGGTAGAGAATTAGCTAGATGCTATGTTCCGATTCAAGTAATGAATACGGTCTATGATAGTAGAGAAGCATTAAGAAGAGGTACACTATTTCCTGAACTATTAAGACCTTATGTACCATGTGACCCAAGAGAAAGGAGAGGGAATTATTATGGATAGAGCTCAAATGAGATTATTAGTTGATATAATGGAGGCAAACTTTGTAGTTGTTGAAACAGCTCTTTATCTAGACACTCATCCAAATGATGAAGGTGCATTGAGGCTCCATAATAGTAGCTCTCAAAGATATCAACAATTGTTAGATATGTATGAGTCGAGATATAGTCCTCTAAGAAATACGAGTACAAGTAGATATCCGTGGGGCTATGTTGAAGAACCTTGGCCATGGGATATAAACTTTACTAATATTTAAGGAGGGTTAATATGTGGATTTATGAAAAAAGACTACAATATCCAGTAAGGGTAGATACAACTAATCCAACCCTAGCTGCTATGATTATAGAACAATTTGGAGGAGCAGACGGTGAACTTTCTGCCGGAATAAGATACCTAAGTCAAAGATATACTATGCCGACTGGAAAGACTAAGGCTTTATTGACAGATATAGGTACAGAAGAGCTAGCTCACTGGGAAATGATAGCCACTTTAGTTTACAAACTAACAAAAGATGCTACTGTTGAGCAAATTAAAGGTACACCATTTGAAGCACATTATGTAAATCATGGAAAAGGGGTCTATCCTCATAATGCGGCAGGAGTACCATGGATTGCAGCATATATAGGGGTAAAAGACGACCCTGTAGCAGACTTACATGAAGATATGGCAGCTGAAGAAAAAGCTAGAGCAACATATGAATGGCTAATAAATGTTAGTGATGACCCAGGAGTTACAGATACTTTAAGATTCCTAAGACAAAGAGAAGTTGTACACTTCCAAAGATTTGGAGAAGCATTAAGAATGGTTCAAGAACACAACGAATGCAAGAAATATTACTAATATAAAGGCTCCCTTATGGGAGCCTTTTTGTTGAGTTAGCTTAGTCAATGATGTATAATTTATACTTAAGATATAAAAGGAGTTGAATAGATTATTGAAGGAATTATTTGAGATTTTTATGATATTTTTTAGAGTAGGCGGTTTTACCTTTGGTGGAGGTTATGCAATGCTTCCAGCCATACAAAAGGAGTTTGTGGAAGATAGAAAATGGGCTACATATGAAGAAATCATAGATTATTATGCCATTGGTCAATGCACTCCTGGAATAATTGCAGTGAACACAGCAACATTCATTGGTTATAAAAGAAAAGGCATATTAGGTGGTATAGCGGGTACTCTTGGAATGGTTGCTCCGTCTTTAATTATTATTACTACAATAGCTACTTTTTTTAAGCATTTTCAAGATATACAAATAGTGCAACATGCTTTTGGTGGTATTAGAGTTGTAGTAGCAGCATTAATAGCCAATACAGTTATAAAGATGGCTACTCAGTCTATTAAGGACTGGGTAGGAATTATACTATTCTTTATTTCACTATTAGCAGTAGCAATTTTAAACACTTCCCCAATTATAGTAATTGTTGCTGCCAGCTTAATAGGCATTATTAGATGCAGAAATATAGATTTTGGTGAGGAAAAATAATTATGATATATTTAAAATTATATTTAGTATTTTTTAGAATAGGTCTATTCTCAGTTGGGGGAGGATTGGCTACATTACCTTTTTTACAAGAAATTGTGCATAAATATGGATGGATTACATCAGAAGAACTTTTAAATATGATAGCTGTTTCTGAATCAACACCAGGTCCAATAGGAATAAACACTGCTACTTATGTAGGTTTTAATACAGGTGGAGTTTTAGGTGGTTTAATAGCGACCTTAGGAATAGTAACACCATCAATTATCATAATTGTAATAATTGCGCACTACTTTTCTAAATTCAGTGAAGAGCATGTTGTTAAGTCTGCATTTTATGGTATTAGACCTGCAGTTGCAGGATTAATAGGTGCAGTTGGCTTTGAATTAGCAAAGATAGAATTATTTAGTATAGAAACTTTTAATCTTACAAATAAAATCATGGATTTACTAAACTTTAAAGCAATATTATTATTTGGAATTATGTTTTATCTAATAAGAAAGTTTAACAAACATCCAATAACCTATATACTGCTAGCTGCAGTAATTGGAGTAGTTTTTAAGTTTTAATAATGGTTTAATTAACTTATCTAAATATTGAGATGGCTTGACAAGTAAGCTTTTTAATATGTATAATTTAATGTACTAAATAAATGTAAGTTTAAGGGAGAATATTATGGAGGAAAAAAAAGATGATCAAAATATTAATTCCATTATTAGGGCTATTGATATTTTGAACTTATATAATAATAACAAAACTTATTATGGTATTACTGAAATTAGTAAAATTTTAAATCTTCCTAAGTCGACAGTTTTCAGAATAGTTAAAACCCTAGAAAGTAAAGGATGGCTAATTCAAGATGATGTTACTAATCAGTATAAACTTGGATTTGAAATACTAAATGTCGCTTCTTCTGTAACTAGAGACTACAGTAACAGAGATATTATTATCGAAGAAATGAAAAAACTTGCTCAAGAGTTTAATGAAAATGTTGTATTACATATGTATGATGACTATTCTGCTAGGTGTATTGAAAAAATTGAAACTCAAAACGTGGTAAAAATTTCATCGGATATAGGGAAAAAAACACCATTGCACGTGGGTGCTACTAGCAAAATAGTGCTAGCATACCAGAAACCTGAAATAATTAATCATGTTATAGAACAAGGCTTAGCAAAATATACTAAAAATACAATTACTGATAAAAATGTTCTCCTTGAAGATCTGGAACAAATAAGAAGACAGGGGTATTCGATAAGCATTGGAGAAATTGATGTAGGTGTAACAGCTGTGTCAGTACCTATAATATTTGATAAAGAATTTCTTTATGGACTATCAATTGTTGCTCCAACATCACGTATTCTTGTCAAAGGTATTGAAGAAGTAAAAGGAAGATTGTTGGATTCTACAAAAAAAATTAGCGAAAAGATCAAAATAATTGAACAATTAAGCTATATGAATTAAATGTCTAAAACTATTAAATATAAATTTTATTAATACGATACTTCCAAGGTGGAAAGTCTAAGTAAATACATAGACTTTCTTCTTGGAAGTATTTTTTTGAAGAAAACTGAGATTACAGGTTATAATTTTAAAATAGTTATTTTGAAAACTATATAAATATTTAGAAAGTTCTTGACAAATATTTATATACATGTATATAATATAATTAAATACGGAACGATGTTCCGATATTGAGAACAATAATTGTTAAAAACTACATAATTGTAAAAGACACACATAAGTTATAAGTTTATTAATGACTAAAATAGAGCTGAAAAACCTAATAATAAACTATAAATTCTTATGATGAAGCAGCTGCCAAACTGTAAAAGGAGTTATCCTTATATCAAATGCGATATCTAGTGGATTTACTTAGAGAAGAGAGTATAAGGGATTATCATTGACATCAGATTTAGATTTTCAAAGCAATATGCAGAGGAATTTTTGCAGTAATTTTCTGGAGAAAACAAGATTTCTAGATTATTTATCTATAAAGATATGCAAATAGGGAGTTAAAGAATATATAAAATTATAAAAATCTTGATTATTTTTTCAAAAAATCTTCTTCAAGTTAGATTACAGAAGAAGGACTCATGATCATAAGAAACTGATGTCATAATCTCTATAGGGATATGTAACTAACCATAAAACAACATCAAATCAAAATGTAACCCAATAGAAGGAGGGATTAATAACAGGATTGTGTTACAGTATTTGGTTACTAGGTCAGGCTTTATGACATCACATCATAAAGGAAGGGAGGAGGGTATAGATCTACTTATCAAAACATATGAATGCCAAACGTTTTCAAGAATGTCCTAAATCGATAGTCCATGAAAGTTTTTCCTAATAAAATAGTTTTACAATTCTAAGTCCATGAAAGGGGAAAGTGATGTCAATGGAATCAAAAGGGAGTATCGCGAAAGTCAATGAAAATTTAAAACTTAAGCAAAGTATAAAAAGTAGTCAACATAATATGCCTAAGTTTATAACTGGTTCTCTTATTGGAATAATAGTATTTTTTATTCCGGTATATAAAGGCATGGTACCGCTAGTTCTTATAGTGAATTTTTTGAAGAGCGTAATGTCGGGTGTTGTAGATTTTTTAGTTCTTGCTCTTATTGCTGCTCTTGTAATAACTTATACAGCCGGAAAATTTTTTGGTGTTGAACGTTGCAAAGAATATCATAAGCAAGATGGCAAAATAAAAGGTGCCCTTTATTTAATAGCACTTGTTTTTTCAATATTAATTATAACTAATACAGGCCCTGATTACCTATTAAGTGAAGATGTTGGAGGTTTGGCATATTCCCTAGCGGGTAGTGTAATGGTGACTGTAATTGTTGCAGGATCATTTGTAGTATTTCTTCTTAAATCGGGAGTAATTGAATTTATAGGTACATTTATGGAACCTATAATGCGGCCGTTATTCAAACTTCCAGGCACAGCTGCAGTTGATGCTCTTGCTTCTTTTGTCTCTGCAGCAGCGGTAGGAATATTTCTTACAAACCAACTTTACTTAGAAGGACAGTATACAAATAAAGAAGCAAAGATGATTATGACAAATTTTAGTGTGTGTAGTCTCGGTTTTTTTGGTGTATTACTTTCAATTGTTGGACAAGAACAATTGTATCCAATCGTTGTTTTAACATCTCTAGTAGTAACATTCATATTGGCTGCTATTGTAATTAGGATACCACCTGTAAGTAGATACTCAAAAGTTTATCATAGTGGTCGTGAGCAAACAGAAGCAGATACAAGGGTTATAAGAGAAGGAAGTATACATTTAAGAGCTTTAGATAATGGACTTAAAGTAGGTAAAGACTTGTCATTTAAAGACATTAGAGATAATTTATGGGATACTGTAGTCTTTACACAAAAGATAGTAGCATATGTTGTAGCTTTGGCAACTATAGTTTTAATTCTTGCTGAATTCACACCTATATTTATGTGGCTAGGAAAGCCTATGATACCTTATCTTAAACTTGTAGGTATGCCTAATGCAGCTGAAATAGCACCTTCCACTTTAATAGGTTTTGCAGAGATAGCTTTACCTGTAATGCTTATTGCAGGTAAAGGTATAGCTCTAAAAAGTGTGTTCTTCATAACTGTGCTATCCACTGTCCAAATTATTTTCTTTACTGAAAGTGGTAATGCAATGTTAGAAACCGATGTAGGATTCAATTTCTTTGAGCTTTTAGGGCTATTTCTAATAAGAACCGTAATTGCAATTCCATTGGTAGCGATAGCAGCTCATATTCTATTTTAAGTTAATAATAAGCAAACATAACTGAGATGCTGTTATATTTATTATGATTTATCCTTAGTACGTTTCTGTATATATAGAAACGTACTAAGATTAGTAAGGACGGAGCAATATTTTTTAATAATATCCTAAGATTGTCATAACTGTAATGAAATTTAACTAAATGTTTATAAGTAAATTTTTAACATAATTCTACAAGAATAAGAATGAAAAGGAGGAATTTTTATGCAAATAAGTTTTAAAGTAAATGACAAAGACTATTCTTTGGATGTTCAGCCTAATGTTAGATTGGTAGATATTTTAAGAGACAAGCTAAGTTTGACAGGAACCAAAGAAGGTTGTGGTGAGGGCGAATGTGGAACTTGTACTGTTATAATGAATAAAAAAGCAGTCCATTCATGTTTGGTTTTAGCACAGCAGGTTGATGGTAAAGAGATAATTACTGTAGAAGGATTGGAGAAAGATGGGGAACTAGATAGATTACAGGAAGAGTTTATAAAAAAAGGTGCTATTCAATGTGGATTTTGTACTCCAGGAATGCTAATGTCAGCAAAAGCGCTAGTTATGGAGAATCCGAATCCTTCATTAGAGGAAATAAAAATTGCATTGGCTGGGAATTTATGTCGTTGCACAGGTTATGCAAAAATAGTTGATGCTGTACAAGCTGCAGTAGAATCCTAAAATATAATTGTGAGAAATTATAATCTAGTTAAAAAGGTGGGTGGAGAATGCAAAAATTTAAATTATTAGCTCCGAAGAATATCCCTGAATTGTTGGAAGCACTTAAAAAGACCACAGATAATTCGAAAATATTAGCTGGAGGTACTGATTTAGTTGTATATCTTAATGAAGGGAGTATTAACCCTGATCTAATCATTGATATATCAGGTGTTAACGAAATGAAATACATTAAAGAAGACGATGATAACTTACTTATTGGAGCCTTGACAACATTTACTGAGATAGAAGAAAACCAGTTAGTAAATAAATATGCAAAATGTTTGGGGGAAGCCGCTGAAGATCTAGGTTCTAAACAAATACGTAATAGAGGTACAATTGGAGGCAATATAGGAAACGCTGCTCCAGCTGGTGATTCCTTACCGGCTTTAATGGCATTAGGAGCTAAAGTGGTCATAATTGATAGCTACGGAAAAAAAGAAGAATTACCTATAGAAGATATTCTTGTTGGACCAAACAAAACATCATTAAGTTGTGAACAAGCTATTATTGGTATAAAGATACCTAAACAAGAGGAAGCTTGGATGAGTACTTTTACAAAACTTGGATCAAGAAAGGCAGTAACAATTGCAAAATTGAGTATTGCCATGAATGTTAATTATAATGATGAGACAAATGTTATAAATGAAGCAAAAGTTGGATTGGGAGCAGTTGGGAAAACAGCTTTTAGAGCAACAAGAATAGAAGAATTTCTAACAAATAGAAAGGTCAATAAAGAATTAGTAGATCAATTTGTTGAAGAGATGTCTGTTGAAATAGAAGATGCAATATCTGGAAGGGCTTCTATGCCATATAAATGTGAAGCAATAAAAAGTATTGCATATAAGGCTTTTGAAAATCTATTTAAAGAAGCTATAGCTTAGATAATTAATAAATTGAAAAAGGAGTGAAAATAATGAAGCAATCAAATATAAAAGAATATTTCAAACCTGCATCATTGGAAGAAGCAATTTCGATACTTAGAGATTATGAAGGAAACATTAAAATTATTGCAGGTGGAACAGACCTCTTTACAGTTGATCATACAGATGTAGATGCACTTGTGGATATTACAAAAATTGGGTTAAATTATATTAAAGAAGAAAGTGGGCTCATTAAAATTGGAGGAGCAACAACTTTAAAAGAAATAGAAAAATCAGAAATTATTAAAACTAGATTAGAGAGCCTGTTTGAAGCTAGTATGGTTTTTGCTGATAATACAGTTAGAAATACAGCTACTATAGGAGGCAATATCTGTAATTCGCTACCTTCTACAGACTCAGTACCACCAATTTATGCAGCAGGTGCAGTATATGTTATACAAACGCCTTTTGGAGAAAAAAAGGTGAATATCGAAGATTTTACAATAAGTGCTAAAAAAAATATACTTAATAAAGATGAAATATTAACTGAAATACAGATACCTTTATGTGAAGGAAGATACGGAACCTCTTTTGAAAAAGCAATGAGAAACTCAGAGGATCTTGCACTTGTAAACTGTTCTGCTTTTATAGAAGTAGATGAAGACGATAAGGTAAAGGAAGCAAGAGTTGCATTGGGGACAGTAGGACCTACAGTTGTAAGACCAAAGAAATTTGAAGATGCGTTGATAGGGTTAAAATTAGATGATGAGGATGTTGTAAATGAATTATCTAAATTAGTTTTAGAAAGTATATCCACCAGAACTTCTATAAGAACTACTAAGGAATATAGGTCACATATGGCTAAGGTTTTTTCAAAGAGAACTGTTTTAAAAGCTTATGAAAGAGCTGTAAGAAATAATTAGAAGGTAATAATAAGGGGTGAAATCATGGTAAAAAAATATAAGGTATCATTAAAAGTAAATGGTGTAGATCGTGAATGCTATGTTGAACCTGGTGAAACTTTAGTAAACTTAATTAGAGAAGATTTAGGAATAACAGGTACAAAAACAGCTTGTGATACAGGTGATTGTGGTGCTTGTACAGTAATAATGGATGGTAAGACTGTAAAATCTTGTATAACACCTGCGTTACAGGCAGACGGTGCAGAAATAACAACAGTTGAAGGTCTAAAAATAGATGGAAAACTTCATCCACTTCAAGAAGAATTTGTTGATATAGCTGCTGTCCAATGTGGTTATTGTACCCCTGGTTTACTAATGACAGCTAAAGCATTGCTTGATGAAAATAGTAATCCAACAGAGTTAGAAGTTAGAGAAGCTATCGCTGGAAACATATGTAGATGTACTGGATATGCCAAGCCAGTTGAAGCTATTTTGAGCGCTGCTGAAAAGATGAATGGGGGTGCTAAATAATGAATTGCAATCTAAGAAAATATAACGTAGTTGGGAAAAGTGTAAAAAAGCTTAATTCTACTGAAAGAGCTACAGGTGCTGCTATATATACAACAGATATGACATTACCTGGTATGTACGTAGGTAAAATGCTTAGAAGTCCGTATGCACATGCAAATATTAAATCTATAAATGCAGAAAAAGCTGAGGCAATAGGTGCAACAGTATTAACTTGGGAAGATGTACCTAGAGTTTACTATTCGACAGCTGGTTATCCAAAACATACTATAGTTGGTATGTTACCTGTTCCAATGGAAGGCTATATAGAAGATAAATATATACTAGATAATAAGGTGAGACATTATGGTGAACCTGTCCTAGCAGTTGCTGCAAAAGACGAAGAGACAGCTCAGAAAGCTTTGGATTTAATCGAAGTAGAATATGAAGTGCTTCCTGCTGTATTTGATGTAGATGAAGCAAGAAAAGAAGATGCACCGGACGTACATTTAGGTATTTATAAAAACTGTTCAGATAAAATTATAACAAAAGGCGATGCAAAAAAAGCTTTTAAAGAAGAGGCGGAATATATATATGAAGACTTTTATGAAGTGGGAGGCCAACAACATGCTTGTATGGAAACGTCTGCTACTTTGGCCAATTATGACTCAACAACAGGATATGTAACACTTTGGGCAACTACTCAGGTGCCATTCCATATACGAAGAAACATCAATGAAGTGTTGGGTATCCCGATGAATAAAATAAGAGTAATTAAACCTCCATTAGGTGGAGGCTTCGGCGAAAGACAAATGCCACAATATGAGTTGTTAACTGTCGCTCTAGCTATAAAAACAGGTCATCCAGTTAAGATTGTCACTACAAGAGAAGAAAATATGGCAACTACAACTGCACGACATCCTATGAATATAAGAATAAAGACTGGATTAAGAAAAGATGGCACTATCTGTGCAATGGACGTTGAGGCTAAGGCTAACGCAGGAGCTTATACAGGACATACTCCTTATGTTGCAGGGGCAATGTTCTCAAAGATACCATACAAATGCGAAAATGTTGATTTTAATGCACACGTAATATATACAAATTTACCTGACTTCGGTGCTTATAGAGGCTATGGAAACCCACAAATATCCTTTGCCAGAGAAACTCAAATTGATAAGATGGTAAGGGACTTAGGAGAAGATCCGATAGAATGGAGAATAAGAAACTTTGTTGAAGTTGGAGAAGAAAATCCATTGAGTCTTTCAACCCACTGGATACTTGAAGGCTGTGGAATAGAAGAGTGTTTTAGAAAAGGTGCTAAAGAGATAGGGTTTTATGAACCTAAAGTTAAACCTGAGAGTAAACATAAATTTAGAGGTAGGGGTGTAGCTGCTGCTATGCACGTAAGTGGTACTTCGGCAGAACCTGATTTCTCGTCTGCGCAGATAATTATGCATGAAGATGGAACAATAATGTTGCTCATTGGTTCCCCAGACTTAGGGCAAGGATCAGATACATCTAGTGCACAAATTGCTGCTGAGACAATAGGAATCAGAATGGAAGATGTATCAGTTATTTCTTCTGATACAGATACTACATCATTTGATGGGGGAAGTTATGCATCAAGACAATCCTATGTAGCATTAAATGCAGTAAAGAAAGCTGCAGAAAAGGTAAAAAAGGATGTATTGAAATACGCTTTTGAAATGCATCCAGAAGTTCATAAAGATAATATGGAAACTTATGATGGTTGGGTTGTTCGTAGAGAAAATGGTGAAAAAATAGTGAAAATATCTGACGTTGCTTTCCATGCATTATACTTTTCCCCTGATCCAATGCATATAACCGAATCTGCAAGCTATCGAGCACAAAACTGTCCGCCCGCAATGGCTGCACATTTTGCTGAAGTAGAAGTAGATATAGAAACAGGAGATATTGAGATTGTTAAATATGTTGCTGCTCATGACTGTGGAACCGCAATAAATCCAGCTATTGTAGAAGGTCAAATTGAAGGTGCTGTAGCGCAGGGTATAGGATATACATTAAGTGAATATATGACATTTGATGAAAATGGTAGATTAATAAATGACAACTTCACAAACTTTAAAGTACCTAGAGCTATGGATATGCCATTTTTAGATGACTTTAAATCTATAATAGTTGAAACTTATGAACCGTCAGGCCCATTTGGTGCAAAGAGTGTAGCAGAAATGGGTGTAGCACCTGTACCAGCTGCTATTGCAAATGCTCTTTATGATGCTATTGGCATTAGATTTAGCACTCTTCCTATAACGAAAGATGTAGTGGTTGCAGCTGTAGAGGAAAGAAAGAAAAAAGATGACAAATAATAAGAGAACAATAAATCTATGTAAAGGGGGTTTTTGTATGGGTTTAAATAATTTTAACATAGTTGGGAAAAGACAAGATAAAATCGAAGCTAGACAGAAGGTTACTGGCGCTCTAAAATTTTCAGGCGATTTAAAATTTAAAGATATGCTTTATTGTCGTATTTTACGCAGCCCACACGCAAATGCCATTATTAAGAACATCGATATTTCTGAAGCTTTTAAAGTTGAGGGTGTTATTGACATCATAACATATGATGATGTTCCAAAAATACTGAGCATGCATCAATTTTTACATGTTCCTGAGATAATGTGGCATGACAGTTATATATTAGAAAAACATGTAAGACATATTGGTGATAGAGTTGCCGCTGTTGCTGCAACAAGCGTAGAAATAGCTGAAGAAGCTTTGAAAAAAATAAAGGTTGAGTATGAGGTACTCCCAGCAGCACTAACAGCAGAGCAGGCTTTGAAACCTGATGCTCCTAAGATACATGAAGAAGCAAAAAAAGGAAAAAATATAGTTAGCTTAGATGGTAATATTCTTGATTCCACAGATATAAGCATAGGAGATACTGATAAAGGATTTGCTGAAGCAGATTATGTTATAGAAAGAGAATATCGTACGTCTAAGCCAAACCCTGCACCAATGGAGAGAACATGTGTAATATGTGTTCCTGGAGATGATGGACGTTTAGATGTTTATGCAACATCCCAAGGTATTCATGCTATGCGTATAAACATGTCACACTCGTTGGGAATTCCAGTAAGTATGTTAAATTGCCATCGTATGTATTTGGGGGGGGCCTTTGGAGCACATATACACACAGGATTTATAGAAAACATATGTGCACTGTTGGCTCTGAGGACAGGAAGACCTGTAAGAGGTGAGAAAACAAGAGAAGAAATTTTCCTATCATGTGGTCGTCACCCTATGATTGTAACAATAAAAGCAGGTTTTAAAAAAGATGGTACAATGACTTCATTGCACTCTGATGTTATTGACGATACAGGAGCTTATGCTTTTAGTGGAAGTTCAAAGATGAACCTTGTTTTAGGAACATGTATTTCAATGTATAGATGTCCTAACATGAGAATTTCAGGCAAATCTGTCTATACTAATACTCCCCCTCTATCAGCAATGCGTGGGGCTGGTAATCCTCAGGGAAATTGGGCAATTGAAACAATGATGGATGAAGCAGCTCAAGAGTTAGGTATTGATCCTGTAGAATTAAGGCGTAAGAACAATGTTGATGTTGGTGATATTTTTTATGGTCAAGGTCCTGCTGTTAAGAGCACCATAAGAAGTTGTGGAACAGAAGAATTGTTAGATAAAAGTACTAAGGTAACAAAATGGTATGAGAGAGAGAAGATGAACCATACTCCTTATCCAGATAGGCCATGGATTCGTAAAGGACTAGGTATGTCAAGAGGATTTCACACATCTGGATGTGGATCTGAAAAACCTAATGCATTTATTATAGACCATAGTGCTGCATATATAAAAATGAATGAAGATGGCACAGCGCAGATAATGAACTCTGCAGCTGATTTAGGGTCAGGGGTTCTTACAGCACATGCAGCTATAGCGGCTGAGATAATTGGTCTCAAATATGAAGATGTAATGGTTAATCAAGGAAATACAGATACTACTCCATTTGATGGTGCCACTCATGCAAGTCGTGGGCTCTACGGTTCTGGACAACCGATAGTAAAATGCGCTGAGGAACTTCATACAAAGCTTCTTGAGTGGGGTTCTAGAATATTCCAATGTGGACCTGAAGATCTAGAGATTAAAGATAGCAAAATATATATACACAATAAGCCGGAAGAATCGATACCTGTTTCTGACGTGGTATGTGCCGCTCATTACAAAGGCTGGGGAATAGCTAGTGCTCAGGCAAGTGTAAGACCAAATGCTTGTCCACCTCACTTTATAACAGTATTTGTAGAACTCGAAGTTAATACTTTAACAGGTATGGTTAATATTGTAAATGCATTAAGTGGAGTGGACGCTGGTACAATTATAAATCTGAATAATGTTGAGGGGCAAGTTACAGGCGGCTTTCATATGGGAATGGGTTTTGCTCTTATGGAGGATACTATTATTGATGAAAAAGGTCAATTGCTTACGAAGAACTTCTCAAAATATCATATTCCAACTGTAATGGATATGCCTGAGGTCGCTATGATTTTTGCAGATACCTATGAACCTACAGGTCCTTTAGGGGCAAAAGCAATAGGAGAAGGTGTTACCAACCCAGTGGCTGCAGCAATTGGTAATGCAATTAGCAATGCAATTGGCATACGTATAAGAGACCTTCCGTGTACACCTGAAAAGATAGTAAAAACACTTAAAGAAGAAGGTATCAGTTTTATCTAATACTACAATAAAGATATTTGCGAGCAACAAAACAAGGTGGATGTAACCCATTAATGGTTATTCATTCACCTGTTGCTTGGAATTATAGTTTTTTAGAAAACCTAGTAGAAAGGATAGATTGCAAATGGTAGATTTAGTTATAAAAAACTCTAAAGTTGTTACAGGTGATAAAACTATCCAAGGTGGAGTTGCAATAAAAAATGGCAAGATAGTTGCTATTGGATTCGATGAGGATTTACCTGAATCAAGACAAGTAATTGACGGGCAAGGTAATTATTTAATACCTGGAGGTGTTGATCCTCATGTTCATATTCGTTACCCAGGAGGAGCCCACAGAGAAACTTTTGAAACTGGTACAAAAGCTGCAGCAGCAGGTGGTATTACTACTATAATAGAACATCCCATTTCCAACCCACCACAGTATTCTGTTGAAATTTTAAATAAAAGAGTTGAAGCAGTTAAAGAGCAGGCTATTGTCGATGTGGCATTTTTAGGAGCTGCCGGTGGCGGACACCTAGACCAAATAACCAAAATAGGTAAAGCTGGAATACTAGGATATAAAACTTTCTTGCATGAAGCACCTGAAGGAAGGGAAAGTGAATTTGAAGGTCTGACAAGCAAGGATAATTTTGAGCTTAATGAAGTATTAAAAGAAATATCTAAAACATCATTATTAGCATCTGCTCATGCTGAAGATAATGACTTGGTTTCAGGAGGTATTGCAAAACTCAGGGGAGAAGGAAAAACTTATTCAAAGGCACATTGTGAATCACGTCCACCTATAGTGGAGGTTCTTGCTGTTGAAAGATTGATAAGGCTTGCTAAAGAAAATGGGACAAGATTATATCTTGTTCATATGTCTGCACCTGAAGCGATTGAATTAGCCAAGAAGGCAAGACTAGAAGGTCAAGAAATCTATATAGAAACTTGTCCTCATTACTTATATCTAACGGAAGATGCTCTTGATGAATTTGGCACTTATGCAAAGTGTAATCCTGCTTTGAGAGACAAAGACAGAGTTACTAAAATGTGGGATTATATTCAAGATGGAACAATTGATACCATAGGAAGCGACCATGCACCTTATACAGTTGAAGAGAAAGAAAGAAAAAAGGAAGACATATTTGTCGCACCTTCTGGTTTCCCAGGAATTGAGACAAGTATGCCACTTATATTGACAGCAGTGAAAGAAGATAAAATATCCATTAACAGAGCTGTTGAACTCTTAAGTACTAATCCAAGTAAAATATTTGGGTTATACCCTAAGAAAGGAATCATATGCCCAGGTGCTGATGCGGATTTAGTTTTGGTTGATCTTGATGAAGAATATACTATCCATGCAAGTGAAATGTTGTCAAAAGCACGAAATGTCGCAAAGGTATATGAAGGCAAGAGTGTCTACGGTAAAATTAAAAAGACAATACTTCGTGGTAAGGTCATTTACGACAATGGTCAAGTGCTTGTTGAACCAGGTTATGGACAATGGGTTGTCCCTGTGAAATAAATGTTGTCAGCTAAGTGTTGGGAGGATTATAAATATGATTAGGAAGATTGAAGTAAATGATGCTAGATTTCTAAAAGAGCTGAAAGAACAAGGCAGTATCGGATGGAAGAATGGAGAAGGTCTTTTTAGGGAAGCATATTCTGAAAATTATATTAAAGTAAGAAACTACGTAGAGGAAAAAATGAAACAGGCAGGTTTGGAAACACGAATAGATTCCGTAGGAAATATTTTTGGCAGACTAGAAGGAAAAGATCCAAATGCTAAGACTTTTCTTGTGGGTTCTCATCTAGATTCAGTAAAAGCTGGCGGAATCTTAGATGGCGCATATGGGGTTATGGCAGGTCTAGAAGCCTTAAGAACAATAATAGAATCGGGGGAATTGCCTATTCACTCAATGGAGGTAGTTGGATTTACAGCTGAAGAAGGTGAACCTTTAGGAGGTACATTTGGCAGTAGATCTTTTACAGGTAAGATGGAAACCCCTCCAACGGATGAATTGTTAAATAAGTTTAATATGACAAAAAAGGATATTGATTCTGCTAAAGGTAATTTAGATAAATATGCTGCGTTTCTAGAAGTTCATATTGAGCAAGGTCCTGTTCTATGGCGCAAAAATATCCCAATAGGTATTCCAACAGCTATCGTAGGAATTACAAGATTTAAAGGATACGTCATAGGGGAATCTAATCATGCAGGTACTGTTCCTATGAATGAGAGAAAAGATGCTATGTTTCAAACCATTTTACTTCTTAACGAATGGCTGAACTTCATGTGGACTCAGGAAAATATAGTATGTAATGTTGGTTATATGAATGTAAGTCCTGGGGAGATCACCATCATTCCTGGAAAAGTTGAATTTGGCATAGAGATTCGTTCAACTGACAAAGAAAAGACATTAATGGCTGTGAAGAAGTTGAAGGAGATTTTTTCAAAAGCTAAGATGTGTAGTGCAAAATTGGAGTTGTGGACAGATAAGCCTGCTGTAAAGCTTAATGAAAGAGTTATAGATGCAATTGAAGAAGTTAGCCAAGAGCTAAATACACAGTATATGAAAATGCCAAGTGGAGCTTCTCATGATTCAAGTCCACTTGCAAGAGTAATGCCAACAGGCATGATATTCGTTCCAAGTGTAAGTGGTATCAGCCACAATAAAGATGAATTTACAGAAGAAGATGATTTAATAAAGGGGCTTAACATCCTTACTCATACATTATTAAAACTTGATAGTGCTGTAGAAGCATAATATGGACTAATAATTAGGTTGTAGATATACTAAAATGAATAAGAAAGTACCCCGGTTACAAAAGTATATCATTCAACAAACTAATAAAGGCCTAACTATATACTCGGATAAAGTGTCACAGTATATTCCAAGAGAATGCCGCAATAGAGTTAGGTCTAAAGGGTTAACATATCTTATAGTACTAAGTGCGCCATAATGATAATGAA
Organism: Tissierellaceae bacterium; assembly: GCA_031460505.1. Classification (GTDB taxonomy): domain Bacteria; phylum Bacillota; class Clostridia; order Tissierellales; family Tissierellaceae; genus JAAYTL01. Next base: position 36,940 of record JAVKTT010000010.1, read on the forward strand.
TGTATATAAAGATTTCGTGCAATTTCTGAGTGTTAGATTAAAATTTTATTGAATGATTAAATATTATAAATGTTTAGTAAATATTGTAGATGGATCTAATTTTTCCATTGTTCTATATTCATATTCTGCTAAATATACGAACTGAAAAGAGGGAAATAAATTGATTACTGGTATAATTATGGCTTCAGGTTTTTCTCGTAGAATGGGGAAAGATAAACTATTGATGGAGGTAAATGGTAAAAAAGTTATCGAGTCAATTATTGAAGCAGCGAAATATTCAAATTTGGATGAAGTTATCTTAGTATATAGATTAAGGGAAATAAATGATATTGCAAAGTCGTATGATATTAAGACAATTTATAATGAGAAAGCTCGTTTAGGTCAATCTCAAAGTGTTATTTTAGGAATTGAAAATTCCAAGAACAATTCCTATATGTTCTTGGTAGCAGATCAACCTTTTATTAATCATTTAATAATTAATAAACTAATTGATTGCTATAGAGAAAATAAAGATAAAATTATTATACCCTACGTTAATAATGAGATAAATATGCCAATCATATTCCCGGCAAGGTTTAAACAGGAGCTACTGCAAATTAAAGGGGATAAGGGTGGTAGAGAAATAATACGAAACAATCCTAGAAGTATAAAAATGGTGAACTTTGATGACGGAAACTTTTTAAAAGATATTGATACAATGGAAGATTATAATAAAATATTAAGTGATTATTCAAAAACAATAATATAACGATCTGTCCTACTTAGTGTAAACTATCCAACTTAAGGAGACTTAAGGTCTAATTTTGTCATATTAACTTAAGGATAATGTTATATTTTTTTATACCTCCGTTATATTATTGATAATATAACGAATAAAATGTAATTTATTAATAGTCAAAATTCTATCTAAAATAATAAAAGATTAATCAGAAGTATTAAAAAACTATTTAATTTTAAGAGGAGGAAGAAAAATGAAAAGTAAAACAATAAGAAGTTTAGCATTAGTATTAGCAACTATTATACTTGCTTTTTCAATTGTAGGTTGTAGGGCAGATGATATTACTGTTACACAAGGTGAAAATCATGTTGTAAGCCAAGGTGAAGATAAAGGAAAAGATATTACTGAGAATGAAACCATAGTAATCATCGATCACTTAGGAAGAGAAGTTGAGCTTGATAAGCCAGCTGAAACAATAGTAAGTGGATATTATATAACCACGTCTATGATGATAGCTTTGGATTTACAAGATAATGTAGTTGGATTAGAAGCTCGACCTGAGACCAGGCCTATATATAGTTTAGCAGCTCCAGAATTTTTAGAACTACCTACAGTAGGTACAATGAAAGAATTTGACTTAGAAGCAGCTGCTGCTTTAGAGCCAGATTTAGTGATTTTATCAGTAAGACTTCAAAAAGCTGTCGAAACTCTAGAAGAATTAGGTATAAAAGTAATTGCAGTAAATCCAGAAGATACGAAAGGATTAATGGAGTCTCTAATTATGATAGGGAAGGCAACAGGCCGTGAAGATAGAGCCAAAGAATTAATACAATATTACGATGAAAAAGCTGTAGAAATAGAAGAAATAGTAAATGACCAAGAAAAGAAATCTGTATATTTAGCTGGTAATAATAGTTATTTATCAACTACTTCTAATAAAATGTATCAACATACATTAATAGAGACAGCTGGGGGAAACAATGTAACGGGAAATATTGATGATACTTATTGGGTAGAAATCTCATATGAGCAATTATTAGATTACAACCCTGATGTTATAATTGCTGCTCCTGGTGCAGGTTATACAAAAGAGGATATTATAATGGATGATAACCTTCAAGGTATAAGCGCTATAAAAAATGGTGATATTTATTTTATGCCTTCTAGTTTTGAGAGTTGGGACTCTCCTGTACCATCTTCTATAGTAGGTACTATGTGGTTAACAAGTATATTACATGATGATATCTATACTTTTGATGAATTTAAAGAAGATGCTTATAATTTTTATGAAGAATTTTATAATATCGAAATAGAAATGGATGAATTAACAAAATAATGGAAACAAAAAAGATATATTCAAGAAAATTATATTCTCAAATAACTGTAGCCACTATATTGATGGTGGCTGCATTTATCATATCAATTGGAGTTGGTAGATATCCTATTTCTGTTCGAGAGATTTGTAATATTATATTAGGCAATGACGTAAGAGAAATGACAAGAAATGTATTTTATGCTTTAAGATTACCTAGATCAATAATGGTATTATTAGCAGGTGTAGGATTAAGTGTATCTGGTAGTGTCTATCAAACCATTTTTAAGAATCCTTTAGCAACACCTGATATTATAGGTGTATCTTCAGGTGCTAATTTAGGTGCAGCAGTATCAATAATATTTTTTGGCGGTAGCACTATTTCTATTACAGCTTTTGCATTCTTAGGAGGATTGGGCGCAGTGTTTATAGCACTTGCCCTAACGAAAATTTCTAAGAATAGAAATATTAGCACCTTTGTATTAGCTGGAATTTCTGTTGGGTCACTTACACAAGGTTTTATTATGTTTTTAAAGTATATAGCTGATCCCGAAAGAGAATTAGCTGCTATTGAGTTTTGGACAATGGGTAGCTTTGCTTCGATCACAAGCAATAAGGTATTTTCAATATTGCCATATTTTACAATTGGAATATTCGTTTTGTTTTTTTTAAGATGGCAAATTAATGTACTTTCATTAAGTGATGAAGAGGCAAAAAGTTTAGGAGTAAAGGTTGACATAATAAGAATAATTATTATTATTGCAGCAACATTAGTAGTAGCAAGCATAGTAAGTGTTACAGGTTTTATTTCATTTATTGGACTTATAGGTCCTCATATAGCAAGAATGGTAACAAAGAAAAACGATTACAACACTACAATTTTAAGTGCACTGGTAGGAGCAATAATATTACTTGTAGCTGATACACTTGCAAGAAGTATGGCAAGTAGCGAAATACCTATAAGTATATTAACTACATTTATTGGATCGCCATTTTTAGCATACCTTATGAGTCGTTTAAAGTAGGAGAGATATTATGTTATATATTAAAAACATACGAGCAGGATATAAAAACAAAATAATAGTTGATAATATTGAATTTTCTATAAAACCAAAAGAGTTTACAGCCCTTTTAGGTTTAAATGGTGCTGGTAAAACTACATTATTAAAAACAATATGCGGCTTGTTAAAACCAATTAGTGGACAAGTAGTAATAGGTGAAGAAGATTTACTTATGTTAAACGAAAAAGAAAGGGCTAGACATATTAGTTTTATGCCACAAAGACATAGCATTATATATGATACAAAAGTCATTGATGTGGTCCTTATGGGAATAACCGCTTATTTATCCATATTTGAAACCCCTAATAATAGGCACAGGGAAATTGCTTATAGAATGTTAGAGTTAATAGGCATGGATACACATGCAGAGGACAATTTCTTGAATTTAAGTGGAGGACAAAAACAACTAATTATTATCGCTAGAGCACTAATGCAAAATGCAGAAATTATGCTATTTGATGAACCTAATAGTGCATTAGATTTTAACAATGAACACATGGTTTTAGAAAACATAAGAAATATAATAAAAAGTCAAAATAAGATTGGGATAATTACATTACATGATCCCAATCTAGCTTTACAATACTGTGACAAAATAATTATATTAAAAAATGGAGCAATATTTTCTGAATTTAATACAAAGGATGTAAATTCAGAGTTCCTATTTGATGTTTTTTCTAAAATATACGGAAAAATTAGTATAATAGAGCACATGAGCAAATATGTGATAGTGAGGTAATATTATGGAGGTTGGATATAGTTTATGGATAAAGAATAATAGTGGTGAAAAGATATTTGGGCAGGGTCCATTATCGTTATTGATACTAATAGATAAATTAGGCTCAATAAACAAGGCTGCACAAGAAATGGGGATGTCCTATTCAAAAGCCACTAAAATCATTAAAAAAACAGAATGCAATTTGAATATTAATCTTTTGGATAGAGAAATTGGAGGTTCTTGGGGCGGAGGTTCAAGTTTAACAGATGACGCTATGGAGTTGATTAGGAGATATGAGAGATTTAGAGAGGAAAGCACCAGAGAAATTGAAAGAATATATAATGAAATCTTTCCATATGAGTAAAAATAAGCATTTACTTATAACAGGTAGTAAAGGAATTGGAAAAACTACATTGTTAAAAGAAATATTAAAAAACTATGATAATTTTGGAGGAATAAGAACGTATGTAACATTAGGAGATGACGGGTTACCATCAACTGTAATTTTAGGAGACATATCAGATAATAATGTAAATTCAATAATTGGTAAAAGAATTGATAATATTATGAATCCAGTAGTGGAAGGATTCGAAAAAGTAGGATTAGACATTTTAAAAAAATATAGCAGTAGTACTAAGGATACTATAATTATCGATGAAATAGGATTTCTTGAGTTAGAAGCTACAAATTATCAAGCCGAAATACTGCGATTATTTGAAAAGAAAGATATGATAGTTGTATTAAGAAAAGATAATAATTCTTTTATAGACAAAATTATTAGACATAAGAATACTTTTCTGGTGAATTTAGATAAGTATACTTTATAATATCATATTTCTTTTATATGATAGAAATTACTTTAACTAACTAATAGAACATTAGTATACCAAACATCCATAAGGAGGAAGCTGGATGACAGAAATAAATAAAAAACAAAAGAAAAACATTAATTTGAATCCTTTTGTACTACTATTCTTAGTTATTGCAGTGTGTGGTATTGCATCATTTTTTGTTACGCCAGGTACATTTGAAAGAGAAGTTATAGATGGAAGGACGGTAGTAGTACCAAATTCATTCCATGTATTAGAAAAGAATCCAATCTCCGTCTTCGATATATTTAGAGCAGTGCCACAAGGATTGATAGGTTCGTCATCTATTATATTCTTGATTTTAATAGTAGGTGGAGCTATAGAGGTATTCAATAAATCAGGTTCACTATCCATGGGGGTATCAAAAATGATCTCAAAAATGGGTGGAAAAGGTGACACATTAATACTTATTGTGTTAATGATTATATTTGCTATATTGGGAGGATTTCTAGGTTGGGTAGAAGCTGCCATTCCCTTCGCACCTATAGTAGTACCTATTATTTTGGAATTAGGATTTGACTCGCTTACAGCTGTTGCAGTACCTATTTTAGGACTGATGATTGGGTTTGCAGTAGGACCTACAAATGTTTATACAATAGGTGTTGCACATGCAATCGCAGAGCTACCACTCTTCTCAGGATTTGGACTTAGGTTTACTGCATATTTAGTGTTTGTAACTGTAGCAATCCTTCATACAGTAAAATATGCAGTTAGAGTAAAGAAGGACCCAACTAAAAGTTATGTAGCTGATATCGATGTTTCTGATTTAAAAATTGACTTTAGTAAAATTGAAGGAAAAGAAATGTCAGGAGCACAAAAGTTATCTTTAGTAATTTTAGCATCAACATTTGCAGTAGTAGTATATGGTATGTTAAAGCTTTCATGGACAATTAACGACATGAGTGCAGCATTTCTAGTAGCTGGTATTGTCGTAGGATTTATATGTAAAATGAATGCAGGAGATATTGCAGATACTTTTATAGCGGGAGCTAAAGGTTCTATGGGTGGAGCTCTGATTGTAGGTATAGCAAGTGGAGTTCAATGGATACTTGAAACAGGTGGAATCATAGACCCAGCTATAAATGGTTTAGCTAATTTACTTTCAGGTTTCCCACCAATAGTTTCCGCTATAGGTATTATGATTATTGTATCACTTCTTAATGGTTTAGTTCCTTCACGAGTTGGTAAAGCAATGGCATTAATGCCACTATTGATACCTTTAGGTGATATTGTAGGATTGACAAGACAAATAACTACACTAGCATATCAATTTGGTGATGCTATAACTAATATTTTTTGGTTTACTTTTGGATCACTACTGATATTCTTATCATATGGTAGAGTGCCGCTACAAAGGTATTATAAATTTGTAATACCTTTGATGGTTGTATTATTTATAATAGCAATAATATTTTTAACAATAGCTACAAGTATTGGTTATGGTCCATTCTAAAAGTTCTAGTACTTACTTATTCAAGTTGCCTTAATATTTAAGTTTTGATATCATACTAATATGGGTAATAATGATACAACGACTAATAAGTCTAAATTAAATAAAGGGGGAAATTAAATGAATGCAATGACGCAAGATAACTTAAGATCAGCATTTGGTGGAGAAAGTATGGCTCATATGAGATATAGAATATGGGGTGAAAAGGCTACGAAAGAAGGCTTTCCTACTGTTGCTAGATTATTCTTAGCTACTTCAGATGCTGAAGAAGTTCATGCTACTTTACATTTCAATGCTATGAAAGACATAAAAGGGGATTATCCTGTAACATCTATGGCTGGATTTGGATTAACAAGTACTTCTGAAAATCTTCAAGGTGCTATAGATGGTGAAGTTTTTGAATTTACTCAAATGTATCCTGCTTACATAGCTGTAGCTGAAATGCAAGAAGAAAAAACTGCTGTTAGAGCTATGAAATATGCTATTGAGGCTGAGAAGGTTCATGCTAAATTATTTGGAATAGCTAAAGAAGCTGTAGATCAAGGAAATGATTTAGAAGCTGAACAAATTCTACTATGTCCAATTTGCGGATTTATTTCCTTAACGGGAGAAGAGGACAATTGTCCATTATGTAATGCAAAAAAAGAATTATTTATAGAATATTAAAAGACACCTTTCAAGGTGTCTTTTTTTTAGGAAAACATTTGTAATAGCTAAAATAATTTGGAGGTATACCTATGTATATTGAGAAAGTCGTTTTACAGCTTGAGACCGGGCTACATGCAAGGCCAGCATCAGAATTAGTTAAAGTAGCATCAAGATATTCTTCTGATATAAAGTTAGTTAAAGATGGTGAAGAATTTAATGCAAAAAGTATAATTGGCATATTAAGTATCGGTGCAACTAAAGGCGATGAATTTACAATAATTGCAGAAGGTAACGATGCTAAAGAGGCAGTAGAAGGTATTAAATACATAATTTCTAATAAAACACTAAATTAGATGGAATTATTTATTGAAGTTATTTTTTGAAGATAGATAATGAAATATGTAATTGATTTATTGGTTATTTTTTAGCTGAATAGGAATAATAAAGATAGATTAAATTAGGAGGTTTTATTGTGAATTTAAGACTCTTTATTATTGCTATTACACCAGTGATTGTATTATTACTTGCAATTTATTTGACTGATAAATCAGATAGGGAACCTACTAAGTTACTTTTACTTACGTTTTTATTTGGAGCATTAGCTGTTATACCAACAATCATAGTAGAAGAGTTTCTTATTAGGTTCAATGTATTTTCAGGCACTCTTCAAGCAGCATACAATGCATTTATTGTTGCTGCATTTACTGAAGAATACTTTAAACGATTAGTAATATTAAAATTGCCTTTTAGAACAAGTTATTTTAATGAAAAATTAGATGGAATAGTCTACGGTGTTTTTGCACACTTAGGATTCGCTGTGGTTGAAAATATAATGTATGTAGTATTCACTTATACTAATAATCCATTTATCGGTTTATACAGAGGAATATTTTCTGTACCTGCCCATGGAGTCTTTGGGGTTACTATGGGTTATTATTTATCCTTGTCTAGATTTGATAATGATAAAAAAAGGAAAGCTGCAAATATGCGGAAGTCACTTATAATGCCTATATTGTTTCATGGGGTGTTTGACTTTATCTTGATGGCAGAAATTCCAGAATTGACATTACTCTTTGTACCATATGTACTCTTTATTTGGTGGGTAAATGGAAGAAAACTTTCTAAGTTTGTTTATGATTCAAGAAGTAGAATAATAAGGAAAAAGGAATAAACCTTTTCACAATATATTGATATGGGTATTATTAAAGTGTAGAATAAGAGTTAGAAGTAAATAAATCATGGTATAGGTGTAATATATGAAAAAGAAATCGTTGTTTATAGTTTTATTAGTTTTAATATTTTCTTTTATGTTGTATAAGGGTGTTGTAGTAGATTATTTTGAAGGATTAGATGATACTACTAGTGTTGAAGAGAACATTGATATAATTGACACTAAAGAAGATGAAATAAAAGAAGAGAAAATTGCTGAGCCAAGGACTACAAATATTGATATTTTAGCTGTTGGGGATATTATGTTTCATATGCCTCAGATTAAATCAGCAGACAAAGGTCAAGGTGAATATGATTTTAATCCTATGTTTAAATATGTTAAGGAGTACATCCAAGATGCAGATATATCCTTAGGCAATTATGAAACTGTTACAGTTAATGATAGAAATTACTCCGGTTTTCCTAGATTTAATAGTCCTATGGAGACTATATTGACCCTAAAAGAGACAGGCTTTGATATACTATCAACTGCGAATAATCATAGTCTTGATCAAGGTAAAACAGGAATAATATCTACTATAGAAGCTATAAATGATAATGGTCTAAGACATGCTGGCACAAATTTGGACAAGAGTTGGCAACCACTAATAGTAGAAGTTGAAGGCATTAGAGTAGGGGTTTTATCATATACTTTTGGGTTGAATGGTTTAGATTCATTATTAAGTAGTGAAGAATTAACCTATATGGTTAACTTAATAGATGAAGAAAAAATACAATTTGATATACAGAGATTAAAAGATAAAAATGTAGATATTATTATATCTTACATACATTGGGGACATGAATATCACCATGAACCTTCTGAATACCAGTTAAGCTTAGGAAGACAAATGGTTGACTGGGGAACAAATATTGTATTTGGGAGTCATCCCCATGTAATGCAAAAGTCAGAGATAGTTGAAGTAGATGGCAAAGACAACTTAATAGTCTACTCAATGGGTAACTTTTTATCTAATCAAAGAGAGATTACCATGGGTAATTCTTATACTGAAGATGGTGTCATGGTAAAAGTAAATATTGAGAAAGATTTAGTTTTGAATCAAACAATAATAAATGAAATAGAATATATTCCTACATGGGTGTATAGATATAATGAGGGTGGCAAATTTTATTATGAAATACTTCCCACAGAAGATATAATAAATGGGAAACTAGACATAAATCTTGATACTGCTACAAGAAATAGAATTGAAAAATCCTTCAACAACACTATGAATGCTTATAATGGGAATAACTAGGTACAAAAAAATCAGAATTTAACATCAAATATAAATATTTTCTAAAAAAAGTTTAATTTGTATTTGTTTTATTATATAATAAAACATGATATGATTTTTTAAAATATTCTAGAAGGTGTGATATCCTTGCAAGACTTATACAATGTATTTTCTAATGTTAGAATACGAGATGTAATCGATATCCTAATTGTCGCATTGGTAATATATAAATTATTTAATCTTATAAAAGAAACTAGAGCTGAGCAACTTACAAAGGGTATAGTTGTTTTGCTTGTATTGACTAAATTAAGTGAATGGGCAAAATTCTACACAATAAATTGGATTCTAGATAATGCAATGACTGTAGGGACATTGGCTATTTTGATTGTTTTTCAACCAGAACTGAGACGTGGACTTGAATATATTGGTAGAAGTAGTTTGTTTAAGAAATCTTTAATTGAGGTAAGAGGAGAAAGCTTATCTAAAGTAGTTGAAGAAATAGTAGATGCAGTTGCATCATTGTCAAGACAAAAGATTGGTGCCCTTATAGTATTGGAGAAACAAACTGGACTTAATGAAGTAGCAGATACAGGTACAAGGATTAATGGGTTAGTTACAAGTGATTTATTGATTAATATTTTTATTCCCAATACACCATTACATGATGGTGCAGTAATTATAAAAGATGACAGAATAAAAGCAGCAGCAGCATTTTTACCTTTAACTGATAACACAAATATTAGTAAAGAATTAGGAACTAGACACAGGGCTGCCATAGGTATATCTGAAAGATCTGATAGTCTCTCAATTATTGTATCAGAAGAAACAGGTTCAATTTCAATAGCTGAAAATGGCACTATTTCAAGATATTTAGATACTAAGACTTTAAGACAGATTCTTACTGATATGTATAAACCAGATGAAGACAAACAAACTTTTATTACAAAATGGAGGCTAAAAAATGGGCAAGGGAAAGAATAATCTAACTCTTAAGATTTTTTCTGTGATTATAGCCATTATTTTGTGGTCTTATGTAATGGGTATCAAAAATCCAGATTGGCCTAGAGAGTATAGAAATGTAGATGTAGCATTTACTAATGTTGAAGCTTTAGATAGACAAAACTTAATCGTCATGGATCCACAAGAAGCAAAGATTAACGTAAGCGTTATAGGTAAAAAATCGGATATGGATGAATTTACTTCAGACAAAATAGTAGCAAGATTAGATTTAAGTGGATACAGGGAAGGACAGACAAGGATACCTGTAATAGTGAGCCTTAAAGATAGTGCATCCACAGTTAGAATTACTAAATATGAACCAACTGATATTTTAGTTTCTATAGATAAGATTGATACTAAGGAAATGGTCGTGAATATAAAGACTGAAGGACAAGTTCCTATAGATTATACTATAGGTGATTTAGTTTCAAAACCTCAAACTATTTTACTTAGAGGACCTAGATCTTGGATTAATGAAGTTTCGGAAGTGTTTGCTGTAGTAAAACTTGATGATAGAACTACCACTACTAATATTACAGCTCCTATCCAATTACGAGATGGTCAAGGAAATGATGTTGTGGGTATTGAGAAGGATCCAAGTGTAGTAGATATAACTATACCTATATATAGAAAGGCTACACTACCGATTGAAGTAGTTCTTGAAAATGAATTGCCTGAAGAATATGTAATTACTGAAATGACAGTAACACCAGATTCTATAGCAATCAGAGGAGGCAACAATGTAGCTGATTTGACTAGCATCAAGACTCAACCAATTGATGTTAATCTATTCTTAGAGAATCCAAATTTGGATGTTGAGCTGGATTTACTTGATAATGTTGAGCTACTTGAACCAAATCAAAGAATTAGCGTAAATGCCACAGTTGAGAGATTAGCTACACAAGAATTTGAATTTGAGTTTAGTGAAATTGAGTTTAGAAAATTACATGAGGATTTATTAGTAGAAGAAAGTAATGAAACCTTTAAGGTTACTGTAAAAGCTACAGAATCAATAATAGATACTTTATCAAAAGAAAATATTAAACCATATATAGATTTGAGTAATTATTCAGAAGGCGAATATGAAGTAAGTATTAGAATTCAAGAAATTAAAGAAGTTGATATTGAATTAATAGAGCCAGAAAGTTTAACTATTAACTTAGTAAATAGATAGTAATTCCAGTGAAATTTCTCTAAATCAAAGATTTAGGAAATTTCACATCCACAAGTTTTTGTATTTACTAAAAGAGTTAACGTTTGCCTAAATATAATAAAATCTAACAAGAGGTGAGATAATGGCAAAAGATTTTAATGCACTTATGGATTTAGCGAAGAGACGAGGACCACAGATAATTTCAGTTGCATGTGCACATGATGAAGATGTACTTTTATCTATCAAAATGGCAAAAGAAGAAGGACTAATTATCCCGATATTGGTAGGGGATAAAGATAAAATATTAGAAATTGCTCATAATATTCAACTTGATTTAGAAGATGTAGAGATAATTAATGAACCTGATAAGGTATTAGGCAGTAGAAAGGCTACAGAACTAGTTAATTTAGGACAAGCACATATATTGATGAAGGGTTTAGTTGATACATCTGTAATAATGAAGCAGGTTTTGGATAAGGAAATAGGCCTTAGAACTGAGAAATTAATTAGCCATGTAGCAGTATTTGATGTATCCACCTATCATAAAGTGTTTATTGTAACAGATGCAGCAATGAATATAGCCCCTGATCTTTCTCAGAAAAAAGATATTATAGAAAACTCTGTTGAATTTGCCCATTCATTAGGTATAGAAAAACCAAAAGTTGCTGTTTTAGCTGCAAAGGAAAGCATTTCACCAAAGATGGAAGCAACTGTACATGCTGGAGAGTTGGCTAAAATGAGCAAAGATGGAATTATTAAAGATTGCGCCGTCGATGGGCCTTTTGCTCTAGATAATGCTATTAGTAAGGAATCAGCTAGAATAAAAGGAATCCATAGTGAAGTTGCAGGGGATGCAGATATATTATTAGCTCCAGATATCGAAGCTGGTAATGTATTATATAAAGCACTAAGCTTTTTAGCCAATGCAAAAACTGCTGGTATAATTCTAGGAGCAAAGGCGCCTATTGTATTGACATCAAGGGCAGACAACGAAGAAGCAAAACTAAATTCCATTGTACTTTCAGTACTAATGTCATCTAGGGGGAAATTGAATGTATAGACTTTTAGTAATTAATCCTGGTTCAACATCTACTAAAATAGGTGTATTTGAGGATGATAAATTAGAGTTTGAAGAAACTATAAGACACTCTGTTGAAGAATTATCTAAATATGAAAAAATAAAGGATCAAAATGACTTTAGAAAAAACCTTATATTAGAAA
>JAVKTT010000011.1:0-46245 GCA_031460505.1 Tissierellaceae bacterium
CTGAAATACATAGGTTCTATTAAGGTTGTCTTTTTTTAATTGTTCCTTATGTTTTTATTAAAATTTATCTCTTGACATATCACCAGATTGCTCTAAGTCTCCACGACCTCTTTCACTAACAACATTGTGTACGTGTACGTATGCTCCTGCAACAATATCTTCAGTAGCATGGCCTATAATTTCACCATATTTTAGAATTGCTTGACCTTCTTTTATATCTTCGATAGCAAATTTGTGACCGAAGGGAATATCTTGTTGAAGTTCAACTCTCACTTCACCTTTTCCATGAATCTCCATAAGTACGTTTTCACCTTTTTTTAAATCTTTTACTATAGTAGCTACATTATCAGTTTCATGTGCTACAACTGCTAATTTTAACATATAAACACCTCCATAAATTATTACACATTAATATATATGCAAAAGCCATGCCAAATTATCCTCTTATGATATGTTAAGGTTTTCACCCAAATAAATAAAACGATGTTTTAAATCACAACATTAATTCGTTGCAATTTGAAACATCGTTTTATTCTGCATCATTAATTTCTTTTAACTTTCTCCAAAGAGTACTTCTATTAATACCTAAAACATTTGCAGACTCATTTATAACACCATCGTTATCATCAATTATATGTTTGATATATTGTTTATTCAACTCTTCTAAGCTCATTTCTTTATCAATAGAGAAAAAAGGTGCCTCAGGCTTGTTTATCTCTGCCTCTATATTATCTGTATAGACGTCAGAATTGTCTATATGAGTCCAATCTAGTTTTTCATCTGTTGATAATACAACACATCTTTCTATTATCCCTTCTAATTCACGAATATTCCCTTTGAAATCATATTGACTTAGATATTCAAATAAAGATTCATTTATATACTTAATTCTCTTATTGTACTTCTCAGAGTATTTCTTAACAAAGTATTCTGTTAAGACGATCATATCTTCAATTCTTTCGTTTAAAGAAGGGATCCTTAGGGATAAGATATTGATTCTATAATATAAGTCTTCTCTAAACTTACCATCATCTATTAATTTTTTTAAATCCTTATTTGTAGCGCAAAGTATTCTAACATCAATAGGTATTACCTTATCATCACCAATACGCATTACTTCTTTCTCTTGTAGCACACGAAGCAATCTGCCTTGGAGTTCTAAGGGTAATTCACTTATTTCATCTAAAAATATAGTACCTGCATGTGCCAATTCAAATAGTCCTGCTTTACCATTTTTATTTGCCCCTGTAAAAGCTCCTTCTACATATCCAAATAATTCACTTTCAATTAAGTTAGGTGGTAATGCAGCACAATTGATTGCTACAAACGGACCTTTACTTCTATTACTATAATTGTGAATGCCTTGTGCGAATAGCTCTTTACCAACCCCTGTCTTACCATTTATTAAGATTGGGGAATCATAAGGACTATATCTTTTAGCTTTTGTTATAGATTCTTCCATAATATCACTAGAATAAATAATATCATCAAAAGTATATTTTGCTATAAAACCTTTTTTAGAAAGTTTAATTCTAACACTTCTTTCCAATTTTTGAAGCTCAGTAACGTCATTAAATGTTGCAACAACACCATTGATTTTTCCATTAACTATAATAGGCACTCTATTGGTAGTTATGGTGGATAAACCTAACTCCTGTAACTCACCTAATTGAGCCTTACCCGTTTTTAATACTTCGTGCAATTTAGTTTGAGGTACAACATCTCGCACTGGTTCTCCTAAACAATTATCTTCTATATTGAATAACTTCTTTGCAGTGTTATTAATAAGCACAATCTTTTCATTTTCATCTATGGATATAATACCATCATTGACAAAGTCAGTTATGGTCTTCATCTGTTCAGCCTTTTCCTGCTCAATCTTCGAAAGCATTAAGACCCTTCTTGCATCTTTAATTGAACTAAGTATAGAATCTTCCCCAGATTCTATTACATAGGATTTACAATTAAATTTATCACTTAAGCTCTTTGCAACCGTATCACCAATAAATAAATCTATTCCCTCATCTACAAAGGGTTTAAATATACTCTCAGCATTTTCATCATTTTCAATTTCAATCTTTGTTATATCTAGGTCTAGCAATTCTGCAGCAACTTCACTTCCATGTATTATGTTCCCATAACCTACTACACCGATTTTACCGTTATACCCTTTTACATTTTTGAACCCTCTTAATAAATCAAAAGAAGAGATACTCATTTCAAGAACAGGAATACTGAGTTTTTCTTTTATTAGTTTATATGTTCCACCCCTTGATATGATAATCTTAGCTCCTTTATCTATAGCACTTTGTGCCATTGCTAATCCAGGACTTAGAACACCTTCTAGAACATCAATATCATCATAAGAGTTTTTTTCTATAATCTCTTTGCATAATATATACAAGTCCTTATAGGGGGCAATTATAACTATATCTTTCACTATAATCATCCTTTCGCAAGTACAATTAGATAGTAAATAAGCATTTTATTATTTGATCTTACTATCTAATTATACCAGATAATTAATAGTAATTTATTGTTTTCTCAAACACAGGGGACGGTTCTTTTGCTTAGTCCCATAGTTTCATTAAATCATTATAAACCTTTTTAAACCCTAATCCAGTTTTATTGCATATATCTTTAATATCCTCATATTCAGGAGAATAGAACTCCATATCTCCACCTTTTGATAATTTGTACCGAACTTTCCCATATTTAGTTTCTTTTAAAATTATTTCTCTTTCCAAAACAGTACGAGCCAAATTACATTTTCGAATTCCAATAGATGTAGTATTTTTAAATATTACATCTTCCATTAGCTCGATATCTCCTTCTTTGCAAAGCACACTCAATTTATATGCAGGTCTATTTTTCTTCATAAATATTGGTGTATAAAATACATCTCTTGCTCCTTTTTCAAGGAGTTTATCCATGGTATACCCTAGGCTTTCACCAGTACAATCGTCTAGGTTAGTCTCTAGTAGCCAGATTTCATCTTTTTTTTTAGCTGTTTTTCATCTTCAATAATAAATGCTCTAAGTATATTAGCTTTTTCAAAATCCTTTTTTCCAGCTCCAATACCTATTTTATGTATTCTGTAACTTTCAGGAAGATAATCTTGTGTTTTAATAGCAGCAGCTATTGCTACACCTGTTGGAGTCACCATCTCACCCTTCACATCTGTGATCCTTAAGGATAGAGAATTCTCCATTATAATATTAACCACAGCTGGTACTGGTACTGGTATTATTCCATGTTGACATCTTACATGCCCTTTTCCTTCATAAAATTCAGAGACCACTACTTCTTCAATGCCTAACTCATCTAAACATACAGCTGTAGCTACTATATCAACTATGGAATCGACTGCTCCTACCTCATGGAAATGTACTTCTTCAATTGGTAATCCGTGTGCCTTTGATTCAGCAATTGCTACTATATCAAATATCCTTTTAGAAATAATTTTTGCTTTATCAGATATACCTGATTCATCTATTATTTTATAGATATCATTTACATTTCTGTGTTCATGATGATTATGATGTTCATGTGCATGCTCATGAGAATGTTCGTGTTCGTGAGAATGCTCATGGTTATGTTCATGATGGTGACCATGCCCATATCCATGGTTGTGATGGTGAGCACGTTCATCATGGTGGTGATGGTGCTTTTCACTATCTAGTATAACATCAAAGTCACAGGCATCTATCCCACACTTATTAGCTCTTCCAATTTCAATTTTATATCCATCTAAGTTCAGACTATCTAAGGCATTTCTTAATATTTCTTCATCTACTCCTAAATCTAGCAAGGCTGCTACCGTCATGTCTCCACTGATTCCCGAATAACATTCTAAATATAAAATTTTACTATTCATTCTTACCCACCGCCAATCTGTTTATTTGTGTACTTATATATCCTGCACCAAATCCATTATCGATATTTACTACTGAAATCCCTTCTGCACATGAATTTAACATGGTTAGTAGTGCTGATAATCCGTTGAAATTAGATCCATATCCAATAGATGTAGGTACTGCAATTACAGGCTTATCAGTAAGTCCAGCAATAACCCCAGGTAATGCTCCCTCCATTCCTGCTACTGCTACTATACAATTTGACTTATTAATCTCATCGATTTTTGATAATAATCTATGGATTCCAGCTACCCCTACATCATAAATTCTTGCAACATTGCTTCCAAAGAACTCAGCAACTTGTGCTGCTTCTTCTGCTACAGGAATATCTGAAGTGCCTCCAGTACAAACTGCTATTAAACCTACCTTTTCCTTTTTAGATCTTTCTATTTTAACTATACCAGATAGTTCATCGTATTTTGCTTCTGGAATTGCCTTTTTAACTAATTCAAATTGTTCTTGACTTGCTCTTGTTCCCAGTACATCAATTTTCTTACCATTAAAGTTTTCAAATATCTTAACTAAATGCTCATTTGATTTTCCACTACAATATATTACTTCACCAAATCCAGATCTTAACTTCCTATGATGATCAAGCTTTGCAAATCCAAGATCCTCATAGGGTAATTTTTTTAACATAGATTCAGCATTCTCTATATCAATATTACCTTCTTTTACATTTATCAATAGCTCTTTAATATCCATAATTTCTCTCCTTAATTAGCTTATCTTTTCATTAGTATCTAGATAGATATCCATACTTCCAGATCTGAAACCTTCTAAGTCTAAAGTAATATATCTAAATCCTAATTTCTTTAGATAATTGATTATCTTATCACTACATTCCAGTAACTTTGCTAAATCTTCTTTATTGACTTCTATTCTAAGTATATCATTATGAAGTCTTAATCTTATTACTGAAAAACCAAGCTCCCTAATATAATCTTCTCCTTTATCAATTCTTCCTAACAACTCTATATTTAATGGAGTATTATATGGAAGTCTAGTAGCCATACATGGAGCTGATGGTCTAGATGCAACAGAAATGCCTAATTCCTTTGCCATGGCCCTAACTTCCTCTTTAGTAATTCCTAATTTAGCCAAAGGACTGATAACTCCTAATTCTTTCAATGCTTTAATACCTGGTCTATAAGTATTATGGTCATCGTCATTAGTACCATCTAATACATATTTAAGATTATTTTTCTTAGCAAAATCCAATAAATTTACAAACAAAGATTTTTTACATTGATAGCATCTGTCTACTGGGTTCTTAAGAATAGCTTCATTTTCAAATTCGTTTATTTGAATTATTGTATGTACTGCTCCCATCTCCAAAGCAACTCTCTTAGATACACCTAAATCTGACATTGGATGCAACTGAGACTCAAAGGTAATTGCATTAACCTTTTTGTCCATCTTAGTTCCTTCTTCACAGGCAATTTTTAGTATCAAACTACTATCCACACCACCAGAGAATGCTATACATACTCCTTCTTCTACTAATGATGATATATCTTTTCTTAGCAATTCTAATTTATTTATCATTTTTATTGTCCCTTTCTAAATCTATTATTTTTGTACATATTTTATCTAATAAATACTTATTATGTGAAATTGCTAAAACGCCAATTTCCCTTTTCTTTATAAAATCTAATATTACATGCCATATTTGCGCTTGAGTTATTGAATCTAACATGGTACTTATCTCATCTGCTATTATAAATTTTGTTTTATTATTTAAAATTCTCGCAACAGAAAATCTCTGAAGTTCTCCACCAGATAATTCACTGGGATATCTAGTTAGCCAATCTTTTTCTATACCTAAATCATCAAGTATTTCATAATCTATAGGCCCACGTTCTTCTAATACATCCTTCATCTTCAAACGAGGATTAATTACTTTTTCTGGATGTTGATAAATTAATTGAACAGGATAATATCCCTTGTTGGGTATCTCTTGACCATCCAGTAACACATGCCCTACTAGAGGTCTTTCATAACCTGCCAACACCTTAGCCAAGGTACTTTTACCATAACCACTTCTAGCCATTAATCCTACAATTTCATTTGAGCTTAATGCTATATCAACATCTTTAAAGATGTAATCACTCTTCTGATATTTAAAACTTAAATTCTTGCCTTCAAGTAGCATGATTGCACCTCACCATTCCATCTCTTACTTTCCTCATAGGCACTACTCCACTACAACTTTCATTAAAGTTCTGGCATCTTGGTCCATATAAGCATCCTTCTTGCCTTGAATCTCCAAAGGGTTGAGTACCTTTTATAGGTATAAATCCATTTTGAGGAAGAGCATTATATAACGCCTTTGTATATGGGTGTCTTAATGCATCTACACCTTGATGAAAATCACTGACCGGAGCGATTTCAACTATACTCCCTGCATAAAAAATTGCAATTCTATCTGCTACATCAAAAGCCAAATCTATATCATGAGTTATAAGTATAACAGCTTTGTTTTTATCTGCAAATTCTCTAAAATATTTTAGAGTCCTCCTAGCGAGGATCAAATCTAATCCTGGAGTAGGTTCATCTGCTATTATTAAATCATAGTCTTCTTGAGCAGCAGTTGATACCATTACTCTCCTCAGCATCCCTCCTGATAATTGATGAGGATAAAGCTTTTCTGATTTTTCACATAGATCATACCTATTAAAGGTTTCTTTTTGCTTCTTCTTAGTTTCTTCATTCCTAGGAGTGCTTTGTACTTGTTTTCCAACTTTCATCAATGGATCAAGGTGTGATATTGATTGGGGCACTAGAGCTATTTTCTTACCCCTTAATTCATCTTGTAAGTCTTTAGTAAGCTCAACACCATCAAACAGTATCTTCCCTGACATGTTGGAGTTTTTAGGTAAAATTCCCATAATCCCATGGGCAAAGAGGCTTTTCCCACTTCCACTTGAGCCTACAATAGCCAGTATCTCTCCCCTATCTACATCTAATGAAATATTATTAACTGAATTATAGTTATGTTGTTTTAAACCTTTTTCATACATTCTGAAAGATATACTCATACCTTGAACTTCTAATAATGGCATAAATCTCCTCCTTCCTATAGTTGTGCACTATATGGGTCCATTACTTTTCTTAAGCTTTCCCCTAATTTTTCAAACAAGATTATCATAATAACAAGACATAATCCCGGGAAAAATCCTAACCACCACATGCCAGCTGATAAATACTTCATACTCTCTGATAAAATTATTCCAATGGCAGGTTTCTCTGGAGATAATCCAAATCCTAAAAATGTAATAGATGCTTCGTGTAATATAGCATGGGGAAACAACAGTATTAGCGAAACTAAAAATTGAGGTAATATATGAGGCAATATATGTTTTCTAAAAATGTAGAAATTGCTTTTACCTAATTTTTTACTAAGTTTTATATAAAACTCACTTCTTATTTGAAGCACTTCACTCCTTATTAATCTAGCTAAACCAGTCCAGTGAGTAACTACTATACCAATCATTAACCCCTTAAATCCTCTACCTACTACAAATGAGATTATCAATAACAATAAGATATGGGGTATACCCATTACCAAATCTATAAACCAAATAATGATATTATCAACCCACTTAGGCATTGTTGCAGCCAATACACCAACTATTACAGCTATAAAAGCACTAAATACTGACGCAACTATGCCTATTGTTAAACTCATGGATAATCCCTTTATTGTCCTTAAAAACATATCCCTCCCCATCCAATCAGTTCCAAAAAAATGGCTAAGGGACGGCGATTGATTTTTTATTGAGAAATCTGCTTTTAAAGCATCTTCTTTAATCATCGACCCAACTATTGTAATCAGTAGAAGTATACAAACAGTAATTACTATAATCATCAGTGATTTAGTTCTTGTATTAGTCATAATCTCCCTCCAGTATTTTAGGGTCTATGACTCCATAAATTATATTTGCAATAGTGTTACCAGTAAAGACAAATAAAGCGCTGAATATTGTAATCCCTAATAACAATGGCACATCACTTCTAAGACCTGCTTGAACAGCTGCCAGACCTAGGCCAGGGTATGAAAATACTTGTTCAACTAATATACTCCCTGCAAACAACTCACCAAAAAAAGAAAATTGAAGGGTAATTATTGGAATTAATGTATTTCTAATTCCATGGTCCTTGATTATTTGGTAATCACTTCTACCTCTTGCTCTTGCAAATAGAACATAATCACTTTGAAGAACTGAAATTATCTTTTCTCTAGTATGTAAAGCAATTTGACCAAATGATGCAATACTCAAAGTCAAAACTGGTAATATCATATGATGTATTCTAGTAGCCAGACTAATTTCACTAGAAATCTCGCCCATAGGTAGACTTAAACCAATAGGAAACCAGCCTAAATACACAGAGAACACCATAATAAAAAGTATCCCTATCCAAAAGCTAGGAGTAGATAGCAATAATAAACATAGGGATTTAATAGCTCTGTCTAATAGACTTTCCTTATATAGGCCCATTATAATCCCTAAAATATAGCCAACAATTCCTGATAAAACCCAAGCAAGTGCCATAAGTGAAATAGAGTTAATAAACTTTTCTTGAATAATATCTATTACTGATCTTCTATAAATTAAGGAAACACCAAAGTCTCCTTTAAGAATAGCCTCAAACCATGATTTGAATCTATCTGGAGGAGACTTATCCAGTCCCCAAGTTTCACCAATGTTTTCTCTTTGTTCAGGGCTTACAGCAACTCCAGCTCCAACATAGGCTTGAACTGGATCGATTGGCGATAAACTTACTAGAAAAAATGAAGTAATTGTTACTGCTACTAATAATGTAATTAACCGTATTAAATTTGAAATAATACTCTTAAATACCCCAGCTGTCATAATGCACCTCTATCTTAATTCCATTTCCAATGTTTTAGATTTGCCACCAATGGCCAAGCATGACCATGAGGGTGTATCTTTTGTTCACCAATATCTAATCCTTCTCTAACATAATATAAATGATCAACATTTACTAACCATACCCAAGGACTTTCTCCTTCAGTGGATACCCCTGCACTTCCGTCCCATTGAACTTTTTTCCAATATTCATATGATTCATCTAAATCTTTTGATGACATCGCCATGTCAATGTACTCATCTACTTTATCATTTGAGAAGTTCTCTGGATTATAATAGTCTTTGCCCATATTATCACTATGGTATAGTAGATATGTTTCTATAGGATTTTGAGTTCCCCAGCCCATGAGTACTGCATCTTTATACATTCTTTGGTCAATAACATCCCAACTAGTTCCTTCAATATTTATCTTGATACCTAATTCTTCAGCTTGCAAAGATGTAGCAGTAGCTAGAGCTTGTCTTGTAGAATCCGATGCGCTATATAATAGATTAAACTCTGCTTTCAGACCACCTCTTTCTCTAATACCATCATCATCTGAATCAATCCATCCAGCATCTCCTAATATTTTCTTAGCCTTTTCCGTGTCATACTCTACGATAGCCTCTTCATTTCCCCAAGGCATACCATCACATTCAGTGAAAGCTGGTCGCCCATATCCGTTTAGAACATCTCTTACAAAGGCTTCTCTATCTATTCCATAAGACAGTGCTCTTCTAATAGCAATATCAGATGTTACATTATTTCCCACATCAAAACCCATATTATTTTTACCCTGTTCATTCACATATGGTAGTACTAACCCACGATTATCTATGCTTTCAAGGCTTTTTAACTCCATATTAGGTATTGATTGGTTTGCTAAATCAGGTGTAACAGCGACCACATCTGCTTGACCAGCTTTAGCAACAGCTAATGCAGCATCTTCACTTAAAAATAATATAGTCACCTTCTTTATCTCTGGTATATCACCATAATAATTTTCATTTGCCAACATGACTATTTGTTGTCCTTTATCCCACTGAGCTAAAGTATATGGACCACTGCCTATTGGATTTTCACCGTAATTTGGGTCATAAGCATGTTTCGGTACTATGCCTGTGGCAACTACAGTATATGTAAATGATAAATCAGGCTTATGTAATTTGAACTCGATGGTAAAGTCATCTAGTTTCTTAATGCTCTCCATATTTGTTAAGTCCACTATTGACCCACTGTTCTTTGCAGTTTCAAATGTAAATACAACATCCTCAGCTGTAACCTGCTCACCATCAGTAAAAAATGCATCTTCTCTCAATTTAAAAGTCCAAGTTAATCCGTCTTCGCTTATGGAGTATTCCGTAGCTAAATCATAGATAATTCCCATATTTTTATCAGTATCAATCAATGTACTTTGAAATAATGGGTTTCCGTATCTACCCCATCCTGTACACGGGTCAAATCCACCATCCGGCTCACTGCCTATAGCCATTACCAAATCATCTCTCGCAACGTTTTCTACACTAGTATCTACAGTACAACCTACTACTGTAGCCATAAGCATTATCGCAATTAAAAATAAAACTACAATCTTTTTCATTTTTACATCAGTCCCCTTTCCTCATCAAAAAAACCACGAAGTAGCCTACATTTTAGTAAGCAAAACCTTCGTGGTTTGATTCGATTATTGAATTTTAATTTAGTTTTTCTTTTCAATTTTTTATGTATTGCTTTTCGAAGCCGTTTTTACTGTTTTCGTAACAGTTTCTAGTACATTATAGCATAAAACTAAAAAAAATGTTGGGAAATCGGTATTTTTTATTTTATATATTTTCTAGGCACCCTCATAGATACTTGACTAATTATTTCAGTTCTTACGGATTCTACTATATCATTGATGTCTAAAAGAGTAATTTCTTTCTCATCAGATTTTCCGATCAATATTACATCTGTTCCGACTTCTACTCCATCAATATCCGTAATATCAACCATGCACATATCCATACAAATATTCCCAACTATTGGAGCAAATTGATTATTTATTAATACTTTACCTTTTGATGATAATCTTCTTGGAAAACCATCGCAATAACCTACTGGTAATGTAGCAATTATACTATCTCTTTTAGTTGTATATACTCCACTATAACTTATCTGTTTACCTGCTAGAACAGATTTTATAAGTACTACTTTAGTTTTAAATAAAAATATTGATTGATTTGCTATCTTACCTTTAGTGGAACATGGTGGATATAATCCATAAATTAAACATCCTAATCTAACCATATCCAGTTGATATTCAGGGTACTCTAAAAAACCACCACTACTTAATATGTGCTTAATCTGAATATTAATGTTTTCATTTTCAAGCTGTTTTAATAAATCCATAAAACAATTGATTTGTTTAATAGTAAATTCTTTATCACCATCATAAACCTTTGACAAGTGAGTATATATACCTTCTACTATTATATTATTTAGTTTTATAATTTCTACTATTTGTTTTACTGTAATATCTGATGCTTTCAATCCTATTCTATTCATTCCAGAATCTATCTTTATATGAATCTTTGATATTTTATCCTTCTCTTTTGATAAACGACTTAACTCTTTAGCACTTTCCATATCAAATATAGTTTGTGTTAATTCTAAGTCTACTACGATATCCAAGGAATTTATTGGTGTATATCCTAATATAAGTATTGGTGCGCTTATTCCCTTATTCCTTAAATAAATCGCTTCATCTAGTATTGCTACTGCAATATATTCCACACCATACTCTAAGGATGCCTTAGCGATTTCATAGATACCACATCCATATGCATTTGCTTTTACAACTGCACATATTTTTGTATTAGGATTCTTATACTTATTAATTGCATCAAAGTTTTTCTTTAGAACATTAAGATTAATTTCTAATCTAGTAGGCCTTATATAATTCATAATCATTCCTCCATTTATAGAGTAAAAAGAAGGTCACATTAGTGATAAATGTGACCTTATAATAGAGTAAAAAGCTTATTTAGTTGATTAATTTAAATGTTTAAGCTAGAGAAGGTTCTGCATTGCCACTTAGATTCTTCTTAACTTCTTCTTCCGCCTTACTTATTGGGCTATCATACGCATTTTGTAATAATTCATTATACTCAGCTAAGTCGTTGTCTTTTACCTTTTCCCATTCTTCAGCGAATCCGCCATTTTTTATATTGTCATATTGTTTTTCTAAGAATTCTCTTATATATGTTGTATCAACTTGATTATATCTTGATAATTGACCATATTGACTAGTTCTTGAATGCATTGGTAATTGTTTAAACAAACCAACATCAGCCATTTTTTCCATCATAACAGCAGCTTCTTTTGAAAGATATAATTCTGTTAAAATTGATTCTGGTGAGTGTCCTTTACTCACTAATAATTCAAATACTTCATTCATAACATTCATTATAAGAGGCCATACCGCCTGTTCACTCATTAAATCTAAATATGTTTCATCATCAAAAGTGACTTCTATTGCACCTGATTTTGTAGAGCCAATAGCCTTTGCTAGTCCTAATGCGATATCATGAGCATTTCCTGACGCATCCTGTTCTACAACTAGAAAAGCTGGAAAACCTTGTCCCGATACAAATGTTTCTCTAACGCCATTTCCAATCATTCTAGGTGCTACCATTATTACATCTATGTTGCTCTTAGGTTTAATGTGTCCAAAGCTGATGTTGTATCCGGAAGAAAAGTTTAACACGTCCCCATCTTTTAAATTAGGCTCTATTTCATTTGCATATACTTCGGGAGCTACTTCATCAGGAATAAGTATAAATATAATATCTGCTAATTTACTTGCCTCCGCAATTGAGTAAACTTCAAATCCATCTTCATTAACTGTATTATATGCTTCTGGTCTACTAGTACCAACAACAATTTTCTTTACCCCTGAATCCTTCATATTAAGAGCTTGAGCTCTTCCTTGATTACCATAACCAATTATTGCAACTACCTTATCCGCTACCGTTTCAATTCTTGCATCATTATCATAATATATTTTTCCCATATTAATGACCTCCTTTTTTTCTGCGACATCGGACATCGGATGTCTGTATTTATAAGATAACACATAAGAAATATAATGTCAACAAGCAAATGTATAAATTTATTCATTTTTATCTATATTTATTAGACTATCAATCTATTTAATAATAGATAATATCCAATAGTTAGGATGCAAAATATTGTAATTATAGGTATAGTTTTTTTGATTAAATCAACCATCGATGTATCAAAGTATTCAGTAACTATAGTAAGGCATACATGGGTAGGTGAAATTTGCATACCTGCATATGCAAAGCTCATAAGCAAAATTAATAAGGGAGTCCCTCCATTTGAAATCGCAGCAAATGCCATTGGTACCCCTAAAGCGATAATCGCGTTAGCCCCACTAACAATTGAGCCTATCAGAAAAATCAATGCAAATGCTATAGATGTAGGTATTGGCAATTTATTAAATAGAGTAGGTAATTCATTTATTACTCCAGTGTCTGTGATAATATCTTTAAAAATCATAACAGCAACTGTACTACTCATAATTCTATTATCATATGCTGAAATAAACATTGGTTTTAATTCTGTAGATCTAAATTTATTGATTATTACGGACAAAAATATTGTTATCAGAGTTGCAGTAAACACTTGCAAATCAAATATTAATATCAGAACAATAGTAAAAGTAATTGTCCAAAGACTTTTAAAAAGATTAAGTAAGTCTGTTTTTTTATTCCCAGAACCTTCGTAGCCTGTTTCCTTTGGTAATCTTTTCAAATAAAAAATATCCCCTAAAACAAATAACAAAATAACTATTGGTATCATACCCAGAATAAACATACTCATATGTACATCTGTTAATTGAGATGCCAGAATTATTGAGGAATATGTAGGCAAGAAACTTTCTGGAATATGCCTATAGTAGCTGGTGATAAATGCTTTATCTTCTTTACTAAAAAAATCACCACAGGCAGTGTCTACCATAGGACCCGCAATTACAACTGCACCGGGAGAAGGTAATAATCCTATGAAAAATGGAGCTAAAGATGCATTCACTCTTCTACTATTAAACAATCCATTTAATGACCTTTGAGCTAAGTCTAAGTCTCCTCTTTTTTCAAGCATTCTTTGAAGAAATGTTATTACATAGAATGATAATAGTATTGTAATAGTGGTTCTATCAGTCATTGAATGAAATGATATTTTTAGTGTGCTACTAAAACCTATATTATAAAGGATACTAGCAACAACTGCTCCCACTAGTATTGATAAGTAAAGAGGCTTTCTCATTTTTATTAAAATTATTATTATTATGAATACTATCAATAGTTTTATTAGATCCAAGATAATTCTCCTAACTTAATTACATTTGTAAAGGTCACATTATTTGTAATGTGACCTTTTATTATATCTTAATTGTTACTAATTTCTACTACTTCTTCAGGATATTGATCTATGCCTTCCTTTTCTTCTTTTGTTCTCAGTAAACCAAATTGGATTGTAATTATAGCGAATACAGCTAACAAGAACGGATAATAATTAAATTTGATTACCTCTAAAGGTGAACGCTTAGCTAATTCCATAGCTAATAGTATTTGCCCACCTTGTGGTACAAACCCTTGTACAACACAACTAAATATATCAAGCAAACTAGCTAATCTTTTTCTTGCAATATTATACTTTTTACCTATTTCCAAAGCTAGTGGTGCAGAAAGTATAATAGCTATAGTATTATTTGCTAGAGCAGCATCTATAAGAGAAACTAAAGCTGATATGCCGTATTCAGCACCTCTACGAGATTTTATTCTGCTCAGTATCTTAGTCATAAGCCAATCAATACCACCATACTCATTTACTATTCCAGATAAACCTCTAATTAGTAAAGATGTTATTACTAACCCGCTCATTCCAGCCATACCACTTGCAACAGCTTTAGAAAATCCTATTATATTTAAACTACCAGTTACCAGGCCTATAATTCCTGCAAATATTGTTCCACCTAACAATACAACTATTACATTTACACCTACAATTGCACTAATTAGTACAACAACATAAGGGAGTACTTTAATAAGTTGGAATGGGTAGTCGCCTTCTAGACTGCCAGCGGTTCCTGCAATACCATATATTATTATACTAACTATGGCAGCTGGTAAAGCAATAAGTAAGTTCATCCTAAACTTATCTTTCATTTCAGCACCTACACCACGAGTAGCAGCTATAGTTGTATCAGAAATTATTGATAGGTTATCACCAAACATTGCCCCACCAACAACTGCAGCTATAGCGATAGCTGGATTTAGATTTGTAGTTTCAGATATTCCTATTGCAATGGGTCCTATTGCCGCAATTGTTCCCATTGATGTACCCATAGCAGTAGCAATAAATAGAGATATTATGAACACCCCTGATAGTATGAATTGTTGAGGAATAATTGTCAATCCTAAGTTAACTGTTGATTCAACTCCGCCCATAGCCTTAGCAACACTAGCAAAAGCACCAGCTAGTAAAAATATCAAACACATTAGTATAACTCCAGAGTCTCCAGCAGAACTTGAAAAAATTTCAACCTTCTCATCAAGAGATTGTTTCCCCATGAACAATGCCACGATGAGACCAACTATTAATGCTGTTTCTCTCGGTACTTGTTTAAAAGGTTCTTCTGTGCCCATAATGGTAAAAAGTATGCCAGCTCCCAAATATACGCCTAAAAATACTAATAATGGTAAAAATGCCAAACCCCCATAATTTTTCTTTTCTAATCCAGCTTGATTATTTTTCATAATTTAACCCTCCACCCTAATAGTAGGTATTTTTAAAGTTGATTAAAACTTTGTTGGAAATCTGCAATTAAATCATCGACATTTTCTAAACCTACGGACAATCTTATTAAACCATCTGTGATTCCAACTTCTTCTCTACTTTCTTTTGGCACGCTTGCATGTGTCATACTTGCTGGGTGTTGAATTAATGTATCAGGATCTCCAAGACTAACAGCTATTGCAGCTATATTTAGACCATTAACAAATTTCTTTCCTGCCTCTAGAGCATTTAATCCTTTTACATTATCATTCAATTCAAATGCAATCATACCTGTATACATGTCATTCATTTGCTCTTTCGCTAAATTGTGTTGAGGGTGAGATTCTAAACCTGGGTAGTAAACACATTTAACATATTCATTGTCTTCTAAGTATTGAGCCATTTTTAATGCATTTTCACAGTGTTGCTTTACTCTTAAGTATAATGTTTTGATACCTCTCAATACTAAGTATGAGTTGAATGGACTTGGAGGAGTTCCACAAATTTTTGTAACACCATTTCCTCTTATAACAGCAATATCTTCTTTTGAACCCACTACAACTCCACCAATTACGTCGCCATGTCCATTTAAGTATTTTGTTACACTATGAACAACGATATCAGCACCTAATGCTAAAGGATATTGAATTGGAGGTGGTGCAAATGTATTGTCTACGACTAGTTTTATATTCTTTCTCTTAGCTATAGCTGCTATAGCCTTAATATCAGTTACTCTCATTGTTGGATTTGTCGGGGTCTCAAAATATATAACTTTTGTTCTATCATTAATAGCCTTTTCTACTTCTTCTAGATTTGATGTATCAACAAAGGTTACATCAATACCAAATTGTGGTAGATTTGTTCTCATAACTACGTCAGTACCACCATATAGAACATCTCCACTTACCACGTGATCCCCATGCTTTAGCAATCCAACCATAGTTGATCCAATAGCTCCCATACCTGATGCTGTTACAACTGCATCTTCTCCACCTTCTAAAGCAGCACATTTTTCTTCTAATGCTCTGTTTGTTGGGTTACCACCTCTGCTATATTTGTATCCTGGGATTGCACCACTAAATTTAGCAGCTCCTTCTTCAACTGTTTCAAAGCAGAATGTTGATGTTTGATAAATTGGTGTTGACAATGCACCTGTAGACTTGTCCGGTTCTTGTCCTGCGTGAATTGCCATTGTTTCAAACTTTACTTCGTTAAAATCGATTTTACTCATTTTGAATCCCCCTTTTTAATTTAAGAATTAGTAAGTAATAAACATGCAAACCTTTTCACAGCAGCAAAAAAAATGTGGTATAATTATCTTGATGCCGACAGCAAAACTTACTTGCCATCCGATGTCCTATGTCTTATAATTAAGATATCATAATTCTAATATCATGTCAATGTAATTCAAAAATTTCTTATATTAGACAATGTTGAAATTATATTGTAAGCTTGTCTTATTAAAAAATATGTTACAAAGGAGAATAAAATATGTCCAGTTTATTGAATGATGATTCAAACAGATTAAGAGTATCTAGATCCATAATTGAACAAATTAAAAATTACATATTAGAAAATAGTATTCAAGCTGGTGACTTGTTGCCATCTGAGCTTGAATTAGCTGATAAATTTCAAGTTAGTAAATCAAGCATACGAGAATCTATAAAGATGCTTGAAATATTAGGCATTGTTGAAATAAAAAGAGGTATAGGTACAATTTATACTAATAATACTCATATTGGATTTCAAAACACTTTATATGCCCAGTTAGTATTTCAACAAGGTTATATTAAGGAATTTATAGACTTTAGGCGTGTTTTTGAAACTGCATATACCAAGTTAGCTGCAGAAAATGCCACCGAAGAAGATTTACTTAAGATGAAACAATCAATCATTAACTATGAAAACAACATAAATAATGGAATTGTCAATGTACATGACGATATAGATTTTCATCAACAAGTATTGGCTGCTAGCCATAATAATTTCATTATTTCATTAGGTTCAGCCATAAACTTACTTTATGTCAATTCTATTGAAGAATCAGTAAAATATAGACCTGAAATAGCTATACAAGATCATTATTCTATATATCAAGCAATTGTTGATAAGGATTATGATTCTATAGAATCAAATATAAATAAAAGTATTGATGTATGGTCAGACATATTAACTAGTAAATAGTAATGAAAGTAATCAGTATAGATTTTTGCAAGTTTAAGTCATAATAAAGATAGAATGTTAAAAACACTCTATCTTTATTTTTTAATTACTTAAATCATTCATTCTTGTAAGCCATTAAAATAACAATGCATTAGTAATTATTAGGATCACTGAACCAAACAAAGGTACTAAAATAGTAGCTACACTCCATGTCTTTAAACTTGTTTTAAGCCCCATGCCACTAAAGTTTGTAACTACCCAGAAATAACTGTCATTTAAATATGAAGGACACATTGCTGTCAAACAAATTGCAAGACCAGCCATTAAAGGATGTATTCCAAGAGTAGAGATCATAGGAGCTATAATTGCACTACCTGTAATCATAGCTGTAGTTCCTGAGCCTTGTGGGAATCTCATCAATGTTCCAATAAGTAATGGTACCAGTATAACTGGCATATTCATACTTAAGATACCTTCTGCCATTATTTGACCTATATTAGTAACCTTTATTACATTACCTAAAGCTCCACCAGCACCAGTTACGAAAACAATCAATCCTGCATCTGCAAGTGATAGTTCCATAACTTTTCTTGCGTCTTCTGTACCTAGATTGCTTGATAATACGTATACTGAGATTAGAACTGATATAAATAGTGCTACTACCGGACTACCTAGTAATCCAATCACTTGCACTGCAGTTCCTTCTATTCCAATTATTTTTGCAAAAGTATTTGCAAATATTAATAATATAGGTACAGCAATAGTTGCATAAGAAGCAAATGCTGAAGGAAGTTTTTCAGTTACCATTAGTTGCTCAAAATCATCTGAAGTTAACTCTTCTCCCCTATTTGATTTTTCATTTATTCTGTCAATTACTTCAAGTTGTTCAGCTGAATATTTAGATCTATCCATATTTTGCTCAGGCACTAAGTCTGGATATTTTTTACCAAACCATCTAAATAATGGCACCGAAAACATAAATAATGGTATCGATAAGAGTAATCCTGCGATGATAAACAACCCTAAATCTATGCCTAGTGTGCCTGCGACTGCTAATGGCCCAGGAGTTGGAGGTACTAAAAAGTGTGTAATATAAAGACCCATACCAAGTATTCCACCAAGACCAACCATTGACTTTTTAGTCATACGTGAGAATTCCTTAGCTAGTTCTGATAATATTACATAGCCAGAGTCACAGAATACAGGTATAGAAACTAGGAAACCTGATAGCCCAAGTACAATATCTGCTCTTTTGACTCCCACAATTCTTAAAATACTTAATGCCATCTTCTTAGCAGCTCCACTTTTTTCAAGAAAATTACCCATGATACACCCAAATCCAATCACAATACCAATACTACTTAATGTGTTTCCAAAACCGGCTGTTACTGCACTAATCGTATCTAAAGCTGGTAACCCTGCAAGTAGTCCTATAGTAATAGCAGTAACAATAAGAGCTGGAAATGCTTGAATCTTTGTTTTTACAACTAAAAATAATAATAGTGCAATACCAATTAATAAAGCAATAATACCATTCATAATTACTTACCCCCATTTACATTTTTATATAACAGGACCTAAAGTATATATGTCAATTGAATTATAGTACTTAATAGTTTCATTTTTAGTTGTTTGACCAGAAAGAACATTTATTAACATTTTAAATGTTTCTTCTCCCACTTCTTCTATGCTTTTTTCTCCAGTAATTATTCTACCTGCATTAATATCCATGTCACCTTTCATATGCTCAAATGTAATAGGATTACCACAAACTTTTATTACAGGCATTATTGGAAATCCTTGTGGAGCTCCTCTACCAGTTGAAAATAGCATACATTGTGAACCAGTTATTGCCATTCCTGTTAATATTTCAATTTCTCTACCCGGTGTATCTTTAATCCATAATCCTTTTTGGCCAGTTATGATGTCAGTGTATTTAAGAACCCCTTCAATAGGTTTTGTTCCTGATTTTACAATCGCTCCTAGTGACTTGTCCTCTATAGAACTCAATCCCCCAGCTATATTACCTGGAGTTGGCTGCCCCTTTCTCATGTCACAACCCATTGACTTTGATCTTTGCTCCATCATATCAACTATTTCATAAATTTTATTTCCTATTTCTGGTGTTCTAGCTCTTTTTGCCAAAATGTGTTCAGCACCTATAAATTCTGTTGTTTCTCCAAATACTACTGTTCCACCTAAGTCTATAATCTTGTCTGCTACATATCCTA
Source organism: Tissierellaceae bacterium (assembly GCA_031460505.1). Lineage (GTDB taxonomy): Bacteria > Bacillota > Clostridia > Tissierellales > Tissierellaceae > JAAYTL01. The sequence continues at coordinate 20,027 of JAVKTT010000011.1, forward strand.
CAACACAATTAGAGGCAAGTCCAGATGTTGCATCTGATCCACCGCATTTAATGCTCATAACATAATTTGAAATATCTACAGGCTCTCTTTGTAAACCTGAAATTTTAATAGCTAAATCCTGAGCTGCATCTATACCTTTAGCTATAGAATTACTTGTACCACCAAGCTTTTGGATTTCTATAAGTTCAACAGGTTTACCTGTCTTAGATATCTCGCTAACTAATCTGTCAACATCTGTTCCCTCACATCCAAGACTAACAACAAGAACAGCTCCTGCATTAGGATGGCATCCTAAACCTATTAATGATTCTGTAACCATTTCAAGATCTGGTGGAAGCTGGCAACAACCTTGATGGTGATAAATGCCTCTTGTATTGTCTGTCTGAGCCACGATAGCCATTGCCACATCATTAGCACAGACTACACTTGGTATAACTGCTACATAGTTTCTTGAACCTACCTTGCCAGTTTCTCTTACATAACCCATAAACTCCATTAATTATCCCTCCTTTCTTTCAGTTAATTTTTATCTCCTCTACTACGTTGACTATCTAAATTATGAACGTGAGTATGTTCCCCAGTTTCTATGTTAATTGTAGCTACACCTATTTCTTCACCATATTTAAATATTGGATCGCCTGTTTTAATGGGTTTAACTGCTACTTTATGTCCATATGGAATATCAGACTTAAGTTTTATAACCTGTATATCACCTTTATGGTCTCTTACAAATAAATCAACTCCTATTTTTGCTTCTTCACTAAATACCACGGCAACATTATCTTTTTCATTTACCTTAAGGCCTAAGATACTTGTCAATCTGCACACCTCCTTATGCTATTTAACAGCTATAACTGCTACTCCATCTGGTATAACAACTACTGATGCATCATTTCCTTTAATAGAATATGCTATATCCAATGCTTCTTGTGGAGTTTTAGCAGGTATCATATTAAGTTCATTAATTAATTCATCTTTTAAATTATTTGTAACAAGTATAATTTGATGCTTTAACATCATTTGTGAAAATATTTGTGCAGACCATTGCTCAGGAATCGTTTCCTTAGGTGGTATACTCATTAATTTTTCAAATATTTCTTCAGGAGTGCCCGACAACATTATTTCTTCAAAATGAGTACCCCCTATGCCATCAGCACAAGATGCTACTAGAATTATTATTCCAGACTCCCCTGCACACATTTCTGCAGTTGATGCGGCCTTTGGACATTGGTATAGATTTTGATCTAATGGATAACCACCATTTGAGGTAATAACTATATCGCCAGTTATTGCTGGAACTCTTGACAAATTAGTTACAAACTGGCACCCTATTTCATGCGCTTCTACCAAATCTCCAGCAAATGAAGCAATTATCTCTTTATTGCTGTTCAAAGCAACATTTAATATAAAATCAACTCCAATTTTTTTAGAAGCAAATATCATATCCTCGTGTATAATGTTTCCATGAATAATTCCACTTTTAGATTTTGTATGTGCAATAGCTTTTGATGAATGGTTTTCATTAACTGTCTCTGCTGAACAAATCCCAGGAAGAATACTTTTTCTTCCTCCTGAAAATCCTGCAAAGAAATGTGGTTCAATAAAACCTTCGCAAACTATTAAATCACTTTCTAACGCTATCTTGTTTATTACAAACGAAGCTCCAGAAGGTAGTTCGCAAACGTATTCCATTTGACTATCATCAAACGCATCATGTACTAATATTTTTTCATTATCTACTATTTCGTTGCCAAACATCTTTCTCTGTTCCTCTTCAGTAGTTGCTCTATGAAGGCCTGTAGCAATAATTATAGTAATATTAGCATCAGGATTTCCTTTACGTATTTCGGCAAGCAACAACGGAAGGGTTATCTTGCTAGGAACTCCTCTAGTATGGTCACTAGTAACTACAAGCACATTCTTTTTCTCTTTTGAAAGTTCACTTAATTTTTTGCTCCCTATTGGGTTACTAAGCGACTCTTTAACCAATTCTTCCTGACTAAGATTGGGCCTAAATTCGTGAGCATTATTAGTGAGTATGCCTTTTAAGTTTTTATTAGCAACCTCAACTGTGACAGTTCCATTATAATAAGGTAAATTAATTCGTCTCATAATCCCCCTCCTTTTTAATGTTGTATATTGTATACATTATACTTAATATATGTATATTTAATATATATGTCAAACATAATCTATTAATTCATAATTATTTTTTTAGTATTACTTAGTAGTCACTAATAACAATTAAAAAAGATAGAGTATTAAAACCCTATCTTTAAATCTACTATTAACAATTATTATTTTTCAAAGGATTGTAAATGCTTAATAATCTCGTCCCTTGCCAATCTAAGATGGACCTTGTTATATCCCCACGCTTTATCAAAATTCCTTTCTTTTATGCCTTCAATTAAGCCATTATGTTCTTCAAGGGACTCCTCAAATCTTGATTTGCTATTAAGGGATATTATCCTAAACGATTGTAATAACGGAAACACATTATTAACTACATCATTTATCATTTCATTATCGCACATTTCAAATAAGAAATAATGAAGTTTAGTATCGATTTTTGTATATTCATTTAGGTCACCTTTTTCAAACGCCTCTTTTAAATTCAAGCTTATCTCATCTAAAGCTTCTATATAATCTTCTGTAAAAACATCAATAGATTTCTTAATTGCGTACTTTTCCATTACTTCACGAAATTCAAAAATATTATAAATATCCTTAATACTTAAGGTTTTTACAAATACACCCTTATTAGGAATATTCTCTAGTAGACCTTCCCCTACTAATTGTTTTAGTGCTTCTCTAACTGGTGATCTACTCACATTTAGTGAGTCAACTAATTTGCTTTCTTGGAGCCACTCCCCAGGTTTTAGTTTACCAGAAATAATATTCTCCTTTATTATCTCATAAACCTGTTCTTTAATTGTCGGTAGTTTTATTGGTTCAGTTCCCAGATTCATTTTACTCTTCCTTCTTAAAAATTATATTTATTATGGTGATAGTTATTATCCTATCTTTAAATATTCACAATGTCAAACTAAAGATTAAATCCTAATAAATTCAAACAAATATTGTGATCAAACTCACTGTATCAATATCAATCTCACATGTTGCACTTAATATGCTTGATTTAAATGCTATAAATATTTTATCCAAAAATATTTACCACACCAAAGCTTAATACCATAATAACTGTTGAAGCAACAAGATTACCTAATAGAATTGTTGGAAAAGCATATTTTATCCTCATATTAAGTAATGAAGCTATAAGGCTACCACTCCATACTCCTGTTCCAGGTAATGGAATAGCAACAAACAAAAACAACCCAATATAACCATATTTTTGAATATCTAAACTTTTTTCCATGGATTTCTTAGCTATATTATTTACAAGTTTCCTAAAAGTTCTCGTTTTTCTAAGGTAAGCAAATATAGGTCTAATTGTAAATAGAATAAAAGGTACCGGAATAACACTTCCTAAGAAGGCAAGTATTGTAGCATGTAAGGGAGACATTCCTAAAGCAATGCCAACTGGTATAGCCCCTCTAACTTCTATAAGTGGCAGCATTGCAGTAAATATTACTGTAAATTCCTCTGAAATAAACTTAAATAATTCTGTTAAAAAATCTGTCATAATCCATCCCCCTAAATACTTCTAATGCGACAAGAGAACCGTCCCTTGTCGCACATAAATCTAGACCAGTCTCAGTTTTACATATTAATTAATTTTTGTTCCAGGTAACTCCATTCCTGCTTGTTCTAATACTAATCCTGTTACATTACCTTCTTGATCAAATTTAAAAGCAATGGTAGCATCTGCTAATCTGTAGGAAAACTCAGTTTCAGATACTGGATAGATCTCCATTGACTGTTGACCAGTGACTTGTGCATGGAATTTTTCATTCTCTATAAAGATAGTTATATTAGCTCCTGGCATCAACTCATATTCGCCTATATATCTATCACGTATTTCTGGATCTAATTCAAAAACTTCCTTCTGTTCTTCATGGGCTATTTTCTTAGAATTAACATTTATAGAAGGATATTGTTTGAATATCAACTCATTTACATTACCATCTTCATCTATGATAAATTCAATCTCAAAATTAGCAATTGTTGCAAAGAATTGAGTTTCAGTTTCTGGATAAATTTCAGCTGCTCCTTGACCTTCAACCTGTGCATACAGTTTTTCATCTACTTTTAATATTTCAAGTGTATCAATACCCATCTCAGGTAATAATTCGTATTTACCTACATATTTGTCATAAATTGATGTATCTTCAATTTCAATAACTACTTTAGCCTGAGGTAGTTCCACTTCTGCACCAAATAATATATTAATTATGTTATTTTTAACAGTATTTAAATCTACATAACCTTTATTGGATAAAATGATTATATCAATATTTGAATTATTTAATCTAGCAATTTCAGCAGTAAACCCTAAAGTATTTCCACCATGATATGTCATCTTATCAAAACCAAAGTCAAATGTCATCCAACCATAACTATAATGACCTGCTCCTGGTGCTATTTCTATGTGATCTCTAAATATCTCTTCTAAGGTTTCAATTCCTACTACTTCTCCAGCATATAAAGCTTTATTCCATCTGTATAGATCTTCAACTGTAGAATACATATTCCCAGCACCAAATGCTATACCTAGTATTAACTCATCATCTATAGGAGCTACATCTAAATATCCAGTATAAGCAGTGGCATCATGTAATCCATCTTCATAGTTAAATCCTGTAGAGTTCATATTTAAAGGCTCAAATATATTCGTTTTCAGATATTCTTCATAGTTCATATTCGTTATTTCTTCAACAATAAGTCCTAATAATAGATAATTTGTATTGCAATACTCAAATCCTTCACCAGGTTTGAAAGATAACTCTTTATCCTTTACAAACTCAAGTATATCATTTTCATCATTTATCTCTGTAACATTCATTAATACCTCAGTTAAAGAAGTAAAATCTACCAATCCTGATGAATGAGTTAATAAATTGTGTATTGTAATTAAATCCCCCTTAGGAAAATCAGGTAAGTATTTGGAAATCTTGTCATCTACTCCTATCAAACCTTTTTCGCTTAATTGCATTATAGCTGCAGATACAAATTGTTTAGTCACAGAACCGATAGCAAATTCAGTTTGAGATTTATTCTCAGTCTGCTGACTAACATCAGAGAATCCATAACCTTCATTAATTAAAATCTCACCATTCTTTGCAACAAGAACACTTCCAAAGAATTTTTGGTTCTTTTCTAAAGCTCTCAAATAGGTATCTAATTTATTCTTAATATCATTATCATCTATAATTTTAAAGAACTCTTCATTGTTTAATAACTGTTCATTAATATTTAAAGCTTGATATTTGTTATCCCAACCGATTACTAGATTAAGACCCTTACTTAACAATTCTAAAGGTACAAAAGTTTTGTCATTTTTAATAACTGATTTAGTTGTAATATTGAGGTCTTTTCCATTAGATACGACATTTGTATTTTCAATATTAAACTTAATACTATTTGATTCTTTAGATAATACTACACTTTTATTCAGACCATCCCAACTTACTTCATAACCTAAAACTTCTGCTATTTCACGGACAGGCACCATAACTTTTCCTTCTTCATTAATAAATACTTGATTCTCTAACTCAAGCTCTGTATCGTTTAGTGTTACCTCAATTGGGTGTGCTGCACCTATTGCAGAAAGTGAAATACCTAATACTAATGTGATTACTAAAATTAAAGATAATACTCTCTTTTTCAATAAACTCCCCCTATTTACTTGTATTTGTCCACTTATTGTTAAAATTCAAACTCTTTATATTCATATTATCAAAAGGACACAGTGATTACAATAATTTAAACTTATGAATTTATGTATTGTTCAAAGATACTTTTCTTGAAATAGGTTCATATGTCTGATAGAATCAAATATAATTTAGCTATCAGATTTCGAAATTAAAATTTAATTAAGGAGTTGATTTGATGAAAGTTATTAAAGGGGACAAAGTAATATACAAATTTACAAATGAAATGGATTATATTAATAAGGTAAACTGTAATGAAAGATTTGTTGTTGAAACAAACGACTGTTTTTTCCAACAAGTAAAGGATGAAAATATCACACTTAATGAACTTGATTATGATTGTCTAAATCCTGCAACAGGCCCTCTGTTCGTGCAAGGTGCTGAACCAGGAGATTTACTTAAAGTAGAAATCATAAATATAGAAGTTGCAGATAAAGGTGTAACTATGACTGTACCTGGTGAAGGAGTCCTTGGTGATCAAGCTACAAAATCTAGAGTTAAAATTCTACCTATTGAGGATAATCATGCTTTATTTAACGGTATTAAAATACCTATAGTTCCAATGATAGGTGTAATAGGTGTAGCTCCAAATAAAGAGGATGGTGAATGGCCTACAGCGACACCTTGGAAACATGGTGGTAATATGGACACCACGGATATTAAGGCAGGCTCAACACTATACTTCTCTGTCCACCAAAAAGGGGCACTTTTAGCACTTGGCGATTGTCATGCAGTAATGGGAGATGGCGAAATATGTTTTACCGGATTAGAGATACCTGCAAAGGTAACTCTTGAAGTAGATATAATAAAAAATAAAACTATTAAATGGCCATTAGTTGAGACTGAGGAAGCTACTATGGTAATTGCTTCTGGTGATAGTGTAGATGATGCTATCTATGAGGCCTCATCCCAAGCAGTAAATCATATAAAAAATGGTTTAAATTTTGACTTTGAAGACGCTTATATTCTAGCTAGCCTTGTAATGGATTTAAAGATATCTCAAGTAGTTGATCCAAAAGTAACTATTAGAGCTGCAATTCCAAAAAATATCCTATCAACTGACGATTTATTAAAAGGTATCAGATAACTTCTTTGTAACTAACATAAACATAACTCCCTGATTTAGGGAGTTATTTATATATTAATAATTATTTATGAGAGAAAGATAACACTCTATTTGTTATATTACCAAAATAAGATTTAGTCTCTGTTATTACAATTTCTCTTAATGCAAATAAAGCAATTAAGTTTGGAATTGCCATCAATCCATTAACTATGTCTGCCAAAATCCATATAGTATTTAATTTAAGTAAAGGGCTCAAACCAACTAAAGCGATAAATATAATTCTATATGTTTTTATAGCTCTTACACCAAATAAGTACTCAGTGCACCTTTCTCCGTAATAATTCCATCCCAATATTGTAGTAAAAGCAAATAATATTAAACCTATAGTAACAATCAAAGTTCCACCTACAGGTAAGCCTTGATTAAAAGCTGCATTTGTCATATCAGCTCCCTCTAAACTACCACTCCACTGTCCAGTTAATATAAGTATCAATCCAGTCATAGTACACACTATGATTGTATCAAAGAAAGTGCCTGTCATAGATATAAGTCCTTGTTCTACGCATGAATTAGTCTTTGCTGCAGCTGTCGCAATAGGAGCACTGCCTAGACCTGATTCATTGGAGAATACTCCTCTAGCCACACCATTTCTTATTGCAAACATAACACTTGCACCTAAAAATCCTCCAGCTGCTGCTGTTGGCGTAAAAGCACTTTTAATAACTAAATTAATTGCAGCAGGTAGTAATTCTATATTAAGACCAATTATAATTAATGATCCAAAGACGTATACAATTACCATAAATGGTACTAATATCTCTGCCATTTTAGAAATACTCTTGATGCCTTTTAAAGTAACAAGGGCAACTAGTAGAGTGATAATAATTGAAGTAATTAATATAGGTACATTAAAAGTAGTTTGAACGGATGTAGCTATTGCATTAACTTGTGGAAATGTACCTATTCCAAAGAAAGCTACTCCTATACCAAATAAAGCAAATAATTTTGCCAACCATTTGTTACCCATACCTCTCTCGATATAGTACATTGGTCCACCAGACATCTGACCATTTTCATCAACCACTCTATACTTTACAGCTAATAAACATTCACTGTATTTTGTTGCCATACCAAAAAATCCAGCTACCCACATCCAAAACAATGCTCCTGGACCTCCTGCTTTAATAGCAGTAGCTACACCTACAATATTTCCTGTTCCAATAGTAGATGCTAAAGCTGTACAAAGAGCTCCAAAACTAGATATATCACCTTCACAGTCGTCACTAGTTTCGTTCTTCGTAAACAAATACTTTAGAGCCAAAGGCAATTTTAACACCTGTAATAAATTAAGTTTAATACTAAAGTAAACTCCTGTGCCTACCAATCCGATTAGTAATGGAGCACCCCATACTAAAGAATTGATTTGTTGCAAAACTGTTTCTAAGTTGTTCATAAAACATCCTCCCTTTAATTTATAAGTTGATTAAATCTAAAAGGGAAAGCTCATCAAAAACAATTCAAGGCTAAATCAAATGATTTAGCCTCTAGGATAATTCAATAAATAAACACATGAATTAAGCTCTGTCCTTTTACCTGAGAGTTTCACCAATTTACATTGGCTTGCTCCTTCGGTGCTCATATGAGGCTCTCCAGAGGTTCGTCCAATAGCGGTCCTTTTGCCTGAAAGCATGACTCCTTCGGCGGATCTTACGATCTCTCTCCCACTATCTTCATCCGACAATATTCAATTAAATTCAATTTAATCAATATCTATAGATTATAGCACCATTGATTTAATTTATCAAGACTTTAGAACGTTATTGTAGTTATATTTTATACAATTGTATTTTTCAAAAATCTCTTCTTGCCCCTAGATCTCATCCAATTTTCAAATCTATCAACAGTAGAGTTAATTATCAAGTTCTCTGGTATATCTGCACCTTCTATCAGCTTAAATATTTCGTCAAATCTACCTACATCAAAAGATATATGACTATCACTACTAAATATCATTGGAACATTATATCTTTTGCACATTAAAGCTATTTCTAGACAATTTTCTTTACTCCCTGATCTACTAGTATGAAGCGAACTATTATTAATTTCAATTAGCTTATTGGTTTCTTTAGCTTTTACGACAACTTTCTCTATATCTATAGGAAATCTAGGATTACCTAAATGAACTATTATGTCGATATACTTATTATCCATTACATTTAGAATGGTCTTAGTATTCACATCAATATCTTTTGGCTCCAAAGGTCCTTCATGAAGACCAGCTAAAACTATATCTAAATGACTTAAAAATTCTTCAGGTACGTCTATATCTCCATTTTCATTTAAAATATTAGACTCTACACCTTTTAATATGTCAACACCATATATATTATCTGGTATGACTCTTAAGTTCCCTATATGCCATATATTAGCTGCGCCTTGTAAAGACGGTCCATGATCTGTTATTCCAACATACTTCATTCCTTTACTACTTGCTTCTCTTGCAATCTCTTGAATTGTACTATAAGCATGACCACTTGAAATTGTATGGTTATGCATGTCTATTAATACTTTCATTGTAAAACTCCTTTCAGTACCTTATCTAAGGTGTAATTATATCATAATGAAGTTAAATTACTTTATAATATTTGTAAAGTTAATATAATATTTATATATACCCTGATATTTATTTTATATATTATTAAAGAAAGATAATCCATTTTGGATTATCTTTCTTTAAACTCTGGTACTATATTATCTGGTATCTCACCCATTAGAGCTTGGATCATATTTTTAGCTGCTACCATTGCCATTCTATCTCTTGTTCTTTGAGTTGAAGGACCTACATGTGGCAATGTAATAACATTTGACATGTTCAACAGTGGACTATCTTCAGACAATGGCTCATGCTCAAACACGTCTAAACCTGCAGCTAAAATTTCTTTATTCTCTAATGCTTTAATTAAAGCACTTTCATTTACAACCTTTCCTCTTGATGCGTTAATAAAGATTCCATCCTTTTTCATTAATGAGAATTCTCTTTCATCAAACAAATGAAATGTTTCCTCATTAAGAGGAGTCATCGTGACTATAAAGTCACTAATCTTTAAAAGAGAATCAAAATCAATATATTTCACGCCCAAACTTTCTTCCACATTAAATTTTCTACTTCGATTATAGTAATATACATCCATATTAAAACCTAATTTTGCTCTTTTAGCTACTTCTTCTCCAATTCTACCCATACCAATTATACCTAAGATTGATCCATTTACATCTTTTCCATAGAATATCTCATCGATTCCATTTTCCCATTTACCTTCTTTTACGAATCTATCTAATTCAGGAATTCTTCTTGCAGTGGAAATCATCAACCCAAGTATTAAATCTGCAACTGTCTCATCTAGTGAACCAGCAGTATTAGTTCCAATTACTCCTCTATTTTTCATTGCTTCAATGTCAAAATTATTATATCCTACTGAATAATTGCTAACTACTTTTAGATTTGGAGCATGGTTTAAGAAATTTTTATCAACTCTTATCAAGTTGAGTAAGATACCTTCCGCATCTTGGATTTTATCTAAAATTGTATTATAGTTGGCTTTAGGTTCTCCCTTCCAAATTTCATATTCACAATACTCACCTATATATTCCTCAACTTCTTTAGGAATCTGCCTCGCAATAAAAACTTTTGGTTTTCTCATATATGTCTATTCCTTTCTAGATATTATTCTTTAAATATTATTCTACTTATATCATCAAAATCATTCCAAGGTATACAATCAATGTTATTTTCATTACAATACTTAAGTAAGCCATCTTTAGCAAATACTATATCGGCTTTACTTGCTACAGATCTATCTGTAATTCCATCACCTATAAATATTACATTGAAATTATCTCTTTTATAACTTTGATAGTGTAAAACCTTGCAATTGCCACATGATCCTATTTCACAGCAATCATCTATATTATGATAATATTCTATAACGACTTTATCACCTTCAAAATTAAGACGATTGGCAAATACATCGATATCTTCAATACCATGCTTTTTTAAAAATGGAACAATGCCATTTACAAAACCTCCACTTACAACTGCCAAGGGAATATTATATGATTTAGCTTTTTTGTAGAATTCGTAAAACCCTTCAGATAATTCTACTTCTTTTAAAATAAATTCAAGATACTCTTCTTCAGTCATGTTAATTTCATTGAATAGCGAACTAAAAAAGTCCATAAAATTAAGGTCTTCTTCTCTCTGGCTAATTTCTTCAAATCTATTGCTTAACAATTTTTCCATTAATAAATCATTACTGTCTTTTTTTGTTATTGTGCCATCAAAATCTATTAATATGGCCACTTTTTCAAGAAAGTTTTCTGTCAAATTTATCACCTTTTAATCTTCATTTTAAATACTAGTTTATAAATATGCTATACATGTAATACATTAATATTAATGTAATTATTATAAGTATAATAAATTTTTTATATTCTTTGTAAAGCTCTGACGTTTTTATTCCCAAATATTCGCATGTAAACAATTGACATAGATGTAAAGGCGAAAAGTAGTAACCTACAAAACCCCATACAAATGCAAAATGAGTAAATAAAATTAGTTGGTCATGAGATAGGGCTAACTGCGTTAAAATAGGTAAAACTATACCTAAAGATGAATATGAAAGGCCAGTAGTAATTCCAAAGAATAAAGATGAAACAATTATACCAAACATTATTGTATCCTTATTGCTGAATATTTGAAGTAAAAAACTATTCAAGTAATCCATTCTTGACATGATATTTTGTATCAAATATACACCTATTATCGCCAACAAAACCTTTGGATTAATGGCACTTACTACGTCTTTGAAAAACTCTTTAGAGGGCTTAAGAATATATACTGCAGCAAAATTTGCTATTAAGCCAATATAAAATGGAATATCAAAGAATAGATTGAGGATTACAGCAATATAGATTGGAGATGTATATTTTAATAATTTAATCAAGTTTGGTAATACTGGATCTTTAGATTCCACCTTGATTTTTTCTATCTTTCTTATATATAAGAAATAGGCTAATATACAATATATTGTCACAAATATTAGATTAAATCCAATTACACTATAAATTGAGATTTGAGGTACTAATAGAGCTGTAATCAATAAACCATTTGAATATGGCATCACATGCATCGAAATGTGCCTAAATATTAGGTTAATAACCCCCCTCTCAGTTTTTGATATTTTATTATCCTCACCTATTTGGTCTATAAAAGGAGCTGAAATAATAGCGCCACCAGGCACCACCAAAAGTCCAATTAGAGCTGGTATAAACATAAGTATTATCCTTACATTTTTTACTACTTTTGTTAAACTCTCTACTATCTCGTCAATAAAATTATATTTTTTTAATAATACACCTAAAATACCTATTTGAACTATTATAATATACTGCTTGATTCTATTTATATCTGTCAGTGTTTGGATTATTACATCGAAGAAGGTAATAATTCCTAATCCACTTATTATAGATAAAATAAACGCACATACCCATATGGCAGCGCCAATTGGTAATTTCTTTTTAGTCAATAAAGGTATACTAGAAAAAGAAATAATAACAGCTATAAATTCTCTCATGATTTCACCTCTGAAGTAAGTTTTGGTTTAGTGCACATTAAAAGATGCTCCTCCTATAAACTCCCTTAATATTGAGTTAGTTGGGATTACACTTTCATCTGTAATATCAACAAAATATTCTAAAAATCTAAGTAGCTTTTTAGCTTCACTATAATAGATACTAGAATTATCTATTTCCTGTAATAAAGGGACTATATATTTTTTTAGTACTGACATTTCATATACTAAAGAAGAATTAAACATTACATCAGCTTCTTCTTGGTATGGAAATATATTTCTTTCCTCGCCTGCTCTTACTCCTGACCATAATTCAAAAGTCCTTAAAGGATCGTTACCTCTATACTTCACATCCCTTACCATTCGCCTGATCAATCTAGTATCCGTTGTTGCTATACGGTTGTGTGAATCTAAATTTAATTGTGTTAAAGCAGAAATATATATCTTAAATTTATGTTTTTCTGGTATTTCATAAGTTAATTTAGGATTTAGTCCATGTATACCCTCTATTATTATTGGATGATTATCATCTACTTTGATTACTTTTCCAGACTTTTCTCTTTTTCCAGTCAAAAAATTAAACTTAGGTAATTCGATACTTTGTCCTTCAATTAACTTTAATAAATCCATATTTAAAAGCTCTAAATCTACTGCTTCTAATGCCTCAAAGTCATAAGAACCATCAGGATTTAAAGGTGTGTCTTCCCTATTTACAAAATAGTCATCTAAAGATATTGCTATTGGTTTCTTTCCATTAACTTTTAGTTGAATAGCTAGTCTTTGGGCAAATGTTGTTTTACCTGATGAAGAAGGTCCTGCAATCAAAATAATATTATTGTCATTATTTGCACAAAACTCATCTGCTATTTGACTGATCTTTTTTTCATGCAAAGCTTCTGAAACCTTAATAACCTCATTAATTTCTCCACTATGAATTTTCTCATTTAATGAACCTAGATTAGATAAATCTAATATATTTAACCATCTACTAGATTCTTCAAATACTTGGGCAAGCTTTTTCTGCTCTAAGAAATTATTTAAATCATAGTTATTCTTTCTACTTGGAAACATAATCAAAGCTCCTGGATAATAGTACTTAAGTTTAAATTTATCTATATAGCCAGTAGATGGAGCTAAATAACCGTGAAAAGAGTCAATATGGTTATTAATTTTATATATACTTACTGTCTCTTTGTCTATAGAATTAAATAAACGTATCTTGTCTAAATATCCGTATTCTCCAAATATATTAATAGCCTCATTCTTAGAATATACATCTCTTTTAATTTCGTAATCTTCTCTAATAATCTCCCACATCTTTTTTTCTATTTCTTTAAGCTTAGTAAATCTTATAGAAAAAGGTTTATTTAGTTTTACATATAGACCTGGTCCTAAAAAATGTTCTATGCTTACCTTTGCTTCTGGATAAAGTTCTTTACAAGCCATGATAAATATTGCTGATATTGTTTTTGTGTATATCCTATATCCATCTACATCTCGATTATCTAAAAACTCTACCTCCATACCGTTTTCAACATATGTACTTAGATTATATATCTGATTATTGATTCTAGCCCCCAAGTATCTCTTGTGATCTTTATATAGCTTTTTAGATAAATCGAGTAGACTAATTTTATTTTCTAGATTTATACTCCCTACTCCTAAAACTTTTACTTGTATTATCATATTTTATTCAACCCCTTTACTTATTTTTCCTCACATAATAAGAGGCTACCACATTAAAGGATAGCCTTCAAGAGCAAATTAAATTTTAATATAAAGATACTTATACCAATTACTTTAATTAGAATTAAACCATCTCACAAACATATAAATTAATATAATATGATTAATTGAGGTGATATTTTGAACAAAGATAGCTTAGTATATAGATCTATAATTATGGTTATTATGAATTTTTTTATTAGATTCATAGGCTTTGTTTATGGTATATTCTTATCCAGACTACTTGGCGCAGAAACATTAGGACTATTACAGATTGCTAATTCAACAATGATGGTATTTTTGATATTAACCACTTCTGGAATCCCAACCTCTATTACTAAATTAGTAGCTGAAGAAAATTCCAAAAATAAATATAGTAATATTGAAAAAATTTACAAATCTACAATGACTTTTAATTTAATCACGTCAATTATATTAGGACTTTTACTCTTTGTATTTGCTGAACTTATTTCGATTAAAATTTTCAAAAACATAGATATGTTAATAATCGTATACCTATTGATTCCTGCTATAATCATCATATCTTTAAGCAATATTTTAAGATCGTTTTTTTACGGAATGAAAAATATGATTATTCCTAGTATTGCACAGATTATTGAACATGTAACTAGATTTATATTTGTCATAGGTTTATTATATCTTCTAAAGCCTAATGACCCTATTCACAGTGCAATAATAGCAATTATTGGAATAGGCTTTGGAGAATTTTTTGATTTATTATGGTCTCTTGCAAATAAGAAACGCCTTTATAAGATTAACTCTAAAGCAATACCTAGCAGACAAAAGTTTCAATATTTAACTAAAATTTTAACTATATCACTACCGTTAACTATCTCTGGATTTTTTCATATAATTCTAATGTTTTCTAATTCAGTACTTATACCCAATAGACTAATAACTGCTGGCTATAGCAGCAACGAAGCGCTAGCAATTTTCGGTAGAATAACTGGTATGACTATGCCACTTATTACTTTACCTTTTATAGTTACATCAGCTTTAGCAGTTAATTTGATAACAAGTCTTTCTGAAAAAATGATAACGAAGAAGTTTAATGACTTGAGACATGATATTGAACTTTCAATTAGGATTACTTTATTAGTATCTATTCCTTTAATGGTTATATATATAGTTCTATCTAAGCCTATTGCGTATTTTCTGTATAATGATATCTTTGTCGCTAAATTTATTCAGGTAATGGGCTTTAGTACAGTTTTCTTTGCATTACAACATACATTCTCAGGAATCTTATATGGAATTGGAAAACAGACCAGCGCAACAATAAATAGAATTTTAGGTATGGTGGTTCGAGTAATTTTAATATATTCTCTTATGGGAGATCCAAAAATCGGTGTCAATGGTTTTTTCATATCCTTTTTTGTTTCTATATTCATAACTTTATTACTCGATATAGTTACTTTAGAGTCAGTAATTAAAATTAAATTAAATTATTGTGATTCAATTATAAAACCATTATTTGCCTCATTATTTATGGTTGGATTTATATATATCTTTACGTATGAAATCGATTCATTACAATTTTCTAACCCAATTGCATTTTTCTCCACCTTAGGCATTGGTGCTCTGTCTTACTTTTTTATTTTAATATTGACTAAGGCGATTCCTAAGATATTTAAAATATAAATCATTACTTTCCTATTAATTTTACATATAAAAAGAATCCAAGATTAAGTGATTATCTTGGAATTCTTTAGTGTTATTCATTAAATTGATTCAAATTAGAATTAATATAATTTAGATGATATATTACTGCTTGGGTTGCCTCTACTACGTCTCTCTTAATTATACCATTTACAATTGCCTCATGTTGATTATATAGCTCTTGACCGATTTCTACATCACCTGCATTTTTAATGCTCTCCCAATTTTTCTCAGACATATAGTTTAGATACCCTATTGTCATATTGTAAACTAATGATAGAAATGGATTTCCAATCGACTCACATATTATTGTATGAATCCTAATATCACAACTACTCACATGTTTATACTCATCAATATTTTTCATTTTTGATAATTGATTTTTAAGCAATGATATATAATAATCATCTATATTATTAATACAAGGTTCTACCATACCTATTTCGATTACTTTTCTGAACTGCATTAGTTTTTCGAAGTCTTCATGTACTAGCATCATCAATAAGCTTAATGGTGAATCGTTATCAATTTCTTCAAATTGTCTTAGGTAAGTTCCATCTCCATGGATGGTTTCTATTATGCCTACACCTTCTAAGGCAATATATGCTTCCCTAACCATCGATCTACTTACCCCAAGTATCTTTGACAATTGATTTTCTGAATAGATTTTTTCATTTACTTTCCATTTTCTCTGTCTAATAGTATCTACAATATAGCTTAATACATCATTTTTACTAAGTTTGAAACCTAATTCATCTGTATTCATAAAATGTCACTCCTTGGATTGACGTAATCTTAAGCAATCAGCAAGGAGTGATTTAATTATTCTACTATAGCTCCTCTGTTTGCTGAAGATACTGTTTTTGCATAGCGAACTAAGTATCCTTTTGTAACCTTAGGATCTGGCTTAACCCATCTATTCATTCTATCTTCTAATTCTTCATCTGATATTTCAACATTTAATGTTCTATTTGTTATATCTATGTTGATAATATCTCCTTCCTCGATTACAGCAAATGGTCCACCTTCCATAGCTTCTGGTGAAATATGACCTATTGCAGCTCCTCTAGTTGCTCCTGAGAAACGACCATCTGTAATTAGAGCTACATCTTTGTCCAATCCCATACCTACAATTGCTGATGTTGGAGTAAGCATTTCTCTCATACCTGGTCCTCCCTTTGGACCTTCATACTTGATTACAACAACATCACCTTTAACAATTTTTCCACTGTAGATAGCTTCAACTGATTCTTCCATACTGTGGAATACCTTTGCAGGTCCCCTATGTTGCATCATTTCTGGACGAACTGCTGCAGATTTTACTACACATCCTCCTGGTGCAATATTACCACTAAGTACTGCTAAGCCACCTTCCTTACTAAACGGATTGTCCACTGGTCTTATAATATCATAATTCTTAACGTTTGCAAATTCTATATTTTCTGCTAAAGTTTTACCATTTATATTTAATACATCAGTTTTTAAATAGTTACCTTTGCTTAATTCATTCATTACTGCATGTATTCCACCAGCATAGTATAGATCATCCATGTGTGCATCTGCATTAGGACTTATTTTACATAGATTTGGTGATTTTTTAGCTATTTCATCAAACAATGATAATGGTAAATCTAACCCTACCTCATGAGCAATTGCAGGTAAGTGTAATGTTGTATTTGTTGAACCTGCTATAGCCATGTCAACTGTAATGGCATTTAAAAATGCTTCCTCAGTGAATATTTTTGATGGGCGTAAATCTTCTTTTACTAATTCAACTGCTCTCATACCCGCTATTTTTGCAAGGGCATTTCTTTCACCATAGAATGATGGAATTGTTCCATTCCCTGGTAATGCTATTCCCAATACTTCTGATAAACAGTTCATACTATTGGCAGTAAACATTCCTGAACATGATCCACATGTCGGACATGCTGATTTAGCGTATGACTCCATTTCTGCTTCTGACATGTTACCTTTTTTATACGCACCAATTTGTTCTATACAAGTACTATAGTCAGATTTCTCGTTGTTATAGCGACCTGTAGCCATTGGGCCACCACTTACTAAAATACTTGGAATATCTAATCTAGCTGCTGCCATCATCATAGCTGGTACTGTTTTGTCACAGTTTGGTATTAATACCAAACCATCTAAACCATGAGCTTGTACCATTGTTTCAATACTATCAGCGATTAATTCTCTACTTGCTAATGGATATCTCATACCAACGTGGCTCATTGCTATACCATCACAAACTGCTATTGCTGGAAATTCTACTGGAATACCACCACCAGATGCTACTCCTAATTTTGCTTGTTCTGCTAAGGTTCTTAAATGAAAATGTCCTGGTACTATTTCATTAAATGAGTTAACAATACCTATTAATGGTTTTCTACCTATTTCTTCTTCTAGTTTACCAGTTGCATATAATAGAGATCTTGCCTCAACTCTTTCTGGACCTGAATAAATATTTTTACTGTTCATAATTATACCTCCTAAGTATATACACGTTATTTAAATATATGTTATATAAAGAAACTTAATACAAATACAATTACACAACCTACAAATCCGCTAACTGCTGTAGTACTTGTCCAAGCTTTAGAACCTACTTCTACACCCATACCTGAGAATCTTGTAACTACCCAGAAATAACTATCATTAATTGTTGAAGCTATCATTGGTCCTACACATATTGCTAATGTTGTTATTATAGGACTTAAACCTAATCCTGAAATCATTGGAGCAAGTATTGATGCTGTTGTTATCATAGCAACAGTTCCTGAACCTTGTGATATTTTAAGTAATGAAGCCATAATCATCGGAACTAATATCGCTGGAAAATTTGCTCCTGCTATAAGATTTGCAACATAGTCACCTATACCAGATGTTCTTAATACTGCACCTAATGCTCCACCAGCACCTGTTATACATATGATTAAACCTGCGTCTGCTAAGGAATCTTCAAGTATCTTCACAACTTCGTCTCTTGGTCTATCCTTTGTTAATCCATAAACTGATATTAATACACCGATTAATACTGCTGTTATTGGGTTACCAAATATATAGATTAATGGATTTGATATTCCCAATGAGTCTGAAACCGTTTTAGTTAATATTAAAATAACTGGAACTATAATTGGTGAAAATGAAATTAATCCACTTGGAAGCTTCTCATCATCTGTAACAAATTGACTTTTACTTAAAGATACTTCCGGAATTATTTCAGGACATTTCTTAGATATGTATCTTATGTATAATAATGAAAAAGGCATTATTAAGGCTGATACAATAACTCCCCAAAGTATAAGTTGTCCTACATCAACTCCCAATATTCCTGCTACACCTAAAGGACCTGGTGTTGGTGGAACTAAGTGATGTGTCAAATATAATCCAATACCTAGGGAACATCCTAAAGCAACCATTGATTTTTTAGTATTTCTTGAGAACTCTTTTGCTAGTTCTGATAGGATTACGAATCCTGAATCACAGAATACTGGAATGGAAACTAACCACCCTGATAATAGTAAAACCAGTTCTGTCTTTTCAACACCAAAGATTTTTAAAATAGATAATGCCATCTTCTTTGCTGCTCCTGTAATTTCAAGGATTTTACCCATCATTACACCTAAACCAATAATGATACCTATACTTGCAAGGGTTGATCCAAATCCTGAAGAAATGGTTGTCATAACATCTGCAGCTGGCATCCCTGCAATTACCCCAACTACAATTGCTGAAATTAATAACGCTGGAAACGCTTGCACTTTAGTTCTTAGAATTAGAAAAACTACAAGTATAAGTCCAATTACTAAGGCACCTACTAATCTTACTCCAATGTCCATATTAAAACCTCCTAATAATAAATTAATATTTTTAATAACCTTATATACACTATACAGCAAATTTTGACAATTTTTTCACTTGTCAACAACTTTATTAGTTTGCATATGATTTACTTTTAATATTAATAAATAAAAAAACTCAAAGTCAATTAATAACTTTGAGTTTCATATTTATGCCTTCTTATTTAACAACAAAAGAAATCTTTGCATTGATTCGATAGTTAACTATTTTACCATTCTCTACATTAGCTTGGAAGTTTTCAATATATACACTTTGAATATCCTTAATCGTTTCAGATGCTTTTGTAACTGCTTCTTGTGCTGCTGCCTCCCAACCGTTTTGAGATTCAGAAAGCAACTCTATAACTTTAACAACTGCCATATATACCTCCATATTTATTAAATTTTTATAACTAATTATGTGATTATAGTTAGTGTATCCAAATTTAATATATCTATTAGAAAATATATGTTAATAAATCATGTCTTGTTTATAATCAATTTTATATTTTACTGATTATCTGTTTGAAATAAAGTGCCTTTTGCAGTTCCCTCACTTAATTTAAGAATTATATCCTTTTCTTTACCTTTAGCAACTATCAATGATGTTCCATAGCTATTTACTATTTTAGCTGCCTTAATTTTTGTAGCTATACCGCCAGTACCAAAAGAACTTTTTTCACCTATGGAGATGTTGTTTTCTAATTCAGACGGATCTGTTACTTTTTCAATTAATTTAGCATCATCATTAGATGAAGGGTTCTTATCATAAATTCCTTCTATATCACTTAATATTACAAGCAAATCTGCTCCCCAAAGAGCTGCTGTCCTTGCTGCAAGCACATCATTGTCCCCTATCTTAATCTCTTCTACACAGACTGTATCATTTTCATTAATAATAGGTAGTACTCCTTCATCCAACAGTGTAAACAAAGTGTTCCTTATATTTAAAGTTCTAGCTTTAGACTCAAAATCTTCTTTAGTAAGAAGTATTTGTGCTATGTGGATATCATATTTGTTGAAAATTCTTCTATAAGCATCCATTAACTCTACCTGTCCTATAGCACATAAAGCTTGTTTATAATTTATATCTTCTTTTCTGGACCACTTACCAATTGTACTTACTCCTGCAATTCTTGCTCCTGAAGATACTAGAACAACTCTTTTACCTTGATCTATTAAAGTTTTTACTTGATTAGCTAAGTTCTCAATAAACTCCTTATCTATAGTACCATCACCACTAGTAATAGTACTACTACCAATCTTCACAACTACTTTTTTACTTTCTTTAACTGTGTTTTCCATTTCATCCCTACTCTCTAATTTGTCCTTGACCCATTATTAAATATTTATATGTGGTTAATTGTTCTAATCCTACTGGCCCTCTAGCATGAGTCTTTTGAGTACTGATTCCCATTTCAGCACCAAATCCAAATTCTGATCCATCTGTAAACCTTGTAGAAGCATTTACATATACAGAAGATGCATCGACTTGTCTTTGGAACTTATTAGCATTTGTTAGATCTTCTGTGATAATTGCTTCAGAGTGTTTAGTCCCGTATTTATTGATATGATCTATTGCTTCATCTACATTTTTTACTACCTTTATTGCAAGTATAGCATCTAAAAATTCCGATTTATAATCTTCTTCCGTAGCAGGAACTACATCAATTATTTCATTAGTAATTGCACAACCTCTTAGCTCTATTTTATCTTTAATTGCACCATATGCCCTTGGCAAGAACTTATCTTTAATATTTTCATGTACAAGTAAAGTTTCACATGCATTACATACTCCTAATCGTTGAGTCTTAGCATTTACTAGAATATTCACTGCATCATCTATATTGGCAGTTTCATCTACAAATAAATGACAGTTTCCCTCTCCTGTTTGCAATGTAGGCACAGTTGAATTGTTTATTACAAATTGAATAAGGTTTCTGCCTCCTCTTGGAATAATTAAATCTATATATCCGTTAGCTTTTAACATATCTAATACTAAATCTCTATCAGTATCATCTACAAACTGTACTACATCCTCTGATATAGGAGAACTCTTTAATCCTTCTTTTATTGCTTCAACTAAAGCTTTATTTGAATTTATAGCAGAAGAACTACCTCTTAGCATAATACAATTTCCGGATTTTAAAGCTAAACTAAATGCATCTACAGTAACATTTGGTCTTGACTCATATACAATTCCTATTACACCTAGTGGAACTGTCATCTGTGAGATAGTAAGCCCGTTCTCTTTAGTCCATACCTTGCTTGATCTCCATATTGGATCAGGTAGCTTAATAACTGTATTTATTCCATCAATTATCCCATCTAATCTATTATTATCCAAAGCAAGTCTATCTATTAATGCTTCTGTCATATTATTTTCTATTCCGGTCTTAACATCCAGTTCATTTGCCTTAAGTATGCTTTCTCGATTTTTATCTATTGCAAGTGCTACTTTTTCTAATGCTATATTCTTATCCTTAGTTGATGCTATGGAAAGCTGTTTTTCTGCTTGTTTTAGCACAATACCTTTTTCTTCAATATAAGTCAATTCAATCAAACCTCCTAAATAAACTATTATTCATTATATCATATAAACTGGTAACTATTGTAGTTTAAAATATATGTTGCCTTTACTTTATCTGGTTAAAGTTAAATGGGTTTGTTATAGAATACAAAATTCTAAAGCCTTTGTCAATGACTATCTGTTCTACTATTACTAAAGAAATATAATGTGATATTTTAAAGCATATGGGTAATATTACATTAGGGATGGTGATAATTTGAAAACTTTTACAAGCTTTAAAATCAAGAATATGGATTTAATTAATAGAATAGTCATGCCACCAATGTGTATGTATTCAGCTGATGAAAATGGATTTGTTAATAATTTTCATAGGAATCATTATAGGAGCAGAGCTATAGCCCAGGTAGGACTTATTATTGTTGAAGCTACTGCTGTAATGCCTAATGGTCGGATTTCAAATGCTGATCTTGGTATTTGGAGCGATGAACATATTGAGGGATTAAGATCAATAGTTGAAAATGTAAAGGAATATGACACTAAAATAGGAATACAATTAGCACATGCTGGTAGAAAATCCGACTCTGGAGATGAATTTATTGTAGCTCCTTCTTCAATAAGGCATAGCGATGAATATCAGGTACCAAGAGAGATTTCTAAATCTGATATCAAAGACCTTATAATTGCTTTTGAAAACGGAGCTAGACGTGCAAATGAAGCAGGATTTGATACTATAGAGATACATGCAGCTCATGGATACCTAATTCATGAATTTCTTTCCCCTATTACTAATAAAAGACAAGATGAATATGGTGGAAGCCTGGAAAATAGAGTAAGATTTTTAAAAGAAATTATAAACTCTATTAAGAATGTATGGCCAAAAGAAAAACCAATACTTGTTAGAGTTTCCGCAGATGATTATGTTGAAGGTGGAATTAACAAAGAAGAAATGGTCAAAATAGTAAATCTTATTAAAGACGATGTTGATATAATTCATGTAAGCAGTGGTGGACTTGTATCAGTAAAAATAAATGTCTATCCTGGATATCAAGTATCCCATTCAGACACTATTAAAACCCAATGTAATGTTCCTACAATCGCTGTTGGCTTAATTGATTCATATTCACAATCAGAAGAAATTTTAGGTAATAATAGGGCTGATTTAATTGCTTTTGGTAGAGCTCTACTTAGAAATCCTTATCTCCCTTTACAAATGGCATATGATAATAATATTGAAATTGAATATCCAATACAGTATAAGAGGGGATTCAGATAGTTCTAGATTCTTAGATATGGCGTAAGATAAACCTTGTGACTTAAGTTCTCACAGGGTTTATCTTTTATTTATCTTACTTTAGGAAAGTGCTGATAATATGATATAATATAAGCAATATTATTAGAGGAGGAATTTAATGCGCTATTTATCATATTTTTTTATTTTTATAAATGTTGTTAGTTTTATTCTATTTACCATTGATAAACTTAAGGCCAAAAGAAATAAATGGAGAATTCCTGAAGCATGGTTATTCTTTGTATCATTAATTGGAGGCAGTCTTGGAGGGTTACTGTCTATGAATATTATGAAGCATAAGACCAGTAAAATGAGCTTTATCATAGGTATGCCTATGCTTTTAATAGTAAATTTTCTTAGTTGGTTTTATTTAGGTCAATTATTTTAATATTTATCTTCAACCAAATATACTAACAATAATTCGAATGATCTGCGGAAAAATCGAAACCACAACAACCATTCTAATAACCTGTATTACAATCACATCTGCACTCTTTACACCTATGTCTGACGCGATAAGTGCCATATCAGATGCTCCTGCAGGTGTACATGCAAGCATTGCATCTTTAATAGGCATATTAAACTTCCTACAAATAAAAGTACCCACACATATACATGTTATTGCATAGCCTGTGACCAACACTATTGCTGGCAATAATATGAACTTTATCTCGAGTAAATCACTATAAACTATTCCACTACCTACATATGTACCTGCTAACACCTGTGCAAGGCGCTTATATGCTCTGGGTAAATAGCCTCTTCCTGTTGATATATTAAGTACAATAACACTTACCATTGAAAATACTAATGTTCCTGAAGGTATATCCAAAACTCTACCTAGTACTCCAAAGATTGTAGCAATTAAAAGCGTTAATATTAAATCTTTGTAATCATTTGATGTAGTTGTAACTCTTTCATATGCTTCTACATTTGTGCCTTCTATTACATGTTTGTTGAAGTATTTTAAATCAGTAATTTTCTTTATCATAGTTGGAAATACACCAATACCAAAGACTAGTCTAACAAATTGCATTGCAGCAACCTTTGCTGAATCAGCGCCCATTTCCTCACTAATTATTGGAATATCACTTATACCGCCTGGTATTGCAGACATGAATGATGTAACTAAATCCAATGGACTTATATAATAGATTATAAACCCTATAAGTATATTAAGAAATATTAATCCTGATAATATAGTAAATGCAGGTTTGAAAATATCTTTTAATCTGATTAAATCACTTTTTTCTAATCCTACACCTATAAAGGCACCAGCTATTATTTGAGCAGCTACTTTTGCTCCTATGGGGATATATGCCATACCAGTCATTATGTTAAATATTGAAACCCCAACAATAGATCCCACCATCATTCCTCCAGGAACCTTTAATCTGAAAAATATATATCCACACAAATAACCAATAGTTAAAGTAATAATAAAATTATACATTTGATCCGTGCCCCTTTTAATAGTTATAAAAATATAATATCGCTATTCTTAATATATGACAAGTACAATAACTAAGTAAGATTTTTTTACAACGTAATTTAATATGAATCTGGGCAATAAAAAACCTTGTAACTTAATAGTTACAAGGTTTAGTCATGGCGTACCCTGAGGGAGTCGAACCCCCGACCTTCTGGTTCGTAGCCAGACACTCTATCCAGCTGAGCTAAGGGTACATCTGTGTAAAAACTGGATTGGCATATAATGCAATCCAGTATCTAATATGGAGCGGAAGACGAGATTCGAACTCGCGGCCCTCGCCTTGGCAAGGCGATGCTCTACCACTGAGCCACTTCCGCATATTTATATGTATTCTTGGTGGAGGAGACTGGATTTGAACCAGTGAAAGCACCGCTAACGGATTTACAGTCCGTCCCCTTTAGCCACTTGGGTACTCCTCCAAGATATATACCCAGAGGGTACTAATGCAAAATATAGCCCTCCAAAGGACTACTAAATTTATTCCTACGGAGTAAATTAATGGAGCTGGCGAGAGGAATTGAACCCCCAACCTACTGATTACAAGTCAGTTGCTCTGCCGATTGAGCTACGCCAGCAAATCTTAAATTGTTTTTTAATGGCGACCTGGAAGGGACTCGAACCCTCGACCTCCAGCGTGACAGGCTGGCATTCTAACCAACTGAACTACCAGGCCAAAATATATTTATGTTGCCATGTAATTATTTTAATACATTATTGCCTTGGAGTCCTCGTGCCCGACCGGATGTTTTCCAAAATCTTGATTTTGTGAAAACTTGCGGTAAGGGTACCAACTGAACTACCAGGCCATAATAATAATATGTATTATATGGTGGGCACAACAGGGCTCGAACCTGTGACCCCCTGCTTGTAAGGCAGGTGCTCTCCCAACTGAGCTATGCGCCCATATATGTGGCTGATATACCAGCCTCTATATTTTATGGTGACCCTACCGGGATTCGAACCCGGGATACCGCCGTGAAAGGGCGATGTCTTAACCGCTTGACCATAGGGCCTAACAAGATATTAGTATAGCACATATTGTCATTGTTGACAAGTACTTTTTTACATTTATTTTTTTATATTAATACTACGAAACCATTGTATATACAGCATTTCAACTTTTTAATTAATT
>JAVKTT010000012.1:0-32251 GCA_031460505.1 Tissierellaceae bacterium
GGGATTTTGCTTTATATTCAATTAGATAACCAATCATTGTTTAAATACATAATTTAGAGGACTTTTTCAGTGGTCTCGGACGTTTCACTTGTCTTCCTCCCCTTGTCTTTATGCCCTCACTAACATCTTACTTACACTATAAAATATATAACCCATGATAAATCCACCTATAACATCAGTAGGCCAATGTACACCTAAATAAACTCTACTGATTCCCATTGATGCTATAAAAATACTTGCTATAACAAATACATTTCTCTTCTTCCTAGGATTACTTTCTTCCCTTGTAATTAAATATGCTATGGCTAGATACATACTCATAGTAACCATGGAGTGGCCACTTGGATAGCTTAGACCACCTTGCTCAACCAAGAAATAATCCAATGGTCTCGTTCTTTGAAATATTTGTTTTAATAAAAAATTAAATATAAAGCTTCCAAGAGTATTTACCAACAAAAATTTGGATATAAAATATCTTCTATTAATGATTGAAATAATTATGACTATACCTATTGCTGGAATTAGAAACTTATATGAGCCTATAAAAGAAATAAAATTCATTATATTAAATATAACTGGATTAGTGCTACTGTGTATGGCATCTAAGATTGCCATATCAAATAATATTCCCTCTGCTGAACCTCTAACCATAAATCCCATAATTAAAAATATAATTAGGAGTATGGATAAAATTATAATATGTCTGTTATTTTTCATAATCTACCTCTTGTTTTATGATGTGGGTAAAAAACAAGACAACCGAAACGTCCCCTTGTCCGTCCCCTTGTCTTGAAGACAAGAAGGATTTACCTTCTTGTCCCTCTCTTTCTTTTTGGAGCCACGTGAATGGCTTTTTCATCTAAACCTAATACTGCTTCAAAGAATGATTCTGATAGCGTTGGATGAGCATGTATAGCTCTAGTGATATTACTTGCATCAAGGTTATTTACTGCTGCAAGGGTTCCTTCTTGGATTAGATCATTAGCATGTGGACCTAGTATATGGACACCTAATATTTTATTATCTTCATTTGATGCCAATACCTTAATAAATCCATCTGTTTCCCCTGATGACATAGCTTTACTATTAGCCCCAAACATAAATTTACTTGATTTATAATCAATACCCTTTTCTTTTAACTCTTCTTCAGTATAGCCTACTTGAGCAACTTCTGTCATGGTGAATACACAAGCTGGATAGAATTCAAAATCTATATCCGGTTCTAGTCCCATGATTTTTTCAACTACATATGTGCCTTGGCTAGATGCCACATGGGCTAATTGAATACCCTTGCTATTCACATCACCTATGGCGTATATACCTTGGACCGTAGTTTGAAAATTATCATCTACCTTGATTCCTTTTCTATCATAGCTGATTCCCACATTATCTAGATTAAGACCTTCTACCACTGGTGCTCTACCTGATGCTATAAGCACTTTATCTCCTACTACCTCAATTTCTTCATCTTTTTCCTTGAATTTGGCTACTACTTTAAGTCGACCATTTTCATCAACTATTTCTTTAGCTCTAATATCCACATATACATCGATACCCTGCTTCTTTAGTAGTGGTGTAAGTCTTCTAGATACTTCCTTGTCTGAATTTTTTAATATTCTAGAAGCTAGTAGTATTACTTGTGAGCCAAGTTCTTGATATATACTTGCAAACTCGAGACCAATTACCCCACCACCTACTACTATGAGTGTTTCTGGAATTTCATCTAATTCTAATAACTCATCAGATGTGATAACTCCTTCTAAATCTACACCTTTTGTCTCAGTCATCTGAGCCCTTGACCCTGTGGCTATTATTATATTATCTACTTCTATATCCCTAGTCCCACCTGCTAATAAGTCTACAGCTATTGTGTTTTTATCCTTAATGGATGCCTTACCTGGGACAAATTCTATATTCTTATAAGAAGCTATAAGTTTTTCAATTCCTGTAACTAAGGTGTCAACTACATTGTTTTTTCTTTCAAGTAGTTTTTTACCATCTAATCTATATCCATCTACTTCTATACCAAATTCATTTGCTCGTTTTAATGAATTCATTATCTGAGCATTCTTGAAGTAGGTCTTAGTAGGGATACAGCCTCTGTTGAGGCATGTTCCCCCTACTTCTCTATTCTCTATTAAAATAACTTGAGCATCTAATTGTGCTGCCCTAATGGCTGCTACATATCCACCAGGACCTGCACCTATGATTGCTATCTTCTTCGTCAAGTGCTACACCTACCCTTCGTATTTTAGCACAGGATTCCTTGCTGCTTTAACCTCATCTGGTCTTCTAACTATTGTATCATGTGGTGCTTCTTTGAGTATCTTAACATTTGATCTTGCCTCTTCAGCAATTTGCTTCATTGCACTTGCAAATTCATCTAAGGTAGCCTTACTTTCCGTTTCTGTTGGTTCTATCATAAGAGCTTCTCTTATGATAAGTGGGAAGTAAACTGTTGGTGGATGGAATCCAAAGTCTAGAAGTCTCTTTGCTACATCTAGTGTAGTTGCTTCTAGTAGCTCTCCTTTTAGTCCACCTAATACAAATTCATGTTTATATAATGCATCTATTGGTAGATAATAATCGTCTTTTAATTGACTTAATAGATAGTTTGCATTTAGTACTGCTGTTTCAGATACTTTCTTCAATCCATCTCTACCCATTGTCAATATATAGGTATATGCTCTAACCAATATACCAAAATGACCATAGAAATCTTTGATCTTTCCTATGGAATTAGGATGATTATAGTCAAAGTAATATCTATCTCCATCTTTCTCCACTGTAGGAGTTGGTAAAAACTCTTCTAGTATCTTCTTAACTCCTACTGGTCCTGAACCAGGTCCTCCTCCACCGTGTGGTGTTGAGAAGGTCTTGTGAATATTAAAGTGAACCACATCAAATCCCATATCTCCTGGTCTTGCATGACCTAGGATTGCATTGGCATTGGCACCATCATAATATAGTAGTCCTCCAGCTTCATGGACTAATCTAGCTATTTCTGCTATATCCTTTTCAAATAGTCCTAGGGTATTTGGATTTGTAAGCATTAGACCTGCTATATCTTCTCCATCACCTATTACTTCCTTAAGAGACTCGACATCTACTAGTCCTTTCTCTGTTGATTTAACTTCTACTGGCTTATATCCTGCCATTGATGCTGTTGCTGGATTTGTTCCATGTGCTGAATCTGGCACTATGATTTTTGTTCTTTTAGTATCTCCTCTTTTCTCATGGTATGCTTTTATAAGCATTAATCCAGTTAACTCACCATGAGCTCCTGCTGCAGGCTGTAGTGACATTTTATCCATGCCTGCTATTTCACATAACGCTTTATCTAATTCATACATTAATTGAAGTGAGCCTTGAACACAGTCCTCACCTTGTAGTGGATGGATATTAGCAAAGCCACTTAATCTTGCCATATCTTCGTTGATTTTAGGATTGTATTTCATAGTACATGATCCTAATGGATAAAATCCTGTATCTAGACCATAGTTTTTGTCAGATAAATTTGTATAATGTCTAATTACATCTACCTCGCTTACTTCAGGAAGGTCCAATTCTTCTTTGTTTAAAAACTCTTTAGGAATATATTCCTCTATATCTACATCTTCAACATCTAATGGTGGTAGTCTATAAGCCTTTTTGCCTGGCTTCGAGATCTCAAATATTAATTTATCATATTCTGCTGCCATCTATATCCCCTCCAATACACTACTTAGTTTATCTATCTCTGACTTAGTCCTCTTTTCAGTCACAGCATACAGTACTGAGTTTTCATATTGGGGATAATCTTTGCTTAAATCATAGCCACCTATTATATTATCTTTTCTTAAAGTAGATGATATGGTCTCTGGATCAACATCAGATGACACTACAAACTCTTTAAAGAATGGTCTATCAAATACTTGCTTGTACTTTCCTGATTCTGTAAGCTTTTTCAGTGCATAATGTGCCTTCTTGGTACTTTGTAATGCTACTTCTCTAAGGCCCTCTTTGCCTAGTGTCACCATATATACTGTAGCAGCTAATGTGTTTAAGCCTTGATTAGAGCAGATGTTAGATGTAGCTTTTTCTCTTCTTATATGCTGCTCTCTAGCTGTTAAAGTCAATACAAATGATCTTTTTCCATCCATATCTTCTGTTTGACCTACTATCCTACCTGGTAACTTCCTCATATATTCTTTGCTTGTAGCCATAAATCCTAAATATGGTCCACCAAATGATAGTGGGATACCCATACCTTGGCCTTCTCCAACAACTATATCTGCTCCCAAATCACCAGGTCTTTTTAGTATCCCAAGTGATATAGGGTCAACAGATGTAACAAGAGCTGCTTTCTTAGCTTTGTGGGTAATCTTTGCAGTTTCTTCTATATCTTCTATGATCCCAAAGAAGTTTGGACTTTGAATAATAACAGCAGCAGTATCATCATTAACTAATGAGTCCAACTGTTCTAAATCAGTTACTCCATCCTTCATATCTACTTCAATTATTTTTAAATCTTGAATATGAGCATATGTCTTCAATATCTTTCTAGATTCTGGTCTGACTGATTTTGAAATGATGATTTCATTCTTTCTAGACACAGCTGATGCCATAAGAGCTGCCTCTGCAATAGCTGTACCACCATCATAAAGTGATGCATTTGATACGTCCATGCCAGTCAGGTTACACATTAATGTTTGATACTCAAATAGATATTGTAGTGTTCCTTGACTTATTTCAGGCTGATATGGTGTATAAGAAGTATAAAACTCACTCCTTGAAATTATATGACTGACAATGGAGGGTATATAATGATCATAAGCACCAGCTCCTAAAAAGCAAGTCAACTCATCTAATGAACAATTCTTTTTTGATAATTCAGTTAAATATGACCTAACTTCTAGTTCAGATTTAGATTTATCTAAATTAAAATCCCTATTAAGGGCGACTTCTTTTGGAATATCATCAAATAATTCATCTATAGAAGATAAACCTATTGCTTCTAGCATCTTCTGTTCATCATCAGGTGTAATACTTATATAAGGAAACATCCTATTCCTCCTCTGCAATAAACTCTTCATATTCCTCACTTGTCATTAATTCTTCTAATTGTTCTGGATTTGTAATTTGAATCTTAACTATCCAGTTTTCAAAAGCATCTGTATTAATTAACTCTGGTGAATCTAATAATTCTTCATTTACTTCCAAAATAACACCATCTACTGGCATATAAATATCAGAAGCAGCCTTTACTGATTCAATAGCTGAAAAATCATCATCCTGGTTAAACTCATCATCTACTTCTGGAAGCTCGACGTATACGATATCGCCAAGTTGTTCTTGAGCAAAATCAGTGATTCCTACATATGCTTTGTTGCCTTTAACTTTTAACCATTCATGATCCTTTGTGTAATATAAGTTTTTTAAAACTGCCATATTAATTACCTCCTAATATTTTTTGATTTATTTGTTATTTTTTAAAAAGTTTTTATTTATTACTTTAGCTTTTACTTTTCTATTTCTTATCAGTATTTCTATTTCATTACCTAGTTCCGTTTCACTTGTTTTAATCAAGCCATTTCCAATATTTTTTTGTAGAGTTGGACTCATATAGCCAGTAGTTACATGACCTATTTTTTCGTCCCCTTTGTAAATTTCGTATCCTTCCCTAGGAATACCCCTATCAACCATCTCAAAACCCACTAGTTTCCTTTCTAAGCCTTCTTCCCACTGTTTGTTAAGGCTTTGCTTGCCTATAAAGTCACTTTCCTTCTTAAGCTTAACAAAAAACTTAAGTCCCGCTTCAAGAGGATTGATATCTTTGGATAATTCATTTCCATATAGTGGTAGTGCTGCTTCAAATCTTAAGGTGTCTCTACTACCTAATCCAGCAGGTTTTATACCATATTCGCTACCTATTTCAAGAATCTGTCTCCATACATTTACTACATCTTTGTTTTCTACAAATATTTCAAATCCGTCTTCACCAGTATAACCAGTCCTAGAAATCTTGGCTTCTACACCATTTACCTTAACACTTTCATTGAAATAGAAGAATTTGAGTTGTGATAAATCTATGTCTGTTATTTGTTGTAAAATTTTTTCTGCAGATGGACCTTGTAAAGCAAGTATACATGTGTTTTCTGAAACATTGTCAAGCACTACTTCAAAGTCTTTTACGTTGTCTTGTAGCCATTTGAAATCCTTATCTAGATTTGCTGCATTTACAACTAAAAAATACTTCTCATCATCATATTTATATACCAGCAGGTCATCTACTACTCCTCCGTCCTCATAACACATAAATGTATAGACTATTTGATTTTGATTTAGCTTTTCTATGTCATTTGTCATTAAGTAATTTAGGTATTCTTTTGCATCCTTTCCAGTGACAAAGATGGAACCCATATGAGACACGTCAAAAATTCCTGCAGCATTTCTTACAGCATTATGCTCAGGAACTAATCCCTCATATTGTACTGGTAACAGCCATCCAGCATAGTTGACAATCTTTCCTTTTAATGAAACATGTTCATCATAAAGGGGTGTCTTTTTGCCATCCATTTAACCACTCCTTTCATTTTATGGTATAATACTCCTATATTATAATTATTGTACCCGATAAAACTTGTGCTAAACTATTGATATGTAAGATACAATTTAATTATAATAAAAGCTTCAACAAAAGCATAGAGGTAGCTTTTTTTGAAACTCATTACGAGAAAGTTCTTTAATTTTGAAAGAAATAGGATAGAACTTTCCTATTCGTTATAAGATAATTATGAAGGGGGACTTGTAAATATGCAATATCGTAAATTTACTAAAGATAATTTAGATGTATCTCTATTAGGTTTTGGATGTATGAGATTTCCAACACTAAATGATGATTCTAGTCAAATAGATGAAAAAAAGGCTACAGAAATGTTACACCATGCAATTGATAATGGAATCAATTATGTAGATACTGCTTATAACTATCATCAAGGCAATTCAGAATTATTAGTAGGAAAAGCACTTAAGAATGGATATAGAGAGAAAGTTTATTTAGCTACTAAGCTACCAGTATGGTTAGTTAAGACTTATGAGGATTTTGAAAAACTATTAGATGAACAACTTGAAAAGCTACAAACTGATTACATAGATTTCTATCTACTTCATTCTCTACATGAAAAATCATGGAGAAATATAGAAAACTTAAATGTATTTAAATTTTTAGATGAAGCTAAAGCAAAAGGTAAAATAAAATATGCAGGATTCTCATTCCATGATGAACTTCCATTATTTAAAGAAATAATAGACTCATATTCTTGGGATTTTTGTCAAATCCAATTAAACTACATGGATAGACATTATCAAGCAGGAATTGACGGTTTGAAATATGCTGCCGAAAAAAGTATTTCCCTGGTAATAATGGAACCAATAAAAGGTGGAAAATTGGCGATAGCTCCAGAGGATGTAAAAGAAGTATGGAATAGAAATAATGTAAAACGCACACCTGCAGAGTGGGCTCTAAAATGGGTTTATGATTTTGAAGAAGTATCTGTTGTACTTAGTGGAATGTCTACTCTAAATCAAGTTAAGCAAAATATAACTTTAACTAATGATAGCTTACCTAAATCTTTAACAAGTGAAGAACACAATTTAGTAGATGAAGTAACTGCATTATATAATGAAAGAACAAAAGTAGGATGTACATCATGTGAATATTGCGTGCCTTGTCCATCTAATGTAGCTATACCTAATATATTTTCATTGTATAATAACTATTATGTATATGGTACTGAAGATCAATCTATATCCACATATAAGAAGTATCTAAATGACGGTAAAGATAGCACTCAATGTACAGAGTGTGGAGCATGTGAACAACTTTGTCCACAACACTTAGAAATAATATCTCATCTGAAAGATGCAGATAAAGCCTTGTCTAAATAATAAAGTATAAACTACCCACATTATCAACATTATCCACAATTAGCAGTGGATAAGTTAACATAATTATCCACTGCTATTCACATATCATTTAGATATTTCATTATTCCTACATATATTGCCCAAGCAATTTTCTCTTGATACTCTTCTTTTTGTAGTAAGATTTCTTCTTCTGGATTAGATAGAAAACCTGCTTCTACTAAAACTGAAGGGATTTGTAACTCTTTTATAAGATATACATCATCTCTAATTGCTGCAGCTCTTCTATTGTCTTTATCTAATACAGTTTTTAGTTCTTCTTGAATTATTGAAGCTAACTTTTCATTTTCTGGATATCCATCATAGTATAATGTTTGTGAACCTGAGTACTTTGAATTTGTAAAACTATTCATATGTATACTGACAAATAACTCACATCCAGTCTCCTCTATTAAGGCTTTTCTATTGATTAGATCCTCTGTTTTCTTTTGTCTTAGGGTTGTTGACTTTTCAGTATATAGACCCTTGTCTTCATCCCTTGTCATGATAACTATTCCACCACTTTGCTCTATTAATCTTTTCAGTTTTAGTGCTATCTCCAAATTAATTTCATCTTCTAATATACCGCTTTTACTTACTGCACCTGGATCTACTCCACCATGACCTGGATCTATTCCTATTATTTTATTTGTAATTGGAAGATAGCTAACTTCCTTTGCTGCAAACCTATGGTGCAAAAATTTTATCGTGACTAATAATAAAATTATTAAGCCAATATACATATATAATGTTCTTTTTCTTATAAAGAAGACTTTCATCATATCACCTCTATAAGAATATATTGCTTAAATGCGTTGTATATTCCAATGAAAAAGTAACAATTTTTATTCAGGATTATTGATTTCCTTCTTCTTAACATAACTATATTCTCTTATATTTCTTTACCATATTAATTATTATGTTATAATGTTAGTGTGTCGAAACAAATTTAGAAAGGTGTGTAACTTTATGAGGTGGAGTTTAAAAGAATTATATTCAGGATTTGATTCTGAAGAATATCAAAATGATTTAGTACATCTAAAAGAATCAATTAGAAAATTCAATTTATGGAGCGATGAAAACTTAAGTAACCTAGAAAATCCTAAAACTAAACTAGAATCATATATTGAATATACTAAAGAAATTTCAAAAGTTTTAACTAAGCTAATGACCTTTGCTAGTCTAACTTCTAGTGTAGATGCTAATAATGTAGATGCATTAAAGTATCTTGATCAATTATCAGTTTTAAGTACAGAGCTAACAAAACCACAGGTAAGTTTCCAAAAGTATATAAAGAAATTAGATTGTCTTGAAGATATTATCACTTCTTCAGAGATTCTTATTGAGCATAAGTTTTATTTAGAGGAAATCAAAAGAAGCGCACAATATATGTTAAGTGAAGAGGAAGAAGTATTAATATCTAAGATGAGAAATACGGGATCTAGAGCATGGACTAGTTTACAAAACAAAGTTGTATCAAATTTGTTAGTGGATATTGAACTAAATGGTGAAAAGAAATCACTACCTCTTCCAATGGTAAGAAATTTAGCATATCACAAGGACGCTAATGTAAGAAAGACAGCTTATGAGGCTGAACTTAATGCTTATAAAAAGATTGAGGAATCCTCTGCTGCAGCTTTAAATGGAATAAAAGGTGAAGTAATTACACTTGCAGACCTTAGAGACTATACTCCTTTGGAGGAAGTTCTTATTCAGTCCCGTATGGATAAGAAAACACTAGACTCCATGTTTTCAGCTATTAAAGAGTTCTTACCAGTATTCCGCAAATATTATAGACAAAAAGGTAAAATCCTTGGTCATGAAAATGGATTGCCTTTCTATGATATGTTTGCCCCAGTAGGAGATGTGGATATAAACTTCACATATGAAGAAGCTATGAAGTTTGTAGTGGATAACTTTAGAACATTTAGTGACAAATTAGCTGATTTTGCTCAAAATGCTTATGAAAACAACTGGCTTGATGTAGAACCTAGGGAAGGTAAAAGAGGAGGAGCTTTCTGTTCTAATATCCATCCTATAGGAGAAAGTAGAATAATGGCTAACTTTGAAGGTAGCTTCTCAAATATGACCACCCTTGCCCATGAACTAGGTCATGGCTATCATGGTTTAAACCTTAGAGATGAATCCATCCTTAATAGTAGATATCCAATGCCAATAGCAGAAACTGCTTCTATATTCTGCGAAACAATAGTAGAAAATGCTCAGCTTGAAAAATCAAGTGATGAAGAAGTCCTAGGAATTTTAGAAGCTTCTATTTCTGGTGCGGGTCAAGTAATCGTGGATATATATAGTAGATATGTATTTGAGACTAAACTATTTGAAGTAAGAAAAGATCACTCACTTTCTGTAGAAGAACTTAAAAGCATTATGATAGAAGCTCAGAAAGAAGCTTATGGTGATGGATTAGATCACAAATGCCTACATCCATATATGTGGATAAATAAGACCCACTATTATTCAGCAGGAAGAAACTTCTACAACTTCCCATATGCCTTCGGTCTATTATTTGCCAAAGGAATCTATGCAGAATATTTAAATAGAGGTAAGGATTTTGTTCCTGAGTATGATAAGTTATTAAATGCTACTGGTAAAAATAATATCAAAGATGTGGCAGCTATGGTAGGCATAGACGTTTCAAATCCTGAATTCTTTAGACAATCACTTAAGTTGATTGAAAAGGATATTGAGAAGTTTATAGAGATTAGTAATAAGTAAATATGGATAATTAAAACCGTCAGAATAAAATCTGACGGTTTTGCATATGCTCTTTCTTATTAATTCTTGTAAATTCCTGAGTATAATTTTAACATAGTAAATTGGTGACAAATATGTGGTCTGTGCTTTCTTCTTTCCGCATTTTTGTCCATTGTCTATAAACTTCGTTAGTTATATAATTAACAATATAAAGACAATATAGCTTTGGAGGGATTATTTTGAAAGGTTGGCAATTTACAGGTACTGGTGAACCACTTAAGTTAGTTAAACAAGAAATTCCTAAGGCAAAAGAAGGTTATGTAGTTATAAAGGTTGCATACTGTGGCCTCTGCCACTCTGATGTTGGCGCTTTAGATGACCCAGGTTGGGTTGGCAATATTATCAAGAAAGTTCCAGTTATTATGGGCCACGAAGCCTCTGGGGTAATTACCGAAGTTGGTCCTAGTGTTGAAGGCTGGAAAGTTGGCGATCGTGTAGCAGTATGTCCTATGTATACTGAAGATGATGCTGGCCCAGGTTATGGCCGTGACGGCGGATATGCAAACTACACAACAGCTCCTCAAGAAATGTTGGTAAAAGTTCCAGATAATGTAGACCTTGCACAAGCAGCAGCTGCTACAGATGCTGGTATGACCTCATACCATGCAGTAGTACAAGCTGGCGGTGTCAAAAAAGGTACTAAGGTTGGTATGATTGGTATTGGGGGCTTAGGGACAGTCGGGGCTCGTGTAGCGATTGGCCTTGGAGCAGAAGTTTATGCTGCTTCCCGTAGTGAAGACGCCCTTAGGAAAATAAAAGCCGATGGTGCTTATAAGACAGCTAAATCTATCACTGAATTTAAAGATGACAATCTAGATGTTATCATTGACTTTGCTGGTGCTAAGCAAACTTTAATTGATTCTGTTGCAACTGTTGGTTTCAAAGGCAGAGTTGTCGTGGTCGGTATGGCAGCACTAGAATTTCCACTAAATACTACTACTTTAATTACAAAGCAATTAGAAGTAGTTGGCTCCAATGGTGGTACGAAAGAAGACATTGCAGACGTTCTAAACTTAATTTCTAATGGTGATTTAAACATTGATATAGAACTAATTGACTTCGATGAAGTACCGGAAAAACTTGATGTTCTACGTGAAAGGTCGGTAGAAAACCGCTTTGTAATGGAAACGAAAGAGAAGGATTACCAATAATTATAAGCCAAAACATAGAAAATGCCAGAGTTAAATCTGGCGTTTTTTTTATCTACTCTTTTGTCTCATTTTCTGATTCAAGGCTTTTAATTCGCTCTTCTAATTCTTCCAATTTTGTTTCTAGATTTATAAATACAGTGATTAAAATAGTCATCACAAGTGCAATGAGGACAAGAATTCCCCAGATATTCTCAAAAATAAACAATCCACCAAATAATAGAAATAGATAGATTAGTATAAAACACATCAAAAATGTTGCAAGGAAACTTTTCATTGTGCATCTCTCCTTATACTCAGACAGGTAATTACATCTATCTCTTGCTATAAATTATCAATAAAAACAGATTAAATATTGCTAGTGATGTTACCATAAGACTAAATGTAATCATGCATTTAGTTCTAATAACTGTGTGGTCTTCATTTTTTATCATCTTATGCATTAATTCAATAAAGTAGTTAATAAAAGCTAAACTAAGTAAAAAAATTATTAATACTGGTATCATAAACATAAAACCACCTCCCTTATTATAACTATACCTAATTTATATCAATAAACCAAGAGAATATGTCTAAATATCAAAAAAACGCCAAAGGTATATAACCTCTGACGTTTTGTAAATATTATCTCTTTGAGAATTGTGGACTTCTTCTTGCTTTCTTAAGTCCGTATTTCTTTCTTTCCTTCATTCTAGGATCTCTTGTTAAATGACCAGCCTTTTTAAGTATAGGTCTTAGTTCTGGATCAGCTTCTAATAAAGCTCTTGCGATACCGTGTCTTACAGCACCTGCTTGACCAGTAAATCCTCCACCTTCTACATTAACTAGTACATCGAATTTATCTGCTTGTTCTGTGATTACTAGTGGTTCTCTAGCTATAGTTCTTAATGTTTCATAATCAAAATATTGTTCTATGTCTTGTTTATTTATTGTTACTTTACCATTTCCTGGGACTAATCTAACTCTGGCAATAGAAGTTTTTCTTCTACCTGTTCCCCAATATTGTGTTACAGCCATTTACAGTCCTCCTTTCTTCGAATCCTATAATTCGTATACTTGTGGTTGTTGAGCTTCGTGATTGTGCTCTGAACCAGCATATACTTTTAGTTTCTTTATCATTTGTCTACCAATTTTATTCTTTGGAAGCATACCTTTTACAGCTAATTCAATAATTTTTTCTGGTTTTTCTTCAATTAATCTCTTGTAAGGGATTTGTTTTAAACCACCTGCGTATCCTGTATGGTAAGTGTAGTTTAATTGTTCTAACTTCTTACCTGTTAACTTGATTTTATCTGCATTTATTATTATAACGAAGTCTCCTGTATCAACATGAGGAGTATATATTGGTTTGTTTTTACCAGTTAAGATATTTGATACTTCTGATGCAAGTCTACCTAATACTTTGCCTTCAGCATCAATTACATACCATTTTCTATCTACTTCATTTGTTTTTGCCATATAGCTCTTCATCAATTTTCCCTCCTTGTAGCAAACAATTTACTAATATATTTTACGAGGTATAAAAAAAGTTTCCGGGCCTTTTTAAACACTCTTATATATTCTAATACATGTAAAATCCAATGTCAAGAGGATTTTAGTCATAATAAACTTTTTCTAAATATAATCCTTGTGGTGGTGCAGTTGGGCCTGCTAATCTTCGGTCTTTTCCTTCTATTATTTTCTCGACATCTTTGCTTTTTATTCTTCCTATTCCAACAAAGACTAAAGTACCTACGATTATCCTTATCATGTTTTTTAAAAAACTCTTTCCTACCACAACTATTTCGATAAATTCACCATTTTCTATTATTTCCATGCTATACAATTCTCGTACTGTCGTGTGGACAACAGCTTTCCTGCCCATAAAACTTTTAAAATCCTTTTCTCCAATGAAATATTCTATTGCATTTCTCATCTCTTCTATATTTAAAGTCCTACCTACGTGGTAGGATAAATTTCTATACAATGGGCTTGGCATTCTGCCATTATAGATAATATATCTATATCTTTTTTTTGTTGAACTAAATCTTGAATGAAAATCTATATCAACTTCTTCTGAATCAATAATTATTATATCATCAGGCAAATTCATATTTAAAGCTAATTTGAATCTTTTTCCAGGTATTGTACAATTCGTATAAAAATTTGCTACTTGGCCTTTTGCATGTACCTTTGCATCTGTTCTACCTGAAGCAACTAGCTTTACTCTTTCTCCAGTGGTTTTCTCAATAGCATTTTCAATTACTTCCTGAATACCGAAGGCATTGTCCTGTGATTGCCATCCAGAATAAGATGTTCCATCATATTCAATTAATAACTTTATATTTCTCATATAAAACACCTAAATATATCTTGTTGATATTATAAGTCCAAAAAATAATATCATTGCTCCAAGTGTAGCTATATCTGATTTTTTAAGCTCTAATTCATTAAGTCTAGTCCTACTATCTCCACCTCTATAGCATCTTGCTTCCATTGCTGTAGCTAGTTCATCTGCCCTTCTAAAGGCATTAATAAATAATGGAACTAATAGTGGTACTAGGTTCTTTGCACGTCTCAAGATAT
The DNA here is from genome assembly GCA_031460505.1 of Tissierellaceae bacterium. Taxonomy (GTDB): domain Bacteria; phylum Bacillota; class Clostridia; order Tissierellales; family Tissierellaceae; genus JAAYTL01. The sequence continues at coordinate 14,433 of JAVKTT010000012.1, forward strand.
TGCCAGATTCAAAATCTGCTCCTCTAGCCATTTGAGCTTTCATTATTTTATCAGTTTCCTCTAACAGTGTCGGTATAAACCTAAGTGCAATTGTCATCATCATGGCTAACTCATGTGCAGGTAATCCTATTTTTTTAAATGGTGATAAAAGTTTTTCTATGCCATCTGTCAATGATATAGGTGATGTCGTAAGTGTTAACAATGATGTTCCTGTAACCAATAATATCAATCTTAAAGCCATAAACACAGCTTGCCTTAAACCTTCTATTGTAACTGCCAAAGGACCTATCTCAAATAATACTTCACCTTTTGTCATAAATATATTGATAAAAAAAGTAATCATAATTAAAAATATCAAAGGTTTTAAACCTTTTAAAATGAATTTAAGTGGTACTTTAGAAAAATGTACTGCTGCTAATATAAAGCCTACAATAAATATATAAGGATAAAAAGTATTGATAAAAAATAGGGATGTTATAAATAGTGCAACAATAATTATCTTTATCCTAGGATCTAATCTATGGATGAAAGTATCCCCGGGAAAATATTGCCCAATTGTTATATCTTTAATCATTTTCTCTTCTCCTTAAATATCTTAGTAATTCATCTTTTGCTTCTTCAACTGTAAGGATATCCTCTCTTACATTATGTCCTTTTGATTTGAATTCCATCATAAACTTTGTAATCTGAGGAATTCCAAGCCCCATACTTTCTAACTCATCTGCTCTTTTAAAAATTTCCCTAGTTGTATCATCCATTACTAACTTTCCATGATGCATAACTAATATTCTATCTACCAGTTTTGCTACATCCTCCATACTGTGTGATACTAGAATTATTGTGATACCTTCTCTTTTGAATAATTCATGAATTTCTCCTAGAATCTCATCTCTTCCGTGTGGGTCGAGACCTGCTGTTGGCTCATCTAACACTAATACTTTAGGCTTCATTGCTATAACTCCAGCTATGGCAACCCTTCTTTTTTGTCCACCACTTAATTCAAATGGTGATCTATCTTTTAATGATTCATAGTCTAGTCCTACTACTTCCATAGACCCTTTTACTCTCTTATCTACTTCTTCAGCACTTAATCCTAAGTTGCTGGGACCAAAGGCTATATCTTTGTATACAGATTCTTCAAAAAGTTGGTATTCAGGGTACTGAAATACTAACCCGACTTTTTGTCTAATGCTTTTTAACTTTACATCTTTGTCGGTTATGTTTGTACCATCTATTATAATTTCACCAGAAGTTGGTTTTATTAATCCATTTAAATGTTGAACTAAGGTAGATTTTCCAGAGCCTGTATGTCCTATTAATCCGATAAATTCTCCTTCATCTATGCTAACATTAATATTACTTAGTGCTTTAGACTCAAAGGGAGTACCTGGATTATATATGAAATTTAAATTTTTTATATCAATTATCATAGTAAATTCAACATCTCCTCTACACTCAGTACATCTTTAGTTATATTGATACCTTCTTTTCTTAGTTCGTGTGCTAATTCAGTGACTTGTGGAACGTCTAATCCTAATTCTTTTATCTTGTCTACTTGACTGAACACTTCTCTAGGAGTACCTTCCATCTGAACTTCACCTTGTGCCATAACTACGATCCTATCACCTTGTACTGCCTCATCCATATAGTGAGTAATCAAGATTATGGACTTACCTTCTTCTTTGTTCAGTTTCTTGATTGTATTCATTACTTCTATTCTACCTATTGGATCAAGCATTGATGTAGGTTCATCCAGTATAATACAATCCGGTTTCATAGCAAGTATTCCTGCTATAGCTACTCTTTGTTTTTGACCACCTGATAGTAAGTGTGGAGCATGTTTTTTGTAGTCTGACATATCTACAATTTCCAGTGCTTCATCTACTCTTTTTCTAATTTCTGCAGGAGCAATACCTTGATTTTCTGGACCAAATGCTACATCTTCTTCTACGATTGTTGCAACTATTTGATTATCAGGGTTTTGAAATACTATTCCTGCTTTCTGTCTTATATCCCAAATCTTTTCTTCATCTTTAGTATTCATACCCATTACAAATATATCTCCTGATGTAGGAAGTAATAGTCCGTTCATCATCTTAGCTAAAGTGGATTTACCGGAGCCGTTATGCCCTAATACAACAAGAAATTCACCTTTTCTTACTTCTAATGACAAATTCTTCACTGCAGCAACTATTTCATCTTCTATATAGGATTTATATTCATATGTGACATTTTCTACTTTTATCATTGTATCATTCATTATATTACCTCAATTTTATATATTTACACCATACTAATATATCATATAATCAACAAATATTAAAGATTGAGTTACTATTCACAACTTTTTTTCCCATATACCAAAAAAGGGACTAAGTTTTAACTTAATCCCTACCCTTTACACTAGTTCCAATATAGCTATTTCTGCACCATCACCACGGCGAGGACCAACTTTTAAAACTCTTGTGTATCCACCATTTCTTTCTGCATATTTAGGTGCAATCTCATCGAATAATTTTCTTACTACATCTTCATCATATATATAAGCTAAAGCTTGTCTTCTAGCGTGTAGATCACCTTTTTTACCAAGAGTGATCATTTTGTCAGCCATTCTTTGGGTCTCTTTAGCCCTTGTTACTGTAGTTTCGATTCTTCCACTTCTTAACAAGGATGTTACTTGATTTCTTAGCATCGCTTTTCTATGAGCTGTAGGACGACCAAGTTTTCTTAATGTTGTCACATTTATCCCTCCTTCACGCTTGATTACTCATCGCTTGTTCTTAGACTTAATCCTAATTCAGCAAGTTTATTTTGTACTTCCTCAAGGGATTTTTTACCAAGATTTCTTACTTTCATCATATCTTCTTCAGATTTTTGCGTTAATTCCTCAACAGTATTAATTGCTGCTCTCTTCAGGCAATTATAAGATCTTACAGATAAATCAAGCTCTTCTACTGTCATTTCAAGAACTTTTTCTTTTTTATCCTCTTCTTTTTCAACCATTATCTCAACATCGTTGACATGGTCTGTTAAGCCAACAAATAGGTTCAAATGTTCAGTTACAATCTTTGCTCCTAATGAAGTAGCTTCATCAGCAGCCATTGTACCATTAGTCCATACTTCTAATACCAATTTATCATAATCAGTAATTTGACCTACCCTTGTATTGCTAACATTAAAGTTAACTTTTGTTACAGGAGTATAAGAAGAGTCTACTGGTATAACTCCTATTGGTTGATTTTCTTTTTTGTTTTTCTCAGCTACTACATAGCCTCTACCTCTTGTTAATTCAAGTTCCATATATAATCTTCCATCTTCATTGATGGTTGCTATATGATGATCTTTATTAACTATTTCAACGTCTAAGCCTGTAATAATGTCTCCTGCTGTTAATACCCGTGGTCCTTCAACATCTACTAATAAAGTTACTGGTTCATCAGAATATGATTTAGCAGCAATCCCCTTTATATTAAGTATTATTTCTGGTACATCTTCATATACCCCAGGTATCGTTGTGAATTCATGAAGTACACCTTGAATTTTTATTGATGAAACTGAAGCTCCTGGTAATGAAGATAGTAATACTCTTCTTAGAGAATTACCAAGAGTAGTCCCGTACCCTCTTTCTAAAGGTTCTACTACAAATTTACCATAGCTTCCATCATCACTCAATTCTAGGATTTCAATTCTCGGTTTTTCAATTTCTAACATTAACATGAACCCTCCTTTTAAATTTGGTTTTATAAGGACGAGGGCAACTGACACTATTATTTAGAATATAACTCAACTATTAAGTGTTCTTCTACTGGAATGTCTATATCTTCTCTTGTTGGTTCAGCTATAATAGTTCCCTTTAATTGTTCCAAATCTACATTTAACCATGATACTGTGTTGCCATTATGGTTTTCTACTAAAGTTTTAATTTTTTCGCTATTTTTGCTATTTCCTTTAACAGAAATTTCATCTCCTACTGTTATTAACATTGATGGAATAGTTGCTTTTTCACCATTTAATAGGAAATGACCATGAGTAACTAGTTGTCTTGCTTCAGCTCTTGAAGAACCGAATCCCATTCTATATACAACATTGTCTAATCTTAATTCAAGTATCTTTAGTAGATTTTCACCAGTGATACCTTTCATTTTGTCAGCCATGTTAAAATATTTAACCATTTGTGATTCATTTATACCATAAAATCTTCTTACTTTTTGTTTTTCTCTTAACTGCATACCATATTCAGTTACTTTCTTTCTTGATTGTCCGTGTTGTCCAGGTGCATAATTTCTCTTAGTTATTGCACATCTGTCTGAATAACATCTATCTCCTTTTAGGTATAGTTTCATTCCTTCTCTACGGCACAATCTACATACTGGACCTGTATATCTTGACATCTATTTACACCTCCTAAATTAAACTCTTCTGCGTTTTGGTGGTCTACAACCATTGTGTGGAATTGGGGTAACGTCTTTGATCATATTTACTTCTAAGCCTACTGCTTGAAGTGATCTTATAGCCGCTTCTCTACCAGATCCAGGTCCTTTTACAAATACTTCAACTGTTTTTAATCCATGTTCCATAGCTTTTTTAGCTGCTTCTTCTGCTGCTTGTTGAGCAGCATATGGAGTTGATTTTCTTGAACCTCTGAATCCTAATTGTCCTGCACTTGCCCATGATAGTACATTACCTTGTAAATCAGTTAATGTAACCATTGTATTATTAAATGTAGAAGAAATATGAGCTTGACCTCTTTCGATGTTTTTACGTTCTCTTCTTCTTACACGAGTTACTTTGCCTTTTTTAGCTGCCACTTAATTTCCCCTCCTTTACTACTTCTTAGAAACTAGTCTCTTAGGACCTTTACGAGTTCTTGCATTAGTTTTAGTTCTTTGTCCTCTTACTGGTAATCCTCTTCTGTGTCTAATTCCTCTATAGCAATTTATTTCTCTTAATCTTTTTATATTTAAAGCAACATCTCTTCTTAAATCACCTTCAACGTGATAAGTGTCGATAATTTCTCTTAACTTAGCAACTTCTGTTTCTGTTAGGTCTTTAACTCTAGTATCTTGATTTATTCCAGCTCTTGCTAGGATTTCATTTGATCTTGATCTTCCGATACCAAAAATATAAGTTAAGCCAACTTCAACTCTTTTATCCCTTGGTAAGTCTACGCCTGCAATTCTTGCCATTAAAGCCTGCACCTCCTAATTTATACATTATACACATTACTATCCTTGTTTTTGTTTATGCTTTGGATTTTCGCAGATTACCATTACTCTGCCATGTCTTTTGATAATCTTACATTTTTCACACATCTTTTTAACTGATGGTCTTACTTTCACTTAAATCCCTCCTATGCTACTTGTTTCGCCAGGTTATTCTGCCTCTTGTCAAATCGTAGGGTGAGAGTTCAACTGTTACTTTATCTCCAGAAAGTATTCTTATATAATTCATTCTCAATTTTCCAGAAATATGGGCTAAAATCTCGTGACCATTTTCAAGCCTCACTTTAAATATGGCATTAGGTAATACATCAATAACAGTACCTTCAACCTCTATTACATCTTTTTTAGCCATTGATTCGAACCTCCTGTTCCGCAAATTTAGAAACTCTTTTTATAAGGTTCTAAAAGTTTTCTTATATATGCATCATCAATCTTTTCATTGTTTTCTATCTTTTCATTTAGTTCCGATAGAATTGTACTAGAAACACTCAAGTGTTTAATTTTCTTTCTTTTCGGGTTATCCAGCTTCCTCAAATCTCCATCTATAACAGAAACATATTGAGCATCTATTATATCTAGTATCAAGAAAATCTTTCCTTTATCCCTTCCTGCTTTTGACATAACTACTTGCCCAATATTAATATCCATAGTAGTATCCATTATAAATCCACCTCTTTGTACTTATCTGTAACACCCTCAGAAAGATTTTTTTTATCTCTCAAGTGAATTGACTATTTCCTTGAAAACTTCTTCAATTGGTTTAGTACCATCAATATCTAATATCAAACCTTGTTTTCTATAATAGTCAATCAAAGGTCGAGTTTGATCTAAATATACTTGGATTCGAGTAGTTACTGTTTCCACAGTATCATCAGCTCTTTGATATAGCTCTCCTCCATCTAAATCACAAATACCTTCAACCTTTGGAGGGTTGTTACTTATATGATAAGTAGCACCACATTTTTTACAAATTCGTCTACCGATTGCTCTACTAATTAAAATATCCTTATCTGCATCAATATTGACAACTTTGTCAAGTTTTATACCCATTTCATTAAGTTCATTGTCTAGAGCTTCTGCTTGATCTACTGTTCTTGGAAAACCATCCAGTAAAAAACCATTTGTACAATCATCTTTGGATAATCTGTCTTTTACTATGGAAACTACCAAGTCATCTGGAACTAATAAGCCTTTATCCATATAACCTTTAGCAGTTATTCCAAGTTCAGTACCTTCTTTTATATTAGCTCTAAATATATCTCCTGTAGAAATATGTGGTATATTGTATTTTTTTACTATATTTGATGCTTGAGTACCTTTACCAACTCCTGGTGGTCCAAGTAATACAACTCTCATATCTTTCATCTCCTATAGTCTTTTCTATTTTAAGAATCCTTTGTAATGTCTCATTAACATTTGTGATTCTATTTGTTTTACAGTTTCTAATGCAACACCTACAACTATTATAACAGCAGTTCCACCAAAGTTAACATTCATAGCAAATATCTTTGATAATATAATTGGCAGTGATGCTAGTATTGCAAGTGAAAAACCACCTACAAAAGTTAATCTTGACACAACTCTATTTAAATAATCTGATGTAGGTCTACCAGGTCTGATACCAGGAATAAATCCACCATTTTGTTGTAAGTTCTTTGAATACTCAACTGTATTAAATTGAATAGCTGTATAGAAATATGTGAAGAACATAATCAATGCTACATTTAGTATTGAGTAAACCCAAACACCAACTGTTCCTTGTGGAGTAAAGTATTTAGTTATCCATTGTGCAAATGCACCATTTGAGAATAATGTTATTGTTTGTGGTAATGAAAGTAATGAAGAAGCAAATATTACTGGCATTACTCCAGACATTGATACCTTTATAGGTATATGTGTACTCTGTCCACCATACATTTTTCTACCAACAACTCTTTTTGCATATTGAACTGGTATTTTTCGTTCTCCTTCTTGAAGAGCTACTACAAAAGCAATTATCACTATAAATACTAATCCGAAAATTAATACTTTAATAATGTTTAAATATCCTGCAGCTACTCCTCTAAAGATACCAATTAAATCAGCTGGTAATCTGGATATTATACCCACAAATATAATTAATGAAATCCCGTTTCCGATTCCGTTTTTTGTAATTTGTTCACCTATCCATACCAATAATGCTGTACCTGCTACTAAAGTCAATACAACAATGATCTTTTGCATAGTTCCAGCACTTGGATCTAGAGCAGATCTAAATATGCCTATTGTATATCCAATTGCTTGAATTGTAGCTAAAATCATTGCAGTAAATCTTGTGTACTTATTAATTTTCTTTTTACCTTCTTCTCCTTCTTTAGCTAATTCTTCTAATCTTGGAATAGCTATTGTAAGAAGTTGTATTACTATAGATGCTGTAATATATGGATAGATATTTGTTGCAAAGATACTAAAATTACTAAATGTTCCTCCTGCCATTAAGTCGAGGAATTGTAAAATTCCACCTTGTGATGTCTCAAAAATACTTTTAATGATTGCCTTATTCATATAAGGCACAGGGATACTAGAACCTAGTCTAAAAATCAATAACATTAGTACTGTGAAATTGATTTTTTTTCTTATCTCTGGTATCTTCCACGCATTTTTCAAGGTAGAAAGCATCTATATCACCTCTACCTTTCCACCTGCAGCTTCTATCTTCTCTGCAGCAGATTTACTAAATCCGTGAGCTTGAACTGTTAATTTCTTAGTTACTTCACCATTTCCTAATACTTTAATACCATCGATTACTCTGCCTTTTTTAACTAATCCTTCGCTAATTAATAGTTCAGGAGTAACCACTGTATCATCAGCAAATACATTTAGATCTTCTATATTAATTATCGCAAATTCCTTAGCAAAAATATTTGTAAACCCTCTTTTTGGAAGTCTTCTAAATAATGGCATTTGACCACCTTCAAATCCAGGTCTAACTCCTCCACCAGATCTTGCATTTTGACCTTTGTGTCCTTTACCTGAAGTCTTTCCTAAACCAGATCCAATACCTCTACCTAGTCTCTTCTTTGCTTTACTTCCTCCGCCTTCATTTGGCCTTAATTCATGAAGTTTCATTGGGTACACCTCCTTACGCTTAGTCTATTACTTCAACCATGTAGCTTACTTGATGTATCATACCTCTTATTTGAGGGGTGTCATTCTTTTCAACTACTTGACCGATCTTTTTTAATCCTAGAGCTTCGATTGTTCTCTTGTGGGTTTCAGTTTTTCCAATTGGACTTTTTACCAATTTTATCTTGATCATAGTCACTCTTAATCCCCCCTAGCCTAATAATTCTTCTACAGATTTTCCTCTTAACTTTGCAACATCTTCTGCTCTCTTTAAGCCTTTTAAAGCTTCCATAGTTGCATTTACAACATTTCTAGGATTACTGCTTCCTAGTGATTTAGTTCTGATGTCCCTAATTCCTGCTAACTCGCAAACAGCACGAACTGCTCCACCAGCGATAACTCCAGTACCTTCTTTTGATGGTTTTAATAATACTCTACCAGCACCAAATTCACCTGTTATTTCATGTGGTATACTTGTTCCAACCATTGGCACTTGAATGATGTGTTTTTTAGCGTCTTGAATAGCTTTTCTAATAGCTTCAGGTACTTCCAATGCTTTAGCCATTCCAACTCCAACATGACCGTTTTCGTCTCCAACTACTACAAGAGCACTAAATCTAAAGTTTCTACCACCTTTTACAACTTTAGTTACACGATTTATATTAACAACTCTTTCTTGTAAGTCTAATTCATCTGGATTTATAAATGTGCGATCCATTAATTCCCCTCCTTCTATTAAAACTTAAGTCCTGCTTCTCTAGCACCATCTGCAAGTGCTTGGATTCTACCGTGATAGATGAATCCTCCTCTATCGAAAACAACATTTTCTATGCCTTTTTCTAATGCTCTTTTAGCAACTAATTCACCTATAGTTTTAGCAGCTTCTTTATTGCAAGTTGAAGTAAGGTTAAGAGACTTATCTAAAGTAGAAGCTGATACCAATGTGAAACCTTGAACATCATCAATTATTTGAGCATATATATGTTTTCCACTTCTGAAAACATTTAGTCTTGGTAATTCAGAAGAACCTGATATCTTCTTTCTTACTCTACTATGTCTTGCTTTTCTATTAGCATTTTTATCTATCTTTTTTAGCAATGTTTTTCACTCCCTTCTACTTACCAGTCTTACCAACCTTACGTCTAACAACTTCATCAGAATATCTAACACCTTTACCTTTATAAGGTTCTGGTTTTCTAAATGCTCTGATTACTGCTGAATAGTTACCAACTTGTTGCTTGTTAGTACCTTTAACGATTATTTTGTTAGCTGCTGGTACTTCAACTTCTATACCTTCTGGATCTTCTAATTCGATCGGATGTGAATAGCCTAGGCTTAACACTAATTTTTTACCTTGTTTTTGTGCTCTATAACCAGTTCCTTCAATTTCTAATGATTTAGAATATCCTTCAGTTACACCCTCTATCATATTAGCAATTAAAGTTCTTGATAAACCGTGTAAAGATCTATGTCTTTTGTTCTCAGTTGGTCTAGCAACTGTTAACACTCCGTCTTCTATTTTGATTTCCATATCAGGACTTATATTTTCGGATAAAACTCCTTTTGGTCCTTTTACTTCAACAACATTATTTTCTGATACTTTTATTTCAACTCCACTTGGGATGTTTATTGGTTTCAGTCCTATTCTTGACATGAGTGCACCTCCTGTTCAATTAATTTAATTGTCATATTACCAAACATAACAAATAACTTCTCCACCTATGCCTTCTTTTCTTGCGTCTTTATCAGTCATAACACCTTTTGATGTAGAAAGAATAGCTATTCCTAAACCGCCTAATACTCTTGGAACTTCATCGTTCTTTACATATACTCTAAGTCCTGGTTTAGAAATTCTTTTTATTCCACTTATTACTTTTTCATTTTGATTACCATATTTTATATCAACCCTAATAATTCCTTGTTTGCCGTCATCTATAACATCAAAGCCCTTAATAAAACCTTCATTAAGTAAGATTTGAGCTAATTGCTTTTTAATATTGGAAGCGGGAATATCAACGGAATCATGTTTTGCGTTATTACCATTTCTTATCCTAGTTAACATATCAGCTATTGGGTCTGTCATCATAATTAGCTACCTCCTTTCATAACTTCTACTACCAGCTGGCTTTTTTAACTCCAGGTATTTGACCTTTGTATGCTAATTCTCTAAAACAAATACGGCATATTCCATATTTTCTTAAATAAGCATGTGGTCTACCACAGATTTTACATCTATTATATTCTCTTGAGCTAAATTTTTGAGTTCTTTTTTGTTTAGCAATCATTGATTTTTTTGCCAAATTATTTCCCTCCTCCTTTACTTTCTAAAGGGCATTCCCATTTCTTCTAAGAATACTCTAGCTTCTTCGTCAGTATTAGCAGTTGTAACAACAACTATATCTAATCCACGAATGGAATCTACCATGTCATATTCAATCTCAGGGAAAATTAACTGTTCTTTGATACCTAGTGCATAGTTTCCTCTACCATCGAAGGAAGTACTGCTTACTCCTCTGAAGTCTCTAACTCTTGGTAATGCAATGTTCATTAATTTATCTAAGAAATCATACATTTTTTCTCCTCTAAGGGTAACCTTAGTTCCAACTTTCATACCTTCACGTAGTTTGAAGTTAGCAATTGATTTTTTTGCTTGAGTTATTACTGGCTTTTGTCCTGTAATAATTTCTAATTCTTTAACAGCTGATTCTAGCACTTTCGGATTATCTCTTGCTTCACCAATTCCCATATTTATAACAACTTTTTCAAGTCTTGGTACTTCCATTACGTTTTTATATTGAAATTTTTCCATTAAAGATTTAACAACTTCATTTTCGTATTTTTCTTTTAATCTGGAAGTCATTTCTCTTACCTCCCCTCTGACTATTTATCTATAACTTCGCCACATTTTTTACATACTCTTACTTTTTTACCGTTTTTAACATCAAAACCTACTCTTACACCAGTTTGATCTTTGTCACAGTATAGCATAACTTTAGAAGCATTGATTGCTCCTTCATATTTAACAATTCCACCTGGTTTAGTTGGTCCCATTGGCTTGTTATGCTTTGTAAGCATGTTTACGCCTTCAACTATTACTTTATTTGTATCAGGGAATGCTTTCATTACTTTTCCTATCTTCCCTGTATCTTTACCTGAGATTACAACAACTTTGTCTCCACTTTTTACATGCATACTTTACACCTCCTCTTATAGTACTTCCGGTGCTAAGGATATAATTTTCATAAAGTTTCCGCCTCTTAGTTCCCTTGTTACAGGTCCAAAGATACGAGTACCTACTGGATTCTTATCATCTTTTATAATTACAGCTGCATTATCGTCGAATTTTATATAAGAGCCATCATCTCTTCTAACTCCGTATTTTGTTCTAACTACAACAGCTTTAACTACATCACCTTTTTTTACAACACCGCCTGGCGTTGCACTCTTAACAGTACAAATAACAATATCGCCTACTCGAGCATATCTTTTATTAGTTCCACCAAGAACTCTAATAACAAGAACTTCCTTAGCTCCTGAGTTATCAGCAACTCTCATACGACTCTCAACTTGGATCATTAGAATACCTCCTTCCAAATAAAAGGACTATTTAGCCTTTTCTAATATATTTAATACTCTCCAGTTCTTATCTTTACTAAGTGGTCTAGTTTCCATAATACTAATAACATCGCCTACACCACATTCATTGTTTTCGTCATGTGCTTTGAATTTTGTAGTTTTCTTTAATTGTTTTTTATATTTAGGGTGTGTTACTAATGTTTCAACCGCAACAACTACCGTCTTATCCATCTTATCGCTAACTACAGTACCTATTCTAACCTTACGATTGCCTCTTTCCATTTGAGATTAGACCTCCTTTCCTATCCCTAACTCACGTTCTCTTAAAATAGTTTTAACGCGAGCTATGTCTTTTCTAACGACTTTTATTCTTAAGGGGTTATCTAATTGACCTGTAGCCAATTGAAATCTCAAATTAAATAATTCAGCTTTTAATTCTAATAATTTGCTTTCTAACTCTTTTACCGATAATTGGCGAGTTTCTTTAGCTTTCATTAGCTTCACCACCCTTTTCTTGTCCTTCATCACGAGTAACGAATTTAGTCTTTATGGATAGTTTGTGTGCTGCTAATCTCATAGCTTCTCTAGCATCCTCTTCAGATACTCCACCCATTTCAAATAATATTCTTCCTGGTTTAACTACTGCTACCCAGTATTCTGGTGAACCTTTACCGGAACCCATACGTGTTTCAGCTGGTTTTTCAGTAACTGGTTTATCTGGGAATACTTTTATCCAGATGTTTCCACCTCTTCTAACATATCTAGTCATAGCACGTCTAGCTGCTTCTATTTGATTTGAAGTGATCCATGTTGGTTCTAATGCTTGCAAACCAAATTCACCATATGTTATAGTATTGCCTCTTTGTGCTTTACCTTTCATTCTACCTCTATGAACTCTACGATATTTAACTCTTTTAGGCATTAACATAATATACTTCCTCCTTCCTACAGTTCTTACTCAACTGTTTCATTATTTTCTTTTTTATCTACTTTTTTAGTAGGAAGAACTTCTCCTTTATATAGCCATACTTTAACTCCAAGTTTTCCATAAGTAGTATCAGCTTCAGCAAAGCCATAATCGATATCTGCTCTTAATGTTTGTAGAGGTATAGTTCCTTCACTATATCCTTCTGTTCTAGCCATATCAGCTCCACCAACTCTTCCTGATACTTGAGTCTTGATACCTTTAGCACCAAATCTCATTGTTCTTTGGATAGCTTGTTTCATAGCTCTTCTAAAAGATACTCTTCTTTCAAGTTGTGATGCAATATTCTCAGCTACTAATTGAGCATCTAGCTCTGGTTTTTTAACTTCCTCAACATTTACTACTACTGATTTCTTAGTAAGTTTTTCAATGTCTTTTCTTAGTTCTTCTACTCCTGAACCACCTCTACCAATAACCATTCCTGGTTTAGCAGTATATACTGAAAGTTTAATCTTATTAGCAGCTCTTTCTATTTCAATTTTTGATATTCCTGATAAAAACAATTTCTTTTTAACATATTCTCGGATTTTATGGTCTTCAACTAGGAACTCATTAAAGCTTTTCTTATCTGCATACCATTTTGAATCCCAATCCTTAATGATACCAACTCTTAGACCATGTGGGTTGACTTTTTGACCCATCAACTATCCCTCCTTTTCTAATCAAGTTCTTTAACAACTACTCCAATATGACTACTTCTTTTTAGTATTGGATATGCCATGCCTTTTGCTTTTGGTCTCCATCTTTTCATATGAGGACCATCATTAGCATAAGCTTGATATACATATAAATTTTCCCTATCTATACTTAAATTATTTTCTGCATTTGCAATTGCAGAGTTTAGTACTTTCTCTAGGACTCTCGCACCTTTTTTAGGTGTGAATTTCAAAATTGATAGAGCTTCATCTACTTGCTTTCCTCTAATTTCTTTGCAAATGTAGTTTACCTTCAATGGCGAAATTCGAACGTATTTAGCTATTGCTTTTGCTTCCACTATGATTCCCTCCTTTTCTCACTCTATCTAACGCCAGATGATTTTTCATTCTTGCCAACGTGGCTTCTAAATGTTCTAGTTGATACAAATTCACCTAATTTATGTCCTACCATATCTTCAGTAACGTATACAGGTACATGTTTTCTACCATCATGAACAGCTATTGTATGACCAACCAATTCTGGGAATATGGTGGAACGACGTGACCATGTTTTTATAACCTTTTTATCATTCTTTGCGTTTAACTCTTCTACTTTTTTAAGAAGATGGTCGTCTATAAAAGGTCCTTTTTTTAGAGATCTACCCATGAAAACTCCTCCTTCCAGATAATATGACTACTTAGTTCTCTTTCTTACGATATATTTATCAGATTTTTTCTTTTTCTTTCTAGTCTTATAGCCTAGTGCTGGTTTACCCCATGGAGTTACTGGTGCAGGTCTACCGATTGGAGCTCTACCTTCTCCACCACCGTGTGGATGGTCTACTGGGTTCATTACACTACCTCTTACAGTAGGTCTAATACCCATATGTCTTGATCTACCAGCCTTACCTATTGTAATAAGTTCATGTGATATATTACCTACTTGACCAATAGTAGCACGACACTCAACGCTTACTAATCTGAATTCACCTGATGGAAGTTTAAGTTGTGCATATTTTCCTTCTTTAGCCATTAATTGAGCTTCTGAACCTGCTGATCTAACTAATTGCCCACCTTTTCCAGGCTTTAATTCTACATTGTGCACTGTTGTACCTACAGGCATATCTTTTAGTTTTAATGCATTACCAATTTTAATATCTGCATTTTCACCAGATTCTATTACATCTCCTACTTTTATTCCGTGAGGAGCTAATATATATCTTTTTTCACCATCTGCATAGTTGATAAGTGCAATATTTGCAGTTCTATTTGGATCATATTCTATAGATGCAACACGGCCTGGTATTCCATCTTTATCTCTTTTAAAATCTATTATTCTATATTTCCTCTTAGCTCCACCACCTCTGTGACGAATAGTGATTTTACCTTGAGAGTTTCTTCCGCCGCTTTTATTCAAACTAACTAATAATGACTTTTCTGGTTCTGTTGTAGTTATTTCTTCGAATGAAGAAACTGTCATTTGTCTTAACGCAGGGGAAGTTGGTTTAAATTTTCTAACGCTCATCGTTTTTCCCTCCTTCATTCAAGCTTTTATTCCATGCCCTCGAAAAATTCGATTCTCTTTGAGTCTTCTGTTAACTTAACAATTGCTTTTTTCCAGCTAGGTCTTCTACCTGAGTGCATTCCTTGTCTTTTAACTTTGCCTAGCATATTCATGGTATTCACCTTTTCAACCTTAACATCAAATATGTTTTCAACAGCTTTTTTAACTTCAGATTTATTAGCTTTTTTATCTACCATGAAAGTATATTTACCAAATGCCATATCTTCCATACTTTTTTCAGTTATTATCGGTTTAATAATAATATCGTGTGGAATACGCATTATGCATACACCTCCTCCACTTTTCTAACTGCATCTTTAGTTATGATAAATGAATTGTATTTTAATATATCATAAACATTTAAGTTGTTAACTACTGTTGTTTGTACTGCTGGGATGTTGTTAGCTGATCTAATAACATTCTCATTCTTTTCAGCAGTCACGATTAAAGCTTTTCTATCTGCATTTAATTTATTTAATAGATTTATCATATCCTTAGTCTTAGGAGCATCAAAGTTTAATTCATCTATTATAATAATTTCATTGTTTGCAACTTTTGAAGTTAATGCAGATTTCATAGCCAATCTTTTAACTTTCTTTGGAACTTTATAGCTATAGTCTCTTGGTTTTGGAGCGAATGTAACTCCACCACCTGTCCAGTGAGGTGCTCTTGTACTACCTATACGAGCTCTACCAGTACCTTTTTGTCTCCAAGGTTTTTTACCTCCACCTCTTACTTCAGCTCTTGTCTTTGCAGATTGAGTTCCTTGTCTTTTATTAGCAAGTTGGTTTTTAACTACTTCATAAACCACGTGTTGATTAACTTCTATACCGAATACTTGGTCACTAAGTTCCATTTCACCTACTTGTTCCCCTAACATATTATATACATTTACTTTAGGCATTTCACATCCTCCTTTCAGCCCGAATTATTAGTTCTTAGTTGTTGCTTTTATAGTTACAAGTCCTTTTTTAGGTCCAGGAATTGCACCTTTGATTAAGATTAAATTCTTATCAACATCTACTCTTACTATTTCTAGATTTTGAATAGTAACTCTTTCATTACCCATTCTTCCAGCCATTCTGTGGTTTTTAAATACTTTTCCTGGGTAAGCACTAGCTCCCATACCACCTGCAGTTCTATGCATTTTAGAACCATGTGTTTCTCTACCTCTACTAAAGTTATGTCTTTTTACAACACCTTGAGTTCCTTTACCTTTGGAAGTTCCTATTACATCAACTTTATCTCCTTGGGCAAATACATCAACTTTAATTTCTTGGCCTATTTCGAATTCGTCTGGGTTTCCAACTCTAAATTCTTTTAAATATTTCTTGTATTCAACATTTGCTTTATCATAATGACCTTTAACAGGTTTATTAACTTTTTTCTCTTTAACATTTTCGAATCCTACTTGAATAGCATTGTATCCATCTTTTTCAATAGTCTTCTTTTGCACTACATATAATGGGCCAGCTTCAACAACTGTAACCGGAACAACATCTCCATTTTCTTGGAAAATTTGAGTCATTCCAATTTTTCTGCCTAATATGTTTTTCATAACTGCACCTCCTATTATTTTACAGCGGATTACACTTGGTAATCATATAAAGTAAATTATAACTTTATTTCAATATCAACGCCTGCTGGTAGATTTAATTTCATAAGTGAATCTACAGTCTTTTGATTTGGATTAAGGATATCTATTAATCTCTTGTGTGTTCTTTGCTCAAATTGTTCTCTAGAATCCTTATACTTATGAACCGCTCTTAGTATTGTAACTACTTCCTTTTCAGTTGGTAGTGGTACTGGACCTGATACAGTAGCGCCAGTTCTTTTTGCTGTTTCAACTATTCTTTGTGCTGATGAATCTAATAATTCATGATCATAAGCCTTTAATCTAATTCTGATTTTTTGTTTCTTTGACATTTAATTCCCTCCTTCTATCGCATGCTACGTAATTACATGCGACTTAGATTTGCCGATACACTCATCCTGGTGTTCTATATTTTTTTAAAATATTTTCAGCAAAACTAGTCGCCCGATTTAAAACCGGACATACTCCACAAAAATTTCCCCGTAATCAATACCGAGCCACCTTTTGTATCATCGCATTGTCTCAAATTAAACACTAGTATAGTTTACCCTAAACTCAGTAAAAACTCAAGCTTTTTTTGATAAAAAAGTTAATATTTTTAAAAAAATATTCATGCTAAAATGAAGGAGTGAAACTCCTTCATTTTAAACATAATTTATTATCCAAGAATTTTAGTTACAACTCCTGATCCTACTGTTCTTCCACCTTCACGAATTGAGAATCTTAATCCTTCTTCTATCGCGATTGGTGTTATTAATGATATTGTAAATTTGGAGTTATCTCCTGGCATTACCATTTCTATTCCTTCTTCTAATTGGATATCTCCTGTTACGTCAGTTGTTCTGAAATAGAATTGTGGTCTGTATCCGTTAAAGAATGGAGTGTGTCTTCCACCTTCTTCTTTTGATAATACGTATACTTCTGATTCAAATTTAGTATGAGGAAGTATTGATTTTGGTTTTGCTAATACTTGGCCTCTTTCTATTTCATTTCTTTGAACTCCTCTTAGTAGTGCTCCAATGTTGTCTCCTGCTTGAGCTTCGTCTAGTAGTTTTCTAAACATTTCTACTCCTGTTACTACTACTACTCTTGCTTCTTCTGTCATTCCAACGATTTCTACGTTGTCACCAGTTTTTAC
>JAVKTT010000013.1:0-31189 GCA_031460505.1 Tissierellaceae bacterium
CCTGTTCCCATACCGAACACAGAAGTTAAGCATCTCAACGCCGATGGTACTTGGGTGGTAACGCCCTGGGAGAGTAGGAAGTTGCCAGGCTATTCTTAGGTAGCTCAACGGTGGAGCACCCGGCTGTTAACCGGTAGGTTGTGGGTTCGAATCCCACCCTGAGAGCCATTAAATCAAAGATAAGTATACCCGAAAGGGTAAATGCCGGGGTGGCGGAACTGGCAGACGCACAGGACTTAAAATCCTGCGACCCTTAAAGTCGTACCGGTTCGATTCCGGTCCTCGGCACCACAAAATCTTATTACATAATTACATAGCGCGGGATGGAGCAGTCTGGTAGCTCGTCGGGCTCATAACCCGGAGGTCGTAGGTTCAAATCCTGCTCCCGCAACCATAAATCTTTTATTATTTATATAATAGGGAGTGCCCCAAGGTACAACCATAAATCATTTATTATTTACCATAAATATGGCGGCGTAGCTCAGTTGGCTAGAGCATTCGGTTCATACCCGAAGAGTCAGCGGTTCAAATCCGTTCGCCGCTACCAATTTAATATTTAGTGTAGCATATACAAACTAATAAGGCCCTATGGTCAAGCGGTTAAGACATCGCCCTTTCACGGCGGTATCCCGGGTTCGAATCCCGGTAGGGTCACCAACATTTATTTACTCCGTAGGAATCAATTCAGGAGTGTACGTAGGACCATATTTTATTATGGGCGCATAGCTCAGTTGGGAGAGCACCTGCCTTACAAGCAGGGGGTCACAGGTTCGAGCCCTGTTGTGCCCACCAATCGCGGCCTGGTAGTTCAGTTGGTTAGAATGCCAGCCTGTCACGCTGGAGGTCGAGGGTTCGAGTCCCTTCCAGGTCGCCAATTAAAAAAATAACTTGACAATTTACGTTGAATAATGTATAATATTCAAGTGTCGTTTTTCAAATGTATCAAATATGCTGGCGTAGCTCAATCGGCAGAGCAACTGACTTGTAATCAGTAGGTTGGGGGTTCAATTCCTCTCGCCAGCTCCACTAATTATATATGGAGGAGTACCCAAGTGGCTAAAGGGGACGGACTGTAAATCCGTTAGCGGTGCTTTCACTGGTTCAAATCCAGTCTCCTCCACCATTAAACTCGCGGGTGTAGCTCAGTGGTAGAGCCCCAGCCTTCCAAGCTGGTTGCGAGGGTTCGATCCCCTTCACCCGCTCCATTAAACTTTTTAAGTTTTAATACATTTGCACCTGTAGCTCAGTAGGATAGAGCAACGGACTTCTAATCCGTGTGCCGGGGGTTCGAATCCTCCCAGGTGCGCCATATAACATTGGGGTGTAGCCAAGTCGGTAAGGCAACGGACTTTGACTCCGTCATTCCACAGGTTCGAGTCCTGTCACCCCAGCCATTAGGTTTGATCCATTAGCTCAGTCGGTAGAGCACCTGACTTTTAATCAGGGTGTCCCGCGTTCGAGTCGCGGATGGATCACCATTATAATTTAATAAGGAGAGGTACCGAAGCGGTCATAACGGGGCGGTCTTGAAAACCGTTAGGGTGCAAGCCCACGTGGGTTCGAATCCCACCCTCTCCGCCAATATGGAGAAGTACTCAAGCGGCTGAAGAGGCTCCCCTGCTAAGGGAGTAGGTCCTTCACGGGGCGCGAGGGTTCAAATCCCTCCTTCTCCGCCATAGGGGCCTTTAGCTCAGTCGGTTAGAGCGCCCGGCTCATAACCGGTAGGTCCGGGGTTCGAGTCCCTGAAGGCCCACCATTTTTTTTGTTTACATAGCAATACAAGCCCAGATAGCTCAGTCGGTAGAGCAGTAGACTGAAAATCTACGTGTCGCTGGTTCGATTCCGGCTCTGGGCACCATATAAGACAAGTTAAAGTGGTTTAGGGGTGTAGTTCAGTGGCAGAACGTCGGTCTCCAAAACCGAATGTCGTGGGTTCAAATCCTGCCACCCCTGCCAATACATAAATTAATAGGCTTGGGCCTGTAGCTCAGGTGGTTAGAGCGCACGCCTGATAAGCGTGAGGTCGGTGGTTCGAGTCCACCCAGGCCCACCAAACACAACAATTTAATATTAATATATCAAGATATAATTCATGGGCCTGTAGCTCAGGTGGTTAGAGCGCACGCCTGATAAGCGTGAGGTCGGTGGTTCGAGTCCACCTAGGCCCACCATTGATTGTATACTTGGGCCTTTAGCTCAGTCGGTTAGAGCGCCCGGCTCATAACCGGTAGGTCCGGGGTTCGAGTCCCTGAAGGCCCACCAAGTATAAAAGCAGACAATATTGTCTGCTTTTTTAATTTAATATATTATTGATTAACCCACTTATCACTTGTTTTATGTTTTCAATATAAAACAACTTCTCAACTTCCAATATGATTAATCCTTTAGGTATGTTATATACATTTCTCCATTCTATTTCCTTACTAAAACTGAAATCCTTAGAATTGATAAATATACATTTTTTTGTAGGAGTAACCATTCCCTCCATAACTTCTAAAGATATTTCAAAGGTATTATTCTTAGTTATAATTAATTTATATTTATCATCATAATAAACAATATTTCCAATATTATTATCATCATCAACACTACCGCTTATATAAAGGTAATCTTTATTTAGTTGTATATTCTCTATATAGAAATGATTATCCTTATTATTATAATATACATTCATAGTATTTTTTGAATCAATAACATTTAATATATTTACTACATCAAGTAAATAATATAGATCGTCATAATTATGAAGTAATATATTTTCTACAGCTAAATTATTCTTTGATATCAAATAATCAAAATAGAAATTTATACATTCTTTCCCTGTATGCTTGTCTTCTCTGTTAATACCTAGAAACTCTTCTATTGATTTTAATTTCAAATTTTCAAGTGGAAGTATGTTTCTATTAGATTTGATAACCCTATAAATATCTAATGAAATATTAACATCTATGGACATATTCATTTTATAATAGTTAAACTTATTATTTATGAAAGGAATATCAAATGATGTACCATTATAATTAACTATAATATCAAATTCAGATATGATTTTGTATGCCTCTAATAGAATATCGACTTCTTCTTTTAATTCTTCTGCAAATAATTGCACGATTTTCCAATTGCTAATTTCATTATCAAAATACATAATTCCAATTAAATAAATTGTATCAATAGATTTGCTTAATCCTGTAGTTTCAATATCTAGGAAGCATATCCTTTTATCTTTTAAACTTGTATGAAGAATAACTTCTTTCTCTATTATTTTTTCTATAACTTTCAATTTACTCACCTAATTAAATATTATCTCATTAAGAATGCTTTGTATAGTAATATTTCTTAATATTATTGTGAATACTATAAGGTGGAAGAAAGGAGAATTCAATGAAAAAGATTGGAATACCAAGAGGTATGTTATATTATGAAAATTTTCCATTTTGGAAGGATTATTTTGAAGGAATTGGTTATGAAGTTGTTTGCTCGGCTAAAACCAATAAAGATATTATGGATAAAGGAATCCTAAATTCAGTAGATGAAGCATGCTTACCAGTGAAAATTATGCATGGCCATGTATATTATCTTAAAGATAAGGTTGATTATATTTTTATCCCCAAAATAATAAGTTTACACAAAGGGGAATATTGCTGTCCAAAGATATTAGGATTATCAGATATGATTAAGAGTAGCATTGATGATTTGCCAGAAATTATAGATATAGTATTTGATTTGAATAAGAGAAATGGTTTAGAAAATGGTTATAAAGAATTAGGGAAATTTCTCGGATTACCTAATGCTGAAAGTTCAATATCCTTTAGAAATACTTATAGAAATACAAATAAATACATGGATTGGATAAGGACAAATTTATTACCTAAAAATAATGAACTTAATTCAAAAAATACTAATATATTGATACTTGGTCACACTTATAACGTCTTTGATGAATTTATAAACATGGGCATATTAAGTAAATTAGTAGAAAAGAATATCAATATTTTTACAGCAGAAGATGTAAGTGAGAAAGATATTCGTAAATTCTCTAGCTTCACTAAGAAGAGGATGTTTTGGACTCATGGTAGAAGAATAATTGGTGCTGCTAATTATTATCTATTGAACAATCAAATTGATGGAATAATATATTTAAGTTCCTTTGGATGCGGATTGGATTCAGTTCTAACATATATTGTTTCACGAGAATCATCTAAATATGAAATACCATTTATGAATTTAACCCTTGATGAACAAACAGGAGAAGCAGGTATGAATACAAGATTGGAGGCTTTTTTAGATATGATGAATTGGAGGGATAGAAATAAAAGTTACATTTCCACATTTAGGTAATATATATTTTACTGCTAAAGCATTTCTAGAGGATTTAGGTCATGAGGTAATCCCACCTCCAGTATGTAGTAGAAAAACCCTTGAAATCGGTTCTAAGCATTCACCAGAAATGATGTGCTTACCCTTTAAAGTATTTATTGGCAATTATATTGAAAGTATAGAAAAAGGAGCTGACACAATAATCATTACTGGTAGCTGTGGTCCTTGTAGATTTGGTTTTTACTCTCTAATGCAAGAAGATATATTAAAGGACTTAGGATACGATATAGATATGATAGTTATTGATTCTCTAAGAGAAGGGTATAAGGAATTCTTTACAAGTATAAGAAAAATTACAAATTCTAATTCTATTTCAGGACTTTACAAAAATTCTAGATTAGCCTTGGACTTAATACAAAGAGCTGATAATCTAACACAGAAATCTAATTATGTAAGGGCATATGCAATTGATAAAAATGAAGTTAATCGTATTATGGATGGTTTTTTAGAAGATTCTATCGAAATACATGGTTCAAGTCAATTAATTGATCTGATAAATAAAACAGAGGCTAAACTTAATAATGTAAAACAACTTAAAAACTATAACCCAATTAAAATCGGAATAATTGGAGAAATATATACAATAATAGAACCCTTTGTTAATTTAGATATAGAAAAAAAACTAGGCAATCTAGGAGTTCTTGTAGATAAATCTCTGACTCCAACTAAATGGTTGGAGCATCACGTCATAAACTTCCCATTCGGATCAAAATATGAAAATACAAAATATAAGTTAGCAGAACCATACTTAAACACTCTTGTAGGTGGACATGGAAGAGAAACCATTGGTAGTGCTATATATTATAAAAATATGGGATATGACGGAGTTATACAGATATTGCCACTTAACTGTATGCCTGAAATAGTTGCTAAAAGCATACTTAAAAATGTAAGTAAAGATCTTGATTTTCCTATTATGACTTTAGTTGTTGATGAGATGACGGGAGAGGCAGGATATATTACCAGATTAGAAGCATTTGTCGATTTATTAAGTAAGCGAAGGGAGAAACAGATAATTGGATAATTATTATATGGGAATTGATGTAGGCTCAGTTAGCACCAATATAGTGTTAATTGATGAAGATAATAAATTAATATACAAAAGATACTTAAGAACCCAAGGCAGACCTATAGATGTTCTAAAAGAAGGCATCAAAGAAGTAGCAGAAATACACGGAGAACAAAATATTTTAGGAGTAGGAACTACTGGTAGTGGTAGATATCTAGCTTCAGTATTAACTGGTGCAGATGTAGTTAAAAATGAAATTAGCTGTCACGCAGTAGCAGCACTTAATTATAATCCTAAAACTAGGACAGTAATAGAAATAGGGGGTCAGGATTCTAAGATAATAATAATAAATGATGGAATAGTAGTTGACTTTGCTATGAATACAGTATGTGCTGCTGGTACTGGTTCATTTTTAGATAGGCAAGCACTAAGGCTTGGTATGGAAATAAGTGATTTTGGAACTATTGCTCTAGACTCATCAAATCCAGTGAGAATTGCCGGGAGATGTGCAGTCTTTGCTGAATCAGATATGATTCACAAGCAGCAATTGGGACATAATCAGGAAGATATCATAAGAGGACTATGCGATGCGTTAGTGAGAAACTATTTGAGTAATATTGCAAAAGGTAAAGATTTAAAACCACCTATCTTATTTCAAGGTGGTGTAGCTGCTAACAAAGGTATCAGAGAAGCATTTGAAATAGAGTTGAATGAAAAGGTATATGTTCCATCTAACTATGATGTGATGGGTGCTATAGGAGCTGCTATTTTATCAAAGGATGCAGTTCAATTAAATGGGTATACAAAATTTAAGGGGATTGACCTTTATAAAAAAGATTACAAAGTTAACCCAATAGATTGTAATGGTTGCTCAAATATGTGCGAAATACTTGAAATAAGAGAAGATGAAAAAATCCTTGCCCGACATGGAGATAAATGTGGAAAGTGGTCTTTATAAACCTTAAAATGACGAATCTAAAAAAGTAGGTATAAAAATACCTACTTTTTATAGTTAATTTGACTACTCATCATATTCTTCTTCATATTCTTCTTCAGCTTCAAAAGATAATGATCTGGTACTATTTTCATCAATTTGTCTTGGGAATAGGGTTGGGAAACTAGAGCAAATTGGTGAAATTTCTGGTGATAATTCAGGGAAACCAGTTGAAAGTACGCATAGTTGAACTGGTACTATTATCTTCTTTTCACAAGTAATACATAATGCAATTATTAAATCTAATGTTATAGCTCCTGTTTCTGGATTTACGGTTATATCTCTTGCTACACTATTAGTTGCTAATCTTGTTTCACAGTTTATATTGCAAAACTCTGTAAATCTTGGGAAGAATGCTGAATCATGAACAGATGGTATACAAAGTTCAAAGAAATTAGTTAATACTATCGGTGCACTTACTGTACCTACAGGTATATTTGCTGACACTGTAAATCTAACTCTTCTATCTCTTGAATCAAGAATCAAGAATACTATTTCTACTATAACATTTCCTCTTACTCTTATATTCTGTGTACCAAAAACTGGAGTACCTAAACCTTCTTCATCACAATCAGTTGTATCAGCGTATATCAATCTTTCACTACTAAGACCATCTGGACCTACTACTTCAACAAAGTCGCCATTTGGTTGTCTTAGGAATTCACCACCAGAAAGTATTGTTTCAGGATCAATTACAAGGTTTCTTGGGTCAGCTATATTTGAAGGATTGAAGAACCTTCTACATCTAATATCTACAACATTTAGTATTCTACTGCCACTTGGTAAGTTAGGTGTAAATCTTACATCATTTACAGTTCTCAATGCCTGTAAATTAAATAATGTGGCATCATATACTTTTTGAACGAATACTGGTTCTGTAACTACATTTCTTAAGGTTCTATCCCACTCACATCCAGTTGTACCTGTACAACATGTTTCTGTTATAGGCGATATTGGACCTGGTTTATCTGGTTTGCAATCTGGCCTTTTATTCGAAGTCATATATATATCCTCCTTTCAAAAAATGAATCATTACTCAATGCTAATATATTCAGAGTCAAATAATTATGTTACTCTTCTTATGTAATAATATAGATATTAAAATAATATTATAGTTAAAAAGGAATGAATAAAATGGCTTTTTATAATAATAGAGTTTGTATTGCAGATGTAAATGGAAAAGAGATATATTTAATTAAAAATACAAAAAATGAATTGATACTTAATTATTATTCTTATAAAGGGGAAATTGTAGAATCTGTATTAGCCAATGACTTATTAGAAGAATTTGATATTCTTATAAATGATGATGATTCTATATATATAATTTATCAGGATTTAAAGTATTATTTAAACCTTTTAATCATTAAAGGTAGAGATGTAAGCTCCCATAAACTTACTACTGAGAGATTTTCAAAGATATTTGAATTAAACATTTTAAGACATAATAATGCTACAAGTATGTTCTTTCTATATCCAATTAATAATTCTCAAAAAATATTTCAGATAGAACATTATATGTTAAAAGATAATGAATGGTTCAACTTTAAAGTAGATGAAGCCAGAGTGAATCAAATTCTTAATCCGATTAAGGTTATAAATAATGGTGGTAAAATTTTCTTAGCATATTATTATGAAAATCAAATATGCCTTAAAACCTTTGATAGTATTAAAGGAGAATGGAAGGAATCATTAGTATTAACAGATAATAAAGAAAAACTTTATTTGGATTTATTGTATGTTGATGAGTATTTTCATGTAGTATATTCAGAAGCTGTTGATGATAATTATATTATTAGATATAAGAATTTTAAATATCCTGGATTTGTAGAAGAGGAAAGTAGTTCAATTTCAAGAAAGTCTAATTCGTCTAATCCTACAATCATTTTAAAAGATAATAAACTATGGATTATTTGGAATGAATCTTCTAGAATCTATAGTAAAAATAGTAGTGATAAGGGTAAAACCTGGAGTGAGATAGTAAACTTTGATGAATATTCGAAGAATAATATAGTAAGATATAAATACATTACAAATAATAATGTTGAAGATACAATAATTCACAACACATTTGGGACAATATACCCTGATATTAAGTTTATAGGTTTTAATTAAAAAATACTCCGCAGACAATCAACACAAATTTATTTGCTCGCTATGCTCACATAAATTTGGTGATTGGTTGCGTTTGACCTACAACCTCTGTTTGCTCCGCAGGATTTGATTTGGGAGTGCCCCAGGGTACCATCGATTTATGGAAAAGCACCATAAATCGGGTTAGGTCATAAAAAAAAGACTCCTCGCGGGAGTCTTCATCCAATAAAGGATGGAACAAAATCGTTCAAAAGGGGTATTGGGAATAGAGATCTTTCTAAGGTTATCAGGGGGATAACCTTAAATAAATTATAGCAAATATCGACATTATTTGCAAGCTAAAATTAATACTATAAAATGTTAATATACAATAAATTACTTTGTAAAATTTAGGAATTACTATATAATAAGTATTAGTATTACAGATGAGGTGAAACGATGATATACTTAGATAATTGCGCAACAACAAAGGTGAGAGAAAAAGTACTCGAAAAGATGTATGATAGTTTTAAGGAAGATTTTGGAAATCCATCTTCATTGCATAGATTAGGTCTTAAATCTGAAAAGAAAATCAAAGAATCAAGAGAAATTATTGCTGAATACTTAAGAGTGGATAGTAAAGAGCTTTTCTTTACTTCTGGTGGTACTGAAAGTAATAATATTGCAATACAAAGTATAATTAAGGGTTCTATTAGAAAGGGAAATCATATCATAACTACAAAGATAGAACATCCATCAGTATTAAACGTGATGAAAGATTATGAGGAAAAAGGTTTTAATGTAACATATCTTGATGTAGATAAAGAAGGAAGAGTAGACTTAGATCAATTTAGAAATAGTATTAGTAAAGATACCATATTAGTATCAATAATCCATGTAAATAATGAAATAGGAACTTTTCAGGATATAAATAAAATAAAAGAAATAATGAAAGAAAAAAATCCAAATGCTTTACTACATTTAGATGGAGTACAATCCTTTGGAAAAATAGATTTTAACTTAAAACAATTAGGAGTGGATACTTACTCCTTTAGTGGTCACAAAGTCCATGGACCTAAGGGTATAGGTGGTTTATACATTCGAAAAGGATTAAATCTTAGTCCAATCGTATTTGGTGGGAATCAAGAAAATGGTTTAAGATCAGGTACTGAAAATGTTCAGGGTATAATCGGTTTAGGGGAAGCAGTAAGGCTACTTAGTATAAATCATCAAAAGGACTCACAACATGTTAGTGACTTAAAAGAATATATGATTAGAAGATTAAATGAAGAAATCGATCATATTAAAATAAATACACCAAAGGATAATAGTTCTCCATATATTTTAAATGTATCTTTTCTTTATACAAGGGGAGAGGTATTACTTCATTATTTAGAAGAAAAAGAAATATATGTATCAACTGGTTCTGCATGTTCATCAAAGGGAACTGATAAAAGTCACGTACTTGTAGCTAGTGGTTTAAGTGATAAAGAAATAGAAGGCGCTATTAGAATGTGTTTTTCATATGAAACAACTAAGGAAGATATTGACTATGTTATTAACCAGATAAAAGATTCTGTTAAGGACATAAGAAAAATTATGATGAGGTGAGATGTTGAGAGAAGTAATTAGTGTTAGTATGGGGGAAATTGCCTTAAAAGGTTTAAATAGAGGATATTTTGAAGATAGACTTATGAAACAGATAATTAAAAACATAAAAGATATCGGATATGAAAAGATATACAAGGAAATTGGAAAGATTTATATTGAAGGCAATCCAGATGATTATCCAAGTATAATTAATAGACTAAAAAAAGTATTCGGTCTAGTATATATATCCCCATGTTTAAGAGTTGAGAAAGAAGAAAATGATATTAAAAGTGCAGCTATATTAGCTATGAAAAGAGCTACAGAAAAGTTGGAAATTAATACTTTTAAGGTAGATACAAATAGATCTGATAAAGAATTTCCACTTAAATCCCCAGAAATATCTAGAAAAATTGGTGGAGTAATATTAAGTGAGTTCGAAGATTTAAAAGTAGATGTCCATAAACCTGATATGTATTTATATATTGATATAAAACAATATGCATATATTTATACGGAAAGAGTTAGGGCCTATGGGGGATTACCTGTTGGAACTAATGGTAAAGGCTTGCTTCTACTATCTGGCGGTATAGATAGCCCTGTTGCCGGATTTACGATGGCAAAAAGGGGTTTAGCTATTAATTGTGTACATTTCCACTCTTATCCTTTTACATCAGAAAGATCAGAGGAGAAGGTCAAAGAATTAGCTAAAATTATGGCTAGGTACACAGGAAAGATAAAGTTCTTTAGTATCAATATTCTAGAAATACAAAAAGAAATCAATCAAAAATGTCCTGAAAAAGAAATGACAATAATCTCAAGAAGATTTATGATGAGGATTGCGGAAAAAATAGCGAAACATAATAACTTTGATGCTTTGATTACAGGAGAGAGCCTAGGTCAAGTAGCTAGCCAGACTATACAAGGTATAGCTGTAACAAACAGTGCTGTAGATATTCCTATTTTGAGACCTTTAATTGGTATGGATAAAGTAGATATTATTCATATAGCCGAGGATATAGAAACATATGAGACTTCAATATTACCTTTTGAGGATTGTTGTACTGTATTCTTACCTAAACACCCAGTTACAAGACCTAAGGTGGAAGATATTGATGCCTCTGAAGAGAATTTAGATATAGAGAAGTTAGTAAATGATGCAATAAGCAATATGAAAGTTGTCACAATAGAATAATCATATAAGTTGTCATTCTGAGTGCAAGGTCGAATCTAGTTACATAAGATCCTTCGCCTTGCTCAGGATGACAATTTTTTTACGATTATTTGCAATCTTTATAGCAGGTTCTATTTTTTTTGAAAATACTTAATATTACTAAACTTTTTGTTTAATTGATTTCCCTAAAATATGCAAATAATAAGGGAAAAAATCAAATATTTTTTTCAAAAATATATTGACATAGTATACCATTTTAAATATAATAATCTAGTCAATAAAAAAAGTTTAGTAATAATAAACTATTTGTTAACTTATAGTTAACTAAAGGAGGAGAAATTGTTTGGAAATTGGTGAAAAAATTAAACGATTACGAATAAAAAACTCTCTAACACAAGAGGAGTTAGCAGATAGATGTGAATTGACTAAAGGCTTCATTTCTCAAGTAGAAAGAGATCTAACTTCTCCTTCAATTGCAACATTAGTAGATATACTTGAAAGCCTTGGAACAAACCTACAAGAATTTTTTAATGAGACATTAGATGAAAAAGTAGTTTTTACAAAAGAAGATGTATTTGAAAGTGAAAATGAGGAACTAAATTATATTTTAAAATGGATAATTCCAAATGCTCAAAAGAACATAATGGAACCTATACTTATGGAATTGGGACCTGATGGCAGAACAAAAGAAGATTTTCCACATGAAGGCGAAGAGTTTGGGTATGTAATCAATGGGAGTATAATTTTACACATTGGTGATGATAAATATAGGGTTAGAAAAGGTGAAAGCTTTTATTTTAAAGCTAATTCCAACCACTATATAGTGAATCCTGGAAAAACAATAGCAAAAATAATCTGGGTGAGTACACCACCTAGCTTTTAGAATTAAGGAGGGAATAAAAATGAATATTATTGATTTGCAGAATATAACAATGGAATATGGTGAAGTTAAGGTACTAGATAATATTAATCTATTTATAAGGAAGAACGAATTTTTGACGCTTCTAGGACCTAGTGGATGTGGAAAGACGACGACACTACGAATAATAGGCGGCTTTGAACAACCAACCGAAGGTAAAGTAATATTTGAAGACAAGAATATAACACAAGTTCCTCCTTACAAGAGACAAATAAATACTGTATTCCAAAAGTATGCTTTATTTCCTCATTTGGATATTTATGACAATATAGCATTTGGGTTAAAGATTAAAAAAATACCTAAAAACGATATTGATATAAAAGTAAAAGAAATGTTAAAACTAGTGGACTTACAAGGGTTTGAAAATAGGAGTATTGATTCTTTAAGTGGTGGACAACAGCAAAGAATTGCTATTGCAAGAGCTTTGGTCAACGAACCTGAAGTACTATTATTAGATGAACCTCTTGGTGCATTAGATCTAAAACTAAGAAAAGAAATGCAAATAGAATTAAAGAATATGCAAAAAAGATTAGGTATTACATTTATATACGTTACACATGACCAAGAAGAAGCCTTAACCATGTCAGATACAATTGCTGTAATGAATAAGGGGAAGATCCAACAAATAGGAAGCCCAATAGACATATATAATGAGCCTAAAAATGCTTTCGTAGCTAAATTTATTGGTGAGAGCAATATTATAGATGGCATCATGCACGAAGATTTAGTAGTTGAATTTTCAGGTGTGATATTTGATTGTGTGGACAAGGGATTTGCTAAGAAAGAAAATGTAGATGTAGTAATAAGACCTGAGGATTTAGAAATAGTATCAGATGATAAAGGCAAATTAAAAGGAATTGTACAGTCGGTTACATTTAAAGGTGTACACTATGAGATGATGGTTAAAGTAGATGATTTTGAGTGGATGGTTCATTCTACAACAATGAAGGAAGTCGGCACAAAGGTAGGTTTAGATGTACTTCCGGAAAATATCCATATAATGAAGAAGGTGATGAGCTGATGATGAAAAAAGCTGCGTACCCTTATTTAGTTTGGATATTGATATTCACAATTGTACCATTATTTTTAGTATTATATTTTGCATTTACAACTGGAGATAGCGTGAACTTCTCTACCTTCACTTTTAGTCTAGATAATTTTAAGAAGTTTTTTACACCAATATATATGAGTGTTTTGGTTAGATCCATAAACCTTGCGTTTATATCAACAGTTTTATGTTTAATAATTGGATATCCAATAGCTTATATTATTTCTAGAGAAAAACCTAAAAAGAGAAATACAATGATACTGATGTTTGTAATACCAATGTGGATGAATTTCTTATTAAGGACTTATGCATGGATGACCTTGCTTGGAAGAAATGGACTTATAAATACTATAGTAACAAAACTAGGATTCAATGCATTAGACCTTATGTTTAATGACACAGCAGTATTACTGGGAATGGTGTATAACTTTTTACCATTTATGGTTTTACCAATATACTCAGTTCTAACTAAGATAGATAAAAATTTATTAGAAGCGTCTGAGGATTTAGGTGCAAACTTAATGACTACTTTTAGAAAAGTCATATTCCCTCTGAGTCTACCAGGTGTAATCACAGGAATAACTATGGTTTTCATACCGGCAATGAGCACATTTGTTATATCTAGTTTATTAGGTGGGAACAAATCTAACTTAATAGGTAATTTAATTGAACAACAATTTAGATGGACAGGTGATTGGCATTTTGGGTCATCAATGTCAATCATATTGATGATATTCATACTGATAACAATGGCTCTAACATCAAAATTTGACAAAGAAAAAGAAGGGGGAGGCGGAGGATTATGGTAAGTAAAGGTTTGAAAAGACTCTATACTTTTTTAATATTTTTATTTCTATATGCTCCAATATTTGTCCTGATAATCTTCTCCTTTAATGATTCAAAGTCAAGAGGAACTTGGTCTGGATTTACTTTGAGATGGTATGTAGAATTATTTAAAGATCCAACTATTTTAAAGGCTCTTTATTACACAATAATAATTGCTGTATTAGCATCAATTATATCAACAATAATTGGGACATTTGCAGCACTAGGAATACACAATATGCTTGGATTTAGAAAAAAAGTAGTTTTAAATCTTAACTACTTACCAGTATTAAATCCGGATATTGTAACAGCTGTATCCCTTATGGCACTATATAGATTTTTTAAA
This sequence comes from Tissierellaceae bacterium, assembly GCA_031460505.1. Lineage (GTDB taxonomy): Bacteria > Bacillota > Clostridia > Tissierellales > Tissierellaceae > JAAYTL01. The sequence goes on from JAVKTT010000013.1 coordinate 14,353, forward strand.
TTGGAGTTTGGGTTTACAACTATGCTACTATCGCATATAACATTTTGTATACCCTATGTAATACTTTCAGTATTACCAAAGCTAAAGCAGATGAATAAACATTTAGCAGAAGCAGCTATGGATTTAGGAGCTACACCATTTTATGCTTTAAGGAAAGTTGTAATTCCTGAAATCATGCCTGGTATAATAACAGGTGGATTGATCGCATTTACACTATCTATAGATGATTTCGTAATAAGTTTCTTCAATACTGGTAATGGAGTATCAAATTTAAGTATAGAAATATTTGCAATGTCTAGAAGGGGAATCAACCCTATTATAAATGCTTTGTCAACACTTATGTTTATAAGTTTATTAATACTTTTATTAATTATTAATAAAAGAACAGAAAAAAATTAAATTTAGCGAGGTGTAACAATTGAAAAATACTAAAATTTTAGTTTTACTTGTATTTATATCAATTATGGTTGTTTTTGCTGTAGGCTGTAGTGATGATAGACCTAGTATCAATGTTTACAACTGGGGAGATTATATTGACTCAGAAGTATTAGATGATTTTGAAGAAGAATTTGGCATAAAAGTAAACTATTCAATGTTCGAAACTAATGAAGATATGTATATTAAGTTAAAACAAGGTGGCAGCAGCTATGATGTAGCAATTCCATCTGATTATATGATCGAAAAAATGATTAGAGAAGGAATGGTTCAAAAATTAGATATGGCTAATATTCCTAATCTATCAAAAGTAGATGAAGAATTTTTAAATAAAGATTATGACCCATCAAATGAATATTCAGTACCTTATATGTGGGGAACTGTAGGTATACTCTATAATACAACCATGGTAGATGAAGTTGTAGATAGTTGGGATATACTATGGGATGAAAAATATGATGATCAAATTATTATGTTAAATAGTCAAAGGGATTCAATAGCTGTAGCTTTAAAAAAATTAGGATATTCAATGAATACTAGAAATTTAGATGAACTAGAAGCTGCAAAAGATGAACTTATAAAACAAAAACCACTTGTGTATGCATATCTTGGAGACCAAGTTAAGGATACTATGGTAGCTGGTGACGCAGCTTTAGCAGTAGTTTGGTCTGGCGATGCAGTAGCAATGATAAGAGAAAATCCTGATTTAGCATATGCTATACCCAAAGAAGGTACTAATCTATGGTTTGATAGTATGGTAATTCCTAGTTCTGCTAAGAACAAAGAAGGAGCAGAAGCCTTTATAAACTTTATGACAAGACCGGATATAGCTGCTAGAAATGCAGAATATATTGGTTATTCATCTCCTATACCTGAAGCTATTGAGATGTTATCAGATGAGCTTAAGAACTCAGAAGTAGCATATCCAGAACCAGAACAAATAGAAAATACTGAAGTTTTTAAAGACCCTGCAGATGTCATTGAAGTTTATGATAGTATCTGGACTGAGCTTAATTCGCAGTAATAAATAATAATATTAATCATAAGATTAGAATGTACTAAACATTTTTGGTACTTCTAATCTTATTTTTTCAATGATTTTACATAATTCGTTAATATTGCTTATAATATTACATTAGAATATAATAAAGTTGAGATGTTAGACTTTAATATTAATAAAAATGGGAGATAGAAAATGAAGATCCTAATTTTAAGCTGTAACACAGGTGAAGGCCACAATAGTGCAGCAAATGCACTTTATAAAGGGTTTACCAATTATGGCATTGAATGTGAAATAGCAGATACTCTTTTATTTAGTGGGAAAAGAAACACAAAACTTGTTACTACATCATTCAATTCAATTATAAAAAGAGCACCAAAAGTTTTTGGTGCTGCATATGAAGTAAGCGGTATGTATAGTTCTACTAAGATGAATTCTCCTATATATTATGCTAATACTCTTTATGGGAAAAAATTATTTAGATATATTGCGGACAAGCAATTCGATACAATTATATGTACACATCTTTTTGCTATGGAATCAATGACATACATTCGTAAAAAGTATCCACTAAATGCAAAATGTTATGGTGTCTTAACAGACTATACTTGTGTTCCATTTCTAGCAGAAACAGATATAAATGGTTATTTTGTTCCACACATGGATATTAAGATAGAATGTACAAATCGTGGCATGCCAGAAAGAAAAATATTTCCTACGGGGATACCTGTAGATCCCAAATTCAATAAATCTATTGAGAAAAGTAGAGCTAGAGAGTTACTGGGTATTCCAAAAGATAAAAAAATGTATTTGATAATGACAGGTGGACTAGGGTTTGGTAAGGTTACAAAATTATGTGAAATCCTAAATTCGGAAAATAGTGATGAAGCCTATATATACGTATTAGTAGGTAAAAATATAGATTTAAAGAATACCATAGATAATAATAACAAATTTGCTAATATAGTAAAAACTATAGAATTCACAGATAAGGTTAATTTATATATGTCAGCTGCAGATGTCTTATTATCTAAGCCAGGTGGTATATCCAGCACAGAAGCTGCAATTGTTGGGGTTCCTCTTATACATACACTTGCAATTCCTGGAGTCGAGACTAAAAATGCTAGATTTTTTGCCTATAAAGGGATGTCAATAAATGCTCGTACAATAGAAGACGCAGCTTATAGTACAAAAATGTTAGGAAACAATCCTGTTATTTCAGAACATATGATAGAAATGCAAAGACAGAATATAAACTCAAATGCTACTGATGATATAGTTAAATCTATTAAAGAATTATCTTTAACAGTACAAATAGGTATTAATAATTAATATAGAGCCAATGACCTTAAATTATCGAAAGGGTCTTTGGCTTTTTACTTTTTATATTTTATAAGCTTGAATTACTTATATTTCACTGGGTATAAAGTATGTGTACAATAAATAGGGGTGATCAAATGTATAAGATCAAATATTTAATAATTGGAAACGGAATAGCAGGTTTATCTGCAGCAAGAGAGCTCAGACGCCAAGATAAGGAAAGCTCTATTACTATAATTTCACAAGAGAAATATCCTACATACTATAGAATGAAGCTAACGGAAGCATTATGTAATGATATACAACTAGAGGATCTCTTAGTTAATAATCACAAATGGTACCAGGATAATAATATAAATTTGATTTTGGGAAATACAGTAACAAAAGTTATTCCTGAGGAAAGTAAAGTAGTATTAGATGAACTTATAGAAATAGCATATGATAAACTTCTGATAGCAACAGGAAGTAGCCCCTTTATACCCCCAATAAGTGGAATCAATAAAAAAGGTGTTTTCGCACTTAGAAATTTTGATGATTTAAATATCATAAGATCTTATGTAGATGATGTTGATAAAGTTATAGTAATAGGTGGAGGACTCTTAGGTATTGAAGCTGCTTGGTCTTTAAAAGTCTTAGGAAAAAAAGTTTCGATTATCGAATTTGCTCCATATTTACTCCCAAGACAATTAGATAGGGAATTAGGCGAAATGTTGGCTATTAAACTAAGTGAACAGGATATTAACATTCATTTACCTAATTCAGCAGAAGAGATATTAGGCAAAGATAGTGTATTAGGTATACGCATTCAAAAAGGTGACATTATAAAAGCTGATGCAGTCCTTATATCTACTGGTATAGTTCCTAACATTGATCTAGTTAAAGCTTCATCTGTTGAAACTAACAGGGGTATCATAGTAGATAAGAATCTTAAAACCAATATAGACAATATATATGCTGCAGGAGATGTAGCAGAATATAATGGATTGGTATTGGGATTATGGACTACTAGTAATGAACAAGGCCGTATTGCTGCAGCTAATATGCTAGGTGAAAATCATGAGTATAGCCATCCTAAACCTTTTTCCAGTCTAAGAATAGGTGATATTAACTTGTTTTCTGCTGGAAATATTTTAGATTATGACAATATATACGAGTGTAGGGATGAAAAACACAATATTATAAAGAAGATATTCATTAAAGATAACAGATTGGTTGGAGCAATATTATTTGGTGATATTAAAGAAATGAATTCGTTTAAAAATGCAGTATTTTTAAATGAGGGTATTGATTCTTTTATTCAGGATAGGCCGAGTTTTAATAAGAAAATATAAAAAAAGGAGGGTTCATATGGATATTCAATTTTTTGGTGCTGCTAAGATTGTAACAGGCTCAAATTATTTATTAACAACAAATAACTATAAGGTATTAATTGATTGTGGCATGTTTCAAGGAAATAAAGAGAAGGAGAGAATGAACTTTGAAGACTTTCCCTACGATGTAAGTAACATTGACTATATGATATTGACTCATTCCCATATAGACCATAGTGGGAGAATACCAAAGTTAGTTAAAGACGGATTTAGGGGTAAAATCATGTGCACAAAAGCTACATATGATCTTTGTAGTATAATGCTTTTAGATAGTGCAAAAATTCAAGAATCTGATGCAAAATGGGAAAACAAAAAAAGAACCAGAGCTGGTAAACCTGATATTGAGCCTTTATATACTATGAAAGATGCAGAAAACAGTTTAAATTATTTTGAACCATATTTTTATGACCAAAGAATTAGATTAAATGAAGAAATCACAATTCGATTTAGAGATGCAGGACATATATTAGGTTCATCCATAGTTGAGATTTGGGTAGATGAAGATGGAGAAACAAGCAAGATAGTATTCTCAGGAGACTTAGGCATGCCGGGTAGACCAATTATTCGTTACCCTGAATACATTGAAGATGCAGACTATCTAATACTAGAGTCCACCTATGGAGATACAATCCATGAACCATTTAAAGAGAGTACAGAAAAACTAATAGATATCATCAACAGAACAGCACTAAGAGGTGGTACTGTAATAATACCATCCTTCGCAGTAGGTAGAACTCAAGAGCTAATATATGAATTAAATAAGTACTATGAATACAATCCAGAAATGGAAGAATATATGAAAATACCTGTCTATATAGATAGTCCTCTGGCTGTCAACGCTACAGCTGTATTTCAAAAGAATTCTAGTAGTTTTAATAAGGAAGCTCAGGATTTAATATTGAAAGGTGACAACCCCTTCTCCTTTAGTAATTTAAGATATATAAAATCTACAGAAGAATCAATGTCATTAAACAAATCGAAATATCCTAAAGTTATAATCTCATCTAGTGGAATGGCCACTGCTGGTAGAGTAAGACATCACTTGAAACATAATCTATGGGATCCCAATAATAGCCTAGTTTTTGTAGGATATCAAGCAGAAGGTACCTTAGGAAGGATATTATTAGATGGTACGAAAAAGGTAAAACTATTAGGTGAGGAAATAGATGTACAATTAGAGATATACGATTTAGAAGGATTTTCAGGTCATGCAGATCAAAAAACATTATTAGATTGGATAGATAATTTTAAGCGAAAACCAAAGAAGATATTCATTGTTCATGGTGAAGAGGGACCAGCTAATACATTAAGTGAACTCATTAAGGAGAAATTTAGTATTGACACAATAATTCCTAATATTGGAGATAAGATAAATATAACTAAAAAAGGAATTGAGGTTAGGAAAGGTCTAAGCATAGACCCAATTATGTTGCAACAAGATATCGAAAATGAAATTGAAAATGCATATAAGGAAATTGAAGCCCTAAAGTATAAGGGTGAACTAGATGAATTAGACAGTATGATCATAAATAATTATGATGAATTAAAGAACAAATTAATCGATTTAAGACATAGGCTTATGGATTTAAACATGCTAATAAGTAAATAAAATATTTTAACATGGAGGAACAAATGAAATATATAGAGAACTATTCAAATGATCCAAGATATAATTTAGCTTTTGAAGAATATTGCTTTAAACAATTACCAAGGGATGAAGATTATATATTATTATGGATTAATGGACCTGCAATAATAATTGGTAAGAATCAAAACACCTTAGAAGAAGTTAATTCTGAATATGTAAAGAAAAATGGGATTAGTGTTGTCCGTAGAATTACAGGTGGAGGAGCAGTATACCATGATTTAGGCAATCTTAATTTTTCTATAATTACAAATGCAGATGGAAATGGAGTAATTGATTTTAAAAAATATAATCTATCAATATTGAAAGCACTGAAAAAATTAGGGGTTCAGTGTGAATTATCAGGAAGAAATGATATCACAATTGATGGCAAAAAATTCTCTGGTATTGCTCAATCAATATGGAAAGAAAGAGTACTCAATCATGGAACTCTATTATTTGATACTAAATTAGATGTATTATCAGATGCATTAAACGTTAAGCAGGATAAGATTGAGTCAAAAGGTGTTAAATCAGTTAAGAGTAGAGTTACAAATATAAAAGACTATCTTAATGTAGAAGTAGATATTGATAAGTTTAGAGAGATCTTACTTAAATATCTTTTTGAAGCAGAAAATATGGAGCCAGAGATATTAGAACTAAGTAAAGAACAATTAGATGATATAAACAGATTATTCGAGGAAAAATACTCAACTTGGGAATGGAATTATGGTCATTCACCAACCTTCAATTATAGAAACTATAAGAGATTTCCAGTTGGCTCAGTAGAAGTGAGATTAGAAGTTAAAAATGGAAGCATTAATGAATGTAAAATCTATGGTGACTTTTTTGGTACAGAAGATGTGGGAAAATTAGAACATAAAATAATTGATTTGAAATACGATAGAGACGCTATATATGAATCATTAAAGGATATAAATATTAAGAAGTATTTTGGGGATATCAGTATAGATGATTTCGTAAATTTATTATTAGAATAAAAAACAATTTTTCTTTAAAATATTTAATTGCAAGTTCCTTTTTTGGAAATTGCAATTTTTCTTTTCGTTTTTGAAATTGTCTGATAAATAAAACCTGAATTGAAAGTTCCAAACTTCCCTAATTCAAAAAGGCTTAATTTAGCACTTTGGTAACGCTTTTACAGAAAAAGAACAGCTTGTTTTTATAAAAATTTGTGTTATTATTAAGGTGAAGATAGATACATTTATATCAAAATGACAAAATAAATTTAAATGAGGGGGTATTTCGATGGATAAAAAAACCGTTGTATTAGGAGTAATTGGTTCAGATGTCCATGCTGTTGGTAATAAAATTCTAGATCATTCCTTGACAGATGCAGGATTTAATGTAGTTAACATTGGAGTATTATCACCACAAGAGGATTTTATTAATGCAGCAATTGAGACTAACGCAGATGCTATTTTTGTATCATCACTATATGGACATGGTGAAATTGACTGTAGAGGTATGAGAGAAAAATGTGATGAAGCAGGATTAGAAGACATATTACTATATGTAGGTGGTAATATAGTTGTTGGAAAACAAGACTGGAATGAAGTTCATAAGAAATTTAAAAATATGGGATTTGATAGGGTATATCCACCAGGAACATCAGCAGAAACTGGAATTAATGATTTAAAACAAGACCTTGGTATATAGAGGACATAATATGGATTGTTATCTATTTATAGATTTTGGAAGCACTTATACAAAAGTAACCCTAGTGGATATTGAAAAAGAAGAGATAGTAGCAACTGAGAAGTCCTATACAACTGTGGAAACGGACGTAATTATTGGATATAATAACGCACTTAGGAAATTGTTTTCTAAGGTAAAACAGGAAGTAAATATTGTAAAAAAACTCTCTTGCTCATCAGCTGCTGGTGGACTAAAGATTGTTGCAATAGGATTAGTACCAGAATTAACTGCAGAAGCTGCAAAAAGAGCTGCTTTAGGAGCTGGAGCTAGAGTCATAAAGACTTATAGCCACAACCTAAATAATAATGAATTAGCAGAAATTAAAAGCTCCAACGCTGATATGATACTTCTCGCAGGTGGAACTGATGGAGGCAATTGTGAATGTATTATTCATAATGCAAAGATGATAGCAAAACATGAAATAAGTATTCCTGTTGTAGTAGCAGGAAACAAGTCATGCAATGATGAGATTACTGATATTTTTAAAGATAAAATAGAGTTTTATATAACAGAAAATGTAATGCCGAACTTAAATAACATAAATGTTGTTCCTGCTCGTGAAACTATTAGAAGTATTTTTATGAAGCAAATAATACATGCAAAAGGTATGGAGAATGTTGAAAAGAACATTTCTGAAATATTGATGCCGACTCCTGCTTCAGTATTAAAGGCAGCAGAAGTTTTGTCCTTAGGAACTAAGGATGAAGAAGGAATTGGAGATTTGGCAGTTATAGATATAGGCGGGGCAACTACAGATATACATTCAATAGGAAAAGGAGCACCAAGTCAACCAGCTGTATTTTTAAGAGGGTTAGAAGAACCTGTTGCGAAAAGAACAGTAGAAGGGGATTTAGGTATGCGATATTCTGCAGTTTCAGTTTATGAAGCAGCAGGAAATAGAATATTAAAGAAATACTTAAATATAGAAGAATACGACTTAGAGTACGAATTTAGTAAAAGGTACAATAACACTTCATTTTTGCCTGAAACGGAAAAAGATATAAAGTTTGATGAAGCTATGGCAAAGGTTTGTGCGGACATATCAATGAAGAGACATGCTGGCATTGTGGAAGCAATATACTCACCTTTAGGTACTATGTATTCCCAAACAGGTAAGGATCTTTTGGAGCTTCCATATATAATTGGGACTGGTGGAGTACTAGTAAACAGTAAAAACCCAGCAAATATACTAGAAGCAACAAAGTTCACTATGGATGATCCAACTTCATTAAAACCTAAAAATCCTAAATTTTTCATAGATAAAGAATATGTTTTATCATCCATGGGTCTACTGGCGATGGTTGATAAAAACATGGCAGTGCGTATGTTAAAAAAATATATTGTAATGTGTGGAGGTAATACTAATGGATCTGAAAAATAAAAGACTCACTGATGAACAGTTTTTTAAAGAAAGAGAAGAAGTTCTTAAACAATGGCCAACAGGAAAGGAAGTAGATTTACAAGAAGCAGTAGATTACTTAAAGAACGTGCCAGAGGAAAAGAACTTTGCTATAAAATTAAAAAAAGCAAAGGAGGCGAAAGTAACATTAGCACAACCTAGAGCGGGTGTTGCGTTACTCTCTGAGCATATTGAGCTATTAAAACATCTTCAAAATGAGGGAGGAGCAGATTTTTTACCTTCAACAATAGATTCATATACAAGACAAAATAGATATAATGAATGTCAAGTTGGTATAGACGAATCTCTAAAAGCTGGAAGATCATTATTGAACGGATTCCCTGCAGTAAATCATGGGGTTAAAGGTTGTAGAGAAGTTTATGAAAGTGTTAATCTACCAGTACAAGCAAGACATGGTACACCAGATTCAAGATTACTAGCTGAAATAATCCATGCTGGAGGTTGGACTTCCAATGAAGGTGGAGGAATTAGTTATAATGTTCCGTATGCTAAATCAGTTTCAATTGAAAAAAGCTTAAGAGATTGGCAATACTGCGACAGACTTGTAGGCTTCTATGAAGAGCAAGGTATATCATTGAATAGAGAGCCATTTGGACCATTAACTGGTACTCTAGTACCACCATCTACATCAAATGCTGTAGGAATAATCGAAGCATTACTTGCAGCAGAACAAGGCGTTAAAAATATCACTGTAGGATATGGACAATGTGGTAACTTAGTTCAAGATGTTGCAGCAGTTAGATCACTAGAAGAACAAACAGAAGAATATCTAAAGAATTTTGGATATAATGATGTAACTGTAACTACTGTTTTTCATCAATGGATGGGTGGATTCCCAGAAGATGAATCAAAAGCATTTGGTGTAATTTCATTAGGTTCAACAGCTGCTGCTCTAGCTGGAGCGACTAAAGTTATTGTAAAAACACCTCATGAAGCTATAGGTATACCTACAAAAGAAGCTAATGCATCTGGTATTAAAGCAACAAAAATGGTGTTGAATTTATTAGCTGGTCAAAGAATGCCAAGTAGCAAAGCGTTAAATGATGAAATAGCTATAATTAAAGCTGAAACAAAATGCATACTTGATAAAGTATTTGAATTAGGTAATGGAGACTTAGCCATAGGAACAGTTAAAGGATTCGAACAAGGTGTATTAGACACACCATTTGCACCATCAAAATACAATGCAGGTAAAATGATGCCAGCTAGAGACAATGAGGGTGCTGTTAGATACTTTATGACTGGGAATGTTCCATTCACAAAAGAATTAGTTGACTTTAATAGAGAACGTTTAGAAGAAAGAGCAAAATATGAAAACAGAGAAGTTGGATTCCAAATGACAATTGATGATATATTTGCTGTAGGAAAAGGAAAATTAATAGGGAGACCGGAGGGAAAGTAAATGAAAATAGTTGATATTGTATGTGCAGAAGGTAAAACTGGCTTTTATTTTGATGATCAAAAAGCAATAAAAAAAGGTGCTAAACACGATGGTATGTTTTATTTAGGTGAACCAATGACAGAAGGATTTACTCAAGTAAGACAAGCGGGAGAAAGTATATCAGTTTTATTAATTCTAGAAGACGGTCAAGTTGCTCATGGTGACTGTGCTGCAGTTCAATATTCTGGAGCTGGTGGTAGAGATCCTCTATTCTTAGCAAAAGATTTTATACCCCTAATTGAAGGTCCAATTAAAGAAAAAATAGTTGGTAGAGATGTTGTAGATTTTAAGGAATTTGCAGAAGAAGTAGATCATATGACTATTGATGGAAATAGACTTCATACTGCTATTAGATATGGCTTAACTCAGGCTTTACTGGATGCATCAGCAAAAGCTAAAAAAGTTACAATGGCTGAAGTTGTAAAAGAGGAATACAATACTGGAATTGAACTAAATAGAATTCCAATATTCACTCAATCAGGTGACGACAGATATACAAATGCAGATAAAATGATTATAAAAGAAGCCGATGTATTACCACATGGTCTATTCAATAATGTTGAAGAAAAACTAGGTCTTAAAGGTGAAAAACTTAAAGAATATATTGAATGGTTAAGAGATAGAGTTCTTAATAATAGATCTCGTGAAGACTATAACCCAATATTCCATATTGACGTATACGGAACAATTGGGGAGTTATTAAATGATGATATAGAAGCTATGACTAACTATCTAGGTGAATTAGAAGAAGCTGCTAAACCATTCCATTTAAGAATAGAAGGACCTATGGATGTTGGTTCAAGAACAGCTCAAATGGAAGCTATGAGAGACTTAAGAGCTAGTTTAGAAGCAAAAGGTATAACTGTGGAGCTTGTAGCTGATGAATGGTGTAATACACTTGAAGATGTAAAGTACTTTGCTGATAATAAAGCAGGTCATATGATTCAAGTTAAAACTCCGGACTTAGGTGGAGTAAACAACACAATAGAAGCACTAATATATTGTAATGAAGTAGGAATAGGGTCATATATTGGTGGAACTTGTAACGAAACTAGTAGAAGTGCTGAAGTTTGTGCAAATATAGCTATTGCATGTGGAGCAACACAAGTATTAGCTAAACCTGGTATGGGTGTTGATGAAGGTATTATGATTATTAATAATGAAATGAATAGAGTTCTAGCTTTAAGCAGAAAGAGAAATTTAGCATACAACAATTAAAGGCGGGATATAATGAAACAAATCGATGCAAAATTAATAACTGAAGAAGTAAAAAGATTGGTAATGGAAGCAAATTATTTTCTACCAGAGGATGTTTTAAATTCCTTAAAAGATGCTCAGAAAAATGAAAAATGGGAGCTTGCATCTGCAACAATAGGAAAAATTGTAGAAAATGCAGAAATTGCTAGTACTGATCATGCTCCAATGTGCCAAGATACAGGTATGGTAGTAGTATTTGTAGAGATTGGACAAGAGGTCAGTATAGTTAATGGATATATAGAAGATGCCATAAACCAAGGTATCAGAGAAGGTTACGAAGAAGGACTTTTAAGAAAATCTGTAGTTGAAGATCCTGTAAACAGAGTAAATACTAAGGATAATACACCTGGTGTTATACATTATTCAATAGTTCCAGGAGATAAGTTATCAATTATGGTTGCTCCAAAAGGGTTTGGATCTGAAAATATGTCCAGAATCAAAATGCTTAAACCATCCGAAGGACTACAAGGGGTAAAGGATTTTGTTTTAGAAAGTGTTGAATTAGCTGGACCTAATCCTTGTCCACCTATAGTAGTAGGCGTCGGAGTTGGTGGAACATTTGAAAAAGCAGCGTATCTAGCAAAAAAATCTTTAATGAGACCTTTGGATAGTTACAATGAAAATCCATTTTATGCTGATTTAGAAAAAGAATTACTTGAAAAGGTAAATGCTTTAGGCATTGGACCACAAGGATTTGGTGGGAAGACTACTGCATTAAGAGTCTTTGTAGAATATTATCCAACTCATATAGCTGGATTACCAGTAGCAGTGAATATCAATTGTCACGCTACTAGACATAAACAAGTGGTACTTTAGGAGGAGAAATATGAAGAAGACATTGACTACACCTTTAAAAGTTGAAGATTTAAGAGAATTAAAAGCAGGAGATGATGTATATATAACAGGTTATATATACACAGCAAGAGATGCTGCACATAAGAGATTAGTTGATTTGTTAGCTGAAGGCAAGGAATTACCATTTGACGTAAATGGAGCAATTATATATTATGTTGGGCCAACACCAGCAAAAGAAGGAGAACCAATAGGTTCTGCTGGCCCTACAACAAGTTATAGAATGGATGCATATGCTCCAAGACTAATGGATGAAGGCCTACTTGGTATGATCGGTAAAGGAAAAAGAGACCAAGAAGTAAAAGATAAAATAGTGGAAAAAGGTGCTGTATATTTTGCGGCAATCGGTGGAGCTGCTGCTCTTATCAAGAAGACTATTAAGTCTGCAGAGGTAATAGCTTATGAAGATTTAGGAGCAGAAGCAATAAGAAAGATGTATGTAGAAGATTTTCCAGTAACCGTAATAAACGATGCACATGGAAATGATCTATATCAATCTGGTAGAAAGGAATATTTAGAATGGGTGAAAGAAAATTAGAAATAGTTAGAATGGCGACAGCAGGGTCTGTTGAATCAAACGATATTCTAATTATGATTTCAAAAGGTGAGGGAAATATCGATATAGAATTAGAAAGTGTCGTTGAAAAGCAATTTGGAGATGACATTAAAAAAGTAATACATGATACCCTTATAGAAGAGGGAATTGATAATGTAAAAATTATTGCTAAAGACAAAGGTGCATTAGACTTTACAATAAAGGCAAGAGTAAAAGCATGTATTGAGAGAGGAGTGGCAATATAATGAACTATAGAACACTACTCTTCATCCCGGGAAACAATCCCGGGATGCTTCAAAGCTCGGATATTCTAGGCTCTGACGGAATTATTATAGACCTAGAAGATGCAGTAGCACTACCTGAAAAAGATGCAGCTAGGATTTTAGTTAGAGAATATTTACTAACATTTGAAACTAATACAGATGTATTTATAAGAATTAATCCACTAGATAGTCCATATTTTTATGATGACTTAGAAGCATTAAAGGATTTAAATATTACTGGCATTGTACTTCCAAAGGCTGGAGTAGAATCCATGACTAAATTAGAGGAGTACTTAAATGAAAATGATTTAAATCTAGATGTTATACCTTTAGTTGAAACAGCTATTGGATTGGAAACTGCATTAAATATAGTACAAATTTCAGATAAAATAATTGGACTATTCTTAGGTGCTGAAGACTTAACACTTGACTTAGGTGCTAAGAGAACAAAAGAATCTAAAGAAATTGAATATGCTAGATCAAGGATAATTGCAGCAGCAAAGGCTGTTGGAATTCAAGCCTTTGATACACCATTTACAGATACAGATGATATAGAAGGACTAAAAATTGATACTAAAAACGCTAAGGATTTAGGTATGACAGGTAAAACTGTTATTAGTCCAAGACATGTTGATGTAATAAATAAGATGTTCTCACCAACTGGTGCAGAAGTAGACTATGCCTTAAGAGTTGTAGAAGGTGTTAAGGCAGCAAACGAAAAAGGCTTAGGAGCCTTCTCATTAGACGGTAAAATGGTAGATGCTCCGATTATTAAAAGAGCTCTTAATTTACTAAGAATGAGCGGAGACTATAAGGAGGAATATGATGATTTACTTAAATAATACAGATTTAAAAACTGTAAAAATTCTAGAAAAATCAGAATATCCTTCTAAAAGTTTAGCAAAAGATAAATTAATTAGTAGTGTGGAACAACTAATTAATAATTTAGACTTAAAAGATGGTGCAGTTCTATCTTTTCATCACCATTTAAGAAATGGTGATAAGGTTTTAAATACAATTATGAAGGAAATTCAAAGAATAGGTATTAAAGATATTACGCTAGTAGCTAGTTCACTTTTTCCAGTTCATGCTGAGCTAGTACCATTATTACAAGACGGTACAATTACAAATATTGTTACATCTTATATAAGTGGAGACTTAGGAAAAGCAATTAGCTATGGAGAGTTAAAAGGCAATATAATCATGCAATCCCATGGTGGTAGAGCAAGAACTATATTAAATGAGGAAATAGTCATAGACGTAGCCTTTATAGCAGCACCAAGCTCTGATAAGCTGGGTAATATATCAGGCGTAAACGGAACAAACTCCTGTGGTACATTGGGATATGCTATTGCAGATAGTATCAAAGCTAAAAAGGTAATAGCCGTTACTGATTCAATTTTAGAGTATCCAAACTACCCTGCAGATATTACAGAGGATTACGTAGATCAAGTTTTAGTTGTAGATTCTATAGGTAGAAAAGAAGGTATCGTATCAGGTACAACTAAGGTTACTAAAGATCCAATTGGGTTAAAAATAGCAAAGGATACACTAAAGGTTATGGAAGCTACAGGCCTACTTAAAGATGGTTTAAGTTTCCAAAGTGGAGCTGGTGGTATATCCCTAGCGGTAACAGATTATCTAAGAGACTATATGATAGAAAATAATATCAAGGGAAGCTTTGCTTCAGGTGGTATAACTGGATATCTAACAAATATGTTAGAAGAAGGATTATTCTCATCATTATTCGATGTACAGTGTTTTGATCTGGAATCTATTGAGTCATTAAAAAGAAATCCAAATCATATTAGAATGAGTGCATCACAATATGGTAATCCTGAAGTATCATCAGTTGTAGATAATCTAGATATAGTCATCCTAGGAGCTACGGAAATAGATGTTAATTTTAATGTCAACGTATCTTCAGGTGCAGATGGTATACTGATGGGAGGTTCAGGTGGTCATCAAGATACTGCAGCAGGTAGTAAAGTATCTATTATAGTATCCAAACTATTCTCATCAAGAATTCCATTGATCAAGGATAGAGTAGATGTAATCACAACACCAGGCTCAACAGTAGACGTTCTAGTAACTGAAAGAGGTATATGTGTAAACCCATTGAGAACTGACTTAATAGAATCCTTTAAGAAAGCTAAGTTAGATATTTTAGATATAAAAGACTTGAAGGAGTACTCAGAAACTATAATGGGTAAACCAAAAGATATTGAAAAAACAGATAGAATTATTGGATTGTCTGAATACAGAGATGGTAGTATAATAGACTATATATACCAAGTTAAAAAATAAAACCAAGAGACAGGAGACAGAACGTTCCTGTCTCTTGTTACATAAAAAAAGACACGGGGACGTTTCGGTTGTCTTGTTTAAAGTTAAGTCCAAATTTTTTACCCAAATTTAGCAGATAAATAAACTTATAAAGGTGATGTTATGTTTTTCAGTGATGAAATAAATAAGAATAATGAAAAAGAAATACAAGAGATAACAGATTTCTTAAACAAACATGATGTTGTGTATGATCACCCAGATGTAACCTATGTAATAAGAGATAATGGAATAATCATAGCAACTGGCTCTGCAGAAGGAAATATTCTAAAATACTTTTTCTCCGATGAAGAATATGCAGGACAAGGAGCTATGGGAATTATTTATAACTCTTTATTAAACTATCTGCTGGGGAATAACATTGCATCTTTCTTTGTGTTCACAACCCCTTGTAATAAAATGATATTTAATTCATTAGGATTAACAGATGTCTACTTAACAGATAGAGTAGCACTATTTGAAGGTGGATTCTATAATTATAATAAGTGGATAGAAAAGGTAAAATTGACTTTAAAGGACAAGAAGTCTAAAAGAGGAGCTATCGTTGTCAATTGTAATCCAATGACGCTAGGACACAAATATTTGATTGATAAGGCATTAGAATCAGTTGACGACCTGTTAATCTTTGTAGTAGAGGAGGACAAATCAATTTTCCCATTTGAAGATAGATGGAATATTTTAAGTAACGAATTATCACATGATGAAAGAATAACTCTGATCAAGGGAGGACCATATATCATATCCCAAGGTACATTTCCAACCTATTTCATAAAGAAAAAAGATGAGATGCTAGATATTTATACTGAACTAGATGGTAGTATTTTTGCAGATAAAATTGCTAAGGATCTGGAAATAGATATAAGATTTTTTGGTTCAGAACCTACGGATTTAGTTACATTAGCTTATAATAATGCTATGAAGGAAATATTAGAAAGTCGTGGCATTGAAGTAAAAATATTCGAAAGAAAGTCATTAAACGATACTATAATAAGTGCTTCAAGAGTTAGAAAACTAATTAAAGAGGAAAAAACAGATGAAGCTTTTAAATATTTACCTATCAGTACAATAGATTATTTAAAATCTGATAAGGGTAAGAAGATTATTGAGAAGATTCAAAGCAAATGAACAGAGGGGACGCGAAATGAACTGACTTATGTCAAGTAGACAATTAATTTAATTAAAATTTATGCACATATTGATGCATGGTTTCTATATTCTAAAGGAGCCATGCATCCTA
>JAVKTT010000014.1:0-20261 GCA_031460505.1 Tissierellaceae bacterium
TTCAAAACTGGCAGGCGCTCTTGATTATTCCATTCATCAGGAACAGTTTTTAAGAGTATTTCTTGAAGATCCGAAAATACCTCTTGATAACAATGATGCAGAAAGAAGTATCCGGTCATTCTGTGTTGGTAAACACAGCTGGCACATCATCGATTCGAAGAACGGTGCAGAGGCTAGCGCTGCCTTATATAGCATTGCTGAAACAGCAAAAGCGAATGGCCTTAAGCCGTATGAGTACTTCTCTTATCTGCTTGAGCAGTTAATGCATTATCCAAGAAATAATGTTCCGGAAGATGAACTGGTAAAACTAATGCCGTGGTCAGAGGAATTGCCGGATCGTTGTAGAAAACTAAAAATACGGTAAATATACCGCCGCCCCAATCGGGCGGCGAACTTATTGACCTGGACTGGTTATTTACCATTTACGAAATGTCCACGCAAACAAACGCAAACACCAAATACACAAAGTAAAAACCCCAAAAAACCTTATTTTATCAGGTTTCTGAGGCTTTCATAAGAGAGGCATACCAGATTTGAACCGGAGATCGCCTAAAAAACAGGGAAAAAGGAGGATTTGGCGTGCCTGGATGGGTTTGTGCAAGCGGGGGGCAAACACTTTAGGGAACATCCGGACCTCATAAATATAAGTACTCATTCTGAATACAATATACCTTATCAATTACACTGGTTGTAAAATTCACCAAACTCTTCCTGGCTGATACTAAAAACTTAAGACTTAACTTTTATATCAAATAATAATAATTAAATCCATTATCTCTAAACAGCTCAAAGATCCCCCGCTTTATCAGGAGCTTCCTCCTTCCTTTCAAGATAAAACTTCGTACACCTAGTCTGCTAATCCACTTGGACATATATCACTTTATATTAAACTATAAGCAAACTGTTGTTTACATATTCTGAATATATTTATGCTATTCTTCTTACACGATAATCCACTTAATGTCAGATTTATGCCAAATATGTTATGCTATCGTCCTAATATAAGAAATTAAATCAGAAAAATCCACCTTAGTTTTTCCATCCCAAGACAGCCGCAATGCAGATGAAATCCTGTCTTCATCTAGTCCCATTGCACTTAAAACATAGCTTGGTGAAAAATTCCCAGAGGTGCAAGCTGAACCGTTTGAAAATGCATAAAAATCTTTCAAAGCAACAAAGACACCTTCCGCATCCACCCCGTCAAAGCTAATGTTGATTGTGTTAGGAACACAATAATTCTGGTCTCCATTGATGTAATATCGTAGCCCTTTGATCGCCTCAAAAAACTCCTTTTTTATTTTCATGCAATTATCCCAGTTTATTTTACTCTCCCGTTCACAAAGTTCTGCAGCCATTGCAAGCCCCGCAACTAAGGCCACAGGTATAGTGCCCGGACGTATTCCGCGTTCTTGTTGACCTCCATAAAATAGAGGAGCAATTGGCGGACGCCTATAATCAGCTCCTCTCTTAACAACTAATCCACCAATCCCTTGGGGCCCTCCAAGCTTATGTGCCGTAAAACTAAGAAGATCATATTTAAGCGATCTAAGCTCATCATTTAACTTACCAAATGATTGAGTTGCATCCACATGAAAATATACTTTTGTTTTAGACAGTAATTCTCCAATTTCAGATACCGGCTGAATAATACCAGTTTCACTATTTATATGCATAACTGAAACAAGTAATGTCCTATCAGTCACCTTCTCCATGATAGAAGCTGCACTCACACGTCCAGTTTCATCAGGATCAATAAAATCAACAACACACCCTAATTCTGACATCTTCTTTAATGGTTCCAATACTGCTTTATGTTCTATAGAAGTAGTAATAAAGTGGTTACGCCCAGTGGAAATTGCATGTTGTAGCATCCCAATGGTAGATATATTATTACTTTCCGTAGAACCACTTGTAAATATCAAATCCGTTTTATCAACCGCTAATATCTTTGCTATTGAAGCCCTGCACTTTTCTACCATCTCTTTTGCATTTGCTCCAAACATATGTGTTCTGCTATCAGCATTTCCAAATGTTTGCTTATAAACGTCAACCATATGGCATAGAACACGCTCATCAATAGGCGTAGATGCATTGTAATCTAAATATGTTGGCAAAATACCTCCTCCTATTCTGACAAATTAATACAGGTAAGTAAATCCTGACAAGACTTTAAAACATCTCTTGTACTAAAATGATTGATTCCCCTATTTAAATGTAATCGGAAGTACTTCGCAAGCACTTCTTGAGAATCACCCAATCCATCATTGATGCAACGCTGACGAATAATTGCTTCATACACTTCATGATATTCACCAGCAAATGTTAACCATGTCATTTCAACGTTGCTATCCGATAGAGGTTCAATCCCTCCTGGAATTGTCGGCTCAGACAAAGACCAACATAAGGCCCATCTACAAATAACATTCCAGTTTTGAATATTTGTCCTGGACTTAATACGTATTAGCTTTTCTTTTTCTGGTTGCGATAACTTAAATTGTTTTAAGATCATTTGATCGCCTCCTCAAAATAACCAGGAACAATGCAAGTACATTTTTCTACTGCATTATATTGTAATGTATAATAGCTATTGACGTGCTCTTGAATCTGGTAAAGATAACGTCCATAGACTTCTTCATCTGTAGATAAAACAATTACCTGAGAACTTGCATTTGGCAAGTATCTATTAATAAAATTATGGCGATGAGCAGAGTCGAGGCGAGCCATAGGTGTATCGATTACCACTGGTAATTTATAGCCTGAGCTTAGAGCAAGGCCCCAAATAATAGAAATCGCAAACATTTGTTTCTCTCCAGCAGAAAGTTGGGATTTTAACAAAATGCCACCAGTATAATCCCGTAACGTAATATCTAAATTTGTAGGATCAATCTCAACCTTTGTAATGATATTCTCTTTCTGTGTTAAAAAACGAAAACATTTTGTAATGTTATTTTCAAGCTCCGATACCTTTTTCGTTTGTAAGCGATGCTTAAATTCTGTCATAACAGCTTCTGTTTTAGCTGCATAGCTTATAATTCTTGCATTGTCATCTGCTGTATCATCGATTAAAGCTATACGCTTTATGATTTTTTGTCTCTGCACCTCAAGAATGTGGCACTGGTGCTCAAAGGACTGTATGCTTTCATCAATTTTAGTAATTTCTATCTCCAATGCTGTCGCTGAACGTTCCAAATCGCGTATCATGCTAATCAATTCTAAGGCTCCCATCTTCTCAGCATTAGAATTTAAATGAGTATCAATCTGCAAAAGAGCATTTTCATTTTCCTCAATCTGTTTTATGATATTCTCCACTAAAACTTGATTATCAAAAATACCCCCTTCCAATAGCCTTTCAATTAACATAATAGATACCGGAGTTAATCCAATACGCCCCACATCAGTCTTACCATTGCTATAATCTTCAAGTTCTTCAACAATCATATTTTTTACACGAACTTGCAATTCTCTATCCTTTTCTAAAAGCTTTGAGACTTTTTGAGTTAATCTTTCAATAATATCTTCAATCAATGCCTTAGAGTTTTCCAAAACCGTTTGAGCCTGTGTAATTTTTGCTTCATTGTAAACTTGCTTTAATAAGGTATCACACATCGCAAGGGGAGTCGCAGGATTTATAGCTAAATCTATGATTTTTTGTTTTAATACATTTTCTTCCTCTTTTAAATCAGCTTTTTCCTTCTCGATTTCTTCACGCTTAACGCCAAGATGCCCTCCTTGTTTCCAGAAGTTTTCTTCTGTTGTTTCCAATTTCGCTTGTACAATTTCTAGTTGGGGTAAACGTTGCGCTCGTTGTCGCCTTGCATTATTAATTAATTCCGTCACCTTTGCGATTGCTGCTTCGTTTTCTTCTTTTTCTTTCATATAAGCAATTGTTTCTATTGTTTGAGTCGATGTCTGTTTATCACGTGCTATTTTCTGAATATCATCCAAAACCTTATCAATAATAGAAACGCCCATAACCGCTTTTATTGAGTCTTTAATTTCATCAAATGACTCATCATCAGCAATTTGACTAATTTTTTCATTGTCAAAAAAGAAAAAACGCGAAATTCCAAAAGGCAAGACTTCTTCAATGTAATAATTCCAATTCTCAGATAAATAGTGATCTTCTTGCCCATTTCTTAAAACGAACAAATTTTCAGCACTTTTACTTTCCTCAATTGACCATTTGCGAATTACCTTTATTTCTGTATTATCGTCCATTACAAAAGTAACAGATACATATGTATAATTGTCAGTAGCTGATTTATTGACATATTCACGCAAAAAAGTATCATATCGTTTTCTTCCATCTTGTATATATGGGAGAGCCCTTTTTCCATAAAAAGTAAGAAAAATCGCATCTAAAATAGTAGTCTTACCTCGTCCATTCATCCCGCCAATTAAGGTAACATTTCTCTTGTCTAGAGCATTGTTTAACTCTATAAGGTGAGTGCCTTTATATATTCCAAAATTATGTAATTCAATTTGAGTAAAAAACACGTACTCACCTCCTATTCGTCAATGATATCTTCATCATTTAAAACATCATCGATAATACCCCTACGCTTACGACGTTCCAACTCTATTTCCTCAGCGTTGTCTTCATCGGTAAAGTAGCATTTAACTATAATTTCTTCTATTCTTTTTTTAATGTTTCTCCTTTGTGACATGGCAGAAGATTTTGATTCGATATCGAGAATACTGCTCTGCATTTCAAGTAATAGCGTTTCTTTAGGATATAAACTTTCACAAACCTCTTTAAGCAAATCCCATTCAGCCGCTCCATAATACTTATTTCCATATATTGTATTATCTTCATATACCTTCCCAGTTTCCTCTTCATAAATAAGTGGTAGCCTATCATCAAACTCATGTTTTTCTTCTAGCCAAATTTTACGTATAAACTGAAGTTCTTCTTGAGTTATCAAAGGAACATCTTTAACTTCTTCGGGTCCATTTTCGTGTACCACCTTTTCAGCCCTTAAAAGTTTTCTTAAAAATTCTTCTCGAGTTTCTTTTGTATATGGCCCATGCACTAGTCTTCCATGATGCCAAGTGAGCTTACCATTCATCCTCCGGAAATCTCTTCGTTTTCGATCAAGACTTGGATCTCCCATGGTAGCAATATCATTACGAAAATCTAGTAATGGCAACATCCAGGATTTTTCTTCGTCATTCTGTATCATCGCTGCCATTGATTTATCCTCTGTAACAAGCGTACAAACCCAACACCCAAATCGGCTATTACCACAACTAGGAGTCCCTGTATCAAAAACAAGTGGACATTCCCCGTCTGCAGAGGCTCCACTATACATCGCCAAAAGTTCCTTATTCGAATGCCCCCATGGGTTAGGGATTTGCATTAAATATTGCCAAACATTATCATTGGTCCAGTTCTCAATCGGAGTAAAAATATATGAATTAGGGAATGAGCCATTGGGGCTTAAATGATCTCTGTACCTTTTCTTCTCATACCCCTCCATCACTGCACGCCTGGTTGCACTTTCTGCCTTTCTAGAACCCAGAACCAGAATAGCTTCACTCTCCGCATCAAGAATTTTTTTAATAAATGTATTTGATGGTTCAATCTTCATTCTATCCGTACACCAACGAAAATTTTTACGTGGATACGGATACCCCCGCCCAATTAGATTAACCCAATATGTATTTGATGTTTGTGGTGTTAAACGATGAGGAATTATTGGAAGGTATCCCTTTCGTGCATTTTCTTTCATTCGTTCAAGTGAAGTATTCGCCCATAAAGCCACAACTGGCGATTCTACTAGTGTATCAGTGCTAATCACATGAACCTTTTTATGACGCTTGGTTTCTGGCAATTGAGAAAGAGCTTCCCAAACTAATTGTACAATAGCAGTAGAATCCTTTCCACCGCTGTAACCACAAATCCAAGGTATATTATCCTCTAAATACAACGTTTGAATAATTTTAATAACCTCCTGGATATCTTGTTTACTTAAAGTAGACATTTGTATTCCACCTCCTATCCTAAAATGCTCTTTCAAAAAATACTGTTTATTTTTCAGGTCTTAGCATTTTAAACTCGTAAAAAATACGCGTAAATCCGCATTTTTTCGATATAATTCTTCGTTGTATCAAATACATGCTTACCCAACAAGAAATTCTTCTCATCAAATATAAATAGCTTAGTATTTATTGAAAGCAAAACCATTGGAATATAATGTTCTTTATCTAACTGAATACCTTCTAAACCAGAAATGCAAAGTATATCACTTCCTTGCAAAAGAACTCCGTTTACATATCAATTCCACGATAACTATACTAACACACAATGTAAGTCTTGTAAATTTATATGGAAGCGCATTTGTCGAGAAAATATAATATACTATAAAGCCTCTTTACTGCTCTAAAACGGCAGAAGCAACAATGCTCCCACCGGTATATTAGAAATCAAACACATATTCTATTGCATTTTTAACTAAATCACTACAGAAACAGGGTTGAAATTTGTTAAAACTACAATACAGTTTTAAACTTTATTATCAAATCCTCTATAATCCTAGTCGCTACGGTTGAATATATACTTGAAAATTCCTCCAAGTAGTATTGATTCAACTTGTCCTTTGCCTCCTCTTCACTAGTAAAATTAAAAATATCCGGATACATTTCGAAGTTGTCTTTAACAACTCGAATCACCATTCTACTATACTCACACCCAATTTCATTCATGTTAAGATCAATTTCATTTAGTTTTTCAACAATATGAAGATTTCCTATTTGATCATTTAATTTTTTCGGAATAAAAATATAATTAAATAACGAATCGGCATATTTCCTTATAACTGTCGGATAACTATATTGATATATTGTACCAGAAATATTTATTTTAGCCTTTTTGCTATTATTTACTATAAAATGTTCTAAACTAAAATTACGACCATTATTAATTACAAATTCGTATAATTTCTCAAAATTCCCTTTTATTTGTACCTTTTCTTCTCGTAGTTCAAAAAAATTATATATTGTCGCTAAAGAAATACATCTAAAACGTTCATCATATTCGTCATCTTTAGATATACATTTATATTGTGCCGTTATTCTGCGCTCAGATATCTCCTTATTTTCAAAGTAGTATTTAATTCTCAATATCATTAATTCATACCATTGATCAGACTTAACAATTTCATGTAACCTATCACTATTTTTCTTACTATCAAATAAAATAAAAAAGGAGGTTAATACATATATAGCATAAATCTTCCGATAATCATTTTTAGTCGAATTATTGTCAAATAATACTGAAAGTACATACTTCATTACTAAAACTTTCGGTGTTCGCTCTTTATCCAAAATAATCTTTTTAATAAAATCATGAATAACATTAATTTCAGTATTATCCATACGTGCTGAACTTGAAAAATGTGATTTAAATTTTATTGAAGCATTTTGATTATTAATAATATCAATTATCATTTCTACAAAAGAATTAACTTCCATAATACTACTATACATAAATCCCTTATCATTAATCACCTTAATCAAATGCTCACCCGTATAATGTGGTATCTTATCAATATCTATCGATCCCACTCCAGCGTCAAGTGTAAAATCCTCTTTTTTAAACTTGATATTACTTAACCTTAAATTTGAATATAATTTACAATATAAATGATGCTCTATTAAATTCATTATAGGATACAAATTTTCATTATTCTTATTCAACATAAAAGTGTATTTTTTTAATTTTTTCCAAGCATCACGGATCTTTTGACTTGAGTCATTACTAAACAAATATCCCTTAAAAATATCTTCTGCATCCAACTTTACACCTTTTAAGTTTACATCAAGAAAATAATCTATGCTATTGCCAGTACCGTCTTCCAAATTAGCTATAATATTCACTTCGCATCTTTCAAGATTTCTTAAAAACAACTTAGAATTTTCTGAATTATCCAACATACCTGTTTTCATTATGGATTCCCATAGTCTCTCATAATTATGGCGTTGGTTAAAATCATCGGATTCTTCTACAAAAATCCTTTCTTCTTCGGGCATAATATCGCAATTAAAATTATATTCTGCTAATTTACCATAGCCCTCAAAACTAGCATTATACAAATCAACTGTTTTAAAAACTTCAATTGCATCGCCAAATTTCTCATTTATATATTGTATTAACATTAACAGTACAGTCAATCTTTGTTGTCCATCTATGACTTCATAATTTTCATCAGGAGTTTTTGTTAAAATAATATTACCTAAAAATTTTTGTGCTTTACTTATGTCACGCATAAGTTCAATAAGTTGTTCTTTTTTCCACCGAATTTCCCTTTGAAAATCAGGTATAATGTACTTTCTTCCCTTTTTTAGTTCAAAGATTACATTTGATTCAAGACCTATTTTAATTTCTACTGGTGTCTTTTCATATGATAGGAAGCGCCTTAAATTTATAACTGTACCAATTATACCAGCCATTTTATTCCTCCATGTATTTTCTACATTTATCCTTCATCACATTATTACGAAATTATCCAAACTAAAATTCAGCTAAAAAACTTAGAGTAAGAACCTTTTAATTCTTCAGCTATCTGTAAATTCTCCATTAGTGAAACATTGGTAATAATCCAAAAGAAATACCTCTAGTCGGTAAGGCTTATCTACTAACTTTTCTTGCATCATTTCCATGCCTCTAGCTGCATATTGATTTAAACGCCGTTCTCCCTCAGTATTCAACCTAGTCTTAGATGTGGAGTCTATGTATTCAACCATAAGACGCTCTAATTCTATAGCATCATCTTCCGCAATCCCTCTTCCCTTTGCTTCCGTAGCAATCAAAAGGCCAGCAACATAATCTCTGCTATCTAAATAATCAGCTGGATACTCATCAATCTGTGAATTAGGATCTAACTCTGGCTCTTTTTCATACTTCCCACATGCTAATCCTACCATTAGACAAAAATAATATATATCAAAATTAAGCTTTAACTTTTTTCCATCTTTATTTTTAGGATCAAAAATATTCTGAAAGTAGCGTCTGGAATCCTTAGGTAATATAAACGGCATATTTACGCGCCCTCCTTCTCAGATTGATATTGTGAAAAGAAGTCTTTTCCCAGTATACACTCTATAGCCTCATTCTTTTCGCCTTTAAGTGTAAGATATTGAACATCCTCTTTTTCATAAAAAGTTTCTGCAAATCCTTTAACCTCCCCAGAAGTCACAAATATAATCAGTTGTTTAAAAAGCCTTGGAATAACTTCCGCAACTTCACGACGCACGTTCAGGTCCATGGCAGCTGCAGGAGAATCGACTACAAAAGGAAACTCAAAATATGAGTGTTCAAATAAAGAACCAATATAAGCGTAAGCAATTGCTAAAGTTTGCCCCTCGCTCACAGCCTCTCGACCTTTTAAAACAAGATGTCTATCAATTTTACTAATTACTATTTCATCATTTGAAATAATACGAGAAACTTTATTGTTTGTTTTTAAAATTATATTTTCTTTTAACTTATTAAGAGCCTTACTCTTAATTTGATTCAAATACTTTTGAGCTGTCTCTGCTTTTTTAGTAAATTCATATGTACCGCTAGCCTTTAGGTAGGCTTCATTAGCCTCTTCCCATGACTTTTTTGCCAGATGAATATTTGTGTCTCTATCAAGTCCAGTATTTAAGATAAAATCCTTAGTATCAAGTAAATTTATTTTAATCATTAAATTCTCAACGTCTTGTTCTAATCTACTTATAACGCTTTGTATTTCTATAATTTCCTTGCTACCGTTTATGGAGACTTCTGCTTCTATTCTATTTCGCTCTAAGCCAAGCTCCTGTATTTCTACATTTAAATCATCTAACCTTAATAAAAGTTCCTTTAATTCTTCTGTCAATTCATATTCGCGAAGAGAACTCTTAATTGCATTCAAAGCTACTAGTTCTTCCTGCCCCAAGTATTTCTCCGCATTATCTAAAATGGCCTTTTTCTCTTCCGGCCCTATGCAACGTTTGCAGATGCATTCCTTTCCAACTGCCAATTCCCTAAAAAATTCACGAGCAGTAGATTTTGGCAGCCTTAAAACTTGCATATTTGATACAAGCTCTTTTAATCGCCTATGAAATTCCAAATGAATGTTATATGGACGCTTAGATGCAGCAAGGACCTTAGCGATTACTTGACCTAACTCTTCTTGCTTTTTTTGCCATGCGTCCTCAAAAGATTCTTTGCGCACTCTAAACTGCTCATCCTCTTTTATTATTTTATCGTATTTAATTATATAACTATCTTTTTTCCCTCTTTTTTCCTCAAGCTGTTTCCTATACTTATACAAATCACTTTGCAATTCTTTTAACTTTTCTTCTCTCTTTTCCACTTTGGTCCGTAAAACCTTAATGCTCCTTGACGTATTAGCACCCACACTGTTTTCTTGTTTAAACTTTATTAAATCACTAATTTCACTAATCATTTCATCCAGCTTATTTATTTGGTAAAGATATATAATTGCACGCTCTGCTTCTTCATTTCCTGTACTTAAAGTTTTTCGCGCTTGTTCACCATCAAATAAAAATCTATTCACAAATTCTTCATTATCCATAATTCCCTTAAGAAGAGAATGTGTGCGCCACCCATCATTTAATCCCCCTTGCCCTCCAGGAAAGCTAGTTTGTATAGATGCAGTTCCCATCTCATAATCTAAATGTAAAATATAATAATTAATTCTATTATCAAAAGAAACCACTAATTGAAACTTTCCATTCTTGCAATCGGACTCCTTCGGAGAAAACGACTTTACCATCTTTTCATCCCAATTAATTGCTTTACCACTGAGGACTCCTCTCATCAAAGTAATGGTCGTTGTCTTTCCAGTTCCATTTGGCATCATTACAAGAGACACCGCATGCACTTCTCCATTATCCTTACATAAATTTACGTTAACATCTCCCATTCTACGTATATTCTCATATTTCCACCCCAGAATCCTTATCTTCATTTGTTTTCCATCAATCCTCCTGTTCATTTTCAATTAATTCAATCGTATCTTCCAAGTCACTTATAGAATAAGAACGTTCATAAAATCTTTCAATGAATTTTGAGAATCTATTTTTAAATGCTCTACTTTCATCTATATCTATCATTACTTCCTCAATAGCGACTTCTAACTCATTATACAGTTTCATTATCATTCCTCCTGCACTTAGCTAACTCACTTAGCCAAATCCTACGTTCCTGATCCGCGTCTCCCTTTTCTATATTTCCTTGTGAATTTCTACAAATAAAATCAACTACCATCGCTCTTTTATTTGGTTCGCTAGGATTTAATCGAAGACTTCGTCCAATTCTTTGAGTTACAACTAGTTTTCCTCTATCAGAAGAAAAAAGAATGATATTCCTAGCCGACTTTATATCAACCCCTTCTGATATTTTTTTGCATGTAACAAGGCATCTCAGCTCTCCATTGGCAAACTTTATTAAGTTTTCAGGCCTGTCCTCACTATAATATGTATGATAATCTGGTATAAATGCTGATAGTATTCCTTGC
Source organism: Tissierellaceae bacterium (assembly GCA_031460505.1). GTDB lineage: Bacteria > Bacillota > Clostridia > Tissierellales > Tissierellaceae > JAAYTL01. Next base: position 11,511 of record JAVKTT010000014.1, read on the forward strand.
ACCTTTTCCCCATATTCCTTGTTTTCCACAAATATTATACTTCGTTCTAAAATTTCCGGTCTCTGTTTAACAAATTCTTTAAACAGCGGAAGTTTAGCTTCTGAAACCTTATTTATATTAGCTAGTTCTCGATACATAACCTCAATATCAAAAGGAACTTTATTTTTTTTCTTATATTCATATCGAGCAATAATATTTCTCTTTTCTCGTCGCTCACTATCTAAAAGCTCAAATTCTATGGGTTCATAGCCAAATTCACATAATATTCCTCTTTCAATAGCTTTTTCTAAACCAAACTCATATATTATGGAGCCAATTTCTTCCTCAATAAATTGATTACCCACCTCGTCATATTCCCTCTCAGGTGTCGCACTAAGCCCCAATCGATACTTATAATTCCTAATAACTCCCATTAATTCTTTTTGTAGCATATATGAACCCATACCATGTACTTCATCAAATAACAATAAAGTAGTCATTCTAACATTTTCTTCTCTTTTACGACTTTCTAGTTTTTCAAGACATTCTCTAACCCACATAGGTTCACGTGATAGCAATAATATTCCAGGTTTTCTCCACAGCAGAAAATCTGTGTATTCTCTATTAGAACCGTAATAGCGAAATATATGAATATCTTTTATTAAATTCTGGATTTCCTTAAACCATTGATTTAATAAATCATTTCCATCTACTATAATAATACATCTATTAATATCACCTTCTTTAAACAACCTTTTCATGATTTGTAAGGCAGTTCTAGTCTTCCCGGTTCCAGTAGCCATTGCCAATATACCATGCTTTTCTTTAAAAAAGGTATTAACTGCATCTTCTTGATGCTTCCAAAGATTCTTTTCCTTTTTCAGAACATATGGACAATTAGATGTTCTTAATTTAAATATTTTATTGCTTATAGCTGCTTCTAAATCGAATATCTTTACATTATTATCATAATTATTCCATAAACGTTCAAAGCGTCTTACATCTGACTCTACATACTCTGAGACACCACTTACCCAAGATTTAAACACCTTTATGCTTTCATAATTTGAAAATCCTTTTTGGGTATCATTAATTGAACCAAGAAAGGATATACTATTACCTCTTCCATCAGAAAAAATTCCAAATTTATCATGAAAATCCCCATCTTCAAGTTCAATATAAGGCACTGCAAACTTGATCTCTAATACCCCATCATATATCATCCAAGCAAACGCATTTTTAGTATCCTCTTCCATCTCTTGTCTCAGCTGTTCAACACCTTTAATTAAAAGCTGTCTAAAATAAGTAACCTTATCTTCATCGCCCTCTTTATCCATAATTATTTGATAATCTTCATAAGATAAAATAGGGCTAATAATCCAACGAATATGACCTCCTCTACTTACAAAATCGGATAATCCAATGGCATTTCGAGATATCCAACCGGAAGTAAAAAAGCCCACACCTCTATCATAGTTAGAAGCCCACTGTAAACATGGTCTATAAAAATCTTCCTCCAAATCATGTTCTGAAGTATTATACGATATTCCTATTTTAATATCCTGCATGGGTGACCTCTTTATTATTTCAATAGTTCATCATATGTAGTAACCAGCACATCTCTAATTCCTCTAAGTTGTGAAGCTTGTATATGTTGAATTCCACGTTCAATCTTTACCAAGCTTTCTCTTGTCATAGAAATGCCATTTAACTGCAACATATTTACTAATTCAGTTTGCCCTATATTCTTTTCTTTCCTTATATCTCTTATATTTTTCCCTATACAAATAACCGCATCTTGCTTAATTTTCTGCTCTGACATAATAATATCTCCTAAGAACATGAACTCTTTTGGGTCCTATTGTTATCATAGAAGATCTTTACTATCTAATGGGACTAATTCGGGTCCAGTTATTTAGTAATTAAAATACTTACATTAATTATTTCACAAATACAGTTATATAAGTCCGTATATATAGTATCACTTTCTCTCTTTCTTACGTGTCCTCCTCTATACTTAATATCTTTTTCTTATAAGTATCTATTGTTCCAGGTCTTTGTTCATGGGTATCCCCTGTGATATAAATCATATACAAATTCTGTTCCAGATGCTTGCCTTCAAGCCAACCTCCTGATTATACCGCACTTAGTTCCCAAACAAAAAATTCCCAATATATTTTCTTCTTTTACAAAAAATATATCCACTCCATATACCCCATGGCACTCAACCATAGAGGGCAATCTCACACCCACCAAGTAAATCGGAATCGTATCAAATTTCTCCTCATGACCTCCTTTCATTGGTGCGGCCTTAAATGCCCTGTCAATCATACCCTTCTCCTAAAAAAACACCAATGACTTTGCTCGATTAACTCTCATTTTCACTTCAATTCCCCAATTCAAATATTCATGATCTAGCACCACGAAAACCAATTCATAATCATCACAAATAGAAAAACGCGGCTTATCACCTCTGACCATCTTCCTTCCCACAGGCATCAGATACAATCGGTCAATCCCATATAAGCAAAGGTTCCGTCAACATACCCTCTATAGCATCTCTGGGGACAGTCACCAGATTGGATATATAATATGCAATTCCGGTATAAGCAAAATAAGCCCTGCGGTTGCTGTCCACATCTGTCGCATCACCATTATTATACAAATCACAATATCCAATGATTCCAGAGTAGAGCAACCAGGAAGCCGCTGTTCTTACTTCATTCCTGCTGACAGGTTCCTTTACGGAGTCTTTTACAAAATTTATCATAAACTTTTTAAAAGACTTTCCGCCTCCCTTTTTTTCTTCTGCCATCTGAACCAAAATGGATTTGTACACTTCACTGAATATGCTGAATGCCGTGCTATTAGAGAAGAAACGGCTTGATTCCGCTGTAAATATCCGTATTAAATCTACAAGGACATCCATACAGTCGTTTAGTTTCGTCCTTTGTCTTAATAAAAGTAGTCGCCACCTGGGGATATCCTCCTATGTGACGATATTTGCGGTATGCCTCCTCTAGCTGCTCATATTTTTCTATTGACGATTCTCCAAACAAATGCACACTTTCAATAACTCTCAAGGTCTATTAGCTATACAGGGAGGAAATTGTAAGGCAAAATTTAAAACAAGCCTTGGGTTCCTCCACAATGAAACAAAATAGATTAATGTCCTTTATTGAATCCTTAACAAGGATTTTACATGCTATAAAACACAAGACACCGCACAAAATACCCTGTCAGCAAATTGCCAACAAGGTATTTTCATATAAATTATTTTTTAGAAATTTCATCTGTTATTAACAATTTTGAAATATACATCGCTTTCAAACGATTTCTAAGAAGTGTATGATGAGAATTTCCCTCCGTAAACTTTTCCTTTGCTTTTTCACATTTGCTGATAATAGAATTTACGGCCCGGAAGGCCTCTGTCAATTCTTACCTAGTGTAATCATTCATAGCATTCTCACCTCATAATCTAATTTGTTTTTAAATGACCTTTTCTGTCTAAACTTCTTTCTGCTTATATAGCTACTGAAAGGTCAAAATTTTACTTAAATCACCGCCGCATAAGGTCTCCATTTTAATAAATATCTTTTCCGTAGGTCAGCCCCACCACTTCAATTCAATGAGATAGTCAATTAGTTTATCATCAAATCTTTTTTAATAATCCTACAGGGATTACCTCCCGCAATAGATAGGCTAGCACATCTTTTGCCACAACAAAATTAACCGCAATAATCGCCCCATCACCAATATGAATTCCTGGCATAACAGTGACATTCTGTCCAATCCAGACATCATTCCCTACAACAGTGTTACCTTTCAGTGGCAAGTCTTCTATAGACGGCGTAAACTTATCCCAACCATAATCCCTTTGGCTATGGCACAAAATTTACTGATGATAAGCTTATCACCCAAAAATTTATAATGATGGGTGACATGGCTTTCAAAGTTTCCACATCCATTTCCATCATCATAATAAGTGTAGTCTCCAACAATAATATTGGGGTGGGTAATCATATTTTTAATATAGCAAATACTTTTTAACTTTTTATTTGGATATATATTGGATCGGGCCCGTACTGCATAGTATTCCTCCAATCTATTAAATAAATTGCTTATACTTTACTATAACTCAATAGCTCTGTCTAATTCTCCAGTATATAGGATGACACATCCTACAATTGATTGAGCTGAAAAGATTATGTAGAACAGAGACTGGAATGTGCTGTATCAAATCATTAACCTATGCTTCTATCCGTCCATGCAAAGTTAACGGTGAATTTAGAGGCTAACATCATTAAGCTGGCATGCAGTGAGACACCAGAAGGTTATGTTATGTGGTCACTTGAACTTCTGACAAAGGAAGTAAACAAAAAAAAGATTGCAGAGTCGGTCAGCAAAGAAACTATTCGAATCATATTAAGAAAATGAACTTAAACCTCACATGAGTGAATACTGGTGTATTCCTCCAAAAAACACTGAATTTGCAGTCTATATGAGGGATATCCTACATGTTTATAAATTACTCTATAACTTCGAATTACCTGTTATCTGCATGGCTGAAAAACCATATTAGATATTGGTGAAAAAATAGAACCACTTCCTCCAATACCTGGATAGAATATGTGAGAAATGGTATTTGTAGCATATTTGTATTTACGGAATTACTTGCAAGTTTCCGTTATGCCAATTCCCGAAGTTGCTATATCACAGAATTCGAGAAATACGCTAAAACATTCCAATCTCCGAGAAAAGAAATCTTAAATGCCCTTTAGTACCACATCGCAAACGGTACTACAGGAGGATTCAACAACAAAATTAAGGTATTAAAAAGTAATTCCTATGGAATCCAGAACTTTAACCGGTTCCGGACCCAGATACTTCTCTACATCATAGAAACAATGGTCGGGATATGGAGGCTATTTGATATGCCCAAAAACAGCATACAATAGAATCAGATGCCCAAACAGCTCTAAATATAAGAATGGAGCAGAGTTCAAACGAACCCCACACCAACTATTGACAAAGAGCCATAAATACACAAGGAGAAGATAATTTCCAAACTGCCATTTCCCTATGCTATTTTTCAGCTTATTCTTTTAGAATATGCCATCACTTTCTAGTATGAAAACCATGCAAATACTGCTCCGACCACGGATATTCGACTTCCAGATCACGAGCTGTATGCAGCACCCAGTAGGGATCACGCAGAAGTTCCCGGCCCAAAGCAACCAGATCCGCCCGTTCTCCGCCCAGGATTTCCTCCACCTGATGTGAGTCCGTAATCAGGCCAACGGTAACCGTAGGCAGACCGGATTTCTGTTTTAACCACTCGGCAATTTTCACCTGATAGCCTGGATAGATTGCCGACGGCGGTGTTGGCACAACTCCACCTGTACTTACGTCCAGCACGTCAATATAGGACTTCACCAGCTCAATGATTCTGGACATCTCTTCCATATGCATGCCATCCGGTTCATAATCTTCAGCAGATATACGCAATAAAACCGACTTTTCATCCGGCCAAATCCCATGTACTGCCTTCAGTACTTCAATCAGTATGCGGCATCGGTTTTCCGTTGATCCACCATAACCGTCTGTACGATGGTTGGTCAACGGTGACAGGAACTGGCTGATCAGATAGCCATGGACACCATGAATTTCAATCGCTTCAAAACCGATTTCAGCCGCCCGCGCAGTAGAACTACGGAATGCATTGACCGCATCGTGAATATCCTCCTCCGTCATCTTATGGGGCATGGGAGAATCCTGACTAAATGGAATGACGCTGGGGGTGTAGATCGGCCCTACGGCAAGACACCGATAGCCACCGTTTATTCATACTGTAAGAATCTATAATCTCAAAAAAATAATCCATTAGTTGAGAAATAGTTACAATTTCAGGGTCAAATTCTGTTTTTACACATTCAGCATAACCATCATACTCAACTTCGAGAGTATTTGAATAACCATTTGCTCGTACTGCTTGAGTATCAATAACACCTTTTAGTGTTTTGATAAATGCTTGTGCACCCCATAGACAGCAATTGCAAAATATATTGTTTCAACCATAGTATTCACCTATTTTTTTTCGTCAAATATAAATGATCTAGCCTCTAGCTTTTTACTCTGCGCTGATACATCATAAACGTAATGGAAAGGTTAAAACTGGTTATGCAACAAATAGTAACACGCTCTTAAACTGTCTTTTACCGTGAAAAAGAACAACAATTTATTTTATCGCTTGCTCTTGATATGGTTGATAGGTGAATTTTAGTTTCAAAAAGGTTTTCCTCCTTTTGCCAGCTCCCTCGCCATTATTGATACATCATAGTCCATATCGAATAATCGTTTAAATCTTGATTCCATCAGCTAATGAAATCATTTAAGATATCAAAGGCCATGCAAGCGAAGGGAATCGTTACATACCATCGACACCAAGAGCCCAAGAAATCCTGGCACAAATCAAGACTCTTAATCCAAACAGCGAATACATCTTTATCCGTAACGGCCAGCCTCTGACGACAGTAACTTTTAACCGCCGCTTAAAGAAATGCTGTGAGGAATTGAATATTGAATATCGCTCCTCCCACAAGCTTAGATTCTCCACCACCTTCATCATGTACAAAAACGGAACGGAAGATACCGAGCTCCAAAAGCTCCTGGGCCACACCAGTCTCAACATGACCCACCACTATCTCCGTAATATCACTTCCCAGGAAGAAACAGCATCAAAAATGAGGGCAATCCTGGATTAACAGCCTTCAAAAACAAGAAAAATGCCCACGCAAACAAGCGCAAACACCAAATACACAAAGTAAAAACCCCAGAAACCCTTATTTTATCAGGTTTCTGAGGTTTTCATAAGAGAGGCGACAACCAGATTTGAACTGGTGATCAGGGTGTTGCAGACCCACGCCTTACCACTTGGCTATGTCGCCATAAATTGTTAAGTGACCCCAACGAGATTCGAACTCGTGTTACCGCCGTGAAAGGGCGATGTCTTAACCGCTTGACCATGGGGCCTAACTTGCATTTCGTTTTCCTCATAGTCTCGCCTGAGTATCACGAACTCCCCGAGTAGGACTTGAACCTACGACCCAACGGTTAACAGCCGTTTGCTCTACCGACTGAGCTATCGAGGATTACTGAGGCATATACCCTCAAAACCACACATTGTTACATATCTATTTTCATCCGTTCTTTCCTCTTACCTAAACCAACCTGGTTAAGCCCTCGACCTATTAGTGACAGTCAGCTGCACATGTTGCCATGCTTCCACCTCTGCCCTATCTACCTCGTCGTCTTCAAGGGGTCTTACTCTTGCGATGGGATATCTCATCTTGAGGGGGGCTTCACGCTTAGATGCCTTCAGCGTTTATCCCTTCCCGACTTGGCTACTCTGCCATGGCTTTGATAGCCAACAGATACACCAGAGGTCAGTCCATCCCGGTCCTCTCGTACTAAGGACAGCTCCTCTCAAATATCCTACGCCCACGCCGGATAGGGACCGAACTGTCTCACGACGTTCTGAACCCAGCTCGCGTACCGCTTTAATGGGCGAACAGCCCAACCCTTGGGACCTACTACAGCCCCAGGATGCGATGAGCCGACATCGAGGTGCCAAACCACTCCGTCGATGTGAACTCTTGGGAGTGATAAGCCTGTTATCCCCAGGGTAGCTTTTATCCGTTGAGCGATGGCAATCCCACTTTATACCACCGGATCACTAAGTCCTAGTTTCCTACCTGCTCCACCCGTCGGTGTCGCAGTCAAGCTCCCTTATGCCTTTGCACTCTTCGAATGGTTTCCGTCCATTCTGAGGGAACCTTTGAGCGCCTCCGATACCCTTTCGGAGGCGACCGCCCCAGTCAAACTCCCCGCCTGACATTGTCCCCCAGCCAGGTTATGGCTGCAGGTTAGAAATCCAATACCGCAAGGGTGGTATCCCAACATCGGCTCTGATAAGACTGGCGTCCTATCTTCATAGCCTCCCACCTATCCTGTACATGCAGTACCGAATCCCAGTATCAAGCTGGAGTAAAGCTCCATGGGGTCTTTCCGTCCTGGCGCAGGTAACCAGCATCTTCACTGGTACTTCAATTTCACCGGGTGCATTGTTGAGACAGCGCTCAAATCATTACGCCTTTCGTGCGGGTCGGAACTTACCCGACAAGGAATTTCGCTACCTTAGGACCGTTATAGTTACGGCCGCCGTTTACTGGGGCTTAAATTCAGAGCTTCGCGTTGCCGCTAACCCCTCCTCGTAACCTTCCAGCACCGGGCAGGCGTCAGCCCATATACCTCACCTTTCGGTTTTGCATAGACCTGTGTTTTTGCTAAACAGTTGCTTGAGCCTATTCTCTGCGGCCTGGTTTCCCAGGCACCCCTTATCCCGAAGTTACGGGGTCATTTTGCCGAGTTCCTTAACAATGCTTCTCCCGCCGGCCTTAGGATTCTCTCCTCATCCACCTGTGTCGGTTTACGGTACGGGCACATATTACACAATAGCGGCTTTTCTTGACAGCCCCTACGAAGACTTCCCTACTTGTGTTCGGTACGCGTCACACCTTCCTGTTGCTGGGTGGATTTGCCATTCCAGCCAGTCCAGTGCTTGCCCCGGTCTTTTCATTCCCGGGTTCTTCTTCGGTTCTGTGTCCCCACAGTTCTGATAATATGCGGTACAGGAATTTCAACCTGTTGTCCATCGACTACGTCTTTCGACCTCGCCTTAGGCCCCGACTTACCCAGAGCAGATCAGCTTTA
>JAVKTT010000015.1:0-15067 GCA_031460505.1 Tissierellaceae bacterium
CCTGTGATCATGTTTTTAACATAGTCAGCATGGCCTGGGCAGTCTACGTGTGCGTAGTGACGTTTATCTGTTTCATATTCAACGTGTGATGTTGAGATTGTGATTCCTCTTTCTCTTTCTTCTGGTGCTTTATCTATGTTGTCATAGCTTATTGCTTCTCCGCCACCATATCTTTTGTTCATTACCATTGTGATTGCTGCTGTTAATGTTGTTTTACCGTGGTCAACGTGACCAATTGTCCCAATATTTACGTGGGGTTTTGTTCTTTCAAATTTTGCTTTACCCATTATATATTCTCCTCCTTAATACTTAGACTATTTATTTAATACCTTTTCAGCTATGCTGTTAGGTACTGCTTCATAGTGATCAAATTGCATTGAGTATACCCCTCTACCTTGAGTGTTTGAACGAAGGTCTGTTGCATAACCAAACATTTCTGATAATGGAACATACGCATTTACCACTTGTGCCCCATTTCTCAATTCCATACCTTCTATCCTACCACGTCTTGAGCTGATATCACCCATAACATCACCCATATATTCTTCAGGTATTACTACTTCAACCTTCATCATAGGTTCTAATAATACCGGGTTGGCTTTACCCATTGCTTCTCTAAATGCCATAGATCCTGCAATCTTGAAGGCCATTTCTGAAGAGTCAACTTCGTGATATGAACCATCATATACAGTAACTTTAATATCTAATACTTGATATCCACCTACTATACCTGATTCTGCTGCTTCTTGAATACCGTGGTCTATTGAGTTGATGTATTCTTTAGGAATAGCACCACCAACTACAGCATTTACGAACTCATAGCCTTTACCTGGTTCACTAGGTTCAAGTCTTAGTTTAACGTGTCCATATTGTCCACGTCCACCTGATTGTCTAGCATACTTGGACTCAGCTTCTGCTAATTTTGTTACAGATTCTTTGTATGCAACTTGTGGATTACCTACATTAGCTTCAACTTTAAATTCTCTCAAAAGTCTATCTACAATTATTTCAAGATGTAATTCACCCATACCCGCAATAATTGTTTGACCTGTTTCTTCATCTGTATATGTTTTAAATGTTGGGTCTTCTTCTGCAAGTTTAGCTAATGCTGCACTTAATTTATCTTGACTTGCTTTAGTCTTTGGTTCAATAGCAACGTGGATAACTGGCTCTGGGAATTCCATTGTTTCTAGAATAATTGGTGAGTTTTCATCACATAATGTTTCACCAGTTCCTGTATCTTTAAGTCCTACTGCAGCTGCTATATCTCCAGCAAAAACCTCATCCACTTCTTCTCTTTTATTAGCATGCATTAATAGTAGTCTACCAATTCTTTCTTTCTTACCTTTTGAAGAGTTCATTACATAGCTACCTGCTTTTAATGAACCTGAATAAACTCTAAAGTAAGCAAGTTTACCTACGTATGGATCTGATACTATTTTAAATGCTAAAGCTGAGAATGGCTCATTATCATTAGCATGTCTTTCTTCTTCTTCATCAGAATCTAATGATATACCTTTAATAGCTGGAATATCCAATGGAGATGGTAAATACGCTAGTATACCATCTAATAATGGTTGAACCCCTTTGTTTTTATATGATGAACCACAGAACACAGGAGTCATGGCAACAGCTATTGTTGCTTTTCTTATACCCCTATTGATTTCTTCATTAGTTAATTCTTCACCTTCAAGGTATTTCATCATTAAATCTTCATCGAATTCAGACACTGCTTCAATAAGTTTTTCTCTATATTCATTTGCTAAATCTATCATGTCATCAGGAATTTCTGTTACTTCAACTTCCTGTCCTAAATCGTCTTTATACATTCTGGCATTCATATTAATTAAATCAACTATACCTGTAAAGGTATCTTCTTTACCCACAGGCAATTGTACTGGAATCGGATTAGCTTTAAGTCTATCTCTAATTGTGTCAATAGCTCTAAAGAAATCAGCACCTACAATGTCCATTTTGTTTATATATGCTAAACGTGGTACGTCATATTTATCTGCTTGTCTCCAAACTGTTTCAGATTGAGGTTCTACCCCATCCTTAGCACTAAATACTGCTACAGCACCATCTAAAACTCTTAAGGATCTCTCTACTTCTACCGTGAAATCCACATGGCCTGGTGTATCTATAACGTTAATTCTATGGTCATTCCACATACAAGTTGTTGCAGCTGAGGTAATAGTTATACCTCTTTCTTGCTCTTGCTCCATCCAGTCCATTTGAGCTCCACCCTCATGGGTTTCGCCTATTTTGTGTATCTTACCTGAATAGAACAAAATTCTCTCTGTGGTGGTTGTCTTACCCGCATCAATATGAGCCATTATGCCTATATTTCTAGTTTTTTCTAGTGAAACTGTTCTTGGCACAATATTTCCTCCTTCTTACTGTTTCTTGAGTCACCCTCCACACATTTAAAAGGATTAATTACCATCTATAGTGTGCGAAAGCCTTGTTAGCCTCGGCCATCTTATGCATATCTTCTCTTTTCTTAACGCTAGAACCCATTCCATTAGACGCGTCTAAAATTTCTTTGGCTAATCTCTCAACCATAGTTTTTTCGCCTCTATTTCTTGAATAAGTCACTAACCATCTTAAACCTAAAGTTTCTCTTCTTTCAGGTCTTACTTCTATTGGTACTTGGTATGTCGCACCACCTAATCTTCTAGCTTTAACTTCTAGAACAGGCATTATATTATTCATAGCTCTATTGAATACCTCTAGTGCATCTTCACCAGTTTTTTCTGCTATATAATCTAATGCACCATAAACTATGTTTTGTGCAACACCTTTTTTACCATCTAACATAACATTATTTATTAATTTAGTTATAACCACATCATTATACATAGGATCTGGCATAACTTCTCTTTTTGGTATATGTCCTTTTCTTGGCACTATACTTCCCTCCTTAACTATATATAGTAAATTCATTGGTACTCGACATTTTAAATGCCGTTTTGCGCCAAATGCTCTATATAAACGGAATATTTATTCCTGCATTTGCACAATTATTTTTTAGCTGCTTTTGGTTTCTTAGCACCATATTTAGATCTAGATTGCATTCTTTTATCAACGCCTGCTGTATCTAACGATCCTCTTACAATATGGTATCTAACACCAGGAAGGTCTTTTACTCTTCCACCTCTTATAAGAACAACACTATGTTCTTGTAAGTTGTGACCTATTCCAGGAATATATGCAACAACTTCTAGACCGTTTGTTAATCTTACTCTGGCTACCTTTCTCAAAGCTGAGTTAGGTTTCTTAGGAGTAACAGTTCTAACAGCTACACATACACCTCTTTTTTGTGGTGAGTTTACAGTTGTTTCTTTCTTTCTTAAAGTATTAAGATTCACACCTAATGCTGGTGATTTGGATTTGTAAACAACACTTTTCCTTCCTTTTCTAACTAATTGGTTAATTGTTGGCATCAAGGCACCTCCTTCTAATTATTTGACTTTATATTAATAATGCAGCAACTGCAGCATTAATATCAATTCCACATGCATTTCCTAATTCTTTCATAGTTTCTACATAAAGTATTGGAATATGCATTTTATCGCATTGCTCTTCAATTTCAGATGTGACCTTTGTTTCTGCATCTTTGGCTATATAAACCTTATTTACCTTTGATGACTTTATGGCCCTCTTTACTTGCTTTGCACCTACGACCTTATTCATGTCTTTTAAGTTGTCTGTCATAAACTTCTGCCCCTCCTTTTAAACACCTTAAAGATTATGTGGATAGAGCTATCCACATAATCTTTATGTTTTCAGAATTAGGTTCAAGTTTACACACTCTACTATTCTATCATCAGATAATTTCACTGTCAATATTATTTTCTTCCAACAACCTTATATTTTCTTCAGCAATAACTTCTACATTTTTGTATCTTCTCACGCCTGTACCTGCTGGAATAAGCTTTCCTATTATGACATTTTCTTTAAGTCCTAAAAGATTATCTTCTTTTCCTTTTATAGCTGCATCAGTCAATACTCTAGTAGTTTCTTGGAATGAAGCAGCTGATAAAAATGACTCAGTTGCTAATGAAGCTTTTGTTATACCTAATAAAGTCCTTCTACCAGTAGCTGGTACTCCTCCATTAGATTCAATCTCAGAGTTTTTATCTTCGAATTCATGTAATCCAACAAGACTACCAGGCAACATATCTGTATCTCCTGCATCTTCAATCTTAACTTTAGATAGCATTTGTCTTACTATAATTTCTATATGTTTATCGTTGATATCTACACCTTGAAGTCTATATACTCTTTGAACTTCTTTTATCAAATAGTTTTGAACTCCATGAACTCCTTTTACCTTTAGTATATCATGTGGATTCACAGAACCATCGGTTAATTCATCCCCCGCTTCTACAATATCTCCTTCTCTGACTTTTAATCTAGAGCCATATACGATACTGTAGCTAGCAGTTTCTCCATTTGATGAAGTAATAACTACTTCTCTTTTCTTGTTTGTTTCTGCAAAGCTTACTTGCCCATCTATTTCAGATATAACAGCTAACCCCTTTGGTTTTCTAGCTTCAAATAGCTCTTCAACCCTAGGTAAACCTTGAGTAATATCCGCTGCAGCAGCAACTCCACCGGTATGGAATGTTCTCATTGTAAGCTGTGTACCAGGTTCACCTATTGATTGGGCAGCGATAATACCAACTGATTCACCAATATTAACTGGCTCTCCTGTAGCTAAGTTTCTACCATAGCAATGTGCACAAACCCCAAATCTAGAACTACATCCTAATACTGATCTAACTTTTACTTCTTTAATACCACAAGCTTCTACTTCTTCAGATTGTATTTCAGTAATCATCTCATTTGCATTAACTATTATTTCACCAGTATTTGGATTAATTATATCTTCGAAGGAATATTTACCCTCAATTCTATCTTTCAAATCTTCTATAACTTCATTTCCATCTTTGAAGGCTTTAACTAATAAATAACGGTCTGTACCACAATCTATCTCTCTAACAATAACATCTTGAGAAACATCGACCAATCTTCTTGTTAGGTATCCTGAGTCTGCCGTTCTAAGAGCAGTATCCGCTAGTCCCTTTCTAGAACCGTGAGTTGATACGAAAAACTCAAGTACTGTTAAACCTTCTCTAAAGTTTGCTTTGATTGGTATTTCAACAGTTCTACCGGATGCACTGGCCATTAGACCCCTCATTCCAGCTAACTGTCTAATTTGGTTTTTACTACCTCTAGCTCCAGACAATGCCATGATATAGATATTGTTTCTGTGGTCTAAACTATCCATTAACACATCTGTTACTTCATCAGTAGTTCTATTCCAAATTTCTATTACTTTTTCATATCTTTCTTCATCTGAAATCAGACCTCTACGGTATGACTTTTCAAATTTATCTACTTCTTTTTCTGCTTTTTCAATTAGAGCGTATTTCTCATCCGGTACAACAATATCACCCATTGATATTGATACTGCACCTAGTGTGGAATAATGGAAACCAGTTTCTTTTATGTGGTCAAGTAGTACTACAGTTGCTGAATTACCATGTTTTCTAAAGCATCTTTCCACTATCTTACCTAAGAATTTTTTATCCACTACTCCGTCTACTTCTAGAGAATATTTATCTTTTTCTCTATCAACAAAACCTAAATCCTGCGGTATATTTTCATTTAGTATAAATCTACCAACGGTACTTTCTACTAATTGACCTTTGTCTTCTTCATTAAGTTTCATTCTTACTTTGACTTTAGCATGAATGCCAACACTCCCGTTATAATAAGCATGTAGCATTTCATCAAAATCTTTGAAAATCTTACCTTCTCCTATTTCGCCTTCTGCTTCCATAGTCATAAAATAACTACCTAAAACCATATCTTGAGTAGGAGTAGTTATAGGTTTACCATCTTTTGGAGCCAAAATATTATTCGTTGATAACATCAATAATCTGGCTTCAGCTTGAGCCTCAGTAGATAGAGGAACGTGAACTGCCATTTGGTCACCATCAAAGTCTGCATTATACGCAGTACATACTAAAGGATGGAGTTTTATAGCTTTACCTTCAACTAATACTGGTTCAAAAGCTTGAATTCCTAGTCTATGAAGTGTTGGGGCTCTATTAAGTAGTACTGGATGATCTTTAATAACTACATCCAACACATCCCACACTTGAGGCTTAACTCTTTCTACCATTCTTTTGGCTGATTTTATATTATGCGCATGACCATCTTCAACTAGTTTTTTCATAACAAATGGTTTGAAAAGTTCTAGTGCCATTTTCTTAGGAAGACCGCATTGATAGAATTTTAATTCAGGTCCTACTACGATAACAGATCTACCAGAATAGTCCACCCTTTTACCAAGTAAGTTTTGTCTAAATCTACCTTGCTTACCCTTTAACATGTCTGAAAGGGATTTAAGTGGTCTATTACCTGGCCCTGTTACAGGTCTACCTCTTCTACCATTATCTATAAGAGCATCTACTGCTTCTTGAAGCATCCTTTTTTCATTTCTTACGATTATATCTGGAGCCCCTAAATCTAATAGTCTTTTTAATCTATTATTTCTATTAATTACTCTACGATACAGATCATTTAAGTCTGATGTTGCAAACCTACCACCATCTAACTGAACCATAGGTCTAAGATCAGGCGGAATTACAGGTATTGCTTCTAATATTATCCACTCAGGTCTATTACCTGAATTTCTAAAAGCTTCAACAACTTCAAGTCTTCTAGTGATACGGATTTTCTTTTGACCTGTAGCATCTTTAAGAGTAGATCTTAGTTCTTCTGACTCTTTCTCTAAGTCAATATTTTCTAGTAAAGCTTTAATAGCTTCTGCACCCATCATAGCTTTAAATTTATTATGGTATTTATCTTGATACTCTCTATATTCAGCCTCTGATAGAAGTTGTTTTTCATATAGAGGAGTGTCTCCACCATCAACAACAATATAGGATGCAAAATATAAAACTTTTTCCAATGCTCTTGGACTCATATCTAATAAAAGTCCCATTCTACTTGGTATTCCTTTAAAGTACCAAATGTGTGAAACTGGTGCTGCTAATTCTATATGCCCTAATCTTTCTCTTCTAACCTTTGACTTTGTAACTTCAACGCCACAGCGATCGCAAACTACACCTTTATATCTAACTCTTTTGTATTTGCCGCAGTGACATTCCCAGTCCTTAGTAGGACCAAAAATCTTTTCACAGAACAATCCTTCCTTTTCAGGTTTTAAAGTTCGGTAATTTATAGTCTCCGGTTTTTTTACTTCACCCTTAGACCACTGTCTAATCATTTCCGGTGAAGCTAAACTAATTCTAATTGAATCAAAATTGTTCGTTTCAAACAAGGAGCATTTCTCCTTTCTTATAATATATTAAAAAAGAAATTAAAAATCGTCGTCGTCACTTTCTTCTTCGTCTTCATCATCTTCGTCTTCTACTAAAAAACCAGATGGCAACTCACCATTTATTCTTTTGATGGAACTGTTTGGTATATCATCTTCGTCTGATGAATACTCATCTCCGATCATTTCTAATTCAGTTAAATCATCATCTATAGATTCTTGTAATTCTATCTCTGATGCATCTTCACCTATTAGCTTTACATTTAGAGCCAAACTTTGTAACTCTTTAATCAATACCTTAAAGGATTCTGGTATTCCAGGTTCTGGAATATTTTCACCTTTAACTATGGCTTCGTAAGTTTTAACTCTACCAACAATATCATCTGATTTCACTGTTAATATTTCTTGTAGCGTATGAGCTGCTCCATATGCTTCTAGTGCCCATACCTCCATCTCACCAAATCTTTGTCCACCAAACTGTGCTTTACCGCCTAGTGGTTGTTGAGTAACTAATGAGTAAGGTCCTGTTGACCTAGCATGAATCTTATCATCAACTAGATGGTGAAGTTTTAATATATACATATATCCAACTGTTACTGGATTTTCAAAGTATTCTCCAGTTCTACCATCCCTCAATCTTATCTTACCATCTTCAGGATATTCTGCTTCTTTTAAGGCTTGGATAATGTCAGTTTCATTAGCGCCATCAAATACAGGCGTGGCTACATGCCATCCTAGTTTTTTAGCAGCTAATCCAAGATGAACTTCTAAAACTTGCCCTAGGTTCATACGAGATGGAACTCCAAGTGGATTTAGAACTATTTGGACAGGTGTACCATCAGGTAAATAAGGCATATCTTCTTCTGGTAATATTCTTGAGACTACCCCTTTATTACCATGACGACCACACAACTTGTCTCCAACATTTATTTTCCTCTTTGTTGCTATATAGGTTCTTACCATTTGATTTACTCCTGGTGGAAGTTCATCACCATTTTCTCTAGAATATATCTTTACATCAACGATAATTCCAGATTCACCATGAGGAACCCTTAGAGATGTATCTCTAACTTCTCTAGCTTTTTCACCAAATATAGCCCTTAACAATCTCTCTTCAGCTGTCAACTCAGTTTCTCCCTTTGGAGTAACCTTTCCTACTAAAATGTCTCCTGCTTTAACCTCGGCGCCTATACGTATGATGCCTCTATCGTCAAGGTCTTTTAGCATATCCTCCCCTACATTAGGGATATCTCGTGTAATCTCTTCTGCACCTAGTTTTGTATCTCTTGCTTCTGATTCATATTCTTCAATATGAACTGAAGTCAAGGTATCTTCCATAACTAATTTTTCACTTATCAACATAGCATCTTCATAGTTATAACCTTCCCAAGTCATAAACGCTATGAGTAGGTTTTTACCTAATGCTATTTCTCCAAGTTCAGTACTAGGTCCATCAGCTATTACTTGGCCTTTTGTAATCTTCTCTCCAACAGTTACAATAGGTCTTTGATTTATTGTAGTACCTTGATTTGAACGTTTAAATTTCAACATTCTATATTTTTCAGATTTATTATCACTATCTCTTCTGATTATTATCTCATTCGCACTTGCCTTTTCTACAATTCCATCACTATGAGATAATACCATTACGCCAGAATCTCTTGCAGCTTTATATTCAATACCTGTACCTATAATAGGAGCTTCTGCTTTTAGTAACGGGACTGCTTGACGTTGCATGTTTGCACCCATCAGTGCCCTGTTAGCATCATCATTTTCCAAGAACGGAATCATGGCAGTACCTACCGATACAATTTGTTTTGGTGAAACATCCATATAATCAATTTCACCGCTTGCAAAAATATCAATAGCACCTTTTTTACCCCTGGCAATCATTCTTTGATTTAGGAACTCATTATTCTCACCTAAAGGTTCATTAGACTGAGCAATTATAAATTCATCTTCTATATCGGCTGTTATATAATCTATTTCACCTGTAACTACTCCATCTTTAACTTTTCTATATGGAGCCTCAATAAATCCGTACTCATTGATAGTTGCATAGGTTGTAAGTGAAGTTATTAGACCTATATTTGGACCCTCTGGTGTCTCTATAGGGCACATTCTACCATAATGAGAGTCATGAACGTCACGTACTTCCATTCCTGCACGATCTCTACTCAAACCACCAGGTCCTAATGCTGACATTCTTCTCTTATGGGTAAGTTCTGTCAGTGGGTTTGTTTGATCCATAAATTGAGACAACTGGCTACTTCCAAAGAATTCTTTAATAGCCGCAACCACAGGTCTTATGTTTATCAACGCTTGTGGTGTTGCTACATCAACATCCTGGATTGTCATTCTTTCTCTTACAACTCTTTCCATTCTAGATAGACCTATTCTAAATTGGTTTTGAAGTAATTCCCCAACAGATCTAAGTCTTCTATTTCCTAAATGGTCAATATCGTCAGTTAATCCAATCCCATTGAATAAGTTGAATTCATAATTTATACTTGCAACTATATCGTCTGGAATTATGTGCTTTGGAGATAAATCCTTAACTCTTTCTCCAATTGCAGCCTTCAGTTCATCTTCATTATCATAAGTATCTATCAATTCTTTCATTAAAGGATAGTATACTTTTTCATTTAACCCAAATTCATCCAGTGAGAATGGTAAGTCAAAAGCTTTCCTTGACACAAAGTTATTTCCTAGTACCCTTCCAACTTTACCATCATCTAGTAATACATCAACTACATTTATACCACTATTTTCAATTTCTATTGCTTTATCTCTAGTGATTTTTTCACCTTTAGCTACAAATAATTCCCCTGTTTCCGGGTTAATTATGTTATTAGCCGCTCTTCTACCATAAATTCTATTATAAAGAGCTAATTTTTTATTAAACTTATACCTTCCAACTTTAGCTAAATCATATCTTCTTGGGTCGAAAAACATATTATTGATTAATGAACTAGCACTATCAACTGTAGGTGGTTCACCTGGACGAAGCTTTTTATAGATTTCTATCATTGCTTCATCTACAGTTGTTGTAGTATCTTTTTCTAAAGTATTCAATACTTGTTCCGTCTCTCCAAGAACCTCAATAATTTCTGTATTACTAACAATGTTTAATGCTCTTAGCAATATGGTAATTGGAATCTTTCTAGTCCTATCGATTCTTACATAGACTACATCATTTGAGTCAGTTTCATATTCTAACCATGCACCCCTATTAGGAATCACCGTTGAAGAATATAGTTTCTTTCCTGTCTTATCTCTGTTTTCTACATAATAAACACCAGGAGACCTAACCAACTGACTTACTACAACCCTTTCAGCTCCATTAATGATAAAGGTTCCCTTTTCAGTCATCAAAGGTAAATCACCCATGAAAACTTCTTGTTCTTTTACTTCACCAGTTTCTTTGTTAATTAACCTTACCTTCACCTTTAATGGCGCAGAATAGTTTGCATCTCTCTCTCTTGCCTCATCTTCATCATATTTTAGGCTGTCACCAATATGATAATTAACAAATTCTAGTATAAGATTACCTGTATAATCTTGTATAGGAGAGATATCATCAAAAACTTCTTTTAGTCCTTCTTCTACAAACCAATCATACGAGGTTTTTTGCACCTCAATTAAATCAGGTAAATCTAATACTTCATCGATACGAGAGTAACTCATCCTGACCCTCTTGCCATATGTTACAGGATGTACCATAAACAAATTCACCCCTTGTTAAACTAAATTAAACTAAAATATCCAAAAGCACTAAACACTTTTGGTAATACATTCCAAGCATATTAATTAATATTGCCTATTAGTGAAATCTTTATACAAAAGATCACATATTTCGTTATTATGCAATAAATTATGATATCACATTAATATGGGCATGTCAATTAATTTATCGTAAGAATTAAGTAAATAAAAAAGGCTCTCTATTATGAAAGCCTTTTAAATTGGTTACTATTTTAATTCTACTGTCGCTCCTACTTCTTCTAATTTTGTTTTCATTTCTTCTGCTTCTTCTTTTGAAGCTCCTTCTTTGATTGCTTTTGGAGCGTTATCAACTAATTCTTTAGCTTCTTTTAATCCTAAGCCAGTTATTTCTCTAACAGCTTTGATAACTTTGATTTTTTCTCCACCTGCTGATGCTAAAATAACATCAAATTCTGTTTTTTCTTCAGCTGCTGGAGCTGCTGCACCTGCTGCTGGAGCTGCTGCTACTGCTGCTGGAGCTGCTGCACTTACACCAAATTCTTCTTCTAATGCTTTAACTAATTCTGCTAATTCTAATACTGTAAGATTTTTAACTTCTTCTATTAAATTTAATACTTTTTCGCTTGCCATTTTTATAATACCTCCAATATTTTTTTAAAATTTATTATGCTGCTTTTTCTTCAGCAATTGCATTTAATACTATTGCTAGTGATCTAATTGTACCTTGAAGTACATTTGCGAATCCTTGGATTGGTGCATTTAAGCCACCAAGTGCTTGAGCAATAAGTACTTCTCTAGGTGGTAATTCAGCTAAGTCATTAACACCTTTAACATCTATAACTTTTCCATCAACTATACCAGCTTTGATTTCTAATTTGTCATGTTTTTTTGCAAATTCTGCTGTAATTTTAGCCGCTGATACTGGATCTTCATAGCCAAATGCTATAGCAGATGGTCCTTTTAAAAACTCATTGAATTCTTCTAAACCTGAATCTTTAAAAGCAAATCTCATCATAGTGTTTTTGTATACTTTATATTCGATACCAGCACTTCTATATTGACTTCTAAGCTCTGTTAATTGTTCAACATTTAAGCCTCTATAGTCAACTAGAACAACTGACTCCGCATTTTTAATTTTCTCTTTGATCTCTTCAATATTTTGAGTTTTTGCTTGAAGGGTTTGTTCTCTCACTAACTTCACCTCCCATGGAATATGGATATAATAATAAAAGTCTCTACGTAGACACACGAAGAGACTCTAATTTCAAATTTATATATTAGAATTCAACCTCGGTAGGAAATTTAAACCTATTGGTCCCTACTGTCTACGGTACTTATTAAATTGACTTGTTTATTATATCAGTAACTTGTTTTGTTGTCAACATTATTAGTCCATTAATTTTTGTCCATTTATTTTAATTCCAGGTCCCATTGTACTTGAAATGGTTACTGATTTTAAATATCTACCTTTTGCTGCTGCTGGTTTTGCTTTTACTAAGGCATCAACCAATACATCGAAGTTTTCTTTTAATTTTTCAGTACCAAATGAAACTTTTCCAATTGGAACATGAACTATACTTGCCTTGTCAACCCTATATTCTACCTTACCAGCTTTGATTTCATTAACAGCTTTTTCAATATCAAATGTTACTGTACCTGATTTTGGGTTTGGCATTAATCCTTTTGGTCCAAGAACTCTACCAATTCTACCAACTACACCCATCATATCTGGTGTTGATACAACTACATCGAAATCTAACCAACCTTCATTTTGAATTTTAGCTACCATTTCTTCTCCGCCAACAAAGTCAGCGCCTGCAGCTGTTGCTTCATTTTGTTTTTCACCTTTGGCAATTACAAGAACTCTTCTAGTTCTTCCTGTACCATGTGGTAATACTACTGCACCTCTTACCTGTTGATCTGCATGTCTTGGGTCTACACCAAGTCTTACTGCCAATTCAACAGTTTCATCAAATTTTGCCTTAGATGTTTTTTGAACTAATTCAATTGCTTCTAAAGCATCATATAAATTGTGTCTATCTACAAGTTTAACACTTTCTTGATAGTTCTTACCTCTTTTTGGCATTTAAATTCCTCCTTGTGGTATTAGCGGTTTACCCTCCCACTATAATTATAGTTCTACTTCTACTCCCATACTTCTTGCTGTTCCAGCTACCATGCTAATAGCAGCCTCTAAAGAAGCAGCATTTAAGTCTGGCATTTTTGTTTCTGCAATTTTAGTAATGTCTTCTTTTGACAATTTTGCAACTTTTGTTTTGTTTGGTTCTGCTGAACCTGATTCTATTCCTAAAGCTTTTTTAATTAAAACAGCTACTGGTGGTGTTTTAGTAATGAAACTAAAGGATCTATCTTGATATACTGTAAGCACTACTGGTATTATCATTCCAGCTTGGTCTGCTGTTTTAGCATTGAACTCTTTTGTAAATTGCATTATATTAACGCCATGAGGTCCTAATGCTGTACCAACAGGTGGTGCAGGAGTTGCTTTACCAGCAGGGATTTGTAGTTTTACTAACGCTACAACTTTTTTTGCCATCTAACTTCCACCTCCTCATATCATTGTGGTTTAGCGGGAATATCCCTCCCACTTCGTGTAAATCTATTTAAAAAGCATAATTTGCTTTTAAAACTAAATTCTTTGTATTTGGTCAAAATCTAATTCTACCAGTGTTTCTCTTCCAAACATTGAAACATATACTTTGACCTTCCTTTTTTCCATGCTAATATTACCAATTGTCCCCATAAAGTTCTCAAAAGGTCCAGATGCTACTTTTACAACATCATTAATTTTAAAATCAACTGTTGGTAATATTGTTTCTTGAACTCCCAATGCTTTTACTTCTTGATCTGAAAGAGGAACTGGTTTTGACGCAGGTCCAACAAAACCTGTAACGCCCCTAGTATTCCTAACTAAATACCAAGAGTCGTCATTAATTATCATTTTAACCAATACGTATCCCGGAAACATTTTTCTTTCCTTAATTTTGTTCTTCCCAGATTTGGAGTCTACATATTCTTCTGTAGGCACTGCGACTTCAAAGATATCATCTATCATACCTCTGTTTTCAACCATCTTTTCTAGGTTTGCTTTAACCTTATTTTCATGGCCTGAGTAAGTATGGACTACATACCATTTAGCATTTCTAGCCCGTTCTTCTCTACCTTCAATCTTATCAGTCATACAATGGGACCAAATGGTCCTTCCCTCCCTTGTTAATCAATTAAATAAATAATTGTAATACTCCATGTATTAAAAGATCAAGCAAATATACAACTATCGATACAATTAAACTAATCCCAATAACAATACCTGTATGATTAATCAATTCTTTTTTGTTAGGCCATGCAACTTTTTTCATTTCAGCTTTTACGCCTCTGAAATAGCTTGACATTTTACCTTTATTATTTTCTGTTTGGGCTGCCATTATTCTCACATCCTTAACTTAATTGTTTATTTTGTCTCTCTATGAAGTGTATGAGTTTTGCAGAATTTACAGTATTTGTTTAGTTCAACTCTTTCAGTGGTATTCTTTTTATTCTTTTTAGATACATAGTTTCTTTGTTTACATTCTGTGCAAGCTAATATAATTCTATCTCTCATCGAGTACACCTCCTACAATGGTATCTATATATATATATAATCAAAGTTAAAATTGGTCATAATGTCCCAATATAGATAATTATATTACTTATATAAACTACCACAAAAAATATTCCATGTCAATATTTTATTATTGACCATTAAACTGTATTAATACTATTTACTGATTAGTCAGGAAAAAAACTAGGTCAAGGAAGACCTAGTCATAATTATTATCCAAGAATTTTAGTTACAACTCCTGAGCCTACTGTTCTTCCGCCTTCACGGATTGAGAATCTTAATCCTTCTTCTATCGCGATTGGTGTTATTAATGATATTGTAAATTTGGAGTTATCTCCTGGCATTACCATTTCTATTCCTTC
>JAVKTT010000016.1:0-13996 GCA_031460505.1 Tissierellaceae bacterium
CCTCTATAAGTCCGGCCCTTGCATTAAAGCTTCTTGCATCTTTAAACCATACTACATGCAGAATCCCATCGCTATCAATATAATAGAAGTATGATGACTGGGCTACTTCATTAAATTGTATTGGGATTTTGTTTTCTGCTGCAATTTGTACCGCACTATTATTAGATATTACAACAGCTTCTGTAGCACCGGGAACATATGGAAGTGTCCAATCATAACCCAGAGCGGTGACTCCTAGAAAAATTTTCTCCGGGGGAATGATGCTAACCACATAATCTAACAATTCTCTTAAGATATTAACCGGAAATATTGCGCTTGGATAGCTGTAAGACCTTGCCCAGTCATAAGAAGAAAATATAATTCCATCTGCATATTCAGATAATTTTGAATAGTCTAATCTTTCGAAATTGACGCCTGGGATATCTACGTTCGTTGCCGGTGTAATGGTAACCAGCACCTTATAACCTTCTGAATGAAATATTGCAGAGGCTTTTTTCAAATATGCTGCAATGCTGTCTATGTTTCCATTGGTTACGTTTTCGGCATATATATTTATACCATAAAAACCTTTCGTTCTTAATATGTAAAGAGCGTTATCAATAAAGCGATCCTGCACAGTAGGGTTATTTATAATATTATAGGTCACTTCACGATTGATTATTCCCTCTTCCGTCATAGTGGAAATAAACATCATGGGTGCAACACCATATGTTTTGGCTAGCTGGTTAATTTCAGTATCGTCAGCACTGGAGATAATTTCCCCTTCACTTGTAGTTCTATAATTGAATATAGTCAAATAAGTTAAAAAAGGAAGTGTTTTTATTAAAGTAGATTTATCTATATATGGAAAGGTATAACCAATAGTGGCAATTGTTCTTGTTTTATTCGTTTGATAGCTTATAACTATGGTTTCACCAGCGTACAAATATTCTCTATCGGAAAGATGGGGATTATTCCTTAATATCTCCATTGAAGTAGTATCATGCTGCATCGCAATACTCTCCAAAGTATCGCCAAGCTGGACGGTATAGACTGTTTCTGGTTGAACAATCACAATGGTTTGACCTATCGCTAGATTGTCAGGATTTGTAATTCCGTTTTCCAATATTAATCTGTCGACAGGGATTTCGTAATACTCTGATATCGAATAGATGGTTTCACCGGGCTGGACAACATGTATAACCATGGTTTCCCTCAAATGATCTTATTAATTCTATTATATGCTACCATTACCCGTTCATTACATTATAGTATAAATATTAATATATATAAATAATCTCAATAGTAACAATGACTAAGGCAATCTTTGCTCAACTATCCATTAAATCCACACATAGTCGGCTCAATCACGACGACGTAAAATAGTTATTTTATTAAATAATTTATTTCCTACAGTAACTAAAATTATCATGATCTACAGTATTAAAATGAAACTTTGTCGCAAACTGACAAAGGGCGGTGCCCGGAATTCCTAGCCCCACCGTTAGATACTTCATTGGCATTATAGATTTAGCTTTCCTTTATTCTACTTTACCCACAGCAGCAAGGTAAACGACATATTCATTTTTACCATCTATGCCAAGTAATTCATCAAAAGCCTCTTGTACATACGCCGCAATTGCACAAACACCACCTCCAATTCCTTCGGCTGCCAGATATAAATTTTGACATACATGGCCAATATCCAACAACATTAATCGGTGAGCCTCACAATGGTATCGCCATTCTCCACGATAAGGAATGCAGGTCCATAAAAATACAACCGATGCCCGCCCAAACCACTTGGATTCATTTTCGTAACCTTCTCCGCCATAAGCATAAGTAAGTTTCTCTGGCAAATTATCAACATACTGAATGAATGCAAGTTTATGTTCTATGGGCATATAAATATAAATACCCTTTTCCAGATCTTCTACATTATTAATTGCAAGATATGTCTCACTAGAATGTCTGCCACCTGCCGAAGGAACTGGGCGTAGTGTTATATGACCAGTATTTTTATATGCAGGTATAACTTTTTGCACACCTTGAGTTGCCCATAACAAAAATGACAACTCTTCTAATGTAATTGGTGTATCTTTATAATTTCGTCTACTTCTACGATTGTTAAAGCAAGTGTATAAATCATTAATCTTAACAGTATTTTTATCTACTGTTGGAAGTTCGATGATTTTAAATTTGTCATCGATTGTTTTCGTAGCACTTGGTGGTGGCATTCCACGATCTTGATCGGATATAAATTCGCGTTCAGGAAGATCAAATCCGCTTTTCATAAAAACTCGATTATCACTAAAATTATCCATATTATATTCTCCTTTTAAAGTTAATACAGAAAAATCCACATTGCTCATTCTTACTAACACATTGAAATTTCATTTTCATCTATTTGTCTTTTAAATGCTATTAATTGCCTCCTTAAAACCATCATTTAAAGTTCTTTTGTTAACACTCTGCTTACTTCTATATCATTCATTTACACATCAGCCATAAATGATATCTTCTTTTCTAATTCATTTGCTTATCACTCTCGCGAATCTTATCCAGTTTTCTTTTTCGCTTGTTAAAAAAGTTCTTGTATCTTATTTTTAAAATCAAAAGCAATTCTTGGATCGCCATTCGCTACATGGATAATCCCACATTTTTCAAAACCATTTTTTAAAATAACTGCCTGCATAGGCTTGTTGTCTGCATGAGTATCTATTCTAAGATAGTCTATTTTGCTCTTACAATAATCAAAACAATATTTCGATACCCCTTTTGCCTGTCCACTCCCGGCTAGTCTGTGAATGGTGCCATATGGCATATCATAATGCCAGTTTCCTTGTTCAATCATATGGTAAGTAGGTTCTTCCCCAATGATAAATGCAAAAGTACCAACTATAGTCTCTTTTTCAGTACAAACATAACAATTCCCGTTTTTAATATCTCTTTTCACCACATCTACGTTTGGATAGGCAGGACTCCATTGGGTCGGATTTCCACTTTCTATCATGAACTTACGGGCATATTCATAAATCTTCATAATTGCCATTACATCTTCTTCAACTGCTCTTCTAATTTTCATTTTATCTTAAAACCAGCCTTTCATTAGCACTTATTTACTCGCTCGTTAAAATATCTTCCATCTCATTAAATAACGCTTCAATACTATCTAAGACTTCATATATTTTACTATCAGCAGCTACTCCCTGAATCCCAGTTCCATGGTTTTCCTTCCCACTTTTTCGTGATGTCCATCATTGCCAGATACAACATCTTGAATAAGGCATCGTCTGTTGGAAATATCGTTTTTGATTTTGTTACCTTTCTCAGCTGACGATTGAAGTTTTCTATCGAGTTTGTAGTATAGATAATTCGACGTATCTCTGGGGGATACTTGAAAGGCCAAAATACATGAATGTATATTGATACTATACCACAATAACACTCTATAAATTATTTTTGCAATTTCCGTTGTTTTTTTCTTCTTAAGCGTAGATTGTTTTTTATGATTAACAAACTCAAATATTTAATATTCCGACACATTTTTAACTTGTAAACATTTTTGATTTCTCTTTTACACCATTTCTTTTCTTCTCCTAATGAAAACACACTTTTAATTATTAACGATCAAAATCAGTACTCAGTACTTTTTGTGCTAATAATAGCTTTAATGAAAGCATTAAAGTAGGCGAGACCATTCTTGATATCGCTAATGGTAGTTGTGGACTAAATAGACCGAATGATGGTTATGCGTACGTGGCGGTATTAATTGGTGACAGGACTATTGATGATATCCACAACGTACTGCTTGCCAGCAATAATATAACTAAATATGATGAAGCTGGTAATGAGGAATGGAACAGTGATGACCTGACATATGCACGCACGTTCGACATATATGAATCATTTCCAATGCACATCGACGAAGACCCAAAACTTGGCAGCTTCGAGGTGATGGGACGTGTGATAAAGGTTAAATATGAAGTACCATCAACTGAGAGACAGCAAGCGGAGATTCTAATTAATGGGAACGTATACGTCCATATAGTGGACTCCATCTATATCATATTCTTCTTCGAATGCAAGTCTATTTTCCCATGATGATGTTTTAGCAAATTCAAAAAGCATGTGGTATGCCTTGGTTATGTTCTCAAAAGAATTACTGTGCGGATTCGTTATAGTAATTGTTGCATAAGTATCCTTTTCTATATATGCGATTTCAGCTCCTTCACACTTTGGAACAAAATTCTCTGGTATGACGTACGCTGCAACATAGCCCCTTAGTCCGAACTTTTCCTGCTGTTCTTTTGTAACAAACGGAAAATCCCAACCAATCCGTTTTCTTTTGTAGCCCTCAATATCAAATAAGCCGCTTTTACCCGCCCACTTATCTATATAGGCAATAACATCCATTTCCGGAGCGGGACTGATAATAACATATCTAGCTACTCTAAATCTTTCAAGTGTAACGGTTTTGATTTCACTATAAATATTTTTGTCCATTTGATTTCCTCCACAAATAAAAATAATCTACAGTTACAATTGCTAAACTAATTTCAGAAACAACTTACTAGTTTTAAATAATTTAGATTATGATTGTTTTGAATACATTGTTATAGACACCCCTGTGTCTTGTGTTAGTGTATCGTCAAGCATCTTACTCATTAAATAAGTTACATAAATGTCACTTTAATTTTTTCGTCTCAAAATTTCATTTGGTGGCTCTATTTCATTTGCTATTGTATGTTCAGTAAGTTCCGATAAAAGCTTAATTTTTTGGTTCACGATCGGTCGCATACAATTTGGTAGATGCTCTTGATGTGCTCTATGGATAGCTACACATTCTTTACAATTCCCATGATACCTACAAGCTTTTTTGCAAGAACAATGATCTTTTTCTTTATATTCCTCACGGAATTCTGCTGCAAATTCTTCCTGCAATTTTAGGCCCTCTGCCCTGTTGCCTTGCCGAAAAGCTTTCATAGCTTCCTTCTCTTTTGGATTTCCATCTATGACCATTATATTTCTCCTTCTAAATTTATATTTAATTAATATTTTATCTAAAAAACTACAAGCTATCAATACCAAGATTTCAGTTTAACTCGCAATAATTTCTTGTATAAGCCTCGTCATTAACGCAAATATCATTTTCACTTCTTATATTCTAGTATCATCTTACTTTAAACCACTTATTTCATTTTCTCAATCATCTTCCATACTCTTTCAATTTCATCAATCATATGGGGTGTCCCCCACGCAAAAAAGAATCTCACTGTTAACGATACGAGTGTTATTCCAACTATTTCTCTTCATATTCAGCATACAAATAAGCCGATCTTTAGACCGGCTTATTCACTACAAAATATCAAATACCTCGGATTCCACAACTATCCTTTATTCTACACCTTTAATCAATTGAGAGGCAGCACTATAGTCTTCCGTTTCGACATAAATGTAATAATGCATGATGTGTTCTCCATTCATACCATAACTACCTGTTCCTATAAAAAAAAGTTGTAGAATGAAACGAAACCAATTATCATTCTTTTTTGTGGATTCTAAGTATTTTATTCCATTGGAGTCTAATTTATTTTTTATAAATAAGCATGACTCTAAAGAAGTTCCCGTGTATAATATTTTCTTTTCTTTCATTTTCATAATAATCCCGCTTTGTTTGACTGGCATCTCGAGTCATTATACGTTTATCCTCTATGTTATATGTACTAACAAAGACTCTTTCGCCATCTTTATCAATCACACTTTGAGTACTAGATTCATTAAGATTATATTGAGTCACTTTACCAGTCTCAGTATTTGTTATTGTTACACGCATACTAGGTACTGGAACAGTTCCATTGCTTGCATAGGTAGTTCCCGGTATCGACAAAATGCCTAATACCAAACTTGATTAATGTCTACAAATCACAAGGATGAATTGTTATATGCTTTACTCTCCGCTTTTCATCTAAAAGAATAGCTTTCCGCAAAAGCTCTTTTATCGGGTTATGGTATGCTATTAAAGCAATTGTTTTTTTGCAATCTGCTTACATGGACATTTAAAACTTCTGGATGTAATATTGCGTATTAATAACAAACCACATTTGTGCATCGAATTTCATAACGGTCCAAAATGATAAGCCTTGTAGACCATATTCTTCTACCAGTCCAGCCCTTGCATCAAAGCTTCTTGCATCTTTCGTCCATACTACATGCAGATTCCCATCACTATCCGTATAGTAGAAGAAGGGTGACTGTGCTGCTTCATTAAATTGTATTGGTATACCATTTTCCGCGGCAATTCTTACTGCACTGTCATAAGATATTATAGTAGCTTCTGTTGCACCTGGAACATATGGAAGTGTCCAATCATAGCCTAGAGCAGTAACTCCTAGAAAAAATTTTTCAGGGGGAATAATACTAACCATGTAATCTAACAATTCTCTTAAGATATTAACCGGGAAAATTGCGTTTGGATAGCTGTAAGTCCTTGCCCAATCATAAGAAGATAATAAAATTCCATCTACAGATTCAGATAATTTTGAATAGTCCATTTTTTCAAAACTAATTTTAGGGGTATTAATATTTGTAGCAGGCGTTATGGTAATTAGTACCCTGAAACCTTCTGAATGAAATTTTGCAGCGGCCCTTTCCAGAAATTCTGCATAGATATTTATGTTATCATAGTTAATGGATTCAGTATATATGTTTATACCATAAAAACCTTTCATTTTCAGTATTTGAAGAGCATTATCAATCAGGCGATCCTGTACAGAAGGATTACTTAAAATTTTAAAGGAGTCTTCACGGCTAATTATTCCCTCTCCCGTCATAGTGGAAACAAACATCATGGGCGCAGTACCATAAGTTTTAGCCAGCTTGATAAGTTCAGTGTCATCAGCACTGGAGACAATTTCTCCTTCACTTGTGGCCCTATAATTAAATATGGTCAGATAAGATAAAAAGGGAAGTGTTTTTTTTAAAACAGATTTATCTACATAAGGAAAGATATAGCCACTAGTGGCAATTGTTCTTGTTTTATTAGTTTGATAGCTTATAACTATGGATTCACCGACATACAAAATTTCTCTATCGGAAAGATAGGGATTATTTCTTAATATTTCCATTGGTGTAACACCATGCTGCACTGCAATACTCTCGCCGGCCTGAACGGTGTAGAGTGTTTCAGGTTGAACAATCACTATAGTTTGGCCTATTGCTAAATTAGCAGGGTTTGTAATTCCGTTTTCTAATATTAATCTGTCAACAGGGATTTTGTAATAATCTGATATTGATTTTAAGGTTTCGTCTGGTTGGACAACGTGTATAATCATGGTTCCCTCAAATGATCTTATTAAGATCAATTATATGCTAATCTCACATGTTCATAACATATTAATATAGATATTAATGTATCTTAATATGCAGTAAAACTTGGCACAGACGGTTCCATTGTATTGAACTTAGTCCTATATGAATCATAATCTTCATGTTTCTCAACCATGCCTTTGATTGGTTTACATATATTATGTACTACTTGCCCTCCATACCATTTATTTCTATCAAAGTCGATATTAAAGGCACAACCATAAACTACTTCTCTGTTTTTAATATCTTTTACTTGTAATTTAGCCATCTTCTATCTTCCAATAAAACGATGGTTTCTTACCATCTTACTAAATTTGGATTAGGTCCCTGCTTTATGATATCTTACCAAATTCAGCCAGGAGCGCCTTTCCGCTTCGCGTTGTTCACTTATCTCTTTTGTTAATTTTCTCATATCATCTCTTCTTTTCCATTATTTTTTCTTGACTTATTTCAAACATTGTGTTATACTAAACTAGTATTTTAAATAAGGTCTTGATTTCGCATGTATATGTAAGTCATTATTCTATTGATGATTTACATATATATGCGATTTTTAGTTTTAGTAAAAATATAATATTATTATTTAAGGAGGTATCTTTCATGACTAAAGGTACAGTAAAATGGTTTAATCCACAAAAAGGTTTTGGTTTTATCTGCGACGAGCAGGGCAACGATATATTCGTTCACTTTTCCGGTCTCGCAATGGACGGTTTTAAAACCTTAGATGAGGGACAGTCTGTAACATTTGATGTAACAGAAGGTAATCGTGGATTACAGGCCGTCAATGTTTATACTGTATAAACTACGTGATAAAAAGACTGCTAATAAGTGGTCTTTTTTTATTTATGTCTTCTACCTCCATAATATATAAATATCAGTTTATTCCACTAAACTTTGGGCCTATGTGCCCAAACATCGTCCATAGTGAACCCATATCAACCCAAGATATCTTTCATTTCAATGCAAACATGACCATTAAATAAGACAGTTTGTAATGCACATTCAGCATCAGCCACACATCCTTCCGTAAAATCATCTAAGTCACTATAATTATACCATCTATTTCCTTGCACCCTTGGATTTTAAAATCCAAATTGTACCTTGGTGTAAAGAACGTATCCAATACCCTACATTCATTGCAGCTTCTTTTCATACATGCATCTGACTTGAGAGGTGTAAAGATAAATTCAATTCGTTTATTCATATCTTCGAGTGAACTTAAATAATATGAATCATATAATCTTTTAACAATATAAACATATCTTATTTTATATCCTTCTTCTTTCATCTCAACCATATCAGCCCAGGTAATTCTTAGTCAATACCCATAAGCCTCTCTATGTAGTATTTAGTATTGATAATAAGCCACAATTGGGTGATGAATCTCATAATAGTCCAAATTGATAAACCTTGGAGATTATATTCTGCTACTAACTCTGCTCGTGCATCAAAGCTTCTTGCATCTTAAAACCATACGACATGTAAAATCCCATCGATATCCATATAATAGAAGTAAGATGACTGTGCGCTTCATTAAATTGTATTGGTATATTATTTTCCGCTGCAATTTGTACCGCTCTATCATTAGATATTATTATAGCTTCTGTGGCACCGAGGACATATGGAAGTGTCCAATCATAGCCTAGAGCAGTAACTCCAAGATTTTTTTTTTCAGGGGGAATAATACTAACCACATAATCTATCAATTCTCGTAAGATATTAACCGGAAAAATTGCGTTTGGATAGCTGTAAGACCTTGCCCAGTCATAAGAGGAAAATATGATTCCATCTACAAATTCATATAATCTTGAATAGTCTAATTTTTCAAAAGCGACGCTGGGGGTATCTACATTCGTAGCTGGTGTTATGGTAATTAGTACCTTATAACCCTCTGAATGAAATATCGCAGAGGCTCTTTTCAAATATTCTGCAATGCTATTTATATTGTCATTGGTTACGTTTTCGGCATATATATTTATACCATAAAAACCTTTTGTTTTTAGTATGTAAAGAGCATTTTTAATAAAACGATCCTGCACAGAAGGATTATTTAAAATATTATAGGTTACTTCACGTCTAATGATTCCCTCTTCAGTCATAGTAGAAATAAACATCATGGGCGCAGCACCATATGTTTTAGCTAGCTGGATAATTTCATACGTTTAGAAATGCTATACCTGTTCATAATATCTTTAAACTTAACTATAATCAAATCATTAATTAAATAGTTTCACAAACTGACACCATTATACATTATACTATAATCAGCACAGCAACTAAAGGAGATTAAAGAAGCTATGAAAAAACTATTTTTGGTTTCATCTTTTAAGGATGTAGTTAACATATTTACAGATTTTGAAAAAGACTTGAGCGGCAAAACTGTAACCTTTATCCCTACCGCAAGTAAAGTGGAAAAGGTTATTTTTTATGTAAATGCGGGTAGAAAAGCACTCGAAAAAATCGGTTTAACCGTTGACGAACTAGAAATATCAACTGCTACAACTGATGAAATAAGTTCTAAAATAAAAAACAATGATTTTATTTATGTAACGGGTGGAAACACATTCTATTTATTACAGGAATTGAAAAGAACAGGTGCAGATAAATTAATTATTGATGAAGTCAACTCTGGTAAACTTTATATCGGTGAATCTGCCGGAGCAATGGTTGTATCAGCGAATGTTGAATATGCAAAGGGAATGGATAGTATTAAAAAAGCACCGGACTTAGAGAGTTTCGATGCTTTAGGTCTTGTAGAGTTTTATGCTGTACCACACTATAACAATCCCCCTTTCAAGAAAGCTGCACAAAAAATTATTGATACTTATTCTTCTACATTAAAATTAACCCCAATTAGTAATAGTCAAGCAATATTGGTCAACAATAATGAAATAAAAGTAGAAGGCATCTAAGGTCAAAATAAAGCGCATACTAAAATTACAGAATCGCTGCAAAAGAGGAAAAAGAATAAAAATTTTATAAAGGAACAGTGGTTTTGAGAAATATTGCCCAAAGCCTCTGTTCTCTTTATTGGCAGAATAACAGATATCTTGTCACATAAATATATTTATACTTCCTCCATCTCATATTTACATTCTCCTTTCCATCATTGAATCTTGTTTTTATAGTAATAAAATACCAACGGAATCCAGTGGTAATCTATCAATTCTTTCTTAACTTGTTAAACAGTTGCCAAAAGTTTCTGTTGCAGTTTACTTTGCTTCTTAGTGAATAATATTCTTGTATGCAATTCCCCTTAATGTCATATGCCTCATCAGATATATAGATAGTTGTATCACCATATTCTTTTAACGCATTCGATACAAACCAAGCTGCCGAGCAGGAAAATCTGTAAGTAAATCCTCTTCAATAATTAAAAATGACTCTACTGACTCGCTCCTCCAATTGTCTCCATGATTTAATCTCTTTACCACGATATCTACTTGGCAATATCGGAGTTCTTGAGATAAATATGATCTCAGATTTCTTTAGCTTTTCTTCTAACCTGTTGAAATCTTCCACGTGTTGACTATGTAGACCATAATCTCTATCAAACCAGCCCATTCGCCAGGTTGAAGATAGGACAATCTTTGCCCCTGTTGCATCAATAATTTTCTTTAGCAGTTTAATCCTGTTATCATTTACAAAATAAATTCCGCCAATTTTATCTCGACATCCGTTTTTTATACACATAAATATCTAAAAATATTACTATAATAAAATCATTCCTTTATTGAATGTCCTGTTTGTTGTATTAGTTCTCAAAACAATTCATTATGAGATGAATCAGAGTCATCATCTGTTATTTCAACTTCGCCATACCTATCCTTCATTGCGTTTGCCATTACAATTGCCTCTTCCTCTGAAAACCCCAAATCTACCCATGCTTGCACATCTTCGTTTAACATCGTTTCTTCCTCCAATACAACAGCTAGATTATTTGCGACTCACAATCATCGCAGCGATATACCCCAAACCAAAAATCACACCAGCAACCAACCATGATAATGCACATTTGATTATTGTCATCATCGTAAGTGCGGACGTTAACGCTCCAGCCTTTGATGCCGATACACAAACCATAATAGGCTTAATGAATAAACTCCAATATCCAATATAAGCAGCCAAGATTATCCCGATAAAAAAAATCACAATAGACAAATAACCTCGCATAAATTCACCTCCTTATTAACCCTTATTATATATTATTCACATTATTCCCAAATGTAACATTATTATCATTCAGTTTCGTTTTTGCCCTTACCTTTTTTAATAGAGCACGATTCGTTATTCAACTATCCATTTTCTGGCTTTATATCCTTTCCTAAGCTTTTTCCAATGACTCTATCTCATCAATTGCTATGACTTGCCTCCAGAAAGGAAAGCTGTAACCCACTCAGCAACTTGTTTATCAGAAAGCCCACTTTCTATCGATTTCTGTGTATCTGCTCATGGCCTTCTCAGTTAGAGTACAATATTAATATCCTCCTTTAAATAGTTCTTTTATCTGTAAAATATCAGTTTTCCAGACTAAATTACTTCAAAAAAACTACTAACTAAGTTACATATAGTTAGTAGTTTTTTAGCTCATTTATATTATTGGCTACACATAATGATCATGATCATTTAAACAATTTAGAATTTAGCATGCGCCTTTTTATAGACAGAACCCCTAGAACAAGTCCTGACAAAAATGCAGCCAATCCAAACAGGTAGGTTAGCGGAATCAAAGCAAACGGTTCCACTAGAAATCCTTCTGCAGTTACATAACTGCCGATTCTATTATATGCCACCACGCACCCCACACTGGCAATAATAGAAAAAAGTAATGTGCCTGTAAAAAATGATGACAGTCTATCCTGTTTCCATTTCTTTGCAATATTATTCATAATTTTTACATCCTCCGTATTTTTAACAGCTTTTATCTCAATGTCAATCTGCTTCAGTTCGTTACGGCACATTTCACACGTTGATAAATGATCTTCAATTAATTTTCGGCTGTCTTCACTGCATACATTATCGTAATACAACGGGAGCAGGTCCTTTATTATTTCACAGGTTATTCGCATTCTATTTTCTCCTTTAATTTCATTTTAGCTCGATGGTAAGTGACTCTCGCCCAACTTTCTGTTTTTTCAAATAGGCTCCCTATCTGTGAAAAGGATAAATCTCCAAACACCCGCAGCATAAAAACCTCCTTATAGGGTTCGCCTAAGTTATGAAGCTCTTTGTGAATTTTAAATACAGATTCTTTTGTTAACAAGCTCTGCTCAATCGTTGAATCAGCAAGAATATCTTCCGCCTCAGTTAAGTCCTCATAATACTTCTCTCTCTTTTTGTATGTGAAAAATGTATTTTTTGCAATTTGGCATAACCACACATAGAGCTTGCACTTTCCATCAAATTTATCTATATTTTTTAAAGCCTTAAAAAATGTCTCTTGTGTTATTTCTTCCGCAATCATTTCATCTCTGCTTATTGACAAAACATATTTATAGACATCCTTGAAGTAAAGACTGTATATTTCATTGAAGTCCGCCACTTTTTCACCTCGCTTTCATACATAAGACTACGGGGGATCGAATTCGTTACAATTATTTTTACTTTGACATAATTAAGGATAGCCCACTGCAAATTTTTCAATCTATCTATTTGTCATATCATTCACCTCGTGAAATTCCAACTTTTGTATATTATTTTTTGTTCTGCAGACACTACTAAAAAAGCGAAAGGAGTATCAATCTTGAATAGCAAAGATAAATCTTCCAACAAACAGGGCAGTGCTACAGACAATAATACCAGTAATAAAAATGTTACCCATACAGATCATCGTTCGAAAACCGCATCAAATAGCGATTATATTGATCCATTTTATACTCCTCCGGGTGAAGGCCCTAAACCTAGAATTACATCCAATTAGGCATCATCTGGTAACGCAAGGGAGGTTTAAATCTCCCTTGTTATTCTTTGCATCATCTTAGCACCTGTTATGCATTCCTGGCAGATCTTACAGTGGGATCATTTGGCCTTATCATTCAGCTTCTTGTCGTGTACCATAGTTAGGTTTCTTTCTTCTGTAAATACAAATTTTACTGACTAAATTATTGTATCAGTACCGCCAGTAAAACCGGCGGTTTGACATACCCCCTATAAGGGGGTTACTCCGACCTACGTCTAAAGGCGCATAGAAGGGTTCGCCTTTTGTACCACATTCTCTTGCTGGCCCTTCCGGGCCTTTTTTCTATGCACCTTTATCCATTATCCCCTTGGGATCTTCTGCCGCCCCTTCTGGGGCATGCTCATTTTTTCTTTTTTACCATTTCTCCGGTAAACGGATCAATATATTCTGTTATACTCATTTGATCATACAGCAGATCTTCCTGCATCTGATTTTGAATATATTCTTTTATCTTCTTCTCATTTTTTCCTACTGTATCCACATAATATCCTCTGCACCAAAATTTTCTACTTCCATATTTATATTTTAAACTAGCATGTCTTTCAAATATAATAAGAGTACTTTTTGATTTTAGATATCCCATTATTTCTGAAATACTATATTTCGGTGGGATATTTAACAGCAAATGAATGTGGTCTGGCATCAACTCTCCCTCTAATATTTCTATCCCTTTCCTTTCACATAACATCT
>JAVKTT010000017.1:0-12687 GCA_031460505.1 Tissierellaceae bacterium
ACTGATTGGATTATAGACATGGTTGAGTTCATATCAAAAGTATATATATATCCAGGAGAAGATGAACTATCTGCACTGGCCGAAGGTGGTTTAAGGGTGCTTAGAGGAGAAGAAGAAGCGAAAACATACATTTAGGAGTACTATCCACATTTTAGATGATTTTTTTATAACCTTTTACAAATAAAGTAATTAATATATAATAGTATTAAGATTTTGACTTGGGAGATGATTTTTTGGTTAATGAAAGGTTATTAAAGGATATGGAGTTTATAGTAGAGCTTGATAGGATGAAGACTATCCTTAGACAGACGAGCTTAATTAATGAAGATAGAAGAGAGGACGATGCCCAGCATTCATGGCATATATCAGTAATGGCAATGGTATTATCAGAGTATGCAAATGAGGAGATAGATACATTTAAAGTAATCAAGATGCTGTTAACTCATGATTTAGTAGAACTATATGCTGGAGATACATTCTGTTACGATAAAGATGCAAACCTAGATAAGAGGGAAAGGGAGCTGGCTGCAGCTGATAAGATCTTCGGTATGTTATCACGAGATAAGGGCAAGGAAATGAGAGCCTTGTGGGATGAATTTGAGGAGATGGAGACACCTGAGGCCTTGTTTGCGGCTTCAATGGATAGACTACAACCAATGTTGAATAACTATCATAATGCTGGAGGAACTTGGCAAAAATATGATGTTCCTCAATCAGATATTTATAAGAGAATATCACCAGTTAAGGAATCCTCAGATGAATTATGGAAGTTTGTAGAATTTATGATAGAAGATGCTTTTGAAAAAGGCTTAATAAATAGAAAATAAGAAAATAGGAGATACCAGGGTATCTCCTATTATTTTGGATAAATTACAATATCGCACTTTTCTTTGATTTTCATCTCATTAAAATAAATATTTTCTTTAGGTATCCATTCATCAATAAATCTTTTATAGGCTGATGGGTCATTCCTTTTTAAAATACGCTCTTTTTGAGTATCATAATCTAAATTTAAAAATATTTTATAATCATAGTTTTCAATAAGAGTAGGATGCATACTGTAACTGCCTTCAATGATATTTATTCTTTTGGGTTCTACTGATATATAGTCTGTTAAAGCCATTTCTTTACAATCATATATTTGATATTTAAATTTTTCTCTAGAATAAATTCCATCAATTACTTCT
Source organism: Tissierellaceae bacterium (assembly GCA_031460505.1). GTDB lineage: Bacteria > Bacillota > Clostridia > Tissierellales > Tissierellaceae > JAAYTL01. The sequence continues at coordinate 1,188 of JAVKTT010000017.1, forward strand.
TCTTTAAATCTTACATAATCAACATTTCCGCCAATCTCTTTCATTCTTTCCTCAGTTTTTAGTTCTGGTCTTAAGAAAAAATCATCCATATGAAATAAGTTTGAGTCACATAAACTACTTAGTGCATTAGCCAATGTGGTTTTGCCTGAACCACTTTTACCATCAATTGCAATAATTATAAAATCCTTTGATTCTAATAATTTCTCTATAGATTTAAGTATCTGTTGTATATCTTCATTAATTGGACTATTCATTGTAAGTTAATTTCACCCCTTAAAACTTATAAATTAATTATAACATTTTTATATGTAAATAGCATTACAGCATAAAACTCAGAGGGATAATCCTCTGAGTTTTCTATTGAAGTAGATGTTCATCTAATTTTTTTCTATAAATATTCATAAGTTCTTCTTCAGTAAGTTCATTGCTAGGTTTATCCAATATTACTTGGCCCTTATCTAGCATAATTACTCTATCTGAGTAGTCAATAGCATCCTTCATATTATGTGAAATCATAATAGTTGTCATCTTATATTTATCGATTAACTCTTTAGTTTTTCTCATAACTACATGTGAGGTTTTAGGATCAAGAGCTGCTGTATGCTCATCTAATAATAGTAAATCAGGAAATTTCATTGAAGCCATTACTAAAGACAAAGATTGTCTTTGCCCACCAGATAAAAATTTAACCTGAGTATCTAGTTTATCTTCAAGTCCTAAATCTAAATCCTTCAATAGTTCCTTATATTTTGGGATTCTGTCTTTATTGACTAATCTTTTAAGGGAGAAGCCTTCACCTTTTTTATCTGCCAATGACATATTCTCTAATATAGTAAGAGAAGGGGATACACCCATTGAAGGGTCTTGATGCACTCTACCAATATGGATTGCTCTTTTTTCTTCAGTGAGTTTACTAATATCTTTCCCATTAAGGATAATCTCACCTTGATCCAACATGATACTTCCACTAATAAGGTTAAGGAGAGTACTTTTGCCACAGCCATTTGGTCCGATAATAGCAGTACATTTATTTTTTTCTATCTCTAGATTAAAACCGTTAAATATATCTATATGATTCTCAGTATTTTTGTTAAAACTTTTAGATAGATTTTTAACCTTAAGCATTTTTTACTCCTCCTTTTGCCTTTGAACTTAAGAACTCAGATGCTTTGTTGTTGTATGCTATAAATGCTATTACGATTAGTGCGTTTATTGCTTTTAAGTCATCTGGGTTAAGTCCTAAGTCTATGGCAATGCCACCTATAATCTTATAAATTACAGCACCGATAATTACTCTAGTAGTATTTTTTAAGATATTAGAGTTTTTCTTTATCGTATCTCCAATTATGATTGAAGCCAAAGCTACTACTATAATAGAAGCACCCATAGTAATATCAACGAAACCTTGGTGTTGAGCCATTAAAGCTCCACTTAATGCAACCAATCCATTTGCTAGCATGAAACCAATTAATTTGTATTTATTACTATTTTCACCTAGGGATTTTACCAATGCTTCATTATCACCCGTTGTTATTAATAGATATCCCGTTTCAGTCTTTAAGAATAAGTCAAGGAGTACTTTTACTAATAATACTACAATAATTAAAATCAACAGTGTAGAACCGTAATCATATATAGAATCGTAGCTAAAAAGTGGTATATTAGATCTTCCATTTATTCTTAAGTTGACAGAGTACAATATAGTCATTGTAAGTATACCAGCCAACAATGGCTTTATCTTTAATTTTGTAAATAATACTGTTGTAAGTAGCCCTGCAAGGCTCCCGAAACAAAAGGCTAGCAAAGTACTTACTATTGGACTTATTCCTGAGGAAATAAATTTTGCAAACAGGAATGCACCGAAGGGGAAGGTCCCCTCAACGGAAAGATCTGATGTATCAAGCACTTTATAAGTTAGGAATACTCCCATGCCTAATATAGAAAAAATTAGCCCTTGTTCTACACTAGTTAATAATAATTTCATTTATTAAACCTCCAATTTGTTACTAATTAATTTTAGTTGCATCTTCAAAGACTTTATTGTCCTTATCAATATTTAATGCGTTTAATGTTTCTTCATTGAATACTTTATTTGTATTTATTGCTGTTTCTGCAGGTATTTCAGAAGGTGATATACCATCTACTAATATTTCTTTTGCCATTCTTGCTGTTTGTTTACCTAATTCGTAGTAGCTTATGCCATCTGTCATAAGTAGGCCGCTTTTAACATGGGAGTCTTCACCAGCTATTGTAATCAGTCCATTTTCCAATGCTTTATTAGAGACTAAACTTATACCTGAAGCTACCATATTGTCTGTTATTGTATATATTGCATCTACTTTATTTATAATTGAATCTAAAGCCAAAGGTATATCATTAATATTTGAAATTCCTACTTCTACTATTTCAAGTCCTATAGCAGGAGCTAGTTCCTTAGCAAGTTCAACTTGTACCTGAGAATTTGGTTCACTAGTATTATATATAATTCCAATTTTATTAATATTTTCATCTAAATCTTTAAATAATTGTAGCTGTCTATCCATTGGGCTTAAGTCAGATGTACCTGTGACATTACCACCTGGATTTTCCATTGATTCAACTAATTCTGCTTCAACTGGATCTGTTACTGCACTAAATAGTACTGGTATATCTGATGTAGATTGTTTTGCACTTTGTGCTGCGGGTGTTGCTATTGCGTATATTAAATCTACTTTATCACTTACAAATTTTTGAGATATAGTCATTGTATTTGGGATTTCACCTTGAGCATTTTGGTATGATACTTTAGCATTTACACCTAGCTCTTTTAATCCATCTTCAAATCCACGTCTTGCATCATCTAGAGCAGGGTGGTCTGCTAACTGAATAATTCCAATTTCAAACTGACTATCATCTTCAGCACTAACACCTTTGCTTAAACTACAACCTGTTAACATCACCATTGCTGCTAATACCAATAAAATTACTTTGCTAAACTTTTTCATTACATAATCCTCCTTAGAAATTTAATTTATTTTCTAGGATAATTAGCTTAGATTGAATCAATTGAGTAATGAGGGTAGCAATAAAAAAAATCTTTCGCTCCTATAAATACAGCATATAGCTATACTTATAGGGACGAAAGATTATATCCGCGGTACCACCCTAATTATGACAAAAGTCATCTCTTCAATCAGACCTAACAGTCCTATCCCTTGTAACGATGGGCTTTCGTATTCGTCTACTCATAATTTTTCAACGAATCTGCTTAGGAGTGTATATTACATATCTTGTTATTGTTGGTTTTCACCCTTCCCAACTCTCTAAGAATAATCAATGATATCTTTCTCTCCATCATAGCATTTAAACTTAAAATCTATATTAATACTTTAAACTGATAATGTCAAGTTATATTTTAAAAATAGATTTTAAGAGGATATAATCTTAAGCCTAGCAAATATTAAATTTTATTTTATATTATTTTCCAACTTTTACTGCCTCTTTAAGAAGTGGTAAGTTTTCATCTAAGTTAAGAGCTTTCATTGTGTCTTCATTAACAGTAACTATTGTTTTTTCTGCTGTTCCAACAGGAATATCAGATACACTTACACCATCAACTAAAATTTCTTTAGCCATTTGAGCTGTTTGTTTACCTAATTCATAGTAGCTAAGTCCATTAGTAATTAGAAGTCCGCCACCAACTTGTGATTCTTCTGCACAAATAGAGATCATATTATTTTCAATTAGTTTGTTAGATACTAATTCAATAGATGAAGCAACTAGATTATCACTAAGACCGTATAGAGCATCAACTTTGCTTAATAATGAATCAATAGCTTGAGCGATATCATTAATATTATTTACACCTACAGCTTTAACTTCTAATCCTATTTCTGGAGCTAATCTTTGAACTTCTTCTAATTGTACTTTAGAGTTAGCTTCACTAGTATTATATAGAACACCAATTGTTTCAATACTTGGATCTAATTCTTTGAACATCTTAAGTTGTTCTGCAGTAGGAGCCATATCAGATGTACCTGTTACATTACCACCTACATTATCCCAATCAGCTACTATTTCAGCTTCTACAGGATCAGTTACAGCACTGAATAGAACTGGTATACCATCTGAAACTTGTTTAGCACTTTGTGCAGCTGGAGTAGCTATTGCATATATTAAATCAACTTCGTCATTAACATATTTTTGTGATATTGATACTGTATTTGGGATATCTCCTTGCGCATTTTGGTAAACTACTTCTGCACTAACACCTAATTCTTTTAAACCATCTTCGAATCCTTTTCTTGCATCATCTAATGCTGGATGTTCTGCTAATTGTACTATTCCTATTGTGTAATCTTTATTACTTGAAGCATTTGCTTTTGTATTATCTGAACTACAACCTGTTAATAATAGAGAACCTGCCATACCTAATGCCATTAATTTACTAATTATACCTTTTTTCATTTTAATTCCTCCTAAAATTTTGAATGATTTTTTAAAATTAATAATAAAAAAAATCTTTCGCTCCTATAAATACAGCATATAGCTATACTTATAGGGACGAAAGATTGTATCCGCGGTACCACCCTAATTATGACAAAAAAGTCATCACTTATCAGACCTAACAGTCTTATCCCCTGTAACGATGGGACTTCGGATTCGTCTACTTGAATAAATCGTTTAACGAATCAGCTTAGGAGTGAATATTACATATCTTCTTACTGTTGGCTTTCACCTGTTCCAACTCTCTGTAAATAAGCTTCGATATCTTTCTCTCCATCAGAGCGTTTTTATTATTTATTAGACATTATATTAACACTTTACCAGAAGAGTGTCAAATGTTTTTTGAAAAAATTTAATATTTTTATTGACATACATATATCATGTTGGTATATTGTATATATAGTATATATACAATATTTTGATTAGGGTGAAATTATGGATATTATAATCAGTAATTCGAATAAGAAACCAATATATGAACAGATTGCTTCCCAAATAAAGAATATGATATTAAACGGAGGTCTTAAAGAAGGAGATGCTCTTCCTTCCATGCGTGCTTTAGCCCAAGAACTTAGAATAAGTGTAATTACCACTAAGAGAGCCTATGAAGAGTTAGAGAAGGATGGCTTTATTGTATCTGCTACTGGTAGAGGAAGCTTTGTTGCAGGAATGAACTTAGAGTTTATAAGAGAGGAACAATTACGTAGAGCTGAAGGATATTTACAAAAAAGTGTTGATATAGCCAAGAGTAGTGATATTACAGTTGATGAGTTAATTGAAATTTTAAATACTCTATATGAGGAGGAATAGAGATGGAAAATATATTGAGCATTCAAAATTTATCAAAAGAATATGAAGGGTTTACTTTAAATAAAGTTAGTTTTGATTTACCTAAGGGATGTATTATGGGACTTGTGGGAGAAAATGGCGCTGGAAAAACTACTATAATTAAATTAATACTAAATTTAATTAAGAAGGATGGTGGTGGTGTTCAGGTATTTGGGTTGGACAATATTGAAAATGATCCAAAGATAAAGAATAGAATTGGAGTTGTACTGGATGAAAGTAATTTTCATGATAATTTAAAGGCAAATGACATTTCCAACATTATGAAAAGTATATATGATAGTTGGGATAAAGAACTTTTCTCACAATATCTTGGAAGATTCAAACTGCCCAAGGATAAGAGAATGAAGGACTATTCAAAAGGAATGAAGATGAAATTATCAATTGCAGTGGCTTTGTCTCATAATCCTGAGCTATTAATTTTAGATGAACCAACAGGTGGACTTGATCCAGTGGTAAGAAGTGAAATATTGGATATATTCTTAGAATTTATTCAGGACGAAGAAAAGAGTATATTATTCTCAACTCATATTACAAGCGATTTGGATAAAATAGCAGATTACATTACATTTATTCATAATGGTAGTATCATATTTACTGAATCTAAAGAGGAATTGCTAGATAATTATGGGATAATTAAGTGTGGAATTAATGATTTCAGAAATATAGATAAAAATGACATTATTGGTTATAGAAAAAATCAGTTTGGTTATGAGGTTCTTGTAACTAACAAACAAAGAAACATGATTAAATATAGAGATTTCATCATGGATAATGCGAATTTAGAAGATATAATGCTATTTCATATTAGGGGGGAACATAATTGATAGGTCTAATTATTAAAGATATTATTAATTTAAAGAAGAGTATTATGACCACTTTATTCATTATTTTAGTATATAGTTTTTTCTCATATAATACTGGAGACATGAGTTTGCTAATAGGAATGACAGTTTTTATAATGACATCTATGTCCATTTCCTCTATGGCATATGATGATATGGCTAAATGGGATAGCTATGCTTTAGCAATGCCTGTGACACGTAGAGATATTGTATTAAGTAAATATTTATTGGCGTTAATATTTTGTATTATAGCTGTTATAGTATCAAGTATATTTGCCATAATTATTACTTATGTAAAGGGTGATTTGAATAGTATTATAGATATTCAAGAAATATTATTGATAGCTTATACTGTATCATTAGTTTGTTTAATATTTATATCTATCATAACACCTCTTATATTTAAATTTGGAGTAGAAAATGCACGTATGTTAATGGTAGGAGCTATAATTGTTCCAATGGGGATTGGATATTTCTTGGTAAAAATGGGAATTCAACCACCTACATTAGAAGATTTAAAGAGATTATTATATATATCTCCAATAATTTTAGTTATGGTTCTAATTTTATCCATAACAATCACTTATGGAATTTATAAAAATAAAGATATGTAAATATAAAGGCTTGTAAACACAGGCCTTTTTTACTTATAATTAGGTAAAGATTACTGAGAAGGGGATGGTTACATGGGCTTCAATAGAGATACAGTAATAGAGACGGTACTTATTTTTACACTGCTTGGAGGAATTGCGCTTGGCGTTTATATAAGTTATGAATACTTTATAATCACGCCGTTGGCTCTAATAGCTTTAATAGTATTTAATAAAATAAAGAAAAATAGATTAATACGGTTGGGAAAAGAAAAATTAAAGCTGGAATGGGGTAGTGATCATATTGAGAAAAGAGTCATAGAGGATATCAAGAAATTATTTGATTTCTTATCTAAGAAAAGAGGAAACTCTTTCGTCATTGATGATATTACTTGGAGAGACTTAAATATGGACTCTGTTTTTGCAAAAATCGACCACACAAAGTCATTACCTGGCATGAATTATTTATATAATATGCTTCGTAATCCATTGTTCGATAAAAAAGAATTACAGGAAAGAAATAATATAATAAATTCATTTAAGGAAAATAAAAACCTCTCCATAGAAATACAATGGCCACTATCCATATTAGGGAAAAAAGAAGGAAAAGATATATTTTTTTACTTTGAGAATGGATTAAATGTGAAGACAAATAAGTTAATCATATATAGGATATTATCAATTTTATCTTATCTATCAGTTGGGCTATTAGTTATAAATAGAGAAATTGGTTTTACAATATTTATGCTAGTGTGGGGAATTAATGCTGGAATCTATCAAAAAAATAAGAACAAAGTACATGAAGAAATAGAGGTATTCATATATCTGGGAAATTTAGTTAAGTGTTTAGATAGTATAGTTAAAGTCAAAGTCAATAAAGCGGGAATTTATATAGATAATAATAAACTAAAAAGTTTACTAAAACCTACAAATAAGATATATAAAAACATTTCAAAGCTTAATACTAGTGCTTATGGCACTTCTGATATTCAAATATTGATGGACTATATCAATATGGTAACTTTAAGAGAGACGATTATATTTTACAATACAATTAATTTGATAAATGAATATAGAGAAGAGTTTATTGAGATTTATAAGGCCATAGGAGAAATTGATGCATATATTTCAATAGCTTCGTATAAAGATAGCCTTGGCTATTATACAGAGCCAAGGCTTATAGAAGATAGTAGCAAGATATATCTTTATACTGAAAAAATGTATCATCCATTATTAGATGATCCAGTACCTTATACCTTTGAGTTAAACAATAGGGGGGTTTTAGTTACTGGTTCTAATGCATCTGGGAAATCTACATATCTAAGGAGCATAGGGGTAAATGCTTTATTTTCTCAGACTATGTATTTAGTATTGGCGAAGGAGTATGAGGCCAACTATTTCAAACTTTTAACATCAATAGGAACTACAGATAGTATAGAAGAAGGAGATAGTTATTTTATGACAGAAGCTAAATCTCTAAAGAGGGTAATAGATAGTTTAAGTCCTAATCAACCAGTACTTTGTATATTAGATGAAATATTTAGAGGCACTAATACAGCAGAGAGAATCAGTGCTGCTAAGGAGGTTTTAAATTATATGATTAATAGAAATACCTTAGTAGTTGCAGCAACCCATGATCTGGAGTTGACTACTATGGTAAATGATAGATATGATAATTACCATTTTCAAGAGGATATCAAGGAGAATGACATTGAGTTTGACTATGTTTTGCGCAAGGGACCATGTACCAGTAGAAATGCCATTGCAATTTTAAGATATCTTGGATATCCTAAAGAAATTTATGATAATGCAAATAGAAATGTAGACTGCACAAATTTGAATAATCCATCTAAAATTTCTGGGAAGTTTTAAATCGATTTTAGATTATTAATTATTCAAAAAATTAGAAATTTATGGTATTATCTATATAACAACAAAATACAAGGGGGCAATTATCATGAATTTAGCACAATTTCCTAGAAGACGTTACACCAGTTACAAGACTCCTATAGAATTTCTACCAAACCTAAGCAAGGAATTAGGTGGTGGTTTAAACATTTATATTAAAAGAGATGATTTACTAGGTTTAACAATGGGTGGAAACAAGACTAGAAAGCTTGAGTTCCTCATGGCAGATGCTTTATCCCAAGGTGCTGATACTATACTAACCTGTGGAGCAGTTCAATCAAATCATTGTAGACTAACATTAGCTGCAGCTGTTAAGGAAGGATTGAAATGCCAGCTTATTTTAGAAGAAAGAGTACCTAACAGCTATGACCCAAATGCAAGCGGAAATAATTATCTATTTAAATTATTAGGAGTAGAAGATATTAAGGTTGTTCCAGGAGGAAGTAATATGATGGAAGAACTTGAAAAACTTGCAGATGAATTAAGAGCTCAAGGAAGAAAACCGTATATAATACCTGGTGGTGGTTCAAATCCTTTAGGGGCCCTAGGATATGTGGCATGTGCAGAAGAAATTCTTGAACAATCATTTGATATGGGAGTTAGTTTTGATCATATAGTTACTCCTAGTGGATCAGCTGGTACTCACTCAGGACTTATCTCAGGTTTAAAAGGTAATAATGCTCATATACCTCTAACGGGAATTAGTGTAAGTAGAAATACAGAGCTTCAAAGTGCTCTTGTTTATAGTTTGGCATCTAAAATATGTGATAAATTAGGAATAGAGAATCAAGTACAAAAGGAAGATATTGTGGTTTTTGATGATTATGTAGGAAAAGGTTATAGTATTGCTACGCAAGGAATGGTAGATGCTGTCCAATTACTCGCAAGGACAGAGGGAATTTTAACAGATCCAGTTTACTCAGGTAAAGCTCTTGATGGGATGTTAGATTTGATTAGAAAAGGTTATTTTAAAGATGCTAAGAATATCCTATTTGTTCACACAGGTGGTTCACCAGCTCTGTATGCATACCAAGATGTAACTTTGCATGGAGTAAAATAAATATCTAAATATATGAATGAACATAAGCAGTATATGGACAACTTTTAAGTAGTCCATATACTGCTTATTTCATAATGTGATCAAATACACTATAATTTTTTGTACATAATAATATGTGGTCCGATAGGTGGATAATCAAATACTTCGCCATGGACTTTAAAACCTAACTTTTCATAGTATCCCTGAACAGAAGTCCTTCCCTTGCACCATAAAAAATAAATATCTAGTTGTTTAATTATGTCTTCAGCATGGTTAACAATTAATCTTCCTGCACCTAGTTTTCGATATTCCTCTAAAGTGGCCATAGCTCTTAGCCGGTATTGTTTGTTAATTAGAAATTCGGGATTGTTTTCAGCACAAAATGATGCAACACTTACCAAAGCACCTTGATAAAATGCTCCCACATGAAAAGCACCATCCTCATTATCCGTATCATATTTACAATCCTCAAAGGTTTGATGAGGTCTTAAAACAGTGTGTCTAATATCATAAGTTTCGAAGGGACTAATTTTTCTAATTTCAAACATACTTATTCCTCCATTTTTAGATACACATTATTTTACTCTAATAGCCCATTTAGGCCTAACTAATTCACTACCGATTTTATCTATTTCCTTAGCTGGAAATCCTTCAAGTATGACATTATCAAGGAATTCACTTCTTTGTTTTACTAAGGTACCTGCTTTTACCAATGTATTTTTGCCTAAAGTACTATAGTCACATATAATTGCTCCTGATTCTATAACAGTACCTTCACCTATAGTGGTACCATGTATTATACAACCTGGTCCTATTGTAACATTATCGTTTATGATAAGTTGATTATCTGGTAATAGATGAAGTACAGTATTTTCAAGAATTTGAACATTATTACCTATTCTAACTGGACCATGGGAGTTTCCGATAATCTTAACTCCAGATCCAATTACAGTATTTTCACCTATTATAACATCTCCTGTAATTTCAGCAGTGTCATATAGATAAGCAGACTCTGCAATTTGTGGATATTTATCATTATATGTATATAACTTTGCCATATATTCACCTTCCCTAATATCATTATCAACAATATTTTCACTAAAATTTGACAGGCTAATATCATTAAATCTCATTCTTTTTATCATAGCTATGTCATCATCAGTAATACTTCTAATACTTCTACCTGGTCTACCTACAACAACTGAGCCATCAGGAATCACCATACCTTCAGGAATCAATGTTCCCTCACCAAATATACACATATTCCCAATTTTAGATCCAGGCAACATAATTACTCCATTACCAATCTCACAAAGATTTCCAATTTCCGCACCAATTGCAATACATTTATGACCAAAAACAGTCTTTTGTCCTACTTTTAAAGGGTGTTCAGGAGTTCCAATAAGTACAGAATTTTCAAGAACCCAACTTGTGTTGTTAACGATAATTGAGTCGTCAATAGATCTAAGTATGCTGCCTTGAGCAATATATGCTCCATCTCCTAGGCGTATCTTACCTATGAGCCTAGCAGAGGAATCAACCTTGACATTTGACATGTTTTATCACTCCTTTTTTATTAGTTGTCATATATCATATTTACACATTGTAACAATTTTGTAAACATACTGTAAATTATTTGTTGACTAATTGAGAAGGTATAAGGTTATAATTACCATATGAAACTTTTTAAGGTAAAGCAATCTGGTGATATGTCAAGAGATAAATTTTAATAAAAACATAAGGAACAATTAAAAAAAGACAACCTTAATAGAACCTATGTATTTCAG
>JAVKTT010000018.1:0-1953 GCA_031460505.1 Tissierellaceae bacterium
ATACACTTTTTAGAAACAAAAGTCAATACTTATTTTGAAAAGTTTTAAGTTTGAACTTCTGTGTCATTTCCAGTCGATTTCTGACTGGATAATTAGTATACCATAAACAAATTTAATATGCAACTAGAAATTCATGGTAAATTTATATATATCTAATTACATTTTTAGGCCAGTCATTTTTGACTGGATACTTAGTATAACATGGATAGTTTATTGAATCAACAGGCAATCTCTGGAAAATTATTATTATTTAAGACGGCCTTCTAAAGATAAATATTGATCAAACATTAGTCTACTTATCTTACCACCAAATCTATAGGATTCATGATCATTATAATATAAATTATCAACAAAATTCTTTGTAAATAAAGAAATAACGTATCCTCCATAAGGGGTAAATATAATACCACCATCATTTCTACACTTATCCATGCTACCACTTTTAGAAGCAATAGATATTAGCTCTTCATCGCCTGTATTTTCCGAATCTAAAAAGTACTGAGGTAATCTATTAGTTAACATAGTATTATAATGTTGGTTTTTAAACATATCTATTATTTCCTTAGATATTTCAATACTCCAAAGTTCTTCTTTATATAACATCTCAAAAAATCTCCCATAATCTCTAGGGGTTGTAGTACCTAGTTTATCATACTTCTCAAAGTCTATCTTATTATGTAGAGTGGTATTCTTAAACCCTAAATATTCGCATGTATTATTGATATTCTCTATTCCTAGTAGGTCTACTAAAATATTAGTAGCAATATTATCACTTAGTACAATCATAAGTATTGCAAAACTTTTAGCTGTCATTTCTACACCATAGTCCAAATCTCTTAATATACCACTACCTACTACATAATTCTGTTTTTCATATTTTAGTATTTTCTTTGAATCAATTTTTTGTTCATATATTTGTCTATATAATTCTGCTAATATAAATACTTTAATAGTACTCGCCGATTCAAATTTTTCATCAGGGTTTATTTCTATAATATTACCTTTAAAGTCATTAGCATATAATCCTATATCACCACTAAAGTTATAAACTTCTGCACCAATCCTTGCTTCCAATGATAACTTATCCATCATAGACAACACTCCCTATCATTATCTAATTAATTAGCAATATAATATAATATTGAATTACAACAGAATTTGTGTCTATGAGATAAATACTTTATTTATATAACAAAAAATTAAAAAGACTTACTTCATAAATGAAATAAGCCCTTGATATAATTTTATATACAAATTATTAAAATGGTGATCCATCCGCGACTCGAACGCGGGACACCCTGATTAAAAGTCAGGTGCTCTACCGACTGAGCTAATGGATCATATTTTATGGCGCGCCTGGGAGGATTCGAACCCCCGGCACACGGATTAGAAGTCCGTTGCTCTATCCTACTGAGCTACAGGCGCATAGATTCAATGGAGCGGGTGAAGGGGATCGAACCCTCGCAACCAGCTTGGAAGGCTGGGGCTCTACCACTGAGCTACACCCGCAATACTTAATTAAAAAAATGAAGAATCATCTTCATTTATATGGAGCGGAAGACGAGATTCGAACTCGCGACCCTCGCCTTGGCAAGGCGATGCTCTACCACTGAGCCACTTCCGCATATACTGGAGTACCCTGGGGCACAACCATTATTGTGTCTCCACTTCGTACGACAAAACATTATTGGAGCTGGCGAGAGGAATTGAACCCCCAACCTACTGATTACAAGTCAGTTGCTCTGCCGATTGAGCTACGCCAGCATATTTAAGTTATTCTTTGGCGACCTGGAAGGGACTCGAACCCTCGACCTCCAGCGTGACAGGCTGGCATTCTAACCAACTGAACTACCAGGCCATAATAATATGTATTATATGGTGGGCACAACAGGGCTCGAACCTGTGACCCCCTGCTTGTAAGGCAGGTGCTCTCCCAACTGAGCTATGCGCCCA
>JAVKTT010000019.1:0-1940 GCA_031460505.1 Tissierellaceae bacterium
GAGTGCAAGACTTCGGACAGAAGTACAAAGCGCGTTCAGCTCTTTTTTAATTTCAGATATTGCCAGCTCTTTCATGATCAAGCCTCCTTTGATGCCTCTTTCCTCTTTACATGATTATCATATCGTGGATCCCGTGACTGTGTTGTGAGAGGCAGGGGCGTCCTGTGAGAAAGCTGTGAGAAAAAATAATTTGCAAAATAAAAAAAACGCCTCGGAAATGAAGTGCACCCCAAACATTGGATAAAAATTTGATGCTTGAAGGTGCATTTTTATATCTGGTAAAAGAAAATTTTCAGACGAAGAACGAATCAAAGCTGTTCATATGATTACAGAACATAATATGTCAAAGTTCGAGGTGGCTAGGCTTTATAATACTGATGTATCCGTAATTAAAAGATGGGTTAGTTACTACGAAGAATCTAACATTGCCGGATTAATAAATCGGCAAAGAAGTTATGATGGAAAGTTTAAGCTTAAGGTTGTAGAATATATGCATGATAACCATCTGTCTATCCGTTCAACAGCAAAGCATTTCAATATTCCGCAGCATTATACGGTAAGTCGTTGGGAACGCATATACTATGAGGAGGGGCCTGCTGCTTTATTTGAAGAGCGCCGGGGCCGTGGTAGTTCAATGACAAAGAAAAAAAGCAATAATAAAAATACTCTAAATAAAAAAATAAAAGAAGATTTGATTGCCGAAGTACAGCGTCTAAGAATGGAGAACGACTACTTAAAAAAATTGAATGCCTTAGTTCAGGAAAGAATATCCCGAGAGAATGGGAAAAAGCCGCCGTCATCGAAGAATTAAGGCATATTTATAAGCTGACGGATTTACTTGCATTTGCGAGCATTCCAAGAAGTACTTTTTATTATTATCGTAAGAAGATGACTCAGCCGGATAAGTATATAGAAGAACAGGACATCATCAAGCAGATATATAATGAAAGCAAAGGAACCTATGGATACCGCAGGATAACTTTGGAAATGCATAACAAAGGCTATAAAATTAACCATAAAACTGTTTTAAAACTGATGAATAAGAATGGAATCAAGTGTCAGATAAGAAGGCAGAAATATCGTTCATATAAGGGTGAAGTAGGCAAAGTGGCTCCTAACCTGTTACAACGAGACTTTAATGCAACAAAACCAAACCAGAAATGGGTTACAGATGTAACAGAGTTTGCTCTATTAGGTGGAAAAGTATATCTCTCCCCGATCCTGGATCTATACAACGGTGAAATCATTAGCTATAACATATCTAGAAGTCCGAATTTCTGGCAGATAAATGATATGTTGGATAAAGCATTCGAAAAGATATCGGACGACACGGGATTGATTCTTCATTCAGATCAGGGCTGGCAGTATCAGATGAAAAAATACCAGTGGCGTCTGAAACAGAAAGGCATACGCCAAAGCATGTCCAGAAAAGGAAACTGCCTGGATAATTCGGTAATGGAAAATTTCTTTGGATTACTAAAGACAGAAATGTTTTATGGTCATGCGTTTAAATCAATTGAATATTTCATATATGAAATGGAGAAATATATCGATTACTATAACAATAAACGAATTAAGTGCAAACTTAAAGGACTGAGTCCGATACAATATCGGATACAGTCCTCTAGAGTTGCTTAATTAAATATTGTCTAACGTTTGGGGTTCAGTACAAAACCGGGTCGGTTTTTTTATTTTTTCTTATTCATCTACAAGCCGGTAGCCAACTCCTATCTCAGTAAGAATGTATCTAGGTTTTGCCGGAGTCGGTTCGATCTTTCGTCGAAGTCCGGCCATAAGTGCCCGAAGCGCCTGCGTATCAGTTCCGTACCCTACGCCGTATATTTCTTTTAAAATGTACTGGGTAGTCAGTACCTTCCCTGGATTCTTCAAAAACAGTGTCAGCAAATGATATTCAAGGGGGGTAACATGGAGTTGGGCAC
>JAVKTT010000020.1:0-1754 GCA_031460505.1 Tissierellaceae bacterium
AGCAATCTGGTGATATGTCAAGAGATAAATTTTAATAAAAACATAAGGAACAATTAAAAAAAGACAACCTTAATAGAACCTATGTATTTCAGTGAAAAAATAGGTTTAGAGATTAGAAATATTTTAATTTATCTCTCCAACTTTATCATTGGAGTAGATTTGGTTTTTAGTCAGCAATCCAAAAACCAGACGAACAAATTTACGAGATGTAAGTGCGAGGGCTCTTTTATGTTGGTGAGTTGTTACTTCACCGTACTTCTTGTAATAGTACTCTTTGTATTCTGGTACATGATTTTTAACACTATTGGCAGCCTCGATTAAATAGTATCTAAGGTATTTATTGCCAGTCTTAGTCATTCTGGTCTCATCTGAAGAATAATTACCTGATTGATTAACTCTCCAAGTTAGGCCTGCATATTTAGCTAGAGAATTGTGAGAATCAAAGGAAGTGATGGTTCCTATCTCAGAAAGAATTCCACTAGCAAGTACTGGCCCAACTCCTGGAATAGAGATTAGGGATTGATATTCAGTAGGATTAATCCCTTTGATATTCCTTTCAATAGCCTTATCAATGGTTTTAACTTCATCTTCTAATGCCTTGACTACATTGAAAGATGAAGCGATTGCAACATTTAAAGGTTCATAAAGGATTTTATCAAGACGATAGGAATCTCTAGCAGCCTTCTGGAGCACCTGAGCAGTCCTGTTAGGATCATTAAAGCGATTTTTACCTTTATCTCTAATGAAAGCAACTAAGTCCTCAACAGATGAATAGGTAATATCATCTAAGGACAAATATTCAGTTAATATGGCTGAAGAGGTGACACCGTAAGTGTTAGAAAATGGGCGTTCTTCTTTATCTAATACTGTTAATTCACTAAACTTAAGATAAATGTTGGACACCATATAAGCTTTTTCTCTAGTAATACCTTCAATTAAATGAAGACGATGTCTAGTTAATCGCTGGAGTGCAAGAAACTGCGATCCACGCCAAGGCTTAGAAGTAATTTTGCCACAACGAGCAAAATCAGCAATGACATATGCATCTAGAGGATCTGTTTTATCCATGTCTACAAAAGTCTTTCTGTAATTTGCAACAGTTTTAGGATTAAGACAGTATACAAGAGGTTTGTAGGCTAATAGAATCTCATTAGAAGCAAGAAAGTTTGCAATGTGGGTACTGTAGAAAGAAGTAGATTCCAGGGCAATAACAACATATTTTAGGCTATTAGAATCTAAACACCTAATAATACTATCTAAGATAGATTCGGCACCAGGTTGGTTATTCAAAGCCTTAAGGTTAAGAAGTTTATTGCCTTCAAAATCTAGAGCGCATAAGACATTAGTCTTAGAACTTACATCAATACCTACGTATAAAGTTGATAGAATATTGTTCTTCATAAGATCACCACCTTTCATAATAGGATGGAGAACAATTAGTAAAAGAGATATCCTAATCTTAGCTGCTTACGGCAACCTCGCATTATTAGCATTCATCTTTGAAAATTACCTTGCTGTTGGTCTAATCAAAGAGATGCGGCATCTGAAGTAAGCAGGATATGACAGCTAAGTTAGGAAGCACGCTTTAAGGGCAATAACCCAATGGTTTTGCTGGAGAGCAAAGAATTATCCTTTGCTAACTATTCTTTATTTAATTATAGCATTAGGATATCTCTAATAAAAATTGTATTAAAAATATTAAAATATGCTTAGAAGACCTATAAAAAGTGCTTCTAAACATATTATACGAGGAG
>JAVKTT010000021.1:0-1753 GCA_031460505.1 Tissierellaceae bacterium
CGAGACCACTGAAAAAGTGATCTTTTCTTCTCCTTTGTCCACTTAATAAATAACTATATACAAAATTTAAGCCTTAATACTAAAAATTTTACTTCAAATCCAAAAATATCAAAAAACATGCTTGTTTTATTAGGTAACTTAGAGGATAGTATATTTGCTATCCTCTTTAAATTTACTGCTATCGCAGTTAGTTTTGCTTGTGTAGACATGCTTCGCAAACCATACCCTTTGGCACGGTTTAACCTATGGTGAATTTTCATTTCACCATTTTTACCTTCATGACATGCTCTGTTTTTATACTTCTCTTTGAATGTATCTGACTTTTGTTCCTGGCTATATTGATAAAACTCTGGTGTATTAATACCTATTTCTAATATTTTACGGACGCCGGCACTCTTTATACATTCTTTTCTTTTACTACAGTTTCTACACTTTTCTATGTCAAAATAATATTTATATGTCTCTTTACCTTTTCTGTTTCCATCTTTTCTTTGTAGATATTTTTTCGAAACCGTAATATTACCTTCACTACAAAACCACTCATCTGAGTCTTTGTTGTAACTAAACTTCTCTTCATCTATTCTATAAACTGATTCACTTACTGGTATATATGGTTTTGCATCTATTCCGTTAATTTTGTCTAGTATAGGTTTTCTAAAATATGCTTTATCCCCATATACTTCTTTTATTGGAAGACCTGTTTCAATAGTTAAATCCATCAACCTATCAAACTTTGTTCCATCTACATATGCTCCATCTTCTATAACCATTGCTGTTATTAGTTTTCCTTTTGTAGTCAGCATAAATTCTGATTTATACCCAAAGAAGTGATCTGTTCTACTTTTGTGTCCTACTCTAGCATCTTGATCTACTATGGAGCGTACACCTTTTTGTTCTATAAACTTTGGATCATTAATTATCTCTTTTGCATTTTCTATTAATTTTGTTGTTATTGGATGTTCTTCTTGATTAACTACATTAGTAATCTTATCTATTTCATTTTCAAGATATTCTTTCATTACTATTTTAGCTTCTTTGTGGTCTTCTATTTCTTTGTAATCTGGTATGTCTTGATCTATCTCTTTTGGGAGTTCTCCAGCTTCTTTTTCTAGTGTCTTAAATATTTTCTTTGCTATATATTTCATAACTCTCTCTGGAGTAGCTTTAAAAGTATTTGCTTCTGTATGTGTAGCATCAATACTTACAGCGTCATCTTGAATTATTTTCTTTTCAACGCATTGTCTAACTATTTCTGTTATTATTTCATCTAAGGTAATATCTTTTAATCTATGAACTCTAAATTTAGACAGTAAACTTGGGTCTGGTAAACTTTCATCAGGATTAAGACCTAAAAACCATAAATATGCTAAGTTTAGTGAAGCTTCTTCTATTACTCTTTCATCTGACAAGTTATATAGATGTTGTAATATCAATAGTTTAATCATTAGTTCAGGATCCTTTGCAGGCCTTCCGTGGGTCTTGCTGTAGGAATCCTCTAGTAAGTTTGTTACAAAACTTAAATCTATTGCCTCATTAATTAATTTTAATGTATGATTTTCTGGTATTTTACTGTATAATATTGAATAGATGCTTAGTTGATTATTTTTGACTTTAAGCATTGCAAATCCTCCTTTTGGTTATTGTTTTCTAGCAATTACATTATACCAAATTAAGGGGGATTTTGCTTTATATTCAATTAGATAACCAATCATTGTTTAAATACATAATTTAGAGGACTTTTTCAGTGGTCTCG
>JAVKTT010000022.1:0-1695 GCA_031460505.1 Tissierellaceae bacterium
TGAACTGACTTATGTCAAGTAGACAATTAATTTAATTAAAATTTATGCACATATTGATGCATGGTTTCTATATTCTAAAGGAGCCATGCATCCTAATTTTTTTTGAAATCTTTCTTTGTTATAGAACTCAATATATTCAACTATTCTTGTTTTTAATTCTTCGAGAGTTTTAAATTTTTTTCCATAAAACATTTCAGTTTTTAAAGTACCAAAGAATCCCTCCATAGGACCATTATCTATACATTTACCAACTCTAGACATACTTTGAGTCATTTCAGCTTCTTGAACCTTACTTCTAAAGATATGTCCAGTATATTGAAAACCTCTATCACTGTGAAAAATTGGCTTTGCATCAGGATGTTTTTGAGTTGCTTTATCAAGCATGCTAAATACAAGGTAATTATTGTTTCTGTAGGAAAGTTCATATTCAATTATACTATTATCGTAAAGATCCATAATAGGGCTTAAATAAAGCTTTCTATTATCTCCAGGTATTGAGAATTCCGTTACATCTGTAAGCCATTTCTCATTAGGAGCCTTAGCAGTAAAATCTCTTGCTAAGACATTTTCTTTTATATACTCTGGTTTTATTCTCTTGCGATTAACTTTCTTTCTTCTTATTCTAGCTGTAATACCTAAATGTTTCATAAGTCTATGTATATATCCTTCTGAGAAGGATTTGTGGTTTAATTTGTTTATGAACATGGTCATCCTTCTATATCCCAAAATACCGTCAAATGTCGAGTGATATTCAGTGATTAGTGAGCATAGCAATTCATCTTGTTTTTGTTTTTCAGGTTTTATTCTATTTTTATGTTTGTAGTATGCACTTCTTGAAATATTTAGAACTTCACATATCTTGGTTACTGGGTAACCTTTATCTTTTAAAAAGTCTACTGTTTTGTATTCTGCTTCTTGTCTTACTTTCGAGAGCGAAGTTTCTTTTCGAATTCCTCTTTTTTTTTAAGTACTTCAAGTTCAAATTCTCTTCTTTTTCTCAATGCTTTTTCTTTCTCGAGTTCAAGCTTTAATTTCTCAACTTCTGTTAAATTACTTTCATCAATTTCAGTCTTTGGCTTTGGGCCACGCTTTTGATATTTTAGTGCATCTGGTCCCTTGTCTATATATGCTCTCGTCCATTTATATACTAGCGCATAAGTGATTGAATATTTATCAACTGCATCTTTGTAGCTCATATTATTGGCAATAACCCATTGCACTATTTCTAATCTCTCTTCAAATGTAGTTTTTCTAGATTTCATGGTATAGACAACTCCCTTTGGAACATAATCCTCTATTTCTATACCATTATACCATTTGTTAATCCAATTGGAGACAGCACTTTCGGAAATATTGTATTTAGCTGCTAAGTATGTAATTGAATATTTACCTAGAGAGTACTCCTCTATTATTGACAGCTTAAATTCTTTACTATATGTATGATTGTTAATTGATGTTGCAAATGCACTAGATCCATGTTCTTTGTATCTTAGGTACCATCTATGTACTAGTGACTTTGATGTTCCAATCACTTCAGCAATATCACTAAAACTACCATTACCTTTCTCATAATCTTTACATGCTTTAATTTTTAATTCATTACTATACTTTGTTTTTCTTCCCATAAAAAATACCTCCAAGTAGATAATCTAATTTTTAATTAATTAGACTGTCTACTTTGGAAGTATCATATCA
>JAVKTT010000001.1:0-671669 GCA_031460505.1 Tissierellaceae bacterium
TCTTTCTATTTCCTTAATACCTGATATCCTAGCTGCATCCTGAAGCTCATCTACTACAACTGGATCTACTATATAGGCTTCAACACTATTTTCTTTTGCAATATCATAAGCAATAAGCCCGCCTAAGTTTGATGCGTGATCTCCTTGGATGCCTATTTTTAGGTCCTCTAGCATTCTTTCATTAACTAGGTATGTGCCTCCTTCTATTGGTTTAAGAAGTCCACCTCTACCTATGACTGCATTAAATGATTTAACATCTATATTGTTTTTTTCTAAAGTTTCTAATATAAGGTTTTTTCTAAAGTCATTTTGATCCTTTATTTTTTCATATTTAGATAATTCTTCAACAGAGTGTCTTATAGTTTCTTCAAACACTAACTTATCATCTTCAAATACACCTATTTTAGTAGATGTTGAACCAGGATTAATTACTAAAAGTCTAAATTTCATTACTCTACCTCTCTTGATTAAGTATTTAATAATCTATTAATTAAAATATAAATAGACTACCATTTTTTAGTAGATAGCCTATTTACTAACTCTATATATCTATTTAGGTTGGATATTTACTAAGTGGCCGCTAAAGTTTCCATCTATAATAGTTTTTTGATATCTAGAAACTTCTAGAAGTTTTTCGTTATCTATTCCAGTGTCATATCCCATTTCATTTAACATATGCACTAGGTCTTCAGTAGCTGTGTTTCCTGATGCTCCAGGTGCAAATGGACATCCCCCTAAACCACCTAGGGTTGTTTGAACTTTAGTAATTCCTGATTCTATAGCTGCCAAAGTATTAACCATACCCATATTTCTTGTATCATGAATATGCGCTTGAAATTCAACATTAGGGAATTCTTTAACTGATGCGCTTACAATTTCTCTAACTTCTTTTGGATTAGCTACACCTATGGTATCTGCCAATGAAAACTCCTTTACCCCTAGGTCTACAAGTTGCTTAATAAAGTCTAATACAACTTCAGTAGAATATTTCCCTTCAAATGGACATCCAAAAGTTGTAGCAATATCTACACATATTTCCACATCTGGATATGCATCCATAATTTTCTTTAGCTCTTCAAATGATTCTTCATGGGTCCTATTTATATTTGCCTTATTATGGCTCTTACTTAAGGACACTACATAAGAAATCTTCTTAAGTCCAAGTTCATAAGCTGATTTTGCACCGTATAGATTTGGAACTAATGCAAAGAAATCAAAATCAGGATATTTTTCTAATAATATTTTTGTTAATTCACCTGCATCCTTCATTTGTGGAATAGCCTTAGGGCTTACAAATGAAGTATGTTGGATGTGTTTAACCCCTGCGGCAATCATATCTTCAATTACTTTTAACTTTTGTTCAAGAGGTAAATATTCATTAAGGTTTTGAAAACCATCTCTTGGACCAACTTCTAATATTTGTATTTTCTTATTCAACTTTTATAACTCCTCCTCAATAGTAAATCAAAGTAATAATTAAATTGTTAAATAACTTTATTATCCTTGAAAGAGTTAAGCTCTTCTTCTGTATAACCCAATAACTCAGTAAAGATATAGTCATTATGTTCTCCTAGTATCGGTGCTGGCTTATGAGGTTCTGAGGTAGTTTCAGTGTATTTAATAGCATTATTTGTTAAAATAATTTCCCCTGCCACTGGATGGTCCTGTGTTGGGAACATGTTGCGTGCTCCAGCAATATGCTTGTCCTTAACAACACGGTCCACAGTATTTATAGGGCAACTTGGAATTCCCTCGCCATTTAATAGGTCTGATATCTCATCAATTGTATGATTCCTAGACCACTTCTCTATCTCTTCTTTCAATTCAGTACTATTATCAAGACGGCCTTGAATAGTGTCAAAACGATCGTCAGTAATTAAATCTTCACGATCAATAACCTTACATAAATGAGCGTATAAACGATCATTAGCAGCGGCAATAATTACATCACCATCACTTGCTTCGAAGGAATCATAGGGATAAGTGGATTCATATCTATTTCCAATACGTTCTGGTATTCTACCTTCACTTGTATAAATCATATTTATATTTTGCATAGCTGATACAACTGAGTCAACTAGTGCAACATCAACTTTATCACCCTTACCCGTCATACGTTGACGATGCAATGCAGATAGTACACCTATAGCTAAATTTAAACCACCAAGTACATCTCCCATTGGTGTACCAGTTCTCGTTGGTTTACTATCAGCCCATCCGGTTGTTGACATTAGTCCACCCATTGCCTGGCCAACAATATCATAGCCTGCCCTTTGTGAGTAAGGACCTGTATGACC
Organism: Tissierellaceae bacterium; assembly: GCA_031460505.1. GTDB lineage: Bacteria > Bacillota > Clostridia > Tissierellales > Tissierellaceae > JAAYTL01. The sequence goes on from JAVKTT010000001.1 coordinate 2,298, forward strand.
ATATCCTGAAATCGACCCGTAGATAATCTTAGGATTTATTTCTTTAAGTTTATCGTAACCTAAGTCAAACTTTTCCATTGTACCTGGACGATAGTTTTCTATTACAATGTCTGCCTTTTTCACTAAGTCTTTGAAAATTTCTTGGCCCTCTTTACTCTTTAGGTTCAGAGTCATACCTAATTTACCTCTATTTAGTCCAGCATAATAGATACTTTCACCATTTTGGAAAGGTCCATAAGCCCTTGAGTCGTCTCCACGTTCAGGTACTTCTATCTTAATAACCTTAGCACCCATATCTGACAATAGCATGCCACAATATGGTCCAGCTAACACCTTTGTTAAATCTAAAACAACAACATCTTGTAAATTTCTTTCCATTTCGTCACTCCTTAAGTCTTGCTTAATAAAATTTGCTATCTATGCACCTACTCCAAACAAACCAAATGTTATGAAGTACATTATAAGTGGGAATACTATTAATCCAATTATCTTTAATCCAAGTCCTGCTTTCATCATGTCTTTTATTTCAAATGCTCCTGTACTATATGCTATAGCATTTGGTGGTGTTGCTGGTGGTAACATAAATGCAAAGTTTGAAGCTACCATACAAGTTAACATTAATCTCAATGGATCCATACCAATTCCATTTGCTACTCCTACTAGTACTGGTAAGAAAGATGCTACAACTACTGCATTTGTTGTAACCTCTGTTATAAGTGCTGTAATTACTCCTACCACGATTATTATCATGATTTCAGGCATTCCACCTAATCCGCCTAAACTACCAGCTATCCATCCAGTAACTCCCGAATCTGTAAGTGCATTACCCATAACCATCGAACCACCAAGTAGAATCATAGTTTCCCAAGGTGCGTCTTTAAAAGCTTCTTTCCCACTAAGTACGTATTCACCTTTTTTGAAGTCAACTGGAATTATAAGAAATGCCATTGCTATAGCCATTGCTATAGTTTCATCTGTAGCCAATGGTATATATGGTTTCCAGAATCCACTAGTCATCCATGTTAATACTGCTGCTGCAAATATTACTGCTGTTACCTTTTCACCTTTGTTCATTGCTCCTAATGCCTTATACTCTTCTTTAATTACACTTACATTTATTTCATCTAGTTTATCAACCTTATAGAATTTAACTAGATATATCCAAGTTATAGGAATCATTACAATTACAAATGGTAAACCTATCTTCATCCACTCAACAAAAGCGATATCTACCCCTATTGTTTGTGAAATTATACTAGTTCCAGTTGGAGTTGTCGTTGTTCCAATTAATGTTCCCAACCCGCCCATGGTAGCAGAAAACGGAATCGCTAATACCATTGCTTTTTTAAATCCACCTGAAATCTGCTTGTCCATAGTAGCTATAATTGACATTGCTACTGGAAGCATCATTGCGGTTGCTGTTGTATTTGACATCCACATTGAAACTACCGCAGTTGCCAATATAAATCCTAGAACTATCATTGCAGGTTTTTTACCCACCTTCATTACAATCCATAAGGCAATTCTTTTATGTAATCCCCATTTGACCATTGCTGTTGCTAAAAAACCTACTCCTAAAATCAAGAATACTGTTTGATAGGAATAATGTCTAAATAGTTGAATATCATTTTGACCTTTAGAGCCTGTTATTCCTAGTAGTGGATAAAGTAATATCGGTAATAATGCTGTTGCTGGAATTGATATTGCTTCAGTCATCCAAAATATGATCATAAGTAATGATACGGCTAAAATCTTTTGTCCAACTACTGATAAGCCTTCTGGGGTTGGCATTATTAATATCAATATCATTGCTAATACACCAACTATTAAACCAATTTTTCTAACTGGATATGCTCCTAATACACCTTCATTAACTTTTTCCATGGTTTCCCTCCATTAATTAATATAATTTTATAAATGGCCATTTATAATTTATTATTTCGCTTATATAACATTGCAAAAGTGATGCCAAGTTTTAATAATACAACAAACTTACTTTTTAAATCCTTGGGATGTACTGAAATTTCAATTTAAACTTTTTATGAATAAAAATTAAGACATAAAATAAATCTGTATTTAAAATTACGATCAAATTTTATATTTCATTTTGTTACAATACGTTCCATGTAAACGTTTTATTATGTTTCATAGACTTATATTAAAAAAATAAATGCTAAAATTATTAGCATTTTATAAATTAATATTATATTTTTTCATTTTCCTCCATAAAGTTGTTCTACTAATATCTAAGGTCTCAGCAGCCTTTTGGATAGATAAATTGTTTTCTTTTAGAGCTTTAATAATTTTATTTGCTTCCCATTGATCTAAATCCATAGTTTCCATATTATCAAATTCTACTTTAACATCTTCTTCTTTATCATTATATTCGCTGCTGCTATTACTCATAAGGTTTTTTATCATACGATCAATATCATTAGGATTTCCATGATATTGCAAAAATACACAAATACGTTCTACAAAGTTTTCTAATTCCCTGACATTCCCACGCCAATCATAATCTTTTACCCTTTCCATTAATTCGGAAAAACCAGCTTGATATTTATGCCCTTTTATTCCTAGAAACCTTTCGAAGAAGTAATTACTTAATAACTCCACATCCCCTTTTCTATCTCTCAAAGGTGGTATAGTTAGATTAAGTACACAAATTCTATAATATAGGTCCTCTCTAAACCTTTTTAATTTGATTTCCTCTTTAAGATTCCTATTAGTAGCAGCAATAACCCTTACATCAACAGGAGTTGTAACACCTGATCCAATCTTCCTAATTTCTTTTTCTTGTAATACCCTTAATAATTGAGCTTGTATTTCAATAGGTATCTCCCCAATTTCGTCTAAGAATATAGTCCCCTTATGAGCTAACTCAAACAGTCCTACCTTTCCACCTTTAGATGCTCCAGTAAATGCTCCCTCTTCATATCCAAATAATTCCGACTCTAAAAGGCTCTTAGATAACGCAGCACAGTTTATAGCTACAAATGGCCCGTTTTGTCTATCGCTAATATTATGTATGCTTTGGGCGAAAAGCTCCTTCCCAGTACCTGACTCACCCTGTATTAAAATTGTGGAATCAGATAGTCCAAAACTTTTTGCGATTTCCATAGTACTCTTTAAAGAAGGAGAATCACCTATAATGTCGCTAAAATTGTATTTAGCTACTAAACCTTTTTTGTGGAGAGTTCTTCTTATCTTATTTTCATTCTCTTGAATAACTCTTATATCTTGAAAAGTTGCGACTACACCTTTGACTTGATTCTCAACTATTATTGGAACTCTATTAGTTGATACCAGTGTACCATTGATATCCATTAATTCATTTAGCTGTACCTCTTCTAAATGAAACATCTTTGTATTTTTTATTACTTTATTAATATGTTTACCTACTGCATAGCCTGGTGCAGTCTTTAAAATCTTCTCAGCAATCGGGTTTATAACATCTACTATCCCGTCTTCATCTATAGCAACAATAGCATCATGGGTAAAGTTTAGTACAGCTTTATATCTTTCAAGTTGTATTTTTAAATCTTGTTGCTTCTTTAATTCTTCTTTTTTTACTAGTAATAATTGTTTTGCATTCTCTATTGCATTGACAATAGAGACTTCTGAGTTTTCAATAGTTATATGTTCTAAACCATAAATTTCTGAATACTTTTGATTCATTGAGCCACCTATACCTAATACAGCACCATCTTTAATAGCTTGTCTAACCATTAAGTCTGAGCCCTTATCTGTTTTAAATGAATAATATTTAGCATCAATTCCTAACATTTGACAAGCTGTTTTAACATCTTCTGTCACTTCATCATAAGAAAAGAAAGCTATCAAACCATCGTATTGTTGAGCAATTTGAATTGGTTCTAAATAATCTGATAGCAAATTATTAATTACCACTACAGAAACATCGATATTTGCTTCCCTTATGGCAACTGCTGTTCCTTTTCTACTTAGAATTATTTTAGTACCCTTCTTTACTAATTCTTTGGCTATCCTCAAAGCATCCTGTATAGCATCTATTTCTGGATCTGATGTGAAAACATCAATATTCTCATTTCTTTGTTCAATAATTTCTCTAGCTCTTTTAGTTAATTCTTTTGTAGGTGCAATCATTGTTATCTCTGTTACATTTTCATTGAAACTATTAGGACTTATATTTTTCGACATTTAATCACGTCCTCTCCTATTAATTCTTTATTTCATTATATAAAAACGTTTTTATTTAATCAAGTAAGTAACTAACGTTCTTGATTGATTAAGATACTTTAAGGGTATATAATATTTTTAAGATATTTAACTATATTATTTTGGCTAAGGAGGTAAATAATTTATGAAAAGTAATTTGATTAAAGATTTAATGGACAAGTATAATAACTCTTTTTACATATATGACGAAATTATTATTTCTAGACAGATTAATTCATTAATAAAAAACTTTCCTCAGTTTGAATTCTTATACTCAATAAAGACAAACCCATTTACGCCAATAGTAAGATTTGCTGCTTCAAAAGGATTTGGCGCAGATGCTGCCTCAGCTTTAGAAGTAAAAATTAGTAATAAAGCTGGTATCCCTTACGAAAAAATACTATATTCAACCCCAGGCAAGACACGTAAAGATATAGAGGATACAATAGATAAAGCAATAATAATAGCAGATAGTTATAATGAATTGTATCTTATAAACGAAGTTGCTAAAGAAAAAGGAATTGATGTTAAAGTAGGTTTAAGAATCAACCCTAACTTTTCTATGGATGGGGATAAAGGTATAAGCAGCAAATTTGGAGTTGATCAAGATACCTTGCTTAATCAACAAAATTTTACTAATAATTTATCCAATATTGAAATTGTAGGTATACACGTTCATTTACAGAGTCAAATACTTGATTATAAAAAATTGTATAGATATTATGAAAATGTCTTTAAATTAGCTGAGTATTGCAAAGATGAGCTTAAGTGGGATATTGAATTTATAAATTTGGGCGGAGGACTTGGGATACAATACTCAATTAAAAACGATATACCACTTGATGTCTCTAAACTCGGGAATGAATGTAGTGATTTAATCCAAAGTTATAAGGATAAACTAAATGTAAGACTTATTATAGAAACAGGAAGATATGTAGTCTGTGAAGCAGGCCAATATGTGACACGTATAGCAGATATAAAAGAATCAATGGATGTAAAATACTTAATAGTAGAAAAAGGACTTAATGGATTCTTAAGGCCTTCTATAGCTGAATTATTGGATTCTTATATGCCTGATGAAGATATACTAAAGGCATCCGAGCCCTTATTTACATCAAAAGATGCTTTTGAATTCTCAATACTTGATGTCGATAAATCTTCATTTGAAAAGGTAGTTATTGCTGGTAGTCTATGTACAGCTACAGATATAATGGCTAAAGATATATTACTACCTAAAGCAAAAATTGGTGATTTAATTGTGGTTTCAAAAGCTGGAAGCTATTCATATTCACTATCTCCTTTGTTCTTTGCAAGTCATTCGCTTCCTTTACAATTTTATTTAGATAAAAATGGTAATATATTGGAAAATTAATTTAAATAGGAGGAATTTTAATGGATTTAGTTAAAGTTGTTGGAAAATCAAAGGGAAATTTGGCATTTGAAGTAGATTTAAATGGACATACTATTATTACTGATGCTAGTAAGGAAAATGGTGGAGATAACTTAGGTCCAGGTCCAAAAAGTCTTTTACTAGCCGGACTAATCGGTTGTACTGGTATTGATGTTGGTTTAATATTAAAGAAAATGAGGGTTGAATACGATGATCTAAATATTGAAGTTGAAACCTATCATACAGACGAGCAACCAAGAGTATACAAAGATATTCACATGGTTTACAGATTTAAAGGCAAGGATTTACCATTGGATAATATTACTAGAGCTGTAGACTTATCCATGGAAAAATACTGTGGTGTATCTGCAATGCTAGCAAAACATACACCTATAACATATGAAATTATTTTAGAAGATTAGTTTTACAAAACCTTGAAATTTTTTTCAAGGTTTTTTTGTATAAAAAAGCTGATTAGTAAAAAACTATTATACAACTATATTAGTGGAGGAATTAAAATGTTAAAAAATATGATCCTATTTACTAATCTATCATTGCTACTATTACCATTACCTATTTTTAATCACTATATTTATGATAATATGAAGGATAATTTTAAAAATAATGAGGTTATAGAATATATACTAAATGAAGTAAATGATGATTATGATATACCTGAAACATCATCTCAAGTTTACAACCTTCCTTGGAGAAATGATGAAGACTTCCTTGAAGCAAAGGATAAATATAATACTCCTATATTAATGGCTGGCTTCTGTGCCGTTCTTAAGAATCCTTTACCAGGAGAAGAATTTAATGTTAGCCTTGCAGCACAAAGTGTCAATGGAAAAGTAGTTAAACCAGATAAAATATTTTCCCAAAATTCTTCTATAGGACCATATAATGAAAGAAATGGATATAAAGTAGGTGCAACCTATGTTGGTGGAAAAATTGTCATGGATTCAGGCGGTGGTGTATGTAAAATTGCTACTACACTTTATAATTTAGTAGTATTATCAAATCTTGATATTGTTGAAAGATATAACCATTCCATGCCTATTAACTATGTACCCTATGGCCAAGATGCAACTGTAGCCTATGGAGTTAAGGATTTTATATTTAAGAATACCACTGATGGTAATATATTAATATGGTCTGAATTAATTGGAAATAGGCTTTATATGGGGTTTTATGGAATAAAACATGCTCCTGAGGTTACTTGGAGCCATGAAATCACTAATATAGTAAAGCCATCCATAAAATATGTAAAAAATGAAAAATTGAATAATGGTGAAATGAAAACAGTGATTCAAGGTCTTGATGGTGCTACTGTAAAATCAAAGATACAAATTAAATATAAAGATGGCACTATAAAAGTAAAAGATATGGGTATAAGTCAATATATACCATTACCTGAGCTAATTGAAATTAATTGATTTAGTAGATTAAAGTCCTATTATGTGGGTATAGTTTATATATAACAAAAATGTTATTTGGGAGGTATTGTAATGGATAATGAAAAAATAAAAAATGTTAATAATGAAGACAAAGTAAACTTATATTGTATACCACCAGACAATAATAGACCTGCAAATAAACCAACAGGTAGCGTCGCAATGGAAGGGTCACACAAAGCTTTTAGAGAACCTAAAATAGAAAATACTGCCACAGATGTATATTATAATACTGAGTGCAAATTACCTGATTCTGAAGTTGCAGTTCCAACATATGATGCAGTAGTAGAAGCTAAAGAATGGGTAGATGATGAAAATAAAAAATAAAATTACTAATAGCCTTATAAAGGCTATTTTTTTTTTATGACCTAACCCGATTTGCAGTGATTTTATCATACTATCTCACCTAAATTTTCCATTGACCGAGAACAAGAGTTCTGTTATTATATTAGTGAACATATATTCTATATTAGAAAGATATATTTATAAATATGTGTATTAATCAAGGAGACGATATTTTGAGTTCTAAAATTATATTTCATATAGATGTAAATTCAGCTTATCTCTCATGGGAAGCTACATATAGATTACAACATGGTAGTTCTATAGATTTAAGAGATATACCTTCAATAGTTGGAGGAGATCAAGAAAAACGTCATGGTATTGTACTGGCTAAATCTATACCTGCAAAAAAATATAATATATTAACTGGAGAATCTGTACATTCAGCTATGCAAAAATGTCCAGAGTTAACAGTAGTACCTCCTTGTTATGAAAGATATATAAAGGCAAGTGACGCTATGATTGAAATATTGAGAGAGTACTCTCCTTATATACAAAGATACTCCATAGATGAGGCATTTCTTGATTATTCTAATATGGAGAAGCATTTTTTAGATGCTGCTTATGAGATAAAGGATAGAATTCATAAGGAACTAGGGTTTACTGTAAATATCGGAATTAGCCATAACAAGCTTTTGGCTAAGGTTGCCTCTGATTTTAAAAAACCAAATATGATACATACACTATTCCCATATGAAATTCAAGAAAAAATGTGGCCTTTACCTGTAGAGGATTTATTTATGGTAGGTTCTAGAACTAAGGCCAAATTAAACGGTCGTGGAATCTACACTATAGGTGATTTAGCAAATACAGATAGAGACTATATATACTCTTGGTTAAAAAAGCCAGGACTTACTATATGGGATTATGCAAATGGTATAGAAAACTCTCCAGTTAGGAATACTCCTATACCAGTAAAATCCGTTGGTAATTCTACTACTATGCCCTTTGATATCGATAATAAAAAAGAAGCACATTTAGTTTTACTTGGCATTTCAGAGATGGTTGGTATGCGGGTTCGAGATATAGAACAAAATGCAAAAGTTATTTCTGTGTCTGTAAAAAACCATAGTTTTTGTTCATATTCTCATCAAAGAAAATTAGATATACCTACTTCTTCTACAAATACAATTTACCAAGTATCTAAAAGACTATTTGAAGAAATGTGGAAAGGTGAATCCTTAAGGCAATTTTCTATAAGCCTTTCAGAACTTTCCTCTAATGATTTTTTTCAGTTATCTTTAATGGAAAGTTATAATAAAAAAGAAGAGATATTAGACAAAACAATAGATAAACTAAGATACAAATTTGGATATGATTCAGTAATTAGATCTTGTTTCTTACATTCTGGAATCCACCCTATTATAGGTGGGGTTATAATGGAAGAAGAATACCCTATGATGTCTAGTAAATTTTAGGAGTGATAAAATATGAAGGTTTTGATGCAACCTATAGAAATGATTGCCTGGTTTAATAAAGATAATTTTCCTATTCCATTGAGGTATAGGATTACATCTGAAGATATGTCTAATGTTGTCATCAAAGTTGATAGAATTCTTTTTAAAGAAGAAGAAAAATTAGCAGGTAATAGAATGATTCTTTATAGATGTGAATCCATGATAAATAAAACCCAAAGAATATTTGAATTAAAGTATGAAATTTCTACTTGTAAATGGTACCTATACAAAATGTAATAAACTTATATGAGAAATGCCATACTAATCATATAAGATTAGAAAGGACGATGATATGTATGGCAAATAAAAATACTATTTCTGAGATTATAAATCAAACACGTAAGATAGAAGAAAATAATCATACCAATATAGAATATACATCCAATATATCTTCATTAATAAGTACCAACAGTCTTGATAAAATTGTTGATAAAGAATTAGAGGAAAAAATACATAATTTAAATAAACAAATAAAAGATATTAATAAACTAACATCTGAATTACTAGATGAGCTATCTATGAGACATAACTAATTAGCAATCTTGCTTCTTCAAATATAGGCAAATCTGGTGGATAAAAAGTAAAGATTATAAAAAGAACACCTATGAAAATATATAATAAAAAACCTACACGGTTAATACTTTTAGGTCTCTTTTTCTTCATGATCCTACTACTTAAAAACTGACAAATAAAAGCACCAACTATAAAGGAGCCTATATCTACAACTACATTTGAATCTTTGAATATAAATTCATAACTATAATGGATTATTAATATAAAAATTGACATGTCAATTATCCCAACAGTCTTTGCAAGTGCATAGTTCTGAGTTTTATCTTTTAAAAACCAATATTCTATAATTATGAAAAAAGTTAAAGAAAAATATCCTAGTTTCAAATGCTCCCAAACACTTTCATTAATTGGACTAAACATACCAACTATATTAGAATTTCCAGACCATTCATAGGTAAAGTGTAATAATGAACCTATTATAACTATCCAAAAGAAACCAGCAATATGCCACTTATCTATAAGTGATTTAGATTTAAACATAATATCTCCTCCTAGGTATATTATATTCAAAAGTTCATAAAATACTTATTGCAATCATACTTATAATGGGCATTTTATAAAATAATACTCGTATTTAATTGACAAATCTGTTAAAATATGATGATATAGTATTAATCAATAATTTTAAGGAGGATAAATATGGAAGGAGACGCTGGACCCCAGGTGACAGGCCAATTGCTATTAATATTTGTACTAATATTAATTAATGCATTTTTTGCTGCATCTGAGATGGCAATGATATCTGTAGACAAAAAGAAACTAGCAACACAGGCAGAGGAAGGTAATAAAAAAGCAAAGATGTTATTAGAACTACTTAAAGAACCTTCAAGGTTTTTATCTACTATACAAGTAGGAATCACCTTTGCAGGATTTTTCTCATCAGCATCGGCAGCAGTTGGTATATCTGATGATTTTGGGAAAGTATTACAAGACTTTGGTATTCCTTTTGCAAAGGATGTTGCATTTATTTCAGTAACAGTATTGCTATCGTATATTACTCTTGTACTAGGAGAACTAGTACCAAAAAGAATCGCTCTTCAGTATTCGGATAAATTCTCTATGTTTGCTGTTAGAACTATAAGTATAACGGCTAAAATCATGAATCCATTCGTATCTTTTCTATCTATATCAACAAATGCAATCTTACGTTTACTTGGTATTAGCACAGAAGGTGTAGAAGAAAAAGTTACATTGGAAGAAATACGTTCAATAGTTGAAGTTGGACAAGAACAGGGTGTTATCAATCCAGTTGAAAGAGAAATGATAGATAGTGTTATTGGCTTCGATGATAAATTAGCTGAAGAAGTCATGACCGCTAGGACAGAAGTATTTATGATTGATATTGAAGACCCAATAGATGAATATCTAAATGAAATGCTAGAATTAAAATATTCTAGGATTCCTATCTACGAAGAAGATATAGACAATATACTTGGTATACTTTACTTAAAGGACTTTTTAAGAGAAGCTTATAGAGTAGGCTTTGAAAATATTGATATCAGAAAAATCCTTCGCCCAGCTTATTTTATTCCTGAGCGAAAGAATATCAACGATTTATTTAATGAACTTCAAACAAATAGAAAGCATATGGCTGTATTAATCGATGAATATGGGGGATTTTCAGGTATAGTTACTATGGAAGACCTTATAGAAGAGATTATGGGTGATATTGATGATGAATATGACCATGACGAACCTGATCTTAAAAAAATCGATAATTATCATTATATAGCTAAAGGTGCTATATCCATAAAAGAGTTAAATAGTAATCTAGGTACAAAATTAGATGAAGACTCTGAGGATTACGATACTTTAGGAGGCCTATTGATGTATCTTATGGGCTATATTCCTGAAGATGGTGACAAACACTTAGTTGAATATGAGGATGTAGAATTCCATATTGAAGAGATTAGTGAGAGAAGAATTCAGTTAGTACATATTGTACTTAAAGACGAAGATACTGAAGGAAGTAATGAAGAAAATGACTAAAAAATGCTAGGTTCTTGATTTAACAAGAAACCTAGCATTTCTATTTTACTCTATTTCATAATTACTATAAAAGTTTACTCTTTCTTCTAAACTTGGATGTGAATTATACCATAGCTTATATAGTGTCGATGTTCTCGGTAAGCCTAAACTTTGGTTATAAAGTTTCTCCATAGCAGAAATAGCAGCTTCTCTGTCTTCTGTTAGTATTATTTCATATTTATCTGCTTCTACTTCCATACTTCTAGATAAATTATTAAATATTGGATTTCCTAAAAAAGTATATATATTTATAAGTAAAATCAATAATGGCAGCGAGGCATAATTAAATACACTTTTAAAACCAAATCTAAAATTCGATTTATCTAATACCCAGTTAGAACTAATATAGACTAAATAAAGAAGTAAAAAGTTACCAACACATGCATATAAAATATTCTTCCAGATGTGTCCCTCTACATAGTGTCCAATTTCATGGGCTGTAATTGAAAGGACTTCTTTCTCTTCTAAATTATTAATTGTGGTATCCCATAATACAATTCTTTTAGATTTATATATTCCTGTCATGTAGGCATTCATAGTGTTTGTATCCTTACTTTTATCTACCATATATATATCTGCATCTTTTATACCTGCCTTTTCTAAAAGTAATTCTATGTTTTTACCTAACTTCTCATTTTCTATAGATGTATATTTATTATATATTGGATCAATATACGTAGGAGAAATAAATACCATAAATATTATTACAGGAATCAACAATATCCCAAACTGAAACCACCATGATTTAGGACTTCTATATATTATATAATATGGTATCCAAATAAATAATGTCATAACCAAATCATTAATCACAAAACCCTTGATACTAAGCTCAAGCCATCTAAGAAACGATTGTGATGTTAAGCCATACTTATGTCTAAGAATAAATGATGAATAATAATTAAGAGGCAACTTTATTAAAAACATAAGTGTAAAAAAGACTATACCATATAGAATCCCTGAAGAAATTAGGCCTCCCCTTCTCCCTGCCCATTGACTAATCCCTTGAGAAAGTCTTGAGGTTAAAAATAATAATGGTATCAAAAATTGCAGTATCAATCCTATAGCCCAGACTACAAGATTATCCTTTCTTAAATTGTAAGCATCTTGAGGTAAATTAGGGTAATCAATTTTTAGTTGTTCCATATTTCTATATTCACTTAAAAACATTATTACAATAAAAATAATTAAAAAAGTAAAAAATATAAGTATTGCTCTATTTAATTTTTTATCCATATACTCACTCCCCTAATTTAAGAATATATCGTTACTATTAAAATTATACCATGTTTAGATCTTTAAATCTTAAAATAAGGATTTATTAAGGGATAAAAAAATAACTGCTGAATTGATAATCAATCAGGCAGTTATTTATCATTTTTTATTATAAATCTATCTTCTTCTCTATTAAATATCCAGTTAAGATAAATCCCGCGACATATATGGCTATTTCCATTAAAACACGAGTTACACTTAAATGTGTGAATACAGAAGTTACTTCAACCATCGAATTATAGACTACACTATAAGTTGGGCTTAAGAAGGGTGAAGTTATACTTACAAATTTAAAGTTAATTAAATCAAAGTATAGCGGTACAGCATTAGCTACTCTTATAATAAGAAAGTTGGCAGATACTGAAATTACAATAAATATTATAAACCATAATCCACCTATCTTCCTATTTCTAATAGAAACCTTACCTAAGGCCATTGATAAGAAGATGAATATTAAAGTGCCAAATAATGAAATACCGCCTGATAATAGATGAACTGGCATAACTCTCATTATTATTCCTATCTTGTCAATACCTATTGTGTTTGCTATTACTTCTTTTAACATAGACCAATCCAAACCAAATAAAACTGTGGACAAAATTAAATTATATGATGCCATAACTATTGCTAGGACAGCTGTCCACAATACTGCAACTACTAATTTTGCGCCTAGTATTTGATTCCCCGTTAAAGGCAAGGTAAATGTTAAATACCCTCTATCATCATATAATTCATTCCTAAAACTTCCGATAATACGGAAAAATGCTACTAAGAACGAACCAAACATTACAAGTACTGCTATTATCAATAGGAAATCCATAAATGTAAATGTATCTCCAGTAGTTACATAAATTCTCTTGCTTTCCTTCAATATATTAGCTTGAATGATTGTGGATGCTATTATAATTATTGCTAATATGCCTAAAATAAATTTATAGTTTCCTTTTATCTCATATTTTATATATTTTCTCATATACAACACCTCCTATCCAAATATCTCTTTGTAAAGATCATCTATTTGCATGCCTCTTTCTTCCCTTAGGTCCTCGGCATTTCCTCTTAGGGTTACTACACCTTCATTTAAGAATATAACTTCATCAAATACCTTCTCTATATCCCTTACCAAATGAGTTGTGATAATCATAGTACTATCTTCGTTATAATTATTGATTATAGCATCCAATATCTGATCCCTTGCCACTGGGTCTACCCCTGCAATAGGCTCATCAAGTATATAGACCTTTGCTTTTCTAGATAAAACCAATGTAAGATTTAGTTTTTCATGCATTCCCTTAGATAGTGATTCGATCTTCATATTTTTATCTAATTTCATAAAACTTAGCAATTCATAAGCTTTAGATTCATCAAAGTCTTGGTAAAAATCCTTATAAAAATTAATAGCATCCTGCACATTCATCCATTTATATAAAAAATTTCTATCTGGCAGATAGGATACTATCGACTTAGTATAGGCTCCTGGTTCTTTACCATCAATAAGAATTCCACCCTTGGATTGTCTTAATATACCTGCTATTATCTTTATCAGTGAGGTCTTACCACTTCCATTAGGTCCTAGAATTCCTACAACTTTTCCCTTACCTATATTTAGACTTATATCATCCAAAGCCTTCTTGCTTAAATAAGACTTAGTAAGTCCTTTTATTTCAATAATATTACTCATCTTTATACCTCCCCTACCTTTGTATTAACTAATTCAACTATATCATCACGATTAAATCCTAATTGCTTCATTTCTATAATAAAGCTTCCCACTACATCCGATGCCATTTCCCTTTTAAATTTTGATATAACCTCTACATCTTCCGTTACAAATGTTCCCATCCCTCTCTGTGTATAAACTAATCCTTCTCTCTCCAATTCTTGATAAGATCTTTGTATTGTATTTGGATTTACCTTTAACTTTGTAGATAGTTCCCGAACAGAATCCAATTTGTCACCCTCCTTTAATTCTCTACTAATTATTTGTTTCTTTAAATAATCCATAATCTGAATATATATAGGCAAATTACTGTTAAAGTCCATTTTTTCACCTCCATATTTGAATGACTTAGTGTATTAATTACATAGTACACCAGTACATTCACGTTGTCAAGGGTAATTAGAAAAAAAATAAGCCCTATGGGCTTAATTAATTTCAACACCACCTAAAATTGCTAAATATCTAACTCTTAGGACTGGTGCATCTGGGTCACTATTTGGTTTTGTACTATTGCTCATGCCTCCCAGTATTGGAGTACCAGATACTTCTACCCTCCAATGACTTGGTACATGTATTTCAATTCCTCCTAAAAAAGCATTTGCCTCTAAATATACTTCATTTTCATAGAGCTTTGCAGCCCTAAGATCTAACTCTATACCACCTAATATGGTGGATAACTTACCACCTTTAAATTCTTGGGATTGATTATTTGACTCTAATCCAGATAACATTATAAAATGATTAACATTATCTTCAAAACTCACATTATTGGTAAATTTCTTCTTTGATCCCGTATTATGACTACTGCTCTCACTATAAATTACAGTGGATTTTCCACTAAAGAAGATTATATTGATTCCTACAAGTATTAATATAATTGGCCAAAACAATCTAAATGCATTATATTCCAAGTAACCTGTTCTGTTTAATTGAAGTAAAATACCAACTAATATAACTATAAGATTCCAAAACTTGTTGCTTCTTTTTTCAAACAATCCAGATATCCCCAGTATAATAATTATGCTAGGCCAATAGGTGCTAATAATTTCAGTGAACTCAATCATATTTGCTTGGTCCATTAAAAATCCTACACCTAATAGAATTAATATAATTCCCCAAAAATACCTTCCCATACTAAACCTCCTATTTACTCATTTTTCTTGACTTATCTGCACAAGATTTCATAGCCTCTATGATAGCTGATCTAAATCCATTCTTTTCTAAGCTAGCTACTGCTTCTATAGTAGTTCCTCCTGGGGAGCATACATTATCCTTTAATTTTCCCGGATGCAAATTGGATTCTAATACCATCTTTGCTGAACCCATGACTGCTTGAGCTGCAAAAGTATATGCTTGGGACCTCGGTATTCCTTCCAAAACTGCCGCATCCCCCATTGCTTCAATTAACATATACACATATGCTGGTGAAGAACCACTAACAGCTGTAACTCCATCCATCACCTTCTCATCTACTATTTCAACCCTACCAAAGGAACTAAATATATCTATTATAGTTTCTAGCTCTTCATCACTAAATCTATTTCCAGGACATATGGCAGTCATACCTTCCCCTACCATAGCTGGAGTATTTGGCATAGCCCTTAGGTACTTAGTGCCCTCATTTAAATTCGCTTTTAAAAACTCCGAGCTTACACCTGCTCCTATACCTATAACTACCCCATCATTTTTAATATAATCTTTTATTTGATTTAAAACAGTTTCATATATATGGGGTTTAACTGCTAATATTATGTAATCAGATTGACTAGCTACTTCAACATTGTCACTTGTCAGTCTTATTCTTTCTTTTAAGATACTTTCTTTTAAAGGTAATGTTCTATTTGATGCAATTATATTATCTACAGGAACAACTTGTGAATCAATTAAACTACTAATCATTGCTTGAGCCATATTTCCACAACCTATAAAACCAATTATCTTTTGCATACGAATCCCTCCAAGTATTTATGATTAATTATACCATATAATTAAAAAAAGGGAGCTAATTGCTCCGCATAAATCTTATGTATATATTTTTCTATTTCTTCTGGGCCATTGGATCTGATACAATCTCATATCCACCAATACTTGCTAATGTAATAATAATTGCATTGATAACTGTTAGTACAATACCTTGAACGGAATTACCCTGCTTTGCAAATATAAATGTTAGAAGCAAAGCAATTACAAATGCATATAGCCGTACGAAACTATCACCAAATCTCCTTTTTACTAGGGATTTGGTAAACTGAACTATAAGCATTACAGCCGTTGAAAGTCCAACAAATGTAGACATTACATCCACAGTCATAAAATCATCAAACATAAACTCGCCTCCTTATAGTAGTACCTAGTAAATATTATGCTATAGTAGACGAGATTATGAAGTTTATATGATTTTATAATTAAAAATATTCTGTTCTAAAATCTGTATCATTACCTGATAATATAGTATATAATCGTGCTTTTGTTGCTGCCACATAAGGATTTACGAATATACCACCTATGCCAAAGAATATTAAACCTAAAAGATACCAGCCTATAAATGATAAATCCAATACAAACATATCCCATTTGTGTCCTATAGTCATATCTTTGCTCATACTGAAAACTTCACCAACCTCAAGATTAGGATTCTCCGATAAAATATATGGGATCATACTATACTCATAAGCTTTAATTATTCCTGGTATTACTAATAACAGACTCCATAATATTGTAAATAATCCTCTTAAAAATTGAACTTTTACAATATATAGATATTCCTTGGAGTTAAAGGTAGAAAAAAGATAATTTATCCTAACATCATCTTTAAAGCCCTTAAGAAAAAACCTCTTTTCTCCAACATCTATATTGTATCCTATACTTATTCCAATCAATACAATTACAATAATAAAGAATACAATCGTACTAACCGAAACATAGTATACAATATCTCTTCCTAATAAATTTAGAATAATATTATTAGACTCAATAGCTATATTTCTATTTCCTGGAACATGATGATGATAATTTATATCAAATTGACTACCACCATTTCCGCCACTACTTCCACCTAATATTAGTACGATTAAACTTACTAAAAATGCCTTCCAGTAGTGCTTTCTCAGAAATCCCTTTGCATAATCCTTAATAGATTCTCTACTCCACATATAATCCCCCCTAAGATTATTTAAGCCTATTATACCATATTAAAAATACATCACAAATATTATAGGGGTGTGAATCTATTAACTAATCAATACCTTTCTCAATAAATCTTCATCTATATTTCCACCAGTCAATACCACTGCTACATTCTTACCTGCAAACAGTTTAGGATTTTTCATTACTGCACCAACCCCTATGGCTCCTGCAGGCTCTACTACCAATTTTTCCTTTAATAGAAGATGTATAAGGGCTTTTTTGATATCCTCTTCTTCTACTAAAATAATATCATCTATACATTCTTTAGCCATTTTATATGGAATATATCCTACTCCACCTACTAAAGCATCACATATAGATTCCTCAGTAGGATACACTTCATAAAATTTTTTATCTCTAAGAGATGCTACCATAGATGGGCAAGCTGCCGTTTGAAGACCAATGATTTTAATATTTGGATTAATACTTTTAGCAGCTATGCTTATTCCAGTTATTATTCCACCGCCACCTATAGGAACTAATATTATATCTATGTCTGGATTCTCTTCTAGAATTTCAAGACCTATAGTTCCTTGACCTGATATAACTTCTTCATCAGAGCTAGAATCTATAAATATTGCTTCACTATTCTTTATTTTTTCCATTCCAATTTCATGGGTTTCATCATAGTTTATACCTACTTTTTCTACCTTAGCACCATAATACTCAATCTTTTCAATCTTGGATTTAGGAGATGTGGTTGGTACATATATAGTAGCATTCTTTACTCCTAAAATTGATGATACATAGCTTACAGCAGCTCCATGATTTCCAGAAGAAATAGCTACTATTCCCTTTTCTATTTCTTCCTTACTAAGTGATGTAATTTTACTTAGTGCACCTCTAACTTTATAACTCTTAGTCTTTTGTTGATTTTCTAGTTTTAAAAATACATTGGTATTTTGATTACTTAAATAAATGGATTTCTCCAAAGGTGTTTTATTTATATGTTTTTCTAATCTTTTTTTTGCCTGTAATACCGTGTCAAGTGAAATCACTAAAATCTCCTACTTTCAAAACTAAACTATAATGAATTACTCACGAGTTCATTTGCTTCAACAAACCATTTTTCTAATAAGCCTTGCTCTTTCATATCAGCTAATAATTCATTTAACTTTTGAGTTAATTCATCGTCACCTTGTTTTACTGCTATAGCAACTCCTTCAGAACCACTATCAAGTACTAATCCTTCTACTACCATTATGTCATCATTTACACTTGCATATGATTCAGCAACTGGAGTTTCAACAATTGCAGCATCTATCTTTTTAGTCTTTAAATTCATTAGTATATCAGCATTAGTTCCCAAAGCTTTTACATCTGCACCATTTATATCTCTAGCAACATCTTCTTGAGTTGTACCAATTTGAACTCCAATGCTTTTTCCTTCTAAATCTTCAGCTGTTTTAATTTCAGTATTATCCTTAGTAACTAATACAGCTAAATTTGCTTCATAATAAATATCAGTAAAATTAGCTTCTCTCTCTGGATCTGGGTTCATACCTGCAATTACGATGTCTAGCATACCTGTAGATAAACCACCTAATAATTTATCAAAATCCATATCTTTAATTTCTAATTCAACACCTAATTCATCAGCGATGTATTTTGCTATTTCAATATCAAAACCTACAATTGTATCTTTTCCATCTATTAATGCATGGAATTCGAACGGTGGATAGTCTGCAGAGGTTCCTAATACAATCTTTCCACTATCAGTTATCTTTTCAAGACTATTTTTTGCTTCATTATCTGCACCTGGAGTATTTGTATCATTACCTCCACAAGCTGTTAAAACAATACTAAATGCCATAACTACTACTAATAATAAACTTAACTTCTTTTTCATTAATATCTCCCTTTCTTTTTTTGATTTTCCCTCAGCACAAATTGTGTTTGGGCATAAAAAAACCCTCACTCCTAAGAATAGAATTACCCTTAGGAACGAGAGTTATACTTCGCGTTGCCATCCTAATTTGCATACATCTCACAATATATGCCTTATCAAGTACATCCAAATTAGATATACCATATCACTATAACGGGTGATCCCGATGCAGCCTTGATAAATATCTCGGTGCATAACTCTGAGGCCCTCTTCACTCTAACAATCCTTCGTTCCCTTTCACCAGTTGGAACTCGCTGTAGAAGATTTCTTAAAGCTACTCTCCTCTTCAAAGTTGGGTTTATGTTTTTTAATTTAAAATCTATTATACACGAATTAAATAATTTGTAAAGTACTTTTTTGAATTTATTTTGATAAAGTGATAAATTATTTACTTGTCATTATCTCCAATATTTCGCTATCTGCATTCTTCATGCCTTCACTACAGAACTTACCTAAGTTTTTGATAGTTTCTTCTGCTAAAGGATTAACTATACCATCTAAATCATTTATTTGGACATTTGCTAATGCAAGTTTTGCCTGAATAATTGCCTCTGATGCTGCAGTAGATAATTTAAAGGCACATCCTCCTTTTGCACCATCACATACCATACCAGTCAATGTACCTACCATATTCTTAATTGCCCCACCTATTTGTTCATTGGAGCCGCCAAGTGCCCAGGTTATAGATGCAGATGCCCCAATTCCAGCTGCCACAGCACATCCACATACTGGAGACAGTCCCCCAGTAAACACTTTGATATATGCAGTAACTAGATGACTTAAGGCTAAAGTTCTTGTTAACTTCTCATCATCATATCCCATATGTTCACAAACAACTGTTGGTGGAATAATTGCAGTAATTCCGTGATTGCCACTACCCGCACTACTCATAACAGGCAAATTAAAACCCGCCATTCTTGCATCGCAAGCCGCTGCTGTCAACGCTCTTGCTTTATTTATGACATCCCTTTGCATAACCCCTTCTGTCATCAATAGATTCATGGCAGCACCTAAACCAGGACCTGGTTTTTCCTCCATACCAACCTTAGCTATGCCCATATTCAACTTTACACCTTCAAGTAAGAATTCAATATCTTTATAATCTACTGTCTCCACAAAGTCTCTTATGTCCTGTAAATTTAAATCCTTCATATACTCGTTATTGTTGCCATTTGAGCCCTGAACCACATCATTGTCAAAAATTATCTTTCCATTTGCTTCAACATATACGATATTTGTATGATTGTTTTTTATAATACAAATACCTGTCCCATTATTTGTGACTACTTCAGCTTCAATATAAAAGTTTCCTTTTTCATCTTCTAGTAATACTTGAACTTGTTGATTATTCACTAATTCTTGTGCATTTTCAGTAGTAATTTCATCTACATTTCTAAAGACTTCAAGTCCTAAATTAGCTTCTCCACACGTAATACCCAAAGCAGCGGCAAAAGTAAGACCAATCTCTTTTGTTCCTGGTATACCAACTCCCATACCATTTTTATAGATGTTTGCACTTACCTTAACAGTAACTCTTTCTATTTCTCCTTTAATTACCTCATATGCCTTTGCAGTTGCTAAGCCTACAGCTACAGGTTCAGTACACCCTAAGGCTGGTTTTACTCCATTGATTAAGCTTGTAAGAAGTTTTTCATATAAACCATTTCTACAATTATCCGTTATTGTTTGCATATATATCCCCACCTTTTGTAGATATATAATGCAACAATTATGCCAATTGTTTTAATATAGAAAATTAAGTTGAATATTGCTGTAAATCAGGATTTATTATCAGAATACAAGTATTAAATTCAAAAAATATTCTCAAAAACAAAATTAATTTTCATATTTGGAAAATATATTTCCAGTTATGAAAATTAATTGTAGTAATCATTTATTTTTCTATAGAGTGTTGTCAAACCAATGTTTAACTCTTCTGCCACTCTTTTCTTTCCATCAACTGTATTCCCATACTTATTCAACATATCTCTAATTACTGATTTTTCAAACTCCAACTTCATTTCTTCTAAGCTTCCATCATAAGCAGTATGTGATAGACCTTCATCTCTATAATTATCCATGAAATATTCTGGTAAATCTTTTAACTCTATATATCTGCCTTTGGAAAAACATAAGCCATGTTCTAGTACATTTTCTAGCTCACGTATATTCCCTAACCAAGGATAATTTTTAAATGCATACTTTACTTCTTCCGATAATTCTTTTGACTCTATATTCATACTAAAACATAGATTTTTTAATATGTACTCTGTACATAAAAATACGTCATCTTCTCTATCCTTTAACTCAGGAAGATTTATTGGTATAATATTTAATCTATAATACAGGTCTAGTCTAAATTTACCTTCCTCTACTAATTTCTTTAAATTCTTATTGGTAGCGGATATGACCCTAATATTCACATCTATAGGCTCCAGCCCACCTATTTTATCTATAGTTCTTTCTTGAAGAACTCTTAATAGTTTTGTCTGCATATATAAAGGTAAGTCACCTATTTCATCTAAAAATAGTGTACCATTATGAGCTAATTCTATCTTTCCTTTTTTACCAGCCGTATTTGCTCCAGTAAAAGCACCCTTCTCATATCCAAACAACTCTGATTCTATCAATGTTTCTGGTATGCTAGCACAGTTTAGGGCCACAAAAGGCCCATCTTTTCTTAATCCTTCATTATGAATTGATCTTGCAAATAGTTCCTTACCAGTACCACTGGCACCTTGGATCAATATAGTTGAATCAGTTGCAGCTGCAATCTTAGACCTATTTATAGCCTCGAGTATCGCCTTACTGTTACCTATAATATTTGAGAAGTAGATTTTATCCTTTTTCTCATATGTTTTGGCAATATTGATAATATCTTTCATATTGTCAAAACTTATCATAAGTGAAAATTCATTGTTCCTTAAAAGAATCTTATTTATACTATACATAACTCTTGTTTCTTTACCATTTATCTTCCACAAATCTACCAAATCATTATTACCTGTATCATATAGTTTAATATCCTGTATAAACTCATGGATATCCCTATTGATTACTTTTTGGGTAGAAATACTGATGTCAAGGGACTCTAAAGCTTTGCTATTTATATGAATTATCCTATTATCAGAGTTTAATATAATAATGCCTTTATTTAAACAATTAATTATTTCATTAACTTCTGCTACATCCTTGATTAATTTATTAGTTATCTTTATATTAACTAGCTCTTGTTCAACAATACCTGCAGTTTCCTTTAGCATGTTAAAATATTCGTTTCTTCTAAATCTCATTATGCCGGCTTGTTCTGTGTCAAAAGATGCAAAACTAATAACTCCTACAACTTCATCTTCTGATTTTATAGGATATGACATATTTGCAAATTCTGGACACACATCCTTATTAGAACAATCATCACAGTGTTCATCCCTAGTTAAATTCACTATTGGAATTCCTGAATTTACTACCTTTGCAAATAAAGAATCTTCAGCACAACTTTCATCTAATTTAGTGTAGAAATTACCTGTACCCACTATTCTAGTTAGATTCTTATCCGCTATAGCTACTTCTACATTCATAACAGATGCCATAGTCTCTGCAAGGTTTTGCATTTTATTTTTAATTAGTCGCAAATATGACATGAAATCACCTTCTAAGTTCTACCTTCAAACTTCTCATCGCATTTAGGACATCTAATCTTGATTCTGCCCTTACCTTTGGGCACTCTAATGTCTTGCCCACAATTTGGACATTTAAAGAATTTATATGTTTTACTTTGCTCTAACCTGTTCTTTGTTTTACTGAACTTTCCTTTTATTGGATTCCACCATTGGAGAAATTTCATATTCTCTTGATATCTTTTATTAATATTTTTTGAGAACATTCTAAAATAACTTAACACAATAATTGCTGTAACTAAAGAATTTAGCAGTGGAACTTTAGCAAATATATTGATAATTAAAACTAAAATACTTATAACTAACATTGCATTCGATAGTTGGTCTACACCATATCTTCCAGTCATAAACTTTCTAAACCAATTCATTGTTTTCCTCTTTTCTAATATAAAAATGGTACACCAGAGAGGACTCGAACCCCCAACACCTTGGTCCGAAGCCAAGTGCTCTATCCATTGAGCTACTGGTGCACGTTATATTTAGTATATACTAAATATTTCTTTCTTTCAATTATATTTCCAAATAAATTAACAATAAAAAAACACAGAGGCCACCATATACTAGTATAGTGACCCCTGCGTTTATGTAAGTGGTGCGGGAAAGAGGACTTGAACCCCCACGTCAATGACACTAGATCCTAAGTCTAGCGCGTCTGCCAGTTCCGCCACTCCCGCGCGTGGTGACCTATCCGCGACTCGAACGCGGGACACCCTGATTAAAAGTCAGGTGCTCTACCGACTGAGCTAATAGGTCATAAAAAAAATAAAATGGGGTGGATGATGGGACTCGAACCCACGACCTCCAGAGCCACAATCTGGCGCCCTAACCAACTAGGCCACACCCACCACAACAAGATTGTTAAAACTTATGTAACTTAAGTGCTAACAATATAAAAGTATACCAGCATTTTCTTATCTTGTCAACACTATTTCTAAAAAATCGACAAAATTTCCGTTTTTATTTTTTCCCCAATCTCTATAATACCAAATGTCTTAGTGTTTGAGCCATCTCTAGGCAATGAAGGACTTCCTGGATTCATAATTATAATATCATCATGGACAATGTTTACTGGTACATGGGTATGCCCATATAGGGCAATATCTGCCCCCATTTCCAATGCTTCATAATATAATCTATCAAGACTTAAATTCACATTATAGTTGTGACCATGAGTTAAAAATATTTTTTTATTTTCTAGTTCTACAAGCTCACTGTCATTATATTTTGAGTCATAATCACAATTTCCTTTTACAATTATACTTGGAATTCCTAGTATCTTTGATATTTTTTCTCCATCATCAGCATGATCACCTAGATGTATTAACATATCTATTTTTTTATCCATAGCCAATATTGCATCAATAATATCCTTGTTATCGCTATGTGTATCACTAATTACTACTATTTTCATTACCTTCACCTTTTAGTAAATTTGACATCAAAACTTTAATTTCTTCTAAAGCCTTAGCTCTATGACTAATTTTATTTTTTATATTATCTCCTAATTCAGAAAAAGTTTTATCATATCCATGAGGTATGAATAAAGGATCATACCCAAAACCATTATCTCCTTTTGGTTCAAATCCAATATATCCCTTACATTCCCCTCTGACTGTATAAACTTCCTTATCTTCGGTTATTAAAGCAATTACGGTTAAAAAGCTAGCAGTTCTATCTTCTTTTGAAATATCCTTTAATTCATTAAGTAGTTTAATATTATTTTTATCATCATTTCCCTCTTCGCCTGCGTATCTTGATGAATATACACCAGGAGCACCATCTAATGCATCTACAAATAATCCTGAATCGTCTGCCATAACCATATACTCTACTTTGTCAGCTAGAACTTTAGCTTTCTTGATACTATTTTCTTCAAGGGTAGTGCCATCTTCGTCTACATCAAAGCTAGATATGCCAGCATCATTCTTTGATAGAACTTCTATTGGCATATCTTTCAATATGTTTTTTATTTCTTCAACTTTATGATTATTATTCGTAGATAGTATTAGTTTTCTATATTTCATATTTATTCACCTTTTTTACCTATTAAGTCTGATATTTCACCTAATGCTTTTCTTTGAATCTCTATTAACTCCCTGTTACCTTTTTCTCCTAAATCCAGTAATTTATTTAATTCATCTCTGCTAAAAGTAGTTTCCTCACCTGTCCCTTGTATTTCAATGAATTTTCCTTCATCAGTCATTACTAAATTCATATCAACATTAGCCTTAGAATCCTCTTCATAGCATAAATCAAGTATAGGACCATCTTTTCCTATTCCAACACTAACAGCTGCAACAAAATTTGTTAGAGGTATAGACTCTATTTGACCAGCTTTATATAATTTGTGAAAAGCGTCTGCCATGGCAACAAAAGCTCCAGTTATAGATGCAGTTCTTGTACCCCCATCTGCTTGAATAACGTCACAGTCAATCCATACTGTACGTTCACCTATTTTTTTCAAATCTACAACAGTACGAAGTGATCTTCCTATTAGTCTTTGTATTTCTTGTGATCTACCGTCTATTCTTCCTCTAGATGAGTCTCTAATCTTCCTTGAGGCCGTTGACCCTGGTAGCATTGAATACTCAGATGTTATCCATCCAGTATTAGTACCTTTTAAAAATGGTGGAACTCTGTCATCAATCATAGCAGTACATATTACCTTTGTATTTCCCATTTCCATAAGTACCGAACCATATGGATGCATCAAGTAATTCCTAGTAATCTTTACATCTCTAATTTCATCAAATTCTCGTTTATCTAATCTCATTTATATCTCTCCAATCTAATTACATTATCTATTCTACCAAATATCACGACTTTTATCTATAAGAATGACTTCTAAGTATGGTTTTTAATAAAAAAAATAACCTGAACACTATTTATAGTCTTCAGGTCTAAGTACCTTTATTATTATTTTAATATTCATTTGCAAATACTGGTATACTCGTATTTACAGCTGTACCATCTAATAATAGCTCTACAGATTCAATCTCTTCAAATTCACTTAGGGTTAACCCTATGTTCTTCATTATATCATCTAAAACCCTATCATCTGTCAATTCAGCAGTATCGTTTGATTTAATATCAACATAAGCAGTGCCTTCTTTAATCTCTACACCTTGAAGATCTATACCACTTGGAATATCTGTTGTTAGACCTGTCTCTGTAGGTGGTCCATCAAATAGTAAATCTAAAGCTGTATATACATTTGCCATTGGAGCTAAAGTAGGTATTGTGATAGGAATAAAATACTCATTATCTTCTTCTCCTGCCTTATAATATACTACTACTTTTGAACTACCTTCATCTTCACTACCTATAAGATTGATGTTCTCTCTTGATAGGGGCTCATTGATTGCTACAGTATCTTTCAATACTGGAAGTATCTGTCCTTCCACCATAATTTGAACTTCATTAATAGTTGGAAACTCTGTTAAAGTATATACTACACCCTTTAGAAGATTCTCTTCATCTTTTTCTGTTTCAACATTTCTAACTTCTTTTGAAAAGTCAATCTTACAAAGGCCAGTATCTGGATTAATAGATAATCCTAAAATTTCTGTCCCCATTGGTATCAATGGCTCTAGCCCTGTGTTTAATAAAGACTCCCTAAGTTCTGAGCTATCTATCATATTTTTGATAGTAACTCTTGCTATTCCATCTTCCCAAGGAATTCTCTTCATCACTGGAACTAAATACCCATCGCTATTTTTAAAGTAAAAAACTGTTTTTCTCATTCCTTCATCTTCTACTACCTCTAAATCATAATGATCTGAACTTATGATTTCAATGTCATCTATTGTAGCTACATCTTCTTTAAGGAAATCAGTACCAAGTTTTACCAGGGTTATCCCCAAGATTACTATTAATCCTATTATTAAAATTCTTTTATTAATCATAATTACCCCCTCCTATATTATTAATAATATATTATATTAAAGAGAGTAATATACTATGATACAAAAACTATTTTCTTTTCGTTGATGAAAAATATCCACCACTAATAGGGCTAATATTGTTTACAGTTATAAATGCATTGGGATCATATTCATATACAAGTTCCTTTAACTTTATTAGATCTTTTCTATTTAAAGCAACACTTAAAACCTCTCTAGGACCATCTTTTCCATAACCCTTTAGTACTGTGATTCCAAATTTATTTTCTCTTAAGTTATCAATCAATTCTCGATTTTCATCAGTCTTAAGAATTATCTGTGCTCCAAGATTACCAAGGGCAATTTTATTTTCAATAGTTATACCTATGTAGTTACCACATGCAAAACCTAATCCATAAGCTAAAAGGTTCAGCGGATTATCTAAACTACCAACTACCTTTCCAAGAGCTACAATATATATTATTACTTCAAAAAAACCAATTAACGCAGCTTGTAGTCTTCTACCTTGAACTACCATTAGGGTTCTTATGGTAGTCAGCGTGACATCACATACCCTAGCAAAAAATATAAATAAATAACCCCAAATCATGTTCCCACTCTCCTTATAAACATTTAAAAATAATAGAGAAGGTTACCCTTCTCTATTATCTTAATACATTTCGAAATAACTTTCTACACCTTTTATTATTCCCTCAGTTATATTATTTTGATACTCATCACTATATAATAATTTTTCTTCTTCCGGATTTGATAAAAATCCTGTTTCTATTAGTACTGCAGACATTTTAGTCTCTCTAATAACTACATAAGAGTTTGTTTTTACCCCTCTTGATGCTGCACCTGTGGCTTTTATCAATTCATCATGTATTGATTTAGCAAAAGGATACTGATCTTCAATCTTTATATCTGATTTATTTGCAGGCCAATAATAGACTTCTATTCCATTTATATTTCTGTTTCCTACAAATGAATTTCCATGTATACTAATGAATATATCTGCATTATTATCATTAGCTATTCTCGCTCTTTCATACAAATCTACATTAGTATCAGTGTCTCTTGTCATTATTACATTATATCCTTTTTCTATAAGTTCTTGGCGTAGCTTATTTGCAACACTAAAGTTTAAGTCTTTCTCACGTTTACCCGTTACAGATGGAGCTCCTGGGTCGTCGCCTCCATGTCCGGCATCTATAACTATGATTCTCTCAGATGGTTTTACATCTAAATTCCTATTTATCTTTACTATAATATTTTTGTCTCTTGCATTTGATAATACTTCAAATAATATACTCTTGTTGTATTTAACTTGAATTACCGTATTTAGATTATCTTTTATTACTTCAATCTCTTCTATCAATCCATCCTTAACATAAACATGTCCTTCTTCTAAATCAGTTAGATCAGATGGTACAATTATCTCTAAGGTCTTTGTTTCTGGATAGTTTTCTACAGAATATAGAGTATATTTCTCGTTACTAATATTTAATATTCTATCTTTACCATCCAATTCATAGGAGATATCCTCCCATAAATTCTTTTCAGGATAAATAACTAGGTTAATATCAACATTGTCTATCTTCAGTAAAGGATCTACTACCAAATCATTAATATCTAAAACTACCCTTACAATTCTATCAAGGGAGCTGTAATTATTATCTGCTTGGAATTGGGAAACCCTAACACCTTTAATAAATCCTACTTCAAATGGAAATTCATGATAAGTTCCATTTGAAAGTGAAGCATCAAGGATATCAATTACAATTCTTCCAGGATTTTGAAGTCTCATAACCTTATACTCAATCTCTTTGTTTCCTTCAATTAATATCAAATCTTTACCTTCTACAGTCTCTAAACGAATATCATCAATTTTATTTACAAATGATACAATATTTGTTTTTTCATCCTTAGATGAGACAATATCATAATCTAATAAATCAGTCATTGTAATAACAACTCTTACAATATCTGGTTCTAATGAATATTGGGAGTATTCGAGTCTAGTAAAGTTATCGTCCAAAATTGATACTTTACCTGGTTTATCCCATTGGTCTTTTATACGTAGTATTGCATTTTCGATATCAATTACTAGTTTGTTAGTTTCTGGTAAAACTTTAGATGTATATTGAATCTTATTATCACTTTTTATCACAACTTTATGCTTTTCTGTGCTTCCCTTATCTATGTAAATGTCAGTTATAGTAGTTAGGGAATCCAAACCATCTTCAGGTTTTTCAATTGGTTCTTCTTTTTCGTCCTCAACAACTGGTTTAGTATTTATATAAGGAACTCTACTGTCTTCATCATACCCTACTTCATAACCCAGTATTTCAGAAATAAAAGCCAAAGGAACCATGGTTCTTGCATCGTCGCCTGAAAATGTAACTAGTCTTGGAATAGAGTTTTTGTCTAATACTTTAACATCCTCATTAAGACTTGCTATGGGTGAGTCTATTGTAAGTTTTACAGTACTATCCTTATGTACTACAGTAGCTGTTTTAGTACTTTGCTCCCAACTTACCTCTGCA
The DNA here is from genome assembly GCA_031460505.1 of Tissierellaceae bacterium. Lineage (GTDB taxonomy): Bacteria > Bacillota > Clostridia > Tissierellales > Tissierellaceae > JAAYTL01. The sequence continues at coordinate 31,915 of JAVKTT010000001.1, forward strand.
CCATAGCTTTCTGCTACAAATCTTAAAGGTACCAAAGTTCTGTCTATGTATATAAAAGAGGGAACTTTTGACTCCAATGCTTGTCCATCCATTAGAACATCAACTTGCCGAACATCTACATTTTGTCCATTCATCCCCACTTGAATAATGTCACCATTGTCAGCAAAAACTGTAATCGTACTAAAAATCATTAATATAGAAAGGATTAATATCCATTTAAACCTTCTCATAAAATTTCCCTCCTGTCACTTCCACGAATTAATCTGTCTAAGTTATTTATATCACTTTATGAATTATCGTGTCAATGAATAAGGAATATTGTAATCATAATGTAATAAAGGATAAAAAAGGATATTCCTATGGTTTGCTATTTGGATATTTAGATAATAATTAGGATAATATATAGATAAATATTCTGATAGGAGGCATCTTTATGATTGCATGTTCTGAGAATTGTGTTTATGCAGATGATGGTTTATGTAATTTAAATGAAGTGACAAAACCTTCTAGTACGCCTATTAAAGACTGTCCCTATTTTCAAGAAAAGGAAAAGAGTAATAAAAAAGAGGGGTAGTAACCCCTCTATAAATCTTCATATTAAGCTGTTTCTTTTTTTCCGAAATCAGTGTTCCAAATTTCTTCGTTAAATTCGCCTTCTTGTTTTGAAATAATAGTTGTACAAACAGAATCCCCTGTTATATTCATAGCAGTTCTACCCATGTCATATATTCTATCTATACCAAATATTAACCCTACACCTTCAAGAGGTAGACCTACTGTCGTTAATACCATGGACAGCATTATCGCTCCAGCGCCTGAAACTCCAGCTGTACCAATTGATGCTAACGTAGCTGCTAATACAATCGTAAGTGCCATACTAGGTGTTACATCTATTCCATATGCTTGTGCAATAAATATTGCAGATACACCTTGATAAATAGCAGTACCATCCATATTAATTGTACTTCCTAACGGAAGGGCAAATGCTGAAATATCCTTTGATGCTCCTATCTTGTTTACAGTTATATCCATATTCGATGGTAATGCTGCAGCACTACTAGAAGTAGAGAATGCAATCAACATTGTTGGTGATAGTTTCTTGACATATTTAAATATGGACAATCCTGCAAATCCTTTGAGCATTCCTCCGTAAACAACTATCAAGTGTATTCCTAATGCCAAATATACAGCAACAACTGATTTTCCTAGTGGTATTATAACATCTATACCTATTTGTGCAAAAGTTCTAGCTACTAAAGCCGTAACTCCAATAGGAGCTAATTTCATAACCATCTCAACTAATTTCATTACTAATTCATTTAATTCTTCAAACAATTCCAATACTTTCTTACCCTTTTCACCAATCATTGTTAAAGCAATACCAGTTAAAATAGCAAATACAATGATTTGAAGCATATTACCTTCAGCCAATGCTTGAATTGGATTTCTTGGAACCATTTCGTATAGAACTTGAGCTATTGGTACACCTTCTTTAGCAGTGTACTCTACTTGGTTAATAGCTCCCATATCTAATCCAATACCTGGACTGATTAAGAAAGCCATACCTAGACCTATTACAATCGCTACTGCTGTAGTTACTAAGTAAAATGCAAGTGTTTTGCCGCCAACTCTTCCCAGTTTTTTAACGTCGCCCATACTAGCTGAACCATTTACTAAGGAAACAAATACTAATGGAACTACACACATCATTACTGATCTAAGGAATACTTGACCTACAAATTGGAAGATACCATCAATTAAAACTTTATCCCTTAGAGTACCGCTTGGCATATAATGAACAATAATTCCTAAAACCATACCAATAGCTAACCCTATAAGGACCTTTGCTGCTAATCCCATCTTCTTTTTTGCCATGAAAAACCCTCCCTTTAAATAGTGTAAAATTAATTTAAACAACCTATGATTACGTTTTCATTATAAACCTTTCTAAATTATTTGTCAATTCGTATTTTTAGGACAATTCTTCTAGATACTATCTCTTCTATTAATTATATGAATGTAGGATTATTATAATTCATGGGAGAGCTAAGGCTCTCCCATGAATTATAATATATTAGTATTGAAGTTTCTCTATCAACAACTCGTTTACTACTTGAGGATTTGCTTTTCCTCTTGTAGCCCTCATTATTTGGCCTACAATAGATTGCAGTGCTTTCTCTTTGCCGGATTTATACTCTTCAACAGCTTTTTGATTATTATTTATAACCTCATCTATCATTGAAGATAGTATTTCCTTATCATTTATTTGCTCTAAATCTTTATCTTTTACGATTTCTTTAGGTGATGCGGTGCTATTAGTCATTTCGTCTATAATCTTTTTACTAGTACTTATATTGATAGTTCCTTCTTCTATAAGATTTACTAATTCACCTAAATACTCTGCCGGGAATGGTTCTTTGAAATCATCAACATCAATAAGTCTAAATACTTCTGATATCAACAGGTTAGCAAGTGTTTTTGTATTCTTCGATAGTTTAACAGCAGATTCAAAGTAATTAGCTACATCCTTTGATGATACCAGTTGCTCTGCATCATAGCTACTTAAATCATACTTTTTCATGTAATTATTCTTTCTAGTATCAGGTAGTTCTGGAAGACTACTTCTAAGTTTGTCGATCCATTCATCATCAACTACTATTGGCATTAAATCAGGATCCGGAAGATATCTATAATCATGGGCATCTTCTTTTCTTCTCATTGAGTATGTCTTTCCTGTGGATTGATCAAATCCTCTTGTTTCCTGAACTAAAGTCCCACCTTCAGTAATAACTTTGATTTGACGTTGTGACTCAAATTCAATAGCTTTCATAATAGATTGGAAGGAGTTTAGATTCTTTATCTCTGCCCTTGTGCCATATTCGCTACTTTCCTTTTCTCTAACTGATAAATTCACATCACATCTAAAGGAACCTTCATTCATTTTACAATCTGATACATCTATATAAAGCATTATAGCTCTTAACTTTTGTAAATAGGCCTTAACCTCTTCTGATGAACGTAAATCAGGTTCAGATACTATTTCTATTAGTGGTACTCCAGAACGATTATAATCAACTAAAGTTCCTACCCCTTCTTTGTGAACAAGTTTGCCTGCGTCTTCTTCTACATGAATCCTTGTTATGCCTATGGATTTTGTGGCACCTTTTACTTCTATATCTAAGTGACCATTATGACAAAGTGCTCTGTCTCCTTGGGATATTTGATATGATGTAGGTAGGTCTGGGTAAAAATAGTGCTTTCTATCCTGTCTACTACATCTTGAAATCTCACAATTTGTCGCTAAACCGGCTTTTATTGCGTATTCAAGTACTTCCTCATTTAGTACAGGCAAAGCCCCAGGAAGGCCAATACACACTGGACAACAATGGCTATTAGGTTCTCCTCCAAACTCAGTAGTACATCCACAAAATATCTTAGTCTTTGTTTTTAACTCTACATGGACTTCTAGTCCCATGACTATTTCATATTCCTTAGCCATTATTTAGCACCTCCTTGTTTCTCAACTATATATGCTACTTTTATTAATTCTTCTTCACCAAGATAAGGACCAATTAACTGTATTCCGTTAGGTATAGTAATGGCAGGTAATCCTGTCACATTTGATACTATATTTAATGATTCATTTTCTCCATATGGCATCAGTATCAATCCATACTCTCTAGTCACTCTTGTAAATTCTTCTTTAATCATAGCTCTAATCTTTTGTGCTTTTACATATAATTTTTCATATTGTCCTGAGCTAATTACATAGTTTCCAAATAATATAGTCTTCTTTGCTTCTTTATTAAAGCCTTCAGACCTAGTCTTTTTATATAATTCATCCATATCTTCATAGCTTTCTGTTCTATATCCTAGACTTATACCATCATATCTTGCTGAATTAGATGCAAATTCTGCACTTGATAGAATCTTGTATACTGGAAGGATATATTCTAAAGTAGATAAATTTACTTCCTGAATAGTTGCGCCAAGTTTCTCTAATTCTTTTGATAATCTATCTATCTTGTCTGATTTGATACCTGTAGGGATAGCGACTTTTAGTCCCTTGATTTCAGCAGTTAAAGATTTAGTATAATCCTTCTTTTCTGTATTTATAGATTGAGAATCTCTTTTGTCATATCCAGCTATAGTATTTAATACAACTGCTAAGTCCTCTACAGAGTTTGTCACAGGTACTATTTGATCAAAGGACGATGAGGCACCTATTACTCCATATCTAGAAATTAAACCAAAGGTTGGCTTCATAGATACTTTACTAGAATCCATTGAAGTACCTATTCCAAATGCTGCTCCATTTGCATCAAGTACTTCAGATACTTTACTTGATGGTGTTAGTCCAAATTCATTTACCTTTGCTTTACCTAGAATTATGGAGCCCTCATCTAACAATCTTTCAACTACCGTTGCATTAAATGGAGGTATATAGTTTTCTAGAATTTTACTTCCTGCAGTTGTTAGGATTCCTTTAGTAGAAATATCATCTGATATTGCTACTGGAATACCTGCTAAAGAACCTAAATCTTCCTTGTTTTTTCTTTTTACATCTATCTCTTTTGATTTTTTTATTGCTTCATCTTTTAATGATATTTGGTAGAGTGCTGAACCCAAATCATTTTTTTCAATATTTTCTATAGAAGTCTTTGTAATTTCTTCACTTGATACTTCATTTAACTCCATTAACTTTAGAAGTTCAGATATACTTTTATTTAATAAACTCACAATAATCCCTCCCTTTCCTACTCGTTTATCTTTGGTACTAATATATAGCTATCCTCTTTGGAAGGAGCATTAAATAACACTTCTTCTATTTCTAAACTTTTCTCTACTGTGTCAGATCTTGTTACATTATTAATTGGATGTATATTTACAATTGGTTCTACACCTGATGGATCTATATTATTTAACATAGATGTGGATTTAATTAAATCTAAAAGCTCTTTTTCTATATTATCTATTTCATTTTTATCTATTAGTATTTGTGATTGTTCTGATAGCGCATCTATATCTATCTTTGAAAGAATTGACTCATTAGATTCCACTGCTTTTCTTTCTAGGACTTCATTCCCAGATACACTTATTCCTAAAATGTCTAATTGTTCTTTAGCCACATCACTAGGAGCTTGTGTTAGAGGACAACTTGCATCTCTCATCTTAGGGAATGCTATTACATCTCTGATGGAATCCGCTTTAGCCATCAACATTACTAATCTATCTAGACCAAAGGCAAATCCTCCGTGAGGTGGAGTTCCGTATGAGAAAGCTTCTATCATAAATCCAAATCTATCTTTAATATCTTCGTCATTAAAACCTAATACTTCAAACATTCTTTGTTGAATATCACTTCTATGAATACGAATACTTCCACTACCAAGCTCTATTCCGTTTAATACAAAGTCATAGGACATTGCATTCATATTTGATAAATCTTCTTTTTTCATGAATTTATCTATATCAGCTGGCATTGTAAATGGATGATGCATAGCAATATATCTGTTTTCTTCTTCTGACCATTCCAATAGCGGGAAGTCTGTTACTATTAGGAATTTATAGTCATCTTTTTTCCTTAAGTCTAACCTATCACCTATTTCTAGTCTTAAATTACCAAGGGTTTTATATACTACTGGTAATTCATCAGCACAGAAAATTATTAGATCTCCTGGTTCTGATTGACAGGTTTCAATGATTTCTTTTACCTCTGAATCTGTTAAGAACTTAGTTAATAGGGTTCTTAGGTTCCCATTTGGCTCTATGGCTATCCATGCCATTCCTTTGGCACCATAAGAAATTGCTTTGTCTGTTAATTCGTCAATCTCATTTCTTGAGAAGCTATTTCCACCTTTTATATTAAGTGCTCTTACGGCACCTCCATTATCTATTACAGATCTAAAGACCTTAAAGTTACATCTCTTTGCTATATGACTTAAATCAACTATTTCCATACCAAATCTTATATCTGGTTTGTCTGAACCATATAAATCCATAGCCTGTTGGTAAGTCATCCTTGGAAAACTATCATTAATTTCTATTTCCATTACTTCAGAGAAGATGTGTTTAAATAAGCCTTCAAGGTAGTTTAGTATTCCTTCTTGACTTACGAAGGACATTTCTAAATCTACTTGAGTGAATTCTGGTTGCCTATCTGCCCTTAAGTCTTCATCACGGAAACATCTAGCTATTTGATAATATCTATCTATACCTGAAACCATTAAAAGTTGCTTAAATATCTGAGGAGATTGTGGTAATGCGTAGAACTTACCTTGCTCAACTCTACTTGGTACTAGATAATCCCTTGCTCCTTCTGGTGTACTTTTGGTTAGGATTGGAGTTTCTACTTCTAAGAATTCATTTTTATCTAAGTATTGTCTTATAGCCTTTGCTGTTTTGTGTCTTAGAGATAAATTTCCCAATAAATGTGGTCTTCTTAAGTCTAGATATCTATACTTTAGTCTTAATTCTTCTTTAACATTTGTGTAATCTTCGACAGGAAACGGCAATGTCTTGGATTTTGATAATATCTCTAATTCTGTTGCCTTAAGCTCTATAGTTCCTGTAGGAATATTAGGGTTGTATGTCTCTTCATCCCTTTTTCTAATTTCTCCTGTAACTTTCACTACATATTCATTTCTTAGGGCTTCAGCTTCTGAGAATAGCTCTTCACCTATATCCTTTAAATCAAATACTACTTGTAGTATTCCTGTTTTGTCTCTTAAATCTAAAAATATTACTCCACCCATATCACGAGTACGTTGTACCCAACCTGTGACGGTGGATTTGCTGCCTATGTCTGTGTCACTTAATCCTTCACAATAATCAGTTCTTAATAAACCTTCCATGTTATTTCTCCTTTCTATGACAGACAGTATAGTCTGCTCCTAAACTTCTTTTGATATAATGAACAAAGTTTTGCGTCCCCACTGTTCATTCTCTTTTTTACATACAAAAAGTCCCTAAGTCTAATGACTTAGGGACGAAGATTCCGCGGTACCACCCAAATTGGTTATTATAAAACATAATAACCCTCTTTATTCAATACAGGCCGAAGCTCTATATCTACTGCTGTAATGTAGCAGATACATCTAAGTCTACTCGCTTATTGCTTTCGGTTAGAAACTCACAGGCGTTTTTCAATTAAACTAAAGTACTGGACTCTCACCACCGCCAGCTCTCTTTGACTTGTTTATTTAATCTACTCTTCTGATCAATGTCTTTATGTGTTTATATATTATATCCTTAATTTCTAAAATTAATCTTTTAAAATAACTTTATACTATTCTACTTTAATTTGATAAAAAATGCAAACTATTTTTATCTATTTTTTATCTTTTCTAATAATATTTTATTTACAATTTGTGGATTGGCTTTTCCTCTTGTTTTCTTCATAATTTGGCCTACTAAGAATCCTATAGCTCTATCTTTTCCATTTTTATAATCAATTATTGATTGCTCATTTTCATCTAGAACTGTATCGATTATGCCTTCTAATTCGCTTTCATCACTGATTTGAATTAAGCCTTGTTCTTTAACAATTTCTTTAGGGTCTTTTCCTGATTCAAACATTTCCCTTAATACTTTTTTACCTGTATTGTTGTTGATTTTCCCATCTTTAACTAAAGTAATCAAGTCAGCTAAAGCCTTAGCATCAAACTTAAGTGAATCAATCTCTAGTTCCTCTTCCTTAAGTCTTCTAAGTACATCACCCATAATCCAGTTACTAACTAATTTTGTATCATTGATATTCTTTACAGTCTCTTCAAAGAAATTAGCAACATCTCTTGATTGAGTTAATACTCCAGCATCATATGAGTTTAAATCATACTGACTCATAAATCTTTCTTTTTTCTCATGAGGTAATTCTGGCATATTGTTTTGAATATCTTTGATAAAGGAGTCTTCTATTGTAAACGGAGGAATATCTCCTTCAAGTGCAAATCTATAGTCTGCTGCTCCACCTTTACTTCTCATTACTATGGTTTCAGACTTGACTTCATCCCAACGTCTAGTTTCTTTTTCAGTATTTTCTCCTTTTTTAAGTAACTCTATATGACGTTCTTCTTCAGATTCTATTGATTTAACTACAGACCTAAAGGAATTTAGATTCTTAATTTCAGTTATCTTAGTCTTAGCGCCTGTCTCAGTATCTACCACATTTATATTGACGTCACATCTTAAGGAGCCTTCTTCCATTTTACAATCTGATACTTCAATATATTTTAATGTAGCTCTTAATTTTTCCAAGAATAATCTAGCCTCTTCACCTGAGTTGATTTCTGGTTTTGAAACTATTTCGATAAGTGGTACACCTGCTCTATTATAATCTAATAGGGTTTCATTATTCTCTGTATGGATTTGTTTACCTGTATCTTCTTCAATATGAATTCTATATAAATGAACCTTCTTGGTTTCATTCTCTAATTCTAACTCAATATATCCTTCACTACATATAGGATTATCATCTTGAGATATTTGGAATCCCTTCGTCAAATCTGAATAGAAATAATTCTTTCTATCCATCTTTACATAATTGGATATATTACAGTTAAAGGCAGTTCCAGCTTTAATTGCATATTCCAAAACACTTTTATTTAATCTTGGGATTGCTCCCGGTAAACCTAAGCAAACTGGGCAGCAGTGGCTATTAGCTTCTCCACCAAATTCATTTGCACAGTTACAAAATATCTTTGTATTTGTCATTAATTCAACATGTATTTCTAGTCCTATAATAGTATTATATCTCAATTATTTCACCATCCTTTCAATTGCAAGTCCTAGGTTTAGTATATCTTCTTCTTTGAATTTATTACCTATTAATTGGATTCCTATAGGTAATCCTTCTTCATTCAATGTCGGTAAACTCATAGCACAAACTCCAGCTAAATTAATAGGTACTGTAAACATATCAGCTTTGTACATATCAACCGGATGTTTGCTTTTTGAACCTAGCTTAAATGGCAATGTTGGAGATGTAGGTGAAAGTAATACATCACATGATTCAAAGGCTTTTTCAAAATCATTCCTAATCAATGTTCTTACCTTTAAAGCCTGCATATAATAATCATCTACATGGTCTTCCCTTAACATATATGTTCCTAACATTATCCTTCTCTTTACTTCTTCTCCAAAGCCTTCCGTTCTGGATTTTATAAATAGTTCATCTAAAGTCTCATAACCTTCTGCTCTATGGCCATATCTTAACCCATCAAATCTAGCTAAGTTTGCACTTGCTTCTGCATTGGAGATCAATAGATATGTTTCTATGGCATATTTTAAATGAGGCAAAGATACCTCTTCCACTATCCCACCATTTTCTTTTATCAATTCTATTGTTTTTAAGAAACTTTCTTTAACATCATCATCTACATTTATGTCAAATAATTCCTTTGGTATACCAATTTTGATATTCTTAAATACACCTTCATCTTTAATCTTATAATCAAAATGTGCAGCAATATCCTCTGTAATAGAAGTAGGATCTTTTTCATCGTGACCGCATAATACAGATAATAAAAATGCTGCATCTAAAGTGTCTTTAGCTAGTATTCCTATAGTATCAAAGGTATTAGCCAATGGAACCAATCCATATCTGGAAATTCTTCCATAACTTGGTTTAATACCAACTACACCACAAAAACTAGCTGGTTGTCTAACTGAACCACCAGTATCTGAACCTAATGCAATTGCTACTTGTTTAGCTTTAACAGCAGCTGCTGAACCACCTGATGAACCTCCTGGAACTAATTCTTTATTTATAGGATTTTTTGTTGGACCAAAGTATGAAGTTTCTGTTGATGAGCCCATTGCAAATTCATCCATATTCATCTTTCCTAGTATAATTCCATCTTCTCTTTTTATAATTTCAATAACTGTAGCATCATAAGGTGAAACATAGTTTTCTAACATCTTTGAACCACAAGTGGTCTTAATATCCTTAGTCACTATATTATCCTTTATACCTATTGTAATACCTGCTAGAATTCCAAGTTCTTCACCATTTGCTAACTTTTCATCTATCTTTGCTGCTTGAGTTCTAGCACCTTCTTTATCAATTGAAATAAATGCGTTTATTTCATCTTCAGTCTCTTCAATGTTTTTTATATACGCTTCTACGACTTGTCCAGCAGTCATCTCTTTATTTATAATTTTTTCTCTTATATCCCTTGCTTTAATATCTAAAATATCCAAAATTATCTCACCCCTCTTAATCTACAACTTTTAATATTTTAAAGTAACCATACTTTTCTTCCACAGTATTCTTCAAAACATCTTTTTGTGGAAGACTTTCTTTAACATCATCACCTATAAATGGCTCTTTGTAATTATTTACATGATAAGTTGGCTCTACACCCTCTGTATCTAATTCCTTTATCTTCTCAACAAGATTTAAGACTCTTTCAAACTCCCCGATAAATTCATCGCTTTCAACATCATTAAAATCCAATTTACATAAATCTGCAATTTGAGATACATCTTCTTTAGATATCATATAATTCCTCCTTATAAATTAGTTATTCAATTATTTCTTTGAGTCTATCCTCATCTATAATTTCAATTCCTAAATCAACAGCCTTTGTATACTTACTTCCAGGATCAGCTCCTACTATTACGTAATCTGTCTTCTTGCTTACAGAACCAGAAACCTTTCCACCCATCTTCTCTACCAACTCTTTTATTTCACTTCTTGATAATCCCTCGATAGTTCCAGTTATTACTACTGTTTTATCAGTGAATATGGACTGGGTTGTCTCTAATTCTTCATATATAGGATTTACCCCTTCAAAAAGAAGTTTATCTATAGCCCTTAAAATTTCTTCATCTTCAAAGAATTCCACAATATTATCAGCAATAATAGGACCTATATCTCCTACTTGAATCAATTCTTCTTCACATGCTTTCTTTAAATTATCTAGAGATTTATAGTGATTAGCTAAGTCAGTTGCAGTTTTTATACCTACATTTCTAATTCCTAATGCATATATAAATGATGCTAAAGATACGTCTTTGCTTCTTTCTATAGCTTCTAGTAAGTTTTTAGACTTCTTATCCTTAAAGCCTTCTAATTTAATTAAATCTTCATACTTAATCTCATATATTTCAGGTAAATCCTTTAAGTCCAACTCTTCCAAAAGCTTCTCAGCTGTTTTTTCACTAAACCCTTCTATATTCATAGCATCACGACTTGCAAAATGAACCAATCTAGCTACTAATTGAGGCTTACAAGATAAGGAATTTGGACAGAATATATGAACCCCATCTTGATACAATTCCGAATGACAAGCAGGACAATGGGTAGGTTTTTCAATTAGAAAAGTCTCTTCATCCTCATCTAACGTACCCAATATCTCAGGAATTACATCATTAGACCTTCTGATAAGAACCCTAGAATTAATCCTTACACCTTTTCTTTCAATATCATCATAATTATTGAGAGTAGCTCTTCTAACAGTTACTCCTCCTATATCTACAGGCTCTAAAATAGCAGTAGGAGTAACCTTTGCTGTACGGCCTACATTCCACTGTACTTCTAAAAGTTTAGTACTAGTTTCCTCTGCTTCAAACTTATAGGCCATAGCCCATCTAGGAAATCTATTAGTAAAACCTAGAACTTCCCTAGTCCTAATATCATCAATCTTTATAACCATTCCATCTGTTAATACGTCTAGATTCTTTCTCTCATCATTTATAATATCTATTTCATCTATTAATTCCATTATATTATCAAATGCCTTAGCATAATTAAAGACTGGTAATCTATTCTCTTTTAAAAAATCTAGTACTTCCCTATGATTCGAAAATTCCTTTCCCTCAATATAGCCAATATTGTAAAAGTATCCAGCTAGATTTCTTTCAGCTGTAACCTTAGTATCTAAGTTCCTTAATGCTCCTGCTGCAGCATTTCTAGCATTTTTTAAAGGTTCAGTGGCAGTCTTATTATACTCTTCTAAGGCAGATAGTGGCATTAATCCTTCTCCTTGAACCTCCATAACTCCTTTAAAAGGTATCACCATTGGTATGGATTTGATGGTCTTTAATTGTTCTAAAATACCTTCTCCTACAGTACCATTACCTCTTGTGGCACCTTGGACTAATTCTCCATCTCTATAGGTAAGATTTAGAGTAAGTCCATCAAATTTGTATTCTAGTATATATACTGGATCTGGTAATTTGTCTATATTTGATGAGTTGTAATCTTGAATAAGTCTTTTAACACGATTATCCCAATTAATCAATTCTTCATAACTTTGACATTTATCTAAACTCCATAGTCTTCCTAAATGAGTATGCTTCTCAAACTTCTCTAGAATATGTCCCCCAACTCTCTGTGTGGGAGAGTGTTGCTTAATAATTCCTGTTTCCTGCTCTAGTTTTACCAGTTCATCATAAAATAAATCATATTCCTTATCACTTACTTTAGGACTATCTAAAGTATAGTAATGATAATTTAAGTCACTGATGATCTCAATAAGTTCATCAATTCTTTTTTCCTTATCCAAACTCAATACCCCCTAAATAATTTCTATGGGTGCAATGGACATTAATAGTCTCTTAAGTCCTTCCTTATCAAATGCAATGGTCAATTCTTTATCATTATCTTGAGGTTTTACCTGTACTATGATGCCTGTACCCCATTTCTTGTGTTTGACCCTGTCACCAACATTTACATCTATATTTAGATCAGTCTTAGGCTTTATAACAAATTCTTTTTTAGGAACTGTATAATCCCAAACCTTTACTAATTCCTCTTCAGGATTTCTCTCTACTTTTACCTTCTTTATTACTTTTTTCTCAATGGAATCGCCCATCTCATCAATAAATCTAGATGGCAAGGTAAAATTAGTATTACCATATATTGTTCTCTTTTGAGCATTAGTTATGTATAATGCTTCCTCTGCTCTTGTAATTGCAACATAACAAAGCCTGCGCTCTTCTTCTAAACTTTCATCATCACCAAAATCCCTAATAATTGGGAATAACCCATCTTCCATACCTACCAAGAAAACAACTGGAAACTCTAGTCCCTTAGCACTATGAACCGTCATCAATGTTATTAGACTAGTATCTTCATTAGTTTTATCAACATCTGACAATAATGACACAGATCCTAGAAAATCCTCTAGAGTTGGATCTTCATTTCTTTCTTCATAATTAAGTGCAACTGAAATAAACTCCATTATATTCTCAATTCTTGTCTTAGACTCAATAGTATTTTCTTTATTTAGTTCCTCTATATATCCAATGCTATTTACTACATCCTCTATAAAGCCCTTTAATCCCATTATCTCCTTTTTGGCCATTAAAGTATTCATCATGTCCATGAAACCTTTTAAGCTGTTTTTAGCTCTTGTGCTTAAACCGTCTATATTATCAATGCTAAATAATGATGCATAAATAGATTCTCCTTGCTTGGCTCCATATTCCTCTATCTTATCTATAGTAGCATTACCTATTCCTCTCCTAGGAGTATTGATAATCCTCTTTAAGGATATATTATCATTAGGGTTTTCTAGTACCTTTAAATATGCAATAATATCTTTTACTTCTTTTCTATCATAGAATTTTAATCCCCCAACTATCTTATAAGGTAGACCTTCATGCATGAAAGCTTCCTCAAACGTACGGGACTGGGCATTTGTTCTATAAAGTATAGCTATATCAGATAATTTGTAACCCTTATTTAGTAATTGATGAATCCTGTTGGCTACAAATAGTGCTTCATCATTAGAATGATCCAGTTGTTCATAGATTACACTGTCCCCTTCATCTTTAGCTGTCCAAAGATTTTTAGGATAATTATCTGTATTGTGCTTAATTACCTGATTGGCAACATTTAATATATTCTTTGTAGAACGGTAATTTTGCTCAAGATATACAACCTTTGCTCCAACATAGTCCTTTTCAAAATCAAGGATATTGCTGATATCCGCCCCTCTCCATGAATAGATACTCTGCGCATCATCCCCTACCACGCATATATTCCTATATTTAGCAGATAGTAGTTTTACAAGATGATATTGTATCTTGTTAGTATCTTGGTATTCATCTACAAATACATACTGAAATCTATTTTGATAGTATCCAAGAATCTCTTGATTCTCTCTTAAAAGCTGAACAGCCTTTATTATCAAATCATCAAAATCCAAAGCATTATATTGCTTTAACTTTTTCTCATATAATTGATATAATTCACCAATTTTTCTTTCTCTATAATCCCCATAATTATCTATAATGTATTCTTCAGGATCAATTTGTTCATCCTTTAGACTACTAATCTTTGCTAGAACACTGGATTCTTTGTACATACTCTTGTCCACATTTAGTTCTTTAATACACTCTCTAATAAGAGTAATTTGATCATCCCTATCATAAATTGTAAATGATCTTTCATATCCAATTTTATCAATATCACGTCTTAATATTCTTACACATATGGAGTGAAATGTTCCAATCCACATATTGTCGACATTTGTATTTAGTAAATCTGCCACTCTTTCCTTCATTTCGTTGGCAGCTTTATTTGTAAAGGTAATTGCCAAAATATTTCCCGGGAAAACTCCCTTTTCTTCGATTAAATATGCAATTTTATGTGTCACAACTCGAGTTTTGCCACTCCCAGCTCCTGCCATAATAAGTAAAGGCCCTTCTGAATGAAGAACAGCCTCTCTTTGTCTATCATTAAGTCCTGCTAAATAATCCATTATTCCACCATCCTAACTATTCTACCTATTTAATTATATAGTATTGGAGAGTAGATTTCCATAGAATTAAACACTGGCATAAAAATTAGTATCATTAAGGAATAACCCTAATGATACTTATAAATACTCTACCGACCAGATATCCTCACTTGAAAATTTTCTGACATTATTACTAGACTAATCTCAATAAACCAAGCACCATTAAAATTAGTCCAGGAAGATAATGAAATTTCTGACCTATTTTATTTACAATTGAATTCATTGCCGCAATATTACCAATACCAATTAGAATAAAATGTGTTAGTCCAAATAAGAAAGGTGTAGTATATGGGTTCACACCCATAAGTGCTATAGTGAATGCAGCAATAGATGCATCCATTGCCACAGCTAATCCTAATATAGTTCCTTCAACAGGTTTTATATCGTTTTGATTATCTATATCTGCTAAAATTGGATTACGCAACACCTTTATTAAATCCTTAAGCTTAACGTTTGTTAGATTTAAATTTTCATTTAAATTTTTATCTTGTTTTTTATTACCTTTAACTGTTAGTATTCCAAGTAAAATAAGTAGTCCAGCTCCAATAAATTTAGCTATTTCAATTGGAATATACTCACTTATATTATATCCTATTAACATTGCTATCATTGTGCAAATTACAGACATGAATGAAATAACAAATAACGAAAAAGGTTTTATCCTTATATTTCTTAGCCCAAACGAAAATCCACCCCAAAAACCGTCAATACTCACTGCAGTTGCCATTAAAATCAAACTAATTAACTCCATGATTTATCACCTCAATATCTCATTTAATATTAAGGTATGTATCATAATAGGTATTTGACATAGTTTAATTAATAGAAAGATATTTTATCAATAAAAAAGACATACTCATATATAAAAAACTTCATGAATATGTCGCTTAATAGTTAATTACATCTAATTACTCAATATTTCAGATAATAATTTAAGGTCGTTATTTCCTCCCGAAATTACAAAACATACTTTATCATCACTTCTTACGTTAAGGGAGTTTCTACTAGCTGCTCCAATTCCTAGAGATGATGAAGGTTCTGCAACAATTTTAGCTTTCTCTACTAATAATTTCATTGCTTTTCTTATATCATCTTCTCCAGCAGTTACAATATTATCTACATATTTCTTAATTATCTCAAAATTATCTGGATTAGCACGATCAGTTCGAGTCCCATCTGCTATTGTATTAACATTTTTAAGTGTAACTGGTTCTCCAACTCTTAGACTTTCGCTATATCTATTGGCACCTTCTGGCTCTACACCAACAATACATATATCCTGATTAATTCCTTTGGCAGCTATAGAAATACCTGATATTAGTCCTCCTCCACCTATAGGAACAACAATTATATCCATATCAGGTTCATCTTCTAAAATTTCTAAAGCTATCGTACCTTGTCCTGCCTTAACATAATCATCTGCATATGGATGTACTTCAGTTCGTTTTTCTTTTTCAACTATCTCTTTTGCTTTTTTGTCTCTTTCACTTGATAATTGTCCATATAAGACCACATCTGCACCAAATCCTTTAACGTTCTCTAATTTTACTGGATTGCAGTTCTCCGGCATAACAATCTTTGCATCAATTCCTAATCGTTTAGCAGAATAGGCTACACCTTGAGCATGGTTTCCACTTGAAGCACTAACAACACCATATTGTTTTTCATCACCACTTAATGCAAGTAACTTATTAGTCGCACCTCTTAGTTTAAAGGACCCTGTATGTTGAAGGTTTTCAGGTTTAATGTATACTTTGCAACTAAGATAATCATCAAGAGCTGGAACTCTCAATAATGGTGTTCTGATAATATAAGGTGAAATTCTTTCCTGAGCTTTACGTACATCTTCTAAACTAATCATGATCATCTTCCCCCTTCTAAATTAACATCCCAACACCTTTTCTAAATTAATTTAAATATAGTATATCATCTTGCTGGAACTTTTCAACAACTGAGCCTTATCTATTTTTTCTTTCTTTTACTAATACTTCTAATGGTTTTCTTTTTACCTGAAGTCTTATTCCTTTTAAAATCCTGCTTTTTATTATTATCAATACTGGTTCTCTTATGATCCTTTTCTCTATTATTATCTATCGTAGCTTTCTTTTTCTTAATATTCATCCTAATTTTATTTTCTATTGCAATTAATTGCTGTTGATCTTTTGGTGTTACAAATGTAAATGCTTTTCCACTTTCACCTGCTCTACCTGTACGACCTATTCTATGGATATAGGACTCAGCATCTTCAGGTATGTCATAGTTAAATATATGGGTTATCCCTTCTATATCTAAACCTCGTGCTGCCACATCTGTCGCCACAAGAAGTTGCAGTTTTATTTTTCTAAAATCATTTATCACTTTTTCACGTTTTGCTTGACTAAGGTCTCCATGTATTTCGTCCGAGTTATATCCACGACTTAGTAGATCAATATTTAATGCTTTCACACGCCTTTTCGTACGGCAGAAGATTATGGCCATAAATGGTCTTTCTTCATCTATTATGTTACAAAGAGCATCTTGTTTTCCTCTATCTGTGGTTTCTATTACCACTTGTTTAATTTCATCCAGTGTTACTCTTTCATTCTCTATCTGTATTACTACAGGTGAACGCATATATCTTGTAGCTAAAACTTTTAATTGTTTTGGCATTGTTGCTGAGAATAACATTGTTTGGTGCGTTTTAGAGGTTTTATAAATTATGTCCTCTACATCTTTTAAGAAGCCCATATTTAACATTTCATCAGCTTCGTCTAGTACAATCATTTTCACTTGACTTAAGTCAATGGTTTTTCTTCTTATATGATCCAATAATCTACCTGGTGTACCAATTACAATATTAACTCCTCTTTTTAACTGTTTTAGTTGTCTCTCTACGTCCTGTCCACCATAGACTGCTAATATACTTATACCTCTGCCTTCTGCTAATTTTTTGGCCTCATTAGTTATTTGAATTGCCAACTCCCTTGTTGGAGTTATGATTAAAGACTGTATATAGGGTTTATCCATATCTATATTTTCTATAATTGGTAGCATAAAAGCAAAAGTTTTACCTGTACCTGTATGAGCCTGTGCTATAACATCTTTTCCCTTTAACAGTTCAGGAATTGCCTGTTCTTGAACTGGAGTGGGTTTATTAATTCCTTCTTTCACTAAAGCCTTTACCAAATCTTCACTTATACCAAGTGTTCTAAAATCTATTGTCATTATTTTACCGCCCTTTTCTTATTTTCTTAGATAGTATATTTTACCACAAAAGATAAATAAATATATACAATTATAATTAATTTTACAAAGAAACTGGAACATGACCTGAACTGTCCCATGTCCCAGCAACCTTTTTATGAATACCCTTTATTAATAATTAATAAATTATTCAAGCCTGACATTATCTTGTACTTTTAATAATGTGCTGGTGAGCTAACCCCGGTCATGGTAATTTCGTAATACTTTACAAATGGTCCCGTTACTCCGTCTTCATTCATTGGAAGTACCACCACATATCTTGATTCTCCCCAAGTGACATTAACAATATCTGCTGGTAAACCAGTATTTGATTTTGTCGAAAAAGATGTATCACTTACAACAATTTCACTAAATCCTGTTAGATCTCTATAATTTTTGAAATTCATATAATTCCTAACACTATTAGAAACATATACCTTATATTTGCTTGCTCCTTCAACAGGTTTCCATGAAAGCCCATACCAACATGGTGTACCAATATCACCATCTGTTTGTTTTTCTGACCACATTGTATCTCCTACTATTCTATCAAGTAGTGTAAATCTTAGATTTTGTGGAGTACTTTCAGCTGTTCCATTTACTGTTGTAATACTAATATCCACAGTCTTACCTATTTTCTCAGTATAAGAAAAAGCTTCATCAGTAAATTCATAAATATCAGGTTCCCCATTTTCGGTAGAATAAACCTTAAATCCTGTATGATCGCCAAGGGTTATTGGCCTTTGTAGTCTAAATATTACTTTCCCTACATTTCCATCCAGTAACTGAAGTCGATCCTCCATATAAAATACAGGCTGTTTTGGAACAGAATATTTACTGGTTTCTGGATTAGTAGCCTTGGTTTCTGGATTCTTGGGGATTTCAGGATCCTTAGGTGTTTCTTGATCCTTAGGAGTTTCTAGATCCTTAGGAATCTCTGGTTCTATTGGTGTCTTTGGCTCTGTGGGTAACTTTGGTTCTGATGGAATCCCAGGTTCTATGGGTGTAGGGGGTTCATAAGTTATTACAGCCTCTTTCGTACTGTTAATCCAATCTACTTTTGCATTAAGATTTTCAGCAGAAAAGCGTACTGGTACATATGTCCGTTCATTTTGTATAATCGGTGCTACGTCTATTTGACGTTCTTCACCGTTCACTGTTATTACTTTTTTACCAACCCACATATTTACAGTATTTCCATTTGCCGTTAATATGATTTTTTGAGTACTGTTATCCCAATCTACAGTCCCACCCATAGCCTCTACAATTGCACGAATAGGAACCATTGTACGTGATGAAACAACTATAGGGGTAGTTCCGCGACCTGGATCAATCTCCTGGCTTTTACCATTGACACTCATGTATTTATTATCAATTTGAAGTACGATAAAATTCTTAATATTTTCTGATTTTGTAATTTCACTTCCTGTTTTAATTGTATATTGTCCTATTGCATCGCCTAATACTTCTTCTATACCTTTCATAGGGTTAGCTTCAACAAGGACTGGTTTAACTGTGTAGTAATAAGTGGTATTTGGCTCTACATTAACGTCAGCATATGAATTACTTGTAATATAAAAATCTGTAACCGAAACACCTAAATCATCTTGTGTTGTTGATCTAAATAAGCGGTAACCAAGTACTCCCTGAGTTTCCCATGACATAATTACGCCTTCTTTAAATACCTCAGAGCTGATATTTTCGTGGGTGTTATCTTTGTCTGTTTTTATAGGTGGTGTTGGTGGTGTAGGTGTATCTTTATTTTGAGCAGAATCAGTGAATTTAAAACTTCCATCCCATGCACCATAATCATAAGTTTCAACACTATTTTTTATAGATCCAACGTATGAAGTTTGCCCTGGGAGAATAGTTATTTTAACGGTCTTTGTCTCTCCAACCTTTAAAACTCCTGCATGAACAGCTGCATATCCTATGTCAGAGTCATCTGAATATATGTCAGTTCCCCATGCATTTCCTTCTAATGTGCCAGTAACTTTTACATCAAGAATAGTTTCCCACTGACCACGATATTCGTCTAGATACAAATAATTAGCATCAATACTTCTTTCTCCACCTGCATTTGCTATAGGAGATACAACCAATGAAACTAGAATAAATACAATCACGAATACTTTAAACAACTTATTACTCTTTCTCATAATTATATACCTACCTTTCTAATTTAAAATTAATATATTATAACAGCCTCTCTTGTGCTGTTAATCCAGTCTACTTCTGAATTAAGATTTTCAGCTGCAAAACGTATTGGTACATATGTGCGTCCATTTTGAATAATTGGAGGCACATCGATTTGCCGTCTTACTCCATTTACTGTTATTTCCGTCTTCCCAATCCACATATTAACAGTGTTTCCATTTGCTATCAATGTGATTTGTTGACTGCTGTCATCCCAGCTGACTGTTCCACCCATAGCTTCTACAATCCCGCGTATAGGAACCATGGTTCGAGATGAAATAACAAGAGGGGTAGTATCTCGACCCTCATCGATCTCCTTTGCAATGCCGTTTACACTCATATACTTATTATCAATTTGAATAACAATGAAATTACCCTTATTGTTTAGTATAATATCCTTTCCTGTTTCCACAATATATGTTTCTATTACATCGCCTAGTCTTTCCTCTATATCCTTCATAGGATTTGCTTCCGAAAGCACTGGCATAACTGTATAGTAATAGGTTGCGTTTGGCTCTACATTGATATCAGCATATGAATTACTTGTAATATAAAAATCTGTAACTGAAATGCCTAAATCATTTTCTGTTTTTGATCTAAACAGGCGATAGCCAAGGCCATTTCTACTTGGCCACGACATAATTGCACCTTTTTCAAAAATCTCTACATGTTTGTCTTCTGTTTTTTCTACAGGAGGCTTTAAGACTGGGTCTTCTTCTTTCATAACAGTAAAAATACTACTTTCTGCAAGAAGTTTATTATTATTGTCATAGGCCCGCAATTTATATTTACCTGGAGTTTCAGGAGCATAAAGTTCGTATTCAATTTCAAAATTACCTATTTCCTCCTTTTTCCCTACAAATTTGTCCGGATTATCTTCATTTTCACTATATACTCCATAATAGCCTTTTTTATAATCCCCATTGTACAAAATAAAACTAAAGTATTCTCCTGGTTTTAGTGGGGATTTAGGGGTATGGGTAAAGGTAATGTCTCTTTCTTTGTTTATAACCTCAATTGTATCACTGACTGCAATTAATTGCTTTTCTCTGCTATACATCCTAAAATGGAACTTACCTTTAACATCCTCAACAAATGTTTTGAAAGTACCTGAAGTATTATTTTTATCAACGGTTAAGTAATCCATAACTCCATCTTCCATTCCAGTACTATCAAGGGAATATAAGCGTATTATTGCCCCTACAGGCGCATGATGGTATTTTACTGAAATGTCCGGATATATGTCCTTATCTGATATAATTTCAACTGGTCCCTTTGTCATATCAGAGAAGCCAACTTTTCGGATGTTGGACTCCAAATCAAAAATTACATTTACTACCTTTTCCTTATTCTCCAATGAATCAGATAAATAAAATCCTTCTAAAGGCTCCTCTTCTCCCCATTTATATCCATAGTCCATATTTTTAATAAATTGGGTTAAGGTAAACCACTCCCACTCGTCATTAACAGGACCTACACACCCAGCAGCCTTTCTTAATTCTTCAATACCTTCTTCACCAATTAGCATAAGTTTCATAAATGTAAGTGTATTCTTAAAAGGTGCAAATTCCTGGTCTGTGGTCTTGATGTTTGTATTAAAGTTACCCATTTCAGCATTTAATTTTTCAAAGGATCCTGCAGGAAATAGATTTCCATTTTGCATTACACTTAGTGGCGGATCTAATAATACCATCCATTCCTTTAAATCAACATCAAATGATTTTCTCACCATAAAATTAAGAACATCTTCTTTTGCTTCCTTATATGCTTTTTCTATTGAATCGGGCACTATATCCATTACGAAATCCGTAACTACTCCCAAACCATTTATAACAGTGACAGCAGCATCAGGAACACCAAGCATGCTTAACAAATGTTTATCAGCCCATTTTTTTAATTCATCCTTGTACTGCTCCATTCCATTTCCATCAAGGATCATTTTTTGGGCAGCCCGTTCATTAGCCGCTATCCAGTCTCCAAGGCCTGCATCTATGTCTTTTATCCACGCTTCACAGTAGGATTTCTGAGCATATTGAGCTGAAACCAGCCATACTGCCTTATCCCACAAATCTCCGCTCCTGTTTCTGTTTATTTTATCTATTCTTCTCTTACATGCATCGCGAATATCGAAGAACAGGTCTAAGTGTGGAGTCTCTTCATAATCTAATACAAACTCTGGCCTTCTATCATCGTCTAGAACATTTTCTAAATTATAAGTTCCACCTACAAGTGTATTATCAAACAAAAATCTTTGAGGTGAATCTATTATATTGTAGTCCTTAGATTTATAGTCAGTAGGAATTTTACTGTCTATATATTTTTCAATTACTGAATGTCGTCTGATATTATCCTTTTCAGCTAACGAAAGACCATCTGCCATATTAGGCCAGGTTCCCCCAGACCAATTATTAATATAGCTATGTCCAAAATAGTCACCTGCTGCATGTGCCATAAGACCCAGTACATAGGCCCTTGCTTGATCTCTGTTATGTGCCTTTAAATACTTGCTTGCTGGATCATTCTTATCATTAGGATTAACTATGGGTCTATTAATAATCGATTGCATGGAATAATAAGACATCCTTTCAGCCTCAGTAAGCTCACGATCCTTAATATTGTTGGCCGACCACCAAAGTTCCTCGATAAACCCTCCCGATGTACCTAGACCAACTCCAGGATGGAATATAGTCTGACCAATTATTATATCAGGCTGGAGATCAGGACCCAATGAACCCCCTCTGTAAAAATTAGGGTAAATACTAAGCATATGCTCTAATTCAGGATCAACTTTAAATTTCCCATAGGGTTTTATTTCAACATAGCCATTGTTATTCCTTATTTCATCTAAAATAAGGTTTGCTGAATATACGTGAGTCTTTACTTTCCAGGCATGTGCAGGAGTTGTGGTTAATGAAATTAGAATAAATATAAAAATAATTACCTTCAATATCTTATGCCGCTTTATCATTGCATTACCTCCTATATAAATAATCCAAACATTATTTGATTGTCCCTAATTTCAGTATATTCCACCAACAATGTAAAGAATATTCAAAAACTATCACATGACTTATAAATATATGACTTATTGTTTACCCATTTTTATACACAAAAAAAAGCCAAGCTAATGCTTGACTTTTTATTTACTACAGCTAATTATTTCTTTTAAATTCCGTGGGTGAGACCCCTTCCATTCGTTTAAATACCGAGGAGAAATGGGCTGCACTTACAAAACCACATAGTCTAGCTACTTCTTCCATACTAATGCTATCTTCTAATATTCTCTCCTTAGCTTTATTAACTCTAAGTTCCATCAGATAATTATATGGGGTTTGATCCATGTATTTCTTAAAAATTCTTTGAAAATGACATGGACTAATATATATACTTTTACAAATCTCTGCAATTGTAATATTACTATTATAATACTCATTCATATATTCAATAGCTTTGCTTATATAGTCATTATCAGAAAACTTATTTCTTCCATCTATTAGTTTGTTAGGTAAGGAATCTCTAAGTAGTTGAATCACCATTAGTGTTTCTATACTCTCAATCATTAATGAGCAATTTTCTCCAAAAGCAATTATTTCATTAGTCCATAACCCAATCAAATCTAGAATTTGATGACTATAGGCATTGCCTTTGTTCTTAAACTTTATCTTATCCAGATCAACGATTTGTTGTGCTATTTCATTAAAGAACTCTTTTTTAATGCAAATTGAAATAAAACTTACATTACCAACACTATGTATTGGGCTAACCTCAAGATACACTCCTGGCTCAATAGATATAAAATTCCCTTTTTTAAACTGGGCTTTTACACCTCCAATTTTTAATGGTGGTGGAGTCGTATTAAATATTACAAAATGATAATCTAATGTCTTAACTTCTTTCTCAATTACAAATTCTTTAGGAATAAAAATAGCCACATTCGTACTCATGTATGATTTCGTATTACAATGTATATTTATAGGAATGTCTTCAATGAATTGGTCGAAACTATCTTTCATCACAGATATCATCCCTTCCCTAATGTTTGCTTATATTCTAAGTATAATTCTTTGCAACTTCATTGTAAATAATTTTATGACTCATCCCTTAGCTAAAAGTTATTCTTACCTAATTTAAGCCTTAATTTTTCTAACATATCTTTTGTCATATTTTCTAAATCATATTTAGGACTCCAATCCCATTCTAACCTAGCAGCAGTATCATCCAATGAATTTGGCCATGACTCTGCTATAGCCTGTCTTGTTGGATCTATATCATAGTCTAATACAAACTCAGGTATATGTTTTCTTATTGCTTCTGCTAATTCCTCTGGTTCAAAACTCATTGCTGTCACATTAAATGCATTTCTATGTTCTAGTCTTGAAGAATCTGCTTCCATTAAATTAATAATTGCATCTAATGCATCTGGCATATACATCATATCCATCCTTGTTCCTTTATCTATATAAGATGTGTATTTCTTATTCTTAATTGCGTCGTAGAAAATATGAACTGCATAATCAGTAGTACCACCTCCTGGTAGGGTTTCATATGAAATTAAGCCTGGAAATCTAACACCTCTAGTATCAACTCCATATTTTTTGAAATAATAGTTGCACATTAACTCCCCAGCTACTTTCGTTACACCATACATAGTAGTTGGCCTTTGAATAGTGTCTTGCGGTGTATTATCTGGTGGCGTTGATGGTCCAAATGCAGCTATTGAGCTTGGGTTAAATATTTGTAGATTTTTTTCTCTACCTAATTCTAATACATTTACTAATCCATTCATGTTAATATTCCAACAAGAGGAAGGATCTTTTTCACCTGTGGCTGATAAAATAGCAGCTAAATTAATAATTGTATCAACTTTGTATTTATCAATTACTTCAGCCATTTGTTTTATATGGAGTATATCAACTACTTCAAATGGTCCACTTTCCATTAGAGATTGATGCTCCTCTTTTATCCTTCGGTTGCTTGCAATAATATTATCAGTTCCGTAAACTTCTCTAAGTTTTAAAATAAGCTCTGAGCCTATTTGACCTAGTGCACCGGTTACTAATATTTTACGCAATATAAACACTCCTTTTCATCTACTAAATAATACCCATATCATCTCCTACTTTTCTAAATGCCTCTACGGCTTCATCTAATTGATCTTTAGTATGAGCTGCCGTTACCATACATCGGAGTCTTCCTGTTCCCTTTGGTACAGTTGGAAATACTATACCTGATACAAATACATTATAATTCATTAGATTTCTACTAAATTCCATGGTTTTAGCTTCTTCACCTATAATTACTGGGGTAATAGGTGTTCCACTTTTACCTGTATTAAATCCTAATCTTCCTAATTTCTCTTTGAAATATTTTGCATTGTCCCATAGTCTATCTGTATATTCTGTTGACTCCATCAGCATCTTTAAGGCTTCAATTATTGCACCTATTGTAGCAGGTGGTAAGGATGTAGAAAACAATACCGGTCTTGCTCTATGGCTTAGCCAATCATACATAGTTTGTGAGCCAGCCACATAACCTCCTACTGCTCCGATAGCCTTCGAAAGAGTACCTATACTAAAATCCACTCTGCCGTGTAAATCAAAGTGATCAACTGTTCCTCTGCCGCTTTCTCCAAGTACACCTGAACCATGAGCATCGTCTACATAGGTCATAGCCTCATATTTTTCAGCTAATTCCACTATTTCAGGTAATTTTGCAATGTCCCCATCCATGCTGAATACTCCATCTGTTATGATTAATATATTTTTATATTTATCTTTATTTTTCTTTAGTACATCTTCTAAACTATCCATATCTGAATGTTTGTAAATTGCCTTGTCCGCCCTTGATAGTCTTGCTCCATCGATTATTGAAGCATGGTTTAGTTCATCAGATATTATGATATCTCCAGCTTCAGTAATGGCTTGAATAGTGCCAGAATTACAATTAAAACCAGATTGATAAAGAAATGCTGCCTCTTCTCTTTTGAATGTTGCAAGTAATTCTTCTAATTCTTCATGAATCTTCATGTTCCCTACTATTGTTCTTACTGCTCCTGCCCCTGCCCCATATTTTTCTATGGCCTGGATTGAAGCTTTTTTAAGCCTTGGATGATTTGCAAAGCCTAGATAATTATTTGATGAGAGGTTAATAACCTTCTTACCATTTAAGATTATCTCTGCTTCACTTGGAGTTTCAAGTATTGGAAGCTTCCTATAAACACCTTGTTCCTTTAATTCTTGAATCTTTTCTTTCAAAAATGCCAGCTCATGCACATTTGACAAAATATTCACCTCCGAATTTTATAAGAGTTTAAAGATTATCCTACTATTATTTATATAGTTTAAGAGACAAGATTAATACAAATAAAAAACGGTATTAACATTAAAGTTAATACCGTCTACTTTATGAAATATTATCATCAATTATTATTTTTGGTTTATTATTCTGTGCTAAGATTCCATTATAGTATTTGATTAGGTTATTTTGAACTATATTATTGGATAATAGTATTCTATGTTCTACATCTTCATTTACCTTTATTAGTTCTTCATTTTCAATAACCTCATGAGTTTCCAGGCTATAATATTTACCATTTGATGCTGTATAATATACGTCTTTATTTATCCAATCTTCATTTGGAAAAATTACAGTATTGTTTTCTGCTGACATTATATCTTTTCCTAATTGATAAGGATTAAAGATTCCTAACATATTTGAAACAGTTGGAAGTGCATCTACCATACCCATTGGAGTATCTATTTCTTTAGCTAAATTAGAATCCTTTGACCATATAATGAATGGAGTTCTCTTTAGTTCTTTATTTAATACAGTATCAATTTTTACATACTCAGGATCATCCGCAGTATAATAAGTTTCTAACTCTTCATTGTAATTATATATTTTTCTATAATCTGCCTTTGATATCTTAGCATGATGATCACCATAAAGAACAATTACTGCATTATCAAGTAATCCTGCTTCATCCATACCACTAACAAAACTTTCTAAAGCAGTATCAGCATAATGGAAAGATTTTAGGTAATTACCAATTTCTGTTCCTTCTAAATGTCCAACATTGAATTCCCCATATTTTTCTACATCATCAAATGGATAATGATTAGTCAATGTTATCATAGTCGCCATAATTGGTGAATCATCTTGTTCTTTTATTTGCTTTATCTTTTCTATGGATTGATTGAAAAAGGACATATCGCTTAATCCCAATCCAACTTCTTCATCTATTTCATAATCTAATTTACTGAAGAATCTCTCATATCCTAAAGATTTGTGCATAATATTTCTATTCCAAAAATCTCCATTGTTACCATGCATACTTACAGTATTATATCCTTCATTCCTCAATAACTTCGGTAATGTGATATATTCTCTATCTGTATGAGTTATGAATACTGTACCGTCATTGATAGGAAATAATGATGTGTTAAAAGTAAATTCTGAGTCACTACTTGTACCCACTGAATGCTGTGGATAAAAATTGGTAAAGTGTAATCCCTCAGATGCCAACTTATTCAAAAATGGAGTTACAGGTCCATCTGGCATTTCTACGTCCATTGCAAATGACTGTGCACTTTCGTAATGAATTACATAGACATCTTTACCTTTAAATATATCTTTATATTCATTTTCTATTTGCGAATTTATATTGTCATCTATTAAATCGCTTAAAACATAGTCAACCTCTTCTTCAGGTAGAGTTGTTATTTTAGGTGTAAATGTATTCTTTATGATATCTGCCACTGTATAGGAATATATACCTAATTGTTCAACTAGATATGGTCTATTCCATTGTTTTACTAAGCGGCTAAGATCTGTACTAGTTAAAGTTGTGGCTACAATTGCAAGCAAAGAAGTACCTAATACAAATGCTTTAAACATTTCTCCTTTTCTTCTGTAGGCTTCTCTTTCTTCAAAATAGTTTACCTTGTTTAATTTCTTAATAATTGCTACTAAAGCTATAGTGGGAATGGCAAATATAATTACGCTAATATCCATTATAGATTTAGATATACCATCACCTAAATCACTTAGTTGCTTGATTTGCTCAAATATTGATAATGATACAAATGAATTATAAAATCTATAATATAAGAAATTTATAGCGTTAATAACTCCAATTAATGTTGATAATACGATGTAGTATGTATTTCTCCTCTTATATGGCAAAAAGAAGGACAATATACTAAAAAATATTATCATAGATATACTTGTAACTATAGGTTTCCAATATAGCGTAAATCCTGTTGTCATAGCTCTTAATAATAAATCGCTTAGGATTCCTCCTGTGATTAATAAAATAAGTATTATATTATTCTTTATTAAATTATTCATATTGTTTTTAATCTTATTTATCATACTCTTCATCTTGATTTACTCCCCCTTGCTGATAGATGATTATTGTATTATACCAAAACATGTTGACTTATCTATTACAAATGGTTTACAAATTCTTTACAAATCACATCTAAATATAATAACATCTTGACTTCTTAATATCAATGGAGATTTTTGCCATGGGTTTTACACCCTTTTAATTTACTTTTGTTGTTTCTCAATTATCAAGATGCTATAATTAATGTAAATTAAATAATAGGGGGTATAGGTCTATGAAATTAAATTATAAACGAACATTCTTTATTGGGATGGCTTTTCTATCTATAACTTCATTTTGGCAATTATACGATAATATTATTCCTCTAATTCTACAAAATAACTTTGGTCTAGGTGAAACATTGACTGGAGGAATAATGGCTGTAGATAACATCTTAGCACTTTTTCTACTTCCTCTTTTTGGTTCTCTATCAGATAGGATAAATACTAGATTTGGAAAAAGAACTCCTTTTATTGTAGGAGGAACTATACTAGCAGTTACATTAATGATGATAATTCCATATGCTGCTAAAACTATAAATTTCCCACTTTTCTTTGTATCCTTGGGTCTGGTATTAATAGCTATGGGAACATATCGTTCTCCAGCTGTAGCATTGATGCCTGATTTAACACCTAAGGTATATAGAAGCTCAGCTAATGCTGTTATAAATTTGATGGGAGCAGTTGGTGGTATTACCACTCTTATGTTTATTAAATATCTAGTTCCAAAAGAGTCTCTTCCTGATTACACAACTGTATTTATGGCTGTTGCTATACTAATGATTGTAGCTATTATTATTCTTTTAAGTACTATTAAAGAAAAAAAACTGTTAGATCAAATAGCTGATTCA
This sequence comes from Tissierellaceae bacterium, assembly GCA_031460505.1. Taxonomy (GTDB): domain Bacteria; phylum Bacillota; class Clostridia; order Tissierellales; family Tissierellaceae; genus JAAYTL01. The sequence continues at coordinate 61,322 of JAVKTT010000001.1, forward strand.
CCAGACTATAAAGATGATGAAAAAGAAACTAAAAATGAAGTCTCAGGGGATATGCCTAAGGATGTTAAAAGAAGTTTATATTTTATACTTGCATCAATATTTTTATGGTTTACTGCTTATAACGCTATAACTACTGCATTTTCTAGATATGCAACTAAGGTTTGGGGTATGGAAGGTGGTAGTTTTGCAGGGGCTCTAATGGTAGCAACAGGCGCTGCTATAGTTAGTTATGTACCTATCGGATTTATTTCCAGTAGATTAGGTAGAAAGAAGACCATTATTATGGGGATAATTACTATGAGTACATCTTATTTCTTAGGATACTTTTTCCTAGAACCTAGTCCTATTATCAATGTAGTTTTCGCATTTACTGGATTTGGTTGGGCCGCAATAAATGTTAACTCCTATCCAATGGTAGTAGAGATGAGTAAAAGTGGTGATATTGGAAAATATACTGGTCTATATTATTCATTCTCAATGGCAGCACAAGTATTTACACCTGTATTTTCAGGTTTTCTATTAGAGAATATATCATATAGAACTCTATTTTCATATGCTGTCGTGTTCTCATTATTATCCTTATGTACAATGCTATTTGTAAAACATGGAGATTCAAAACCACCTAAGAAAGGTAGTACTTTAGAGAACTTTGATTTTGACGATTAAGAAAGGTGTATGTGTAAATGATTATTTACTTCTTATATATTTTACTAGCTTTAACTTCTATTTATCTAATATTAATTATGCCAAAGATTATAAATAGACCTGATATCACTAAATTTATGGGTAGACTCTATGCCCATAGGGGCTTACATCAAGGTAAAAGCATACCTGAGAATTCTTTAGCTGCTTTTAAGTTAGCAGTTGAGAATAATTATGGAATAGAGTTAGACGTGCAGTTAAGCATGGATGGAGTTCCAGTTGTTTTTCATGATGATAATTTAAAAAGGGTCTGTGGTATAGATAGGAAGGTTAAGGATTTGAATTTTGACGAACTAAGGGAACTTACCCTTTATGATTCTAAAGAAAAGATACCTCATTTCCAAGAGGTACTAGATTTAGTAGATGGTAAAGTACCATTGATTGTTGAAATAAAATCATCCAATGCTTCTGATAGAGAAGCACTATCTTGTAATACTATAGCTCCATATTTGGATAAATATAATGGTGTATATTGTGTTGAATCCTTTAATCCAATAGTTGTGCTATGGTATAAAAACAATAGGCCTAGTGTAGTACGAGGTCAGCTAGCAACTAAAAGTATTAATAAAAAACCGACATTTAAAAATAGACTTCTTAATTTTACTTTAAGAAATCTACTATTTAACTTCTTAGCTAAACCTGATTTTATTGCATATAATCATAAAAATAGTAGCTTAGTTTCATATAATCTTTGTAGAACGTTGTATAAGCCCCTTACTGTGGCATATACTATTCAGTCTCAAGAGGATTTAGAAAAAAATGAAGATAAATTTGACCTGTTTATATTTGATAATTTTATACCTTTAGAAAAATAAAGCTGCCTAGATTGCAAAAGGATTCCCAAATGGGAATCCTTTTTATTTATCTCACATTTACCTACTTATCATTATTTAAAATCCAATATTTATAGCTATTAGCAAGAATGCTATTGCCATTGCAAAGAATATTAATAATAGAGGAATTACAAACTTATACCATTTAGTCAATGGAACTTTACCATAATTTAAGAAGATCAATAAAGTACCATAACTAAACCAGAACATATTAGTGATACCGTCACCAAATTGATAAGCTAAAACAGCAGTTTGATCTGAAAGGCCTAAGCTTAAAGCTATCGGAACAATAATTGGACTTAGTAAAGCACCTTTTCCACTTCCTGAAGGTATTAATCCATTGATAAAACTTACAATAATTACTATTCCTATTGCTGCAAGTATAGGAGACATCCCTTTTAGTATTTCTGTTGTATGATAAATAATTGTAGCGTTAATATTTGCAACGTTTAAAATCCAGTAAACACCACGTGCAACCCCTACGATTAGAGCTCCACCTATAGCACTTTTAGAACCTTCAATAAAAGCATTTGCAATTGAGTCTGAATCCATTTTACCAATTATTCCTGCTAAAATACCAGATAAAAAGAATATTGCAGATACATCATCTATTGCCCATACTACACCATTAATACCATACTTCATACCAATAACAGTTAAAGTCATTGCACCTAATATTGATAACAATACCAATACTTGTGGTGTCGTCATTTTTGAATTTTCATTACTAGAGGTATCAATTTGAATGTCAGATACATCTACTTCTGATACTAAACTCTTTGTAGGATCTTTGCGCACTTTATTTGCATAATACAGGATATAAATAATACTCACAAGAGTAATAGCAACCCATATTACGACACGATATCCAAGACCTACGAAAACATCACTACCTTCTGCTAGAATACCTATTTTTTGAAGAGTAGTATTTGCTACACCTACAGTATAAAGATTTGTAGGACCAGCAATAAATCCACCCATAGACCCAACAATAACAACTGCGACGGCAGTTAAACTATCATATCCAAGTGCCAATACAACAGCTATTACTAATGGAACGAAAGGAATTAATACTTCAATCCAACCTAAAAAACCACCTATTGCTGAAAAAGCTACTATTAATACTACTAAAAGCATCGTTTGAGATGATTTTCCAAACTTAGCCATCATAGAATTAATTCCAGCGTCTATTGCTCCTGTTCTCTTATAAATCTCAAGAGCACCACCAACTACTAGTATTAATATCATAATATTAGCAGAATCTTTTAGTCCATATGGTACAGCTCTGAAAATATTAAATACATTATTAAAATTAAAAGTGTTTTTAGGAAGTGCAGTGTAAACTCCATCAACTATAGTACCTGGCGTAATAATAAATGATAATAACCCGCAAATCGCAACTACTGTAAAAATTAATACAAATGGATTAATAACTTTTGACCTTTTCTTCTTATCCATAAAAATTCCTCCTTAAAAATATGATCTTTCAATGCTTTTTATTACTATTCATCACAAATTTACTAAACAATAAATTACTATTAATTAGTAATTGTGAAGAAACCGGTTTCTCAAGTATGACGGCTGCATCCTCATTGGAACCTTAGATACAGGGCCGCCAAACTATTAATATACTACTTATCTAAATTTCCTAATTCAGTAGAAAGAACCATGTAACCTACAATTCCTTCTTCCATCATCTTAATATCAATGTTATCTTCAGTTGTGTGACAATATTTTATTTCTGCTGGTGAATAGCCTATACATTTAACCCCTTTTGCTGCATAATGACCTGTATCAGTAGCAAATGCCCATGGCTTTGTCTTTATCGTTCTTCCAGTTGCTGCTTCTAAAGCATTCTTACAAATTTGTACATACTCTTCATCTGGACTAACGCTAAATGGATATTCTCCTTGATAACCTTGGCCTTCATAGCCAGTATATGTTGTAAGTGGGAAATATAAAGGATTAACTTCCACTTCAATTCCGTCTACTTTACATCTTTCAGCAACCTCTTTAATCCTTCCAATTGCAACTTCTTCAGTATCAACAGTTGACTGTCGATAATCAATATAGAGTACAACTTCATTCGGAATTATATTAGTCCCTTTTTCAGAAGAAGTAATATTAGTAGGAGATGCTACTGATGAGCCAAAGAAATCATCAACACCTAATTCCATTTCTTTTAATTCAACTAGAAATCTACCTAAGAAATCAAAAGGATTTTTACCAGTTTCAGGAATTGATGCGTGGCAAGCTTTCCCTTTAATCTTAACAACTGCACAAAAACGTCCTTTACTTCCTATTGCTATATCATTTTCGGTTGCTTCACCAACAATTGCATAATCTGTTAATTTGTAATTGTCTCTAGTTTGCATCATTGCCCCAAATCCAGCAATCTCCTCAGCAACTACACCTGCAACAACAATGTCCCCCTTTGGTAATAGCCCTGCTCGTTTTAGCATGATTGGAGTATATAGTTGTATAGCAAAGGTTCCTTTTGTATCAGAAGCTCCTCTACCCCAAATCTTACCTTCTGCAACAGCCCCACTATATGGAGGATATTTCCACTTACTTTCATCACCAGCGTCAACAACATCAAGATGGCAGTTGAGCATAACTGAACTTCCATTTCCAGTACCTTTAACAGTACCAAAAACACTTCCATATTTATCTACTTCAACTTCATCGTATCCCAATTCATTCATTTTATTTACAACATATTCTGCAAATTCACCTTCTTGTAAAGACTGAGAATTGATTTGAAGCATTTCTGAAGCTGTATTTACAATTTCATCCTTGTACTCCAACATTAATTCTGTAAATTTTTCTTTCATCTTTAAAACCCCTTTCTTAAAATAATAATGTGCTATTAAAGGTTACTCAAAGCTTTTTTGAATTCTTCCTTAAGATCTGAAACACTTTCTAAACCAATTGATAGTCTTATAAGACCCATACTAATACCTGCTGAATCTCTTTCTTCTTCAGTTAATGCTCTATGAGATGTTTTACCTGGATATGATATTGATGTTGTGAAACTAGCTAAACTTGGTAAGAACTTAATGTTCTCTAAAGCTCTGATAAATTCATATGCTGCTTTTTCTCCACCTACTAGATCTATGCTTAACATACCACCATATAATTCATTAACAAATTGCTCTTTTGCTAGTTCATGAGTTTCTGATGATTTAAGTCCTGGGTAGTACACTTTTGATATTTGTGGTTGTTCTTCTAAAAACTCTGCTAACTCTAATGCATTTTTACTGTGTTGTATCATTCTTAATTCTAATGTTCTTAAACTTCTCATTAGTATCCATGCATCAAAAGGACTCATTGATGGTCCATATATTGCAGCTGTATGGTGAATCTTATCAATCATTTCCTTAGTTGAAACTACTACACCACCTGTTACATCACTATGTCCACAGATATATTTTGTTGCACTATTTACTACAACGTCTGCACCAAGTGCTAATGGTTGGCAAATAATTGGTGTTGCAAATGTATTATCAACTATTAATAGTGCTTTATGTTTATGTGCTATATCAGCGTATTTTTTTATGTCGATTACTTCCATTAATGGATTTGTAATTGTTTCCATATATAGTAATTTTGTATTTGGTTTTATATGAGCTTCTACATCATCATGTTTGAAGTCTAGGAAAGTTACTTCTACACCAAATCTTCTAAGCTCTTCATTTAATAGTTGATATGATCCACCATAAAGAACCTTATCTGAAATCACATGGTCTCCTGCATTAACATTTGCGATGATAGACATAGTAATAGCAGCCATACCTGAACCATAAACTTTTGCTGCTTCTCCTTCTTCAATAGCAGCAATCATTTCAGCAAGTGAATCGGTAGTAGGGTTTGCATTTCGTGAATATACATAACCCTTTTCTTCACCTGCATATACTGCATCTAAAGTTTCTACATCATCAAATGCAAAAACAGTGTTCATATAAATTGGTAATACTTTTGATGGTGAAACTGATTCCTGATCTAAATTCCCTAAACGTGATAATTTTGTCATAAATTCTTTTTTCATAATTGTACATCTCCTTAAATGTTTAATCTAATTGTCTCTTATAATATTGTATTTCTTCATTCTATTTATAAGCATAGTATGAGTTATACCAATATCCTTTGCAGCTCCTCTAATTGTGTCATTAGTATTAAGACTTTCTTCAATCATTTTTTTCTCTAAGTTCTCTAAACTTTTCGGTAAAGAATCATTAACAATGATGTCATCACTATCCTCTTTTTGATATAAGATTATATCCCTTAGATTAAGCTCCTTATCTTCAGCTAATGCTACAGCTCTTTCTACAACATTTTGTAGTTCTCTTACATTACCAGGCCAGTTATATTGGGTTAACTTACTCATTGCTTGAGATGATATAGAATCAATTTCCTTTCCATATTTATCACTATGAAGTTTAGCAAAGTGTTCTATCAATGAAGGAATATCTTCTCTTCTTTCTCTAAGTGCTGGTATATGAATATTAAAGATATTGATTCTATATAGTAAATCTAATCTAAAATTATCATTTTCTACCATTTCTTCGAGATTTTGATTAGTTGCAGATATTATTCTGACATCTACAGGCTCCTCTTTGTTGCTGCCAATTCTCCTGATTTTTTTCTCTTGAAGTACTCTAAGAAGCTTAGCCTGTAAATGAGGTGCCATCTCTCCAATTTCATCAAGAAATAATGTTCCACCATTAGCAACTTCAAACAATCCCATTTTCCCAGCCTTTTTACTACCTGTAAATGCTCCTCCTTCATATCCAAACAATTCACTTTCAAGTAATTGTTCAGGAATCGAAGCACAATTTATTGCGACAAATGGCTTATCTCTTCGATTGCTTAGATTATGAATTGCTCTTGTTAAGAGCTCCTTACCAGTTCCTGATTCACCTGTAATAAGTATCGGGGAATCTGACAGAGAAAATAATTTAGCTTGATTAATGGTTTGAATCATCTTGTTACTTTCAGCAATTATATCGTCGAAGGTGATAGGGTTTTCATATCTATTAGCATTGATCATTTCATTGATAACTTTCTTATCACTAATGTTTAGCATATATCCAGAGAATATATTTTCATTACTTAACATAGGATGAATATTTATTATATAGTGACGATTACCTATAACAATCTGCATATTATTTATGCATTCTTCATCTTCCTGTCTTTCAAAGAAACTATTTAAGTCTCTCTCATTTATAAAAGATGTAATGTCTGCACCATTTACTTTATCAGCTTTAGACTTGAAAACCTTCTCTGCAGCATACTTATTTGTGTATTTTATCCTACCGTCTCTACTTAGAATAACTACTCCATAAGAGATGTCATCAAGAATTCTATTCATCTCAATATCTCTTTCTTCAACTGCAATCAAGCTAATTTCCTTTACACTTGCAAATCCTTCTATTTCTTTAAGTTCCTCTTTTAGTTTAGCCCATAGATCAGAGCTTACATCTGGCATTTTAATGTAGATAACAAATGTGTAGACTTCCATCCAAATAATTTCAACATCATATTTACGAAATATACTCAATATGTCATAAGTCATATGTGGTCTGTCTACATTTGTAATGATTTTGATTCTTTTTGTTTTCATATTCATATCTTTACCTCACTATCTATTATTGCAATATACGTGCCAAGAAAAATAGCTAGAAATCCTACATATTTTAGGAATTAATTGCTATTTAGGTTCAAAATTGAACCATATATATAATAACATGATACCATTTTCCCTGTTTTTCGACAACCATTTTAGGTTTAAAAATAAACCTATTAGGTTTAATATTGAACCTAATAGGTTTATTAATGTATAATTTATGAATGACTTTGTATCTTTTTTTCTTTTTTTTCCGTAATTAATAAAATTAGACTTGATATTGGTGCTATTAAAGCTCCTAATCCTAAAATAATAAAAGGTGGATTCCAGTTTGTTGCTAGTGATGTATCAACAATACCTAAATTTACCGATTCAAGAATCCTTCCAAATATATACGTTGAAAAAATTGTAACAGTGTATCCTAGTGCTGATTGAATACCTAGCACAGTTGCTCTAATACTATCTGGAACCATGGCAGTTAATTCAGCTTTATATATAGCAGAATCAGCTACCACCCAAAAACCTATCCAAAGTCCTACTAGCATGACAATATTTAATGATTTGCCATATAAATCTCCTAAGAAAAATTGAACAATTAAACTAAATATTGAGCATAGTAAAATTGTTTTAACACGTCCCCACTTATCTGCTATAGCACCTGCTATCCATGATGAAGGTACACCTAATAAGATTATAAATGCTGCTAGCCTTCCTCCTAGTTCTACTGCTTCTGATTGAGGATAGCCTACTGCTATAGAACATGCTACCATAAAAGGTCCAATCCATCCCCAAAATGCATATAATTCCCACATATGACCCATGTACCCAATGATTATCAGTGCTGGACCTAATTTTTTCGTTTTAGTATTTGCTGTTACCGTTGGATTAGCTTCTAATGTAGTTACACTATTGTAACTATCAGGGCTTCCTTCAATAACAAAGAATACTATAAAAGCTGCAATAAAAGCTGGCAATGAAGTCCAAAGAATACCATATCTCCAATGTGTAGCTGCTGCAATTGGTGCTGCAACAAAATATCCTCCAGCATAAGCTAAAGTCATTGCCCCCGTATATGCACCAAGTACCTTACCTCTTTCATTTGGTCCAAACCATTTAGATAATAAAGACATTCCAGGAACATAAATTGCACCTGCACTTAATCCTGTCAATAATCTGAGAATCAAAACACTTCTGAAATCCTTAGCTAACCATACGAACATAGTTGAAAAGATAGCTGTAAATAATGTAGCCCAAGCTACTACTTTTTTTGCACCTATTTTATCAGCCAACCATCCTGTAAACAATACAACTATCACATATCCAACCTGAAATGCAGATAGTATTATGCTGGTCTGATTAACAGTAAAACCTAAGTCTGAAGATATGTATGAACTGACTGCTGAAAAGTTATACCAAGGTAAATAACTAAGTACCATAGATATAAGCATAGAATAAAGAATGATTCTCTTTTTACTCTTTTCATCTTTAATGTTTTTTAATAATGTCACTTGTATCACCTTTCTTAATTATTGTCTTAGATATTATATTGCAATTATTGTGCCAATAAAATAAAGGTACTAACCTTTAGTTAATACCTCTAATATTTATTAGTTCTTAATTATATTTCTAGACATGCCTCTATAAATGCTTTACCGATTCTTTGTTGTATTTCGTTATCATACATCATTTCAGGATGCCACTGAAATGCCATAGTAAAGGATGACTCTGGCATATAAGCAGCTTCTATAACTCCATCCTCTGACGTTGCCATCTTCTTCAATGATGGAGCTAACTCTTTTACAGCCTGATGGTGGAATGAATTGACTAATAGATCATCATTGCCTACAATTTTTGAAAGTGGACTATCTCCTTCAACTTTAACATAGTGAGTACCTTCGTTACGTGGATTAGTTAATATTGTATGAAGTTCAAATCCGCTAGTCGGAAGATCTTGATACAATGTTCCTCCTAATGTAACATTGAGAATTTGTAGACCTCTACATACCCCAAGAATTGGAATATTGTTCTTTACCCCATATTTAGCTAGTGCCATCTCATATCTGTCCCGTTTGTTATCAATGTGACCTGTTTTTTTGCCTATCCTTTCCTTGTATAATATTGGATTTATATCATTTCCACCTGTTATTAATATTCCATCTAACATCTCCCATAATGGTAACGCCTTTTCTGGATCTTCGATTACAGGAAGTATTACCGGTATACCTCCAGATCTTTCTATCATCCTAATATAATCATCAGCTAATAGCTGCCAATTTTGTCCTGGAATACCTAGGCCCATCTTTACTGCTTCTGGTATTTCTCTTAATGTGTTACTAGTCAAGCCAATTAATGGTTGTTTCATAATCTTAGCCCCCTATTAAATATATTAGTATTATACGTTTTCCTCACTATATTCTATATTATTTTTTATTGGATTTCAATCTTACTAAATTAAAAGTAAACAATATAGCTGCCTAGTTTGAACTGACCTTTGTCAAGTAGATAGCATCATATCATCTAATTTCCTTTTTTCTTTTTCTTTTAGCTTCATACATTTTTTTATCTGCCTCATTAATTAATTCTTCCGCTGTTAATTTCATATCTTTCATAGTGTGAATACCAATAGAAACTTTTAATTTAATTGATTTATCTTCAGGAATTACTATTTCTCCAATACTCTCTTGAATTCTATCACTAACAATTTGGGCTTTTTCATAATTAGCATTATTAAGACATATTAAAAACTCATCTCCTCCATATCTGGCTGACCAGTCTGACTTATTACGAATACAACCTAATATGGCTCTTCCCACTTCCTTTAACACATAATCACCTACATTATGTCCATATACATCATTGATGTCCTTTAGGTCATCAATATCCATAAATATTAAAGTTAATGCTGAATCTTCAACTGTTGCTTTTATTATATCTGCTGGTAACCGTTCATAAATAAATCTTCTATTATATAATGATGTTAAAGAATCTTTAACTACCTTTTGATTTAAACCATCAACAACTTCTCTAATGGTACGACCTTCATTATAATTACCTTCACCCACAAACATAGTATCAGTAGCATTTTTTAATAGCTCTATTACAGTGGGTGTTTTTGTATTATCAATAGGTACAGCTGTAACCAACATTGTTGTACTATCATTATGCTCTAACTTCATAAAAGTTTTATTCTCTTTATAAGTACGAATAGAGATACAATTATCACATATTCTACCATCTTCCCAATAATTAAAACAAATCTTATCAGTTTGCGTAACCGATGACCCCGATTGATCAAGAACACGTTTATGCAAAGGATCTACTATCCTTACAACATCATACATTTTATGAAAAAATGCTAAATGCTCCTCTATAGTTTCAAGTGTTATAATATCCAACATTAATGAGCCTCCTATTTTTCAACACGCAATAGATTTAAGTGTTGAAAACTCTAATAAGAAAATTTTAGAACATTTTTCTATAAGTGTCAAACTTACTTAATTATTATAAAAATTACTATAAAAGTAATAAAGCTGCCTAGTTGGCAGCTTTATTTTTCTTCAAAACTTAATCTATCCATTTTTTCTGTTTGATTTCTTTTTTCAAGAGCATGAAGTATAAGTGCAAATCCTATTACCCCATATGCTATGAATACTCTAAAGTACTCTCCTATTTGTGCATCTCCCATTAGGTTTTGTCCTGCTTGAGGAGATACAATAAACAATAGATGGAATAACAAAGTTCCAATAATCGCTTCCTTCCAAGTAGCTTTGTCTACAGAAGCTCCCCCTATTAATAGAGCTGCAACTGCATATAGACCTACTTGTTCATGATTTGTAAATGTATTTAGGGTACCTAGATTTTGCAAATAAATTATTTGTCCCCATGCAGCTAATACTGTGGACATAATAATTGCTTTAAGTCTTGTTTTATCTACATCTATACCTGCTACTGATGCTACATGCATATTTTGACCTACCGCTCTCATATCCTGTCCAAGTTTTGTTTTAAAAAATAAATTAATTAATATAAATATTAACCCAGCAAATATTAAAGGTGCAATAGGTAGACGTGTAATTTCTCCAAATAAGAAGTTATCAAAAGCTTTCCTTATTGGTGCTAAGTCTAATGTATTTTTAAGACCAAATCCTGAATCCATTAACATATCAGGATTGCTAAATGGTATTATACGACCTGCCATTATTATAAAAATTAGTTGATATATACCATTGGCAAAGAATCCAAGTATCATGGAAGTAATCATCTCTCGTCCCTTTGCTCTATTTAGAACCAACCCTACTAGATAACCTAATATTATGGCAAAAGGTGTTGATACTAACATAGCTACAACTATTCCAGTCATACCACCTATACCGTAGTTTATTATAAAAAACAATCCAATTTGTCCTGCCATAGCTCCAATTACTATACCGAAGTTTAGTCCCATACCAGAAATAACTGGAATAATTAGAGATGCAACTAGAACTAAGTTCCTTGATAGTCTAAAGAACATATCATTAAATATAAAGTCAAATGAAAGGCCAGATAGAACATATCCAATTGCACAGATTACCATAAAGACTATAGGTACAATCATTAATTATCACCTGCCTTTCTAGTTAATGCATAAAGAATAATACCGTTACTAATACTGATTCTTATAATCTCTGCCATACTTCCATCTGAAACTGCATTGATAACAGGCAGAGCAACTACTAAAAGCCCTTGAAATAGGAATGTTCCAATGATAACATGAGAAATTTTTGCTTTCTTAAGACTAGCTCCTCCGATCAATATGGATGCCGCTGCTGGCATAGATACATACAATGGTGCATTATATAATTGCAAGAAACCAAATGATTGACTATATACAATAATACCAATTGCAGCTAATACAGTTGATATTATCACACTTAAGACCCTATATCTATCAACATTAAGCCCATTTGATATAGCAAACTTTTCTCCACTACCTGACACTTTTAAAGCTGTACCAGTCTTTGTATTAGTAAATAAATAAACTAATCCTGCACATAGAGCAAAAAATAGCAATAATCCTGTTGGAATATGTACTCCTCCTATTTGGAATGATAAAAAATTATTTAATAATGATCCCATTGAATCATCTAAAGACAAAGTAACTCTAAGTCCTTTTCCCCCCATTGCCCAAACTAACGCTGGGTTTTTAAAAGGAGCAATTAACCAAAATATACACATTAATGATACTAAAGAGAATCCAAAGTAATTACCTACTGTCATCTCTTGACCTTTTATTTTATTTAGTAGTAATCCATAAAAGTAACCTGCAATAATTGCTAAAGGTATAGCTACACTAAAAGCAACTATTAAACTATTCCATCCTTGGAGACCCAACTCTAGACTAACTAATGCGCCTATTAGCCCAAATATTACTCCTAATGCTAAGTTTAAGTTAACCCCAGTGCCAGCTTGAATAGTAGGTACCATTGCTAGTACCATTATTGCATTCATACCAAAACGATTAATCATATCAGTTAGTAAATCGGGTAGTGATAATCCTAAACCAACTGCTGCTACTAGGAACAATATAAGGAAGACTGTTATAATAAGTCTTGGAAATCCAACTTTTCTATAAATATCTTTTATAATTTCCATCAGTTAACTACCTCCTTTACTTCTTCCCCAGACATAGCAAGACCGAATAATTTATCATCTGCATCAGCAGGTAATATAGTCTGAATCTTTCCTTCAGTAACAATAGCTATTCTATCGGAAATCTGCTTTAACTCAGCTAATTCACTGGAAGTTATTATGATAGTCATATTATACTTTTCATTTAATTCAAGCAGAGTATCTAAAACAAGCTTCTTAGCACCTATATCTATACCTCTAGTAGGTTCTGATATCATAAGTATATCAGGTTTAAATGTGAGGGCTCTTGCAATACACACCTTTTGTTGATTACCACCACTTAAATATCTAGTATGTTGCTTTTGATCTTTGCATCTTATGTCTAATCGTTTTATCATATCCAGACTATGATTCTTAATCTTTTTCTTATCCATAAGTTTTATAGGTCCAAATTTTTGTATAAAATCTTCTTTTATTTCTATGCTTGTATAAGCTATGTTAAAATCAATAGGTTCATCTAATAATAAACCTACTTCCTTTCTATCTTCAGATAAAAATGCAATTTCATGTTCTAACATTTTCCTTGGATTATTTAAAGGAAGTTCTTCCCTATCCTTATAAATTTTACCCGTCGTAGGGTATAGTCCCATTATTCCATTTGAAATACCTAGTTTTCCTTGACCTGCTAGGCCTCCTATTCCTAGAATTTCACCTTTTCTTATATCTAAGTTAATACCCTTGATTCTTTCTCCTGGCATATTAACATAAAGATCTTCAATTTTTAAGGCAATTTCTGAATCCTTGCCAAATTCTTTAATCTTGGATGTTGTTATTTCAATATTTCTACCTACCATTAGCTCTGCTATTTCTGCAGTAGAAATATCCTCTGTCCTTACTGACTTTACAAGTTTACCATCTCTTAATACTGTAATATTATCAGTGACACTTTTAATTTCATCTAGTCTATGTGTAATAAAGAGAATTGCTATTCCAAGGTTTGACAGTTTCTTTATTACTTTTAAAAATTGTTCTGCTTCTGATTCTGTAAGTACTGCCGTAGGCTCGTCCAAGATCAAAACTTTTAGATTGGACTTATCTATTTCCCTTGCGATTTCTATAAACTGCATATAACCTACAGGCATTCCTCCAACTGGAAGATTATAGTCTAAATCTAAATTTAATTTTTGTAGTGCATTTTCAGCATCCTCAACCATTTGTTTCTTATCAAGCATTTCAAGTTTTTTACCAAACACTTTACTTACAAGTGTTGGACGTGTGTTTTCTCTATTTAGTTTTATATTCTCAACAACTGTAAATCCTGGTATTAACATAAATTCTTGATGTACCATTCCTATCCCAAGATTCATTGCTTCCATAGGAGTCTTTGGATTATAAACTTCCCCGTCTAGAAGCATTTCTCCCTCATATCCACCAGTTGAATGTATAACTGGCATTCCAAATAGGATATTCATTAGAGTCGATTTACCAGCTCCATTCTCTCCAACTAAACCGTGAATCTCTCCTGGGTTTAAGCTTAATGATACTCCTTCAAGAACCTGGTTACCAGAATAATTTTTACCAATCCCTTTTAACTGGAGTAAAGTCATATTGAACCTCCTTTTAAATTACTAAACTAATGGAGTCCTAGGACTCCATTAGTTATGATGTCATTATATTAAATTAAAATATTTGTGAGCTGATAGTGAACAATAAGTAGTTCTCAGTACCATCTAATACGGAGAAGTTAGCTTGTACACCTTTTTCTTCTGCTACGCCTTCGAATACACTTATCATAGCGTCTGGATCATTTTTATCAATATTTCCTTGAGCATACTCAATACCATATGCAACTCCTGCTTCTATCATAGCTGGATTTGCAGGTATTTGCCATGTACCAAATCTTCCTGTACCACCTTTTTCAGCAACTTTAAGTGCGATTTGATCTGATATATAATCAATATCTCCAGCATTCTCTTCTGGAATTGCAATTCCTAAAGCTCCAGGATAAGCATGGTATGGTGATGGACAACATTGTTCAGGATAAATTCCTCCTGTTTCAAGAGATTGTTTTATAAGTGGCTCTTGCATACCACAGTTAGTTGAGAAAAATGCAGTATTTTCACCATATTTATCTACTTGTCTTGGCACGTCTTCTAATATGAATTGTTGTGCTCCAGGTACTCCAGCATCTCCAGTTGGGTCTGGTGCATCTACTTCAACAAATTGAATACCATATTCCTCAGCAGTTTCTTTTAAGATGTCTCTTCTAGCTGCTAATAATTCCATCGCTAAATGTCTTGGGAATGAATAATGTACAAAAGTTTCTGCACCCATTTCTGCTGCAGTTTCAATTATAGTTCTACCACGAGCTAATTGGTCTACGTCTAGAATAACGTCAGCTCTACTTGCAATAGTACTAGGATCCTCATGTGGTGCACCTAGTATAAATGCAATATCATCTCTAGTCTCTTTAATTCTATCTATTGCTGCCGCTGTTCCAGTAACTGCTTGTGTAATTACAATAGCTTTTACTTCTGGATCTGATGCAAGGCTAGCAATTTGAGAAATTGTTGTTTCAGTTTCTTGAGCAAATCTATCTGGATATGTAACGTGTAGGATTACATCTTTTCCATATTTCTCTACCATATTTTGAGCTGCTCTAAACTCTTCTTCACCTTGAGATACTGTACCAGTTACTATACCAATTTTGTAACCAGGTCCCTCTCCACTTGTATCAGTTGAACCTTGACTACATCCAGCCAAAACACCAACTAACATTACTGTTACTAATAATAATGCAATGATCTTTTTCATGTTTGTCCCCCTTAATGTAATGTAGTATTGCTTTAATCTGCTAAATATAATAAGTAAAAAAAAATAACCTCTTTTGGAGGATTATTAGTTATTATAGTTATAGATTACAATTACTATATTATAGTAAAAATATCAAAATTTGTCAATAATTGTTATAGTGTTAAACTAAAAAATAAGGATTCCCTAAGGAATCCTATGCATTTTCTTCTTCTGATTCAAAACCTAATCTTGCTAAAACAGTATTATAACCATTTGCACCATAATTTAGTGCACGATTAATCCTACTAATTGTTGCAGTACTAGCTCCTGTTATTTCTTCTATTTCGTTATAAGTTTTATTTGTCTTAAGTAGTTTTGCTACTTCTAGTCTTTGCGCTATTGATTGTACTTCTTTCACAGTACATATGTCTTCGAAAAATCTATAACATTCTTCTTCATTTTCTAATAACAAAATGGCTTCGAATAATTCGTCAGCTTGCTTACTTTTAATTTTTGGATTATAAGACATAATATCCACCCCCCAGATTATTATACATTGTTAATTAAATAACCTCAAGCGTTTTCCTAAAATAATCCTATAATTTCACCACTGGTAAGTATATCCATGTTGTTAGCTGCAGGTACTTTTGGCAATCCTGGCATTGTCATTATATCTCCTGTAAGAGCAACTAAGAATCCTGCACCATTTGATAATTTAATGTCTCTAACGGTTATCCTAAAGCCTGTTGGTCTAGCTAAAAGTGTTGGATCATCTGATAGGGAGTATTGTGTCTTAGCCATACATATAGGCATTTTGTCTAAACCTAACTTTTCTATATTTGCTATCTGTTTTTCACAACTTTTTGTAAAGTCTACACCATCAGCTCCGTATATTTCTACTGCTATTTTTTCTATCTTATCCTTTATACTTTCATTTACATCATAAAGAGGACTAAAATTTGATTCCTTTGTTTCTACAACTTCTACCACTTTTTTCGCTAACTCAATGGCTCCATCTCCACCTTTGGCCCATACTTCTGATAAAACTGCTTCTGTGCCTAATTCTTTACATCTATTTTTAACATACTCTAATTCTTTATCGCTATCTGTTGGGAATTTATTTATAGCAACAACTGCAGGTACTCCAAACTTGTTAATATTTTCTATATGTTTTTCTAAGTTTTCAAAGCCCTTTGCTAGAGTGTCTAAATTTTCTATACCTAATTCGTCCTTCTTAGATCCACCATGATGTTTTAAAGCTCTTACTGTTGCTACAATTACAGCTGCATCAGGGTGTAAATCTGCAAATCTAGATTTAATATCAAAGAATTTCTCAGCTCCTAAATCTGCACCAAAACCAGCTTCTGTAATAGTATAGTCAGCCAATTTTAAAGACATTTTTGTTGCTATAATTGAGTTACAACCATGGGCAATATTAGCAAAAGGGCCGCCATGGATAAATGCTGGTGTATTCTCAAGTGTTTGAACTAAGTTAGGTGCCATTGCATCTTTCATTATTAGTGCTACTGCTCCTTGAGCCTTAATGTCTTTAACAAACACTGGGCTACCATCATATCTATAAGCTATTATAATTTTTCCTACTCTTCTTTTCAAATCCTCTAAGTCGTTGGATAAACAAAAGATAGCCATTATCTCTGATGCAACAGTTATATCAAAGCCGTCTTCACGAGGTACTCCGTTTGTTCTTCCTCCTAAGCCTACAACTATATTTCTTAAAGCCCTATCATTCATGTCTAATACTCTTTTCCATACAATTCTTCTAGGGTCTATTCCTAATTCATTTCCCTGTTGAATGTGGTTATCTAATAGTGCAGATATCAAATTATGTGCTGTAGTTATGGCGTGAAAATCTCCAGTAAAATGAAGATTGATATCTTCCATTGGTACTACTTGAGCATATCCTCCACCTGCAGCACCACCCTTAATACCAAAACTTGGCCCTAAGGAAGGCTCTCTGATTGCAGTGATTGCATTTTTCCCAATCTTATTTAATCCCATTGACAAACCAATATTTGTAGTAGTCTTACCTTCACCAGCTGGTGTAGGACTAATAGCTGTTACTAGGACTAACTTTCCGTCTTCCTTATCCTTTAAATCATCAAATAAATCTAAGGAAATTTTTGCTTTGTACTTACCATAATGAATTAAATTATCCTCACTAATCCCCAATTTTTCAGCTACTTTAAAAATTGGTTCCATATTAGCTCCTTGAGCTATTTGAACATCCGTCTTCAAATCAATTCACTCCCTATTTGATTAATATATTAATTATACCCAATAAAAAAGCAGGTTCCCCTGCTTTTTTAAAATTTACATAAATATTATTCTTCCAATAAATACAATTGACAATATCCACATTGTAGCAGATACTTCTTTAGATCTACCTGTAATAGCTTTTAATATTGTATATGAAACCATACCAAATACAATTCCTTCCGCTATACTATATGCAAAAGGCATCATTATTATAGTTAAGAATGCTGGAATCGCTTCTGTATAATCATCAAAGTTTATATTTTTAATAGGACTCATCATAAATAATCCTACTATAACTAAAGCTGGCGCTGTAGCAGCTGCAGGGATTATTGTAAATAATGGTGCAAAGAATAGTGCTAATGCAAACATTCCTGCAGTTGATACTGCCGTAAGTCCTGTTCTACCACCTGCTGCAACTCCAGAAGCTGATTCAACAAATGTTGTAACTGTAGATGTACCTAAACAAGCTCCTGCAACTGTACCAACAGCATCTGCCATAAGTGCTTTGCCTACTCTTGGAAGTTTACCATCTTTATCTAAAAGGTTAGCTTTTGAAGCAACTCCTGCCAAAGTACCTACTGTATCGAATATGTCAACAAATAAAAATGTAAATACTACAACTACCATTTCAAGTGATAAAATCTCATTAAAAGGTACAAATTGGAAAGCAACTTCTTTAACAGAAGGAGGTAGACTCACTATACTAAAGCCTTCTGGTATCATTGTAACTCCAAGTGGGATACCAATTACAGTTGAAGCTATAATCCCTATTAATAAAGCTCCTTTAACATTTTTCGCAAATAAAAATCCAGTTAATAAAATTCCTATAATTGCAACAACTGCTGATCCTGATGTTAGATCCCCTAGTCCTAATAAAGTACCATCACCAGCTTGAATAATACCTGCTCCACTTAAACCTATAAATGATATAAAAAGACCAATACCTACAGATACTGCATTTTTAAGACTCAATGGTATTGAATCAAATATTTTTTCTCTAACATTAACTGCAGATAGTAAAATAAATATAATACCTTCTAAAAGTACTGCTGTTAATGCAAACTGCCATGATTTACCCATAGGTCCTAATACTATTGTATAAGCAAAGAAAGCATTTAAACCCATTCCAGGTGCTAGTCCAAATGGATATTTAGCATATAATCCCATTATCAATGTAGCTAAGGCTGCAGAAAGAGTTGTTGCTGTGAATACTCCACCTGGGTCCATACCTGCATCTGCTAGTATTAATGGATTAACTGCTAAAATATACGCCATAGTCATAAATGTAGTAATCCCTGCTAATACCTCTGTTTTTACATCTGTGTTGTGTTCTTTAAGTTTAAAAAATTTTTCCACTGTGATCCTCCTTAAATTTTTCCTATGTCTTTTCTATAATTAATACCTTGGAAATCAATCTTTCCAATGTTGTTATAGATCTTGTTTCTAGCTTCCTCCATAGTGTCTCCAAGAGCAGTAATACTCATAACTCTTCCACCATTGGTAACTAAATCAGCATCTAAATATTTTGTTCCATTGTGAAACACGACGATGTCCTTGTCTATTTCATCTAATCCTGTAATCTTAAAACCTTTTTCATATTTCCCAGGATATCCTTCTGATGTTGTAACAACGGTAAGGCAAACTTTATCTTTCCATACTAGATCTGTTTCTTCAATACTTCCGTCTATGGCTTTTTCAATTAAATCTACCAAATCACTATCAAGTCTAGGCATCAAAACTTCAGTCTCAGGATCTCCAAATCTAACATTAAATTCCAGAACATAAGGTTCACCAGCTACTATCATTAGCCCTATAAATAAAATTCCGTTAAAAAATAATCCATCTTCTCTAATACCATTAACGATATTTTGAATAATATCTTTATCAATCTTATTCATTAATTCTTCAGTAAATAACGGGCTTGGTGAGTAACAACCCACCCCACCAGTATTAGGCCCCTTATCTCCTTCATATATCTTTTTGTAGTCCTTTGCACTTTCCATAGGTATTACCTTATCATTTGAAACAAAACATAGTAGGGAAGCCTCAATACCATCAAGAAACTCCTCTATTACTATGGTATTTCCTTCATCACCAAATACCTTATTATTTAAAATTTCATCTAGAGTATCTATGGCCATGTTTCTAGAATCACAGATTACTACACCTTTACCAAGACATAATCCATCTGCCTTTATTACTAAAGGATAATTGAACTCTTCTAGCCCCTTTACAGCTTCATCATAATCCCTAAAGGTTCTGTATTTTGCTGTAAGCACATTATGTTTTTCCATAAACCTTTTGGAGAAATCCTTGCTTCCTTCTAATTGAGCTGCTTTTTTGTTTGCCCCAAAGATTTTAAGTCCTTTTTCTTGAAACTTATCAACTACTCCCATTACAAGAGGATCCTCAGGTCCAACTATGGTCAAATCAATATTATTATTCAATGCAAAATCAAGTAATCCCTCTATATCATCAGAATTAATATCTACATTCTCAGCTACTTCAGCTGTACCTCCATTACCTGGTGCACAGAAAATCTTCTCCACCTTATCCGACCCCGCTAATTTCCAACATAATCCATGTTCACGGCCACCACTACCTATAACCAGTAATTTCATGACTACCTCCCGTATTAGTGTTTGAAATGTCTTATTCTAGTAAATATCATGGCTATACCATTTTTGTCTGCTTCTTCTATAACTTCTTGATCTCTAATTGATCCACCAGGTTGTATAACGGCTTTTACGCCATTTTGAGCTAGTACTTCTATAGAGTCTTTGAACGGGAAGAAACCATCAGATGCTAATACACTTCCTTCAATCTTTTCCATTCCTCTTTGAATTGCTTCTTCAACAGCCCAAATCCTATTTACTTCACCTAATCCGATACCTATTGTAGCTTTGTCTCTAGCAAGTACTATTCCATTAGAGTTGATATTTTTGGCTGCTTTCCAAGCAAATATTAGATCCTCTAATTCTTTTTCTGTTGGAACTCTCTTAGTAGCTATTTCCATATCTTCTAATAATAAAATACTATCTCTTTCTTGAATCAATAGTCCACCAAAGACCTTTTTGGTGTCTAGTTCGTTGATTTCTTTTCCGATATCATCTATTTGGATAAGTCTAATATTTTTCTTTTGTGTTAAAATCTCAATAGCTTCATCACTATATCCTGGTGCCAATACTACTTCAATGAATATACTATTAATCATCTCAGCTACTTCTTTTTCAATTATTCTATTTGCGGCTATAATTCCTCCAAAAATAGAAACTTTATCACATTCATAGGCTTTGATATATGCTTCTTCAAGAGTTTTTCCACTACCTATGCCACAAGGATTTGAGTGTTTTACTGCTACTATTGTTGGTTCATCAAACTCTTTTAGTGCTCTGATAGCACCATTGGAGTCATTGATATTGTTGAAGGATAATTCCTTACCATGTAGCTGTTTACCTGCAGCCAATGTACCATTTACATCACCAAATTCTCTATAAAAAGCTGCGGCTTGGTGTGGGTTTTCTCCGTATCTTAAACTTTGTTCCTTCTTGTATGTCAATGTCAATGTTTCAGGGAATTGTACACCACTCAAATCATTAAAATATTTAGCAATTAAAGCATCATAATATGCTGTATAGTTAAATACCTTAGCAGCCAAATACTTATTAGTCTCTTCACTTACTTTTCCAACATTACTCAACTCTTCTATTATCAAATCATAGTCTTTTGGATCAACTACTACTGATACATGCATATAGTTTTTTGCAGCTGCTCTAATCATCGAAGGTCCACCAATATCAATGTTTTCTATTACTTCATCATGGCTTACTCCTTCTCTCATAACAGTTTCTTCAAATGGATATAGATTGTTTACAACTATATCTATAGGATCGATGCCCATTTCTTCTACTTTTTTTACATGATTCTCATTATCCCTTTTATATAATAATCCACCATGTATATATGGGTTTAAAGTTTTTACTCTTCCATCTAGCATTTCAGGAAAATTAGTAATTTCTTCAACCTCTAAGATTTCGATACCTGCTTCCTTCAGAATCTTAGATGTTCCACCTGTAGATATGATTTCCCATCCTAATTTGCTTAAAGATGTAGCAAAATCCACTATACCTTCTTTATCATAAACACTTATAAGTGCCCTTTTCTTCATATTCATCCCTCCTATCTGACTTTTACACGTTTAGCTTCTACAGTTATTCTTTCATCACAAAATAGTTTTACTGCCTCTACTAATATCTGGTGTTCAACTTCCAGTACTTTCTTCTGTAAGCTTTGTAAAGTATCATTTTCCCCAACTTCTACAGACTTTTGAAGTATTATTGGCCCTGTATCAGTCCCTTCATCAACTATATGCACAGTAGCACCTGTAACTTTGCAACCATAATCCAGAACTGCTTGATGTACCTTTTCTCCATAGAATCCATTTCCACAAAAGCTAGGAATCAAAGAAGGGTGAATGTTGATTATTTTGTTATTAAATTCTTTGATAAATTCTGCTGAAAGAATTTTTAAATATCCAGCCAATACTATCAAATCCACATTTCTATCTTTAAACTCTTTTATAAGCCTTTGATTATATTCTTGATTATCATTAAAATCTTTAGGATTTATATATATACTTTCTATTCCTGCATTTGCTCCGCGTACTAACCCATAAGCATCTTTCTTATTAGAGATAATTAACTCTATTTTTCCATTGATATTTCCATTGTTTATATTATCAATAATTGCTTGAAGATTAGTTCCACCACCAGAAATCAGAACTCCTATTTTTAGCATAATACTACACCTTCGGGGCCTTTTGATATTTTACCTAATTTATAGAAGCTTTCTCCCTTTTCATCTAATACACTCTTAACATTTGAATATTCATCTTCTGATACTACCATGACCATACCCACACCCATGTTAAATGTTGAGTACATCTCTTTAAGCGCTATATTCCCCCATTTTTGAAGTAAGTTGAATATAGTTGGTGTATCTATCACATCTATATTAATCTCAGCAGTTAAACCTTCTGGAAGCATTCTAGGTATATTTTCAAAGAATCCACCACCAGTTATATGGCATAAACCTTTTATATTAAATTTCTCTACTAATTCATATACTGGATTTGTATATATCCTTGTCGGTTTAAGTAACTCTTCACCAATTGTAGTTCCAAGTTCAGAAACAAAGGTATCTATTTCCATTCCTTGTCTTTCAAATATTATCTTCCTAACTAAGGAATAACCATTGCTATGAATTCCTGATGAAGGAAGCCCAATGATAATATCTCCTTCTTCAATGCTAGAGCCATTGATAATCTTACTTTTATCAACTGCACCTACTGAAAATCCAGCCACATCGTATTCATTATTATTATAGAATCCAGGCATTTCAGCTGTCTCTCCTCCAACTAATGCACACCCAGCCTTTATACATCCATTGGATACACCTTCAACAATTTTGGCCATTGTCTCAGGAACTAGCTTTCCAGTAGCAATATAGTCAAGAAAGAATAATGGCTTGGCTCCTTGACATAATATATCATTGACACACATAGCTACACAGTCTTCTCCTATGGTATCGTGTTTGTCCATCATAAATGCAATTTTCAATTTAGTTCCTACGCCATCAGTTCCTGATACTAATACGGGCTCTTTAAATTTGGAAATATCCAACTGAAATAATCCAGCAAAGCCACCTATATCTGATAAAACTCCAGGTATATGAGTTTTTTTGATTAATCCTTTAATCATTTGAACTTCTTTGTAACCAGCTTCCTTATCAACACCTGCATCCTTATAAGTTAATGACATTTTAATCCTCCTTATCAATAGGGTAGCTTCCACCGAAACAACCTGTACAGAATCCATTTCCTCCAGAGGCTTCTATTAAGCCTTCTAAAGATATATGTTCTAATGAATCTGCACCAATACTTTCTCGTATTTCTTCTTTTGTACAATTTGCTGCAATTAAAAAATCCTCATTAGGTGTATCCATACCTAGATAACATGTTCGTGTAACTGGTGGAGAACTTATCCTTATATGAACTTCTTTTGCACCAGCTTTTTTAAGCATATCTACTGTTCTCTTAATCGTTGTTCCTCTAACTATGGAGTCATCTACTAATACAACCCTTTTTCCATCAATGTTTTCTTTCAACGCATTAAGTTTTATCCTTACACCTTGATCCCTTAATTCCTGTGTAGGTTGTATAAAAGTACGACCTACATATCTATTTTTGACTATTCCTTCTGCATAAGGAATCTTAGATTCTTCGGCATATCCTATAGCTGCAACAATACCAGAATCAGGGGCTCCTATTACTATGTCTGCATCTACTGGATGTTCTCTAGCAAGTATTCTACCAGCTTCATTTCTACCTAAATAAATACTCTCTCCATCTACCCTACTATCTGGTCTAGCAAAATATAAGGACTCAAATAGGCATAAGTGTCTAGGTTGTGGATTATTCTTAATAGTATTTAGACCGTTTTTATCTATTACCACTATCTCGCCAGGAGCAACATCTCTAACAAACTCAGCTCCCATAGTATCAAAGGCACATGTTTCGGAAGCTAATACATAATTATCCCTAAACTTCCCTATGGCCAAAGGCTTCAATCCAAAAGGATCCCTTGCTCCTATTATTCTGTCAGTCGTCATAATAATCAAAGCATATGAACCTTTGATTTCTTCTAGAGCTTTGATAATTGCTTCATTAACATCATCCTTATGATATCTTGCAATTAAGTTAGCTATAATTTCTGCATCTATATCTGATTGAAATATACTTCCTCTTTCCTCTAATTCGTCCCTTAATCTCTTAAAGTTTACTAATTTACCATCATGAACTAATGCTAAAGCACCTTTTCTATACCCAACTACTAGGGGTTCAGCATTTTTTACATTTCTACCTTCAGAGGAGAATCCATATCTAACATGACCAATCGCAATATTGCCTCTTAATCTTTCCATTACTTCGTTAGGAAATACCTCATGAACTAATCCTAAATCCTTGAAGTAATCTACAAAACCATTGTTATTAACTGCAATACCTGAGCTTATTTGTCCTCTATGTTGTAAACCATATAAACCATAGTATATTAGCTTAGACACGTGATTCATTTCTTTGCTATAAATTCCTACGACACCGCTCAAATTGGGGCCTCCTTATCTAGTCTCAAGTTCCTTATTCATTTCCTCAACTTCTTTAGCTAATTGCTTCTTATAATCCTTGAATTTTATCCTTAATTCAGGATATTTTACAGATAATATTTGAGCAGCTAAAAGTCCAGCATTCTCTCCTCCATCTATTGCTACAGTAGCTACTGGAACACCCTTAGGCATTTGAACTACTGATAATAGTGAGTCTAGACCATCCATTGTTGATGATTTCGCTGGTACTCCTATTACTGGGAGAGGAGTAATTCCTGCAATTACTCCTGCCAAATGTGCAGCTTTTCCAGCTATTGCTATTATAACTTCAGTTCCATTTGATTCAGCATTTTGAGCAAACTCAGCTGCTAAATGTGGTGTTCTATGTGCTGAAATTACTTTTAATTCATTTTCAATTCCAAAACTATCAAGTATTTTAACTACCTTTTCTGCAATTTTATTATCTGATATACTTCCCATTATTATACTTACTTTCATACTAATTCCTCCTAGCCGAAGTATTTGATTCCCGACTCAAATATATTGTGTGTTCCCTTTATTTCCATATTTTTGTATAGACCTTCACCTATTCTGTCTATAGCGGTTAAAGTTCCAAATATTCTTCCTGTTTGACAAGTTAAGGACTCGATATTCATTTCTGAACCAGTAATATTTGTACCTTTAAATGAAGTAGCTATCTGACCATTATTTCTAATATCACTATCTTCTGAAAGTATTATTCTACCTTCATAAGTTGCCAATGGTACTGTATATACATCTCCAACTTCCATTCCACTTAACCAAGGTGATTTATTGGACTTAACTTCTACATCTACTAAAGTCGATACAAATCCACCTGTTTGATTGTTTTCTATAAATGTCCTTACTTCATCCGGACTTACTCTGCCATTGTCAATTAGACCTGATTTTAACATTCCTTGGAATCCATTACCAATTCCTAGAATTAACCCATCTCTTTGACGGATATGTCCGTCTATTGCTTCTTTTACATAAGGGTTGCTTAATATCAATCTTACTAACTTACCACCTGATTCAGGCTCATTTCCTAGAACAGCTCCATCTGGGAATGCAATAATCTTTGATTGATCAATTTTTTGTGCTAACACTCTGTAGGATTCTTCTATACTTTCTTTACTAAGAGTATTAAATACAAAAGTTTCTACATTTCCTCCAGCTTCTTCAAATCTTTGTGTCAATGTATATTCACTATGGGTTCCAGTAAATATTGGTATTAGAACCTTAGGTTTTGTATTTGAATTAATGTTTATATTTTTAAATTTGGTTTGTCTTTCAATATCAAAGTCTACTTTTTGCTCTTTTATTGGAAATACGTCGTTCAACGGAGATTCCCAAGTATTAAGAAGTTCAGATAAATTAATTTTCTCATCTTCTATTTGAATTTCTCTGGAATCATTAGTAGTTCCTAATACTTCATATTCAGTTCCTTCAAATTCTTTTTCTAAGTCTAAATTTCTTGGAATTTCAAGTACTATTGAGCCAAATAAAGGTTTAAATAATCTTTCTTTATCAATTTGCTCAAATTTAAATCCAACCATATTACCAAAGGACATCTCTGATATTGTTCTTGCAATTCCACCGTGTTTTACAGTTTGAGCTGCCTTGATAATTCCCTTATCTACTAATTCTTTTATCTTTGAATAATTAGATTTAAGTTGATTGAAATCTACTAATCCATTTTCATCTATGTGTAAAGGAATCAATACTACATTGTTATCTGCTTCTTTAAATTCATTCGATACTATATTTTGTACTTTATCTGATACTACAGCAAAGCTAACAAGTGTAGGTGGAACATCTATATCCTCAAATGTACCGCTCATACTATCCTTCCCACCGATACTTGGTATATCTAGCTCCTTCTCAACTAAATATGCACCTAGAAGTGCAGCTAGTGGTTTTCCCCATTTACTCTTATCTTCTCCTAATCTTTCAAAGTATTCTTGAAAGCTTAGTCTAGCCTTTCTATAATCTCCACCTAATGCAACAATTTTAGCTAAAGATTCTATAACTGCATAATATCCACCATGGAATGGACTCCATTTTGAAATCTCAGGTTCATATCCATAAGTCATAATTGAGCAAGTATTAGTATTTCCTCTTAATACAGGAATTTTAGCCACCATACCTTCACTAGGGCTTAGACCATATTTACCACCATAAGGCATAAGTACTGTACCGCCGCCTACAGTATGGTCGAAGTTCATAGCTAATCCTCTTTGACTAGCAATGTTTATATCCTTCATATTATCAATAAAAGCATCCTTAATATTATCTATATCAACTGAAGATTCCTGTAAATATCCCTTTTCACTTGGTTGAGTTATTCTAGCAGCTATCTTCTTTCTGATACCATTTGTATCAAGGAAGGATCTTTCAATATTTACTATTTCTTGACCTCTCCAGTTCATCTTCAATGCTTTCTCATCTGTTACTTTAGCAACTACAGTAGCTTCTAAATCTTCTTTGATTGCTTCTTCCATAAATCTGTCTAAATCATTAGAATCTATTACTACTGCCATTCTTTCTTGAGACTCAGATAATGCAATCTCACTACCATCTAAACCTGGATATTTAAGAGGTACCTTATCTAAATCAATCATCAAACCATCTGCAAGCTCACCTATAGCAACAGATACGCCACCTGCACCAAAATCGTTGCATACTTTAATCATCTTGGATACTTCTTCTTTTCTAAATAAACGCACTATCTTTCTTTCTAGTGGTGGATTACCTTTTTGTACTTCAGCGCCACTTGAATGAAGTGATTCCTCTGTATGTTGCTTTGATGAGCCTACCGCTCCACCTAATCCATCTCTACCAGTTCTACCACCAACTAATATGATTAAATCTCCTGGTGTTGACTTCCCACGATATACCCAATCCTTTGGCGCTGCAGCTACTAATGCACCACACTCCATTCTCTTAGCCACATAACCTTTATCATAGACTTCCTTTATATATCCTGTTGCAGCACCTATTTGGTTACCATAAGAAGTAAATCCTTCCATAGCTTGA
Source organism: Tissierellaceae bacterium (assembly GCA_031460505.1). GTDB lineage: Bacteria > Bacillota > Clostridia > Tissierellales > Tissierellaceae > JAAYTL01. Next base: position 89,381 of record JAVKTT010000001.1, read on the forward strand.
TGTGCAATCTTTCTTTGAGGTAATTTCCCAGGTAATGTGTCTTCAAATTTTTGTCTTGGGTCTGCTGCTCCAGAGATTCTCATTCCTTGATATACATATGATCTTCCTGAAAGTGGATCTCTTATAGCTCCACCTAAGCATGTTGAAGCTCCTCCAAATGGCTCCATCTCTGTTGGATGATTGTGAGTTTCATTTTTAAACATCAATAGCCATCTTTCAACTTTTCCATCTACATCTACATCAATTTCAATACTTGCAGCATTTACTTCATCAGATTTTTCTTTATCATCTAGGAGACCTTTCTTTTGAATCTCCTTCATATTAATAGTTGCTAAATCCATTAAGGAAACTGCCCTATCTCTATCTTCATATACAAACTTTCTTGAGGATAGATATTCTTTTATTGCTTCTTCAAAAACTTCTTTATATTTTCCTTCATCTATTTGAATGTCTGTTATTTCAGTCATAAATGTTGTATGTCTACAGTGGTCAGACCAATATGTGTCTATTAGCTTGATTTCTACAATATATGGATCTCTACCTACCTCTTTAAAGTATTTTTGGCAATATAGTAAATCGTCCATATCCATGCCAATTCCATAACTGTATTTAAAGTCTTTCATTTCATCTTCATTGAATCCTATAAATCCATTTATAATTTCTACATCTTTAACTTCTTCAGATTCCTTTTCATAATTAAAACTATCTAGTGATACTTCTTTTAACTCAATAGGATTAATATAATAAGACTTAATTTTATCTATATCTTGTTGAGAAACATTATTTACTACAATTATTTTAGAATGTAATACTTCTTTTTCTTCATCTAATAAAAAGTTTTTAATTAAGATATTTATTGAGTCTTCTCTTTGATTGAACTGACCCTTTACTAATTCAACTCTAAATGCAATCTCATTTTCTTCAATAGGAGGTTCTTCACTTATTTTATAGAATGCTGATTCATTTAGGATACTGTTAATAGCAATATTCTTTTCTTCATCATTTACATTGACAAAGTCATATACATTGATAACACGTACATATTCTAAATTGCTTATACCTAAATAATCCCTAAAATCTCTTAATAATTTCTTACTTTCAGTACAAAGATTATTGTCTTTTTCGACATAAACTCTTTTACTATCCAATTTTTTTCCTCCTCAAAAAATAAATATAGCCCAGCCAGGTAGGTAAAGCGAAACCTACCCGACTGGGCTTTTATCCCTTCGGTGTAATGCCAAAAAATTCAGCATCTGTACCGCTCGGTCCAGCAGAAATTATTCTCGGAACCCTAGGTACACTTCCGCTCATAGCCAATGATTTTCGGTCATTCGTAGAAACTTCTCAACCATATTATGAGAAATATATGAGCTTACTATTCATTTAGTTTTTAATCTCAATTAAATATTAACATAAGAATTTATTATGTCAAGATTAAATTTACTTTTTTATATCATGAATCATCAATACTGTATTAAGATTTCTTCCTGCAGGGGTAATCATTTTTCCCTTAGCATATAAAGCTGAAGATGCACCACCATCAAGATTCATAGCCCTATCACACTTAAGTTCAACCATGATTTTAGCTAGTTCATCCATATTTAAATTTCCACCAGTTACCAAGATAAGTTTATTATCTGCCGTAATTCCTAATGCCGATCTTTGTAGTCTATAAACAGAAATCTTAGGATCTCTAAATCCTTGTTTCACTGCATCCACTATAACCTTACCATCTTTAACTAAATATGGTCCAGCAGATATCATATGATTAGCCTTATTTAAATCAATCTCAGTAGTGCTTAAATCTGGACCCATTGGTTCTTCTAAAGCCGCTTCATTGTTTTTCACAGCTTCTTTTATGATGTTTGTGGTATCAAATTTAAGTGTCTTTTCATGATAAAAATCCACAGTCTTCCCTACTACAAAACGATTCTTAATATAATCGTTAGTGACTGCATCTTTACCAAAGTACAATACATATCCATCCTTTGGTATAGTAACTTTTTCAGTCTTTAATTCAACCTTCGTAATCTTACCATTCTTAACAGTGATTGCCTTACCTTCAGGTACTTCGAATGATTCTCCTCTTTCAGGAGTATATAGGTAAGCTCCTGACGAATCTATAGGTTTAGTATTGATGTACCAGATAGTAAAAAGATAGAAATCCATTGCATTTTTATCATTATTCCATTCATTTTTTGTCTTTTTATTGATACTTCCAAATAGTTTGGTTTTTTGACTTGTCTTTACTTCCTTTTCTACTACTTCTTCCTTCTTATCGCCATTTTCATAATCAGGTATGGATGTCACATACTCAAATTCTACAGTTCTACCTATCTTAAATCTATTGTTAATATAATTATCATTTGCAGCATCCTTAGCATAATAGATTATATAGCCATCCTTTGGAATATTTATTGTTCCTGGGTTTTTAACTAATTTGGTGATCTTATCTTCTTTAACAACTATTGCTGTTCCGTCTTTTAATTCAATGCTTTCCCCTCTATCTGGAGTATATAAATAAACTCCAGTGGTATCCACAGGTTTGTTATTTAAATACCATACATCAAATACATAAAAATCCATAGATTGAGTTTTATTATTCCATTTATTTTCTTTGTTTCCGTCTAAATAGCCTTTTATTCTTGTACTGAAGACTTCCATATTTACCTCGTTTTTATCTTTGATTAGAAATGAGGTATTTGTGCCTTCAAGATAAGTAAGTTTTTTATTCTTCATTATGGAACCATAAGGCTCTAATGTATCATATGAAGCAAAATAATTTGCATTGATTGCAGCTATAGGTTTTTTCCTATTTATCATAGATTGAAAATTTTCAGCCCCTCCAACCCCATCATAAGCTGTTACAACTTCTAACTCAATATCAGGACTATTTAAATCAACTGTAACTACATTTACAGTTTTCTTAAGTCCATTGATAGTGAATGTTTTAGTAGATACTCCAACATTCTCTGGTGCAGCAAAACTTGTACTGAATGTTGTAAGTACAATAATTATAGCTAATATAAAAGATCTCTTTCTCATAAATTCCCTCCTATGTTGTGTTTTACGTATATATAATGATTTCATTATAGCATTTTATTACCCTATTTACCATAATTTGTAAAACTTTGAACAGATCAACTTTGAACCTATAAATCAGTGTTATTCGATTCTATTAATGGTATAATACATATAATGGGTAGTAAGATTAAAAGAAAATATGAAGTTAAGACAATATTATAAATAAAAAGGAGTGTACAAATATGCTAGATTTATTAATAAATAGGCGTAGTATCCGAAAGTTCAAAGACCAAATGATAGAAAAGGATAAATTAGATAAGATTTTGAAAGGTGCTCTAACTTCTCCTTCAGGAAAGAATATTCAACCATGGGAGCTTATTGTTGTTGATGATAAAGAAACACTAGAAAAATTGGCTGCTTCAAGGGGTAGAGCTTCTAAACCTTTATCCGATGCTCCTTTAGCAATCGTAGTAGCAGCTAAACCAGAATTAACAAATGTATGGACAGAAGATGCATCTATTGTATCTATAGTTATTCAATTAATGGCTCAATCCTTGGGACTTGGTTCATGTTGGATACAATCAAGAGAAAGATTTACTGAAGACAACGAAAGTGTAAGTGATTTTGTAAGAGACGTTTTAGATATTCCAGAAAATTATTTTGTGGAATCCATGATAGCAATAGGATATCCTGACGAAGAGAAAAAGCCTCATGAGATTGATCTAAATACTGATAAAGTCCATTATAACAAGTTTTAAACAATAGACAAAAGGGGTTGGTGATAATGTATTTTGTTTCTTTTGTGTACGAAAACAAAGAAAACTATGGAGTGTTGAATAATGACAAGACAAAAATAATTCCTATGAATTTATTATTAGGGGACTTAAAGAAAGACTTACCTGATACTCTTAGGGAATTTATTCAATATTACTCTGATAGTTTAGTTGAGCAATTGAAAAATTTATTACCTAAATTGGATAATCAAGGAATTACCATTGATAATGTTAAGTTAAAAGCACCAATAGCATATCCTAGTAGAAATGTATTTTGCATAGGAAAAAATTATGCAGATCATGTAAATGAAGTGAAAAGTATATCTACTGGAGATACCTCAATACCTAAAGTACCAATATTCTTTAGTAAAGTTGCAGATCCTGCTATCGGTCATGAAGATTATATAATATACCCTAGTGGTCATACAGAAGAATTAGACTATGAAGTAGAGTTAGCTGTTGTGATAGGTAAGGATGGTAAAAACATTTCACCTGAAGATGCTGAAAATCATATATTTGGCTATACCATTGCCAATGATATATCAGCAAGGGATGTTCAGGCAAAACATAGCCAATGGTTCAAAGGAAAAAACATGGATACCTTTTTACCAATGGGACCGTATCTAGTTCATAAATCAGAAATTGGATTTCCAGTTAAACTTAATATTCAAAGTAGAGTAAATGGCGAACTAAGACAAAACTCCAATACTGAAGAACTAATCTTTAATATACCATATATCATTTCATCTCTGTCTGAAAGCTTTACTTTAAGAGCTGGAGATATAGTACTTACCGGAACCCCTGCAGGTGTAGGCGCTGGATTTACTCCACCAAGATACCTAAAACCTGGGGATGTAGTAGAATGTAGTATTGAGAAAATAGGTACGCTTAGGAATACTGTTAAGTAGGGATTATTAAATTATGATTAAAAAAACAGATGATTTAACTGACCACTGTCAGATATCATCTGTTTTTTATTATTCATACACAATATTATACTTATTTGGACCATCATCATTTCCAGATAAAACATTATATAATCTTGCTATAGTCGACTCATAATATGGAGTAACAAAGAATGCTCCTAATCCAAATAATAATGCACCTAATAGATACCAACCCATAAAGGACAAATCTAAAACAAACATATCCCACTTATGTCCATATGTAAGTTCTCTACTAATTCCAATAGCTTCACTTGATGTAAGGTTCGTCTCAGTTGTTAATAGGTATGGAACCATACGATACTCATATGATTTAACTATCCCTGGAATAATCAGTAAAAAATACCACAGAATATTCTTTAGACCGGTTATAAACATACATTTAAATACACCCCAGAACTCATCTCTATTAAAGGCTGAAAAGAGGTATTTAAAACTTACATCTCCCTTAAATCCACTTAAGAAAAATCTATTTTTTCCTACTTCAATGAGTGGACCAATAAATAATCTAATTATCCATAATATTAAAGCAAAAGTAAATATAGTTGATCCAATCATAAATGATTGGAATAACCCTAATAATCTTACTCCCCCTTTTATGCCTTCAGACCCTATACTATCTAATACACTATCAAGGTCAATTTTAATATTATGCTGGTACATCCATGATGGACCAAAATTTACATTGAATCCTATATTACTATCTTCCCCATCATTTCCATTACTATTTCCACTACCTGAAAGGATAGTAAATATCAGACATACCAAAAATGCCTTCCAGTAATATTTCCTTAAAAAATCCTTAGCATAATTCTTAAGTTCTACCCTACTCCACATTAAATATCTCCCCCTTAGTAGCTAAAAATAATCTCTATTAACTATGATATTTATTTCTCAGTTTACTTATACCCTATTGAAGGATTTTATACTTCCATTCTCCTCCACGATTTCCTTATTTAAATAACTTCTTAAACAGCTTAAATATATCGAAAGTAGTTTTATTATAAACCTTGTTATATACATATTTCTTAGGATTCCTAACCCAACCATATCCCCTAGGCATTTTAAATCCACCTCTATGAACTATTTGCCTTTTTAGACTTGTTCTAGCAGATACTCTTTTCTTAAGACTTGGCTTTCTAGGACCAAATTTCATAATATCACCTTCCACTCTTCTTCCTTAAACCCAACTAATACTTTATCGTCTCCTACAAGAATAGGTCTCTTTACCAGCATACCATCAGTACTTAATAGCTGAATTTTTTCTTCATCTGTCATATCATTTAATTTATCTTTAAGACCTAGTTCTCTATATAATATTCCACTGGTGTTAAAAAATCTTTTTATAGGATAGTTTCCTATATCAATCCATTGTGTTAACTCATTTTCAGTAGGATTATCTTCTTTAATATTTCTTTCTTCATAATCAATATTGTTTTCATCAAGCCACTTTCTAGCCTTACTACAAGTGCTACATTTTGGATAACAAATAAATAAGTATTTCATACGTGCCTCCTTTATTTAAGTAATACTTTCAATATGCTTTATCTTTGTCTCAGCATCAACATTAGAATATTGCTTCAACTTTATATAAATATCAAGTATTTCATCTACCTTGAACACATTATCTGAATTAGCTATATCTTCTTTTAAAGTTGATATCAGATGATTTCTTTTTATTACTTTTACTTTAGTGGAGTCTCGCTCTACCTTTTTCAGTTCACATCTTTCACTAAAAATAATATATGATTTAAATAAGCTGTCTTCAACTAATTCTAGATTGTTCTTAAGAGCAGTTATATGACCTTTGTTTTGCCAAATGGGATTGAAAAACTTATTCTTTTGCTTATTTTGTAAAGTTTGAGTCCAATACTTTGATTTTTCATTTCCAAAGATCCATCCGCTATAGTTCTTAGACTCAAATACATATATTCCGGTTGGAGATAACATAACTAAATCTATTTCAGTAGTAGAACCATCATCTTTAGGTACATATATATTTACCAATAATTTCTTAAAGAAATCTAATTCTTCTAAATAAGTAAATGTTAAAAACTCACCATACTTTCCTTTATCAAACACTGTCTTAATAAAGCTATTTCCACTCTCTAACATATACTCTGAGTTCCTAAATTTTAGATATTTTGGCATCAACATTATTGCAGACATAATAAATAATAAAATTAACGACATTAAATATAAAAAATACATTAATATCCCCCCGTTACAAATAGTTAGTCCAGAAATTAATACTTTCTATCTATATCAATTACTCTTAAATTTTTATGACCAAAAAATATCTGTCTACTCAAATAGTATCATGTAAAATTTTGAATGTCATAAATATGTTAAAAATTATTAGATATTATTATTTAATCAAGCCTTTATTGAAACATCATTGACACAGAATAAGTCCTTAAAGTTAACTGGCTTAATTGGATGTATGATGTTCATGTTCCATCTTAGTATTTCGATACATTCTTAAATTAAGAAAAAGTGATAGAATTATTCTATCACCATGTATATATTTAATAGTATATTTTTATCCATTTCCCTAATTTCGCACTCTCATAAATGCTTTGATTCACTATCATTTGGTAGAGTCCGTCTTCAAAGTTAGCGAACTCTTTAGGTTTACTGCGATCACTAATATAGTTATAAATTTGTCTGAAATTTTGTTTAAAAGCATCTGGAAATCCTTCTGAATGCCCCCCTGGATATGAAATAATACCCCTTGTGGTATTACTAACGATAGAAGGGTCCTTTGTTAACACCTCGTTAGCCTTTTCCCTATTCCCTATGATCAAATTAGAGTGATCGTCTGCATCCCATTCCACTGATTTCTTAGAACCTGCGATAAATAAGTTCATTTTATTTTTCTTACCAGCAAATACTTGTGAGACAACTACCGAACCCACTGCTCCATTACTAAATCGTAATAAAATGGCTGCGAAATCTTCAGTATCAATATTAAAATCTTTATAGTCTTCTTCCCTAAACTTTGTTTTTGCAAAAGCTTCCACTGGCTTCATAGGCATCTTTCTAACAGGATGAACCGTTTTAAATTCGGCAAAAACTTCAATAATCTTTGTTCCGGTTACGAATTGTACTAAATCCATCCAATGAGAACCTATATCTGAAACAGCTCTCGTTTTACCTGACTCTTTTGATTGTAATCTCCAATTATAATCAGTATCATACAATAACCAATCTTGAATATACCCCCCATGTATAGTGAAGATATTTCCAATCGTACCGGTTTTAATCATCTCTTTAATTTCATATGTCATTGGATAAAATCTATTGTGAAAATTAACCGCATGTACTAAGTCATTTTTATTTGCTACCTCTAACATTTCTTTAGCTTCTTCTACTGTACAAGAAAGTGGCTTTTCACATACCACATTTACTCCTTGCTGTAGTGCATATATTGCCATCTCATAATGTGTATTGTTAGGGGTACATATATGTACTACATCTAATGCCATCGTATCTATCATTTCTCTATAATCTGTAAAGTAGTGTGAAATGCCCATAGCTTCTGCCTTTTCTTTAGCACTATTAGGAGCTGCTATTGCAACAACATCAACAAATCCTAACCTTCTGAGCGCCTCTACGTGAGCAACACCAATAAAACCTGTTCCTATAACACCAGTCCTAAAATTCTTCATCTTATTCTCTCCCCTTTAAAGCAATAACCAACCTAAAATCCTAATTTTCATTATTATATATTAAACGATATAAATCAAAATCATAAAAAATATAGACTCATTATCATTAAGAAAGGTATTCACATATTTTCCGAACTGTAAAGTCCTAGGGAATACTTTATAATCTGCGAGGGGGATCACAATCTTTTAATTGCACCATTTGATAATGAGCCATAGTTATGATTGTCGTATTATTCTTCTATTATATTAGTCAACAATTTTTATAAAATCCTCTTCCGACAAATCAGTTGCAAAAATATCATTTACATAGAAACGCGGACGACTCATGATTAACACATTTGTGTGGGATAATTCATTGTGAGCAAATGGAGCGTGATGCCATACGCCTATACGAAGCTTGACTAATGTATATTGAGGTACAAGGAAAGCTTCTAACTTATCAAGTGGAATAGGGTCTCCTTGAGCAATTCCATCCCCCACAAATATTACAATATCTCCATCCAATGGAAGCATTGTTTTTTCGAAAGTATCAGAATATTCTACCTCCTTAATAATCATAGGCATATTCTTAACACGACAAATTGCCCCAGAACTCACTGTTTCACCAATATAGCTAGGCATTAAGTCACGATAATATTCATTTGGAGTGTTTCCTAATTTTGCTCTATCATTATCTATAAGGTTAATATAAGAGCCATATCGCTCAAAGCTTTCTTTCGTTAACTGCTTAATCTTTATTTCACGCATACTATACACCCCTTCTTATAATTTAATAGAGATATGGTCACTTTCTGGTAATTTTTTAACTATACAATCATTCATATAAGTACGCTCTGGTAATTGAATAAGGATATGTCCTGTTTCAACATTGCATACATAAGGAGAAAAATGCCATACTCCTGCTTTTAATACTATACAAGTATGTTTTGGAACAAAGAATGCCTCTATCTTGTCAGGCTCTGGTTCGCCATTATTTGCTGGAGCGCAGAAAATAACAATATCATCATCTAGCGGTACTATACCTTCCTCAGTACGATCATGATACTCCATTGTATCAACAACCATATTTCGCATACCAATCTTACAAATTGAATAGGACATGTTTTTTTCATCACCTAATTTAATGTGATACAAATCTCTATAAAACTGTGCTCTATCTCTTACTTTAATATGCGGTACACTTTCACAAGGCATAAGGGCAAATGTACCATACTTATCAAAGTCTTTACAGTTAAGCTGCTTTACCTTTATTTCTCTCATTCCATTCACTCTCCCTTTGATTTATATATTATTGTTTTTTACTAATTACTTAATCATCTTGAGTCGCCATTATGGCCCTCTTTGCCTCCCTTTTCATCTGATATTTGTTAATGATATATTCAATAACTATGCTTACAATAAGTAATCCGCCATATGTTGATGCTCGTACAAAACTAGAAATACGAAGAAAGTTGAAACCTGAATCTAATAGTTGTAGGGATATTATTGAAAGAAAAACATTCAGAATATTGCCCTTGCCTCCAAGAGGTGATATGCCACCTAAAACTGAAGCTAACAAAGCTTGTAACACCAAAGTTGAGCCATAGTCAGCTTTTGCGGATGCAGTACGGGCAAGTATAAGAAAACCTGTTACAGATCCTAACAGTGCTGAAAAAAGATATGTTTTAAAAACTGTTTTAACATTATCAATTCCTGCATAAAAGCTTGCTTTTCTATTAGCGCCAAACCATTGCGTTTTCATTCCGTATGGTGTTCTGTGAATGAGGGTATACACTAATAACAATGCTACCAAAAATAATATTAAAGGTACTGGTAATATACCAAGTATTCGACCCGAACCAATAAAGGTTAATGCAGCAGGAACAGTGCCAAATACACCAACACCACGCGTAAGAATCATACTTATTCCTGTAAATAAATTTTGAGTGCCAAGCGTAGCAAGTATTGGAAAAATGCTTAGCTTTCCTATCAAAAGTCCATTTAAACTTCCACATAAAATTCCAATAATTACTGTTGCAAAAATACATAGAATCATATATACTACAACACTTGAACCCGAGGCATCCTCTGGCATAAGCTGTATCAATATAATACCATTTACTGTAGCGGTCAAATTCGCTATGCTGACTATTGATAAATCAGCACCTGCAGTAATCATAGTTATCGCTATTCCAATCGTAAGTAAACCCATTTCAGGAAATTGAAAGCACATCGACATCAAATTATTCATAGTGGCATACTTGCCAGGATTAAGAACAGACATTAAAATAAAAATGACTGCTATTATCCCAATTAACTGGGTTGTTTTAGGATCAATTTTAGGTTTCATAAAGTTTTTTAATCTGTTTCCCAAAGGAATCATATCCATCACTCCTTAATTTGAGGTTTTTAAGCCCTTACACCCTTTTTGTCTTTTAGCGCCTGAAATACAGTTGCAGCAATAATTAAAGAACCAAAGGTAAACTTTTGCCAAAAGGATGGTACACCGATTAGAACTAGGTTTGTATTAATAATTTGAGTTAGTAATACACCTAAAAAAACTCCGAATACAGTACCCTTTCCACCAGTTATTTTGGTGCCCCCGATCACAACTGCTGCAATTACTGTAAGTTCCTGTCCCTGCAGACTTACTGGATCTGCCATGCGATTATTGCTAACATATATAATACCTGCAATACCTGCTAAAACACCAGCATATCCATAAATAAATCTGCGAACCTTTTTTAAATCATAGCCAATGCGGGCAGCAGATACCGTATCACCGCCTAAGGCATACACACCTCTCCCAATCACAGTATATCTCAAAATTAGAAAAGTGAGAATCATAATACCAATGGCAATAAAAACTCCAAAGTGCAATCCAAAGGTTGATCCTGTTTCATCCACCATATTGAACCAATAGGTTTTTGAAAATTCTATTGTGGAAGTAGGCATATCAGTACTTGCTACATACTCATTACCAATAAACGCCAAAACCAATCCTCGAATCACACTCGCTACACTCAGAGTAACTATGAATATCGGAATGTCAAACTTGGATATTAAAAATGCATTACACAGACCAAGCATCATTCCTATCAGAGCAGCAACTAAGAAAATTAGATGAATGCCTCCATTGTAATCTACTAAAATGCATCCTTGTATTGTTAAATAAGCAGATACAATTCCTATAGCCATAAAAGACATATCTATACCACCGTTTATAATCACCAGCATGACACCACAGGCAAAAACACAGTTTACTATCATGCTCTTTAAAATATCGAAGATGTTTCTTGTGGAGATGAAGGTAGGATTTATAAATGCAAAAAGTACTGATATCAATATTATTACTACAAATATTACAAACTCATTACTTCTAGAAAATCTGACGAGATTTTTATGAATATTTCGCACTTGTTTCATCCCCCTTTTCTGTTTCTCCTGCTTCATCAATAATATCAGTTATTTTCTCACTTAATAATTCTTTACTTGCAAGTTGAGTTTCTGTTTGATATGTCATTTTTCCGTTGTTCATAACCAATATTCTATTTGTACTAGATAAGAGCTCCCCGATATCATCAGATATCATTATTACTGCCAGTCCTGATGTTGCAAGTTCCTTAACAATTCTATGTATTTCACTTTTCGATTTAACATCAACTCCAACAGTAGGGCAATTTAAAACTAGTATTTCTGGCTGCGATGCTAACCATTTTCCGAGTACCAGGCGTTGCTGATTCCCACCTGAAAATGTACTTGCTGCAATATCAACGCTAGGTGCATTAACCTTGAGTTCACTAATCCATTTTTTAGCCTCTTTGTTCATTTTTGTTTTATCAATAAGACCAAATCTTCCTGTCATCTTATCTACTATCACTGCGTTAATGTTGTCAGATACAGATCTAGTCAAGAAAAGCCCTTCAGTTAATCTATCTTCAGGCAAATAGGCAATCTTATTTCCCAGTGCATCTCTTATGTTTTTTAATTCTATAGGCTTGTTTTTTATTTTGATTTCCCCACTATCTATGGGTATGATTCCAAATAAAGCCTTAGCTAACTCAGTACGTCCCGATCCTAACTGACCTGTTATTCCTAATATTTCTCCAGGTTTTAGCTCAAATGAAATGTTTTCAAAAGCACCTTTGGCAGTTATCTTAGAAACACTCAGAATACTGTCTTCACTGATTTCTCTATACTTAAAAGGCTCTTCTGCAATATCTTGACCTGTCATATAATATATAAGTTTATCTTTTCGAAAACTATCAACATGCTCATCTACTACTTTTACACCATTTCTAACAACTGTGATCCGCTGACACACTTGAAAAACCTCATCAAGTTTATGACTAACAAATATTACAGCAATACCTCTCTCCGATAGTCCATTAATGATATCGTACAATTTATGAATTTCTCTCTGTGTAAGAGCTGTTGTAGGTTCATCCATTATAATCAATTTTGCTTCTTGTAGAATAGCTCTTGATATTGCAACTATTTGTTTTTCAGCAACAGATAAGTTTCCAACATCTTCATCAAGGTCAAGCTCAACTCCTATTTTTTTAAGTGCCTTCTCTGCTTCCATTCGCATCCTAGACCAACTAACGAACTTCTTTCCCTCTACAATTTGAGTACCTAATGAGATATTTTCTGCAACTGTGAGATTTGGAAACACTGAAAAATCTTGGTATATAACTTGTATTCCTTCTTTGATTGAATCAGTAGGAATTAATCTTTTATATAAGTTACCATTTAATATAACTTTTCCTTCATCAGCTTCATAAACACCAGAAATAATTTTTATTATAGTAGATTTTCCACTTCCGTTCTCTCCAACCAAGCATAAAATCTCTCCACCGTATACCTTAAGATCAATATTATCTAATACTTTGTTTCCTGAAAAGGATTTATAAATATTTCTAAGCTCAATTATTGGAGTTTTCATTGTACTTTCTTACCTTTCATTAAAGTTTTTTGTAATTCTGGGCTCTACAAACAGAGCCCAGAATACATGCTTTAAGACTTAGAAATCATAGTTATCAATAACATCTGCTGTCAAATTAATCCAAGCTTCGCCTATGATAACATTTTCTTTTACAGTTACTTTGTTATACCCAGGTATACCAAGATCATCTCCTGTTTTAATAGTTCCACCATTCGCTAGAATCTCTGTAACAACTCCCATTGCATAACCTGCATCTGCTGGATCCCAACAACCTAAGAAAGCAATCGCACCTGATTTAACATAGTCTTTGTTTGCATTAGGCATACCGTTTCCTACTAAGTGAACTCTACCTTGCGCATTAGCCTCTTCAACCGCAAGCCCCATTCCTGTAATGTCGGTTGCAGAAGTACAGAATATTCCTTTGAGATTAGGATAGGTTTTCATAAATTCAGCAGCCTTTTCCTGTGAAGCTTTAGCATCATAAAGTGTCTCTATGAATTGGTCCTCGTTAATACAATTCATATTTGGATACTTTGCTTTCTGATGTGCTAGGAATCCATTAGCCCACTCCATATGTGAAGCAGCTGTAAGAGACCCAACAGTAATAATATAATCTCCCTCTTCTCCCATTGCTTTAGCCATTTGATCACATAGGTGAGCACCATAATCAGCACCAACAAACGCTTCTACATCAAAATGCACATTTTTAACTCCTGCAGCTTCATGGCTTACAACAATGATGCCCGCATCCATAGCTTGTTTAAGTACAGGTTCTAGTGTTTCATACGATACAGGAACAACATTGATAGCATCTACTCCCTGAGCAATAAGGTTTTCAACCTCTTTCACTTGAAGAGCAGCATCACTTTTATCTGCTCCTGTTTGGAAAGCTTCATGTTTTGTGTCAGCTGCAAACATTTCAACCCCATCATTCATTCTGTTGAACCAAGCACCACCAACGTATTTAGGTAAATTTGCAATAACCAATGGTTTTACTTCAGCTGCTGGTTCATCAGTTTTAGTTTCAGCTACTTTTCCTGGTTCTGAAACAGCTGGTTCTGCAGGCTTGCTACAACCCACAAATAGCATTGACAACATTGTTACTACTAGAATAAAAATTACTAACTTTCTCATCCAATATAACCCCCTCATTTATTTTATTAAAACAGGCAATCTGCCTGAACAAAACAATATTTATGTTCAAGATAATGAAGCAAGTTTGTCAAAGCTACTTTTTAGTTTGGGATATAGATCTTTATATATGTTGTAATAATTTGTATAGCAATTTGTTTGTTTTTCAACTGGATTACATTTATCTTTTATAGTAACTAATTTTGCACATCCCTCTTCTACACTACTAAATACTCCAGCACCAACCCCAGCTAGTATCGCAGCTCCTAGCGCTGCCCCTTGATCAGAATTAACAGAGTTTACACTGCAACCATATATATCTGCCATCATTTGCTTCCATAGATTACTTGTGCCTCCACCACCACAAGCAATCATTTTATCAATATCAATATCCATCATTTTTAGTATCTCATAGCAATCTTTTAATGAATAAGTAACCCCCTCTAATACTGCTCTTATCATGTGGGCTCTTGTATGCATGGCTGATAATCCAAAAAATACTCCTCGACAGTTAGGATCTAAATGAGGTGTCCGCTCTCCCATAAGATAAGGTAGATAAATCAAATTACCTGCTCCAATAGGTATATCCTTTGCCATGTTATCCATTAAGTAGTATGGACTTTTCCTTTCATTTTCAGCTTGTACTATAATGTCACTGCATAAGTTATCCCTAAACCACTTTAAAGATAATCCTGCCCCTTGGGTAACCCCCATGACATGCCATGCACCTGGAACAGCACTGCAAAAAGTATGGATTCTTCCTTTGTGGTCTATTTTTAGGTCACTAGTATGCGCAAAAACCACACCAGAAGTCCCTATTGTAGTAAATGCGATACCATCATGTACAACTCCAGTTCCCACTGCAGCAGCCGCATTATCTCCAGCACCAGCTACAACAATCGTTGAAGTCGATAGGCCAGTTAGTTTCGCTGCGCTATCTGTTATCTTCCCTGTTACTTCTGGAGATTCAAAAACCTCTGCTAAAAATGTTTTATCAATTTCCAATTTTTCTAATACTTCCTCTGACCAACAACGATTTTTTACATCTAATAACTGCATTCCTGATGCATCTGAAACATCAGTTGCATAAACTCCTGTTAATTTAAATCTTATATAGTCTTTAGGTAGAAGAATACGTTTGCACATTGCATAATTCTCAGGTTCATTATTTTTAACCCACATTATTTTTGAAGCGGTGAACCCAGTTAATGCAGGGTTTGCTGTAATCTCAATAAGTCGTTTGGCCCCTACTTTGTTGGTTATCTCTTCACACTCTTTTGCTGTTCGCTGATCACACCAAATAATTGAAGGTCTAATTACATCATTATTCTCATCTAGCATTACTAGTCCGTGCATTTGTCCAGAAATGCCAAGACCTACGATGTTACTACTATCTATTCTACTATCTAGTAAGACTGTCTTAATACTGGCAATCACAGCATTCCACCAATCATCAGGCTCTTGTTCTGCCCAACCATTAACAGGTTGATACAAAGGATACTCAACAGAATGTGATGCGATTATTCTACCTGTCTCTTCAAATAAAATAGTTTTTGTTGCTGATGTACCTAAGTCAATACCTAATAGATATCTCATACTACACCTCCAGTATTATCTATCCAAACAAGATATTATTTATAATGCTTTCAAGATATTCTTGTCTTCCACTAGGAGGTAAAGGTGGTTCCTTTTGCTGTAACGCATATGCTTCAAGCTCCTTTAATCCCAGTTCACCTGCTATTATGTCAGCCCCAATCCCTGTTTTAAAGCCAGCATAACGTTCTTGAACAAAGCTATCTATCCTCCCGTCTTGAATTAACTGATTAGCTTTTATTAATCCTAAAGCAAATGTATCCATTCCTGCAATGAAACTAATAAAAAGGTCTTCCATTGTGTACGAGCCTCGTCGAGCCTTTGCATCAAAGTTAAGTCCTCCATGAGTGAACCCCCCTTGCTTTAAAACTTCATACATACACATAGTAGCGTCATATACATTTGTTGGAAACTGATCAGTATCCCATCCAAGTAACATATCTCCTTGGTTTGCATCTATCGATCCAAACATTCCATTAATAGCAGCTATCCTCAGCTCATGTTGAAATGTATGGCCTGCCAAAGTTGCATGATTCGCTTCAATATTCAACTTAAAATCCTTGTCTAAACCATATTTCCTGAGAAATCCAATAGCTGTAGCAGCGTCAAAATCATATTGATGCTTTGTTGGTTCTTTTGGCTTTGGTTCTATATAAAAATCTCCTTCAAATCCAATACTTCTACCATATTCGACTGCCATTTTCATTAGTCTTGCTATGTTATCTTGCTCTAAAGCAACATCTGTATTTAATAGAGTCTCATATCCTTCTCTTCCACCCCAAAAAACATAACCCTTGCCACCGAACTTGACAGTTAATTCAATCGCCTTCTTTACTTGTGCTGCAGCAAATGCAAATATATCAGGACTACAAGAACTTCCAGCGCCGTGCATATAGCGAGGGTGAGAAAACAAAGAAGCGGTTCCCCATAAACATTTTATTTGATACTGTTTCATCATCTCCACAATATAATCAGAAATAACATCAAGACGTATGTTAGTTTCCTCTAGCGTTTTTGCCTCAGGGGCTATGTCTCTGTCATGGAAACAGAAATATTCTATCCCAAGTTTATGCATCAATTCAAATCCAGCTTCAACCTTTGCTTTCGCATGTTCCATAGGTTCATTCTGGCCGAAACTTTTATCTGAAGTGTTAGTACCAAACATGTCAGACCCACAAGCACAAAGAGTGTGCCACCATGCCATTGCAAATTTTAGGTGTTCTCTCATTGGTTTTCCATCAATTAAGTGCTCTGGATTGTAAAATTTAAATGCAAATGGATTATTGGATGATGCACCTTCATATTCTATCTTAGGTGTATCAGGAAAATAAATTTTCATATTCATTCCTCCTTTTAAATTTACTGAAATCATATATTTTCAGCTATGTTAATCTCAGTTTTGGTATAATAATGTTCCTTTTGTGGTTGAACCTCATTGACAAGATAATCATAAAGCAACTCTACAGGCTTCCACCCCTGATACTCTGGATCCTGACTTATTGTAAAATCTACCAATCCCATCTTCATAAACTTCTTTACTGATGGAATGAGGTCAAAGCAAATGATCTTTAGCTTTCCTCCTAATTCAAGATGTTTTACAGCCTCACATATACCCTCCGTGCCTCCAGCTGCAATAAATAATGCTTCAATATCTGGATTCTGGGTTAACATAGATTTTGCTACCTCATAAGATTGAA
Organism: Tissierellaceae bacterium; assembly: GCA_031460505.1. Taxonomy (GTDB): domain Bacteria; phylum Bacillota; class Clostridia; order Tissierellales; family Tissierellaceae; genus JAAYTL01. Next base: position 107,138 of record JAVKTT010000001.1, read on the forward strand.
AATTGTCGTCATTGCATTCTTTAATACCCACTATATCTACATTGATTTTACTTTTTTTAATTTGATCTATAAATCCATCAACTCTCAACCTATGTCCCAACATTTTTAATGAACCTGTAATAATACCTACCTTTCCATTATCTTTTATCAGATATTTCATAAGTCCAGCTGCTGTAGCACCTCCCTTATAATAATCACTACCCACATAACATAGCCTGTTCGCATTAGAAATGTCTGAATTTGTTGTTATAACAGGAATTCCATTTTCAGATAGTTCTTTAAGCTTTTTTGAAATGACTTCGTCGTCAATCGGGGTGATAATAAGTCCATTAATTGGCAAATTTATCAATTCTTCTATAATATCTAATTGTTTTTCAACATCAAAACCCTTTATTGTACGTATTTCTATCGATACTCCGTAATCTACAAGTTTCATAGCCTGCTTATTTAAACCTTTTATAACATCATCAAAAAAACTATTTCCCTCTGCTGGAACAACGAAACCTAATTTGATAGGATTCTTACGTGTAGCCAATGCCCTTGCAGCCCTGTTTGGTCTATAACCCATGCGCTGCGCTATTTCCTTAACTCTGTTTTCTGTTTCAGGATTAACATTTCCACGATTATTAAGCACCCTATCAACAGTACCACGAGAAACTCCAGCTATATCTGCTATTTCTTTAATAGTCACACTCAATACTAATCAACTCCTATTTAGTGCTCGTGCACATCTTGATTACAATATAGCACTAATCCATTATATTGTCAATGAATTTTTTGAAAATTATGCCTCTTTAACTATCGCATATTTCTACTGTTTATTCTATGCCGAAATTGTTTTCTAACTATTCTATCTAATGTGCTCGTAAACCAATTTAAGGAATTGTTATGCAAATTACTAAGATACAAAGATACACTAATCCAATTCCGATTATTTTTGAAATAAGTAAAAAATCCACCAGTCTCCCGGTGGATTAATATTACATACCTAAATCAAGTTTAACATCATATTCAACTTCTTTTTGTTTGAATAAATATTCTCCCTTTCTAATTGAAGCAAGAACATTAGCACGATTTCTTATTACATCGAATGGACTGTCTCCATTAAGAACGATAAAGTTTGCATCTTTACCTACATCCAATCCATATCTGTCTTGAATATTTAAGCAACGAGCACCATTGTATGTGATTAAATCTAAGTCTTTTTCTATTTCTTGTGGTGACATAATTTGAGCTAAGTGAATTCCATTGTCAAGGATATTCATCATATTTCCATTGCCCATTGGATACCATGGATCATTTATTGAATCCTGTGCAAATGCAACATTGATTCCATTCTCCATGAACTCTTTAACTCTTGTCAGTCCACGACGTTTAGGATAAGTGTCTTGACGACCTTGAAGATATGCATTCTCTGTTGGAGGAGCGATGAAGTTCATCTTGCTCTTTTTGAATAAGTCTATCATTCTAAATGCATATGAATTATCAGCAGAACCAAATGAACAAGTATGGCTTGCTGTAGTTCTTGTACCATAATCCTCCATAAGAACAAGTGCATTTAATAACTCAACAAAACGTGAATGTGTATCATCTGTTTCATCACAGTGAACATCTATAAGCTTATTGTATTTTAAAGCAAGTTCAACTGTATCACGAACGGATTTTTCACCAAATTCTCTAGCTGGCTCATAATGAGGGATTCCTCCAACAACATCAGCACCCATTTTAAGAGCTTCTTCTACTAAATCACGTCCACCCTTATATGTGTACATTCCTTGTTGAGGGAATGCTACGATTTGAATTTCAACTTTATCTTTTAATTCTTCTCTAAGTTCTATCATAGCTTTTAGAGCTGTAAACTTCGGATCTGTAACATCTATATGTGTACGAATATGTTGTACACCTTGTGAAACCTCATCATAGATACCTTTAAGAGCAAGTTTCTTGACACCTTCTATAGTTAAAGTCTCTTTAAATTTTGGCCATAATTCAATTGCTTCAAAAAGCGTACCTGAACCAGCCCCTTCTTTTCCAAGTTCAGATAAGGTATAAACATAATCTAAATGTAAATGAGGATCTACATATGGAGCAGTAACAAGTTTACCACCTAAATCAATAACTTCATCTGCCGGCCCCAGGTCCTTACCAATTGCCTTGATAACTCCATTATCTACTAAAATTTCATTTGCATCATCATGACCATAAATAACTGCATTTGTAAATTTTTTCATAATTTCCCCCTAGTATATATTAATCGTATTATTATAAATTATTGAGATTCAAAATTTGGAATCTCTTTATTGACAACTTTTTCAGATTTTCCTGGAATATTGATATTCATTAGAACAATTGATGCTAACATTACAATTATACCAATATATCCAACTAAATTGATTTGTTCGTTTAATAAAAGTACTCCAGCAACTGTAGCTACAACAACTTCAACAGAAGCAACTATAGTCGTCTTTGAAGCATCTATGCCCATTGACAGGCCTGTTAAGAAGCAAATATTTGCCACAGCACCGCTGGATACAGCAGCTATAACAGCCCAGAATAAGAATGTACTATCTGTAAACAAAGCTAAATGCTCCCATGGTTTAGCAAACATAGCAGTAACAATTGAACTAAATACCATCATATAAAAAGCCATGGTCGCTGAATCATCTCCACTAGTTGCAACTTTTCCAAGAATGGTACTAAGACCATATAAGAAACCCGCAACAAGCCCTAAAGCTAAACCAAGTCCTGAAATATTTAATGAAGTAAAGTTACCACCGGTTACCATTAGAACACATCCGATAAGATTCAAAGCTAAAGCAAAAGTTTGATAACCACGTAGTTTTTCTTTGAATAAAATCAAAGCCATTATAGCTACCCAAACAGGAGCTAAGTACATAAGAATTGTTGATGTTGCAACTCCTACTAAAGTCATGCTTGTATCCAAAGCTAACTTAAAGATACCTTTTGTTAAAGCACCTAATAACATGCTATATAATAAGCCCTTCTTAGAAATTTTAAGTCCACCTATACCTCTTTTTACTAACAAGAAAATCAATAAAGGTGGAAGGGTTAAAAAATGCCCGCTAAATGCAGTCATCAGTGAAGAAGCGCCTAAGCTATTCAACTTAGTAACGAAAAGTCCACCAATTCCCCATAGCGATCCGGCTATAGCAACAAGAAGGTAACCCTTAAGGGTACTACCCTTTTCCATTCAACCATCCTGCCACAAAAAATATTATTTAGTTTAACTACTTAACTATCATAGCATAATAAATCTGAATTTGCAAAATTCTAACGAATATATAAACAAAAGAAATCCTTTTTTATATAAGGATTTCTTTGTTTATATCTAGTATTATCACTTAATTCTACACTAATTGCTTAAGTGATGTTTTTAAATCTTCTTCCGGAGTACTTATATGCTGCAAATCAAATGTATCAACTAAATATTGTAATACATTTGGAGATAAAAATGCTGGTAGTGTTGGCCCAAGATATATACCTTTTACTCCAAGGGATAAAAGGGCTAATAAATCTGCTAGTGCTTTTTGCTCATACCATGAAAGTACTATTGTTAAAGGTAGACTATTTACACTTGTTTCAAAAGCATCTGCTAAAGCTGTGGCTATCTTTATTGCAGAATATGAATCATTGCATTGACCTACATCTAGTAGCCTTGGTAGACCTGCAACTGTTCCAAAATCTAATTTGTTAAATCTATATTTGCCACAAGCTAATGTAAGTATTACACAATCATCTGGAACCATTTTAGCAAATTCCGTATAATAGTTTCTTCCTGGTCTTGCACCGTCACATCCTCCTATTAAGAAGAAGTGTCTTATTTTTTTATCCTTAATGGCCCCAACTATTGCCTCTGCATGAGATAATGTTGCATGATGTCCAAATCCAACTGTAATTTCATGTGGTTCTTCATCTTCTTTAAATCCACCTAGCTCTAAGGCCTTGTTTATAACTTCGCTAAAATCCTTTGTTGTATCATCCTTAAAGGCAATATGTTGTATTCCTTCCCAACCTACAACATTTGTAGAAAATATTCTATCTTTGTAACTTTCTCTTGGTCTCATCAAGCAATTTGTAGTCATTAGAATTGCTCCAGGAAGATCATCAAATTCTGATTGTTGATTTTGCCAAGCACTTCCATAGTTTCCTACCAAATGTTTATATTTCTTTAATCTAGGATATCCATGGGATGGAATCATTTCTCCATGAGTATATATATTTATACCTTTTCCTTCAGTTTGCTCTAATAGCATTTCTAAATCTCTTAAATCATGACCAGAAACTACAATAAATGGACCTTTCTTTGTTTTTACATTTACTTTATTTGGAGTAGGGTTTTCATAAGTACTTGTATTAGCATCATCTAGAACCCTCATAACTATTTCACTTATTGCTCCAGTTCTCATAGTCATACGAATTAATTCTTCAATAGTTAAGTTATCATTGGTAGTAGCTTCTAATCCTATAAAATAGAAATGATCCACTTCATCACTGCTATATCCTAAAACCCTTGCTTGATGCCCATAGGCACTTACTCCTTTTAATCCATATACAATAGTCCACCTTAAAGAACGTATATCTGGGTCAAGAGAATCGTCATACATAATTCCAGCCTTTTCAGCATCTTTTAACATTTCTTCTTTTGTAGAGCTTAAGTTATAACTAGCATACTCATTATAGTCTCCCTTTGGAGCTTTACTTCTTAAGTTTTGCTTTATTACTTGAGACTCTTTTAAAAGTTTAACATGATTGTCTGCATCAAAGTTAACATTTGTTAAGGTAGTAAATAAGCTGTTTTCAACAAATCCTACAATTTCTTTGTCAATTTTTTCTCCCTTATCAATAAGAGTTTTTGCATAACATGATATCCCTTTTAATTGATAAATCAATAAATCTTGGAGTCCGGCTATTTCTGGAGTCTTACCACAAACTCCAAGCTTTGTACACCCCTTGCCTCCTACTGTTTGCTCGCACTGAAAACAAAACATTGCATTTTCCACTGCTATTCCTCCTCATTAGCTAAATAAATTTATGCTATACACATATATTGTTTCATAGACATATTTTTATTAGTGTTCCCAAGTATTAGGATTCTAAATCTAAAAGATTGAATAGGAATTAAAAAACCCTAAGGATTTATATATAAATCTCTTAGGGAGTCTTTACTTAAATACATCAACTGCTCTATTTAATATACCTGCCCCATGGGCTAATACCATTCCATAATTGGTAATAGGTACACCTGCTTCTTTGGACATCCTTATTCTGTTCATCATTGTCTTTTTATTTAACATACATGAGCCACAGTGAATTACTAAATCATATTCATTTATAGCTTGGGGAAAGTCGTTTCCCATGGCAAAATCATACTGAATCTCTTTTCCTAGAAAGTTATTCACTACTCTAGGTATTTTGACTCTTCCTATATCCTCATGGGAAACGTTGTGGCTGCAGCTTTCCATAATCAATATCTTAGGTTTACCTATACTCTTTAGATTTTTAAGTTTTTCTATTCCATATATAAATTCCTTTAAATCACCTTTTTGTCTTGCCATTAAAATTGAAAAACTAGTTAGGCTAATTTCCTGGGGAATGACACTTTCAACATATTTAAAAATTTGAGAGTCTGTAACTACTAAATCAATATCTTCTAAATCATTAATAGCTGATCGAAGCTCAGTATCTCTGACTACATAAGATTTAATTCCATGATCTAAGCAGTCTCTTATTAACTGAACTTGAGGTAGAATAAGCCTACCTTTAGGTGCTTCTTTATCTAGTGGAACTACCATTAGTATCTTGCCATTATAAGGTACTATATCTCCAATGAGAGTGTCATCTTCATCTAAATATTCTAGTCTTTTTATCAATTTATCACGTAAGTTTTCAATGCTTCCATTATCCTTAACAGAAGTAAATACAACCTGTTTATTCCCAAATGAAGTTTCAAGTCTATCTTCAATTTTTCTCAACCTATCCTTAGATATCAAATCAATTTTATTTATGACTACAATATATGGAATATCTCTTTTAATAAACTCCTTTTCCATTTCAAATTCTATATCTTCTAGATCTTGTATATCTATTACATAAATTGCCAAATCGGCGTTTTCTAATGTTTTTCTAGTCTTTTCTACCCTAAGCTCACCTAATAAACCTTCATCATCTATACCACCGGTGTCTACAAATACTACAGGTCCAAAGGAAATTAATTCCACAGCTTTAGATACTGTATCAGTTGTAGTTCCCTTTATTTCTGAGACCAAGGATATTTCTTGGCCAATTAAGCCATTCATAATCGAAGATTTGCCTGCATTTCTCTTTCCATAGAAAACTATATGTTTTCTATTAGCTTTAGGTGTATTCATGCTATTCTCCTTAACTAAAAGTATAAGTCTCTTTCTCCCATCTTGATTCTTTCAATATTGTCTAATAGTCTTACTCTAATATTGTCATTATTAATACTTGCTGCTTCTTTATTTATAATTCCATCTACTACTCTCTTAAACTCTTCATCACCATAATCCAGTGCATATTCCATTAAAGTCATAAGCGCATTTGGATGACAAACATTCTGAATCTCACCACTTTTGGCTAAACTCATAAATCTATCCCCTGTACGTCCCATTCTATAGCATGCTGTACAATAAGATGGGATATGTCCTTCTTCTATTAATTCTTTTAATACCTCTAAAGGTTTTCTATTATCTGCTACTTCAAACTGTGCATCATCTTTTTTCTCATCATTTTCCTTGTAACCACCTACTCCAGTACATGATCCAGCACTGATTTGTGATACTCCGTATTCTATTACTTCTTTTCTCATTTCATGACTTTCCCTAGTGGAAAGGATTATTCCTGTAAAAGGTACAGCTAATCTTAGAATAGCTACTATTTTCTTAAATTCGTCATCATTTACTAAGTATGGGAAATCATTGATATCCATCCCTCTAGCCATCCTCAATCTAGGAACTGAAATAGTATGAAAACCTACACCATAATTTCTCTCAAGATATTCATTATGAAGCATAAGGGCTAATACCTCAAACTTGTAATCATATAATCCAAACAACACCCCTGCTCCAACATCATCTATACCTGCTTCCATTGCCCTATTGAAAGCTGTAATATGATAATCATAACTCTTCTTTGGACCACTTAGATGCATAGATTCGTAGGTTTGTTTATGGTAAGTTTCTTGGAATAATATATAAGTGCCTATGCCTGCATCCTTCAACTTATTGTAATTCTCCACTGTTGTAGATGCAATATTTACATTGACTCTACGAATGTTTCCATTTACATTATATGTTTCATAGACTGCCTTAATGGAGTCTACTATATAATCAATATCACAGTTTATTGGATCTTCTCCCGCTTCTAAGGCTAGTCTTTTATGACCCATTTTTTCTAGTTGAATAACTTCTTCTTGAATTTCTTCCCTATTAAGTTTTTTTCTATCCATTTCATTACAATGTTTATATCCACAGTATTGGCAATTATTTACACAGTAACTACTAAGATATAATGGAGCAAATATAACTATCCTATTACCATATATACTTCTTTTAATCTCACCAGCTATTTTAAATACTTGGCTTAATACTTCCATATCTTCAACTTGTAGTAAAGTTGCTATATCTTTATGTGAGAGACCCTGTTTTTTTGCAGCCTTTTTAAGAATTTTATCTATTTCGTCCTTTGTAGGTTTCTTAGTGAAATTAAGTAAATCATTAATATAATCCTCATAAATTATCTTTGTTTCTTCCATTTTATATTGTCACCCCTTGACATATCAACTACGTAACCTGCCTTATTTATCCTCTTTTCCAACTGTTGTCTACATTCTGCTCCTTCATAACCTTGATAAGCTTTTCCATCATATAATGAATAATCTTCCCGGACAGCTAGCGGAGATAGATTTGGCATCACTACATTTGCACCAGCCTTTAATCCTAGTTCTCTACCATCTTCATGAATACTTGCCAAGGCTGTAGTAGAAGGGATAAGTGCATTGGGTAAAAACAGCCTAGCCAAGGCCAACATTGTAATAGTATCTTCCAATGCCCCAGAATCCTTATCCCTATATACTGTATCCTTATGGGGGATAAACGGTCCAATACCTACCATTTCAGGATCTAGTTCTTTTAGAAAAAGTAATTCTCTAGCTAAATCCTCCTTAGTTTGATTAGGGATTCCTACCATGAAACCTGCCCCTATTTGATATCCTAGATACTTTAAATCCCACAAAGATTTTATTCTGTTTTCATAGTTTGAATTAAGGTGAATACTCTCATAAAGAGGCTTATTCACTGTTTCATGCCTTAGTAAATATCTATCAGCACCAGCTTCTAAATATTTCTCATAGGATGAATAGTCCCTTTCACCTACAGATAAAGTTACAGCTGCATCTGGATACCTTCTCTTTATTTCTATTATAATTTTTACTAATATAGAATCTGTAAAGTAATTATCTTCTCCACCTTGTAAAACAAATGTCCTAAATCCTAAATTATATCCTCGTTCACAACACTCTAATATATCTTCTTGGCTTAGTCTATATCTATGAACATTATTGTTTAAAGCATTAATACCACAGTATTTACATTGTCTTTTACAATAATTCGAAATCTCTATTAAACCTCTCATATATACTTTAGTTCCATAGGTTCTCCTTCTAGTCTCATCAGCCTTATGAATCAAATAATCAAGCCCATAGAGATTAATATTTTCTAAGATAAAGATTATTTCATCTTCATTTAAGAAGTTATTTCTATATAATTTGTCTATAAGATATTTAAATAGATATTTTTCATTTACCATAATATGCCTCACAGGTTTGTTTATATTAAGTCCATTATTTGTGTACGTGGATTAAGTGTTTCTTATCTTTTAACATATCCTCTAATATATTTGATACTATTGGATTGTTTTCCGAACTCTTAATAAATGAAGTTCTATCTATTTTATATAATCCCTTCGCTCTTTGTTTCCTCATTTCAGTATTAACAGGTGCTGGTTGACCCCCACCAGATACGCATCCACCAGGACATGCCATTACCTCTATAAAATCATAATGTCTTTCTCCTGATTTAATCATTTTTATCAAATCATCTGCATTCTTTAATCCATGGACAATGGCAACCCTTACTTCTTTACCGTCTACACTAAATATTGATTCTTTTATATTATCCAAACCTCTAACATCTTTGAATATAATTTGTTTTTCTGTATGATCAGGTTTTTTCTTCAATAATCTAGTAACTACAGCCTCAGTTACACCACCAGTTGCACCAAAGATGATACCTGAACCACTTGCCATTCCAAAAGGCATATCAAAAGACTCATCCTCTAATTCTTCAAATACAATGCCCATCTCTTTGATAATCCTAGCTAGTTCATTAGTTGTAATTACTAAATCAACATCTCTGATTCCATTAACTTCAAAATCAGATCTAGCTGCTTCAGCCTTCTTTGCAGTACAAGGCATTATAGATACCATTACTGTTTCTTTATTATCTTCTATATCCTTTTTCTTATAATATTCCTTTACAACTGCTCCAAACATCTGTTGAGGTGATTTACATGAAGATATATTATTGGCTAATTCAGGATATTTGTTCTCAGCAAATTTAACCCAACCAGGACAACATGAGGTGAATAAAGGTAAATTTTCTCCACTAGTTAGCCTTTCTATAAATTCATTGCCCTCTTCTATAACAGTCATATCTGCAGCAAAGGCTGTATCATATACTTCATCAACACCTATCATCTTTAAGGCAGATATTATCTTACCAATTGTTACCTCTCCAGCTTCTAAACCAAATCTTTCTCCTAATGCAACTCTAACTGCTGGAGCTATTTGAGCTATTACCCTTTTATTCTTATCTCCGATTGCTTCCCAGAATTTCTCTCTATCATCTTTAACAGTTATAGCCCCTGTAGGGCAAACTGTCCTACATTGCCCACAATCTACACAATTTACTTCACTTATTGTTTTATTGAATGCAGGGGAAATCCTAAGATTAGATCCTCTATGGGTAAAACTTAGGGCACCAACTCCTTGAACTTCTTCACAAACCCTTACACAATCTCCACAATAAATACATTTGTTAGGATTTCTCACAATACTATGGCTTGAATTATCTATAGGAAGCTTCTTATCTAATTCTCCAAATCTAATCTCCTCTATTCCAAATCTACGAGCCAGTTTTTGAAGATCACATCTACCAGTTATATTACAAGATGTACAATCCCTATCATGATTTGATAATAATAGCTCAAGTATAGTCTTTCTATATTTTCTAAGTTTAGGAGTCTGAGTATAAATTTCCATTCCTTCTTTAGGTATCTGTGAACATGAGGTAAATATATTACCACGTTTGTCTTCAACAATGCACATTCTACAAGCCCCATAAATACTTAATTCCGAATAATAGCAAAAGGTTGGTAAATCGATTCCTGCTTTTCTTACAACTTCTAGAACATTTTTTTCATCATTAAATTCAACTTTTCTATTATCAATAATCATAGTTCCCATCTTATACCTCCTCTATGGCATGGAATGCACAGGACTCAATGCAAGCACCACATTTAATACATTTATCTTGATTAATTGTATATACTTCTTTAACTCTACCTTCAATAGCATCTGTTGGACAAATCCTTGCACATTTACTACATCCCTTACATAAATCTGGTATTATTTTAATTGTTTTAAGTGCTTCGCATACCTTAGCATGGCATTTCTTATCTACAATATGCTCAATATATTCACTTCTAAAATATTTTAATGTACTTAGTACTGGGTTGGCTGCAGTCTTTCCCAGACCACACAGTGATGTTTCAGTAACTGTATATGCTAATTCTTCAAGTAGTTTTAAGTCATTCATATTAGCCTTTCCTGCAACTATCTTTTCCATTATTTCAAGCATCCTCTTTGTACCTTCTCTACAAGGTACACATTTTCCACAGGATTCATTTTGAGTAAAATTCATAAAAAATCTAGCAACTTCTACGATGCAAGTATCCTGATCCATAACTACCATTCCACCTGAGCCTATCATAGCTCCAACTTCAGTTAGTGAATCAAAATCAAGAGGCATATCTAGATGTTCTTCAGTCAAACAACCACCAGAGGGACCACCTATTTGAACAGCTTTGAACTTTTTACCATCCATTATGCCACCACAGGTATCAAAGATTATCTCCCTTAAAGTTGTTCCCATAGGAACTTCTATAACACCTGTATTATTTACATTACCTGTTACAGAGAAAGCCTTAGTTCCTGGACTATTTTCAGTACCAATGGCCCTGTACCACTTTGCACCATTCATGATGATATATCTAACATTAGCAAAGGTCTCTACGTTGTTTAGAACTGTAGGTTTTTTCCATAAACCTTCTTCAACAGTTCTCTTAGCCTTTACCCTAGGCATTCCTCTTTCGCCTTCTATAGAAGCAATCAAAGCACTTCCCTCACCACATACAAAGGCACCAGCCCCTTGATTTATGTGAATATCAAAACTCAAATCAGTTCCTAATATATTTTCACCTAATAATCCATACTCTCTGGCTTGTTTAATAGCTTTAGTCAGTCTCTTTACTGCCAATGGATACTCAGCTCTTACATAGATATAGCCTTCCTTGGCTTTTGTTGCATAGGCTGCTATAATCATTCCCTCTATAATACTATGTGGGATTCCTTCCATAATGCACATATCCATAAATGCTCCAGGATCACCTTCATCACCATTACAAATTATATATTTCATATCTGATTCATAAGAGAGAACCTGTGACCATTTAGTACCTGCACTAAATCCACCTCCGCCTCTTCCTCTTAACTTAGATTCCAATATCTCATTACAAACATCCTTTGGGTCCATCTCTTCTAACACTTTAGCTAATGCTAAATATCCACCACTAGCAATATATTCTTCAATAGACTCAGGGTTGATTTCTCCACAATCCTTAAGGACTAATCTTGATTGATTTAAATAAAAAGGAATGGAATGTTTGGAAGCATATACATCATCATCTATACTAAATAGCAATCTCTCTACTAAATTTTCATGGAAAAATGTTTCAATGATGATATCCTTGCAATCTTCCACCTTAACCATAGTGTATAAGGTATCACCTGGCTCTATTCTAACTAAAGGACCAGCTTCACATAATCCAGGACATCCGCTTTTTTTAAGTGAGATATCTTCTACTTCCTTTACTAAATCCGCTTGATCCCTTAAGTTCCACTCATCTAATAATCTTTCGAATTCATCATATATATTCAAGGCTCCTCCGGCTACACAACCAGTCCCTGCACATACTATGATTTTCTTAGTTTGCTTATCTAATCTATCTCTAAACTGTCGATGTTTACTATATAATTCTTGACTAGTCAATATCTTCACTTAAATGTCCCTCCTTAATCTTTTTAACCAAAGTTTGTGTCTTACTAGGGGTCATCTTAGCATAAACTATACCATCTACATTGACTACTGGAGCTAAACTACAAGCACCTAAACATGAAACCATTTCCACAGTAATAAGTAAATCATCCGTGGTTTTTTTATCTTCTGAAAGTCTTAACTCTTTTCTTAACGCATCAAGTATTGGTTGTGATTTACGTATATGGCATGCAGTTCCATCACATATTTTGATAATATGCTTCCCCTTTGGTTCCAATGAAAAATTTTCATAAAATGTGGCAATACCATAAATCTTTGATGAACTAATATCCATCTTTTCCGAAACATAATTAAGTGCTTCCTCAGGCAAATATCTATACTCTCTTTGTATTGCTTGAAGGATACTTATTATTGAAGATTGATTATTATTATGCTCCTTAACGATGTTATCAACGGTTTCCATAATTTCTGTAGTAAGCATGGATTTACCTCCTATTGTTTTAGTTAATATTTTAACGATCAAGATTAAAAAAATAGTATAATTCCTTTTTATTTTGTTAAAGTTTTAACACAATCATCATACCAATTATTATTTCTAATGTCAATCTAATTTTAAACAATTCTGTAACTACTTTGTTACCCTAAAGATTTAGGAAGTATATATAATATATTATGAGGAGAGTGAATTATGAAGACTAAATATTTGTTTATTTTATTGGTTATTCTCACCATAAGTATTATATTGACAGCATGTAATGAAATCCAACACCTCCCAGTTGTTGTAGATTTAGAAAATAGCATTAAGGAAATTATCTCTTCTAAAGGAGAAAATTATGATTTCCTCAATGATAAACAATATATGAGTAAAATGCATGAACTGGTAAGTCTCTTTGTAGATAATAATCTTATTAAAGAAGAACATTATGTATTAGGTAACTTAAACAATGATAATATACCTGAATTAGTTGTATTTAGAGAAAGAGACCCTAACAATGTTGAAGATCAAGGGGCATTAGAAGTATATGAATACAATATAGGTAAATATAGTTTAATTGATAGAATACCAATGAACTATGATAATACTAACTATGAATTGGTTATTGGAAAAATTGGCCCTAATCAAAATGGAATACTTTTAAACAATCAAGTAGGCTCACAATCAGGGATTACCTATGGATTTATATTTAGCAAAGGAAATCTAGTGAGTATTCTAAATGAAAATAAGGTAAATTTAGTAAGTATCGATACTAAAAATGAGATAAAAGATATTGATAAAGACAATATTTTGGAATTTAGCATATACACAATAGACCCCGAATCCACTGACCAATCTATAAAGAATTCAGATAAAATTATGTATTGGTATAAATGGAATGGATCGGATGGTGTTGAGTTAGTTAAGTTTGAGAACATAAGAAATAAAGATAATAAAAAAGAAAAATCCGATAATAAGGTATTAAAAGAAGCTGAAAGGTTATTTTCAATAGATAGACTTAGTTATCTAAATTATTTAAAAAACAATAAAAAATCTTTATCCATACAAGATTCAACAAAGCTTGTAGAAAGATATTTTGATAAAATGTTAGAAGAATCTAGTGCTAAAGGGGTAGTCATCAATAATCTATTCTCTAGATATCAATTAGGCAATAGTAATGATTATCTATTCAATAAATATGGACTCTCCTTAGAAAGATTAAATGATATAGCATATCTAAGTAGAGATAAAGTCTTAAATGCGGAATCAGAGTTAAAAAATAATTTAATTCATAATCTAAAACTAGGTTATAAATTAAAAGAAAAAGATGGTAAATATAGTTACACCATCAACTATCAAGCCTTCCTAGATAACATAGGAGATAATATTCTAAAGGAATATAGAGATTATTATAAAATACTAGCACTTGATACAAATACTCAGTATATGAAAAATGACACTCTATTAATTACTTTAGATAAATTAGCAGAAAGGATAATTCTAATAGACAATTTCAGTATGACTTATCCTTATTCAAAGTTTATTGAAAATTTGATCCCTATTTATAATGATTATTTAAATATTCTTTTATATGGTAGTAAAAATAGTCCAGTTTTCGATAAAGAATCTAACTTAATTAATAAGGAAATACTGGTTCAATATAAAGAAATTAAAGAAAAATATGCAAATACAAATCTTAGTGACATATTAACAAACTATCTAAAAGAATTAGAATCCAATGGAAATGCTATAACTGTTGACATAAAAAAGAATTTTAATGAAAAATATTTGAAGTAACACTTATCTTCTTCTGTAATATGATATATTAGACCATATTATGGAGGGAGGTATTTTTTTGTTATCACGTCCAGAATTTATTAAAAAATCCTTAGAAGTAAATCTATTTTTCCTAAGAATAATGAAAGAACATCTAATATTTTTAGAAGCAAATCTATCACCAGTTAATGTGGAACTTAAACGCGAAGCAGATATATTAAAAAGAAGTCTTGAAATGCTACTAAACGAAACTGTAAGTCTTGCATTTGGTGCAGTTAGAAAAGAAGTTCTTGAATCTAATGAATTAGTCACTCCTTATACATTAGATGCAGAAGAAACAACATCTAAATTGACAGGTATATCCATTGATACTAGTATAACCAATAGGGAAATGGATTTATATAGTAATCCAAACTTTGATTATACTCCTATTCTAGAAAGACAATTAGATAATATAAATTGTAGAGCCAGAAACCTTGTAGAGGATGTAGTAGATTTGAAATCTAGAGTTTTAAATCAGATATTAGAATGTAATGTATTTGCTACTATGTATCCTGAAATGTTGGAGCATATTATTGAAGAAGCTGAATTATACTTAGAAACCTTAGAAGCACTACTCGACCACGAGCTTCCTGAAAAAGCACTCTGTGATCAACTAAACTTCTGGAACCACATAATGGGTGAACATGCAGAATTCATCGATGGTTTGTTGGATCCAAGTGAAAAAGATTTAAAATCTAGAGCTGAAAGGTTTATTAAAATTTATGAAATGCTAGTAGAAGATTGTATTAGATGCTCTAGGAGATATATAATTGATAAGAGCACTAAGACAACTAAAGATTTTAGAGATTATAAAACTGCAGCAGTTGAGGGTATATTAGATTGTGAAATCCGTTCTATTATCCCGCCTCTTCTTGCAGATCATGTACTAAGAGAAGCTAACCATTATCTTAGAATGCTTAGGGAACTGAAAATCTGATGGATATCCATCAGATTTTTTATGTGCTTTTTTATTTATCATTTTATCGACATAAACTGATAAATTATGATTAAAAACCACAAAATAAGGTATATGACAAATATGTTATTTAAATTTTAACAACATCACATCTTTGTCAATTGTTTATCAATCTTTATTGATATAAACTTAACATAAGAAGATTGTTAAAAATTAAATTAATAATACAGGAGGTTTTATTAATGAAATTAAAAGATAAGGTAGCTATTGTTACTGGTTCTACTTCAGGAATGGGCCGTGCTACAGCAGAATTATTCGCAAGAGAAGGTGCAAAGGTTGTTATCACAGGTAGAAACGAAGACAGAGCCAAAGAAGTTGTAGATAAAATCAAAGCTGAAGGTAATGAAGCAACATATGTTATAGTAGATATGTTGAAAACTGAAGATATAAAGAAAATATTTGATGTGACTATAGAAACCTATGGTACTGTTGATATACTATTTAATAATGCAGGAATGCTAAGTATTACTCCTATGCAGGATTTATCATTAGAAGAATGGAATAACGTATTCAATGTAAATGTCACTGCACCATTATATTTGACTCAGTTATGTGCTCCAGTTATGAAAGAAAAAGGTAAAGGTGTAGTTATAAATACAGGTTCTGTAGCTGGTGCTCATGCACATCATGGTATGGCTGCATATGTATCAACAAAACATGCTGTAGGTGGTTTAACTAAGTCTATGGCTTGGGAGTTAGGACCAGAAATTCGTGCCAATGCTATACTACCAGGCGCTATTATGACAGCAATGGTTGATAGTGTTGGTGGAGACGCTGCAGTTGCACACTTAGTGGAAGGATCTCCATTAAAAAAGGCAGGCCAACCTAATGAAATTGCTACAGCAGCCCTATTCTTAGCTACAGATGAATCTTCATTTGTAACAGGACAATTAATCAGAGTTGATGGTGGAATAGACATTTAACGAAATATCCCCTTAATCCCTATATAGATGAATATATAGGGATTATTTTTTTGCTTTATAAGGTTGTCACCCATCCTCAAAAATAGGCATATAATATTAAAAAGCCTATGAAAGGATGATATATATGAATAATTATGACGATCAATATAGAGGAAATTGTTGGGATAGACCTGAAAACAATCCAGAGTATTGGGAAAGATGTATAGACTTAACAGATCACGGTCCAGAACCATATGTTTTAAACATTGAAAAAGCTGCTGAGCAAAATGATTATTTTAGAAGAGCTCTATGGACAGGAAGACATCTACAACTTACAGTAATGAGTATTAATCCTGGAGATGATATTGGTTTAGAAATCCATCCTAATAGTGACCAATTTATTAGTATAGAAAAAGGGCAAGCATTAGTATTAATGGGTGATTCGAGGAATAACCTTTATTTCAGACAAATGGCTTTTGAAGATTATGGAGTATTTATACCAGCCGGTAAATGGCATAATATAATTAATACAGGATGTGTACCTCTTAAGATATACACAGTTTATGCACCACCTCTTCATCCTTATGGGGTTGCACAAAGAACTAAAGAAGATGAAGAAATGGAGAATAGATATTAATATTCATATAAGGCTACTGAAAATTTAATTTTCAGTAGCCTTTATTTAACTAACTATTTTATAATAGGTTCTTGCTGTCAAAGCATATACAACTATATAAAAGAATGCAAATACAACTATGGTCAATCCAGTATATAAGGCATATAAGCTCACATTTGTAAGATAAAATATTGATAGTAACTCAGTAACTACTTTAAACGCAAATGCTATATGAATAACTGCAGTAACTAAGGGTAAAAAGAATACCTTCAGCACTTGACTTCTTATTGATTGTTTTATTTCCTTGCGACTCATACCTACCTTTTGCATTATCTCAAATCTAGACTTATCATCCATGCCTTCTGCTATTTGTTTATAATATATAATCAATACAGTGGCCATTATAAACAATATACCTATGAATATTCCAAGGAAAAACAGCCCACCATAGAGTGTATAAAAACTCTCCTTATCTGATTCTGCACTTTTTACACCGAAGTCTATATTAGCTTTGTCTAAAGAGTTTCTTATTGAACCAGCTAAATCAATCTCAGATTTACTATCAGCCTCTACATCAAAACCATAATAATAATCAAGTTCTGGTACTTCACTGTCTCCTTCGAGATGACTATAAGCCTGTTTAATAGTATCTAAACTATCTACAACTATGTAATGGCTGTCAGAAATACTTGCCATACTAACAGTAGCCATACTATTAAAGGAGCTAAGTTTCTCTTTGATTATTAGTTGAAAACCATTAAAGTCCATCACATCCCCTGGGGTTTTCCCTTTAACTGTATAAACCAATGCTTCTCCTTCTTTTAAGGATACATCCTTCCCTTCTAACCTATTATAATCATCTTGAGTTAATAAGATTAAAAATGATAAATCCTTATAGGAAAATGAATCCTCAGTCACTTCAATAAAACTAGAAGCCTTCTGTTTTGTAAGCAAACTCACAGATTTAAATTTGATTTCATTTAGTCTAGAAACATTAGCTTCCCTAACATTTTCTTCAACTATTTCATCTAACTTCTCTGCTACCTCATCAGAATATTTTGCAGAAATCTCAATATTCCTTGGATATCTGGTGCGTAGTAAATCTTCAACACCTACATATAAAGATACTGTAGTAGAAAGTGTAATTATTACAGCAGTGGATAAAATACAGATATTAGCAAGCCCTGCTGCGTTCTGCTTCATACGATAAATCATACCCGAAACAGAAATAAAATGATTAGTTTGATAATAATAGTTTTTATTTTTTCTTAGGGACTTTAATAAAGCTATACTTCCTGCTTTAAATAAATTATGTGTTCCTATAATTACGAAAAATACTGCAACAAAAAATTTATTTATTGCCGCAATTGGTGACTCTACTGTTAGAGCTAAATAATATCCAATACCTAAACTTAATATCCCAATAATAGTTGTAACCCATTTAGTCTTTGGCTCCCTTTCGCCTACATTGCCACCTTTTAGGAGTTCAATAGGTTTAGATAGATGTACTTGAAATATATTATAGATTAAATTTAAAATAAATATAACGCTAAATAGTATTATAGTAGCTATTACTGCAACTAACGGAATCTCAAATCCAAATACCACCTCGAACTTAATTAACTTAAGGAGCAACAGAGCTAATACTTTACTTAATAGGATACCACCTGATATACCTAGAACCAAACTAATTATAGCTATATATAGTGTTTCAAATAACATAATTTTGGCTATATGACGCTTTTCCATCCCTAATATGTTAAATAGTCCAAACTCCTTTTTTCTCTGTTTTATCAAAAAACTGTTGGTATAATACAAGAAGATAAAGGAGAATACTCCGACAATAATAGCCCCTAAAAACATCATATATCTTAAAGTCCCACTATCACTTAAACTTCCTAAATTTTTTACTACTACTAAAGAACACATATTATAGAACATTATAATTGTCCCTATACAGGTTAATAAATAAGGTATATAGACCTTCGAGTTCTTTTTAATATTATTTATTGCAAGTTTAGGGTAAAAAAATTTATTCATCTCTTGCACCACCTGTAGCTATCAATGTAAGCGTATCTGAAATCTTCTGATACATCTCTTCATTGGTTTGTGATGCTTTGTAAAGTTGGTGGAATACCTCTCCATCTCTTATAAACAACACTCTTTTTGCGTTAGAAGCAGCCTTAGTACTATGTGTTACCATAAGTATAGTCTGCCCTTCATTGTTTATCTCTGAAAATATCTTTAAAAGCCCTTCTGAGGACCTAGAATCTAATGCACCAGTTGGTTCATCTGCAAGTATAATCTGAGGATTAGTGATAAGAGCTCTAGCTATAGCAGTTCTTTGCTTTTGCCCTCCTGATACTTCATATGGAAACTTATCTAAGATATCGTCTATTTCCAGTTTTTTCACTATAGGCATAAGCTTGTTATTCATTTCATCATAGGTCTTTCCTTTTAACACAAGTGGTAAAAAGATATTGTCCTTAATAGAAAATGTATCTAGTAAATTGAAATCTTGAAATACAAACCCAAGATTATCCCGTCTGAAAGAGGAAATTTCCTTTTCATCAATGGTTAGTATACTCTTAGAATTTAATAAAACATCTCCATTTGTGGGCCTATCCAAGGATGCTAGGATATTTAGCAAGGTAGTTTTTCCAGATCCAGATTCACCCATGATAGCTATATATTCCCCTTGCTCAACTGTAAAGGAAACATTAGTAAGGGCCTGAACAGGAGCTCCACCGAAACGTGTTGTATATATTTTCTTTAAATTTTTAACTTCTAAAAGCGGCATAGTTCATCCTCCAATTTCTTTTATTCCTGTTCATTATACAAGAAGAGAAAATGCCTTGCCATTTATCTAGCTTACATTTCCTCTTCTAATCTTACATTTTGGTTAGATTAATCAGAAACATCTAAATCAACTGTATCTAGACCCATCATTACTCTAGTTCCTTTATCAATTTCTGATTCAATTTTAATAGTATGAGATAGTTTATCCAGGATAGCCTTACATAAAAATAACCCAATTCCAGTTGACTTTTTATAAGCCCTTCCATTAAAACCAGTAAATCCTTTCTCGAAAATACGTGGCAAATCCTCTTCTTCTATACCTATCCCAGTATCTTCTATAATTAACGTATTGGATAAAATACTATCCATATAGATTGAAATTTCTCCGATATTTGTATATTTGATAGCATTTGATAAAATCTGCTCTATAACAAATAATAACCATTTCTCATCAGTAAGTATAATTCTATTTAAATCATTATAATTCAGTTTTATCTTTTTACGTATAAATAATTTGGAATACTTTCTAACTGCCTGTTTAATTATTTGATCAAGAGAATGTTTCCTTATATGTAAATCTGAACTCATATGCTCCATTCTTAAATATTGTAAAACCATTTCCACATATTGCTCTATTTTAAATAGCTGTTCCAATAAATCAGTTGATAAATCTGACCTTTCTGATTGTAGTAGAATCCTCATTGCGGCAATGGGTGTTTTTATCTGATGTGCCCAGATAGTATAGTACTCCATCATATCAACTATAGATTTATCCTTTGAATTGATAATTTGAAGTCTATCAATTGCAATTGTATTAATCAACTCTTTATATTCATTCTCAATCAAATCCTTTGATTTCGGAAGTGAAAAATCATTTAGTATAATATTGTTTTTTATATTACTTAGATGAATATATTTCTTATAATATTTTATAAAGTCATATATTCCAATTAATATAAGAAAAACACTAACTAACAATGTAGCGTAAAGAACTGATTCCAAAGGCAAAGAGTACAAAGAAAATACCGCAAAAAAGATACAAATGGAGACAATAAATATTATTAGCATTTTTACTTTTAGTTTCAAGTATGAAAATAAAACAAACTTAATATCTTTCATATTACTCCACCATATATCCAATACCTTTTTTAGTCTTAATTAAGTCATCAAGGCCAAATTCATTTAGCTTCTTTCTTAAACGATTGATATTTACTGTAAGAGTATTATCATCTATATAATTATCGTCATCCCATAGTCGTTGCATTATTTCATCTCTAGCAACAACATTCCCAACATTGTCCATAAGTAATTGTATAATTCTATATTCATTTTTAGTTAACTCAATTTTGTTATCTCTATATGTTAGTGTTGTATCACTTAAATTTAAAAATACCCCATTATGTTCAATATAATTTATTTGGCCCTGAAATGAATAGGTTCGTCTTAATAATGCTCCTACTTTTGCATTTAGAACATTTAAATCAAATGGTTTTGATATAAAATCATCTCCACCCATGTTCATAGCCATAACTATATTCATATTATCACTTGCAGAAGATATGAATATAATCGGAACCTTTGAAACCTTTCTAATTTCTTGACACCAATGAAAACCATTATAATAAGGTAACATTACATCAAGAAGTATAAGTTGTGGTTCAAACAACAATACCTGATTAGTTATATCTTTGAAATCACTAAGATAAATAACATCATAATTCCATCTACTTAGATAATCTTTCATGGCCTTTGCTATTGTAATGTCATCCTCAATAATCATTATTCTATACATGATATCACCTATTGTTTTTGATTTACTATTACTATATCATAAATTGTTAACATTGTTATTTATTACCTAGTAAATTATTGTGCAATATAAAAATAAGTTGTTTAACTTCTAAAAAAAGTTAAACAACTTATTGTATCGTAAATTATTTAGTTTTAATTAAGGTATTCCTACTTGAATTTCTCAAAGGTTCTTACTCCCATTGCAATTGCCTGTTCTCTAGTAGTATTAGCGTATCCTTCTGATATTTGGACTGTGGTGATTGCTTTAGGCATAAAATTACCATCAGTTCCTTTGATAATTCCAATCTTACTCATATACTTAACATGTTCTAAAGCCCAAATCGATATTTGTTCTTCATCTTTAAAGGTAGGAGCACCATTAGTTGAAAAATCTGCATCTGGAACCATAACTCTTATAGCACGACTTAGCATAGATGCTACCTGTTCACGATTTATGAGTTTATTCGGTTCAAAAGTTGTAGCTGATGTCCCTGATGTTATACCTATTTGATAAGCCTTAAGAATTTCTGGATTTTTTGTGTCAGTAAATAGATTATCAACAGTGGTATATGGTGTGAACCCGGTAGTTTTCTCATATAGCTTTATAGTAAGTTCAGCAAATTCCTCCCTAGTAATTGGTTTAGTCATATCTGATCCTTTGAGTGATTCTGGAATTAATCCATAATCAGCAGCCTTTTCAAGTTCAGGCTTAGCCCATGTTGATGCATCGCTATAAAATTCTACCTTAGTTGAAGTAATATTAGAGAAATTAGATCGAATATAATTCCCAGTGCTAGTTTCACCTTCGAACAAAACCCTAAAATAATAGATATTTTCTTCTATAACAACTTTGTCAACATAATTCATTTCCACTGGATCAAATGTATCAGAGGATTTTAAAAGTTTACTTCCTGCTATGACCATAGAATCAAACTCCTTCTCTGATTCCCATTCTCCGTTTCCTACTTTAAAATCTATCCTATGGTATGTTGGAATATGTTTACTTGCCTCTGTAATAGACTCTGGTATGGTCCAATTAAGTTGAAAGTATGGTTTATTACTGCTATCTTTTTTTACTTCTACATTCAAATTAGTTGGTGGATCTAGTTTTGTAATTTCAATAGCTTTTGCATCTTTCCCTATAGCAAATACATCTGAATAAGGTGAGTACACAGTAGCAAATTCATTAGAATCTGATTCAAGAGCATATCTTATTCTAAAGTAATAAGTGTTATTATCTAAATCAAGGCTATCACTAGGTCCTTTAGTTGGATCAAAATGCCACACAACAAAGAAGTTTTCTGAGTTTCCTTTTTCATCTATTTGTATATTAGGCATATACATATAGAAATAACCATGGATATCATCATTAAATCTTGGATCATTTGGTGTTGGACATACATTCCAATCCCCATCATTTTTCTTCCAGTCAAATAAATAATATAAACTTGCATAATATTCATAGTCTGAATCATTTACATCATCTGTTGCTTGAATTATGCTGGAAGGATTTGTCCACCTAGGTCTTAAAATACCATCATCATCTCTTACTGTTAGATTTACTGGTTTTTCAAGTGAAGTAGGAATCGGTTTTTCTGCTCTTACATATACTCCAAATGTTAATAATAAAACAAAGGTAAATATTATAACTTTCTTTAACATTAACTCTAACCTCCTTTTTTATTCACCTTTCATAAGATTTATAGTTGCATCATCATTGGACCAACTAAATACAATATAATCACCCTTTTCATTGCCAGCCTCATAGTTAATATAATCTCCAGAGATGGACTCATATGGAGTATCAACAAATCCAACTTCTTTTAACTTCTCAATATAATCAATGGCAATCTCCTTTATTACATATTGAATGTAAACATATTTATCACTTGGACTACTGCTGGTAATTTGAGTTATCTTTCCTTCTAATTCTGGAATATCTTTAAAGAAATCCACTGGCCAAGAAACATCATCTGTCATATCAATATCTTCACTTGTTGAAGGGTCTCCAGTAAATTCTCCATCATAAGGATTATCGACAAACATAAATTGCTTATCTGTATAAGAAAGACTGCCAGTACCATCATTACTATAGGAAAAGATAACCTCTGCACCATCGTCATTATTTCCAGAAAACATAAATCCATCATCACTAGAAGTTTCAAAGACTGATTCATAATTAAGATCCTTAATTAACTCAACATATTTCTGAGCATCACTCTCCTTCATGTTATCGAAGTAGACCATACTTAAGTTTATATCTTTTTCTTTATCTTTGTCCTCAATTACCATATTAATATTAGCTTTAAGCTCCGGTAAATCACCCATTTTATCTCCTGGCCACTTAAGATCCTCACCCATTTTTGTTTCACCGCGGTCAGTTTTAATTGTTGATACATCCTCAATAATCTTTTCTGTTATTTTCTCTTCTATCTTCTTTTTACAACCAGTCATAAATAGTGATATAATTACAACTAAGAATACCACAAGCACAAAAAGCTTACGTTTCATAATCAAAACTCCTTTCTTGAAAGTAATAATTACTTAGAGCACCTTCTCTTAAATATGTTTTAATAAAGTTAGTAATTATTGTAACGATATTTGAATTTATCTGTCTTTTCATTATATGATTGGTCAAATGAAATAAAGTTAGCAATACTATCATAAAATTTATACATAAGTATCTTTCTTATTAGTTAGGTATGGATTTAATAATAACTATGGATTTCTAAAATGGGGGAACTTATATGAAAAATAGATTTGATGACTTTATAGAAAAAATACCTATAAGTATACATAATAATACAAAGACTTTTATAGGAAGAAATATAGCAGTTTTTATTCCTGAGAGATATGTAACAGAAAGACCAATGATTCAAGACGATTATCATATTGTAATTTTTCACTCCTCTCCTCCTTTTGCCACAATCAATAACAAACAATATAAACTCAAAAGTGGTACTTTACTATTTATGTCACCTGGGACTGAAATAAGAGTAGAACCAATAAAAACTAAATCTCAACCTAAGTATGTAGCCCTCAATATTAAAAAGGACTTCTTTGAAGAAATACTTCTAAAGATAGTAGGTAAACAAAAAGTAAAACCTCTAATCTATGATAATCCATATAGCTATAAGACCTTAGATTTAATTGAGTTTTTCATGCAAGAATTCATATATATGGACTCTCCAAATAGGTTGATAATAGACAGTATAGAGACACAACTAGTTATACAATTATTAAGAGATATGGATCTAGACCCAATAGTGACTAAAATCAATCAATCACAAGAGAAGTCTTATGTACAGCAAGCAATAACTTATATAGAAAACTATTATAATAGCAATATAACTATAAATGAAATTTGTGATGCTATTTATATAAGCCCCTGTCATTTTCAACGAATTTTCAAAAAAACTATGAACAAAACACCATATCAATTTATACTTGAATTCAGATTAAATAAAGCAAAAGAATTGTTAAAAAAAGAAGATATTTCTATAGCTGAAATTGCAGGATTATGCGGGTTTCTAAGTAGTGGGCATTTTTCTACAGTTTTTAAAAAAAATGAAGGAATTACACCATTAAAATATAGAAACTCTATAGACTAAAAATTATTTTGTTATCCTTTCAAAATGAAGTTTAAGAAGAAAATCCACCTGAGGAATTAAGCTGGCTTGAAACACTAAAAAACACAAGTCTTTTTCTTGACCTGTGTTTTAGCAGTTTAAATTTAATTATATTATCTATAGTCCTCCATATACTTTTTAGCATCCTCTGGATTCCATTTCCTATCTACAAGGGCTGGACCTTCTCTTAAATAGCTAATTTTGTCAATATAGCTTTCTTTATCTTCTCTATAGATAACACCTATTGGTATTCCATCGTCTCCCCATTCCATGGCTTTCTTCATGGCTTCCAATTTATTTGCAGGATCGTAATCAGTTGAATCCAATCTATATACTCTATCTTTATAATATTTAAAAGTATTTACCCGGTTGAATACTACACAAGGTTGTAGAACATCAACTAAGGCATAACCATTATAATTAATAGCTTCCTTTAAAGTCTTAATTAAATGTTCCTTATCTCCCATAAAAGTTCTTGCAACAAAGCCACAACCTACTGAAATTGCGAAAAGTAGTGTTTGCAATGGATCAGTTCTATTTCCATCAAATTGCATATTAGTTTTCTGCCCCCTAGCGGTAGTAGGTGAGGCTTGCCCCTTAGTTAATCCATATATTTGATTAAAGTGGACCACATG
Organism: Tissierellaceae bacterium; assembly: GCA_031460505.1. Classification (GTDB taxonomy): domain Bacteria; phylum Bacillota; class Clostridia; order Tissierellales; family Tissierellaceae; genus JAAYTL01. The sequence continues at coordinate 133,210 of JAVKTT010000001.1, forward strand.
GGTCAAATCTACATTTCTTCTAATACCATGAAGTAGATGGTTCCCTCCTTCTGCATAGGAGTCTCCATCACCTGAGTGTAGAATTATTTTTAAATCTTTATTGGCTATTTTTATTCCCTGAGCAGGTGGAACAGCCCTTCCATGGAGTCCATTATATCCGTTAGTGTTTATATAATTATGTGTTTTACCAGCCTGACCTATCCCTGAAACTATAACTACCTCATGAGGTTTTAATTCCATTTCTGCTAATGTTTGCTTTATTCCTTCTAGGATTCCGAAGTTACCACAACCAGGACACCAAGCTATTTCATCTCTAGAATCGTATATTTTCACATCTAACATTATAACACCTCCTCTTTTACTCTTGAGTATACTGTATATGAATCCATCTGCCGTCCGTTATAATTTAGTATACTATGCTCTAGAAAAATTCCTGTTTCTTGTCTTATTAATCTAGCCAATTGTCCAGTAGAGTTCATTTCCACATTTACTAGTTTCTTTGCACATTCTGAATATTTTTTTAATAATCTGGTTGGTAATGGAAATAAGTCTCCAAAGATAAGGGCACCAATTGATTCTCCATCTCTTTTTAACATATTTACTGCTTCTTTTATTGGGCCATACATGGAACCCCAGCCAATAAGTAGAGTTTCCGGACTTTCAACACCAAAATAATCTGGTTCTTGAATTTCACTTGTTAAACCTTCTAGCTTTTTCATACGTTTATTCTGCATTGCTGTACGGACCTCTGCTGATTCTGTTATATGTCCATATTCATTATGTTCGTGACTTTCCACTCGTACTAAAGCATTCTCAATTTTACCAGGTATAATTCTCGGGGAAATCCCATTTTCAACAGGCTTATACCTCTTATATTCTTCATCTCCTAGTTCTTCTTTAGTCATAAGATGTCTTTCTATTGTTACTCTAGAAAAATCATATGGTGGAATGGTCTGTGTTGCATCTGCTAAATATTGATCTGAAAGAATTATAACCTGAACTTGATACTTATCTGCTAGATTAAAGGCTCTTGTAGTTTGATAAAAGGCATCTTCAGCATTCTTTACTGCTATAATCATCTTTGGATATTCACCATGTCCTGAGAATAGAACAAAATCCAAATCAGCTTGTTCAGTACGGGTAGGTAATCCTGTTGCTGGTCCAGATCTTTGGACATCTACTACTACAATGGGTGTCTCCGATATTCCTTGATAGCTCATTGCTTCCACCATAAGTGCATAACCTCCACCTGATGTAGAAGTCATGGAACGAACTCCTGCATAGGATGCACCTAGAACCATATTTATTGCTGAAATCTCATCTTCTACTTGTTCTACTATTATTTTGGCATCATCCTGCTTCATGGATAATTTTGTCATAATACTAGTAGATGGAGCCATCGGATAGGATGCAAAAAAACCTATTCCGCTAGCCAATGCACCAAGGGCTATGGCGTCATTAGAATTAATAAATATTTGTTCTCTTTTCTCCGGCTTATTTACCTTGAACTTTCCTTCCACAAACTGATAACCTTTTTTAAAAGCTTCAAAATTAGAATTTGCTGTCTCCTTCTCAAACTTCTCCATAAATACTTCTTCTACGATATCGAAGGATTCGCCAAAAATTTTAAACAATGCTCCCGCAGCTACTGAACCTGCAGTTCTATTATTCCCAACTTCCTTTGCAAATCTAGCCATAGGCAAGTGGATAATCCTATCATCTTTAGCCTCTATAGACTCGTCACATATAATTACTCCACCTTCAGTAAGTCTTTCAGCATGAAACTCTACTGTTTCCTTATCTAAGGCAATTATGCAATCTAATAGGGGCCAATGTGAATAAATTGGATCTAGTCCAAATCTAATTTGGGTAAAGTTATGACCTCCTCGAATTCTAGACATAAAATCCTTATGTGAATGAATAAAATATCCTTTACGGCATAGTATCTTTCCAATTAATACGCCAAGAGTATCCATTCCCAGACCAGCAGCCCCTCCAATTAAAATATTTTTTTCCATTTATACACCTCTATAGTAATTTTTTCAACATTAGCATTTCCTATTATTGTTTTGTATATACAAACAAATCTATACAGTATCATAAGTTAGTTTATCCGACTAAAACTCCAGTGGGAATTCTCTTCTCTTATGGGTATATATATTATGTTATATAATTAAAAATCAGGAAATTTGAGATTAAAGAAGGATTTTTAAGTATTGATGTTGTATATGTTAAATAACTAATGATAATATCAATGAAAATTATGAAGGGGGAAACGAATTTGAAAACTGTATGTATTGCTGGAACATTTGACACTAAAGGTAAGGAACTTTCATATGTAAAAGACATATTTGAAAGTTTAGGATTAAAGGTATTTACTATCAACACTGGGGTATTTGAATCTGAATTTAAAGTCGATGTAACTAATGGCGAAGTTGTGGCTGAAGTAGGTGAAAATATTGAAGATATTGCAGCTAAGCATGACAGAGCATATGCTACTGAAATATTATCAAAGGCAATGGAAAAAATTGTGCCAAGACTATATAATGAGGGAAAATTTGACGGTATAATATCCTTTGGTGGGACAGGTGGTACATCTATTGTTACACCAGGTATGAGAGCTCTACCAATAGGAGTTCCAAAGATCATGGTATCTACTGTGGCTTCTGGTAATACATCCTTTTACATTGGGACAAGTGATTTAATCATGATGCCTTCTGTAGTTGATGTTGCTGGATTAAATCGAATCTCCACTCAAATATTTACCAACGCTGCCCATGCCATGTCAGGAATGTTAAATTATGAAACTGAACAATATGTATCAGATAAACCATTGATTGCTGCAACTATGTTTGGCCTAACTACTCCAGCTGTAAATTATGCTAGAGAGTATATGGAAGCAAGAGGTTATGAAGTACTTATATTCCATGCTACAGGTACTGGTGGTAAGTCTATGGAGTCTTTAATAAATGATGGATATATCGAAGGTGTACTTGACCTTACTACTACTGAATGGTGTGACGAGTTATTTGGTGGTGTATTAAATGCTGGACCTAATAGACTTGAAGCAGCAGCATTAAATAAAATACCACAAGTGGTATCATTAGGTGCAATGGATATGGTGAACTTTGGCGCGTTTGATACAGTACCATCTAAGTATGATGGTAGAAACTTTTATAAGCACAATCCATCAGTTACATTGATGAGAACAAGTGTTGAAGAGAACAAACTATTGGGAGAAAAGATAGCTGAAAAGTTAAATCTAGCCACAGAGAACACAGTGTTAATGATTCCTAAAAAAGGACTTTCTGGTATCGATGCTGAAGGTGAACCATTCTATGGACCTGAAGAAAACCAAATGCTTTTTGATACAATTAAAAAGAATCTTAATACTGATATTGTAGAATTAATAGAGATGGATACTGTAATAAATGATAAGGTTTTTGCTGAAACTGCTGCACAAAAACTTATAGATATGATAGAAGCAAGAAAATAAATTAGATGAAAGGATGATATTATATGAAGATGACTAGACAAGAAATAGTTAATAATTTCAAAGAAAAAATCTCTAATGGTGAGATATTATTAGGCGTAGGAGCAGGAACTGGTATCACTGCAAAAAGTAGTGAAGCTGGTGGATGCGATATGCTTATTATATATAATTCAGGAAGATATAGAATGGCTGGTCGTGGTTCTTTAGCAGGTCTTTTAGCTTATGGTGATGCAAATGCTATAGTTGTTGAAATGGGCTCAGAAGTATTACCTGTAGTTAAGAATACTCCTGTATTAGCAGGTGTAAATGGTACAGATCCATTCAAAGTAATGGATGTATTTTTAAAACAACTTAAGGATCAAGGCTTTGCTGGCGTTCAAAACTTCCCTACTGTTGGTCTTATTGATGGTGTATTTAGACAAAATCTTGAAGAAACTGGTATGGGATATGATCTAGAGGTTGAAATGATAAGAAAAGCACATGAGCTTGATATGTTAACTACTCCTTATGTATTTGATGTTGAACAATCAAGAAAGATGGCTGAAGCTGGAGCAGATATAATTGTAGCTCATATGGGTCTTACTACTAAAGGAAGCATTGGTGCTCAAACAGCTCTTACATTAGATGAAAGCGTCAAAAGAGTCCAAGAAATTGCAGATGCAGCAAAAGAGGTAAATCCTAATGTATTAGTAATCTGTCACGGTGGCCCTATTGCTGATCCTTCAGATGCTGAGTATGTACTAAAGAACACTACAGGAGTTCACGGTTTCTTTGGAGCTTCTAGTATTGAAAGATTTGCAGCTGAGAAAGGCATTAAAGAACAAACAGAAGCTTTCAAAGTTATAAAGAAATAGTATCTAAAAGGGAGACGATTTTGTGATATATAGAAATGCTACAATAGAAGATATTCCAGCTATTGGAGAGTTGCAAAAGAAATATCATGTATCAACAATTAGTGAAGAAGACAAGCCTGATGGTTTTGTCACCACTTTGTTCACTGATGAACAGTTTAAAGAGTTAATTGAAAAGGAAAATGGCCTAGCTATTGCTTGTGACGGAGACAAAGTTATAGCCTATGCTATGGCAGCATCTTGGGAATACTGGTCCCAATGGCCATTATTTGAATATATGATACATGATTTACCTAATACTGAATACATGGGACAGGTTTTATCCATAGAAAATTCATACCAGTATGGACCAATTTGTATAGATAAATCATATCGTGGTACAGATGTACTACCAAACCTATTTGAATTTTCAAGAACTCAAATGAAAGATAGATATCCTATATTGATAACTTTTATAAATCATATCAATCCTAGATCCTATAAAGCTCATACTGAAAAATTAGGACTTGAACTAATTAAGAACTTTGAATTCAACAATAACAACTATTATGAATTAGGATATGATATGTCTAAAAAGACAAAAGGATCAAATATTTAACCCTCACTTCAAGTGAGGGTTTTCTTATGTTAGTATCCTAATTTTTTCAATTCTATTTCTATCTATGTTTTCTATAATAAATTTAATATTTTCAAATTCAATTTCTTCGCCTTCTTCAGGAATTCTATCAACAATTCCTATTACAAATCCTGCGATTGTGTCAAAATCATCTGATTCTAAATGAATCCCAATTAAATCATTTAAATCCTCGATTTTTATATTCCCATTTACTAGATATTCATCTTCCTTAATCACATCTATCTCCTGAATATCCTTATCATACTCATCCTCAATTTCTCCAACAATTTCCTCTATTAAATCTTCAATAGTTACTATACCTTCTGTTCCACCATACTCATCTATTACAACAACCATATGGATTCTATTTTCTCTCATCTCACTAAATAATTCTTTAGTTGATTTATACTCATAGGTAAAGTGAGGTTGTCGGACATACTTTCTTAAATTAAACTCCAAATCATTCTGTATCTGTAAAAATAATAAATCTTTTACATATAAAATACCTACTATATTATCAATAGTGTCTTCATACACTGGTATCCTAGAATATTGCTCACGATTAATTACCTCTATAGTTTCCTCATATGATAAATCAACATCTATAGCAATCATTTCTGTTCTAGTAATCATTACATCATTAACTTGTGAGTCCCCAAAATCAAAAACATTATAAATCATATCTTTTTCTTCGCCTTCAAGAACACCTTCTTTGTGGCTTACACTAACAATTGTTCTTAGTTCTTCTTGGGTAATAAAGGGTTGATTATTATCTATTTCTCCCCCTAATACCTTAACCATAAAATTTGTAATCCTAGTTAGCACAAAACTAATAGGCGTGACCAAAATTATAACGAATTGAACAAAACCAGATACTTTTACAGCTACTTTCTCTGAGTTTTGTGCTGCTAATGATTTTGGAGTTATTTCACCAAATATTAATATCAATAAGGTCATAATTCCTGTCGCTAGTCCCACACCTGTATTGCCAAAAGCATCAATAGCTAAAGATGTCATTAAGGATGATGCTCCTATATTAACTGCATTATTACCTATAAGTATAGCAGTTAAAAGTTTACTAGGCTCACTTAGGAGTTTACTGACCTTCTCTCCACCTTTTTCCTTATTTTCAACCATCTGCTTAACACGGATCTTGCTCAATGACATCAACGCAGTCTCTGATGCTGAAAACAAGGATGAAAAAAATAAACAAATTAATAATACAACAGCCTTCCACAAACCGTCAGAATCCAAAAACTATCACACTCCTAAAAAATTATATATAGATAATTATAGACAATTTTCCCCTTTTTATCAATCGATTTGTCATAAATGATTATTATTTCAAATTTCCAATAATCATATTTGACATTTAACTGTGTTCATGTTATCATTGAAAAAATAATTTAATAAAAGTCCTCATCCAATGGGTGAGGTAGAGGCGCGATATCTATCAGTAACAATATGGAGGACGGAATCCAAAGATATATTGTGAAAGGAGCCATCGCCGAAGCTTCAGATACCAAAATCTGTTGCTGGGTCTATATTGAATAAATATAGGACTGTCATCTTAGTATTTGCTCGATACTTTGATGTTGTACTATCTCACACTGAGCAAGAAAGGAGAGGGATTATATAGCTATTTTTGGCTAATATTCACCTGACATTACTTCTTAAGTTAGGTGATTTTTATTTTTTGGCAATTGACTTATTTAACAAAGATACTTAAATTAACTTACATCTAGGAGGAATTATATGACTGAAGTAGCAAATAATGCGTTAAGAAAAACAAATGAAAATAAAAATGAAAATAAATCAGAATTTAAAAGAGAGATAAGTCTTTTTGGTGGAATCAGCATTTTAGGTGGAGTTGTAATAGGTTCAGGGATATTTTATATAGGTTCATATGTGCTTATGAGAAGTGGCATGAGTTTGGGTCTTTCATTATTAAGCTGGATAATAGGTGGTATAGTTTCCCTTTTGGGGGGTATTTGTTATGCAGAACTAGGTGCTTCTGATCCAAGTGCAGGTGGTTCAACTGTCTATTTAAATAAAGCATATTCTCCATTGGTAGGATTCTTAAATGGATTTAGTTCTTGGTTACTTGCAGGCCCAAGTTCAATAGCAGGAATTGCAATAGCACTTCCAAGTGCATTGACAAGCCTTATTCCAATGAGTAATACTACTATAAAGGTTATAGCTATTTCATTGATTATAGGATTAACAGCAGTAAATTATTTAGGAGTAAAGCTAGGAAGTATAGTACAAAATCTATCTATGATTGCAAAACTTGTTCCAATTGGAATTATATTAGTTTTAGGTTTGATTTATGGTGATGTAAATCCTGATTTATCATTGACTCCAGTTAATGGTGATACAAGTTTTGGCTCTATTATCGGTATGATATCTTTTGCAGTTGTGGCTTCACTTTGGGCCTATGAAGGTTGGACAAACCTCAATACAGTTGCAGAAGAGGTTAAAAATCCTAAGAGAAATCTACCTTTATCAATTATTATTGCAATAATATCCATAACATTAATCTATACATTGTTTAACTATTCTATATATAGAGTGGTTTCAATATCTGAAATTGAAGCCTTACTTGCAGATGGTAACTATTATTTAGGTACCTATGCAGCACAAAAGCTTATGGGTAATGCTGGACAATTATTGGTTGTTATAGCAATGGTTACAGCTATGTTTGGTTCACTAAATGGTTGTATTTTAGCATTTCCAAGAATGTACTATGCCATGAGCAAAGAAGGTCATTTCTTTAATAGTTTCAAGAAGCTACATCCAAAGTATAATGTACCCTATGTTCCTTTGATAGTTCAGGCTATCTTATCAATAATTTTAGTATTAGCAAGTGATTTAAACCAGTTAACATCATTGGTGGTATTTACTGGTATGTTGTTTAATACATTATCTATATTTGCAGTATTTATATATAGAAGGAAGTTCCCAGATTCAGAAAGACCATATAAAGTATTCCTATATCCATTTACTGTAATCATTACAGTATTAATATTTGCTGGATTACTAATTAATACTTTTATAGAAGACCCTGCAACATCATTAATTAGTCTTAGTGTACCTGCTATAGGTATTTTATTCTATACTTATTTTAGCTATAGAAATAAGGTAAATGAAAATTAATAGAGGTGGAATAATGAGAACAATATTAAAAAACGGAAAAATCTATATTGAAAAAGATAATTTTGTAGAAGCACTCCTTCTTGAAAATGAAGTAATACTAGAACTTGGTTCAAATGAAGAAATCTCAACTTATGATTCAGATGAAGTTATTGATCTTGAAGGAAAAACTGTACTGCCAGGTTTAAACGATAGTCATCTTCACTTAGCTGGTGTAGGTAGTACTATGACCTCCTGTAACCTAACCCCTGCTAGATCTATTGATGATTTAATAAATTTAGGTAAAGATTTTATGGCTAAGAATCCAAAGCTTACTTCTATTGCAGGTAGAGGTTGGAACCAAGACTATTTCACATCTGGCGAAAAAAGAATGCCAACAAGATTTGATTTAGACAAGATATCAACTGATATTCCTATTGTATTTGTAAGAGTCTGTGGTCATATGGCAACTGGAAATACAAAAGCCTTAGAATTATTAAGTGTAGATGAAAACACTAAAGTAGATGGCGGAGTTATCGAATTAGGTACTGATGGCAAACCAAATGGTATTTTTAGTGAAAATGCAGTTGCTTTTCTAAATTCTGCTATACCAAATAAAACAGAAGATGATATAGAAAATGAGTTCCTTAAGGCCGTAGATTATGCAATAAGTTTAGGTATCACATCCGTTCAGTCTTGTGATGTATCTAAAGAAGATAATCAATCTATGTTTAATATAATTCATAATATCTATAAAAACAATAAGACAAAACTTAGATATAGTCATCAATTTAACTACCAAGATATCAATGATTTTAAAGATTATCTAAATACTGAATTTAATACTGGCGATTATGATGAAAAGTTCTTATCTAAAGGAGCATTAAAATTATTTATAGATGGTTCTTTAGGTGCTAGAACAGCTTTGATGCTAAATGATTATAATGATGCACCTGGAACTAAAGGAGTTCAAGTATTGACTCTCGAACAATTGGATCAAATCTGTAGTTTAGCTGCTGAAAATGAAATAAGAATTGTAACTCATGCTATTGGTGATGGTGCTGTAGAAATGGTATTAAATGCTTATGAGAAAATTTTAGTAAATGGGAAAAATCCACTAAGACATGGAATAGTTCACTGTCAAATAACTAGTAAAGAGCAATTGGAAAGAATAGCTAAATTAAATATTGCGGTTATGTATCAACCTATTTTCTTGGACTATGACTTAAATATTGTTGAGGATAGAGTTGGTAAAGAATTATCTTCTACATCCTATGCTTTTAATACCCTATTTCAATTAGGAGCACCAATTAGCTTAGGTACTGATGCACCTGTAGAGGACTGTAACCCGTGGTACAATTTATACTGTGCAGTAACTAGAAAAGGGTTAAACGGTAAACCTGAAGATGGTTTCTATCCTAATGAAAAAATGGACATACAAGATGCCATTGATTGCTACACCTATGGAAGTGCGTATAATGAGTTTAAAGAAAACTTTAAAGGTAGATTAAAACCAGGTTTTGTAGCTGACTTAATCGTGTTAGATAAAGATATCTTTACAATTAACCCTGATGAAATCAAAGATATAGTTGTAGAAAGAACTATGATTGATGGTAATTTTATATAGAATGAACTATGGCAGAGCTTTTAGCTCTGCCTTTTGTTAAACCTCTTCGAGTCCTTTATATAGAAAAACATATCAAGGTATAGTTCTGCTTTTAAGGGTATATGTTATATTAATATACAAATTTCGGGGGCGAGAATATGAAACGATCTTTGTTAATTATTTCTATGTCAGCAGCTATTTTTACTATGATTGCATATTTTGTGGGAGGAAGTAACCTTGTATTAAAAGGGTTCAGTATTTCTATGAAAACAGCAACTAATTCAATACTAATGCTATTGGCATCATTTATTGTAATTGGACAGATACAAGTTCTCTTATCTAAGGAAATCCTTGATAAGTGGCTGCAAAAATTCAGTGGTATAAAAGGAGTTATTATAAGTTCTCTTGCAGGTGGACTTTTCCCAGGAGGACCTTATATATATTATCCTTTTGTTTTGAGCTTTAAAGATAAAGAATTACCTTTTTATATTTTTATTTCTTTCGTATTTGGGAAACATGTCTATGACTTTTCTCGATTTCCTATGGAGATGAGTTTAATAAGTCAAAATATAGCATTGGTTAGAAATTTAATCACTGTCCCAATACCTATTATTGCTGGTCTATTGGCACAACGCTATTTCAAGAGTAAAACAATGGAAAGTATTTTTATAAAGGTTGGTGATGAAGATGACTCAATCCACCATAATCCTTAGTATAGTAGCGATTATACTAATATTCATTAATTCTAAGAAAACTGGAAAACAAGTGGAAGGTTTGAAATCAGGAATGAAACAAATGCTTAATACACTTCCACTTATATTAGGTGCTTTTATACTAGCAGGCATGATAGAAGTCCTTATCCCAGCAGAATTTGTGCAAAGATGGCTATCTAAAGAAGCTGGATTTAAGGGAATAATTTTAGGAACATTTGGGGGTATGATACTTGCCATGGGGCCTTATGCTTCTTTCCCGATTATTGCTTCAATAATGGCATCTGGTGCTGGATTGGGAACCATAGTTTCCATTATAACAGGCTGGACCTTGCTAGGATTGTCTAAAGCTCCTTTTGAAACTGCATTCTTTGGTGTTAAGTTTTTTGCATATAAGCTGGTCTTTAGTATACCTTTTTGCTTCATAGCAGGCTTATTGGCACATGTTATAGAAATGGTTATTTAAGTCCCAGCAATAATACTTGCTGGGACTTCTAAGTCAGTTAAAACATATGAACAAATAGTCCACTCATCAACTTTGGCTCAAACCAAGTTGATTTAGGTGGCATAACTTTTCCTTTATCACTTACATCTGTAATATCTTTAACTTGCGTTGGATGTAGTAAAAAAGCTACCTTTAGATCATCATTTAATCTATCAACTATCTTATCTAACATTCCTTCTCCACCAAAGAATTCAATTCTATTGTCAGTCCTAGGATCTTTTATCCCTAATATTGATGAAAGTATATTATTCTGTAAAATAGAAACATCTAGAGAATCAATTAAATTATTTTCATCAAATACTCCCTCTTTAGGGGTTATGCTATAATACTTATCCTTAAGAATCATCATAAATTCATGCTTATCTTGGACAAGGGACCCGTCCCCTTGTCTTACTACAAACTTTTCAGCAACTTTCTTTAAAAATTCCTCTTCAGTTAATCCATTTAAATCTTTTACTGCTCTATTATATGGCATTATATATAGTTCATCATCAGAAAAAGCTACAGACATAAAGAAGTTAAACTCTTCATCCCCAGTATAATCTGGATTCTCCTGTCTTTTTTTAAGACCTACCTTATAAGAAGAAGCTGTCCTATGATGCCCATCTGCAATATATAGATTGTCCATAGATGCAAATAATTCTTGAATATATTTAATATTTTCTTCATCATCAACTACCCAGAGAATCTGCTTGACTCCATCTTGTGAAGTAAAATCATATATAGGTTTATGACTACTTGTCCAATCCTCGATTATTTTTTTTATAGCTTGATTTCTTTTATAAAACAAAAATACAGGCTCAGTATGTGCTTCTGAATAATAAAAGTGATTTATCCTATCTTGCTCTTTATCCACCATTGTGTGCTCATGTTTCTTTATTCTTCCTTCGCCATAATCATCAATTGAAATACAAGATACTATTCCATTTTGTGCTCTTCCATTCATAATTTGCCTATAGATATAAAATACATTTTTGTCTTCTTCTATTAAAGATCCTTTGTCAATAAATTCTTGTAAATTTTCTTTTGCCTTAATATATACTTCTTTTGAATATGGGTCTGTATTATGTGGCAAATCTATCTCTGGTCTTATAACATGGACAAAGGAAAAGGAATTATCTTTCCCAATATCCAATGCTTCATTATAATCTATTACATCATAGGGTTTACATGCTAACTTATCTTCCAGTCCTTTTTTAGGTCTGTATCCTTTAAATGGTCTAATCTTTATCATCATTACCTCCTCCTACATAGCCATAGTATTTATTGTCTTTGCATAGTAATCCATTACTATTTGAATTATTTCTTCACCGATTCTTGTCTGTGCTTCTTCTGTGGCTGCTCCTATATGAGGAGTACATGATACTTTAGGATGATTGCATAGTTCTGGATTAGGTCCTGGTTCAGTTGAATATACATCTAATCCTGCTCCTGCTACTTTATTGGTATTTAAAGCCTCGAGCAGAGCCTCTTCATCTATGATTCCACCCCTTGCAGCATTTATAATAAACACTCCATCTTTCATAATCTCTAATTCCGCCTTACCAATAAGTGGTTTATCAGTTGCTGGTACATGAAGGGAAATAAAATCAGCTTTCTTTAATACCTCATCTATCTCATAATACAGATAATTTTCATCATTTTTTATAAATTTATCATAGAACATCACTTTCATGCCTAAGGCCGTAGCTTTGTTGGCTAAGGCCTTACCTATTCTACCAAATCCTATAATTCCTAAAGTCTTACCATAAATCTCTACACCAGTATAAGTTTTTTTGTTCCATATTCCTTCTCTCATAGTCAAATTGGAAATAGCTATAAATCTTGATAGACTTAACATATGACCTAGCACAAGCTCTGCAACAGAGTTACTGCTTGCGTTTGGGGTGTTTGTTACCATTATTCCATTATTCTTTGCATAGTCCAAATCAATATTATCCAAGCCTACACCAGCTCTTATTACTAGCTTTAGATTTGTTCCCTTAGCTGCATCTATTATCTCCTTATCCACTTTAGTAGCAGATCTGACTATCAGTATATCATATTGTTTTATTACCTTAACTAAATCTTCTCTATCATAGTGATTTGTATTTACTTGAATATTTTTCTTATTAAATAGATCTACTGCATTGTTATCTAAACCATCATTTGCTAATATTTTCATTTTCTTATCCTCCTATTTAAAATATCATCAATATTATTTAACAACTCATTTATATCCTCTACCTGAGTATCTGCCATATGTGCTATTCTAAAGGTTTTATCTTTTAAATCTCCATAGCCATTGGATATCATCATTCCTCGTTTCTTTAATTCATTATTTAGAGCAGATACATCAATATTTCTTGTATTACTTATTGCCGTTACAGTTCTAGATAAATATTTCTCATCTCCAAATAGTTGGAACTTTTCTCTTGCCCAATTTCTAACAACCTCTGCCATTTTAATATGTCTCTTATATCTATTTTCAAGTCCTTCAACATTTAATATATAGTCTAGTTGATAATCCAAGGCAAACATATGAGAAATAGATGGTGTTGAAGGATATTGGTAATCTTTTTTTATAATATAATTATATAGCTTCAATAAATCTAAATAATGGCCTCTATTCTTAACCATCTTAGCTCTTTCAATTGCCTTCTTAGAGAAGGTACACAACGACAATCCTGCTGGTAATCCTAAACATTTCTGACTTGATGTAATTACAATATCAATACCTAAATCATCTATATTTACTTCATGGCCACAAGCTGAACTTACCATATCTACACAAAATACAATATCAGGATATTTTTTTATTACCTCAGCTATTTCATCAATTGGATTTGCAATACCTGTAGAGGTTTCATTGTGAGTAATTGCTACCAAATCATACTTACCTGTCTTAAGGACTTTATCTACCATATCCACACCTGTTGCTTCACCCATTTTAGATTCAAAAATATCTGCATCTACTCCGTTGTCAATTGCCATCTCGTACCATCTCTTACCAAACGCTCCAATAGAAAAAACTGCTGCCTTTTTTAATGTACAGGATCTGATAGCACCTTCCATCAATCCACTACCTGAAGAAGTAGATAAAATTATCTCCTCTTTGGTTTTCCATATTTTTTGCATGTTTTCTGATATTCTTTTTTGTAGTTGAGATGCTTCCTTCCCTCTATGAGAAATTTGAGGTAATGACATTTTAGCTAAAACATCTTCTCTTACATCTACTGGACCTGGTATAAATAATTTAGTATGCATAATGATTCCTCCTCCTTTATATAACAAAACTCCCGTCCCTATTAAACAATAAGGGACGAGAGATTATCTACCGCGTTGCCACCCAAATTAACAGACAAAATTTATCTGCTCACTCGAACCCTTTATCGCAGGGCTTACGTCTTACTTGTTTCGTAAAAAGCTCAGAAATGGATTCATTAGTTTATCTGCAAATTCTCACCAACCATTTGCTCTCTTAAAGATAGTCACTAATTACTATTTTTCTTCATTGCTTAAATATTAAATTAAAAACCACCTAAAAATACAAAAACTCCCGTCCCTATTAAACAATAAGGGACGAGAGATATCTACCGCGTTGCCACCCAAATTAACAGACAAATTCATCTGTTCACTCGAACCCTTTATCGCAGGGCCTACGTTTTACTTATTTCGTAAAAAGCTCAGAAATGGATTCATTAGCCTATCTGCAAATTCTCACCAACCATTTGCTCTCTTAAAGATATTTACTAATTACTATTTTTCCTCACTGCTTTTTTTAATATTGTTACTATTCTATGATTATTTTATATTAATGTCAAGGGTTTTTACAAAAATAATTTTATTAGATTACTATAATAAAGTACTAAATTATAAATATATTGTTAAAGGGCCTGTAATTAAGGCCCTTAGTAAATTTTATTATTTGAACATATAATTATAGATTATACTTGCCGCATCTTCTCTTTTCAACTCATATTTCGGTTTAATATCCTGTGAACCGTCTCCATTTATTATCTTAAGTCCATATGCCAAGGTCATATATCCTTTGAGATTTGAATCTATATTCTCCCCATCACTGAATATATCTGCATAAATATTTGTTAACTCAGCTATTTTTTCATAATTCATAGCTCTAATTACAAACTTAACAGCTTCTTCTTTAGTTAAAGCTCTTTCCCTATTTTCTTCACCTGTTTTTATTAAGTTTTGTCTTGTTAATTCTTTATACACAACATCAATATCAGTCTCAGGCAAAGCTCTATATGGATTCAGTGATTGCCATAATAGATAAAGAAAATCTTTTTGTTTAATTGTATCCTTTGGACTGAACTTTTCACTATTAAATCCTACTCCATACTCTCCTAAAGTAATAATTTTTTCCTTTGCATAGGAGTTGTCTATATCATTATAATTTGGTGTTGTTTTATCTTTATATAGATTCCCTGAGTAATCTAACAGTTCTCCAGTATATGCATCTATATTGGTAATTTTGTCTTGATTTACACTATATATTAATCTTATTTCCCTATTACTTTGATTTTCAATAATATCTGTTCTATATATATCATGATAATTTAAGTTAAATCCTATTTTGTTAAATAATGAATCATAAGCTTTATCTAGGGATATGATATTTTCTTTTGCTGGAAATTCACCTTTAAACCAATTAATATTATAGGAATTTACCACTTTATTTACAGCATCTACACCAATATAAATAGAATCTGTTTCAACATAAATATCATCAACTTTTCTTACGAAACTAAATCCATAATATTGTTGATCTTCTTCATTTCTATTGTATAATTCAATTAATTCGATTTTATCAACTTTGTCTGGATTGATTTTCTTAATAAAGTCTTTTGCAAGAGTCAAGGCTTCCTCTTTTGTTATGGCTGGCTTTGCTTCATAATCTATTTCATAACTTTTACTGAAACTTTTTAATTCTAATGTTTTTGCATTTAAAGAGATATCAGCGTATTGCTCCTTATCTTCTAATTTCTTAATAAAACTCAATGAATAAAAGAATTCATCCTGATTGTCCCAGCTTGAATATAAATTATTAGCTCTAAGTTTATAAGCCTCGTCTAAATCCAAAATAGTTCTTCCCTCTTTTTCTGCCTCTTCTACTGTTTGTAGTCCCTTAAGTTTATCTATTTGTTGTCGCTCTTCTGGGGTTATTATAGGAGCCCCTCCTGAATCTGTAACACTATCTTCTCTGCTTTGCTTTTCATCCATATAAGGATAATAGTAGCTTAGGCTTATACTTTTACCTGTGATTGCATCTATTCCTTTTGGCTCACCTAGGGTTGAATATACAAGGAAATATTCATCTCCTATTTTTCCTGTATCCATGATTCTAGCTCTATTTTTTTGTTTATATACCAATTTTAGTCCTATTTCATCTTTATATACCTCTTTTGCATTGTCTAATGAGATAATATTATCCTTTGTAGGAAATGGAGTTTTCCTCTCCCAATTTATATAAATATTTGAAACATCTCCTGTGTTCATGTCAACACTTATATTAACTGAGTTTGAATTATATGGAACATCATTAATCTTTCGTATAAAACTAAAATTATAATATCTATCCCATTTAGTTCTTGGAGATGATGAATCTTTTAGTTCTATTTCCTTGTAGACTTTTGAATCTACCTTTTCTAAGAATTTCAATGCATTATCTAATGCTTCATCCTTACTGAGATTAGGTAGTTTTGATTCTGGTTCTAATACTTCATTAAGGTATTTATTATAGGCAATAATATTTCCTTCTGAATCAACATTTATATTGATACTAGGAAGTATTTCCTTCGAATCCGACCAACTTAGATCATAGTTTACTACATCTTCATATGAATTTACCCTAGAAACAAAATTATCATATTCATTTGATATACTAAATAATTCTTTAACTTTAAGAACTATTTTCTCTAGATTCTCTTCACTTACGGTTTCACCATGCACTTTTAATGGTAATAAACCACTAAATACTATGGAAAAAATAAGTATTAGCGCTATTGCTTTCTTCATTTTATCACTCCCAATTTATATATTAATATTTTTTATGTACTTGACTTAATATATATACCCAATTGCCTATAAAGAATCTTTATTTGTAATATTTATCCAACTGTTTGTTGACTCGGAACATTTGTTCTGATATTATGTATTTAATTAATGAGAACGAACGTTCTGGCAAATACAAAGGAGGTTAAGAATATGAAAGATATAATAGAAAAAGGTATTGAAGCAATTTTGCCAGTATATATCAAAGATAGGGGTAATTGTACAGTTGTATATACTAAAGAAGATAGAATAATTATAGAAAAGACTAGCAAAACTGTAATCACAAATCTATGTAAATACTATCATTTAGATTTAAGAGCATCTAACAAAGCATACGGAGATCTGCTTACTATTAAAAAACATCCCCCTATACCATTTACATATGACCAAATCTTTATACCGATGAAGACAAGAAAACCAATTGCAAGACATGATGGTGCATATGGGTATGTAAATATGGAATCCATTAATAAGATTTCTAAATCAAAAATTGAAAATAATACTTTAATATATATTAGCAAGGATAGGCCTATAGAAGTTTATAGCAGACTTTGCACAATTCAAAGGAATATTAATAATGGGGAAATTGTAAAAAGATTATTTAGAAGAAGTGACCTTGTTAGAGAAGTAGATAGTCTATATATGGCAGAAGATACATTGGCAACAAAAAAGGATATAGCCATGGTATACAAGGAGATTATGGAATTAAAAAAAGGATTATAGATAAATCCCCTTAAAGTATAAGACTTTAAATCAATATATACCTTAAGGGGACATGTTATTACTATATTATATCAACGATTCATATTTGTTTTTTAATAAACCGGTGTACATAAATGTGCATATTTAGGGTTCTTTCCAGTGGTTAATCCAAAGAAAATCTCTTTAAGTTGTTTACATACTGGCCCTTCCTGACCTGTACCTACTTGTCTCCTATCTACAGAGACTATAGGTGTAACTTCCATAGCAGTGCCACTGTAAAATACTTCTTCTGAATTATATAGTTCAGTTCTAGATACACTTCTCTCAACTACTTCAATTCCTAATTCTTCTTTGGCAAGAGTCATTACTAGATCCCTTGTGATACCTTCCAATATGTGATCTGAAGGAGGTGGAGTGATTAATTTACCTTTCTTAACTATAAAAATATTCTCACCAGGACCTTCACATACATTACCTTGTTCTGTTAAAAAGATTGCCTCGTCAAATCCATTTTCTACTACTTCTAAATTTGCTAGTGCAGAGTTAAGATATCCTGCCACAGCTTTAGTTCTAGGTGGAAGCATTGTATCTGAAATTCTTCTCCAGCTAGATACTGCCACATCTAATTCTTCCTTACCAGCATATTTATTTAAAGGTAGAGTATAGATAACTATTCTATCGTCTTCATTTCCTATTAGAGTTGGTCCAAGTTTTGTTGAACCTTTATATACTACAGGTCTTATATATGTTGTAGTCTTACAATTATTCTTTTTAAGTAATTCAACAGTAAATTCTATCAGTTCTTCTACAGTATATGGAATAACGAAATTTAAAGCTTTGCATGATTCTAGCAATCTAGTGTAATGTTCCTTCATTGTAAAACCGTATAGTTGTTCTTCTTCCTCATTCCAATATGCCCTTATTCCTTCAAAACATCCCAATCCATAGTTAAATATTTTTGATCTAATATCTATAGTAACTGTACTTTCTTCTACTATTTGACCTTGATAAAACACATATGATGTATTCATTTTTTATTCCTCCTTGACGTTAATTATGGTTTGCAAATTGCTCCTGTTGATGCAGAGGTTACTATCTTTTCATATTTTGCTAGATATCCTCTTGCTGTTGAAGCTTTAGGCTTCCAATTTAATTTTCTTTCCTCTAAGGTTGTTTCATCAATATTAAAATTTAGTATTCCATCTATCATATCAATTTCTATTTCATCACCATCTTCAACAAATGCAATAGGTCCTCCAACACTTGCTTCTGGAGATATATGCCCTATAGATGCGCCCCTAGTGGCACCTGAAAATCTTCCATCTGTTAATAAAGCAACATCCTTATCTAAACCCATTCCCGCAAGAGCTGATGTAGGTGTTAGCATTTCTCTCATACCAGGACCACCCTTTGGTCCTTCATATCGGATAACTAGTACTTCTCCTTTATTGATAGTTCCACCTAATATAGCTTCTACTGCTGCATCTTCTCCATCAAATACCCTTGCAGGTCCTTTGTGTTTTAGCATTTCTTCTGCAACAGCAGATCTTTTAACTACAGCTCCATCAGGTGCAAGATTACCCTTTAGTATGGCTATTCCTCCAGTTGCACTATATGGCTTGTCTACAGATGCAATAATGCTGTTATCTAACACCTTATGATTAGAAATCACCTTTCCAAGAGTTTTACCTGTTACATTAAGCGTATCTAAATTTAAAAGTCCCTTTTTACTAAGTTCATTCATTACTGTCATTATTCCACCTGCATCATGTAAATCTTCAATATGATTTGGTCCTGCTGGTCTTAATCTACACAAGTTTGGTGTTTTCTCACTAATATCATTAATCATATCAAGATTCATTTCTACTCCAGATTCATATGCTATTGCCAAAAGATGAAGAACAGTATTACTTGAACATCCAAGAGCCATATCAACTGCTAGGGCATTATTAAATGCTTCTTCAGTCAGTATCTGGCTAGGTGTAATATTTTCTCTTACTAAGTTCATAACTGCCATACCAGAATATTTAGCAAGCCTTATTCTATCTGCATATACTGCAGGAGTTGTCCCGTTTCCTGGAAGTGCAAGTCCTAAAGCTTCAGTCATACAATTCATAGAGTTTGCTGTAAACATACCTGAGCATGATCCACAACCAGGACAAGCTTTATTCTCCAAATCATATAGTTCCTCTTCTGCCATTGTTCCTGCGCTTACTGCTCCTACAGCTTCAAATACTGTACTTAAGTCAACTTTGTTTCCATTTACTTTTCCTGCAAGCATTGGACCACCACTTACAATTATAGTTGGAATATCTAATCTAGCTGCTGCCATCATCATCCCTGGAACTGATTTATCACAGTTTGGTATCATTACCAACCCATCCAAACCATGAGCCCTAGTCATTACTTCAATGGAATCTGCTATTATTTCCCTACTTACTAAAGAGTACTTCATTCCTTCGTGATTCATAGCTATTCCATCACATACAGATATTGATGGAAACTCTAAAGGGGTTCCTCCTTCCATTATTACTCCTTTTTTAACAGCCTCTGCTATTTCTCTTAAATGCTTATGACCTGGAACTATTTCATTGAATGAATTTACTACACCGATTAGTGGTCTTTCAATCTCTTCATTTGTAAGCCCTAATGCTTTCAAAAGGGATCTATGGGGTGCTTTTTCTAGTCCGGATTTTACATTGTTGCTATTCATTTTCCATACCTCCCTATTTCTTCAACCAGCTCATCATGCCTCTTAATTTCTTTCCAACAACCTCTACTGGATGTTCAGATTCCATTCTTCTCTTTGCGTTGAAGTAAGGCCTGTTTACTTGGTTTTCAACTAACCAATTCTTCGCAAATGTACCGTCTTGTACTTCTTTTAGAACTTTTCTCATCTCATTTCTAGTTTCTTCTGTTATTATTCTACTTCCTACTGAATAATCACCATATTCTGCAGTATCACTGATAGAATATCTCATATAAGAAAATCCACCTTGATTTATCATATCAACTATAAGTTTCATCTCATGAACACACTCAAAATATGCACTTTCTGGATCATATCCTGCTTCAACTAATACTTCAAAGCCCGCTTTCATAAGTTCTGTAACTCCCCCACAAAGAACAGCTTGTTCACCAAATAAGTCTGTTTCAGTTTCTTCTCTAAAAGTTGTCTCTAGAACTCCTGCCCTTGCTCCACCTATTCCTGCTGCATATGCTAAACCTACTTCATAAGTATCCCCTGTAACATCTTGATGTACTGCTATTAGACATGGTACGCCTTTTCCTTCTTGATATTGACTTCTTACTGTATGTCCAGGTCCTTTAGGTGCAATCATAAACACATTTACATCAGATGGTGGAACTATTTGTCCATAATGAATATTGAATCCATGTGCAAAAGCTAGGTATTTACCCTTTTTAAGATTTGGTTTGATGTCTTTTTCATAAAGTGCCACTTGTTTTTCATCATTTATCAGTATCATTATTATATCTGATTCAGCAGCTGCATCTGCTGCTAACATAACCTTCAAGCCAGCTTCTTCTGCTTTCTTCCATGACTTGCTTCCTTCATATAGACCAACTCTTACATCTACTCCTGATTCATGAAGATTAAGGGCGTGTGCATGACCTTGACTACCAAAACCTATTACTGCTACCTTCTTATCTTTAAGTACCTCTAAGTTACATTCATTTTCATAATACATTCTTGCCATCATTATCTCTCCTCGTATAATATGTTTATTTTACATTTTTTCTCCACGACTCATTGCGACAATACCTGTTTTTGCGATCTCGAGTATTCCAAAATTCTTCATCATTTCTATAAAGCCTTTTAATTTTAACGTATCTCCCGTTAGCTCTATTACCAGTGAATTTGGTCCTACATCTAGTACATTTCCCCTGTATATTTCAGCAATTTGAATTATCTGAGCTCTATTTTCGTTATTGGATTTTACTTTGATTAACATAAGCTCTCTTCTAATGGTTTCATCTTCAGAAAATACCTTTACTTTAACTACATCTACTATTTTATAGACCTGCTTTTGTATCTGGTCTAAAATCTCCTCATCACCCTTCACTGTAAGGGTAAATCTTGTATGCCCTGGAGTATTGGTCCCACCTGATGTCATCTTCTCAACTAAATAGCCCCTTCTATTGAACATGGATAAAATTCTTGCTGCTATTCCATTGGTATTCTTAGATATAATAAGCATTTCGTAGGTCTTATACATTCTCTAACACCCCTTTTTTTCCAACCATATCCAGTGCACTTGCACCAGATGGTATCATTGGAAGGACATTGGCCTCCTTCTCAACTACACACTCGATGATTGTTGCTTCATTTGATTCAATCAGTTCTCTTAGGTTATTTTCCATGTCATCCTTTGTTTCAATTCTTTCAAATTTTATTCCATATGCTTCTGCGATCTTACTAAAATCTGGATTGATACTTAAGTCTACAAATGAATACCTTCCTTCGTTAAACATTTCTTGCCACTGTCTTACCATTCCTAAATAGGAATTATTTATTACTACCACTTTAATAGGTAAATTATATTGTTTAATCATCATCAACTCTTGATAAGTCATCTGGAAACCTCCATCACCTACAACACATACTATCTTTTCTTTTGGTTTTGCAATCTGTGCCCCTATTGCAGCTGGTAGTCCAAACCCCATAGTTCCCGCTCCTCCTGAAGATATGATTGTATTTGGTCTATTAAAGCTTAAATACTGGGCTGCCCACATTTGGTGCTGTCCTACATCTGTAGTAACTATTGCATTACCTTGAAGAATATTGTTAAGAGATTTCATTACCTCCTGTGGCATCAATTTGCCTTCCTTTCCTTTTCCATGAGAAAGTGGATACTGTTCTTTCCATAATTTGAGCTGATGTCTCCATTCTTTATGCTCTAATCTATCTATCGAACTGTTGAAGTTCTCCAATACATTTTTTAAATCACCAACAATTGGAACATCTATTAACTTATTTTTTCCTATTTCTGCTGGATCGATATCTATATGTATTATCTCAGCTTTTGCACAGAATTTTTCAGGATTGCCTGCTATCCTATCATCAAACCTTATACCTGCTGCTATTACGACATCTGCTTCAGATGTTGCATAATTCGCAGTTACAGTACCATGCATACCAAGCATTCCAAGACTTAATTCATCATCACTTGGAAATACTCCAAGCCCCAATAAAGTTGTGGTCACAGGTATATCTGTTTTTTTCGCAAACTCCCTTAAATCATCAGATGAATTGGATTTTAATACACCTGCCCCTGCAATTATTAGTGGCCTCTTTGCCTCTTTAATAAGATTTATTGCAGTCTTAATTTGTTTTTTATGTCCTCGTATTGTTGGGTCATAGCCTTCAAGATTCAATTCTTTATTGAAGCTTCTTTCAAACTCAGCATAATCAATTTCTTCTAGTTGAATATCCTTCGGGATATCAATCAGTACAGGACCTGGTCTTCCAGTTGTTGCAATATAGTATGATTCTTTAATTATTCTAGGCAAGTCCCTAATATCTGTAACAAGATAGCTATTCTTTGTTATTGGAAGTGTAATACCAACTATGTCACTCTCTTGAAACGAATCCTTGCCTAACATATTTAATCCAACTTGCCCTGTTATTGCTAATAGAGGAATTGAATCCATATGGGCTGTCATAATACCTGTAACAATATTAGTAGCTCCAGGTCCAGAAGTTGCAATACAGACTCCTATGTTTCCAGAAGCTCGTGCATATCCATCTGCTTCATGGGCTGAACCTTGCTCATGTCTAGAAAAATAATGGTTAATTTTTTTATACTTATAGATTTCATCATATATTGGAATTACTGAACCACCTGGATATCCGAACATGTCTCTAATTCCTAATCTATAAAGACATTCTAATAGAATCCTAGCACCATTGATTTTTTTTCTTTCCATAGTAACACCTTCTTTATCTAATTATGATAATACTCACAGTCTCTATAGTAATTAAACTTGTTTACATCCTATACCTAATACGCAGTCTCGAAACACAAATCTGTTTACTCACTATTCGTTCGTACAGATTTGGTTCTCGTTGCGGTTGACCTACATCAGTTCACTATCGTTCACTGTGTTAGGGCATACAAAAGTCCCTAGTATATATAAATATACTAGGGACGAATAAACTCGTGGTACCACCCATGTTTACGACTAACTCACGTTAGTTGACTCTTCAGGTCCAAGTTTAACACTTTAACCCTAGCCATGTAACGGTGGCGATTCTCTTTTGAGAAACCGGTCTAATTTACTCTGTTTAAACATTTCAATCGACAGCTCTGGAGTGATTATTATATACAATCTTAACCCTGACTCTCACCATTTGTCAGTTCTCTGTAATTAAGGCAAAGTATTTTTCTCTCCGTCAAAACTTTTGTTTATTGTTTTTTGTAATTAAGAGATATCTTATATCTTATTTTATAATTTGTCAACACTTTTTTGCTTTACTAGTTAACCTCTTTGCTCTACTGGTGTAAGTTTCTTATCATCTATTATTGTTTCAGTAAAGTTCAGATGTTCTTCTAACAATCTTTCTGTCTGAAGTTTTTCTCTTGCTACGGATAGCATTAATTTGATTCTATTTTCTTGATTTACTTTTGTTGCACCTGGGTCATAATCAATTGGCACTATATTAGATTCTTCATGAATTTCCTTGAACTTTCTCACTAGTCCTTTGCCAATGATATGATTTGGAAGACATCCAAATGGCTGTGTACAGATTATATTTTCATAACCTAATTGTATCAGCTCCATCATTTCTGCAGGAAGTAACCATCCTTCTCCCATCTTTGCTCCAAGTCCGATTACTTTCTCACCTAATGATTTCAAATGCTTAAATCCAGTAGGTGCTACAAATCTGTCATGTTTTTTTACTGCATCTATAATGTCATTCTCTATTTTAATTAGTAGTTCATTTATTAGCTTAGAGCCTTTACTCTTGATATATTTTCCTCCATAAAGTGCAGCATCTATAACTCCATTTTCAACACAATACATCAGAAATCCTAATAAACCAGGTACCATTACTTCACAATCTTCATCATATAAAAATTCTTCTAGATGGTTATTTCCAAAACTAGAATATTTCACATATATTTCTCCAACTATGCCAACTTTAACTTTTGGAGTCTTTACTATTTCTATTTCTGCGAAAGATTGTGATATCTTATTAAGGTTTTCTTTTATTTTTCTTAGTGAATATCCCTTTTCATTGATCATTTCATGTGATAATTTTTCTATCCAAGTTTCAACAAGTGCTTTACTTTCTCCTTTATTGACTTCATAAGGTTTAACTTGATTATCTAAAAGCATAAGTAAGTCACCATATGCCACTACAGCTAGGGATTCTTTTAACATTTGTAAGGTATACTTAAATCCACTATTTTTTTCTAATCCCGATGCATTTAGTGAAATTACTGGAACTTGTTCATACCCTGCCTTTACTAATGCCTTTCTTAATAGATGGATATAGTTTGAAGCACGACATCCACCACCTGTTTGAGTAATCATAAGAGCAGTCTTATTGACATCATATTTCCCACTCTTTAATGCATCTATTAATTGGCCTATTACTAGAAGAGCAGGATAACAGGTATCATTGTGCACAAGCTTTAAACCTTCGTCCACAACACGCTGTCCTTCATTATTTAGTACCACCAAATTGTAGCCATGACTTCTAAATACTTTTTCTAGCATAGAAAAATGTATTGGCAGCATATTTGGAACTAAAATTTTATAATCCTTTTTCATATCCTCTGTAAATTCAACCACTTTATTGCGCAATATTAATCACTTCTTCCTCTCTTTGAGCTATTGCAGCTAATAAGCTTCTCAATCTAATCTTTACTGCTCCTAAATTTGTTATCTCATCAATTTTTATCTGAGTATAAATCTTACCTTCTTCTTCCAAGATGCTTTGTACTTCATCAGTAGTTACTGCATCTAATCCACATCCAAAGGATACGAGCTGGACTAAATTAATATTTGGTTTGTCTTTTATATAGTTTGCTGCAGAGAACATTCTTGAATGATAAGTCCATTGGTTTAAGATATCTGTAGGAATCTTTTCACTTAAGTGACTTATGGAATCCTCTGAAACAACTACCACATCAAATTCTGTAATAAGCTTGGCTATCCCATGATTGATTTCAGGATCAATATGATATGGTCTACCAGCTAAGACAATTATTTGCTTATTATTTGCTTCTGCTATTGCTAAATAATTTTTACCCATATCTCTAATTTTGTTTAAATATAATTCATATTCATCATAAGCTTTATAAACTGCTAATTTTACCTCTTTAAAAGACATTCCACCAAAATTTTCATCTAATATTCGATACATGGTTTTGGTAAAATCTTTCTTTCTATGTATGCCTATATAGTCATAGATAAACTTCACATTTTCAATTCCTGACACATTCGCATTTATTACTTCTGGGTAATAAGCTACAACGGGACAGTTAAAGTGATTGTCACCTTTTTGCTCATCTATATTATATGTCATACAAGGGTAAAATATGGCATCCACATCTTTTTCCAAGAGATAATCAATATGTCCATGCATTAACTTTGCTGGGAAGCATACTGTATCCGAAGGTATAGTATGTTGTCCTTTTAAGTATAGTTCTCTATTTGAAGTAGGAGACGTAATTACTTCAAATCCAAGGCTTGTAAATAATTTATGCCAAAATGGTAATAGTTCATACATATTTAAGCCCATTGGTAAACCAATTTGACCTCTATTACCTTTAACAGGTTTATATTCTTCTAAAAGAGACAATTTATAATCAAATATATTGTATTTCTTCTCTGTATTTTTAGTAGAAATTGGTCTTTCACATTTATTTCCTGCAATATATTTTCGATTTCCATCAAATGTATTCACAGTAAGTTTGCAATTGTTATTGCAAAGACCGCAATTTACCATCTTTGCTGAATGCTTAAAATTCTCCAGTTCACTTTTGGTTATTATACTGCTCTTGCCTTTACTTATTTCTTTAGAATATAAAGCAGCACCATAAGCACCCATTAGACCTGAAATGTTTGGTCTTACTACATTTCTACCTAATTCTTGTTCAAATGCTCTTAGTACCACATCATTATGGAAGGTTCCACCCTGCACTACAATATTTTCTCCTAAACTGTCAGCTGAAGCAGCTCTGATAACCTTGTATATAGCATTTTTTACAACGCTTATTGATAAACCTGCAGATATATCCTCTACAGTAGCTCCATCTTTCTGAGCTTGTTTTACTGATGAGTTCATAAATACAGTACATCTTGAGCCTAAATCAACAGGATTAGTTGATCTTAGTCCAATTGAAGCAAAGTCCTTTATTGAATAATTTAATGCACTTGCAAATGTCTGTAAAAACGAGCCACATCCCGATGAACAAGCTTCATTTAAGAAGATATTATCAATTGCACCATTTCTAATTTTAAAACATTTTATATCTTGCCCACCAATGTCTATAATAAAATCCACTTCTGGCTTGAATTTTTTTGCTGCAGTATAATGAGCCATAGTTTCAACTAGTCCATAATCTATCTTAAAAGCATTTTTGATTATTTCTTCACCATAACCCGTTACTGCAGAAGATTTTATCTTTATTTCTGGATATTTTTCATAAAACTCCAATAAGAAGTCCTTTATTATAGGCACTGGATTCCCACTATTCGGAAGATATTTAGAACATAAAATCTCCTCATTTTCATCTATAATAGTTGCCTTTACTGTTGTAGATCCGGCATCTATACCTAAATATGCATCTCCAGTATAAATTTCTGGGTCATTAAAGTCTACTTTCTCTTTTGAATGTCTATCAAAGAATTCATCATAATCATCTTTACTATTAAACAATGATGATGAGCTTACATAACCAACTTCAACTTTATAATTCTCAATCTTTGATATCAATTCATCTAAATTAAATGGTTTACTTAAATCTGTATAAGCTGCTCCCAAGGCTACAAAATATAGGGAGTTTTCAGGACATATTCCTTCCACACCTAATATATTATCAAAGCTTTTTCTTAACTCTGATAGAAATGTCAGTGGCCCACCTAGATATACAACTTTTCCTTCTATTTCTCTACCTTGAGCTAATCCTGCTACTGTTTGATTTACTACTGCTGCCATTATGCTAGCAGATATATCATTTTTATTTGCCCCTTGATTTAATAGGGGTTGCACATCTGATTTAGCAAATACACCACATCTAGATGCTATTGTATATATCTTATTATAATCTTCTGCTAACTCATTCATTTCAACTAAACTTACATTTAGTAGTGAAGCCATTTGGTCTAAAAATGCACCAGTACCCCCAGCGCATGAACCATTCATTCGTACTTCCATCCCATTTGTAAGGAAAAGAATTTTAGCATCTTCTCCACCAAGTTCTATTACTATATCTGAATATGGAATCATTCTTTTGACAGCTATTCTTGTTGAATAGACTTCTTGAATAAATGGAATTCCAAAATTTTCAGCTAAACCCATACCTGCTGAACCAGATATAGATAAATCAAATTTATCTTCAAGTGGAAATTGATTCCTTATTTGCTTTAATAAGAAAGAAGTCTTTTCATTGACTTGAGAGTAATGTCTTTCATATGAATGAAAGACTAAATTTTCATTATCATCTAGTACCACGCATTTAAGCGTAGTTGAGCCTACGTCTAAACCTATTTTCACATCCATCACCTTTCTATACCGATATTATATCACATTAATTTTTTTAGTCTATATTGTGAATTGTAAAGTATTTTTGAGTTGTCTCAAAATTGTTAAACTTTGAAATCTTTTGTATCTATATGTTAAATATGCTACAATTAAACCAAATATTAGTATTTTCATAAGGGGGTTATAGCTTGAATATTATACTTAAAGCTGAAAACATAGAAAAGACCTATGGCAAGGGAGAACTTAGTGTAGATGCATTAAAGCCTTCAAATTTAGAGATAGAGAAAGGTGTATTCTATGCAATTATAGGTAAAAGTGGTTCAGGTAAATCAACACTTTTACATATATTAGGGGGATTAGATAAACCAAGTGGCGGAAAACTTTATCTTGAAGGAGAAAGTGTCTTTGATCTAAAGAATGAGGAATTAGCAATTTTACGCAGAAGGCGTATAGGATTCGTTTTTCAGTCTTTTAACCTTCTTCAAGAGCATACTGTTATCGAAAATATACTAATGCCAATACATTTAGACGGTAAAGAACCAGATATGGACTATTTTAATGAAGTTATAGCCTCATTGGGAATAGAAGATAAACTAAATTACTATCCTGATGAGCTCTCTGGCGGAGAAAGACAAAGAGTAGCCATTGCTAGAGCTATAGTCTCTAAACCTGCAATTGTACTTGCAGATGAACCAACAGGAAATTTAGATGAAAACACAGGAAAAGAAGTCCTAAGTCTAATGAAGGAATGTGCTAAAAAATTCGGTCAAACAATAATACTGGTTACTCATGATATGGAAATAGCATCTGAAGCAGATAGGATTATTACAATTACTAATGGCACAATTTCTTCTATAAGAGATACAAGTAATATAAATAGTCTTTAAGGTGGTGATGATTTGAAAATAAAAGATATAGCCAAACAGGGACTTAAAGGTAGAAAAAAGGATACTCTCTTACTTAAACTAGTCATAACACTAGGTTTTATATTTATTGTTACATCAACCATATTTGAAGCTAGCATTATAAAAACCAAAGAAGAACAACGTCTTAATCTTTATGGCGAGTGGCACGCAGCTTATCTTAAGGGAAATGAAGAAACACTTGAAAATTTGAAGTCTGAGAAAGATATAGATAAGCTTGGTGTAAGCCTTATCATAGGTGAATCTGAGGATTCCGGTGTTATCGGTACTTTTAATGAGGATCTAATAGACATGGGAAGATTCTCTCTTTATAAAGGGCGTTATCCTGAAGCGCCAAATGAGATAATGCTTGAGTTAAATCAAATGAGTTTCATGAATCTAGATTTAGAAGTTGGTCAAAAAATTCAAGTAGCCATACCGATTCAGAGGCTTCAGCAGGGTTATAGAGACTATATTATGAATCTAAATGAAGAATTTTTAAAAAGAAATGCTAATCGTCCAAGGCCTTCATTTTATGATGAATTATATGATCTCTACGATGAAAGAGAAGTATTAGAAAATACGGACACAAACACCGACCAAGAAGAGCAAAATAGAATAAGAAGAATTTCAGAAATAGACAGAGAAATATCACGAATATATTCCAAAAACTATACTCAGATGCGAATTGGTTCACCTAATTATTATCTACATAATGAAGCACCTTTTGAAAAAATTGGAGATGTATTTATAGTAGTTAGTAATAATTATTTTCATTATTACTTAAATGGTGATGAGGTAAATCCTGAGATAATAAAAGAAAATGGTCTACTTACCAACTCAAAGGTTATACTTAAAAAGGAATTTATCATTAGTGGAATACTTCAAACGTATACAGACAAATGGGATTTAGGAGGATACAAGGCTCCGAATGCCTTTATCACTGAAGAAGGTGGAAAAACACTTACAGATGCTTTTTACAATAATAATATAGGGGATTTTTCAGACTATAAGATGGATTATAATATATTTTTATATTCTAATTCAAAAAAGCAAGATTTGTATTCAACCCTTGCACATAAATATCCTGATATGTCAATTGCTGAAGAAGAGGAAGAAGAAATTATCCAAGGCTTTGGATTCTGGATTTCTATGTATGGTAAATCTGAAGAAGAAGTAGAAAAAGCCATAGAAGAAACTACTCAATGGAGTGTAAAAAAAGGTCCAGAGGAATGGGAAGATAGTTTCTTAGAAGCCAAGGATGAACTAGGAAGTAAGATGGAAGTAAATACTTCAAATTTCAGAGTTAATAACTTCTCTTACCCTGATGATAGCGGTTCTACTGAATATATATTAACCCTTACTATTATTGCGGTTATATTCATTGCAATTGTATTGGCAATATTACAGATTTTTTTAACACAAATGAAAAGAAGATCTCGTAAGTTAGTGTTGTTGAAATCCATAGGTGCTACAAATAAACAGATAATCGGTATAATAGTTCATGAAGGTCTTTATCTACTCCAAACTGGTCTATTTATCGGTGTTCCAACAGGATTTATCTTTGCAGGAATTTTAATATTTTCCATGAATAACTTTGCAGATAGGAGTATAAGTTTTAATATAATTCCTTCTCTATTAATCATTGGAATCTTAGCTGGATGCCTTGCTTTATTTGTAGGTATGATTGTTCCAATAATATATGCTATTAGAATTCCACTTACAGGTACTATGTCAAAACCACCTAAACATAAACATCTAAAACATAAAAAAGGTAGTAACACAATTCGAACTCAAAGTTTTAGACAAATTAATTGGCAATATTTTAAGTTAAATAAAGGTAAAACTTTTATATCCTTTGGTATATCATTTATTATAATCACTATACTATTGAGTACTGTGCTATTATGCTACATGTCCTTTGACAATTATAATAGTACATCAGTAATAAAAAACAGGCCAGATTATGCTATGGAAACGTATTATGGTGAGTCTATTAGGGGAATTAGATTGACGGAAGAAGATTTACTATCCATAGATGGTGTTGAATCTACTGAAGTATATAAAGTTGGTACTAAGACTTTTTTATGGTATGAAGGTATAGATAATAATCAAATGCTTAAAAACTTTGAAAATTTATTACCTGGAAAGTTTCGTACAAGTCACTTTAGTAAATATAATAATGGACTACAAGAATATCCTGAATGGATTAATAATGCAATGTTTACTAAGATATATGGTATAAATCCTGATAGCGAATTATATACTAAATATAATTCTAATTTAATACGAGGAGTGGTTGATAAGAAGAACTTCACTGATGGAGAAGAAGTAATACTATTAGTACCTTTATATTATTCTTCAGGTGAAAATGTTAAGTTAACACCTTTCGATGAAAACTTGGTTCTAGATGCTACAAATGAAGATAATAGAATGAACTGGCTCTTTGAACAAACAGATCATTATGAGGTTAGTTATAGTAGCAGATATAAGGAATTTTATGAAAAAGTTGATGATATTAAACCCGGGGATACTATACATCTATCAGTAGATAAAGAAGAAATAAGCGGTGATTCATATATACCTGGATATAGAACTGAGGAGTTTAAAGTTGGTGGGATTATATATTATTTTGATAAGCAACAAGTTTGGCCATTTTCAAATAATATAACTCCCTATGCTGTAATTGGCTCAATGAATGCAATGGAAAAATTGTATCCTAATACAAAAATTGGACTTGGCATGGTAGATCATGAAGGAATGAGAAGTATGGTAAATACTCTCTATCCAACTAAATATGGACGTACACTTTGGTATATAAATACTAATTCTAAAAATAAAGATGTAGTATTAGATTCAAAACTACTATCCTACGCTAATAACAATGGCTATACACTTTACAATTACAAGGAAAGTAAATCTGAACTATATTCAGAAGCATTTAATAATGCTTTAATCATAGGGTTATTAGGATTAACTGCTGCATCAATAGCATCAATTATCTTATATAATATTTTTGAATCTAAATTAGAACAAAATAAAAATAGGATTGGTATATTGCAGTCTTTAGGGGTGTCAAGTAAGGACTTCTACCGCCATTATCTTTTAGTTGGATTCGCCAATGGATTATTAGCAATAATTTTAGCAAATTTGCTACTATTTATAGTAATTCTACTGACAACTGTAGTCAGTGTAAGTGGAATCCAAATGACATTTATCGATTTATTAAAGGATATATTTGAATTTAGACTATGGCAATATCCATGGTTAGTACACAATATTCTATGTATCTTGTTCCTAATAGTAACTGTGATTATGCATTATTTACCAAGTAGAAAAATAATACAACAGTCTCCAGTTGAAAATATACGTGCATTAAGTAGATAGTCTCTAATATTAAAAACAGGTCAAAAGTTGTTATAACTCTTTGACCTGTTCTTTATTTTTTTGTTTTTATGACAAAGAAAAAATAATAATATTTGACTATAATTACAACTATAATAAATAATTTAATAAAGATATTATCAAGTATTATTAATGGGAATGCAAGCATAAAGTCAGATATAAACATCAAGTATATTTTTCTTCTTAAAGTCATGGATTTATCGTTAATATAATCTTCTGCATAATCCTTATATATCTTAGTATTTTTAAGCCATATATGAAACTTATCAGATCCCTTGGCAAAACAGATTGAACCTAAAATTAGAAAAGGTGTAGTAGGCAGTACCGGAAGTACAACTCCTATTGCTCCAATCCCAATAGATATAAATCCTAGGATAATAAAAATCATTTGATGTATTTTCAATTTAGCACCTCATTATATGAAATCAGTAATTAAATTATACCCATTACTTGTATTTCTTAACTAATCTATCTATGAATATGATTTAATCCTGCAAAAATATACAGAATCACAATAATTCGAACACATATTCGATTCGGTTCTACTTTTCACATAATTCAATAGTTCCTGTATATTAGTCTTACCTAGGAAAACAATAAGGGCCCTTCCACGGAGGAAGAAAAATGTATAAGGAATTAAATGAATTTTTATTAAAGGCGAAGGAAGGAGATAGGGAAAGTAAGGAAGAAATTCTAAACAGACTACAGGGTCTAATATTTAAAAGCATTCAAAGGTACTATAACAACAGAAATGAATATGAAGATTTGATTCAAGAAGGAAATTTAGTAGTTTTACAAGCTATTGACGACTTTGATGAAAGTAAAGGAGTGTATTTCTTAGGTTATGTTAAAACCATGTTAAAATACACATATTTAAATAAGCATAAATTAAGACAACATCTATCCTTAAATATACCAGTAGGCAATGATGAAGATAATGAATTGGTTGATTTATTAGAATCAGATAAGGATGGTCCTTTGGAGCAATATCTTCAAATAGAAGAAAATTTGATTATCAATGAAGCATTATCAAAGTTAACAGATCGACAAAGAGAAATAGTATTGGCCTATTATTTAGAAAGGTTGTCTATAGGAGAAATTGCTGAAAGATTAGGCATCAGCTATCGAACTGTAATTAATACAAAGATTAGAGCATTGGAAAAGATGCGAGAGTATATAGAAATGTAAACCAGTGAATTTGACTGGTTTACATTTCTATAATCTATGAAAGCAAGTAAGCATCCACTATCTCACCAAAATATAATACATGATAATCATTAGTTGAATAGCTTCGTTTTCTTATATCTTTATCTAAGGTAGATGGTTCCATAGCTTGTTGATATACTACCTTACATTCATAATGTAATTCACAATCACTAATTATAGGAGTAGAAACCTTTTGTCCATCAGCTATACTTAAATTACAATGCTCAATTTTATTAACATCTCTTCCTGATTTAGTACCGCAAAAAGCTAGTTCCTTCTTTAGATCATTCTTTAAAGGAATACTAACTGTAAACTCTTTCGCATTTTCTAATAGGTTGTATGTATGTCTCGAATATCTAACCGCAACCATAAAAATAGGCTTATTCCAAATATAGCTAATACTTCCCCAACCTATTGTCATTGTATTTAATTGTTCACCGTCTTGTACAGTTAGAAATGCGCCCTTCTTTAACTGTTCTAAAGCTTCTGTGGAATATTCATTAAATTTGATATTTTGAATTTTCAATATAGACCCCTCCTTATTCTCCTATTATTTTATATTATACTATTTAATTTTCATGTATTTCTTTCCCAATATACTTCTCAGCATTGACTAAATTTTTTCTGTAGAAAATTGTAAACACAATTACTGTAGTAAGTGATGCTAATATATCTGCTATTGGTTCAGCCAATAATACTCCAAATAGCTTATCACTAGTAAAATTAGGTAATATAAATATTAAAGGTATTAGTAATACGATTTTTCTAAGCATAGCCAGAATTAGTGATATCTTTGCTTTACCTAATGCTAAAAATGTTTGTTGGCATGCAATTTGAGCTCCAAATGCAAAAATACCTGCAAAGTATATTCTAATACTCCATGTAGTTATTTCCATTAGTGCAGGATCATTATTAAATATAGCTACAAATACCTCTGGTACTAACATAAGCGCTAGCCAAGATATGGTTGTAAATATTAGGGCAAGTTTAAATTGTAATTTAAATGCTTCCTTTACCCTATCAAACTGCTTAGCTCCACAATTATAGCTTATAATTGGTTGAGCCCCTTGAGTAAGTCCCATTACTGGTAAGGTGATGATTTGCATAATACTACTCATTATAGTCATGGCACTTACTGCCAAGTCTCCACCATATAGCATTAGCATATTATTTAATGATATCAATACTAAACTTTCTGTAGATTGCATAACAAAAGGAGACACTCCCAATGATACAATAGATTTAACTATATTCCATTTGGGAATCAGATATTCTTTTCTTATTTTTAATTTAGAATTTTTCCCAGTTAAAAATATTAATACCCATATTGCAGATACAGCCTGTGCTAATATAGTTGCAATAGCTGCACCTGTTACCCCAAGATTTAGTCCAAATATAAATATTGGATCTAGCACAATATTTATGATAGCACCAATTATTACAGTCATCATTCCTACTTTTGCAAAACCTTGAGTATTAATGAAAGGATTCATCCCTAAAGCTATTTGAACTGCAATAGTTCCTATGGCATATACACCTAAGTATTCCTTAGCATATCCAATGGTTGTTTCACTAGCTCCAAATGCCCAAAGGATTGGCTCTTGAAATATTAAAATTATTCCTGTAAGTATTGCCCCAATTATCACAAGAGTGGAAAAACTGTTACTTAGTATTTCTTCGGCTGCTTCATCATCTTTTTCTCCCATTTTAATCGATGCTAGAGGAGCGCCACCCATACCGATAAGTGAACTGAAGGCAGATACTATCATAATAATAGGAAAGGCAACTCCTACCCCTGCCATGGCTATTTCTCCATTAGCCATCCTTCCTATAAATATTCTATCTACAATATTATATAGTACATTTACAAGCTGAGCTACAATAGCTGGTAGTGCAAGTTTCAATAATAATGAAGATACTTTGTCTTTACCTAGGTCTGTTGTATTTGTTTTCATATTATCATCTCCAATTATTTTATTAACACAACAAAAAAAAGCTTCTATCGAAGCAATAAAAAATCCAAATATGAATATTTGGTTTGTAAAATACCTTCTCTAAAGTTTTAAATAGGGCTTTCGTTGGAAGTTAGATTAGTTTATGTATATACTTTAGCTCACTATAATATTATAGATAATAAAACTAATTATGTCAATTTTTGACGGATTGTGGATAGTGCAAACTTATTGTGGAAAAATATATTTAATATTTCTCCATATCTATGAAAAATGTTTACTGTTAATGGTATATATGCCTACTTATAGTGAGTAATTTTACATAACAAAACACCCTTCAAGGATTAATCCTCAAAGGATGTCTTTTATGGTCAGGAAACTAAAAAGTCTTACGAGAAATAGTCTTCGTTTTACTTCAAGGGTTGGATATACAAAATTATTTACACTTCCAAATATCTAGTCAATATTAACCATATCATTTTGAATGTTTGCAGTGAACAATTTTCTAGTTTCAGTTATTGTTTTTGAGTTTCCTAAAGCATACATTAATTTGGTAATTACAGATTCAACTGTCATTTCACCTGATTCATAGATTCCGTATTTTTTTATAGCTTCATTTCCAACAGTATATCTCCCCAAGTCAGTACCATCATATTGTACTTGTGTACTTCCAATTACCACAACTCCATTATTAGTCCAGTTGCTAATACAATTTAAGAATGATCTAGGAATTCCACCAACACCATAATTTTCTAAAATAACTCCTTTATACTGAGTATGGATATCTTCGTAGTGTTTCTCATTTATACCAGGATAAAACTTAATTAGTAATACTTTATCGTTTAAATCATAATAGTATTTAATGCTTTTTCCATTATCTTCTGGTTGTATATACTTGTAAACTTTCCCTCCATCGATTTTCCCTATAACTGGATAATTTATACTATCAAATGCATCATAATTCTTACTTCTTAATTTAGTTACATGGTTTCCAAACATTATTTTACCATTAAAAACTACAAAAACACCATTCATATCGCCCTTTGCCGCAAGAATACAGCTGTCAATAAGATTTTTCTTAGCATCAGATATATTATTACTTATTGGGACTTGAGATCCAGTTACTATAATTGGTTTCTTCGGGTTTTGAATCATATATGATAATGCTGATGATGTATACGCTAAGGTATCTGTACCATGAATTACTACAAACCCATCATATTTATCATAATTATCTTCAATAGTTTTAACCATGACTTTCCAGTAACTAGGAACTAAATCACTGCTTTCTATATTTAAGATATCCTGAATTGATATATCAATTAATTGCTCTAATTCAGGCACATATTCTAGCAACTCTTTAGCTGCAAGTTTAGGCGATAATCCATGTTCAGTTTCTTTTGATGCCATAGTTCCACCTGTCGTTATCATAAGTACTTTTTTCATATTATTTATCACCAACATTTTCTTGAGCGTAATTTTTATATATTTCACTCCATACACGTTTATCTTTTAATTCCTTTATACTATCAGGATTGAAGATTGGAGTATCTGTATATTTTTTTTGATTGAAATAGTCTTTAGCAACATTTAATGAAATATTACCTAAGAAAAGCAGCGAACCTAAGTTAATTAAAAATATTAAAGCACAAAATAAGTCTGCAATATTCCACATTAAATCAACTTCTGTTATTCCACCTAAAAATATAGATATAACAAAAATTATTCTATAGAAGTTTCTGCCTTTCATTCCTTTTGATAAATATGTTAAACTAGTTTCACCACAA
Organism: Tissierellaceae bacterium; assembly: GCA_031460505.1. Classification (GTDB taxonomy): domain Bacteria; phylum Bacillota; class Clostridia; order Tissierellales; family Tissierellaceae; genus JAAYTL01. The sequence goes on from JAVKTT010000001.1 coordinate 170,869, forward strand.
TAGTAGTTTGACATTATGGAAGTAAAACAGAATAAACCTATACAAAGCGAAAAGATTATCCCAACCCAACTACCTAATTGACTAGTAGTAGCAAACTGAGTAAGCTCAATTCCTACCAAATCACTTGTAACATATACACCCGATGAAATTATTATTAAAGCAGTTAAAGTGCATACAACTATAGTATCAATAAAAACAGCGAATGTACCAAGTATTCCTTGTTCAGCTGGATGTTTAACATTTGAAGATCCTCCCGCTGTTGGTGCGTCTCCTTGTCCTGCTCCATTTGAGAATATTCCACGTTTAAGACCATTATAGATAGTTGCTCCTATAAGTCCGCCTCCAGCTGCTTTAAAATTGAACGCAGATTTAAATATTAAAATGAAAATATTAGGTATGTCTTTAAAATTTACTAGAAGCACACTTATTGATATTAATAAATATACTATCGTCATGAATGGAACGCTAGTTTCCGCTACTCTAGCTATTCTAGTTACCCCACCAAATATTACTATTCCTATTAATATCGTCACAATTGCAGAGATAATTTCTCTAGGAATATTTAAAGATTGACCAAAAGATAAAGTAATAGTATTATTCTGTAGTGCTGCCAAAGCAAACCCTAGCGATATAATCATACTTATTGAATAAATAACTCCAATCCATCTTTTACCAAGGGCCTTTTCCATATAATACATAGGTCCACCTCTAAAAACTAGGCCTTCTTTTTCTTTGTATAATTGCGATAGAGTATTCTCTAAAAAAGATGTTAACATACTAAATAATGCGATCAGCCACATCCAAAAAACTGCACCCGGACCCCCATACACTATTGCCATTGCAACACCTGCAACGTTTCCAGTCCCTATAGCCCCTCCTAATGTAATTGCTAAAGCTTGAATCCCTGTTACACTACCCTCCTGCTTATCATCATTTAATTGTCTTTTAATTAATCTGATAGATTCAGGAAATAATTTTGCTTGTATGAATTTAGATTTTATAGCATAATAAGCACCAACTATAATTGCTAATACTAAAACGATATTCCATAGATTTGTACCTAAGTCTAATACAAAATTATTAATCGCGTTCATTTCTTTCCTCCTAAAATTTATGATTACTTTACAATCAAATTATTTTTTACTCTTCATTATTTGAACCATGACATTTATCATTGTCATAGCAGCAAGTCTAGTAGTTATAGCAGTTGGATCATATTGTGGAGCTACTTCAACTAAATCAAATCCTATTACATCAACTTTATTACATATTCCCTCAATAAGCTCAGTAACTTGATTATAATACAGACCACCTGGAGATGGTGAACCTACACCTGGTGCAATTGACATATCATAACCATCTATATCTATTGATAAGAAGTATTTTCCGCCTTCTGGGATCTTATCAAGTACCCATTCTGTACCATTCTTATGTACCTCATTTGAAGTAACTAAAACAGAACCGTATGCCTTTGCATCTTGAAAGTCCTCTCTTCTACTAGATCCTAGACCTCTTAGACCGATTTGGTACATATCACCTATGTGATCCATTTCAGAAAGTCTTCTCATAGGACTTCCATTTCCAAGTGTTTGAGGTCCTACATTATTAGTCCAGTCTAAGTGAGCATCAATCTGAATAATATTAATTTTTTCTCCCAAAGATTCTAAAGCTCGTCCAGTTGGAATTGTAATTGAATGGTCTCCACCCATTATAGCAGGAATTGCTCCCTTTTCTAGAATTTTTCTAACCGCATACTCGATACTATCAAAAGAAAATTCGATATCTCCATGTAAAACATCTGCATCTCCACAGTCTACTATCTTAATTGGAGCTGCTAATACTTGTTCGTCTTTTTCTGGATCATAAAATCCTACATCTCCTCTAGCATAATGAGTCGATACTTCTCTTATTCTTCTAGGACCTAATCTTGTTCCCGAAAGATAACCTATTCCTGTGTCATAAGGTACTCCTAATATAGCAATATCAGCATCTAAGTCATCGAAATTATTGCATATAGGATATTTTGCAAATGAACAAATACCAGTGATCGGTTGATTTAATCTTTTTCTTTCATCCATAACTGAACCTCCTAAATTTGTGTTATTGTTAGTATACAATTCCGAAAATAATCTTTGAATAGATTATTTAATTGAATTATCTAAATTTTGTTTACTTTTTAAGGAAAATGATTTCATTTGCTTTAATCTTTTAAATTTATAAATTATACTATATAATATATATAATAATGATTATTTTAGATTAAGGAGAACGATTCGAGTGGATGATATTAACTACAAAATTTTAACATTATTACAGTCAGATTCAAGAATGACGTATACTCAAATCTCTAAAGAAGTAAATTTGAGTATACCAACTGTTAAGGAAAGAATTAATAGGATGGTAGATAAAGGTATAATAAAAAATAATACTATCGAAGTTAATTTTAAAAGTCTTGGAAGAAATATAAGAGCAATTATATGTGTTGATGTAAAGTCAAATAGATATGATCATTTTTTAAACTTTTGTACTAATAATCCTTATGTTACTGAATTCTACAGAGTTGTGGGCCCTTATAATGCAATAATCTTTATTGCAATAGAAGATGTAGATAAATTCGAAGAATTTATAGATAGAATTAAAAGTTATGGGACATGTCTTACTTCATTTTTAACTTCTACTCAATATAAAAATAGAATATTACCAGGAGATAGAGAAAAATAGATGGTTCTTATTTTTTGATCTATCTGTTCCTATTTAATAATGATATTGTTACAAAGCCAAAAAGGTCATTGAGAATTTTCTCAATGACCTTTTTTATGCATACGGGATCCGCTTTCACTAGAAGGGTATTCCATGTCCACTAAAGAAGAAATCCATATTTTATCGGATCATCTTCATCTATTAAAATATGATTAAATCCTGTAATATATGCTGAACCTGTTATTTCAGGAACAATTGCATCAAATTCACCTACTTTAGTTTCTTCAACTACCCTACCTTTAAACTTTGTATTTATAATGCTTTCATATACAAAGGTTTCATTGATTTGTAGTTTACCTTTAGCATACAATGTAGCCATTTTTGCACTTGTACCTGTTCCACATGGTGATCTATCAATTTGTCCAGAACCAAATACTACAACATTTTGTAAATTTGCATCTTCACTTTTTGCCTCACCATAAATCTCAACTAAGTCAACTGTATTAATATGTGTTTGAGTTGGATGCTGTACTTTTATTTCCCTGTTGATAATTTTCCTTAATAGCATAGCTCTTTCAGCTATAATGTTAATATTTTCAGGCTCAATACTAACCTTTAATTCTCTATCTTTTACTATAGCGAAGAAAGAACCACCAAAGGCAATATCAAAAGTTACTTTTCCTATATCAGGTAGTTCTACCTGTACATCTTCTTTATATAAAAATGATACTACATTTATTATGGAAACTTCCTCTACATTGCCATCTTTAACCTTAACTTTAGCTTCTACTAACCCCGCTGGAGTCTCAAAGACAATATTTGTAATTGGTTCAATAACAGATACCATACCTGTTTCCACTGCAATAGTAGCAGCACCAATAGTTCCATGGCCACACATATTTAAGTACCCTCCACCATCCATAAATATTATACCTAAGTTAGCCTCAGCTATAGTTGGAGTGGTGATTATTGAGCCAAACATATCATTGTGTCCTCTTGGTTCATGCATTATAGAAGTTCTAATATAGTCTAAATTATTTTCTAGATACTCCTTTTTTTCTGCCATTGTATTCCCATGTATAATTGGTAATCCACCGACTATAGTTCGATTAGGTTCACCCATTGTATGAGAGTCAATAGCATATAGCTCTTTAGAAAATTTCATAATTTTCCTCCCTTATACTTTCGCAACGTATTCATATGGAAGGGTAACTATCTTACCTGCAGAATCTATTTCAACTAAGTTTAGTAAAGCATCTCTACAAATCTTGTATTGCATTTCTATGTCATTTGGAGCACCCGCATTTGCTCCCATAGGTACTAACGGAGCAACTGCCCTAGGTGTACCACTTTGTCTTACTACTGGAGGTAGTGCAGCTATAATAATAGTTGGTATACCTGCCCTTTCAATCTCTCTCTGCACAATCACGGCAGAGCGGTGACAAGTCCCTCATCCTGCTGTCATTAGTACTGCATCTACACCTTCATCTCTAAGTATCTCAGCAATCTTTGGGCCTGTTTCTTTCTCAAATTTTTCCTGATTTCCACCACCACCCATAAATCCAATATGTACAGGTGCTATAAACTTTATAATACCTTCATTTGCAAGCTCACGTAGTCTATCTATGGGAAACATACAATTTATATCCTTATTCACATCTGCATTATCATAGCCACCATGTGATACCATTAACTCACTTGAAGGAGTAGTATCTGGAATTTCTCTAAAAGTAAAGTCACCAGAAAGATTAAACTTTTCATCTGTTTTTCGATGAACACCAGCTGCTGTAACTAATGCAATATTCATATCTTTTAATTCTTTAATTACAGGAGTCCACACCGGCGGTGGTGTGATTGGTACAAATATTTCAGATTGTAATCCTTTTACAATAGTCATATATTACTCAACCTCCTTATCTTTTCTTTTTCCTAACACTTCTACATAGCTCATATTAAGGCAGACTTCTTCCCCTATCTGAAGTGGATAATCGGTGATTATCATTCTAAGCGGTATTTTTAGAAATCCCATCCTACCTTTAAAATCTATACTAACTGTACCATCAGTTATTTCAACAATTATCCCTTCTAAATATCTGACTGTATCTATATATTTCATAGATCCCCCTACATTTTCACTTTATTTTTTATAAGGCCTAGATTTTTCTCTTTCACTTTTGGATTCCACTTTCTCTCTGGAGAAAGTATCTCTTCACCATCCATTACAGCCTTTAACATTACTAATATCCTAAGTCCATCCTCTTGAGTTAAAGTGTTGCAAGCAAGAACTTCATTTTCGATTCCTTCTTTTGTTTTGTTCAAATCAATCATATTAGTCATATATTTATTGCCAACAACTAATGCTCCTTGAACTCCACAAAACGATGCTCCAACTACTGATATTCCTCTTATACCTATTTGCTCAATATGGCTAGCAAAGTCAATGTGATTGTTTCCAAAGCCTTCAGTTGTGACCATCGCTCCATCTACGTCCATAGCTTCTACTGTCATACCTAGTCTTTCTGATACGTAGAACTTCTCAGTATTTATCTGTGGACTACCAACTAACACAACGCCACATAAATCTATATCTTCATCCTTTAATGCCTCTATTATAAGGGGTTCTCTAAAATAATGTCTTGAACATTCTTTACTAGCAGGACCAATACAAGTAAGTGCATGTATAGCTCCATCTAATATTTCTAATGGAGAGCAAACTATAGGTACATTGCCCAAATCTACATTTGGCTTGCCACCTAATACTCCAACCGGTTCCATAGGAAGTATTAGATTATCATGCATGGCACCTTGACCCATGATTTCCTTAACTATTACAACCTTCTTTTTACCAACTCTTTTATATTGAATAAATTCTTCTTCTTTTACTACTAATCCTTCTTCTAATTTCTTTAGTGCTTCTCTAATTTCTCCAGTAATATAATCTGTAGCCTTGTGAGCTGCTAAAGGTCCAGGTCTTTCCATATTTGTATGCTCTTTAATTACCACTTCAGTTTTTATAAATATTTCACCTTTATCTGGTGCACCTGGTCTACCCCACATTATATTTTCTTCTAGTATACCTTCTGAAGATCCAAACTCACCGATTTGGATTCCATTTTCATCAGTTCCGGTAACCATCATAATTACTCCGTCTAATACCCTAGTAATTCCCGTACCTAATTTATAACCTTCTTCTTTTGTGGCTATAGGCTGTACATCCATTATGGTTTCAGAATACTCATTGTATCTATCAGGAGTTATAATATCTATTTTTATTTTCTTAACCAATTTATCTACTTTTAATGCATCTTCTTCAATATTTTCTCTAATATACAGAGTTGTCCCTTCTATTTTTGTTTCTTTTCCAAATTTAACTTCATCTATTTTAAAGTACTTTTTAGTTAGTTTTCTAACTTCTTTTGCTGGCATCTCAACATGTTTTTCCTCAACTGCTTTTTTTATTCCCACAACTTGTTGATCAATATATCCTCCCATTGGGATTTCAATATCTATTCCCTTTCCTTCAGCTATTTTTATTTTTAAGACTCCACTACTTCTAATATCCTCTAGAGTTTCGTCTTTAATCTCTTTAAAACCTTCCAACATATCAGGAGTGATTGGTGTAAGGGCAACTACATTCCGATTCAACTTTTTACCCACAACTTCTCCTATAGTTAGTACTTCATCACTAAGTTTAATAAGTAGTGAATCCTCTAGCTTTTCAAAATTCATTGGATTCTCAAAATCAGAAGCTTTTATCAAGTCTCCAGATTTCATATTATATTTCAGGACTGCTTTTTTATCTAAATCTGAATACTCATCTCTATTTATATCTTCAGCTGTGGGTTCTAACTCCTTAATTCCATCTAAAATATCAGAAGTTAGGGGAGATAAAGCATCTGTAGTTTTTAAGAGTTTAGCCCCTATAACTTCTCCTATCCTTGAACAGTTATTTGGTATAGTAAGTAATCCTGAGTCAACAAGGTCAGGAAATATACTTGGATCTTCAAGATGACTTGCGTCAATAATTGAACCTACCTTTAATCTACAACAAAGAATAGCATATTCCCTTTTAAATTTCTCTGCTTGTTCAATACTTAATGACATATCCCTACCCCCTTTAATCTTCCATTGATAGTCTTCTACTCAACTCATGATCTACCGTTCTAAATATATGATCTGTATGATGATATACTGGAATCTTCAAATCTGGCGCGCAACTCATCACTGTATTTGTACAATCACTACAGTTTGCTATTAATATCCTTTCTGCACCATTTTTCTTAAGTTCCAATACTGCCTGAACTTGTCCGGGACAATCACCTGGTGTTTGGCATTTGTTTGACCCTCTTACTTGTATTAAATTTTTACAATTAGTAGTAGCTACTACATCAGCCTTCATCTTATCCGCTATATCTCTTAATCTATTCTCATCAGCACCACATGCACAGACCAAAAGACCTAATGGCCCTTTATACTCTGGCAATGGAATAGTAACTATGGCTCCACCAGACATCTTTGTAACAACAGCTTTTTCTATATCTTCAGCTTTTCCTGTGTAAGGACCACCTATGACAATTTCACCAAACTCTCCATCAATACCACCACATTTATCTATAAGATTAGATATAGGTGTACCAATGGGAACTTGGAAAAGCACATTTGATTCCTTACCATTTTTAAGTTTACCTGCTACAGTGATATCCTTATCAATTACTGGCTTTAAGTCCTCAACAGCTCTAGTAAGATTGGCTAAGGTTTCTGCATTCATAACTACTGATTTAGCCTCCATTGGTAGTTGCTCAGGAGTTAACCATATATCAAATATTTCATGGATTATAGCTCTTTCCTCTCCTACTGGATACAAATCCCCTAATTCTTTTATCTCAATATCACTTGAGTCGCCAATTTCTTCTCTTAATGCATCAATAGCCTCTTTGTTCTTTGCCTTTATAGCTATATATCCAGTAGGTGCTTTAGTGGCTTCCATAGCATATCTAAGTCCCCTAACTATTAGTCCTGGATTTTCTTCTATGAGCTTTATGTTGTGGTTTAATATAGGTTCACATTCCACGCAGTTAGCTATCACATATCCATCTGGAATACCTGATTTTAGTTTTATATGAGTTGGAAAGCCTGCCCCTCCTGCACCTACGATCCCAGCTTCAAATGCTGTTTCTACTATAGAGTCACACCTTTTTATCTTTATGTATTCTTCACTATCTGTGAATTCCCCTTCAATTTCGATAGCTTCTTCTGTTATTTTTATAACCTTACCTGATACACTAGCATGTATCTTTGCACCAAGTCCATTTGGTTCAGCAATACACTGTCCCCTGAATACGTTTTCCTTATGCTTAACAATTGGCACGCAAGGAGCCCCTATATGCTGCCTTAATGGAATAACAAATAGTCCCATTATTTATTCCCCCTTATTAAATGTATTAAAAACACATCTAATTTTATTCTACCATATTATAATACCTATGAATAAATTAATTATAGTAATTTGAATTAAATAAACAACTTTCATCTAGTTATTATGTTTAAAATCTCATTAATTTGATTCTAACGCATAAAGCTGAAGAAAAGCCTAATTTCATAAAAGAAATTAAGCTTTAAAATAGGCCAAATAAAACCTATGATTTAAATTTCTGTCTACTATCCTTAGCTAGTATACTCAATAATAACATACTTATAAATGCTACTATAACAGATGCATAAGTCTCGGTAAAACTACTATGAATTGGATAACTACCTGTGATTGCCTTGTATACTACCCAGAAAAAACCGACAACTGTAGTTAATAACATTGATTGTACTGCCGCTTTTGGTGAAGAACCCCTCCAAAAAATCCCAAATAATAATACTACAAATATAGCACCTCTCAAAGTATAAGCAAAGTAAACTATATCTAATATTCGAGTACTTCCATACATAACCAATGATAGAAGTATGCATAGTACCCCGGCTAAACCTGTAGTCAATCTGGATACTTTTAGTACTTTATCATCATCTGCATTTTTATTTACAATTTTTAGATAGATATCTTTTGTTGCCATAGTACCAGCTGCCAATATAATTGGTGAAACTGTCGATAATATAGCAGCAAATATTGAAGCTAATACAATTCCACCTGCTAATGGCTCTAAATCCATCATGAGAGTAGGTAATGCTAATTTTGCATTCTCTAATCCTGGATATTTTACCCTAGCTGCCATGCCCAACAATGCTGTGCATATTCCAAAGGGTGCTACTATTAGTGCAGTTATAAAAGCTGATTTTCTAGCTACAGTTGCATCCTTTGCTGCTAATATTGGTTGAATCCCTGCTTGGGCAGTGCATGCTCCCAATACCGAAGCTATAATCCAAGAAGAAACCCTAGGCATCCCAATATTGGTCATATTAAAATGTCCAACCGGTAGAGATGTCTTTAATATGTTAACACCACCAATATCTTTCATCGACAATACTATAGCTAATATTATTCCACCATACATAGCAACTAAATGCATTATATTTGTATATCCGACTGATACCATGCCACCAGCTAATGTGTATATAATGAATCCAATACCTAAAATTATAACTGCGGTATTGTAATCTAGCCCCATGACACTTACCCCTAAAGTCCCTGCAGCTATGATTTGAGAAGTTCCAACTGCTATCATAATAAAAATTAATAATAATGATGAAACCGTCCTAGCTTTATTCCCGAGGAATTTACCTAATATGCCTGGCACTGTAACCTCATCTAAGCTCCTATAAAGTTTAGCAAAAAAAATTGCTAGAACAATTATGCCGATACTATTTGCTATGGTATACCAAGCTCCTGATAACCCAAACAAATATCCATATTCAGAAACTCCTGTAGTTGCCGTACCACCTAGCCATTCTCCTGTTCCTGCAGCTACGCACATCATAACGCCTAAACCCGAACCATGAAATGAACTGGATGTACTTGATTTACTCTTTGCATAAAATCCTATACAAATGGTTATAGCAAAATATAATAATATTATTATTAGTTGAAGATTCACTCTAATTCCTCCTATAGTAAACCGCAGCCCATAAGCTGCGGTTCACTTTTATGAATTAATTTACAGGTATCTCAATATCCAATAACGGTGGATATTGTTGACATCCAAATACATCTGATTCTCCTGGCGAACCACTTGGTTGCAATCTAGAAATTGTGAACTTTATTGCATATCCTGGATCAAATTCAACTAAATCCGTAATTCTGTTTATATCTATACTAAGTAATTCTGCTATATATTCCTTGTTTATCACTTTTGACTCTTTAACTAATTCATAATTTTCTTTTTCTCTGAATATAATATCAAATGTAATCCTATCCGTTCCTGCATTTTTACTTCTTATTGTCTTTGCCAAATCTATTAGTTTCAGGGTTTTCATTATTTTTATCCTCCTATCCTATTTCTATCATATTTACGTCAAATAATTCCATAGGGTCATCGACTTCCACTGTGTGGTTCATAGACCATTTAAATGCTGGCGTAGCTGGTAGTACCTCATCTACTACAAATGCAGCAGTTCCAGCAGTACCTTTAACCTCAGGAAGTCTAGCATAGAATATTTGTCTCAAACCTGTCATTGCAATTTCTTCTGCTTTAACCTTTTCATCAGCTATACCTTGAACAACAATACATAATTCATGAGATGTAATCTTTTTATTAGGTTCTAAGTCCTGCATTACTCCATCTTTTCCATAAACTATATAATGTAACTCATAGCCTTCTTTTCCAAATTTTTCTTCTACTTGGCCTCTTGCCAATTCTAGAACTTTATCTATATTTTGTATTGTATATGGATCTCTTACACCCGCTATACCTATATACATTTCGCCTACTTTAGTTGACCCTTCTAATTTAACCCTTACTTTGCCTTCTATAGGAACATATTTAGGATTGGTAATTCTTGTTGTTTTTTCGTCAAATTGCTCATACTGACAGTTTGACATATCTAACATACCACCTGCAAAATATTCATAGTATGGATTTGATCTTTCATACATCGCATGACCAGCTACAGATGCTACTGTGCAATATTGCCATGGAGCCATAGCTTCAACTTTAACATCTTCATGAGTTATTGTACCTATAACAGATTCCTTAGCTCCATATGGTTCTGCACAGAATGAAGCACATTCTAGCACTTTACCTAAGTAATAAGATTCAGCTTCTGGGAATCCTTCATAGATTGCTGGAGCTGCAAATATTGCAATATCGGATGAACGACCTCCAATAATTACATCTGCACCCATTTCTAATGCTTTAATATATGGATGAATTCCTGCAACAGCAACTATTCTCTCTGTTCCATCCAATTCCTCAATTGTCAAATCACTTCTTGAATCCAGACCATGAATTGTTCCACCATTGTTAAGCTTATTTCTTAAATATTCTTTATCAACTTCTGAATAGAAATATGCAAGTTTAAATTTAGGAAGTTTATGTTCTTCTGCTAAATCCTTAATAATTTGAACATACATATCCACTCTACTGTTTGTACCTGTATCACCTGCTGAACCAATAATCATAGGAACACCTTGCTCTCTAGATGCCAAAAGCATAAGCTCTAAATCATGTTTTTGCCATTCATATAAACTTGCACATTTGTCTGCACCTAATGGTCCTGGTCCAATATCATCACTACCTGAATCACTACAGTAGTAATCTGGCTTTGTCTTTGCACCAATATAAAAACTCTCTTCTTTAGTTGGTGAAAATCCTAGATGCCCATTAGGACTTATAATTCTTAGCTCTTTCTTTTTCAATTTTATTCCTCCCTTTTGTTAAGTTGTTACCATATATTATTGCAACTACTGTGCCAGTTATAAAACAAGTGGTAAAATTTCGTAGTTTTCGTATTTTCTTTTGTAAATCATCACTTTCTAGGTAAAAAAATAAATAGGGTAAATACCCTATCTCTAAATATAAACATTTATTGTCAAATAAGTTGACTTTATACTTGAAAGTTTATGGAAAAAGTGTAATTTATTTATACATCAAATTAGATTATATTCTTTTATCTTATTATATAAAGTCTGCCTTCTGATACCTAAAGCCTCCGCTGTTTTAGTTTTATTACCTTCATATTTTTTTAAAGTATTTCTTATAATTATCTTCTCATATTGACTCAATGTCATGTCTTCTTTATCTTCTTTATGTTCTTTATCTTCTTCATTACTTGAACTATCGATTCCGGATATCTCCATAGGTAAGTGGGTTTTTAGCAATATTTCTTCTTTATCATCACAAACTAATATAGATCTCTCTATTACATTACGTAATTCTCTTATATTGCCCCTCCAATTATAATTCATCAATAATTCCAAGGTTTCGAAATCTAAATATTTTACACTCTTATCATATGTTCCTGATAATTCCAGTAAGAACTTTTCTGCTAACAATGGTATATCCTCTTTTTTCTCTCTCAATGGAGGAATATGTATATTTACTACATTGAGTCTATAATATAAATCCTCTCTGAAATTTCCATTTTCAATCTCAGTCATTAAATTCTTATTTGTAGCTGCTATTATTCTGACATCAACTTTTATACTGTTTTCAGAGCCAATTCTAAAGAATTGCTTTTCTTGAAGAACCCTCAGGAACTTTACTTGCATATCCAATGGTAAATCTCCAATTTCATCTAGAAATAAAGTGCCTCCATTTGCCAATTCAAATTTACCCTTTTTTTGTTGATAAGCACCTGTAAAAGAACCTTTTTCATGACCAAATAATTCAGTTTCTATAAGATTAGCCGGTATTGCTCCACAATTAAGTGCAATAAAATTATTATCCTTCTGTAAACTCTTTTTATGAATTAATTTTGCAAACTCATCCTTTCCAACACCACTCTCTCCTGTTATCAGTACATTTGCCTTGCTAGGAGCTATTCTATTAACTATATAGAACAATTTTTGCATCTTTTCTCCTGTACCAATTACGCCCATGGTTCCAAATTCATCACTTAACAATTTACTTTTCAAATTACTATTTTGACTTTTTAAATTTATCCTTTTTACTGCTTTTTCAATGGTCAATATAAGTTCTTTATTTGTAAAGGACTTTTCTAAATAATCTATTGCCCCTAATTTTACAGCTTTTATAGCTGACTTTATATCTGCAAATGCAGAGATAAATATGGTTTCAATTGATGGATCTATTGCTAGAGCTCTTTCCATAAGTTCTATTCCATTCATCTTTGGCATTTTTAAATCTGTTATTAGTAAGTCAACAATATTATTCCTCATTATTTCTAGAGCTTCACATCCACTTTGTGCAGTATATATCTTATAACCTACATCCTCTAAGATTATCTTTAATGTTTCCCTAATAGCCTTTTCATCATCAACTAATAGAATATTTATTGTATCCATTTAAGACACCCTTTCACTTTCTGTAGGAATTCTTATTGAAACTCTTGTACCTACTCCCAAAGTACTGTTAATCGTGATTTTACCACCTATACTATTTATAATATTTAATGAAAGTGGTAATCCAAGTCCAGTTCCATCATCCTTAGTTGTATAAAAAGGTTCGAATATATTATTTAAATCCTTCTTAGATATTCCTTTACCTGTATCCTCAATTTCTAAATAAAAGTCTTTATCTTGGAGATTTCCATTTATTCTAATTTCTTTTTTTTCATTATTATAATCCATATTAAATGAATCAATTGCATTTAATAAAATATTCAATAAAACCTGTCTTAAGTTATCTTCATTACATGGTAAGATTATTTTCCTATTTTCAATATTGATTTTTATATTTATATCATTACTTTTTATATTATATCTAAGCAATGCCAGGATATTATCTAGTACTATGTCAAAATTACATGCTCCACTGGTAACTATATTATCCTTAGATAAGTTGGAAAGTTGTCCTAAAAATCTATTGAGCCTTTCACTTTCCTCAATAATAATATTTAATAGCTTGACTGTATCAGTATTCTTATCATCATCTTTAAACTTTCTCAGTAGATACTCACTTGCATTTCTAATTGGTAGAAGAGGATTTCTTATTTCATGGGTTATACCAGCAGTTATTCTTCCTAAAGCAGATAGTTTATCTGCTAAAATAACCTGTCTCTGCAACTCTTCTAACTCAGTAACATCTCTAAATATACATATACATGTTTTAACTGAGTTGTCCTCATCGTATAGCACAGATGTTGATAATCTAATATTGATAAATTCACCAGACTTTCTAATCATATATGTCTTTTCTTCATTGAATACTTTCATTTCTTTTATGCTATTTATTATGAACCAATGATTATCGTGTTCTTTTAATGGTATATCAATTAACCTTCTTCCAATAACTTCATCCTCAGAATATCCCGTTATTTTTTCTGCTGCGTTGTTGAACACTAATACATTAAAATCACAATCGATAACCATTACACCACTATTAACATTCTCTAATATCTGATTTGACATCTTTTCTATATCTGAGATATACTCATTTAATTCAAGAAAAGCAGATCCTTGAGAAGCTATAATTGATATCATTTGCATATCATATTGAGTATATTGATGAGGTTTTGAACAAGATACACTTAAGATACCTATGATTTTATCACCAACAACTAAAGGGATAGCCATAAAAGACCTAATTAATGGATCCTCTTCATGGAATTGTCTAACCTTAATTTCCTTAGAATTTAAAGCATCATTAATGAGTAGTGACTTCTTATCCTTGGCTACCAAGCCAATAGCACCCTCGCCAATTCTAAATGGGATTCTATTTTTCATTTTTTCAGTACTTGACCCTATGCATGAGACAACATCCAAAGAGCTTTCTCGTTCATTATATTTATAGATTACAATCATATTGAAACTTACAAAATTTTGAATAAACTTAAAAATAAAATCAGATACCAACTGGAAATCCTTGGCTTTATTTATCGATTGCATTGTATTTGCTAAAAGATTAACATCACCTTTTATATCTCTTCCATGTTCATCCATCATATTATCACCTAAAAGTTATTTTATTAGTTGCATCAACAAAAGGGTAAGCAAAATTGCTTACCCTAATATATTATTTGTGCTCATCCATAGTAAGAGCATGTTTACCAGTTGCATAGTAATGAATTAATCCAGCGAGTACCGCTACCGCCGCACATCTAATAAATATTGGCATTACGACACTTTTGGCATTTACCGCTAAAGATGTTCCCGTTGGCCCGCCTATGATAATTCCCAACACAAACATTACGAATACAATTCCACCACCTATGACAGCTATAATAGTAAATATACTAAATGCTGATTCAACGAATTTTTCTATTTTCTCCCTCATAAGAATCCCTCCTTATATAAATAGTACAGGTAATATTCCTACCAACATCAATATGGAAAAGATTAGATGGGCAAATACCCATATTAACGCCAAAATTGATGTTTCCTTCATTTCGGATTTAGCAATCCCCATTGCTGTATACATTGCAAGTGCTAATGGTGGGGTCATACCTTCTAAGGAACCTGTAATGCCAGGGAGCATAGCAGCTGCTAGTATAGGGTTAACACCTACTGCTGCCAAACCTGTAACGATCATTGAACCGAATATTGCAACCTGTGCAGATCCCGTTATAAACATTCCTAAGAATGTAGTAAGTACTGGGAAGAATATAGCTAACTGTGTCTTACTCATATTAAAACTAGCAATATAGTCACCTATCGCATGGCCAACTTTTGCTTCGCCGAATAGTTCTGATAGGCAATAAGCGAAATAAACTGTTGCTGCTACAGGTACAATTTGTGAAATTCCTTTTTTAAATAATTTAAATAAATTCCCTGGATTTAGCCCACCTATTCTTTTACGACTAATAACTAGAGCATAAATTGCAGCCACTCCCGGAGTAAACTGTATTACAGAACTAGACATTGCAGATGCACCTTCAGCGCCAAGTCTACTAGTAAAGAATGTATCCTTTAATTGAAAATCTAAGAACAGTGGTAAAAATATTATAAGTGGAACAATTAATGCTTTCCATCCTTCTCTAAAAGTCTCTCCAAGTTTTGGACGTTGTTCTTCAGGTACCGCTTCAACTTTGTAATATCTAATAAATCCATACAAAGTAATTACTCTTTGAATTACGAACCATATACCTACGCCCCATACAGCCATCCAAAATGTTGATAATGGATATACACCAGGGTATAGAGCATCTAATACTCCAAATGCTAAAAGTATGGTTCCAGATGGTGGTATGGCTGGTCCTAATGAACTTGCTGACATCTCTGTAGTTGCTGCTAAATGCCTAGGGAACTTCGTATTAATCATAGCTGGAATAGTAAAAACTCCTGTTGCCGCTACGTTCCCTGGTCCTGTTCCAGATAAGGCAGCCATAAATGTACTAGAAAATAATGAAACCCATCCAGCTCCACCTCTAAATCTTCCTACAATGGCTAATATAAAATCAATTACATATTTTACTACGTTTGTCTCACCAAAGATAAATGCTAAAGATAAAAATGCCACTATTGCATAGAACAAGGTGTTAGTGGATGGTTTAATAAGGTAGTGAAAAAATCTGTCAAATCGACCTAATGCTACTACCATTACCAAGAAACCAATGAACATAGCCTCATAAATCGGTCTCTTGTAAAATAAAAAGACAATAACGATGGTTATAAGTAGTACGAACATTAACATCAATTCTACTGGTATTCCTGTCATATGAATCCCCCCTTCAAATTTTAAAAGTTAAATACTTTCAATTAAATATATTGCAAATTTTATGCCAAAGTTCTTAATTTTCAAATTACTCCTTTTTTAGGTTTGATAATTGGCTAACTTAAATTTCAAATTGATGTATTATTATTGCGGTTGTGGAAAATATTTACATCTACCTAGAAATCAATGGATTTATTTGTAAATTAATTGGACAACAAAGTCATTTATAAAATTTATGTTATTCACAGCAAAAATATTCATTAAATATGAAACAGTACAGATAATAAAGAGCTTTATACCTTATTATTTATATAAATCTAAGACCAGCTGTATCATAATTAATCTTGATTTCTATTGAAATATAGGTTATTGTTTAAGTAAATATTTAAATAAACTATGGGGGGTATTAAATGAAGATAGCAATCTTAACCGATATGCCTAGGGAAAACCATTTCCATTTAGAAGAAGCTCACTTAGAAGATACGCAAAAGATGGAAACAGTAAGATCTATTAAAGAAATCTTATCTAAAAAATATGTGTGTATTGATTTAGTAGTAGATGAAAACATAATGAATACTTTAAAGAATGAAAAAGTTGATTTAGTCTTTAATCTATGTAATGGCATAAATGGCTTCAGTAAGTTGGCACAAATACCAGCAATGTTAGAATTTGCAAATATACCATATACAGGCTCTTCAATTCTTGGACATGCTCTTGCAATTAATAAAATCCTATCCTCAACAGTGTTTAAATCAAAAAATATACCAACTCCTAATTATATATCAATTGATAGTATGAGTGACTTAGAAAGAACAGATATGGAATTTCCTATTTTAGTTAAACCTAGTGATGAAGGTTCAAGTAGAGGAATTCATCAAGATAGTTTGGTATATAACAAGGAAGACCTAACAAAGAAGGTAAAGAATATTATAAATACTTACACTCCACCAATCATGTTAAATGAGTATATAGAAGGAAAAGAACTCTCGATAGGTATAGTTGGAAATAATGATGATATTACCATACTCCCTATTCAAGAAATTGATATGTCAAACTTACCAGATGGTTTGCTTAAATTTTATAGCTTTGAAATCAAATCATATTATAAATCCCATACGCAATATCATTTACCTGCTAGAATTACCCATGAAGAGAAAGAAAAAATTGAAAAGGCAGTCTTAAAAGCATATAAATCCTTATCATTAAAAGATTATGCAAGGGTTGATATAATTTTAAAGGATGGAATACCATATATACTTGAAATTAATTCACTACCAGGGCTTATGAAAAATAAAAGTTCATTATATAGAATGGCAGAAGCTTCAGAACTTGGTTATGAGGGATTAGTGTTTAAGATAGTCGATGCTGCTCTAAAAAGATATGGAATGTAATTAATATAATAATCCTATGTACAAATCTAATAATGCAATAAAACTACAAATCAAAACCTAATAACAGCTATTTGCTAGCTAATTATTAGGTTTATTTTTCTAAATCTTATACAATTCTAGAATAATGACTGTTAGTGACATTATAAATCCAGCACACATTGTCACAACATAGGACACTTTTTGCTTGCTACTAAATTTAAGTTTATTCCATCTATTAAAAAGCAATAAAGCATAGACTAATGGAATAACACCTAAAACAATGCTTGAAATGACATGAAGCCTAATAGTATCAGTTGTTCCATCCATTGAGAACATCAAGTTAGCAACTAATATTATATTTACAAGTAATAGTAATATAGCAAGGCATAGTATTATTTGATACTTCTTAAATGAATCGTATGAAGGAGTCTTCTTTTTAATTTTGTATAAAAGAAATTTTATAAAACTACTTATAAGAATAACTATACTCCAAATTACAGCAATTATAAAAAATATGGTAATAATTACACAAGCCCAAGCATCAACATCTGCTTCTAATATATCTCCGTAGGGAGATGACATTATCTTTGTTCCTGCATTGTTTCCTAACCTTGTAAGGTAGTCAACTTCTAATTCCCCTACTCTTTGAGATTCTACGAAGGTATTCGGAGCTATCTGTTTTAAATTTATTTCAGCCAAACCAAATAAGGGAGCTTCCAGATTACCGTCATCCACATTAATAAACATTCGTAAACCAAGTAATGTATACATTTTTCCAATGCCCTCACGGATTGTTCTAGCTGAAGAGTAAAGGCCTGCAAAACTTGTTGGATCCGTTCTTTCTCCTTGCATTGCCATTTGACCTATCTGTCCAAATACCATTGGTGGTAATCCATAATTGTATACTGTTTCATTACCTTGATTAGTCATAATCACAATCCCCACACCAGATATTGGGTCAAACATTAAGTTTGATGAATACATAATGGTATTCCCACCATGTCCAAGGGCTTGTACATTGAATTCTTGGGACCAAAAACCATGGTTAATATAGTCAATATCAGTACCTACATAACTTAAAGTAGGTGATAACATTTCATTTAATGTTTCGCTATTATTAAATAACTTCATCGCTCCATCACTATTTTGGACTAAAGCTTTAGCAAATGTTAGAAAGTCATCAAGAGTACCTGCGGCTGATCCTGCAGGATAGATATTAATATAAAATAATCCATCCTCAATTGGTGATAGTTCTGTTGTATAACCTTGAGCCTCAAGTAACTTTGATTCTACCAACTTATTGTCTAAATAAATGGGTGACATAGAGCTATGCATCATATCTAATGGTTGAAATATATGTTCTTGAACGTATTGGTAAAAAGGCTGTCCACTAATGAGCTCCACAATATATCCTGCCAATGAGACACCCCAATTGGAGTAGGAGACCACTGAATTTGGTTCATAAATTTGATGAGGTTCTGTTGCTTTTAAGGCATCTTCCAGAGTCAACACACTATCAGCATCTGAGGCTAACATGTTAAAGACTGAATCTTCCCAACCTGCATTATGGTTCATTAGGTTAAGCATTGTAATCGGCATGTCGTACTGCAATTTAGTCAAAAATCCCTCTGGTAAATATCCTCTAATATCAGCTTCAAGGACTAATTCTCCTTCTTCCCAAAGCTGCATCACACTTACCCATACAAGTAGTTTAGATACTGAACCCCACTCATATACTGTTTCATCATTAGCTAATATTTGATTCTCAATATTTGAAAATCCATAGATAGTTTCATATATTGTTTCATCTCCGCGAAATACAGCCAATGAAATAGATGCTGTTGTATCTTTATGCTCTTCTATATAGGACTTAATTTGATGTCCAATTTCAGTATCTAAAGTACCTGAAGGTAGTACCCCTTCAGATCCATAGGCATAAGCAGGATAATATGTAAGACAAATAGCCATCACTAGAATAATCATAATTATTCGTTTCTTCATAAGACAATCCTCCATAATCATTGAATTTATGATTATACAAACTCATATCGATTGTTTAAATCCATATTACATATTATATAGTAAATTTATTCCAATATGATATAAAAGATTTGTAAATTTCTTTCTTATCTCTTGTAAGTTTTTAAACTAGGAAAGTTAATTAGCCAGCCAACAAATAGGTACATTGATATGCTCCCCTTGTAGTAGACAGTTAAAATAATAAAACTGTTTACTACAAGGAGGAGTATTTTTTATGGGACAAAAAAGTAAATTTACAACAGATGAAAAACTTGAATATGTTCATAGGTGTATAAGAGGAGAGGATTCCGTTAATCATGTAGCGAGACTAATAGGTGTTAGTTATACAACTTTAGCGAGATGGATTCGTAACTATGAATCATTAGGTATAGATGGTTTAAATAACAGCCCTAAAAATAGATCCTATTCTG
Organism: Tissierellaceae bacterium; assembly: GCA_031460505.1. GTDB lineage: Bacteria > Bacillota > Clostridia > Tissierellales > Tissierellaceae > JAAYTL01. The sequence goes on from JAVKTT010000001.1 coordinate 191,101, forward strand.
AAGAGGTTAAAAATATGGCTGTAAGGGATTATCTTAATGGAGAAGGGTCCTTATCTGATATATGTAAAAAATATGGGATTAAATCAAATAAACAGTTGCGAAACTGGATTTTAAAGTATAATGGTCATGAGAAACTAAAATCTTCTGGAACAGGAGGAACTAAAATCATGACTAAAGGACAAAAAACGACTTATGAAGAGCGAGTTGATATAGTTATATATTGTTTAGAGCATCAAAATAACTATGCTGAAACGGCAGAACATTTCCAAGTATCATATCAGCAGGTATATTCTTGGGTAGGAAAATATAAAAAAGGTGGAGTTGAAGCCCTTCAGGATAATCGAGGTAGAAGAAAGTCTATAGAAGAAATGTCCGAGTTAGAGAAATTAAAAGCAGAAAATAAATTATTGCAGGCAGAGAATAAAAGGAAGCAGATGGAGCTTGATTTTCTAAAAAAGCTCCAGGAGATAGAAAGGGGGCGATATTAAGTCAGGTAAGATATGAGAGTATATATCTAGCAATACGTGATTTACATGATACTAAAAAATATCCAATAACAGAATTATGTAAATTATCAGGAATACAAAGATCATCTTACTACAAATGGATTAATAGAAAAGAAAGTACTAATGAGAAGTTTAATAAAGAACTACTCCCACTAATTAAAGATGCCTATGAGGAAAGAAATGGAATACTAGGCTATAGACAAATGACAATTAAACTTAATCGTGAACATGATTTAAAAGTTAATCATAAAAGAATTTATCGCCTAATGGATATATTAAAACTAAAATCGGTATGCCGTAGAAAGAGACGGAATTACATTAAATCAACTCCTGAAATTACAGCTGATAACATACTTAATCGAGATTTTAAATCGGATAAATTTGGTGAGAAATGGCTTACAGATGTAACAGAAATGAAGTATGGGACTGGAGGTAAAGCATACCTTAGCGCCATATTAGACCTTGCAGATAAAAGTATTGTATCTTTTGTATTAGGACATTCAAATAATAACAATCTAGTATTTGAGACCTTTGATATCGCACATCATAATCATCCAAATAGCAGACCAATTTTTCATAGTGACAGGGGATATCAATACACAAGTAGGGTATTTAAAAAGAAGCTGGATGAAGCAGGTATGATACAAAGCATGTCCAGAGTATCACGATGCATTGATAATGGACCTATGGAAGCATTTTGGGGTATGTTAAAGTCAGAAATGTACTATCTTAAAAAGTTTAACACATATACTGAGTTAGAATCTGCTGTTTTGGAATATATAAATTATTACAACAATCACAGGTATCAGAAACGACTAAAGTGCATGAGCCCACTAGAATATAGGCATCATATATTGGAGTTAGTTGCGTAAAATAAAATTACGCCAATCATCGGATTATGATTGGCGCACAAAGTTTTTTTATTATTTCCACTGTCTACTTGACAGGGGCATGTTCACATGTTGGCTGGCTAATCTATTTATTCCTTAAATTTCATAGGATAAGTTTTCCCAATTGGAATTGTAAACATAAATCCTACATTCGAGCTGTTGATTTCACCTACTATATCTTGAACAACAGCTACAGCTTTTTCAACTAAAGCTTCATTTTCAAGAACAGTAAAAATTGTTTTATTATATGGTAGAGAATCTTCTAACATTGATTTTAAATAACCAAATAGGGGAACACTTTTATTACTATTATTTACGATAAAACTTGCCATTCCCTGGCTATCTAAAACTGTAGCTCCACTAACTCCTACATCTACAAATCCTTCAAGAATATCATTTAAATAATCAACTTCGTTTAATACTATAAATAGTACTTGAATATTATCCACCTTCCTTCCGAAAGAGTTTTACTATATCACTTCTACTTCTTCTGTTTTATTTATCTTAATGTGTTCTTTATTATATGCTCCGTCAATTTCTCCAGCTTTTTGTATAGCAATTTTAGCAAATATTGGCCCAGATACTTCATAGATAAGTACACTAAACATAATAATCGTACTAATAGCCATAGCGTATTCAGGCAATTGTTGACGTACCAATACAATAAGTCCAATAGAAATACCACCTTGAGGAAGTAATGCTAAACCTAAGTACTTGGTAACAACTTCATCAGCTTTAACCATCTTTGCTCCAAACCAGGCTCCAATTCCCTTGCCGCCTGCCCTTGCCAAGATGTAAGCTAATCCCATTAATCCTACTTTAGATAGTATACTTAAGTCAAGACTTGCGCCAGCTAGTGTAAAAAACAATACATAAACAGGTGATGAAAAATCTGAAACCGAATCAAATACTCTCTTTGATTTCTGTAACATATTAACTAAAGTTGTGCCCATCACTATATTAGTTAGTAAAGGAGAAAATCCCCAAACAGTTGCTAAACCTGTAGCGATTCCAATTGCAGCCAAAGACATCACCTGCAATTCATCTTTAGTATTGGACTTTTTAGCAACAAAAGAAAGTAAAATACCTAATCCTAATCCTAATAGCATTGAACCTCCAATTTCTATAAAAGGTCCACTTAACATTTCATACAAAGAAACATCCTGGTTACCAATTGATAGCTTTGCTAGTGACATTGCTATTCCAAAAGCAATAATTCCAAATACATCATCTAAAGCTACTACAGGCAAGATCGTTTTTGTTAAAGGTCCCTTTGCATTAAACTGTTTTATTACTAACAATGTTGCAGCAGGTGCTGTAGCTGCTGACATAGATGCTATCACAATACTGAACGCAAATGGTTGTTTAAATACAAAAAACATAATACTAAATACTAAACCAATAGCTCCTACAACTTCTGCAAGAGTTATGATCACAATTGATTTTCCTAGCTTCATCATATCCTTTATAATAAATTCACTACCTATACTAAAGGCTATAATGGCTAATGCTAACTCACTAATTATTGAAAAAGTATCAATATCTGCTGCACTAACATATTTTGTAAATGAAGGTCCTAAAAATAACCCTGCTACCAAATATCCAGATACATTTGGAAGCTTAAACAATCGTGCAATCTTACCTCCTATGGCACCTACAACTAAAACAATACTAATTTTCAAAAGCAAATTCAAATCTTTATACCTCCGCATCATAATATTTACACATTATGACTATAGTTGGCCTTTCAGTCCAAATAAAGAAAGCGCATCAACTAGCTCAAATGAGCTTCGTCATACGCTTGGTGTTCTCCTATGAGGTTAGCTGTCGGGTTAGGGCTCCCAAGTCGCCCTTCTAACAATTTAGATTCACCCCTTCAATTGGGTCCCCCACTTCTTTCACGATATTCGGAGTTGCATTCTAATAATAGCACAGTTGCACTTTGTTGTCAAAAGAAAACCTCTAAATTCAACAGATTATTATCTGTAAATTTAGAGGGGTTTTATTTTTAAGGGGAACTGCTTTTATTTATTTTACTTTTGATTTAATAACTTCATAACCTACTTTGGTAATTGCACCTTCGATTTCTTCAATTGATACTTTATCTTCATCAAAGTTTAATTTTACTTTGCTTGTGTTAAATGATACTTTAGTTGTATCTTGATCGATACCATTTAAACTCTTAAGTGCACCTTCAATTTTTAGCATACATGATGGACATGTTAAAGTCTCTAATTGGATTGTTGCTGATTTCATAATAATATCTCCTCCTACTAATTACATTTATTAATTACCTTCTAAATTAATATTACCATATTTTATATATTAAAACTTTGACCTAGGTCAATTTTTGTCTTTATTTGCTTAATTTATATTTTAATAATCTCATACCGTTAAGGATAACTACTAGGATACTAGCTTCGTGTACTAACATACCGATTGACATACTTACCCATTCACTAAACAATACGCCCGCTAGTAATACTAATACAACACCTACAGCAATAATAATGTTTTGTCTCATATTTCTTGCTGTAGCTTTAGCCAATCCTAAAGCGTGTGGTAAACGGCTGAAATCAGAATTCATTAAGACTACATCTGATGTTTCTATAGCTACGTCTGTTCCACTTCCCATTGCTATACCAATTTGTGCTAGGGCTAGTGAAGGACTGTCATTTACTCCATCTCCAACGAAGGCTACAATTTGATCTTTTTCTTCAATTAACATTTTGACATATTCAGATTTATGTTCAGGTAACATATTTCCATGTGCCTCAGTTAAGCCTAGTTCTTTACTTACTACATCTACTGTTCCTTGATTATCACCTGATAGCATTACAAGGTTCTTTACCCCTAATTTCTTTAGCTTTTGAAGTTCTTCTTTAACACCTGGACGAATTTGGTCTTTAACTCCCATTAACACTTTCAATTCTCCATCAACTGAAGTTATTACAAGGGAATTTCCTCCTTTTTCAAATCTAGCTACATCAGCTTTTGCCTTTTCATTAAGTTTGACATTTTCTTTTTCCATTAAGGCTACATTACCTACAGCTACCCTGTGTCCATTTACCGTTGCTACTATTCCTCCACCTTTTACTACTTCAGTGTTTTCAACTGTTGAATATTCTGTTTGACCTATTTCTTCTAAAACTGCTTTTGCCAATGGATGATCCGATTCACGTTCTATACTTGCAAGATAGCCTAATACTTCATCTATATTTTCTCCATAATATTCTTTATCTGCTACTGACGGATTTCCTACGGTTAGAGTACCAGTTTTATCAAATACCATAGTGTCTAATCTACTGAAATCGCTAATTACTTCGCTACCCTTTAGTAATACACCATGACGTGCTCCATTACCTATACCTGCTACGTTAGACACTGGTACACCAATAACTAACGCACCTGGACAACCTAGTACTAAAATAGTGATTGCTAATTCAACATCCTTTGAGAATAACCATACTATAAAAGCTAGAACAAGTACTGCTGGTGTATAATATTTTGAAAACTTATCTATAAATCGTTCTGCTTCTGATTTTGAGTCTTGTGCTTCTTCTACTAGTTCTATTATTTTACCAAATGTTGTGTCTTCTCCCACACGGTCAGCAACTATTTGTATAGTTCCATTATCTAAGATAGTACCTGCAAATACATTTGAATCTTTTTCCTTACTAACTGGAATGGATTCTCCAGTAATACTTGCTTCATTAATACTACCTTCCCCTGATAAAACTGTTCCATCAACAGGAACTTTTGCACCTGTTTTAACAAGCAATATATCTCCTACATCTACATCATCAACTTCTACTTCTTCAAATTCCCCATTTTCCATTTGTTTTAATGCACTCTCTGGTGCCATTTCTGTTAGTTCTTTTATTGCTGAACGTGTTTGATTTAGTGTACGTTGCTCTAAATAAGCACCAAATAAGAATAGGAAAGTAACTATAGCAGATTCTTCAAAGTTCTGAATCAAAAATGCCCCTAATACTGCAATTGTAACTAATACATCTATGCTTACTACCTTTACTCTTAGTGCTTGATAGGCTTGAATTACAATTGGTGCTGCACCTAGGATTGAAGCAATGATTAGGGACCATTCAAAGACATTCATGTTACCTACTGTCCATTTAGTAATAAATCCAACTGATATTAAAATACCACTTAATAAAGTGATTAGATTTTTCTTCTTTAAAATATGATTTTGCATCTTTATCACTCCTAATTGACAAATGTCAATTTTATTTTTATTTAAATACCCTTATGAGTTCTTCCTTTCTATTAAGTCTATGATATCAATAGAAAGGAAGACTTGGAACTTTCTAAGCTTGATATGCCTTATCTATTTCTTTTAACATATTATAAACTGCTTCATAACTTTCACATACATCACCTGGTACAGTATAGTTATCTGTAATTTCACGTAGTTCTATGAACTCACTATCTAAATCTGGTTTATCTGATCCTGATTTCATAACTTTAACATAGATTTCATCAAATACCCTTTTTACATCATAAAATTCTGGATGACTTCCACCATGAACTCTTGCCACAATTGGTACATATTGCTCTAATCTTCCTAAGTTTTGTTCTACTGCTTCATTAAATTTTTTCATTATAAATCTCTCCTTTTAATTTTATAATATAATTTCTACTAAATCTTTCCTGTAATTATATAATATCCCTTGGTTGACAATTAAACCTTGACTTAGGTCAAGATTTTATAACTTTATAAGAACTTTTTTTAATTCTTATCTAGCCTTTGAAATAAATTCTAGCATGACTTTAATAATAAGTAATTAACCTTAATCAAATTAAAAATTAATTAAAAGAAGAAGTCCTGAATCTTTAATAAAGATTCAGGACTAATATTTTATTATGGTATATATTGTTCCTTTATCAATGTTACATATCCATCCTTTGTATATATATGATATAGGAGATTATAATCTAAACTTTCATTATACTTAATAAACTCTTCTTTTGTTACACTTGTATGCTTTGAAAGATCGCTCCAATTTAATAGAAGATACTCAGTATCATCCGATACATCAAAAGCAGAAGGATAGGTATCAGGATTATAAACCATGAAACCTGAAGGCATCTCATTGTCCATATCTATCCCAAGCTCTGCAGCTCGCTCTTCATCTTCTAGTGTTAGAAATTCTACTTTATCTAAATGAAATAATCTTTCATCCTTTGTCATCATAGTTATATATCCAATGAAATGACTTTCTGGTGTAATTAAAAAGTCATCTATTGTAGCTGGATTTATTACTTCTAAATCAGCTCTCTTTACTAAGATTTGACCTAAATAATTAAATATATAGTCATATCCTACTTCTATGGGATCAAGAACCCAAGGCTTATGACCGCTATCAACTTCCTCTTGTAACTTTATATAATAATCCTGAATTTCCATATCTTCTTCATAGATTGGAACATCATGATATATATTACCATTACCATCCATCCAACTTTCTACAGCCCATATACCAGTATTGTCCTGTTTAACAGGTTGTGATAATAATAATTGAGAAATCTCCCCTGTTGATAATGGGAATTTAATAATAACATGATTACCATTGTAAGTTTCATTAGTTAAAAGACCCATATTTTCTAACATAATCCGAATAGCTATTTCTTGAGATGATAAAGTGTTCATATCAAATTCAATTGTATTTGCATTTCCTAAATAAATTAGACTGCCATCCTCATAAGTAAAGACTAAGTTTGGCTTACCCATGCTGCTATCTTCCGTTAGCCATCCATCTTCAACCTGCATACCACCTGCTATTACAACTTTTTCAATATTGTCAGGTTTTATTCTATATTCTAATCTCCATAACTCTACAGGAGATGAAAGTATGTTATCGAAGCTTGATAACTTTTCTAGTTTTGTAATCTTTTTATCTACAAATTTCACATCTCCCCATTCAGCATTTTCATACATTTCAATTTCATTGTCTATAAATTTCCACGCATAATCTTCTATTGTCATTTCTTCATTAGGTGAATTGTTAGTTGTACTGCTAGGAGGATTGCTTAACAGTCCTATACCCAAAGCTACTATTATAGCTATTACTACTATAACAACCACAAACTTAGGCTGTTTATAATTTAAAATGTTTTTAATTCTACTCTTTGTATTATTCTCACCAAATGCAATAGGAGAACCTCCTACTATCCTTCTTCCTATTGATAGAGATAATAAAGAGTTTGAATAATCCCTTTTTATTTCGTAGCCCATCTTCTTTATAACTGATTCATCACAGGATAGTTCCATATCCTCACCCATTAAATAAAAGGCTATCCATACCATTGGATTAAACCAATGGATAGTTACTATTAGAAAAGCTACAAATTTTATAATGTGATCTTTCCTCTTAATATGTGTTTGTTCGTGTTTTATAATATAGGATACTTCTGTTTTAGAAAGATTATTAGGTAGGTAGATTTTTGGATTAATTAATCCAAATACAAAAGGTGTCTTCATCGTTTCTATTTTATATATATTTTCATAAATATGAGTTGATGTTTTTAATTTCTTAGAAAGTTTTATTGTAGTAAATATACTATATGCAAGAAGCACTACTATCCCTGTTAGCCAGATTGAACTTCCAACTGAAATCCAGATTTGCATTGGATTAACACTTGCTCCAGCAACAGAAGTAGGCATTGCTCTATTTACTGTACTATCAATCAATGTTATACCACTTTGAATCTGTGGAGCCTGAGTATATACTATGTTTTCAGGTATAGTTTCAGTATTGATAGCTATAAGGCTAAATATACTTTCAAAGGAGAATGGAAATATCAATCTAAAAAAAGCTATTCCCCATAAACAATAGGAAAAAATCTTAGGAGCTTTTTTTAGTAAAAATCTAATTAGTACAATAAACAGAATGACATAACTGGATGTAATGCTCATATTGATAATTTGTAAGAACAACTTATCCACTATACTTCCTCCTTGTAATCATTTATTAACTTCTGTAATTCTTGCACTTCTTTAACACTAAGTTTTTTCCTTCTTGTGAATGCTGCTAAAAACTTAGGTAATGAACCATCAAATTTACCTTCAATGAATATTTTACTCTGTTCTGCATGAAAATCATCTTTCCTAATTAATGATTTTACTATACTATTGTGATTTATAACTATATTCTTTTCTTCAAGCCTTTTTAGCATTGTATAGGTGGTTGATTTTTTCCAGTAGAATTTTTCTTCACATATCTTTACCAATTCTGGTGATCTAATAGGTTCCATTGACCAAATAATATCTGCCAAGTTTTCTTCCGCTTCAGTAAGTCTATATTCAATCATAAATAACATCTCCTTTCAGTCTACAATTTATAGACTTCGTAGTTTCAGTTTACACTTTGTAGACTATGTTGTCAATACTAATTATATTATTAATGTGATCTTAATGTTCCATTAAATTAAAAAAGTCTTAAACCTTTTTATAAAGATTCAAGACTTATACTCTAAAATACTATATGAACATTTCAATAATAAATACAACAATACAACTTGAAACAGAAAGCTACCGTTGTTTACCTATTAAGAAAAATTTTAGCTAATTAATTTCTATATCTCATTTTTTTCAATAACCATTTCTATCTGTCTTAAAAAACCATTCATCGGTGGAGAAATAACTGTATTCTTATGGGTCAATATCTGTATTGCTTGATTTCCGGAATAATCAGGGACTTTCAACTTTACAAGTTCTCCTGAACTAACAGCATTTTTTATTGTGAAATCAGGTAGAACAGAAAGATAACTACCTTGCTTTAACAAAGAAATAATCATTTCAGGGCTTTGAAGTTTAATGTATGAACGGATGTGTATATTCTTTTCCATCAAAAACTGTTGAAAAGAAATATTATATGGGGATGTGTTTTCGGTTAAAATAAATTCCTTATCATATAAATCGAAAGGCAAAATTTCTTCTTGTTTTAAAGCTAATGGGTGGTTGGCGCTTGCTACAATATATATATCACTCTTTTTGATGTAATGATGTTTTATGTTCGAATAATTTTGAGGAACACCAATAAGTATTACGATATCCAATTCGCTTGAGTTAAGTTGTTTAAGTAAGCGTGATGTGGCATCAACAGATATTTCTGTACTTACATGGGGATATTTTTCGTGAAAATTAATAATGGTTTTTTTAAAAAATCTTTCAAATGTGGACTCTGTAAAGCCAATTCTAATATTACCTTTAAGTACAGTATCATTTTGAAAAAGACTTTCAATCTTTAACGCAGAGGACAGACATTGTTTTGCGTAAGGTATCAATGCCTCTCCGTATTGAGTCAACACAACTTTTTTGCTCAGTCGATTGAAAAGAAGCACACCTAATTCTTCTTCCAACTGTTGAATATGTACACTTATATTCGACTGTGAATATCCAAGAATACTCGCAGCTTTAGTAAAGTTTTGTGTTGTGGCAACCTGTAGAAATGAGTTAAGATTTTTTATTTCCATATAAATACCTCATCCTCATAGATTATTTTCTTTAATGTAATTATAATGTAAATCTCAAAATAGTCAATCTATTTTTTAGATTCATATTATTAAAACTATTAGTTAGACAAATAGCTAATAAAAGTATATTGTTTAATTAGATAACAAGATATCTTTTTCTACACAATTATTTAGAAAGGTGGAGTAATCTTATGAAAAACAAAGTTGAAACAATAGCTGTTCACGGTGGCACACGCAAGGATGATGTTCACGGCGCCATTAACTGCCCTATTTATATGACATCTAACTACCGTCTGCCAACCGACGGAACACCTATTGATTGGAGTGGTACAGAATCAAACATCTACTCTCGTAACAGAAGCATTAACCAGATGGTACTTCAGGACAAGCTTTGTGCTTTGACAGGTGCTGAAGACTGTGCAGTATTTGCCAGCGGTGTTGCTGCATTGGCTGCAGTTTTTGTTCCTTTCCTTAACTCAGGTGACCATGCAATCGTTTCCGAAGTTTGCTACAGTGCTACAAACCTGTTGTTCAATAAATATCTGCCGGAAAAATACAATGTTCAGGTTACATTTGTTGACACTACAGATACAGAAGCAGTTCATGCAGCTATGCAGCCTAACACAAAATTAATTCACGTAGAAACACCTGGTAACCCTACAACAGGTATTAGTGACCTTCGTGCAATCGCAGATATCGCCCATGCAAACGGCGCACTTTTGAGCGTTGATGCTACATTTGCAGGTCCTATCTGTATTTATTCTCTTAAATACGGTGCAGACCTTGAAATCCACAGTATGACAAAATATATCAACGGTCACGGTGACTCACTCGGCGGTTGTGTAATGGGTAGAAAAGAGCTCATTAAAGAAGTTAAAGAAATTGCAATGGTTAACTTCGGCGGTATAATCAGTCCATTCACAGCTTGGCTTATCGCTCGTGGCTTGACAACAGTTCCATTTCGTATGAAACAGCATTGCAAGGTAGCTATGGCTGTTGCTCAATTCTTGGAAAGCTGTCCAGCGGTAAGATTTGTATGGTATCCCGGTCTTGAAAGTCACCCACAGCACGAGCTTGCAAAAGAAATGATGAACGGTCAGTACTCTGCTATGATTTCCTTTGACATTAAGGGTGACGAAGCAGCACATCAGATATTTCTTGACTCCCTCAAACTGGTTACACACGCAGTATCCTTGGGTGATATCGAAAGCCTTATCGTTTACTACGATAAAGACAGCGATAAACTGCCTCATTACCCTGAAATCTTTAATGAAGGATTCTTCCGCTTCAGCATCGGTCTTGAAAATGAAGAAGATTTGATTGCCGACCTCAAACAGGCTATGGAAGCGTGCGGCTTGCTTTAATGAAAAAATCACAAAGGAGTGAACAGTATGACAACTGACACTATGCGTACCTGGGTAGAGATTGACACCCAATCATTTGTACACAATTTAAAATACGCAAAAGAGCAGACCGGTAAAAAGATAATGTGCGTTATAAAGGGCAATGCTCACGGTCACGGTGCAGTTAACTGTGGCAAGGTGCTGGAGGAAAACGGCGCAGATGCTTTTGCGGTTGCCTGTATGAACGAGGGCATTGAATTGAGAAAGGGTGGAACAAACTTGCCAATTCTCATTCTGGGGTGGACACCTTCCGAATACACCGAGCAGCTCATAACCTATGGCTTGGCTCAAAGCATTCTGGACGAAGAATACGCTATTGAGCTTAACGAGAGAGCTGGGCTACTTGGCAATAAGCTGGATGTTCACATTAAGCTCGATACAGGTATGACAAGAACAGGCATTTTTGCACATGACAATCCGGCTACTGTAGCAGAGATTGTTCATAGAATTTCAAGATTGCCATACCTTTGTATAAAAGGTATATTCACTCACTTCGCAGCAGCGGATATGCCAGAAAAGGAAGAGTTTACCCAGTGGCAATTATCCAACTATAAGGCTGTTATGCAAGAGCTTGAAAAACTTGGGTTTGACACTCCAGTGGTACATCATACAAGTAACAGTGCTTGCATTATGTATCACAAAGAAGCACATTTTGATATGGTGCGTATGGGTGTTATGATGTACGGTCTTTATCCGGATGGTGTATATCTGCCTACCGGTCCTTTACAGCCTGCACTCACACTTAAAACCCGTGTTGCACAGGTAAAAGAGCTTCCGGCAGGTTGTCATATAAGCTACGGCTGTACCTTTGAAAACGATAAGCCAATGAAGCTGGCAGTAGTGGCTGCTGGTTATGCGGACTCTTATCCCAGAGGTATGAGTAACAAAGGTGCTTATGCTATTATAAACAGCGTTAAATGCCCCCAGGTCGGACGTATCTGTATGGACATGTGTATGTTTGACGTAACAAATGCGGATGTTAAACGTGGTGATGAGGTAATACTCTACGGCAAGGGCGGTATGCCAATGGAAGAGGTTGCGGCTTTGGCAGGATCTATCAACTGTGAGCCACTCTGCTTGCTCACAAATCGAGTAAATAAAATCTATATTTAAAATATAGATAAAAATATTTTGGAAGAGAGGAAAAATTATGCAAACTTTTAATAATGTAATCAATAGCATTAATAATGTTATTTGGAGCGATGCATTAGTGTATGTTTTGGTTGGCGTTGGTTTATATTTTACCTTCGCCACAAGAGGTGCGCAGTTCAGATTTATAAAACAAATGTTTAAGCATATGTTCGAAAAAGATGAAAGTTCCGCAGAAATCAAACTCACTCCTTATCAGGCATTTGCTGCTACCGTAGGTTGCCGTGTTGGTACAGGTAATATTGCCGGTGTTGCAACAGCTATCTATTTTGGTGGTCCCGGTGCTGTTGTTTGGATGTGGATAACCGCACTTTTCGGTGCAGCGAGCAGCTTGATTGAATCACTTTTGGGTTCTGCTTACAAAGACAGATACGACAATGAAATCTGTGGTGGTCCTGCTTACTATATGGAACGTGGTCTTAAAAGCAGACCTATTGGTATCTTGTATGCTCTGGCAACTTTGATTGGTCCTGTATTTATGATGTCTGCCTTGCAGACAAAAACATCAGTTGTTGCTTTATCCGATGCTTTCGGCGGTTCTCAAATACTTTATTCTGTTATTATTGCTGCTTTGGTGGCAGTAGTTGTTGTTGGTGGATTAAGAAGAATTGGTAAGGCTGCTGAAATCATTTCACCGGTTATGGTTGCAATCTTCATGGTTGTAGGTCTTGTAGTTATGTTTGCTAATATTGGTGAATTGCCTGGAGTTATTTCAATTATGTTCAAATCTGCATTCTCTCCAAACTCCATTTATGGTGCTATCTTCGGTTCTATGGTTAAATGGGGTGTCAAGAGAGGTTTGTACTCCAATGACGCCGGTAACGGTATGGGTCCAATCGTTTCTTCCGCAGCAGACTGTGCTCATCCTGTAAAACAGGGTCTTGTACAGAGCTTATCCGTATATATTGACACATTGTTAGTTTGCTCCATCACTGCTTTTACAATTTTGCTCACAGGTGCTTACAACGTAGCAAATATTGACGAAACAGGTTATATCGTAAAGGGTCTCCCTGGTGTTGAATACGGTATCAGCTACTCACAGGAAGCTATGCGTTCCGTTCTCGGTTATGAGTTCGGCGGTATCTTGTTGGCAGTTATAATCAGCGTATTTGTATTCTCCACATTGATTGCTTACGGTTATCAGGCAGACGCAAGCTTGCGTTTCCTCTTTGGTAAGAAGAAATGGACAGCTTACATCGGTAGACCTTTGCTTTTGGCAGGTATCCTTCTCGGCGGTATCGTTGACGGTCAGGTTGTTTGGGCAATGGGCGATACAGGTGCAGGTATGATGGCTTGGATTAACTTGTTGGCAATAGCATTGCTCTCACCTAAAGCATTCAAGATTTTGAAAGACTACGAAAAACAGAAGAAAGCCGGTCTTGATCCTATGTTTGACCCTGCAACAGTTGGTATTGATGACCCTAACGACGTATGGACAGAATGGGTTGAAAAGAAACAGGCTCGCGGCGACTACGAAAACAAAGAATTGGGATATAATTTAGTAAGCAAAGCTGCCCAAAATAGTTTAAAGTAGACGATTTAAAAGACTGTGTGCATTATCAAAAGTCTGTGATTTGAATAGTTAGTGAAAAAGGCGTATCCGATATTTGAACTGACCCATGTCAAGTAGACAATTAATTAAATTAAGATATTATGCACATGTTGATGCGTGGTTTCTATATTCTAAAGGAGCCATGCATCCTAATCCTTTTTGAAACCTTTCTTTGTTATAGAATAGGGGCTAAATTTCAGTGAATAATGATTCTCTAATAAAACACTTCAAGATATAATTTAATCACAAAACAAAACCATAGAAGCTGACCAACAAGTAATTAGTGATATGAAATTAGGTCTATTTAATGCAGCGGAAAAGGAAATGGATTCATCTGCACTTGAACCAGTTCCCTTTGAAGAGCCAATTAATATATATCAAGAAACATATGAATTCAGAAGATGCAAAACAGAAAACAGGCAGACAATATTTAACCCCTATACACCTGAGCCTGTACTTCATTAAAGATTCAAGACTTATACTCTAATATACTATATGAACATTTCAATAATAAATACAACAATACAACTTGAAACAGAAACTTGAAATAAACTTGCCCCATACCATGCTAATAAAATTCCTGCAACAAGTGCCAGTGCACCTGCAACTGGAGATTGTGTTGCTTCCATCATAGCAGGGAATGTCATTACTGCCAAAGTAACATAAGGAACATAGTAAAGGAATGAACGTATGAAACGATTATTTATTTGTTTTCTAAACAATGTCAAGGGTAATACGCGAATTGCATAAGTTACTCCGAACATTACAAGTATATATAAGTAAACATTACGCTCCATTTGCCTCATCCTCCTTATCAGATACTGGGAAAAGTATGGCAGCTAGTCCAGCAATTACAACTGTCAATATAATTATTTGTGTACCACTTGAGATAGTGCTAAAAATTGACAGTCTTGAAACTATAAAGCTTGAGATAAAACTCAAAATAACCAATGCTAAAATAACACGATTTTTCTTAGCCGGTGGTATTATAATAGCTAAAAACATACCATATAAAGCTACACTTAATGCACTAACAACTCTAGCCGAAAGTATATTTCCTGCTGCTACTCCAGATGCAGTACCTAATGACCAAGCAGGTAGGGCTACTAACATAGCACCGTAAAAATAATATGGATTCAACCAACCCTTACGGGCAATAGATATTCCAAATAGTTCATCAGTTAAATCATATCCTATAAGTAAACGGTGATAAAGTGGAGTGTCAGGATTTAGCTTTTGACTTAATGAAGAACCCATTAAAAAGTAACGTGCATTTGCTATGATTGTAACCATAGCCATTTCCCAATAGGTTCCTCCAGATGAAATTAGTAAAAATCCAGCATATCCTCCTGCTGATGCATTTGTAAGTAAAGCAGCCAAAAATCCTTGAAATAATGTTAGTCCTGCATTTTTCGCTGCAATTCCCAAGGTAAAAGAGACTGGTAAGTATCCCAATGCTATAGGTATTCCGTCTCTAATGCCTTCTTTTAGTTCTATTAAATTATTACTTCTAGATTCATCTTGTAATGATATATTTTCTTTTGTAGTATTTAATTTTAAATCCACTACTGATTCTCCTTCTTCTGCATTTTACAAATTAGAAATATTATAGCATATTTAGACTTTTATTCCCATAATTATCTATTAACATAAATTTAGATGGAATATATATCCGAAAATTCAATCCTTATTGCTTCAACTCGATTGTTATAAAAATTAGTTTGAACTCTTGGTTTTTGGCTTTCTATAGTCCTTATAGGTAGCTCAACCATAAAAATAGAGCCTTCATTTACTATGCTCTTAACATTTACATTCCCTCCATGAAGTTCAACCAATGACTTTGTTAGAGATAAGCCAATACCACTGCCTTCTGCACTTCTTGATAAACTTTTATCTTCCTGATAAAACTTGTTAAATATACACTCTAAATTTTGTTTTTCAATTCCTATACCCGTATCCTTTACTGAGATTTCAACCTTATCATCTTTACCTTGAACTCTAACTAATATTTCGCTGTTTGGATTGGAAAACTTGATTGCATTTGAAATTAGGTTTAACACAACCCTCTCTATTTTATCCGGGTCGCAAGCAAATATCTTTTCTTCAACATTTGTATCAAATATTATTTTTAAGTCCTTCGTCTTCAAATATTCAGAAACTAATTGGACAATATTTTCAATAAAATCTACAATATTTATATTTACAAGATTAAGCATCAATAAACCAGAATTAATTTTTGATAAATCAACTGCATTGTTAATTAGTTTTGTAAGCCTATAACAATTCTGTTTAATGATATTATTTGAATCAATAAGATCATCTTTATTATTCTCAACTGAATCATTTCTTAAATAGACATCCATTAATTGATTAGCTGAAAAAATTACATTTAATGGAGTCTTAAGCTCATGGGATACATTTACATATAATTCATCCTGTATTTTAATAAGTTCTTCTAATTTGTGATTGTGAAGCACTCTTTCAGTTACATCGTTGAACAATACTCCAACTTTATTACCTTCAAAATAAATCTTAAAAACATAAACATCAAACCACTTATTTATTTTTTTCTCTTCATATACAAATCTTTTAGGCTGGCCTGTCAAAGCAACATTTTCATATACCTGGAACCAAAAACTTTCTAGATTCAATTGTAAATCCTTAGCAGTTTTATCTAATACATTATTGATTTGTGAACCAGCTAGTTTTTCAAAGGCTTGATTAAATTCTTCATATTTAAAATCTACAGGTGTGCTTTCTTTATCAAATATAACTTCCACTATTGCTAAACCTTGATCAATGGAATTAAGCAGATTTTGATATTTTTCTTCGCTCTCAGACAGAAAATCCTCCATCTGCTTAATTTTAGTTATCTTGATTACAAGTTCACCGTTATTGATAGGGTATATATTTATATCCATCCTCCATCCATCTAAGTTTGAGAAAGCCTCCCAATGCTGGGTTTCTCTTTTATTTAAAACTTTGTATAATTTCTTAACATCTAAAGGGTTTTGACTATTTTTAAACACATCTTGCAATCTTCTTCCAATAATTTGATCTCTTGTGACTCCTAAATAATTCTCAACAGGTAGATTCGCATATGAAATTACTAATTTTTGATTTACGATAATAAAAGCATCACTATTGATTTCAAAAAAATCTATTAAGGATGTCATATCATTCTTGCTAATATCCATTTATATATATCACCTATATTATAATTTTTTGTTCGACCAGTGTTGGTAAATAATATTACTATTAAATCTATTAGGATATGATTTATCCTTTCACAAAATCAGCATATATCTTTCCATCTTTTATTTCTATAATTCTGTCCGCTTTTTCTGCTATTCTTTTATCATGAGTTATAACAATAAATGTTGATTTGAATTCGTTGTTTATTTCTTTTAATAAATTGTATACTGTTTCTGTTGTTTCTGAATCTAAGTTTCCTGTTGGTTCATCACCTAATATAATCCTTGGGTTGTTGATAAGGGACCTAGCTATAGCGGCTCTTTGTTGTTGTCCTCCCGATATATCTGTTGCTTTGTTATTTATGACTTTATTTAATCCCACAATTTCTATTAAGTCCTTTGCTCTTTTTAATGCTTCCTTACTTACTTTGTTATGCTTTATTCTATAGGGCATTAAAACATTTTCTAGTACTGTAAATTCTGGTAGTAGATAATGAAACTGAAATATAAAACCTATTGTTTCATTTCTTAATACTGCTAATTGATCTTTATTGAAGTTGGTTATATTATTTCCGTCTATTAGCACATCTCCACTGGTAGCCTTGTCCAATGTTCCTATGATGTTCATCAAAGTGGATTTACCACTTCCCGATGCCCCTATTATTGAGTTAAATGAGGACTCTTGAAAATCAAGGTTTATATCGTATAGTACCTGTGTCTCTATTTTTTCTCCATATATTTTATTGATGTTTTTTAGTTCTAATATATTAGCCATTCTTAATCACCTCTATTGGATTTAACTTAGAAGATTTTCTAGCTGGTATTAATGCTGCAATAGTTGAAGAAGCTATGGCTATTACAACTGATATACTAACAAATTTAATATCTAAATAGAATGGTACTAGTGAAGTTCCATCCGGGTTTTTAACAAAAGTTGAAAATATAAATGAAAATGTAATTCCAAGGCCTGTCCCAATTATTGCTCCTATAACTCCTAATAATAAGCCTTGGAATAAGAATATTAAGCTTGCATCCTTATCTTTAATTCCCATGGCTTTTAATATACCTATTTGCCTTGATTTTTGAACTACTGAAATTGCTAGAACTGATGCTATTCCCAGTAATACTGCAAGTAATACAAATACTTGTATCATAATGCTGGAAGCTGATTGACCTGCTAGTCCTGATAATAGCTCTTCGTTTTGTACTTTCCAGTTTGATGATTCTAAGTTAAATTCTTGTAGGTAACTATCCAAACCTTCAGCTATTATGTCTGCATCAAATACCTCTTCTATTTGCGTTTCAATTGTAGATAAGCTTCCTTCTTTTTCAAATATTTCCCCTACATTTTCTATTGTACTTATGGACCAAGTTTTATTTAAACTTGCTACCTTTAAATCAAAAATTCCTACAAGTTTAGGTTCCAAGTATCTGCCATCAGGTGTTAAGAATGAAATATTTTCTCCTAATTTAATCCCTAGTTCTTCGACTAGGTTTTTACCTAATAATATTTCCATTGATGATGATGGTAGATTACCTTCTATTAGTTTTTCATCAAATTTATATATATCATTTGCATTTTCAAACTCAAATCCTCTCATAAGTACAGGATATGTTTCTTCATCCTGTAATACGAAACCTGATGCATCTAAGGATTTAGACACTGCGCTAAATCTATCATCCTCTCTAAGTTTACTTGCTACTCCATCATTATCTTCAAAGTAGTTTTCTCTTCCACTTGGTTGTATTGTTATGTGTGAAGAACTTCCTATTGTTTTGTCTATTAATGATAGTTGTAATCCATCTATCAAGGATCCTATGAATATTTGCACCGATACGCCAATGGCTATACCTATTACAATAAGAGCTGTTTGTCCTTTACTAGATTTTAAAAATCTTGTGGCTATAC
Organism: Tissierellaceae bacterium; assembly: GCA_031460505.1. Lineage (GTDB taxonomy): Bacteria > Bacillota > Clostridia > Tissierellales > Tissierellaceae > JAAYTL01. Next base: position 210,197 of record JAVKTT010000001.1, read on the forward strand.
TAAATGCTAATTTCAAATTATTCAACTCCCTTGCTTAAATCTTTAATATCTTGGAAACTATTAAGTAAATAATCTCCCCCTACTTCTTTATAAGCATTAGGATTAGAAATAAATGCACTACCACCTAATAAAAAAGTGATACTTTCATCGGTGGATGTTTTTATACTTTCTATTGTTTTCTTAACAGATATCAGATTGTAATAGTTTGTGACGCTTATACATAGATATTTTGGTGATACTATTTCTACTGCTTTTAGGATTGTATTTCTAGGCGTTTTTGCTCCGATGAATGTTGTATTATAACCTACTATTGTAAAAAAGTCTGATACCATCCTTGCTCCGAGATCATGATCTTCATATTCTGGGCACATTACTATTACATTTCCTTTGTTAACTTCACCAAAACTATCCCTTTCTTCTAATACATAAGGATATGCAGCTTCTACTATATTTCTTATGATTCCACTTCTAACATGTTCTCTCCAAATCAAATCTTCATCATTAGGGTACTCTTCAATAATATGATTTAGTGCAGGACTTAATATATTTTGATATAAGTCTACTATCGATACATTCTTATCTTCTAAGGCTTTCATGCATATCTTTAGTGCTTTTTCTTTGTTTTCTTCTTGTAATAAAAATAATAATTCTTCATATAAGCCTTCCAAAATTTACACTCCTTTTAGTCGTATTTTCACATATATACCCCCGAAATAAAGTATTTAAATTTTTGGAATAAAAGATATAGGATTTTATCAACAAAAAAGTCATTGAGTTGTATCTATACACTCAACGACTTAAATTATCGAATGACTTTTCCTGTACGAAATTTTGTATATTAAATAACATAAGTACCTCATCGATATCATTTCTTCTAATATAGTCCATAATATCAATCTTATAGTATCTGGGATCAATTATTATTACCTCTTCGTAGTTATTTACTAAGAAAGGTACAAAACTATTGGCAAAGGAATCTTTAATTATTAATATGGTTTTATCATTTTTTACTGATGTTTCTATTTCGATTAAGGGTTTATCTCCACCTAAAAAGTAGGAATATTTATCTGTTTTGTTTAAGTAGGACTCATCATAAATACTATTGTCTTTTATATCATTGTTAATAGTAATATTATAATTTATTTCTTTCTTTGGTATATAAGAATAAATTTGATCAGGACTGCCTAAATAAAAATTAGCTTTTCTATAACTTGTTCCTAAAAATTCATCATTTACTTTTGTAATTATAAAATCTTGAATTGCTAGAGGATTCTCTCCCATTGACTCTAAATAAAGCTTATAAGCATAATAAGCACCTTTAGTAGTCCAATGATGATCTGTTTTATAGTAGATATATTCATTGTTTTTTTCTTTATATATATTGAGTAAATCTAGTATATTAATATTATCACTTAATAAAGACTCTACTCTGTCTACGATAGCCTTTTCATCTATTATTGGTGCATATAGTGGCAACTTATCTTTTAATACTTGAGATTTAGTTGGAATTAATAATGCATTGATTTCTATATCCTTATTATATTTACTTAAATTACTTAAAAAGATATTGATATTATCCATATTCTTTCTAAACTGTTCTTCGTCTAACTCTCCATCCACATCAAATAGATAGTTATTTTTTCCAAAGTATACCCTATTGTTATCCTTTTTTAACAAAACTAAATCTCCAATGGTCTTTAAGCTTATCCAACTATCTCTATTTATAAATTGATCAGAAGCATACTTTTCAAATTCTGTGCTAAATTTACCACTTATTAAATTGTCTAAATTAAGTTTAGGAAGTTCTTGTAAATATCTATTCTCTTTAGTTGAAAATACTTTACTTGGTTCCAAAACATTCACAAATGATATAAATAATAATAATCCTACAAACATTATAGTTTTTATTTTGTCTTTCATTGTTTTCCTCCTAAAACCTAAAATATAAGAAAGGATTATAGCTTTGGTCTACTAAATATGCTACTGATAAAACAAGTACTAATAGTAGAAATAAATTTTCCACTATATATAATATATGGCTATTATGCTTCTGACTAATATAGTTCCATAGTCTTTTAGGCACATCACTACATCCTACAATCAGAATTAAAAATAATAATATATTGGTGTATAGTAAATACAATGAAGTATCGTTAATAAAACTATTATTTCCGTACCCAAATAAGGTTTTAATAAAACTAAGCCCGTCTGTCATATTATCAAAGGCAAATATTGTCCAAGAAATCACTATTAATAACAGAGTATAGATCCTTTGAAAAAATGGAGGCAGTTTCATTAGTACATTTAGCATGAAATTTTTCTCTAATATGAGTATAACTCCAAAATATAATCCCCATAAAGCAAAATTCCAACTTGCTCCATGCCAAATACCTGTTAACAACCAGACTATAAATATATTTCTTATATTATTTAATCTTCCATTTCTATTACCACCTAAAGGTATATATACATACTCCTTAAACCATGTTCCTAAAGATATATGCCATCTTCTCCAAAACTCCGTAATACTTTTAGACATATATGGATAGTTAAAGTTCTCCTGGAAATTAAATCCAAATATTTTTCCTAGACCAATTGCCATATCTGAATACCCCGAGAAATCAAAGTAAATTTGGAATGTAAAGGCCAATATTCCTAACCATGCAGTTAAAATAGGGATATTGATGATACTCATTTTAGAGATAATATTCCACAATACACCTATATTGTTTGCTAACAATACCTTCTTTCCTAATCCAAGAATAAACCTCTTAATACCTTCTCCTATTAAAACAAAGGATTCTACTCTATTATCCATTTCTTCTGCAACTGTTTGATATCTAACTATGGGACCTGCTATAAGTTGAGGAAATAATGTTACATAGGTACCAAAGGAGATAATATTATTTTGAACTTTGGTATCACCCCTGTAGACATCTATTGTATAGGACATAGTTTGAAAAGTGTAGAAGGATATTCCTATTGGTAAAGTAATGTTTAGAGGTTGAAAATTCACATTAAAAACATTATTTATATTAAAAATTATAAAATCAGCATACTTAAAAAAACATAATAAACCTAAATTAACAAGAATGGATATTGTTAACCATAATTTAGCATAATTATCTCTTTTTAGATCCTTATTTAAGTCTACGCCTCTACCACAGGTATAATCTATGATAGTAGAAAATAACATTATCCATATATATTTTGGTTCTCCCCAACTGTAAAAAAAAAGACTAAAGACAAATAACACAAAATTCCTATATCTCCTTGGTGTAATAAAATATATGGTTAATACAAATGGTAAAAAGTAAAATAAAAATAATATGCTGCTAAAAACCATGATTCCTCCTTAAATTAATCAAGTCTGGTACTAACCAGACTTAACATTTTTATTCAAAAAACGAGTTTATTACATCTTCAGCTCTTTTTACTTCAGCCTTTGCATATTCAAGTCTTTCTTCATCTGATGCCTCTTCTCTATCATCATACTTTCCTAACATTAAAAAGAAAGCATAATCTCCATGTCTTATTACTTTTGCAGCATTTACTTTAGCAATGTTCATTGGATACTGGATTGACTCTTCAACAAGGAATGTTCTATACTTTTCTAAGCCTGATTCAACTATATCCCCTTTTCCTTCCACTGCCTTAATAGCAATAAGTGTATCTACTCCTAGGCTCATCATTGGTGCTTCTGCTATAAAAGACTCAATATCTTCTTCTTTTAATCCAGTAAAACTCTCTATCTCTTCTAAAGTTAGTTCTCTATTTGGATAATAGTCCTCCCCATATGCTTCTTTAACCACTTCATGTACCTCTTTTAAATCTATAATTTTTACTTCCTCTTTATTTGGGGTACACCCAGCTAAAAAAGATGTCATCATAATAACAGCTAAAAACAATACAAAAAACTTTTTCATAAAACTATCTCCTATCTATATTTTCTTTAATAATATCTAAATCGTATGTGTTACCTGTCTTATCTACAAATAAGTCTTTATCTATTTCACTAAATTGGCTTTCACTTCCATGAACTAAATAGTAAACACCATTTTCATCTTTATTTAGGAAGAGTAGACTCTTATTACTCTTACTAAATTCACCTTCCATCGCAGAAAAAATTTTATTTTTTTTAACTTTTCCACCTTTTACTCTTAAGAGTATCTCATTCTCTTTTATATCTCCTAATAAAACATTCTCTAGTTGGATATCTACATCTGTATATATATAGTTGCTTTCTTCTACATATTGGCTTTTGTAAATCTTCTTTGCCTTTCCAATAACTATGTAGTCTGCCTCTAAGAAATTTAATTGAGGATCAACTAGTTCTAAGATTCTTGCCATCTGAGGAATCTCTACATAATCATTAGATTCAAAAATTTGACTTCTAAAAACTAATAGTGGTAGGATTACAATGATTGCTGCAATAGATGAAAATCTTAAATATTTTTTATAAATATAATTTTTGTTTTTTCTTTCTTCTTCCATAATCTTTGCTTTGTTATAAACACCTTCTAAAAATTCTTTATTACTCTTCACCCCTTTCAACTCCTTCCTCAAACTTTTCCTTTAGGGCTTTTCTAGCTCTATGGATTAGTATCTTTGTTTGCCCTAAGGTTTTTCCTAAAATCTTTGAAATATCTTCATATGACAATTCCTCAAAATTTGCAAGATAAATAGCCCTTTCATAGTTAGGGTTTAATTTCTTTAGATTAGTAAGAAGTAATCTTTTTTCTTCATCTTTTATTACTTTTTCTTCGAGGGTATTTTCTTCATATAATATTTCATTTTCAATATGATGAGGTACTAATTTTAATCTTGACTGTTTTCTTACATAATCTATAGCTTTATTTCTACCAAGTGTATATATAAATGTCTTAAAGCCATGTTTTAAGTCATATTTTTCTTTATAAACAAAAATATAAGCAAAAACATCTTGAGCAATATCCTCAGCCATGTATAAATCTCCACCAGTATATCTAGAAATAAAATATATTAAATTATCTTTGTGATTAATCACAAGACTTTCAAAGGCACCTATATCGCCTTCGATAAAGTTTTTATATAAAATTTTATCTTCCATTGGAGTCCTCCATTGTCTTTCATATATTATTCGTATAAAAGCTATAAAAGTTACAGTGATTTAATAAAATTATATATTAACAAAACTTAAAAATTAATTGCTATATTAAAAATAAATGGCTATGATTTACACACCTTAAGTGTCAAAATCATAGCCATACTTAAACCAAATCCATATTATACTTTTACTTATTAATTATTTACTTAGTCCTAATTAAATACTGACTCTAACGCTTGGCCCAAATCAGCAATAATATCATTGTAATCTTCAAGACCAATACTAAATCTATAGAATCCTTGTCTAAATTCTTCTGGATATAAATCCATCTTTTCACCATTTTTACTATTGTATACTATTAAACTTTCCCCATCCCCTAATGAAACCGCATGAACTATCATCTTCAGATGACTTAATAATTCGTAGTGTTGCTCTTCTGTACCATCTAATCCAAAGCAGATCATTCCTGAATAGCCGTTATGCATTTGTTTTTTAGCTAACTCATGTTGTGGATGACTTTCAAGCCCTGGATAGTATATAAATCTTACTTTTTCATGATTTTCTAAGAACTTAGCTACTTCCATAGCATTTTCATTTATTTGTTTCATTCTGATAGGAAGCGTAGTCATTCCTCTAGCAATTAACCATGCATTAAATGGACTAAGTACACCACCAACATTTACCATCGCTTCGGTCTTAATTTTTTCAATTAGTTCTTTTCTACCTAATACACAACCACCTAAACTATCACCGTGACCGTTTATATATTTTGTCATACTATGAATCAATAAATCTACTCCTAATTCAAGTGGTGATTGGCACATAGGTGAAGCAAATGTTCCATCCACGCTTAACAGTGCTCCTGCTTCTTTAGCTATTTTTGATATTTCTGCTAAATCACTAATGCCTGTTGTTGGGTTACCTGGTGTTTCTACATGAATTAGTTTAGTATTTGGTTTTACTGCATTTTTAACTGCTTCTAAATCTGTTGTATCTACAAGACTAACTTCAATGTCATATTTTGCTGGTAAAAAGTTTCTAAATAATAAATTAACTGCCGCATAACAAACTTGTGAACATACAACATGGTCACCTGAACTTAAAAATGTAAAGAAAGTACTTGCCAATGCAGATACTCCACTGCCTAACGTAACACAAGCTTCAGCATTCTCTAATTTTGCTAACTTCTCTTCTAAAACAAATTGATTCACATTACCATTTCTAGAATATATATATGAATCTATACCACTCCAATCTGGTTCTGTCCCATCAGTAGGTAATCTGTATATATTGCTCATATATATTGGTGCTTTAACTGCTGGTGCTGCAGCCCCTTCTGAAGCTACTTCATTTCCAGCATGTACACATATTGATGATGCTCCTAAATTCTGATCAAAATCTTTAGTCATAGAAATTCCTCCTTATATATTAACAGTATCACTGTTACTTACATCATGAAAATCCAACTTATTTTGCTTCTAATTCATCCCAATATTTAGGTACAAGTTCTCCACGTTTCACTTGGGACTCATAATCGTTTAATATTTCTTTTACTTCCTTAGATAATAATAGAACTGCAGTTAAGTTTGATAATACCATCATTGCATTCGCAAAATCTGTTATTTGCCAAGTAATAGCTGGAGCTAATACAGCTGCTATGACCATACATGTTAATACAAAAATTTGATAAGTCCTTACTGCTTTATTAGTATTTTTACCTCTAGCTAAATATCTAACGTTTACCTCACCCATATAGCAACAACTAATGCATGATGTAAATGCAAAGAATAGAATTGCTAAAGCAATAACCCATTTACCAGCACTACCTAGAGCAATACCAAATGCCTCTTGAGTAAGCGCTAAATCTGTTTTTCCGCTATCTAATGCACCAGTAACCAATATTATAAAAGATGTACTAGAACAAACGATTATAGTATCTATAATTACTGCTAACATAGCGGAGAAACCTTGGTTAGCTGGATGAAAAACATTTGCAGTAGCATTGATATTTGGTGTTGTACCTTGTCCAGCTTCATTAGAGAATAACCCTCTAGCAGTACCATGTCTAATAACCTCTTTAATTGAGAAACCAGCAATACCACCAATAACTTGTTTAGTTCCAAATGCACTTTTAAATATTAAAGCCAAAACTGCTGGAAATTTATCTATATTTGTGCCAACTATATAAAATGCTATTAATAAATATATTGCGGTCATAAATGGAACTACTTTTTCTGCAAAACCTGAAATAGACTTTATCCCACCTACTATTACTAAACCTGTTAATATAGCGATACTAATTCCAATTAATAGAGGACTAATATTAAGTACACCTTTAAGCCCTGTAGTCATAGAGTATGCATGCATCATAGGTGAAGTTGTTCCTATACCTAAAATAGCAGCTATAGCAAAGAAAGTTCCTAGAGCTTTAGATTTCAAGCCTTGCTCCATGTAATATGCTGGCCCACCTACATATGTACCATCATCGTTTCCACTCGGTAATCTATATTTTATAGCTAAAACGTTTTCCGAGAAGATAGTAGTTGTACCTACTAATGCTGTTATCCACATCCAGAATACTGCACCTGGTCCACCTGTTGCTATTGCTGTTGCAACTCCCATTAAGTTTCCAGTACCTACTTGTGATCCTATTACTGTGGCCAAAGCTGCAAAGGATGATATACCATCTTCTCTTGGCCCTTTCATAGTAACGCTTTTAAACATATCTTTAAAATGTCTTACTAAAGGAAATTTCAAATAAAAAGTTAAATACAATCCGCCTCCAATTAATAAAACGGCTAAAAGTCCACCCCAAAAAAAGTCATTCGCTCTTACAAGAAAATCCATCATGGGTAAATTCCTCCTATTTTGTTTGCTTTTATTTTTTTGTTTATTTCTATTAAGCTAGATTAAGTTTACCTCCTTTCTTAAATTTGATTATTCTAAAACTTAATAGAATATAAATGATACGGTTTTCCTGATAAATATCAGTACTTCGTATTTGTTAATTAATATACATACATTATAATCCTAATATAGCAATCTGTAAAACAAATGATATCTATCATATCAATCAATAATATTGATTGATTAAGTTAAGAAAATTCAATATAATTAAGTTAACTAAAGGAGGATTAAAATGGAAATACACCAACTAAACATATTTATTCATGTTGCAAGAATTAAGAACTTTACCCAAGTAGGTCGAATTCTTGGATATTCTCAATCAAATATTAGTGCACAGATTCAACAACTAGAAAAGGAGATAGGAGCACCTCTTTTTAATAGGATTGGACGCAAAGTTTCACTTACACAATACGGGGAAGAATTGTTACCATATGCACAGGAAATTGTATCTACAGCAATACGCATGGAAAACTTTCTTAAATCTGATGAAGCTATGGGTGGTACAGTCAAGGTAGGAATTGTTGAATCACTATTTGAACTGGTAACGGAAAAAACAATAACTAATTATCATAGTCGTTTCCCTAATGTTAGAATTGAACTAACAGTAGATGGAACTGCTAACTTAAAGGAAATGTTACAGCAAGGTACTTTGGATTTGGCTTGTCTGATAGATGATGCTCCTTCAAAAGCTGAGTGGAATTGTTGGCATGTTATAGATGTACCTATTGTTATAATTGCAAATTCTAATTATAATATTTCTAAGAAAGATAATATAACCCTAAGAGATTTAAAAGATGAGGAATTCATATTAATGGAGCAATCTGCGCGATATACTATTTATTTTAAAAATAAAATGACTGAAACTGACATAAAATTTCATTCTGTTTTAAAGTTACAGAGCGCAAGTATGGCTTGTAGATTAGTTGAAAATGGACATTATTTATCTGTTTTGCCGCTTTATAGCGTTGTCAAATCCGCAGAACAAGGAAAGGTTAGAATACTAAATGTTGAGGATTTTTCACACACACAATATGTGCAAACAATTCTTCATCCAAACAAGGTTATTATTCCTCAGATAGAAGGATTCCTTGAGGAATTATATGTTGTTTTAGAAGATGTTGTTTCTGTTTAGCTAAATAATATTTTATATAACTTAACTACTAGTTTGGTATAATACATATGTATATATAAGGGAATTAATAAGATATAAGGAGGGGTTTTGTGAAAAATAAAGGATCTGTCGGATTAATTCTTATAGTAATAGGTGTTATTCTATTACTCTTTAATCTTGGATATATTAATTTTAATGTATTTTTAAGTCTCTTCAATCTATGGCCTTTATTATTAGTTGCAGTAGGTATCAGTATTATATTTAAAAACAACCAAGTCGTATCTTATATTACATGGGGATTATTTTTTGTAATAATAATAGCTTTTGGTATATATACGCAGGATGTTTCAAATACATTGATTAGTTCCAACGATAATATATTAATAGATAAATCTCCAGAAACTAAATATGCAGACTTACATTTAGACATTGGAGCGAGTAATATAAATATAAATTCTACTGATGATTATCTTATATTAGTAGATCCATTAGGTAAACCACTAGACTATAAGGAGCAATATAAAAATAATAAGGAAAATGCAGTTATAAGTTTTGAGTCAAAGATGTTTAATATTTCAAGAATACAAAGACATAATGAAGTGAGTAGTTTTTACTTAAATAAGGATGTTATTTGGGATTTGGAGTTTGACTTAGGGGCAATATCGGGAAAGATAAATTTAGAAGATATTCCCGTTAGAAAAATTGATTTAGATTCAGGTGCAGCGGATTTAACATTTATTCTTGGAAATAAACATGACTTGGATTTTGAAATAGATACTGGTGTTTCAAATGTAAATATAATAATGCCTCAGGATGTAGGTTTGAAAATAGAGATAGATTCAGCACTTTCAAGTTCAAATATTAAAGATATGAATTTAATTGCTAGGGGAGATTATTACATTTCACGAAATTATGATGAAGCTAATGTTGTAATAAATATGAATATTGATATGGGGCTTGGCAATATTGACTTTAGTTATAGATGATGAAATCTAAAAAATAACTATTGACAAAGTATTTTAAAAAGTATATATTAAGTAACAATACATAAAATTCAAAAGCAACATAAACGCTGTGATAAGGAATATTAAGCATTTTTAGTGATTTCAGAGAGTTGTTGGCGGTGAAAAACAACATCCCTTGAGATGCCGAACTAGCCTTGGAGCGGACTTTCCGAAATTAATTAAAGTAGGTAAGTACGAATGAGCCAATCGTTAAAAATGGCAGGATATCGATTAGTAAATAATCTGTATCTCAAAGGGCATTTCGAAAGAAATGAATAAGAGTGGTACCGCGAAAGATTATATCTTCCGTCTCTTAGGGATAAGTTTCCCTGAGAGACGGAAGATTTTTTTATGCTCTCTCATGAGGATAACTAATTTTATAATTATGTATTAATAAAATTATGAGAGGTGCTAAAATGGAAAAACAAAATCAATCGGTAACAAAAGCTATGGGATTTACTAGTGCAATTGCAGTAGCCAGTGTATTATTCGGATCTCATGCAGGCGGAGGATTTGCAACAGGAAATCAAGCAACACAATACTATGTACAATACGGATGGGCTGCACCAATAATGGCGATTTTAGCTATGGCACTTTTAACTTTAACTATCCGCGAATGTATTATCATGTATAATTCAAGAGGATTAACAAGCTACAAAGAACTTTTTCAAACCCTGTATCATCCATTTGATAAATTATCATTTTTATTCGACATCTATTTCTATGTTATGGTTCTATGTGCAGTTGGAGCAGTAATAGCTGGAGCTGCTTCTTTATTAAATACAACCTACAGCATTCCATATGTATCTGCTGTATTATCAGTAGGAGCCGTACTTTTGATCTTAACTATATTTGGTGCTTCATTGGTTGCTAAAGCATCAACAATTATGTCCGTAGGAATCTTAACTTCATGTGCAGTAATATTTATGTTGGGAATTAATGCTAAGATTCCTGAGATATCGGATATATTTATAACTAGAACAGGAAGCGCAAATATTCCACAAGGAATTTTAAAAGCCTTTACCTATGCAGGTTTTCAGTCAGTAGTAATCCCTACTATGATCTCATGTGGTACTGTCTTAAAAAGTCCAAAAGAAGTTTCTAAATCAATGGTGATTTCATTTATAATCAATTCAGTAGCTTTGGTATTATCAGTAATCATGTTATTAGGTTGGTATACTGAGTTTACCCAAGTTGGTCAAACAACATTGCCAACATTATATATTACCGAACAATTAGGAAGGCCATATATATTTTGGGCATATAATATCTGCTTGTTCCTTTGCTTTATTTCTACAGGAGTTACAACTATTTTCGGATTTGTTTCTAAGTTTGAGAAGACAAAAATATTGTCTGCAATTAATAAGGTTGTTGTAAGAAGAATTATAGTTTCAAGTTTTATAATGATCTTGTCAATGGGAATATCAATGGCTGGTCTAGATAAGATAATTAAATATGGTTACGGATATATGGGTTATTTTGGTATTGCAATAATAATTATACCTTTCTTGACTGTAGGAGTGTATAAAAATCGTAAATATTTGAGAAAACAAAGCTCAGACAGTACAAATGTAAATATTACAAAAGTAGAAATAATACAATCAGAGATATAGATAAGAAAGGAGTAAATAAAATGATTACACATAAAGTCCCAGGTTATACCATAGGTCGTGACGCATATAAAGAAGTAGAAAAAATATGTACTCCTTTTGGAAATAAAGCAGTAGTAATAGGTGGAGAACGAGCATTAAAGGCTGCTAAGCAAAAAATAATAAATGCAACAGGTGAAAATATTAAAATAACAGGATTTTTCCCTTATGGGGGAGAATGCTCTATGGAAAATATAGAAAGATTAAAATCATTACCAGAGGTTCTAGAAGCCGACATAATATTTACTGTAGGTGGTGGAAAGGCCATAGATACAGGCAAGGTTTTGGCTCAAACAACAGATAGACCATTCTTTACCTTTCCAACTATTGCCTCAACCTGTGCAGCGTCCACTGGTTTAGGGATTATCTATTATCCTAATGGTTCATTAAGGGAGTATTCATTTTCAGCTGACACACCGGTTCATGTATTTATAGACAGTGAAATCATTGCATACGCGCCCTCAAAATATCTATGGGCTGGAATAGGAGATTCCATGGCTAAATTCTTTGAAAGCTCCGTATCTAGCAGAGGCGATGAACTTACCCATTCTCAGGAGATGGGGGTAACTATAGCTAAGATGTGCAATGAACCTTTTGTTAGAAATGGTGTGAAGGCACTTAATGACTGCAAAGAAAACAAGGTAACTAAAGAATTTGAAGAAATCGTATCGGGAATTATCATATCAACGGGATTTGCATCAAACTTTTTGGACATTGATTTGACTACCGGTCTTGCTCATGCTGTATATAATGGATTTACCATTTTACCACAGATTGAAAAATATAATCACCTTCATGGCGAAATTGTATCCTACGGTATTTTGGTATTGCTTGTAACTGATAATCAAAAAGATGAATTTAACCGTATTTACAAGTTCAACAAAGATATGGGTTTCCCTACAAAACTATCCCATTTACATTGTTCAATAGAAGATGTTGATAAGATTGCCGATAAAGCTTTAAGCGGAATTGATGTAAGACATTACCCTTATGATGTTACTAAGGATATGATAAAGAATTCAATATCATTTTTAGAATCATATAATATTGAGAAAAAACCTATAGCAATTTAGTAAAGATTATGTAATGTAAAGAATACAAGAGAAACCTCCATTGTATTCTTTACATGTGACATCTATTTATGTTTTGTTATAAATAGGTAATCCTGATAATGACTGGTTCAGTTATTGTCAGGATTATTTTAATTAATGTTAAGAATGTTGTGCTTAATTTTAAATAATTTGAGTTATTTATATTCCAATTTAATTACAAAAAATTGTTGACTTATATATCAAGGTCCGATATATTATATATATCGAAGTCCGATGCATTCCACTTCGATATAATACTATGTTTTGGAGGTTCATATGAATGATAGAATAAAGAGAATTTATATACCAATGACAGAGACTAGTTTTTATATATTGTATTCACTCCAAGAAGAAATGCACGGATATAGTATAGGGACCCATGTTGAAGAAATCACAGGAGGAGATATTTCAATAAGCCCTGGTACAATGTATGGAAGTTTGTCTAAGATGGAAAAGGATGGATTAATAGACTTTATACGTGAAGAAGAAAATAGAAAGATCTATAAAATAAATGAACTTGGAAAGATAATTCTTGAAAAGGAAATAAATAGAATTGAACGACTTTACAAAAACAGTAAGGGGGTAAATCTAAGTGAATAAAACTATTAAAAAGTTCAAGATATTCTTGATAACAGATTATGAAAAAGAGGAAAAATATCTCTCTCAAATGAGTAAAAAGGGATATAGATTGAAGAAAATAACTTTTCCTGGATTTTATACTTTTGAAGATGTAGATCCTGAAGATATTGTATACAGATTGAGCTTTAAAAATCCAAGGGAATCTGATTTTAACAATTATATCCAAATGTTTAAAGATAATGGGTGGGAATATGCATTTGATTTTATGGGCTGGTCCTATTTTAGAAAAAGCGGAGACCAAAAAAATACTGAAATTTTCTCAGATGATGAGTCAAGAGTCGAAGAGGTAAATAAGGTATTTAAAAGTAGATTTCTTCCAATACTCATAGCATTCACATCAATAGTAATTCCAAATGCAATGAATGTTTTTAATGGAAGTTTCCAAAATTCTGCAACGCTATTTATTATATTTGTGTACGCCTTGTATGTATTTTTAATCACTTACTGTGGATATGGTTTATTTAAATTGAGAAAAAAATATTCAGTTAAATAAAAAATCAACGCTTTTAAAGCGTTGATTTTTAAATTTACGACTTTTAACTACAGACTGCCCAACCTTGACAGGGGTAACTCTATTAATTTCATCTGCATTTACATTTAATGAAATTAGGAGTTACTCCCACTCAATCGTTGCTGGTGGTTTACTTGTAATATCAAATACTACTCTATTTACTTCCTTTACTTCATCTGTGATTCTAGTTGAGATTTTTTCAAGTAGTTCTAGTGGTATCTTTACCCATTCTGCTGTCATTCCGTCAACTGAATTTACTGCTCTTAAAGCTATTGTATGACAATATGTTCTTTGGCCATCTACTACCCCTACTGACTGAATATTAGGTAATACTGCAAAGTATTGCCAAATCTTAAGTCCAGCTTTCTTGATTTCATCTCTAAATATATAGTCAGCATCTCTTAAGATATCTAATTTATCCTTAGTAAGTTCCCCTAGACATCTAACTCCAAGACCTGGTCCAGGGAATGGTTGTCTTTCGACTATTTCCGGGGAAATATCCAATAATCTGCCAACTTCTCTTACATCATCTTTATATAAAGTCTTTAATGGTTCTATTAACTCGAAATTTACATCTTCTGGTAACCCACCAACATTATGATGTGATTTAACTGCTACTGAACCATCCTTATTAACACTCTCTACAATATCTGGATAAATAGTTCCTTGAACTAGATACTCAATATCAGTAAGTTTCTTTTGTTCTTCTTCAAATACTCTGATGAATTCTTCTCCGATTACTTTTCTTTTTTGCTCTGGATCAGTAACTCCTTTTAATTTCTCAAGGAATCTATCTTCTGCATCAACTACGATTAGATTCATATGGAATTCATCTCTAAATACCTTTTCTACTTCTTCTCTTTCATTCTTTCTAAGTAGACCATGATCCACAAAAACACATGTAAGTTTATCTCCAATTGCTTTGTGAACTAATACTGCTGCTACTGAAGAATCCACCCCACCTGATAAAGCACATAGGGCTTTTTTGTTGCCTACCTTATTTTTTATCTCTTCAATACTTTTATCTATAAAGTTTTGCATATACTTCCTCCCTTAGATAATGACAGTAACGGGAGAGCAATGCTCTCCCTATAAATTCTAAATCAAAGCCTAATAAAGAGGGGATACGACTCCTAACCCTGTCCATTTATGTCCAAAACAAGACAGGTGAAACGTCCCCTTGTCTTTTTATCCTCTTGAATAATTTGGTGTTTCTTTTGTAATTTGAATATCATGTGGATGGTTTTCTACAAGTGATGCAGATGTTATCTTCATAAATTTAGCTGTTTCTTGTAATGTAGGTATATCTTTTGCTCCGCAATATCCCATACCTGATTTTAAACCACCTATTAATTGATATACTACTTCTCCTAATGGGCCTCTATAATGTGTTCTGCCTTCTACTCCTTCAGGAACATATTTCTTAGTGTTTTCTTGGAAGTATCTGTCCTTACTACCTGCATCCATAGCACCTAGTGAACCCATTCCTCTGTATACCTTATATCTTCTTCCTTCATATAAGATGTCTTCTCCTGGGCTTTCATCTGTACCAGCAAATAGGGAACCTGCCATTACTACATTTGCTCCTGCTGCTAAAGCTTTAGTTATATCTCCAGAATATTTAACTCCACCATCTGCAATTACTGGAACTCCATATTCCTTAGCTGCCTCAGCACAATCTATTACAGCTGTTATTTGAGGTACCCCTATACCTGTTACAACTCTTGTTGTACATATTGAACCAGGTCCAATACCTACCTTAACACAGTCTGCTCCCGCTTCAATTAATGCTACTGTAGCTTCTGCTGTTGCTACGTTTCCTGCAATTACTTGTAAATCTGGATATTCTCTTTTTATCTTCTTAACAGCTTCTATTACATTCTTGGAGTGTCCATGAGCAGTATCTAATACTACAACATCTACTTTTGATTTAACTAACGCAGCTACTCTATCTAGCATATCAGCTGTTACACCTACAGCAGCTCCAGCTAATAATCTTCCAGAGCTATCTTTAGCTGAATTTGGATACTGAATAGATTTTTCTATATCTTTAATTGTAATAAGTCCTGCTAACATGAAATCTTCATCAACTAATGGAAGCTTTTCAATCTTATGTTGTTTCATTATCTCTAAAGCTTCATCCATAGTTATATCTATCTTAGCTGTAACTAAATTTTCTTTAGTCATTACTTCATCAATTTTTCTACTAACATTAGTTTCAAATCTAATGTCTCTATTTGTAATGATGCCTACAAGTTTGCCTTTTTCATCTGTTATAGGAACACCAGATATTCTATATCTTTCCATTAATTCTAAAGCGTCTGATACTGCATGGTCTCTTGATAAGAAAAATGGATCTGTAATTACACCGTGCTCTGATCTTTTTACCTTATCTACTTCTAATGCTTGTTGCTCAATAGACATATTCTTGTGGATAATGCCTATTCCACCTTCTCTTGCCATAGCAATTGCCATTCTTGCTTCTGTTACTGTATCCATGCCAGCACTCATTAGAGGTATATTTAATCTAATAGACTTAGTTAATTGTGTACCTACATTAGTTTCTCTTGGAATTATCTCTGACTTTTGGGGAACCAAAAGAACATCATCGAATGTTAAACCTTCACCAACAAATTTCACTTACAATTCCTCCTCATTTGTTTTTTATTAGTATATCACAAATATTTATTTATAAAAAACAATTTATATATTCCTATTAACTTAACAAATTTAAGCCGTAAAGTCAATAAGTCAAATCCACAAGAAAACGTTACAATTTCAACTTTTTAACCAATCTACTATATTTATTTTTTTAAAAAACTAGGCCAAAAATTCCTAATATTCACAAAAAATAAAGGATACTTTTCTAAGTACCCTTATCGATTATGAATCTCTTCCATTCTTACTTCATATCTATTCGTTTCGTCACGAACTCGTAATTTTATATAATCCAGTATTCCCGTTTCCATTAAACCATATAATCCAACATTTACAAACAATATACTCGTCACTATAAATATTGAAAATACATCGTATTTAATGATTACATCATCTTTATCTTTTTGACTCCTGTAACCACAGTACAATAATTCTCCACCTAATAACATCAATATTGCAGGCCAGAATTTTATGGACAGTTCTACAGCTGATATTTTACTAAACTGTGCTATAAACAGTACTAATCCAAATCCTATGAGGACAATAGCCATAGAAATAGTTCCTACTCTTTTAATTTTCATCTATTCATCCTCCTCAACTATATCTTCATCTATATCCTTATCCTCTTTTCCCGATGATAAAGTCTTTTTATCCTTATTCAATATAACTCCACCAGCTATAATAAATATTAAGGAAACTATTGAAGTCTGGATATATCTCACAATATGATAATCTATCATTGGATATAGAATTCTTTCTAATATTATAATTATACCTATTGCTATTAATCCAGTTCCTAGCCATTCTGGTTTTATCTTAGGTAGTTCTAACTCACTGTTAATGATCTCTTCAGAGCCATCTACCAAATGCATTGCATCAAAGAAACTATAGAACCATATCAAAGGTAATAGAAATAATAGTAGTGATATCCCTAGCCATCCCATGAAGAATATAGAAAAGAAAAATGATCCCATAATGGCTAATCCTTTATTTTGATGTCCTAAATACATATGTCCTGCACCTGGTATAATGGATAATGCTAAGGTAATGGTTTTTCTGTTAATTTTTGTGTCTATATTTATATCATCTATCCCTTGACTACTATTATATAGATGTCTTATCTCTAGCTTCCTCCATGCTGAGAATAAATCTACTAAGGCAATTAACCAAAGCAATGAATAACCTATCATAAAGAGTATCAATCCTGTTTCACCATAGGTAACCATTCCAATAAATACACTTGCAAAAAATCCTGCTCCTAGTAGACCTAAAAATATCACCGCTCTTTCTCTTAAGCCAATATATAAATGGGCTAAACCTGGAATTACTGATAACATAAATCCAATTATCTTACTCTTATCTCTCATTTTTTCTCCTCCTTGATTCTACTCATATTCTCTATACTTAACAATAAATCTGATGTGGAATTAACTATTCGATTTGAGAATTTTCCTATATGATTTTCCATTTCTCTAGGTGTTTCTATAGACTTATTGATCTTTGGTACTGCATCTACTAAATTGGTGTAAAATCCACCAAATGTTAGAAATATAGTTACAGATGCTACTGCTACATAATACATAAACTGGTAATTAAATGCCTTTTTAGTATTCTTAGGTTCAATTATTTTTACTTTATTTTTAGAAATACTCTCCATCACATTGGATGTAAAGTCATCTGGTACTACTTCACTTGCTAATATGAGCTCTTCTTCATCTATTAGAGAAAGAAAGATATCCATGCATATATCACAATTATATAGATGCTCTTCCATTTCATCTAATTGCTCACTACTTAATGATTTTGTTTTATAAAGTAACCATTCTACATAATCATAATGCTTCATCTTCTTCCCTCCATTTCTCTTTTAACAATATCTTAGCCCTATAAAGCCGTGATGCTATAGTCTTCGTAGTTACATTTTCTTCTTTGGCTATTTCTTCATAAGACTTTTCTTGAAAATAGAACTTTTTAAGTGTATCCCTATATATTTCTGGAATACTATTTAATGCTTTTAGTAATTCTTCCCTTTTCTCCTGTTCAACCAAAAGTGTCTCCGGATTATCCTTTTGTTCAACTGGTATACTTTCTAAAACACCATCTTCTAATACTTCATCATTAAATTTTGCTTTTTTCTTTCTAATCCAGTCTATAGACTTATTTGTTGCTATTCGACCAATCCATCCCTTAAAATTCTGTTGGTCATAACTAGGTAAGGAGACAAAGATTTGTAAACAGACTTCTTGGGCTACATTTTCAACTTCATTATAGTCTTTAATAAAATTAAGTATAATAGCGAATATATAGTTTTTATATATATTTATTAGTTCTGAAAATGAATCTTCATGGCCAGACTTGGATTTTTCTATTAATAGATTTTCTGTTTCCATGCCTCCCCTCCTCTCTATATAATAATAACGAATGAGTTTATAAAAGTACTGCAAATAATTTTTAAAAAAACAAAAAAAGAACCTATAAGTTCTTTTTTGCTTTAAGTAATATTAGATAATTGCATTGAAATACTATTTGTTTCCACACTATAAGTCCTTAGGTATCCTTCATAGATGCATTCTAGTTCTTCACTATCTATAAAATCCATTGGTGCAGTAAGACTAGGATTTTTATCTATTATTTTTATTCCACTTTTTAAAAGCAACTCTGATACAAATTGGGAACAAAAATATCTGTACTCTCTATGAATTGGATAATTAAATGCTGCACTCATAACTCCTATTAGATTATACCCATACTTGTGACTTTCTCTTTTGAATTTATTTAATTCTCTTTTTAGCTGTCTATATTGCTTATCAGTAATTTTTAAAGAATATAAAGCACATCTTGTATTGGGAAATCTTTTATAGGTCCCACCAGCAATATCCTCTTGTACGAATCCACCTATTACGGGATTATATGGTTTGATTCTACCAAAACTATAAAGCTCATGTAAGTTTCTATCTAAAGCTATGGATACATGGGTATAGGGCTCCCTTGTGCATATATTGATTGCTTTAGAAAACATAGAGCCGCTATGAGATAACAGAATGTAAATATTCCTTTCCTTCATTGTAATACACCTCAATCTTAAATAATACAAGAATATTATATATACTCCTTTACTATTATAACGTATATATTAAAAAAAGTACTGCAAAACAAAAATATATATTTCTTTATATTCACAACGTTTTAACTAAATAAAAAGAGGCTTTACACAATTAATCAATCTGTGTAAAGCCTCTTTAATTTAAATTATTATCTTACTATAGTGGTTTGGGTGATATTACATCATTCCGCCCATGCCGCCCATACCGCCCATTGCTGCAGCTGGGTCTTCTTTTTCAACATCTGCTACTGCACTTTCAGTTGTCAATACCATTGAAGCAACACTTGCAGCGTTTTGTAGAGCTGATCTAGTTACTTTAGTAGGGTCTACAATACCTTCCTTAATCATATCTACATATCTTTCTCTTAAGGCATCAAATCCAACACCGATTTCTTGCTC
Source organism: Tissierellaceae bacterium (assembly GCA_031460505.1). Lineage (GTDB taxonomy): Bacteria > Bacillota > Clostridia > Tissierellales > Tissierellaceae > JAAYTL01. The sequence continues at coordinate 230,355 of JAVKTT010000001.1, forward strand.
TTTTACTTTTTCAACTATAATTGAACCTTCTAATCCAGCATTTGATGCGATTTGTCTTACTGGTTCTTCTAAAGCTCTAAGGATAATGTTGATTCCAGTTTTTTCGTCACCTTCAGAGTTTTCTAGTAATCTTTCTACTTCTGGTATAGCATCTATTAATACTGTTCCACCACCAGGAACTATACCTTCTTCAACAGCTGCTCTTGTTGCTGCTAAAGCATCTTCTATTCTGGATTTCTTTTCTTTTAATTCAGTTTCTGTAGCAGCACCTACTTGGATTACTGCAACTCCACCTGATAATTTAGCTAATCTTTCTTGAAGTTTTTCTTTATCAAATTCTGATTCAGTTTCTTCAAGTTGAGCTTTTATTTGTTTTACTCTATTTTTAATTTCTTCTTGATCTCCTGCACCATCAACAATTACAGTGGTTTCTTTATCTATTTTAACCTTTGCAGCGCTACCTAACATATCTAATGTAGCTTCTTTTAAATCATATCCTACTTCTTCTGATATTACAGTACCACCAGTTAAAATAGCGATATCTTGTAACATTTCTTTTCTTCTATCTCCAAATCCTGGTGCCTTAACAGCTACACAGTTGAAAGTTCCTCTTAATTTGTTTACTACTAATGTTGCCATTGCTTCACCTTCAACATCTTCAGCAATGATTAATAACGCTCTACCTTGTTGTACTATTTGTTCTAGTACTGGTAATATTTCTTGTATATTAGAAATCTTTTTATCAGTTATTAATATATATGGCTCTTCCAATTCAGCTACCATTTTATCTGTATCAGTTACCATGTACGCAGATACATATCCTCTATCAAATTGCATACCTTCTACAACATCTAATGTAGTTCCCATAGATCTTGATTCTTCTACTGTAATAACTCCATCGTTTCCTACTTTTTCCATAGCATCTGCTATTAATTGACCAATTTCTGTGTCTCCAGCTGAAATTGATGCTACTTGAGCTATATCTTCTTTTGAACCAACTTCTTTTGAGAATCTCTTAATTTCTTCTACAGCTTTACCAACAGCCTTGTTTAAACCGTTTTGTAAAATTATTGGGTTTGCTCCAGCTGCAACATTCTTAAGTCCTTCTCTTATGATTCCTTGAGCTAACAGAGTAGCTGTTGTAGTACCGTCCCCTGCAACATCTTGAGTCTTAGTAGCTACCTCTTTAACTAATTGAGCTCCCATGTTTTCATATCTATCTTCTAATTCTATTTCTCTAGCAATAGTAACACCATCGTTTGTAATTAAAGGTGCACCGAATTTTTTATCAATTGCAACGTTTCTTCCTTTAGGTCCTAAAGTAACTTTTACAGTATCAGCTAATTTATTAATACCAGTTTCCATTGAACGACGAGCATCTTCACCAAATTTAATTTCTTTCGCCATGATTATCTACACTCCTTTATTAATAATTATTAATTGATTACTCTACTACAGCTAAAATATCGCTTAATTTTAAAATATTTAACTCTTCTCCGTCTACTTTTACTTCTGTACCTGCATATTTGGAGAATATTACTCTGTCTCCAACTTTTATTTGATCTTTTTTCTTTTCATCATTTAGGATTTCGCTACCTACAGCAACAACTTCTGCCATTTGAGGTTGTTCTTGAGCAGAACTTGGTAATACTATACCACTTTTTGTTTTTTCTTCTACTTCTACTTTTTTAATAACAACTCTGTCACCTAATGGTCTTAAATTCATATAGCATTTCCTCCTTAAAATTCTTTTTCTATTATTAGCACTCGTTGTTGTTGAGTGCTAAGTACCTAATACTTATGTTACCTTAAAGAAAATTACTTATCAAGTTTTGTAAATTGTTGATTTCAGGTAATTTATCCAAGAAATTGAATAAATTTTAAGTATTTCTCTTGTTTTCTCTTTTTTTCTCTGATTATATTAAATTTACAACCAAATTTGTAATAAAATAGTAAATTAATGGTATGACAACAGCTGGTAATAAATTACCCACCTTTATCTTTTTGATATTTAACATGTTTATACCTATTCCAATAATAAGTATTCCCCCTATTGCAGACATCTCATTAATTAACTCAGGTGTCAATATATCTTTTAAATAGCTAGCCAATAGAGTAATACTTCCTTGATAAATAAATATAGGAATAGCAGCAAAGGCAGTTCCTATTCCAAGGCTGGATGCAAATATTACTGCAAATATTCCATCCATAGTGGATTTTGCATATAGAGTTTCATGATTACCTGTTAGACCAGATTCAAGGGATCCTACTATAGCCATAGCCCCTATGCAAAAAACAAGGGTTGCATTTACAAAAGCTTTAGCGAAGTTTGAATCACCTTGCCCAAAATAACTCTCTGCCTTCTCACCAAGCCTATCAAGTCTTCCTTCAATATCAATTGCCTCACCTATTAATCCACCTATTGCCAAGCTTATTACTACCAATACTAAATTCTGAGTCTTTATACCACCCATTATTCCTATGATTACTAGTGCCAAACTTATACCATCTATTATTGTGTTCTTATATCTCTCATTTATTCCATTTTTTAGGATAATACCTAATATGGATCCTACAATAACTACTATACTATTTACAATTGTACCTAACATACGTCACATCTCCTAATGAATACTAGTTTTAACCAATATTAATAGAATACACTATTTAGACCTTTTTTGCTACAAAATAATGAATAAATTACTAATGCTGAGAAGTGCTAAAGGACTATGATGTATTGACATTGGAAATTTAATGGTATAAAATATATTTAGCACTCGGCAGCAGAGACTGCTAATACATTATTAACAAAGGAGTAGATTGGTATGGAAAAGAAAGAATTTAGATCAGAATCTAAAAGGCTACTTGATTTGATGATTAACTCTATTTATACAAACAAAGAAATCTTTTTACGTGAACTTATATCCAATGCAAGTGACGCCATAGATAAAATGTATTACAAAGCACTTACTGACAAGGATATCATCTTTAATAAAAGCGATTACTTTATAAAGATTTCTATTGATAAAGACAATAGGACCATAACAGTAACGGATACTGGTATAGGTATGACTAAGGATGAGCTAGAATCAAATCTAGGTATAATAGCAAATAGTGGCTCTTATGCATTTAAAAGAGATAATGAGTTAAAAGATGGACATGATATAATTGGACAATTTGGTGTAGGATTCTATTCTGCTTTTATGGTAGCTGAAACAGTTACTGTATTTAGTAAGGCATATGGAAGTGACGAAGCTTATAAATGGGAATCAAGCGGTGTAGATGGATATACAATTGAACCTGCTACTAAAGCTGATGTAGGTACTATGATTACCCTTAAGCTTAAAGAAGATACTGAAGATGAAAATTATGATGATTATCTAGAAGAATATAGAATTAAAAGTCTAATAAAGAAATACTCTGATTTTATTAGATACCCAATTAAAATGGATGTTACATCTAGAAAACTTAAGGAAGGAACTGAAGATGAGTACGAAGATGTAATGGAAGAAAAGACCATTAATAGTATGGTTCCTATATGGAGAAAGAATAAAAACGAATTAAAAGAAGAGGATTATAATAAATTCTATATGGAGAAACATTTTGGATTTGATGAACCTTTAAAATCTATACATATAAGTGTAGATGGTACAATCAGATACGATGCAATTCTTTATATTCCAAAAGAAGCACCATATGATTTCTATACAAAGGAATATGAAAAGGGACTTGAACTATATTCAAGTGGAGTACTTATTATGAATAAATGTCCTGATTTGCTTTCTGATCACTTTTCCTTTGTTAAAGGGGTTGTAGATTCTGAGGACCTATCCCTAAATATCTCTAGGGAAGTTTTACAACACGATAGACAATTAAGATTGATTGCTAAAAAGATTAACGACAAGATAAAAGATGAGCTTACACTTATGTTAAAAAATGAGAGAGATAAGTACGAAGAGTTTTTTAAATCCTTCGGTCAACAACTTAAGTATGGAGTATATGCTGACTTTGGTATGAATAAAGAAATGCTTCAAGATTTACTCTTATTCTATTCAGCTAAAGAAGAGAAAATGGTTACTTTAAATGAATACTTTGAATCCATGGCTGAAGATCAAGATACAATATACTACGCTACTGGTGAATCTATTAATAGAATAGATAAACTACCACAAGTTAATTTTGTTAAGGATAAGGGCTATGATATATTGTACTTTACTGACTATATAGATGAGTTTGCTATAAAGATGCTACAAAACTACAAGGAAAAGCCATTTAAGTCAGTTTCTAGTAGTGATTTAGATTTAGGTGAAGAAGAAAAGGATAATGATATTCTTAAAGACAATCAAGAAATGTTTGATTTAATGAAGGAATATCTTAGTGACAAGGTTAAGGTAGTAAAAGGTACTTCAAAACTAAAGGATCACCCTGTGTATCTAGCTAGTGAAGGAGAGCTTTCCATAGAAATGGAAAAAGTCCTTAATCAAATGCCTGATGGTGGTAATGTAAAGGCTGATAAAGTCCTAGAAGTCAATATCAATCACAAGGTATTTGAGAATCTAAAAGATGCTTTTGAAAATGATAAGGATAAGCTAAAGCTGTTTACTAATCTATTATATAATCAAGCATTATTAATTGAAGGATTACCATTGGAGGATCCAGTGGAGTTTACAAATAATATTTGGCAGTTGCTGTAGTGAAAATGGGACAAAGGGTCAGACCCTTTGTCCCACTTTACTTACCTATACCTAGCTCTCTTGCATAATAGAAAAGATATTGTTGTGCATAGCCAGCTAATTTACCAAATATTTCATCACCATAGAAACCAATTTGTTTTACATTGGTTTCTTTTTTTAAATAGAAATGCTCCATTACTCTTTTTACCCAGACATCTACTGGGAAAGCATCATCCTTATTAAAAGCAAATAAAAGAATACAATCTGCCACCTTAGGTCCTACTCCCGGTAGATTCATAAGTAGCTTCCTAGAATCATCACGATTTAGATCTTTTATTGTATCTATATCTATTTCCCTATTATTTATCATCTTGCTTGTTTCCACTATCCTAACGTCTCTGAAGCCTACTCTGCAAACTTCCCTTAGGTCCTTTGGATCAACTTTTGATAGTGCTTCTGCTGTTGGGAAACTATAGCATTCATCAGTAATCTTTTCTCCATAATTTCTAGCAATCAAATCTATAGACTTTTTTATTCTTGGAATTTGATTATTAGCTGATGTTATAAAGGAAATTATTGTCTCAAAGGGTTCTTGATTAAGTAGTCTCATACCCCATCCAAATTTGATTGCTTCTTCAAGAATTGGATCCTTCGATAGCTCTTTCTTTATTTCGCCATAGTCCCTACCTAAATCAAAATAGTTATACCATATATTATTAAAATCTTCTATATTAGTATTGGAGAATATTATATCATCTTCAATTTTTTTTATATTTAGGACCCTACCATAAGCCACTATTGTATAGCTTTCATCTTCCTCTACATTCCATCTAAAGGCTTGTCCACATTCGAATGTATGCTTAGGGTCAAAGTCATTCATGTTCTTTATTATTATTCTATCTTTATCTTCTATTATATTGTAATTCATATATTACTCCTTAAATTAATTAATATAATACATTATATCATAAAATTAATTAATAGTAGTTTCCATATCTTTCTCGTATCAAAACTACAATAATACTGGGTAACCTATGCCTGTTGGTAAAGTAAATGGGACAGATGTCCTGACCCTCTGTCCCTACTCCCCTATATGCTCATAATTTGGTAATAAAAAAATAGGACTATACCTTAGCCCTATTCCCTATTCTTCATTATTTCTTAAAAAATATGATAATGTAAATAAGCTCTCACTTAATCTTACATTCTCTAATGCAACATCTTCTGGAACTACTAAATCTATAGTTGCGAAATTCCATATTGCCTTAATTCCAGATTTTACATATACATCACAAACTTCCTGAGCATAATCTTTCGATGTTGTAATAATGCCTATATCCACGCTATTCTCTTCTATAAATTCTTCAAGACCGCTAAAGTGTTTTACTTCCATATTTCTCATGGCGTATCTTGGATTATCAGGGTTCTTATCAAATACACCAATAATATTGAATCCGGATTCTTTAAATCCTCTATAAGATGTAATTGCATGGCCTAGATTACCAGCACCAGTTACGACAACTTTATATTCTCGGTCTAATCCAAGTATCCTACCAAGTTCATTGTATAATTCTTCTACATTATATCCATATCCTTGTTGACCAAAACCACCAAAATTATTTAAATCCTGTCTAATTTGTGAAGCTGTAAACCCTGTTAGATTACTTAGTTCTTGAGAAGAAATTCTATTGATTCCCTTCTTTAATAAATCACCTAAATATCTATGATAGATTGGTAATCTTCTAATTACTGTTATGGAAACTTGACTATCTTTTGACATTATTTATTTTCACCACCGAATTTTTTAGTTAATATTGTATCAATTATAGCATCCGAGAACTAAATAGTCAATTTTAGATATCCAGTTTTTTGAATATTTCTAATTTTATTTGAAATACTATAAAAAAAGGAGTGATTACTATGGCAAGTAAAGATCAATTAAATAAGATAGCTATATACTGTGACAAATATAGTTGTAAAATACATGATGATGAGATTTCCCTCAAAAATATTCATGAGGTAGAAAGAGAAAGCTGTACTAATTGTGTACATTTTACAAGTAAACACACATGCGAGTTAGACTTAATAGATAAGGTATTATCCTCTTTAGCAATGGAAAATGATCTAAAATCCTAAATTACTCTACTATGAATTAATTATCTTTTTTGATACAATTGTACTGACTTATATTTTTAGGAGGATTATATAATGCCAGTACTTTCATGCAGTAATCTTACTAAATCATATATTGTAGATACTATATTAGAAGGTGTCAGTTTTACCGTTGAGCCTGGAGATAAAATTGGTGTCATAGGACTAAATGGAACCGGTAAAACTACCCTATTCAATATTTTGTCTGGTGATGTTTCCAAGGATAGTGGAGAAATATATATACAAAAAGATTTAGTAATAGGTTACTTAAAACAACATGTAAAAATAGATAGTGAGAATACAGTTTATGAAGAATGTTTAGATGTATTTAAAGACATAATCCATATGGAAAAACGCTTAAGACAATTAGAAGAAGAGATTTCTAAAATAAGCACCGAAGGAAATCACGAGGTATTAGATAATCTTATGAATGACTATGCTGAGTTGTCTGAAGAGTTTCAAGCTAAAAACGGATATGGATTTAAATCCGAAATCCGTGGAACTTTAATCGGTTTAGGTTTCAAAGAAGAGGATTTTGAAAAACAAGTAAACGTCTTAAGTGGAGGACAAAAATCCAGATTGTCACTTGGAAAATTACTATTACAAAATCCTGATTTATTGTTATTAGATGAACCTACTAACCATCTAGATATAGGTGCTATAAATTGGTTGGAAAAGTTCTTAAGAGATTATAAAGGTGCAACTCTTATTATTTCCCATGATAGATACTTCTTAGATAATGTGGTAAACAGGATATTCTCTTTAGAAAATAAAAATATCCACATATATAATACGAATTACACTAAATTCATGGAGCAAAGGAAAAAGGATTTAGACGTTCTCAAAAAGCAATACGAAGATCAACAAAGAGAATTAAAAAGGCAAGAAGAAATCATTAGACGATTTATGAACTATGGTGATGCTAGATATGTAAAACAAGCCCAAAGTAGGCAAAAGCTAGTAGACAAAATGAAATTGATAGATAAGCCTATCGACTCAAAAAGATCTAGGATTAGATTTGAACCTGAGATTAAATCAGGTAGAGATGTTCTCATGGTAGAGAATATTAAGAAAAACTTTGGAGATTTTACTTTACTTGATGATATTAATTTTAATATCTATAGAGGAGAAAAGGTAGGTCTTATAGGTCCTAATGGAATTGGTAAGACAACTCTATTTAAGATAATCTTAGGTGAAATAGCTTTTGATAATGGTAATATCAATTTAGGGCACCATGTACATCCTGGTTATTTTGATCAAGAAATGGACAATCTACATCTAGGTAAAGCTGTTATAGATGAAATCTGGGATGAATACCCAAGGATGGATTATTATGAAATAAGAACTATATTAAGCCAGTTCCTATTTGTTGGGGATGATATCTTCAAAGAGATAGCTGACTTAAGTGGTGGAGAAAAAGGAAGACTCAGTTTACTGAAATTAATGCTTTCAAATGCTAATTTTTTACTAATGGATGAGCCTACTAACCATCTTGATATTGATTCAAAGGAAGTATTAGAAGATGCGATACTAGATTATGAAGGAACTCTTTTTGTTATATCCCATGACAGATATTTCTTAAATAGAGTTACTAACAAGATATTAGAATTAACTGAAGAAGGAATTACAGAATACCTAGGTAATTACGAATATTACCTAGAAAAGAAAAATGAAGTTTTATATGACGATGATGATGAAAATGAAAAAACTAAGACACAATTAAAATTAGAAAGAAAAAAAGAAAAGGAATTAATAATCAAAGAAAGACAAAAGAAAAAAGACATTAAGAAATTAGAAGAACAAATATCAGAAAAAGAAAAAGCAATAGATGAAATAGATAATCAATTAGGTGATCCACAATCTTATGAAGATCATGATAAAATTATCGAATTATCACGAAAAAGAGAAGAAATTAAATCAAGCTTAGATAGCTTGTATGAAGAGTGGATATTATTAATAAATTGATAATATCCACATCAAATCAACAAGTTACGCACATTGTCCACAGGGTTATCCCCATGTTATCATCTAGTTTTTATGATTTTCCAGCTTGTTTCCCACATTATCCACAAACGATTATTGTAAACTATTTTTTGAATGTGTATAATCTGTGTAAAATTATGTTGATAATTATCATTTTAAGCCTAGATTTGGCTCTACATTTAAGTTAAGATCTGACTCTTCCCCATTTATATAATGATAGTATGCTGCTGATCCAATCATTGCAGCATTATCTGTACACAGAATCTTAGAAGGATAAAAAATCTTAATATTTTCCTTTTTTCCACGGTTTTCTAACATTTCTCTAAGACCTTGGTTTGCAGCAACTCCACCTGCTATAACTATTCTTTTTGAATTAGTTTCCTTTGCTAATCTAAAAGCCTTATCCACAAGTACATCTAATACTGCTACTTGAAAACTTGCTGCTACATTTTCAACTACAATTTCTTCCCCTTTTTGCTTAGTTTGATTTATATAATTAAGCACTGCAGTCTTAAGTCCACTAAAACTGAAATCATAGGATTTATCTTCTAAATAAACCCTTGGGAATGGAATACTATCCTTGTCCCCTTCTTTAGCTAATCTATCTATGTGTGGTCCACCTGGATATGGTAATCCAATAGATCTAGCTACCTTATCAAATGCCTCTCCTGCTGCATCATCCCTTGTTCTACCTACTAATTCATAGTCAGTGTAGCTCTTTACATTAAGTAGATAAGTATGACCACCAGAGACTACTAAACAAGTAAATGGAGGCTCTAATTCTTTATGCTCAATATAATTGGCACAAATATGCCCTTGAATATGATTTACTCCTATAAATGGCTTTTCAAGTCCATATGCTATAGCCTTTGCTGCCGATATACCTACTAATAGAGCACCTACTAATCCTGGTCCTTGCGTAACCCCTACTAAATCTATATCATCAAATGTAATGTTAGCCTTATCTAATGATTCTTGTATTATATTATTTATTGCTTCAATATGTTTTCTTGATGCTATTTCTGGAACTACTCCCCCAAATTTTTTATGAATATCTATTTGGGAAGATATTATATTTGATAAAACTTCCCTACCATCTTTGATTACTGCAACAGATGTTTCATCACAGGAAGTTTCTATAGCTAATGTTAACAATTTAAATCACCTCAGTATATTTGTTCTCCACATTATTATTGCATCTTCATTATTATCCGCATAATATCGTGGTCTTACCCCATATTCCACAAACTTATATTTCTTATAGAGGTTTTGTGCTACAATATTGGATTTTCTAACTTCTAAAGTCATACTTTGTATATTCTTTGAAGTACAATAGTATATCAAACTCTCCATAATTCTATTACCAATTCCTAAGCCCCTATATTCATTCTTTACTGCAATATTGGTTATATGTCCTTCATTTAATATTAGCCACATACCACCATAACCCACAACCTTGCCATCTATTTCTACTACTACATATTTTGCTAATTTATTCTCACGAACTTCTGTTAAAAAAGCATCTTTAGACCAAGGAGTTGGAAAACACTCTTTTTCTATTTCTACAATTTGATCTATATCATCTTCAACTATTCCCCTAATATTTATATCCATATCTAAGCCTCCTTTAGGAGTTTTTATCTTTTCTTTCATTTAATTCTCTTTGGGCTTGTGATTCCCTTAGATATTCAGGAGCTAATGTAAAATAATTATCTACTTCTCCCTTTTCATACTTAATTTTAGCTAATTCGCATATACTAGTTGCTCTACACATATTTTGACCTATAGTAGCAAATTTTACTTTACTACCAAGAGAATTTTGTATTTTATCTTTATATAAGAAAGTACCATTTCCATTAACTACTACTTCATCAAAATCTTTTAGCTTAAGAATCAATTCATCAATCTCAATTACATCTGGAGCCATTAATTCTTTGAGAATTCCATCTTCCCAAGTATATATTCCTGTATATACTCTGTTTCTTCTAGCATCTATCATTGGAACAACTATTTCATTATATGGAAGATTGTATGCTAAAGCTTCTAGTGTTGATATTCCCACAATTGGCTTATCGAATAAGTGGGCAAATGACTTCATAGTTGCAGCCCCTATCCTAAGTCCTGTAAATGATCCAGGTCCTAAGGCTACTCCATATAAATCGATATCCTTAATCTTCAAATTCAAATTATCAAGTATTACCTTAATCATAGGGACTAATTTTTCGGAATGAGTCATGTCCTGGTTAAGTGAATATTCTCCAAGTACTTTTTCATCGTCTATTACTGCACATGTTGTCATCATAGTCGATGTATCTAAACCTAATATTCTCACTGAAATTTCAACTCCTTAATTATCTCTTCATATCTATTACCATTACCACTTATATACAGAATTCTTTCATCTACATTCTCAGTCTTTTTTATATCAATCACTACTCTTTCTTCAGGTAGCATACTCTTAATTCTCTCAGCCCATTCAATGATACATACACCTTCACCAAAAAAATAATCATCAAAGCCTAAATCATATAATTCATCTACTTCTTCTAATCTATATACATCAAAATGATATACCATCATTCTTCCTCTATATTGATTAATTAATGCAAATGATGGACTAGTTATATATTCATCTACATCTAAACCAATACCTATGGATTTAGTCATGGTAGTCTTACCTGCACCTAAATCTCCATTTAAACAGACTATATCACCAGGTTTTAGTAGCTTACCCAGTTTTACTCCAAAATCTTCAGTACCCTTTAACCCATTTAGCTTTATCTCCAAATTGAATCAACCTTTCAAATATTAACTAATAATATATTATATCACAATAGCAATTTTTTACATCAAAAAAGGGTACACTTTTCTCATAGTGCCCCTATATATTTAACTTATCTAAAGCTTAAGTAAAATATTGAATTTCTGCATTTTTAAAGTTACTAATTATTAAACTAGAGATATAATCTCTTAATTCTTCACTTTGTTCCTTAGGATATACATGCTTAAACTTACCATAAGGACCCCATTTTAACTGTCTTTTTTCTTCATCTAAATCTAATTCTGTTTTGGGAAATCTCTCTAATATAAGCTCCTTAGCAGCATTAGTAAATCTATGTTGAATCAATTCAAATGAAATCTTGTCACTATAGTCTCCTATTTGTAGCTTTAGTTCATCCAATAATTCCTTATATTCTTCCTTCCAATTATCATATATCATAATAGGCGCTATAAGGAATCCAATTGGATAACCAGCATAAGCAATCTTCCTAGCAGCTTCTAACCTTTCAGAAAAACTTGATGTGTTATGTTCAAATTTATTGATTACATACTTAGTATTAATGCTGAATCTAAACTTAGTATGTTTGTTGTGGTTTATATTTAAAAATGAATCTATATTTGAATATTTCGTAACTACTCTAAGTCTACCATGCTTACTATCTGCAAAATATTCAATACATCTCTTTAGATTACCTGTTATATGTTCAAGCGCAACTGGGTCTGTGATACTTCCACATTCAAAATATGTAGTATCGGGTAAATTATCATCTATATGCTGTTGAATTACACTAAGTATTTCTTCTATGTTTACAAATACCTTCATATATGGCTTTTCACCTTGAGTAGTCTGTAAATAACAATACTCACAATGGCCTGGACAGGAACTAGATAACGAAAACTGGAAATCAGCTGATGGACTACAAGGTCTTAATTTTTTCTGCTTATTTACTGTTAAATAAATTGTCTTTTTAGACTCAACATAATTTTCTATTGATGAACTTCCTTCTATAGTAACTTTTTTGCTCTCAACTATTGGAACATTTAATTCTTGTAACTTTTGCTTTGCTAGTCTACCTACTTCATATTCCTGACTTTTAGGATCAATAAATACCTTGCTTGGTTTAAATAATTTCATTTTCTCACCTCTTTAGTTATTGTTTCCATAATATTTTTTCTTATTATACCTTAATATTCTTAAATTAATAATTAATAATATTAATTTATATATTAAATATTTTAAGACTTATATTGACTTTACTAGTAATTCATACTATTATTAAGTTAGTCAAGCACCAAATTTCAATGATAATGGAGGTATAAAATTGAAAGATCTGCTGTTTAAAAGGAAATCCAGGTTTATTCTGTATTTAATAGCATGTTTCATACCTGTATTAGACAGTACATTATTAAATCTAACCATTTCTATGCTTATAGGTAGTATTCAAATTGGAACTATGGAGCACTTTATTAAAGTTTCTATGTTCTCCTTTGCTATTGTGATTTTAGGCTCAATTCTATACATAATATCTAGATTCATGAGGATATCCTATATGAGAGATACACTTTTAGATATAAGAGCCTTAGCTTTTGATAAGTTACTTAATCTATCCTATAAGGAATTTAACAAGAAATCCAAAGACACATATATCTCAAATTTAATTAATGATATCAATATCTTTGAAAATAACTTTTTCTTGCAATTGATAAATGTTATTTATCGTGGTGGCGTGTATATTGTTTCTCTTATAATAATTGGATTTTTGGATTTAAATTTTGCAATTATTGCTCTTATTATTTCTATAATCTTGTTTTTTATTAGTAAAAGTTTTGAGAAAAGAACCATTAGTCTTCAAGAAGAAGTCTCAGAAAATAATGAGGCTTTCGCAGTAGACATGTCTAATACATTCAACGGACTAGAAATTCTGAAGTTAAATAACATAGAAGATAAATTTCTCACTAAATCATTAAAATCAATTACAGGTCTGGAAAAAAAGAAGCTCTCCTTTAATATATATACAGATACTCAAAGAAGATTTATGGAGTTTTTAGGATTTGGTTTTTTGGTTATTTCCTTGGTCTATATGTCTACCCTACTTAGCAAAGGAGTATCATTGACTAAGATTACTCTGATAATTCAATTGTCCAATGGATGCATATGGAATATCACATCTATTTTACCTCTTATTAATCAATTAAAATCATCTGTAAACATATTTGATAAAATCGCAGGTAGTACGGTAGAAAATATTAATGTTTTAGATAAAGAAAAAGAGTTTATTTTTGAGCATGAAATCAAAGTTGAAAACCTAACATTTGCATATGAGGATAAAGTAGTCCTAGAAGATGTATCATTTAAAATTGAAAAGGGCAAAAAATACCTTATTAAAGGTGCTAGTGGAACAGGAAAATCAACATTAATAAAACTACTTTCTGCTACCTATGATGATTACAAAGGTAATGTATATGTAGACGGTGTAATTTATAAGGATATTAAAGAATCTAGTTTAAACCAAAAGTTATCCTTCATATATCAAGATGTATTCTTATTTGAAGATACTATATATAACAACATAGCCCTATATAAGGATTATGATGATCAAAAGGTACTAGATGCAGCTATAAAATCTGGTCTAGCAAAATTAATCGAAAAGAAGGAACAAGGCATACATGAGATGCTAATGGAAAATGGTAAAAACCTATCCGGTGGAGAAAGGCAAAGAATATCAATAGCGAGGTCAATAGTTAAGGATTCAGAAGTATTATTTGTAGATGAGGGAACTTCAAGCCTTGATGAAGAACTAGGTAAAATGGTTGAGGATACTATCCTTTCTTTAGATAGCACAGTTATAGCAATCTCACACAGATATTATAAAGGTATAAGCGAGAAATATGATTATGTAATTGAAATCAAAAACAAGAAAATTATTATCTATGAAACAGAGAATTACTTTATGGAGGTAGCCATATGAAAAAATCCATAAAAAAATCATGGCCTTATTTAATCTTAGCTTTTCTTGTCTTAACGGTTGTAGTTTCCATAGAAGGATATATTACCCTTAAGATGATGACCATAATTGATTCAGCCTTAGAAGGAAAGCCAGACATACTTAAAACTGAGGCAACTAAAATCTTCATAGCCATTGGTTTGTCATTTATATTTGGAATACTCGCATCCTATACTAGAGGTATGTATCTATATAAATCTTTAGTTAAAACAAAGATAGATTATATAGATAAACTCTTTGATAAAAATATTAATGAATTTCAATCTGAAAATAACGCAATATATCTTTCAACTATGACTAATGATATGAATAGTATTGAAAAAAAGTATCTAGAAGGTGTATATGCAGTAGGGAACAGTTTCATTGGTTTTATAGTCTCTTTTATAATAATAGCTTCAGTTAGCCCTGTAGCTCTACTTTTAGGGATAGGAATATCAGCAGTCTCAGCGATTCTATCCATGATAGTAGCCAAACCATTACAAAAACATGAAAAAAGCCGCTCCGATCTATTTGAAGGATATACATCCTATATAAAGGAAGTTCTTAGTGCATTTCAAATTGTTAAAGCTAATAATCTAAAAGATAAAGTAAAAAATGACTTTTATAATAAAAGTAAAGACATTCAACACAAGAGATATATCATAGATAAAATCCACACTTATATACTCTCCATACAGTCATTTATAATGAATGGTTCAACTATTGGAATAATGGCAGTAACTTCTCTTATGGCAATAAGAGGATCTATTACAACAGGTGCAGTTGTTTTAATAGTAAATAATATGAGTAGGGTTATATATCCTCTAATGGAATTAGGAGAATGGTTGCCTAAAATATTCTCAGTTAAAACCTTGTTTGAAAAGATGGATAAAAGCCTTGAAAACCATGATAATTATCAAGAATCAGTTGAAATTGATACTTTCAACCATAGTATACAGTTCAACCAAGTGTCCTTTAGCTATGAGAATAACGAAGTTTTGTCAGATATCAATCTAAGTATTGAAAAGGGACAAAAATATCTAATAGTAGGTCCTAGTGGCGGAGGAAAATCCACTTTGCTAAAACTTCTAAGAAAGTATTTTAATCCTGATAATGGAAATATATTAATTGATGGTAGAAATCTAAAGGATGTAAGAAAAAGAGATTATTTTAATATTATCTCCAATATTGAACAACAGGTATTTTTATTTGAAGATACCTTGAGGAATAATATTACATTATATAAGGATTATAGCGAAGAAGAAATAAGCCTTGCTATAGAAAGATCTGGACTAAGCCAATTCGTAAATGGACTATCCAACGGATTGAACACCATGATATATGATAACGGAAAGAATATTTCAGGTGGAGAAAAATCTAGGGTGGCTATTGCTAGAGGTCTTCTATCTAAATCAGATATTATATTTTTAGATGAGGCCTTTGCCAGTTTGGATTCAGAGGTTGCTAAGGAAATTGAAAATACTTTGTTGAGTTTAGAAGGAATAACAATAGTAAATGTAAGTCATGTAATATTTAAAGAAACCAAGGATAAATACGATAAAGTTTTTGTCGTTAAGAACAAGGAAGTTGCTTCAGAGTAGGGACTAAAAATATTTACTTCAAAAATACAAATCTATGCTATAATATATCTTGTTTTAATTAACTGAGAGGAGTTTACCATGAGCATATTAACAGTCACAAACTTAAGCCATGGATTTGGTGATAGAGAGATTTTAAAGGATGTTTCATTCCGATTATTAAAAGGTGAGCATGTAGGATTAATTGGAGCCAATGGAGAAGGAAAATCTTCCTTCATGAATATAATAACAGGAAAACTAGAACCTGAAGAAGGTCAAATAGAATGGGCCAAAAGAGTTAGAGTTGGGTATCTAGATCAACATGCAGCACTTGAAAAAGGTATGACAATTAGAGATGTATTAAAAAGTGCTTTTCAATATCTATTCGATATAGAAAAGGAAATTCAAGATAGCTATATGAAAATGGGTGAAGTTTCTGAAGATGAACTTAATAGTCTTTTAGAAGAAGTAGGAATTATGCAAGATATCTTAGACCATAATGATTTTTATGTAATAGATTCTAAAGTAGAGGACATTGCTAGAGGTCTTGGTTTAAATGATATAGGTTTAGATAGACATGTTGAGGATTTAAGTGGTGGGCAAAGAACCAAAATATTACTTGCTAAACTACTATTACAAAAACCAGATATCCTGATGCTTGATGAGCCTACTAATTATCTAGACGAAGAACATATAGTATGGTTGCAAAGATATCTACAAGAATATGAAAATGCATTTTTATTGATATCCCATGATATTCCATTCTTAAATAGTGTAATAAATCTTATTTATCATATAGAGGATAAAGAGCTTACACGTTATGTAGGAGATTATGATGATTTCCAAAGAATATACGAAGCTAAGAAATCTCAAATTGAAGCAGCTTATAAAAAGCAACAACAAGAAATTGCTGATCTTGAGGATTTTGTTGCTAGAAATAAGGCTAGGGTAGCTACTCGAAATATGGCTATGTCTAGACAAAAGAAATTAGATAAAATGGATTTAATAGAGCTTGCCCGTGAGAAGCCAAAACCAGAATTTAATTTTAAAGAAGGCAGAACTGCTGGTAAACTGATATTTGAATGTAAGGATTTGGTCACAGGATACAATGAACCCTTATCTAAACCTTTAAACCTTAGAATGGAAAGAGGTCAAAAAATTGCTTTAGTAGGAGCCAATGGTATTGGTAAGACAACTCTACTAAAATCAATTCTAGGTCTTGTACCACCTTTTTCTGGTGAAGTTGAGCTTGGTGACAACCTGCAAATAGGCTACTATGAGCAAGAGGTTTTAGAGGAAAGTAACAATACCTGTATCGAAGAAATATGGAGTGAATTCCCAGGATGGACTCAATTTGAAGTTAGGGCAGCTTTAGCCAAATGTGGACTTACTACAAAACATATTGAATCTAGGTTTATGGTATTAAGCGGTGGAGAGCAAGCTAAAGTTAGATTATGCAAGATTCTAAATAGAGAAACCAATATATTGATACTAGATGAGCCTACAAACCATCTAGATGTAGATGCTAAGGATGAATTAAAAAGAGCCTTAAAGGCATATAGAGGTGGAGTCCTTATAATATCTCATGAGCCTGACTTTTATAATGATGTGGCCACAGAGATTTGGAATTGTGAGAAATGGACAACTAAAATATTTTAAATTAGTGCAATTCGGGGACGGTTCTCGAATTGCACACTTACCAGAACTGAATTTAAACATTAAATATCCGATTACAATCCCACCATTATTTTTTAAAACTCTAATATTTCAGCTATTGCTATATTCTTTTCATCTTCATTTAGATGATGAAATTCAGAAGTAATATTTAGAAAATCACCTAATCTCAGTTTTAATCTGGGAAACTTTTCTTCGCCTAAATGCTATTTAATTAATTAAATTATTCATTATTCTTAACTTCTACAATGATAAGCTACTAATGATACTGATTCATACTATAAACAATTGAAAACCATCTCTAAATTGTACACTTTTAAGCTCTATATATAATATATTTGCTAATTCCTATAATCTCAGATATTTCTGTAACTGTAGTATTCGAATTCTCCCTTATGTCTTTAAGAATCGAGTTTCTTTCTTTAACATTTTTTAATGCTAATATACTCTCCAGAGTGTGATTATACTTATCCAATATATTTTCTATTTTTTCTAATGGGTCACTTACACACCCTTTGTCGTCATCACTAATATCTATAAAATTTATGACTCCAGTTTTATTTGAAAACTTCACAAATTGATTTTGAGCAAGGTTACTATCTTCAGAAAAAACACTTAAAAGAAATTCCCTTGTAACTAATTTTAGCTCATCCTTATCTCTATTAGTGTAGATATTATAGCTACTAAACTTAAAGTCTTTTGGATTTGAGACTATATTAGCATTCACTGGGTTATTATGTATATATCTCATGCACTCTAATAAGTATTCATCATCTTCAATTCTTTCGCTTCTAAAACGATCTTGAAATACATGTCCAACTCTATTGTATTTTTTATTAAAGTAATAAGAATAGCTAACACATATTCTTTTCATTGACATACTTATTGATTCTATCTCTTCCTTTACTAATAAATGGACATGATTATCCATTAAACAATAAGCGAATAATAAATACTCATTTTGACATTTCATTTTGGAAAGGATTTCAAGGAATTTATACTTATCATTCTTCTCTAGGAATAAATTCATTTTATTTATCCCTCGTATCATTACATGATATATCCCTGATTCACTTTTTTCTCTTGGATATCTAGGCATAATTCAACCACCTTTCCCAATATTCAACAATCATATAGTATTTATTCTATATAAACAAAAAAACTCCTTCTTTAAACTAAAAATAAATAGAAAATATAGGTTTATTAATAAGATGATAATTTGCAATTTGAGAACCGTCCCCAAATTGCAAATGGCACAAAGGGGTCACCCCTTGTGTCATTTGTCATCAATTTATAGCATCACTCGGACAAACCTCTTTACACTTACCGCACAACAAACATTCATTTTTTATTATGATAGGATACTCTTTCTTATCTTCCCATAAAATTGCATTAGAGGGACAAGCCCTTACACATTTACCACATTTAATACAGTCTTCATTAACCACCACATAGGACCTTTTATTAAATTTTGAGAAGATAGATAGTAGAGTACCATAGGGACAAAGATACCTATGCCAAAACTCTGGTTTGTAGAATATTGTAATTATTATTCCTAAACCAAATAATACAGGTAATACAGGGAGCTTTTTGCCAGTATTAAAAACCATAATCATGGTTCCTAAAAATAGTACCAGTATTCCATATCTAATTATGGGTTTCTTAAAAGCTTCTGGAACAGATTTTCTCTTTCTTTTGTTTTTATTAGCACTATCATCAATTAATTCCATTCCAGTGTTTATTGGGCATATATAACCACAATAAAATCTTCCAAAATAAGTTGACAACAATAGACCAATTCCAAATATAGCCATCCAAAGCTGAACTTTTCCAAGGGCTATAAATATTATGAAAAGGACACTTGAAGCAATTTGAATTACTTTTCTTTTTTTCAAGATAATTCCCCCTTATTTTATTAATTATTCTTGATGTAATTCTCTATACCCTTCTTTTTTAACTTTTTCTTTTACAATAAATCCATCAAAGATCCAAATTAATGCTGGTAAGATTACAAATGTTGCAATTAATGCTAAGGATATATTAATTACAGTCATTAGGCCAAAATCCTTCAGTATTACAAATTTAGAAGTCATTAATACACTAAATCCGCCAACAGTCGTTAATCCTGATGCTACAGTTGCCTTACCTATATTTTTAATGGTAATTGACATTGCTTTCTCTTTTTCCTTACTTGAATTTCTTTCTTCTAAATATCTTTCTAGAAGCATTATAGTCATTTCAGTTCCCATTCCTAGTACTAGTGCCCCTAAAGTTGCTGTTATCGGTGTATATTTTAATCCTAGTAAATTCATTATTCCACCTGACATTCCTACGATTTGAATAACAGGAAGTACAGCTACTAGGGACTTAAAGACATTTCTATATAATACTAGTAACGCTACAAATACTAAACCTAATCCTATGAGAGTCATTCTAAGTCTACCATCAGTTAATCCCTTAACCATTTCTACATCTAATACAGATTTCCCCGTGATTGAAGTTTTTATAGGAGCATCCTTTAGTATATTATCCATACTTTCTACAAACTCTTGTAATTCCTCTGTAGCCATATGCTCTACATTCATAAGGATAACACCCTTATTCATTTCATCGTTGATAAACATTCTTCTTTGTGCTTCTGGTATATCATCTTTTATAATACTTGTATAATTTGTAAAACTTAGATCTTCCACAGAAGAGATATTTTCCACTATATTATCTATAAACTTGATATCAACGATTCTTTCTGAGAACTTACTTCCTACCTCATCTACTATATTTCTCATCCATTGTACATTATCTTCAGATAATAGGTTATCGTCCTCCATAAATATAATCATTTGGTTTGTTGAACCTACTATATCTCTTATATAGTGAATATCATGAAGAGCATCCATATCTTGTGGCATAAAGGTTTCAATATCTGTTTCTACCCCAACTTTTGTATCAGCTATGAACCCAAATCCAGCTAAAGCTATAGATATTATCAGTATGGTTGGAGCTGATTTAATAACAATTTTTCCAGTAGCCTCCAACATCTTATCTATTAGAGTCCGTTTACTATAACCTTTAATTTTAGCATCCTTTGCCTTTGATACAACTATATCTCTTGCTCCAAGAACTGGCATCAATAAGAATATACTTCCTATAAAACTTACTACTACACCTATGGTTAGCATCTTTCCAAAGTCTTGTATCATTGGAACTGGGGATGCATAAAGGGAAACAAATCCTAACACTGTGGCAAATACTGCCAAAGCCACAGATTTACCAATCTGAGTAAGAGTAGTCTTTACTGATTGCTCCTCTTCATATCTGTTTTGGAATTGTATAGAATAATCTATTCCTAGTCCAATTAATATAGGAAATACTGCCATACTAACCATGGTCATAGAAACATTTAGATGACCCATTAATCCCAAAGTAGCGATTACTGATACAAATATTATTCCTAAACTTAGAACCCTCCACCTAACTTTAAACACTAAGTTTAATATTATGAACATTAAAGCTACTGCTGAGGCAACCATAATAACCATATTTGACTTCATTTCTGTTCTTAATGAAGAATCCAATACTGGTTTTCCTGACACTATATAATTTACATCAAAATTTTCCTTTTCCATTGCATAAGTTACATCATTACGAAGGGCATCTATAGCACTATCATCTAAGTTTCCCTTCAACTTTATCATCAACATCATATGATTATCATCTATGACAGTATCAGAAAATATATCCCTTAATCCATTATCATCGTATAATATATTGTCTAATTCTATTTGATTATGAGGGAAATTAGCTATCATCATTCCAGATTTTTCATGGAAAGTATTAAGTCCATCACTCAATTTATTAAGATTTTCACCCATAGTTATAAATCCATCAGACATTAACTGTAATTCATCTGGCGAAATTCCCCCTGATAAATTATCTTTCATACCTACAACTTCGTTTTCTATATTTGCTTTAAAATCAGATAATATTTCTGAACTGTCTGGAAGTATACTTCCTTCCGTTGCCATAGTAGACAATCCATTACTTAATTCAATTAGATTTTGGCCCATTGTAACAAATCCATTTGACATATTCTTTAATTCATCTGGGGATATTCCATCACCGGATAGTTCACCTAGTTTTTCTTCCATAGCTTCTGGATTTGGTATATCCTTACTTCCTAGTTCATTTCCTATGCTAATGAGTCTATTTCCCATTTCACCTAGGCCATTACCCATAGTAAGAAATTTATTTTTTAACTCCGCTTCCTGATTCCCACCCATATCTTTCATAAGTTTATTAGGATCCATTGATGCCATTAAATTATCTAGTTTCTTTTCTACTGATTCTGGATCTGGTAACTCTTTACTTCCTAATTCCGTACCTATTTCTATAAGTTTACTTCCCATTTCCCCTAATCCTTCACTCATATTAGGGATTTGCTTCTTGATTTCTGTTCCTTGTCGATCAGTTATTTGATGAACAATACTAGCTGGACTCATAAAAGTAAATATATCTTCATTATATTTAAGTCTTTGCTCTACATTCCACATCTTTTCCATATTATCTAATGCTAATAAATCATTTTGATCACCTTCAAGCAATACCATAATGGCATCTCCACCAAATTCATTTTCCATGGCATAGTTAGATATATATGCATCATTATCAGTCTTGACTAAGGTTTCACTACCAGTTGCCATATTTACTTTTAAAGCACCAACTATCATAATGGCAAATATTATTATGGCAATAAATAATACTTTGAAGGGGGTTTTTTCAATTCTACTACCTATTTTTGAAAATAATTTGTTCAATCTGATCATTCCTTCTTTCTTTAAAGTCTATTATTTTTTTATGATATTTATAAGTTTCTCTACATAATTATTAATTTCTTCATCATTAACCTCAGGCAAGTATAAAAACGACAAAATACTTCCCATTAATAACCTTAAGGGAATTCCTTCATTCTTTAAATCTATACCTGCTTCTTTAATTAAGTCTTGTAGCAATAATGTTATTTGATTTATAAAATTAAAATCAGCTATCTCTGGATTAATTTGGCTTTCCATAAGTATTAATTTTATTACTTCATGGTGCTTAGAAATAAATTTGATTCTATCTTTTAAAATATACTCTAATTTTTCTATAGTTTCTAAATCCTTGGACGCTACTAAAGATTCCTTCAAACTACTAACTAATATGGGTTCGATTGCGTCCATAAATATTTGCTTCTTTGAATCAAAATATCTAAATAATGTCACTTCTGAAATGTCTGCCTTCTTAGCTATATCCATTGTAGTAGAGCCATTGTATCCTTTTTCTATAAATGTTTTTAATGCAGATTCAAGAATTTGTTCTCTTCTTTCTTCTCTACTCATTCGTTTACCAATATTACTTGTCATGTTTTGCCTCCTTATGTAAGTACTTACTTACATATAGTATCAGATTAATTTCTTTTGTCAATATATTTTTACGCAATTTGGGGACGGTTCTCAAATTGCATCAACAAGAATATCCTTCCTTATTTAATTGTAAAATAACCGTAAATTATCGGGTAAATAAATTAATCTAATCCTATGAGAAAATAGTCCTTATATTTAAAATAAAAACTGACTACAAGATTAATATTAAACTTGTAGTCAGTTTTTCGTTATATGGCAGGTTGTCATAAATGTAATGCAATTCGAGTGCAATTCGAGAACCGTCCCTATGTTGCAGTTATAATTTCCTGCTTCCTGGTTTAATAGCAGGTATATTGGATTTGCATAGTGGGCATTCATCTTCTTCATACACATTTAATTCTAATTTTGTTGCATTATATAAAGGATATTTTATATCTCCTTTACTTCTATCAACTATACAAGCTATTCCTACTACTATTCCACCTAATTCTTCAACTACTTTTATAGCTTCCATTGAAGATTTTCCTGTAGTTACTACATCTTCAGTGATTAAGACTCTTTGTCCCTTTTCTATACTGAATCCCCTTCTTAAGGTCATTTCACCATTTTCTCTTTCCACAAATAATGATGGCTTTCCAGTTTGTCTAGCTAATTCATAGCTAACGATTATCCCGCCCATTGCTGGACCTACTACGAAATCAAATTCAAGATCTTCTAATTTATCAACGATTACTTTTACAGCTTTCTCAGCTTTATCTGGGTGCATTAAAAGTTTAGCACATTGTACATATCCGTCACTGTGTTTCCCTGATGAAAGTAAAAAGTGGCCTTCTAAAAATGCTCCTGTTTCCCTTAATAAATTATTTATCATAATATATTCCTCCAATTTTTAATGTTATTCTGCTAATTTATCTGTTTATATCACTTATCATATCTAATACAGCTTTTCTAGCATATTCACCAAAATTTTCTTCTCCATCTTCATGGGATTTATAAGCTGTGATTATACCTCTAGAAGAGTTTACTACTCCTCCATTTCCGTCCTTTAGATATAGAGCTACATCTTCACCTTTTCCACCTTGAGCACCATAACCAGGTATAAGGAAGAATTGGTTTTTATATCTTTCTCTTATCTCTCTAGCTTCATCTGTATGAGTTCCACCTACAACCATGCCAACAGGACTATAGCCTGAACTACCTAGATACTTTGAAGCTATGTCGTTTAATTTATCTCCTATGTGATAATATAGTTTATTATTATCTGAATCTACATTTAAGTATTGTATATCTTTTGATCCTGGGTTTGATGTCCTTATTAAAACAAAGATTCCCTTATTATTATTCTCTACATATTTTAGGTATGGAGTGATACTATCGAATCCCATATAAGGGTTTAATGTAATGAAATCAACCTCAAAGTCCCCTTCAAAGTGTGCCCTTCCATACATTTCAGCAGTAGAGGATATATCTCCCCTTTTTATATCTCCTATTGTAATGATTTTATTATCTCTTAGATATTTTAGTGTATTCTTATATGCTATTAGTCCCTTTATGCCATAGGATTCATATGCTGCAATCTGAAGTTTATAAACTGGAACAATATCCATAGTCTTATCGATAATTCTTTTATTAAACTGAAAAATAATCTCTTCAATATCTTGATATTTTTCTTTTATATGATTTGGCACATATTCCAATAAAGTGTCTAATCCTACACATACATTTCCTTTCTTATTCACTTCATCATACAATTTGTCCATTAACATTTCATTACCTCCGATAAAATATTTTTAAAGGATTGTATAAAAAAATGCCTTCCTAAAGGAAGGCATAACTATGTATTTGGATAATATTTTACCCAATAATTACAATATATACTCTCCTTTCCGAACTCTCGGTTCGGTTTAAAGGTGCTATTTATTTCTTTGATACGATATCATAATAAATATTTTATGTCAATGTAAATTATTTCTTTTTCTTGTTTCTTGATAATGACAATCCTCCGAACCCACTGATTATAGCCATATAGAATCCAAAGTCGTACCAAAAACCTGTGTTCATCGATTCGTATATGCCTCTACTACTATTTCCTATTGATAATATTAAAGATATTGGAGCTATCCACCCGTGCCATATCCCTGATAGGAAATTTGCAGGATCTTGTGGCGAATAGGATCCATCACCTGGCATACAAGCTGTCAATAAGAATACACTTACACTCATTAATAAAAACAAGACGTAAAGTTTTGATTTTTTGCTCATACTCCACCTCCGCACAATTCATAATATAAATATTATAACACTAAACTTACAATAATTTCATTAAATATAAATATATAAAAAAATGCGAAATCGGGACTCGCTTGTACCCAATTTCGCATTCTATAATTTATTTCTTTAATATTGGTGATAATTTTTTATATACTAACAATGTTATTGATGACACTATAGTACCTTTTAAAAGATTAAATGGTACCACTGCATACAGTATCATTGATTTATAGTCTACTACAAGCTTATTTACTGCTGCTGACATCTCAATTATTTGATCCATTGGCATCAACTTAGCATATAGCGGAAAGACTACAAAGTAATTACTCACGGAAGCAAATATGGTCATAACTATTATACCAAAGAAAAGACCGATTATTGCATTTTTGAAGGTTTTATTTCTATGGTAAACAGCTCCTGCTGTATAAACAAACACACTACCTACTAAGAAATTAGATAGTTCTCCAACTCCACCTGTCATTGAACCTTCTAACATTAGATTCAATAGATTCTTAACTAATTGTACCAATACTCCAGCCATTGGTCCCATAGAAAATGATCCAATTAATGCTGGTAAATCTGAAAGGTCAATCTTTAAAAATGGTGGTGCAAACCAAGTAGAGATATCAAAAAGAAATAATACCATTGATATTACTGCTAATATTGAAATCTTGACCATGTTCCTTGTTGTAAATGTTGTTCTGTCTAAAGTGTACATAATTTATCCCTCCTAATTTAATTGCTTCAGGGATTAATTTACAAAAAACAATTAAACCCCGAAGAAATCTCCGGGGTTTTTAAACATCAAAAACATATAGACAAATGTCTATATCATCTTCTTCCATCCAGACTATACTGTCGGCCTTGGAATCTAACCAAGTCAACCTTAAAAGGCTCGCGGGCTTTACCGCCGGTGAGGAATTGCACCTCCCCCTGAAGATATATTCAACTTTATTATAAGCCTATACTACTTCATTGTCAAGTGAAAGAATATATGACTTTTCATATAGAAATCCACAAATTATAGATGTGAAAGGAGATACCAATACAAGCCCTATACACCCTACAAATGTATGAAGTATTTCAGCAGCTATAGTCTTTGTATTTAGTATGTTTAAAAGAGGAGTACCTTGAGCCATATAAACCATCATTACAGACAAATAGCTTCCTAAATACGCAAATAAAAGGGTAGTAGTTTGGCTTCCAACTACAGATTTACCAATATTAAATCCAGATAATATTAACTCTTTTTTTGTTACATTAGGATTATTGTTTACAATTTCATCCAGTGCTGATGAAATATCTACAGCAAGATCTAATATTGCCCCAGAACTTGCAAGGTAGATTCCTGCTTGAAATATGGCTGTTAAGTCAAGGTTTAGAGCCCCAGAATAAAGTAATGATTCAGACCATGTCATAACTGCACCATGAATACCGAAGTAATTCCCAAATATAATTGCCAAAATACAAGTAGCAAAGGAACAAGACACTGAGCTTATAATAGCAGCATATGATTTTTTTGTAAAACCTGAAACCAATAATATAGTTATAATAGTTAATGAATTCCCTACTATTAAAGCTATAAGAATAGGATTAAAGCCCTTCAGCATTGCTGGTATTAATATTTTCCATATACTTACAAGTGCAAAAGCAAAGGATAACAATGTTCTAGCACCCGTAAAACCTGAAAAGAGAATTATTAAAATTCCAAAAACAGCAATAAGGACAATCTCTTTATCTATACGATAGTGATCTAACATATTAGCAAAATTAATCTCTCCGTTCTCATTAAATCCTATAAGAACCCAACCCTTGTCTCCTTCAACAAATAGCTTATCTTCCGCAAGGCTACCTGTAAGCATATTATTTGCCTCTACTATTTCACCTTTATAAGAACCCGTCTCTATTTCTATAGTAACACTTTGGTCACCTTGTTTAAAAAGTCCAGTACTTATGACGCTAGAGTTATCTACAGATAATACTTTAGCTTTTACTCCCTCTGTATACATATATTCCTGTTTAGCAAATCCTGTTGGTAATAGTATAAGTATTGTTAATATTATAAGTAGGGAAAGGATAAATCCAGCTTCCTTCCTATTAACTCTCTGTAAAATTCCTTTCAACAATTAAACTCCTTTCATTTAAAAAGGCTGGAATCAATCCAGCCTCTTTTCAAATTAATTCTTCAATAATTATTTAAGTTTTGTTGCTTCAACTAATTTTTGATAAACTTCAGTATTATCATATGCACCGTTAAATAATTCAGCTTGTACACCTGTTGCATAAACTGGAACCGGAACACCTGTATGGGAATATGAAGTCCAACCTATACCAGCTTTGTTATTTAATATATGAGTCATTGTTACTGTAAGTGGAGTGTAACCGCCATATAATCTATAGAATTCATCATCATCTTGTTCTATTCTTTGGCTTGCAATTGTTTCATCAAATGCTCTCTTTAATCTAGCTACTTCTTTGTCTGATAGTTCAAGAGACATATATGTGTCATCTCCATATTCTTCTGCATCTACATATTCATTTTTAATACCGAAGTATTTTCTCATAACTGGAGTTACTTCTTCATAAATTACATCAGGATTTTCTGCTATTATTTCTTCTAATATTTCATCAAATGCTTCATAAGATATTTTTTGATTTTCTAATATTTCTATTGCTGTATCATAACCTGTCGTAGCTTGACCTATAGTCATACCACCTGTTTCATGGTCACCTGTTACTACTATTAATGTATCCATTGGATTTTGTTTAGCAAAGTCTATAGCTACTTGAACAGCATCTTCTAAAGCTAAAACGTCACTGATATTTGCTTTTGCATCGTTAGCATGACCTGCCCAGTCAACTTTACCTGATTCAACCATCATGAAGAATCCATTTTTATTATCTAAAACATCGATACCTTTTTCAACAAAATCTGCAAGAGTTAGGTCTCCTTCTTTGTTATCTACTGCATAAGGCATAGCTCCGCCAACAAGTTCAGGAGAAACTGCATATGCTTTACCCGCTTCGTTATTTAAAGCTAATATCTCTTCTTTTGTCTCAACTACTTTATATCCTTTTTCTCTAAGTACTTCATACGCATCTTTTTGATCATTGTTTTTTCCGAATCTTTGTGATAATGATCCACCACCGAAATAATCAAATCCTGAATCTGCCATTTGCATAGCTATATCATAATAATTATTTCTTGATGCTGAATGTGCATAGTATGCAGCTGGTGTAGCATGGTTTAGAGTAACTGTTGATACAATACCTATTTTCATGCCTTTTTCTCTTTTAAGTCTTTCAGCAATAGTTTGTGGTACATCTTCAGAATTTACATTTTCAACTTTATTGCCTGATTTATTACCTACTGGTTTTAACCCAATAGTACCGCTCCATGTTTTAAATCCAGATGATAATGCTGTTGCAGTTGACGCTGAGTCTGGTGCAAATGAAGTTGCATCATGAGTTGTCTGATATCCTACAGCTTCAAAATCTTGGATATTAACTACATCTAATTTCATATTATTGTGTTCATTGTTTCCACCATAAATTTGAGCTGCGTTAACTTGAACTGCTGACATACCATCCCCAATAAACATAAATATGTATTTAGGAGCTTTACCGTTTGCTACTGGTTTTTGATCTGATGCTGCCTCAACTACTTGTGGTGATATATCACCTTGTGGTAAACCTGCAGCGAATGAAATCATCATTACTAACAACAATAATGATGCTAGCACTCTTTTAGATGTTAAAAACTTCTTAAACATTTTATACCTCCATTTTTTAACTAGATTTTACTTTCATTAATACTATAAGACATGAATGTTAAATCTAAATAAAATAGAAGTAAGGTTTAAGTTAATCTTAAATTTATAAAAAGGTCACTTGAGAAAATCAAGTGACCTTTTTTGCGCATTAATACAACTTATTTATCTTCTATATACAATTTTACCATCTATGATTGTCATATATGTTTTGAAATCTACGTCTTTTATCGGATTTCCGTCAAACAGTACAATATCAGCATCTTTTCCCACTTCAATACTACCTACTCTATCACTTATTCCCACAATTTCTGCTGGATTGATAGTTATAGCCTTTAATGCTTCTATCATAGGTAAGCCTGCTTTATGAGCTAAGCCTGCACATAATGATAAATGTTCTAGTGGGATAACTGGAGAATCGGTATTTATAGCTATTTTTACCCCAGCCTCATAAAGTACCCTTGGAGTATCAAATGTTTTATTCTTTAATTCATATTTAGATCTATCTCCAAATGTAGGACCAACAACTGCAGGTTTAGCTTCTTTGGCTAAATCCTCTGCTATAAGATGTCCATCTGTACAATGTTCTAAAGTTATATCTAAATCAAACTCTTTTGCAATTCTTAGAGCTGTGAATATATCGTCTGCTCTATGTGCATGAGCCTTTAGTGGAATTTCTTTCTTAAGTACTGGAACTAAAGCTTCCATTTTGATATCATAATCAGGTTTTTTTGAATCATCTTGATTGTTTTCCATCTTTTCCATATATGTTTTAGCTTTATATAATGTCTCTCTTAACAATGCAGCTGTTGCCATTCTTGTTACTGGAGATTTATGTTGACTATTATATACTCTCTTTGGATTTTCACCAAATGCAACTTTCATAGCTATAGGATTCTTAATTATCATATCATCAACTCTATGACCATATGTCTTTAAGGCTACAAAAGTACCACCAATTACATTTGCACTTCCAGGTCCTGTAACAGCTGTAGTTACTCCACCTTGGTATGCTTCTTTAAATGTGATATCCATAGGATTAATACCATCTATACCCCTCAGTTGCGGTGTTACTGGATCAACCATTTCATTTCCATCACTACCCTCGAATCCGATTGAATCTTCCCACATTCCTAAATGACAATGTGCATCAATAAATCCCGGTGTAATCATCCTACCTTCAGCATCTATCACTACAACTTCTGAAGGTACTTCTATATCCTTACCTACTGCAGCAATTTTGCCATCCTTGATTAAAATTGAGCCATTTTCTATAACTTCGTCATTCATAGTATAAATAAGACCATTTTTTATATATAACATTTTCTTCCTCCTTATTTCGGTGCTCTAAATTAATTAT
This sequence comes from Tissierellaceae bacterium, assembly GCA_031460505.1. Taxonomy (GTDB): domain Bacteria; phylum Bacillota; class Clostridia; order Tissierellales; family Tissierellaceae; genus JAAYTL01. The sequence continues at coordinate 260,981 of JAVKTT010000001.1, forward strand.
ATCAAGATATTCTTAACTTTCAACTATTTTCAATAGGTAAACAAATAGTAAATATAGTCCCTTTTCCAAGTTCACTTTTTACTTCCACCTTGCCACCACAATCTTCAAACGCTTTTTTAGCCACCTTAAGACCTAAGCCAGTCCCCTTGTCTCCCTTGGTTGTAAAATTAGCATCAAAAATCTTGTCCAAAATTTCTTCTGGTATCCCTATCCCTGTATCTATAATTTCCAACACTATATTATCTGATTGATCAAATAAGTTTATTTCAAGAACCCCACCATTTTCCTCCATAGCATCTATTGCATTTATCAATATATTTAATATGGCTTGACGCATTTTGTACTCATTGCAATAGACTTTATTTAAAGAGTGAAATTTACACTTAATATTATACCTTCATTATCACCTTGTTTACCGATTTTATGGCTTATTAAATCGAGACAAGTAAATACTATATTGCTCAGTATTTCATGTCGATAAATATCTACATTATATCCTTTAATAAACTTATAAAATCTATCTATCTGTTCTCTACACTCAAGAGCAGCTTCGTTAATAAGGAGCATATTATCATTTACCTCTTTTGGTATATTTTGAAAAGAGGTTAATTGTGCTATACCCGATATTGTGGCTAAGGTATTTTTAAAATCGTGAAATATTTCTTCTGATAAGTCTATAACAACATTTATATATTCTTCTGCAGTCATGTTAGCTATAGACCTTTTTGGTTCGGAATTCATAAAGTATCGCCCCCTCATTTATATGTCTTTGATTGATAAAGAAATCCTTCCCCTAGTCTTATCTATATCTATGATTTTGACATCTACTATATCACCAATCTTCAATACATCACTTGGATGTTTAACGTAACTTTTGGAAATCTGAGATATATGCACTAATCCATCTTCTTTAACCCCTATATCTACAAAAGCACCAAAATCTACTACATTACGTACTGTTCCACTTAATATCATATCTACCCTTAAATCATCCATACTTAAAACATCCTGTCTAAGTATAGGTTTTGGCATTTCATCCCTTGGATCTCTACCAGGCTTTTCAAGTTCCTTTATTATATCCATCAGTGTGGGTTTACCCACTCCTAATCTTTCTGCCAACTCATCTGTATTGATACTCTTGTAATCCATATCGATTAGTTTAGATGCTATGTCGTAGGTCTCAGGATGGACCCCTGTATTATCTAGAGGATTATGTCCCCCAGGAATTCTTAAAAATCCAGCACATTGTTCATATGTCTTAGGCCCTAGTCCCTTAACCTTAAGTAGTTCTTTTCTACTACTAAATTTACCTTTTTCTTCTCTAGTACTTACAATATTTCCAGCTACTTTTGTAGATACTCCTGCAACATACTTAAGTAGTGAAGGGCTTGCAGTGTTTAAATCCACCCCTACCCTATTTACACTATCCTCTACTACACCTGTTAGAGCTTCATTTAATTTCCCTTGATTTAAGTCATGTTGGTATTGCCCTACTCCTATATGTTTTGGTTCTATCTTAACCAATTCCGCCAACGGGTCTTGCAATCTTCTGCCTATAGATATTGCTCCTCTAACTGTAACATCTAAATCCGGAAATTCCTCAATACCAACCTCTGAAGCTGAATATATTGAAGCTCCAGCTTCACTCACTATAATGTAGGATACTTTCTTATCTATTTCCCTAATAATATCTGCTACTACATGCTCCGTTTCTCTTGAAGCTGTACCGTTTCCTATGGCTATAATATCTATATCGTAATCATTAATCAATTTTTTAAGTTCTTTCTTTGTTTTCTCAACTTGGTTTTGTGGTTCTGTAGGATAAACTACTGTATTATCAAGAAATTTTCCCGTTTCATCTATGATTGCAACTTTACATCCTGTTCTAAAACCAGGGTCTATTGCCATAACTGTTTTCCCTTTTATTGGTGGTTGCATTAACAAAGGTTCAAGGTTCAGTGCAAATATATTAATTGCTTCATCTTCTGCTCTTTCAGTTAGATTGCTTCTAATTTCCCTTTCTATTGAAGGGTATAATAATCTTTTAAATCCATCTACAATAGCATTTTCCAAGTATGTTATAGTAGCTGCTTTATTGTTTTTAATCTCTTCTTTTTTGATTAAGCCTATTAATGATTCTTCATCTATAGATATACTCACTTTAAGCTTTTTATCTCTTTCCCCTCTATTTATAGCTAAGACTCTATGATTTGCGATTGTTTTAATTGGTTCTTTATATTCATAATACATGTCATAGACTGTACTTTCTTCTTTGTTTACACCCTCTACTTGAATTATACCATTTCTGGTAATGATTTCCTTTATCTTCCTTCTATGCTCTGCATCATCGGATATAATCTCTGCAATAATGTCCATTGATCCGTTTAATGCATCTTCTAATGTTGATACTCCTTTTTCTTCATCTATAAATCCTTCTGCAGCACATATAAAACTTTCAGAATCTAATTTTTGTTCTAAAATAATATTTGCAAGACCTTCTAATCCTTTTTCTTTAGCAATGGTAGCTCTGGTTCTTCGTTTTTGTTTGTAAGGTCTATATAAATCTTCTACACGCTGAAGAGTTGTCGAACTCAAGATATCTGACTTTAGTTCTTCTGTAAGTTTTCCTTGCTCATCAATTAGCCTTATTACTTCTTCTTTCCTGTTTTCTAAATTTCTTAGGTAATTTAGCCTATTTGACAAATCTCTAATGGTTTTGTCTTCCATTTCCCCTGTTAGTTCCTTACGATATCTTGCTATAAATGGTATTGTATTACCTTCATCCAATAGTTCTACAACATTATTTATATGTTTTTCTTTAATATTAAACTCTTCTACTAAGCTTTTTATTATATCCATACTTTACCCCTCTCCTTTACTTACTTTACCTATTCTATATTTTTTAAAAAATTCCTTCTTTTTCTGGAATGAATTTGAAACATTATTAAAAAAAACAACAAACCCTATTAGTTAAGGGCTTGTTGTTTTAAATATTCATCTATAAAATAATCTAAATCTCCATCCATAACCCTATAAACATCTCCGACTTCTGCATTAGTTCTATGATCTTTAACCATACTATATGGATGAAATACATAAGATCTAATCTGAGAACCCCAACCAATTTGTGAATAGTTACCTTGTAAGTCCTCTATCTTTTCCTTCTTCTCTTCTTCTTTTAGTTGTATTAATTTTGCCTTTAACATATTCATTGCAGTTAATTTATTGCTATGTTGTGACCTTTCAGATTGACATTGAACTACAATTCCAGTTGGTATATGAGTGATTCTAATTGCCGAATCAGTTGTATTGACGTGCTGTCCACCTGCTCCTGAGGATCTATAGGTATCTATCTTTAAATCCTTCTCATTTATTTCTATATTTGTATTTTCGTCTAATTCGGGAAATATATCTACACTAGCAAATGATGTATGTCTCTTTCCAGATGCATCAAAAGGTGATATCCTTACTAGTCTATGGACACCTTTTTCACATTTCAAATATCCATACGCATTATATCCTTTCACAGCTATGGTTACAGACTTGATGCCACCTTCAGTATCTGATTGCATATCCATTACAACTACTTCATGTCCTTTGCTATCAGACCATCTTCTATACATCCTTAAAAGCATTTCAGCCCAATCTTGAGCCTCTAGGCCTCCTGCTCCTGAATGTATAGAAAGAATCGCATTATTTTTATCATATTCACCACTTAATAATGTAGATAATTTATATTTATCTGCTTCTTTAGCTAATTTTTCTATTTGATCGGCAACATTCTTGTATTCGTCAAAGGATTCTTCTTCCTGAACTAATTCAAGCATAATCTCTGTTTCTTCTATTTGATTCATCAATTCTTCATATCGTTCTACTTCATTTTTCAATTGTTTGATTTCCTGCATAATTTTTTGGGCTGAATCTATATTATCCCAAAAGTTAGGATTATATGTGAGTTTTTCCTTCTCTTCTATTTGATTCTTCATAGAATCCAAGTCAAAGTGAAACACCCAATTCTATAACAGTTTCTTTTATTTCCTTTAATTTTTCTTTATCTAAGAATAACTCCTGCATTATTTCACGACCTTTCTTCCTTCTACCTCTATAAATAAATTATAAAAATAAGTCACGACTCTTGAAAATTTAATAGAAGTATCCACTAAATAAAAAATTTGAAAGAGCCGCACTGTTTGAGGCTTGCCGAGTTTGCAACCTTGATTTACTCCGTAGGAGTTAAATTTGGGAGTGCCCCGGGGTACGGCTCTAATTTTTTATGTGTGGTCATACTTCTTAAATTTGAAAGCGGAGTAGCGTTTTTTATAATTTATTTAACTTCCACAGCACTTCTTATACTTCTTTCCGCTGCCGCATGGACATGGATCATTTCTGCCGACTTTCTTTTCTTTGTTGACTATTGGTTGATTAGGGTTGCCTCCATCAACATTAGTTACAGTTGGAGTAGCTACTCTTTTTCTCTCAACTTTATCTGGGTTTTGAACATGGAACAAAAATCCTACTGTTTCTTCCGAGATAACATGATTCATCTCTTCAAACATATCAAACCCTTCATTTTGATATGCCATTACAGGATCCACTTGACCATAAGCTCTAAGTCCAATACCCTGTCTTAATTGATCCATCGCATCTATGTGGTCCATCCATTTTGAGTCTACTACTTTTAGTAGTATTACCCTTTCTATTTCTCTAAATCTATCATGCCCAAATTCATTTTCCTTAATAGAATATTTCTCTTCTGCTTTCGTCATTATGTGATTTAAAAATGATTCTTCATTCAATGAAGAAATATTAGCTGGCAAGAAATCTTCTAGTCCAAATAATTTATTTGAGTAAGCTTTTATTGCTTCTAAATCCCATTCGTTTGGATCCTTAGACAATCTTGTATTCATTTCTACATTTGCTCTTACTAATTCTTTTGCCATGTTGAAGATATGTTCTCTTAGATCTTCTCCTTCTAGAACTCTTCTTCTTTCTGCATATATTACTTCTCTTTGCTTATTCATTACATCGTCATATTTTAATACATGTTTTCTTATACCAAAGTTGTTACTTTCAACTTTCCTTTGAGCATTTTCTATGGTCTTAGTCAATAATGAATGCTCTAATGGCTCATCATCTGGCATATTCATAGTTTCAATGATATTCTTTAATCTTTCTCCACCAAACAATCTCATAAGATCATCTTCTAGTGAAATATAGAATCTTGTACTACCCGGGTCACCTTGTCTACCAGCACGACCTCTTAACTGATTATCTATACGTCTTGATTCATGGCGTTCTGTACCTATGATATGCAATCCACCTGCTGCTACTACTTTATCATGTTCTACATCTGTTTCTTTTTTATATTCATTGACAAGTGATTCAAATATTTTTCTAGCCTCAAGTATTTCTTCATCATCTGTTTCATAAAATCCATCTATTTGACTTAATATATCATCAGTGTATCCTTTTTTAACCATATCTTCTTTTGCTAAATATTCTGGATTACCACCAAGTACTATATCTGTACCTCTACCAGCCATATTTGTAGCTATAGTTACTGCACCAAATCTACCTGCTTCAGCAACTATCTTTGCTTCTAGATCATGGTATTTAGCATTTAGTACTTCATGTTTTATACCTTCTTTTTTAAGAAGCTTACTTAATATTTCAGATTTCTCAATTGTAATAGTACCTACTAATATAGGTTGACCTGTTGTGTGTCTTTCTTTAATCTCATTTACAACTGCCCTAAACTTGGCTTCTTCATTTTTATAAACTACATCAGATAAATCCTGTCTTATAACTGGTTTATTTGTTGGTATTTCTACAACGTCCATATTATATATTTCTCGGAATTCTTCTTCTTCAGTCTTAGCTGTACCTGTCATACCTGATAGCTTTTCGTACATTCTAAAATAATTTTGGAATGTAATTGTTGCTAAGGTTTTGGATTCGGATCTTACATTCAAGCCTTCTTTAGCTTCTATTGCTTGATGTAATCCATCACTATATCTTCTACCATACATTAGACGGCCAGTAAATTCATCAACTATGATTACTTCTCCATCTTTAACTACATAATCAATATCTTTTCTCATAGAATTTCTAGCTTTAAGTGCTTGGTTTATATGGTGTGCAAGTTCCATATTTTCCATATCTGCCATATTTTCTACACCAAAATGTTTTTCAGCTTTAGCTGTTCCTTGCTCAGTTATGGTAGTTGTCTTTGATTTCTCATTTATTAAAAAGTCTACTGTTTCAACCTTGATTTCTCTATTAAACGGATCTGATTTTTCTTCATCAGGGCTAACAATTCTACCCTTTAGAGTTCTGACAAAATTATCAGCTAACTTATATAAATCTGTAGATTTATCACCTTGACCAGATATAATAAGTGGTGTCCTTGCCTCATCTACTAATATACTATCTACTTCGTCTACAATTGCAAAATATAAAGGTCTTTGAACCATTTCTTCTTTGTAGATAACCATATTGTCTCTTAAGTAGTCAAACCCAAATTCATTATTTGTACCATAAGTGATGTCAGCTTTATAGGCTGCTTTTCTTTCAGCATTACTTATACCATGTACTATACATCCAACAGATAATCCAAGGAATTCAAAAACTTTACCCATCCATTCCTTATCTCTCTTAGCTAAGTAATCATTCACTGTTACTATATGTACACCTTTACTTGTAAGTGCATTTAAGTAAGCAGGTAGAGTGGCTACCAAAGTTTTACCTTCACCTGTCTTCATCTCAGATATCCTACCGTGGTGAAGTACTATTCCACCGTATAGTTGTACTTCAAAGTGTTTCATTCCTAACACTCTATTAGATGCTTCTCTAACCACAGCAAATGCTTCAACTAAAATATCATCAAGGGTTTCCCCTTTATCTAATCTATTTTTAAACTCCACAGTCTTACTTTTAAGCTGTTCATCTGTTAAACTTTCCATTTGTGAATCTAAACTCATTATTTGATTTACTAAAGGTGCTATTTTTTTTAATTCTCTAGAGCTATAACTTCCAAAAATTTTCTGTAAAAAACTAGCCATTATTAAACCACCTTTCAATTTTTGACCTTTGAATCTCTACTATTTTATCATTAATGATTTATGTATTCAACTAAACTAAGCAAAAAAAGTTGTAGCCCTTGCCACAACTTTTATATAAAGGATGTATATTTATAATATTTCAGGTTGGATTAAACCATAATCTCCATCTTTTCTTTTATATACAACATTTACATCTTCTGTATCCGAATCCATAAATACGAAGAAATTATGTCTTAGTAGTTCCATTTGCAATATAGCCTCGTCTGAAGACATTGGCTTTAATGCAAATATTTTTTTTCTAACCAATTTTGGTTTATCCAATTCATCATCTTTACTTAAAGGTACAACATTTTCAAATCTAATAGTTTCACCATTTTTATATGTTCTTTGCAATCTTGTCTTGTACTTTCTTATTTGCCTTTCCAGAATATCGATAGCTTTGTCAATTGAAGCATACATATCATCACTAGATTCTTCAGCTCTTATAATAGTACCTGGTAGGTTTATGGTAACCTCGATGATTTTTCTGTTTTTTTGAGTACTAAATGTAACATTACCTTGGATATCCTTAGGAAAATACTTATCCAATTTACTCAATTTTTTCTCTGTCACATCTCTAAGTGCATTGGTTACCTCCATGTTTTTGCCTGCGTAGTTCATTATCATAAACCCAACTCCTTTCAAATAAGTCTTAAGGCTTATATTGCTTGTTTATATCATACCCATATTGATATACTTTTCAAACACTTTATGTTAAATTTATATGTTCTTTACATATCCACATATTAACACTTATTGTTTGTGGATAATGTGAATAAGTCTGTGGAAAACTGTATGTTTAGCAGTTTATTTTGTGGACAATCATGTTAATTAATTTAATATATGTGTCATATATATAGTATACCTAGTTTATCAAATTTCATGGTATAATATTATAAAAATCATAAAGAAAGGATAGGAGAATTATATGCAGTTCATTAAGAAATATAAAATTGGAATGCGAACGATAAAAACTGGTTTAGCAGTTGCTATAAGTATTATTCTATCAGAGTTGCTTAACTTGAGAAATCCATCTTTGGTTGGAATTGCAGCTATTGTATCTATGCAATCATCAGTAAACGAATCATTTATTGCAGGTAAAAATAGGATGTTAGGTACATTTGTTGGAGCAGTTGTAGGACTTTTTTTCTCTTATCTATTACCTTATAATTATTTTTTCTTAGGCTTAGGTACTATTGTGGTTATATATATCCACAACCTATTTAAATGGAAACAATCATTGTCTCTATCTGCTATAGTTTTTTTAGTTGTCTTCTTGTATCAAGACGGAGACATTTCTAGGCTTCTATATGCAATAAATAGGCTTATAGACACATCTATCGGTGTTATAGTAAGCATGCTTATAAATTATTTCATAGCACAGCCAGATAATAAGCAATCATTAAAATATGTTGAAGAACATATATATACAGTTCTTAAAGATTTAATATATGAAATGGTAACTAGAACTAAAAATATAGATAACAATGAATTTATAGAAAGACTAGAGGAATTTAATATATCATTTGATACTGTGAAAAATGAGCTTCATATGGATTCTAAAAAGAGTAAGTCCAATAAATTAGCTTTAGATGTGGTTACAATTTTGGATAAAATAGAAGTAGGTTTATTGACTATATTGGAGCTAAATATAGTCCCAATTCTAAACGAAGAAAACAAAATATTATTTGAAAAACTATATTCTGAGGAATTTAAAACTACTAACGAGGAAAACTTTGATAAAGATATAATATATAATTATCATATAAATAAAGTCTTTAATAAATTATTAAAAATTGAAGAATTATTTTAAGGGTAGCCATTGCTACCCTTATTTAATTAAAATTTACTATCATCTATAGTATCTAACCAATCGCTCAATGGTTTTACTACTCTTTTAATTGTACCATCAACAAATGGATTTTCGAGTCCTGCTAATTCTACTAGTTCAAGGAATGATTTACTTCCACCTGCTTTACAAAGTCTTAAGTAATCTTCCCAAGCAGCTTCCTTATTTTCTCTCATCTTGATCCAGAACTGGAAGGCACAAACTTGGGCTAAAGTATAATCTATATAATAAAATGGGTTACCAAAAATATGCCCTTGTCTAAACCAATATCCACCCCTATTTAATAGATCATTATCTTCATAATCTCTAAAAGGAAGGTATTTCTTTTCAATTTCTCTCCATTTAGTTTTTCTTTCATCAGGAGTAGCATCTGGGTTTTCATAAACGAAGTGTTGGAACTCGTCAACTGTTACACCATAAGGTATAAATGTAATAGCTCCTGCTAAGTGACTAAATTTATATTTTTCTACTTCCTCTTCAAAGAATAGCTCCATCCAAGGCCAAGTAATAAACTCCATACTCATAGAATGAATTTCGCATGCTTCGAGTGTAGGGAAGTTGTATTCTGGCAATTCATAATTTCTGCTCAAATATACTTGAAATGCGTGACCTGCTTCATGAGTCAATACATCTACGTCCCCACTAGTCCCATTGAAGTTAGAAAATATAAATGGAGCTTTATAATCAGGTAAGAATGTACAGTATCCACCACTCATTTTGCCTTTTTTACTCACTAAATCAAGAAGTTCAGTTTCTACCATATATTCAAAGAACTCATTGGTCTCATCAGAAAGTTCTTTATACATTTTCTTACCATTTTCAAGTATCCATTCCGGACTTCCCTTAGGAGTTGCATTTCCTGTCAAGAATTCTAGTGGCTCATCATAGTACTTTAGTTCCTCAAGATTAAGCCTATTTCTTTGTCTATACTTTAATTCACTTGCTAGTGGTACCAGATCTTCATAAACTTGTTTTCTGTAGTTGGCAACCATTTCCGCATCATAATCCGTCCTGCTCATACGACCATAACCAAGGGCTACATAGTTTTCATAGCCTAACTTCTTAGCCATTGTATCTCTTACTTTAACTAGTTCATCATAAATTCTGTCTATCTCAGACTCATTATCACTGAAGAAGCCAATGTAAGCTTCATAGGCCTTTTTTCTTAACTCTCTATCCTTTGATTGCATAAATGGCTGCATTTGGCTTAGATTTCTAATTTCACCTTCAAACTCTATCTTTGCTGATGCTATTAGCTTATCGTATTCAGTAGCAAGTTTATTCTCTTTTACCATATCTTCGATTATTTCAGGTGACATGGTCTTGATTTCTAATTCTGCTAATCTAAATAACTGTTTTCCCCAAATTTCTTCTAGTTGGTCTTTAAATTCTGATTCTACAAGTGATTTATAAAACTCCATTACCATATTTTGATATAAAGGAGATACTTCATCAAAATAATCTTGTTCTTTCCCATAAAATTCATCTTCTGTATTTATTGAATGCCTAATATGAACTAAACTACCCATTGTCTCAAAATTAGATCTGATTATGTTTATCTCTTTTAATACATTATTTTGTGTATCTACATCTTTGCTTTTTTTAAACTCATTTATTAGAGATGTAAACTTTTCTGTAATGTTATTTATATCTGGTCTTTCATACTTAAATTCATTAAATTTTAACATAGTCGCCCTCCTTAAATATAATCTTTACAAATTAAATATATCAAATAATCATAAGATATACCATAAGATTTACTCAACTTTATGTGCTGATTGATAGTTATTAGTGTATAATATTATATAGATTTATAGATTTAGGAGGTAAAAATGCAAAACCAAAGCTTTAAAGACATAATGCAGTTAGAAGTTGATGTTACAAATAAGCTATTAACATATATGCATTCTAAAATTGATATATTGGATATTTTAGAAGAGTTAGATATAGACTTTTCATATATGAAAGATGATAGAAATAACCTAGCCCTTAATATCTGGTTAGGTGTTGATTATATAGACGAAGAAGGAAAAAGTTTTATAGATAAGTTACTAGAAGATAAATCTGTTTCTTTAACCAAGATAGAAAGAGAAATTTTACTGGAAAAGTCTACTTCCTTTGTTTCTTTGTTTGAAATCATTGCTTTTGAAGATAATCACGTTATTTTAAAAGATGTACTAAATAGTATGGAGTATTGTGTATTAGAACCAAGTATTCACAACGTTATCGAAATGGGTGAGTTTCTTTTCACAAGAATCGGAAATGTTTTAAACAATTTTATATTTATGGGAGATATAAATTATGTTCCTTCATTAGTTAAAGATATATTTTTAGAAGAATTGCTTTTAAATTACAATTTAATTAGAAAAGAACAAACCAATCTATCTATGATTGATTATTTAAAAAGATACTCCCTAAATTTATATAAGATTTATAACGAATCTCTTATAGACGTTATAGATAGCGATGGAGATATTAATTCATTTTTCTTTGATGAATTAGATGAGTTTGAGTACTTTTTACTTAACAAATATAAAGATGTTTCTGTAAGAAAACATATAACTAATCTGTCTAACATATTCGAATATGCTTTAGCTGATAAAGATATGACCCTTTATGATATAGATAAAGTAAATTTAAATAACTTTTTTAGTGAAGCTATTAAGGACGGTTTTATAAATTCTCATGAAGATTTTAATTCATATATAGCAACTCTTAAATCCTATCTACAATATTTAAGTATCGGAGATAATCAATACAAAGACTCCTATTCTGAAATATTAAAGATTAGCAAAGATAGATTTAAATATATGAGTGAATTAGATATAAATAATAGTTTTAACTTAGATAGAAACTTGGCTTCATTAGTAACCTTTAATCTTGATGATCAAGCAATAAGCATTGTATTAGATTATGATAAGTTCATACTATATATTAGTGATACTGATATAAAGCTTACTTCTACTAAGAAACAAATTAAACGTAATGACCTAATAAATATAAATAATATGTTCGAAAATAATATTGAAATATTTAAAAAAGCACCAAATCAAGAAGATTTTAATTTAATAAATCTATTGTTTCACGCTTCCTTAAACAATGGTATGTTTGAAATTCAAGGAAATGATTTAATACTCACTAACAAAGGTAATAGTATCATAAGATTAGCGGATGAAGAAAAATACGCTTTATTAGTACAGTATCTATTGGGTAATGATTTTATTGCTGAAGTATTTAACTCAGAGCAACCATATATTGTTGAAGAAACAAAGGATAATTTCATAGAAAAACTATCTACTTTAAATGTAGAAAAGATGTATTTAGTTGATGAATTACCTTTAAAATTCGATTTTGTGTTTAATAATTACATTAATTATCTACTAGATTTAGGTTTGATTTTAGTAAGTCAAGGTGCCGATGTTTCAATAGGAGTTACTAACCTAGGCAAAAAAGTTTTTAGATACTTTAATCATGAAAAAAAATCAGTTAAAGATTCTCAGATTATTAGATTAGATGATTTCAAAAGATCAAAAATTAATGCGGAGGGATAGTTATGGAACAATTGTATTTAGATGATTTTACAAAATATAAGTTTTTATCTGGGCTAAAGTTTTCTCCTGACGGAAGAAACATAGGGTTTATTAAGCACACTATAAATGTGGAAGAAAATAAGTACCTGTCCTATATCTATGTACAGAACAATCAAACATCTTCTTTAAAAAAGCTAACATCTTTAGGTGAAGAAAGAAGTTTCACTTGGAAAGATAAAGAAACTTTAATATTTCCAAGGATTATAGATAAGAAAGATAAGGAAAGAAAAGAAGAAGGAAAAAGATTTACTTCATATTATGAAATAAATATAAATGGAGGAGAAGCTAATAAAGCCTTTGAAATACCACTACAAGTTGGAAATATTGTATTTGTAGATCATAATACAATATTATTAACTGCAGAATATAATCCAATGTCAGAAGAAGAAGTAAAAGAGAATAAAGATTTTGAAGTTTTAGATGAGATACCATTTTGGTCGAATGGTGAAGGTTATTCAAATAAAAAAAGAACCCGACTTTACTTATTTAATATACAAACCCAAGTTTTAAATCCTATAACAGACGAATTCACAGATGTTTATAGCTTTAAATTAAATAAAGATAAGACCATGGCAATTATTATTACAAACTCATTTATAGATAAAAGATATTTAAAGACAGATATGCATTTATACAATATTTTAGAAGATAATATAAATAAGATTTCTCCAATTGAAGAATTTAACTATTCCTATGCTGATTTCTTAGAGGATAAGATAATATTTGTTGGCAAGGACATGAAGTCCTATGGTATGAACGAAAACCCTCATTTCTACATTTCTGATTTAGATAGTAGTTTCGTAAGCAGAATATCTAGTGATGATTTTGATTTTAGTACCTATAATTCTATTGGTTCCGACTGTAGATATGGTGGTTCTAATACAATGAAAGTAGATGGAGACTACCTATACTTTGTAACTACAGAGGGTGATTCAAGCTTTATAAATAGGATTGATACTAAAGGTAAAATGGATAAACTTACTAATAAAAAAGGATCAATTGATGGTTTAGATGTATATAATGGTGAGATTAATTTTATAGGACTTCGAAGCCTTAAATTACAAGAATTATATAGCTTAAATGAATTTGTAGAAGAACAGTTAACAGACTTTAACGAATGGGTTATGAAAGAAAAAACATTATCTATCCCTGAAAAACTTACATTTAAAACAGAAGATCATACTTTAATTGAAGGTTGGGTACTTAAACCTACAAATTATAAACCTGGTGAGAAATATCCAGCTATATTAGATATACATGGTGGTCCAAAAACGGCCTACGGTGAAGTGTTTTACCATGAAATGCAATACTGGGCTAATGAGGGATATGCAGTATTTTTCTGTAATCCTAGAGGTAGCGATGGAAGAGGAAATGAATTTGCAGATATTCGAGGCAAATATGGCACTATAGATTATGATGACATAATGAGATTTACAGATTTGGTCTTAGAAAAATATGACTTTATAGATAAAGATAGAATCGGTGTAACAGGTGGATCATATGGTGGCTTTATGACAAATTGGATTATTGGTCATACAAATAGATTCAAAGCTGCAGCTTCTCAAAGAAGTATATCTAACTGGATATCAAAATTTGGTACCACTGATATAGGATATTATTTTGTAGATGACCAAATAGCCGCAACTCCATGGAGTGATTTTGATAAACTTTGGAATCATTCTCCAATGAAATATGCTGATAGAGTAACTACACCAACTCTATTTATACATTCTGAAGAAGATTATCGTTGTTGGTTACCTGAAGGTATTCAGATGTTTACCTCCTTAAAATATCATGGTGTTGAATCAAGATTATGTATGTTTAGAGGAGAAAATCATGAATTAAGTCGTTCTGGTAAGCCAAAGAGTAGAATAAAAAGGTTAAAAGAGATAACTGAGTGGTTTGATAAGTATTTAAAGTAGGTGATTTTTATTAAAAGTTTCTTGGAAAGGCTAACTAAATCTAAACCTATTATTTTCCTAGATCAGTTAATTTATAGAATACAAGAAGATGCCGTCATTGCTTCGGGGACACAATTGGCTTACTTCTTGGTTCTTTCAATCTTTCCTTTTATAATAGTTTTTCTGAATATTTTAAGCTACACACCTTTAGTTAGGGAAGATGTATTAAACGGAATGATCATTTACTTACCATTAGAAACACAAAAGCTAATTCAAGCCTTTGTGTCGGAAATAACAGCCAGTAGTAGTCAAGGACTACTTTCAGTTGCTGCAATACTTGGTTTGCTGACTGCATCTTCAGGTCTAAAGGCAATTATTAAAGCTATCAATAGAGCCTACGATTACAAGGAGACTAGGTCATATATCAAGCTTAGGCTCATGTCATTTATTTTTACATTAGCTTTACTAATATTATTGACATTAGTGTTGCTATCATTGGTACTTGGAGAAGTAGTAGGAAACAAGTTGTTTTCTACATTTGGTAGAGGCGATATCTTTATATATTTATGGTCCTATTTAAGACTAATAATACCTTTAGTCTACATGGTACTGATATTTGGATTATTATACAAGTTTAGCCCTTGTACATCAAAAATCAACGATATACCTTTTAGCACTACATTACCTGGTGCAATATTCGCTTCCTTAGGATGGATGCTAATCTCAGTATTTTTTTCCTATTATGTAAATAACTTTGGGAGATATGCTGTAACTTATGGTAGTTTGGTTGGAATTATATTATTGTTGATATGGCTATATATTAGTAGTGTTATAATAGTAATTGGTGGAGAAATAAATGCAACCATAGAACATTTTAAGCTCTATGGTTATAGAATACACAAAGATAAGAGTATAATTAGTAAAAGATTATAATTTTTTACTTGAGGTTAGAGCAAGTCCTAGGACTTCTTTAGCCTCATTTTTAATTAACTCTTTACTACATTCCTCCATGGTTGCTCCAGTAGTTATGATGTCATCAATAAGTAGTATTCTTTTAGCCTTAATCTCTTCTCTATTCTTAACTTTAAAGGAACCATAAAGGTTCCCTAATCTCTCAAATCTATTTAATTTATTTTGATCTCTTGTATATTTTAATTTAACAAGGTTATTATGTGAAACTTCTATATTAATCTGTTTTCCTATATATGTTGCTAGTAACTCAGCTTGATTGTATCCTCTTTGTGCTTCCTTTCTCCTATGGGAAGGTATGTACATAATTAAGTCTATACCTAGTATATTCTTTTCTCTTATAGTTTCTAACATCAATTCTCCTAAGGGTTTATAGAGGTAACTTTTCTTGTTGAATTTATAATCAGCAACTATATCTCTAATATAGCGATTGTATATTAGTGTATAATAGGCCTTATTTATAAATGAGGAATGTATATCGACTTCCTTGTGGACTATTTGTAGAAGATTTAAGCAATCACTACAGATATAACTATCTATATGATCTTTAGTCTCCTTACAGAGATAGCAAAGATTTTTTGTCGGAAATAATAGACTAGATATAGCTTTAATATATTCCATTTAAATACTCCTTTAAATAAAGAAATCATTTAAAAAATTCCTAATCTTACTATCTAATGATGAATATCTTTTTTCTATCTTATTATTTTGAATCATCATATTAAGATATTTGATATCTCCTACTAATACTACCAATTGTCTCGCCCTAGTAATTGCAGTATATATTAGGTTCCTTGTAAGTAGCATAGGTGGTCCCCAATGTATAGGCATAACCACAACAGGAAATTCACTTCCTTGGGATTTATGGACTGTAGTTGCATAGGATAATTTGATTTCATCCAAATCTGAAAAGTCATATTCTACCTCTTTTTCATCATCGAAGAGAACAGTAATAATATTATCCTCATTATCAATATCAGTGATATATCCTAAATCACCATTGAATACCCCTTCTCCATTATCTATTTCAAGACCATCCTTCATAATTTTCCATTTTAATTTGTAGTTATTTTTTATTTGCATGACCTTATCGCCAACTCTAAAAGTTTCATCTCCAAATTGCTTTTCTGCCTTGTCCTTATCCTTAGGATTAAGAGCTTCTTGCAGATGTTTATTTAAAGCGTTAATCCCTACATCTCCTTTTTTCATAGGAGTTAGTATCTGGATATCCTTTACAGAATCAACCCCATAATAGTTAGGTAGTCTATCCAAGGTTAATCCGATTATTACATCTACAGTATTCTTAGGATTAGGCTCAGCCATAAAAAAGAAATCTTTATCCTTTTCATTTAATAAAGGTGTTTCACCTTTATTAATCTTGTGGGCATTGACGATTATCATACTCTCTTCTGCCTGTCTAAATATCTCATCTAACATTACAACTTTTATACACTCAGACGCAATTAAATCCTTTAGGACGTTTCCTGCTCCTACACTTGGTAATTGGTCCACATCACCCACCAAAACAACTCTAGTGCCTGGATTTATGGCTTTAAGTAAGCTATTCATAAGGAGTATGTCAATCATAGAAGCTTCATCTATGATTATAACGTCTCCATCAATAGGACTCTCTTCGTCCTTATTGAAGGCCATCTCATCTTCTCCATCCATAAATGCAAACTCTAGAAGTCTATGAATAGTCTGACTTTCTCTGCCTGTTGTTTCAGTCATCCTTTTAGCTGCACGACCAGTTGGAGCAGCTAATACTACTTTCAATCCTGACTCCTCATATATTTTTATGATTGCATTTATTGTAGTTGTCTTTCCTGTTCCAGGTCCACCTGTTATTATAATAACTCCATTATTGATGGATTCTTTTATGGCTATCATCTGTTTATTTCCAAAACAAATACCATCTTGGTCTTGAATTTTTTCTATCTCTTTTTCTATATCAATTTTCAACTCACCAAAATCCACTCTAGATAGTTCAACAATTTTTCTAGCTACATTATTTTCAGCAATATGATATGGCATATAATATACAAGTGTAGTATCACCTTCATTTATGATATAAAAGTTATTTCTCAAGGCTAAGTTTCTTATAGATTCCTCAACTTCGTTAACATCTACATTTAATATCTTTGAGGATTTTGTCACCAACTCATCCTTTGGCATATAACAATGACCTTCACCTGCACTTTTTATCATTATAAACTTAAGTCCTGCTTCAATTCTAAAGGGTGAACTATCGCTAACTCCCATCTTCTTAGCAATATTGTCTGCAGTTTTAAATCCAATTCCCTGTATATCTTCTGATAATCTATATGGATTTTCACTAATAATATTTATGGTATCTTTACCGTATTTTCGATATATTTTAATTCCAAGGTTTACAGTAATTTCATACTGCTGCAAATAGACCATAATGTCCCGTAGTTCTCTATGTTCTTCAAAAGCCATTGAGATCTTTTCTAGCTTTTTATCACCTATACCTGGAATTTCTTTAAGTCTTTCAGGGTTATATTGAATTATATCTAGGGAATCAACACCAAATCTTTCTACAATATTCTTAGCTGTCTTTGGTCCTACATGAGGTATTAAGCCAGATGATAGATAACTTTCTATACCTTTTATAGTTGATGGAATGGTAGTTTTTATGGTTGTAAAATTAAATTGCTCACCGAATCTATTATGGTAGACAAAATCTCCTTCTACCTCTACCATTTCCTCTAAATTAATAAACGCAGCATTTCCAACTATGGTTATTACACCATCCGATGTATTTAACCTTGCTACGGTATAACCATTGGTGTCATTTCTAAATATAACTTCTTCTATAATCCCTTCAATTACAAGCAAATCTAATACCCCCTAATCCTTATGGAAATATTATAGCATATGAAATAAAAATTTGGAGATAAAAAATGCGAAATCAGGGACGGGTCCCAATTTCGCATTTTCAATGATAAGCTTATCAATTATCTTTTTAAAGCTTCAACCTTATCTAATTTTTCCCATGGTAAGTCTAAATCATTTCTACCAAAATGTCCATAAGCTGCAGTTTGTCTATAGATTGGTCTTCTTAGATCTAAATCTCTAATAATAGCTGCTGGTCTTAAGTCAAAATGTTTTTCAATTAAAGATTTTATTTCAGATTCATCAATCTTTCCTGTACCAAATGTATCTACATATATTGATAATGGTTTAGCAACTCCTATAGCATAAGCTAATCCTACTTCACATTTATCTGCTAAACCTGCTGCTACAATGTTCTTTGCTATATATCTTGCAGCGTAGGATGCTGATCTATCAACTTTTGTTGGATCCTTTCCAGAGAAAGCTCCACCACCATGTCTACCCATTCCGCCATAAGTGTCAACTATAATCTTTCTACCTGTTAATCCAGCATCACCCATAGGTCCACCAGTTACAAATCTTCCAGTTGGATTAACATAGAATTTTGTATTTTCATCTATCATATCTTCAGGTATTATGTTTAAAATCACATGTTTGATTATATCTTCTCTAATTGTTTCAAGGCTTACATCTGCACTATGTTGAGCTGATACAACTACATTTTCAATTCTAACTGGTTTTCCATCATGATATTCAACAGTTACTTGTGTCTTTCCATCTGGTCTAAGATATTCTAGTGTAGAGTTCTTTCTTACTTCTGTTAATCTTCTAGATAATTTATGAGCTAGAGAAATTGGCATAGGCATATATTCATCAGTTTCATTACATGCATAACCAAACATCATACCTTGATCTCCTGCACCTATACTATCTAATTCATCAGAGCTGTATTCTTTTTGCTCTAAGGATTTATCTACACCTAATGCAATATCTGCTGATTGTTCGTTTATTGATGTAAGCACTGCACAAGTATCTGCATCAAAGCCATACTTTGCTCTTACATATCCAATGTCTTCTATTGTTTGTCTAACAACCTTTGGAATGTCTACATAACAATCTGTAGTAATTTCACCTGCAACTAACACTAATCCAGTAGTTGCCATTGTTTCACAAGCAACCCTTGCATTTGGATCTTTTTCTAAAATAGCATCCAATATTGCATCTGATATTTGATCACATACTTTATCTGGATGACCTTCTGTAACTGATTCAGAAGTAAATAACCATTTTTTCATCTCTATTCCTCCTATATAATAATAAAATGCCAATTCCAAAGGAAAAGGCATTATGATTTCACGTCCTCATCTTTCAGAATTAATATTCTGTGGGATTTAGCACCTTTGTTTTAAACAGGTTGCCGGGTGTCATAGGGCCCATTCCCTCCACCACTCATAATAAGGTTAATATTCATTTAATAGAATTCTAACATATTGATTTTATATAGTCAATAAAATATAATTTATGTTATCTACTGTATTAAAAAAACTGATATTCATTGAATATCAGTTTTTTCATCAAATAATGGTCGGGGTGAGAGGATTTGAACCCCCGGCCCCATGGTCCCAAACCACGTGCGCTACCAAACTGCGCTACACCCCGTTACCGTTATTGCTCTGTCGTTTTTGACGACTATTATAGTATAGGACAAATTTGAGTTAAAAGCAATATATGAAAACTCACAAATTTAAGTTAAAACAACTTATTTAGAGGTTTAATTTTAGTTTATAATAATTTTACTAAATTTTAATCAAATTTTCTTTGTTTTTCTCCGTTTTTTAACTTTATTTCAAATAAATTTATTATTTTTTACTAAATATCAACACTAGCTTTCTCTATCTATAATAACTTTTTCAACATTTCTATTGAATTCCTATCATTTTCAAGTATTTGTCCTGTTATATTTCTAGATTCATCATCTAAATTACCTCTTAATATTTTTTCTGTCATCTCAATTCCCTTAGTTTCGCCTTCAATAGCTTCTTTTATTATATCTTTAGGGCTTGATTTTACCAAATCCATATTCATTTTTAGTTCAGCCATTTTCCCTTTCAAACCAAGATTTTCATCAGGCTTACCACCTATATTTTGTATATAGCTTGCCAGCACATCAATATTTTGCCTATGCTGCTTTTGAATATCTTGTAGTCCATTTTTTATATTGTTATCATCAACTCTTGAAATAAAATTATTAAAACTTTCTACTGCCATATACTCTCCCTGTAAAAGTTCATTTAATGCCTTTGTTGTTTCTTTACTTTTATCCAATCTTTATCCTCCTTCTAATCAATTACTTTTATTATATTTCCACAACATTAAAATTTAATACATTTATTGTAAATTAAATTCCATTTTTCCAAATTTGTTAGTGTAATGTAATCTATTTGTAACAGAATTGATATATAAAAACTATATAATGTTAATTGGATACTTATAGAAGAAATCTAGAGAGGTGACGTTAATGAAAAAGAAAGTTAAGAAGGTCTTTATTTCAGTATTGGCCGCATCAACGATAATGACAAATACATATCCAGTATTTGCTAATAAGATAACTGTGAACATGCCCTATGAAATCTACACTTCAAATACGCAAGAATATTTAGCTTCAGGGGTTAGCCATGAGAATATAAAAAAGTTTACAGCATTAGGCTGGTGGAATATCAATGTAATAAGAATTGATCTTGAGGATGACTATACAGAGTTAAAAGGATTATTTAATCCTGATGGGATTTCAAAAAGAGATACTGTAAGCAATATGGTGGAGAAACATAATGCTGTTGCAGGGATAAATGGTGACTATTTCAATTATTCACCACAACCTTCATCAATGGGTGGTTTAATTAGTGAGGGCGAAATCATAATCTCTCCAATTGAACTAGCATATGCCCTTCCAAGTTTCTTTCTGACACATGATAATAAAGGTGGAGTAGATTATCTTGATAGAAAAATATTAGTTACTGATTTGCATAATGGAACTCGAGTAAATATTAATACTTTAAATAAGGTTACCACTGAATTTGATACCCTGACTCTACTAAATAGTCTTTGGGGAGATAAATCTATTGGTAATAAGTATCACAATGATTTAATAGAAGTAGTAGTTGATAATGACGTAATTGTAGACATAAGAGTTGGACAAGAAGCTATAAACATACCTAAAAATGGTTATGTAATAGCAGGTAGAGGACCACGTGCAGAAATATTGCAAGAATTGACAATAGGTCATAAAGTAAAACTAGATGTAGAAACAACTCCAAATGTTGACAAAATCAAGTTTGCCATAGGCGGAGGTAGTATAATCCTTAAGGACGGAGAATTATCACTTACCAATATAAATAGTAAGGGAGCTAATCCAAGAACTGGTATTGGGATTAATAAGAATAATACAGAAATGATTTTAGTAACAATCGATGGAAGAGATTCATCATTTAAAGGTGTGAGCCAAGAAGTATTTGGTGCAATAATGAAAGAATTAGGTGCATATAATGCTATAAACTTAGATGGTGGTGGTTCAACAACTATGGCTATAAAACCTTTAGGTGAAGATAAAGCCCAAGTAGTGAACAAGCCCTCAGAAGGCTCTCAAAGACTTGTAGTTAATGGTGTTGGAGTGGTTTCCAATGCACCAAAAGGTGAATTATCTTATTTAAAAATGTCTACAGATGATAATAAAATGTTTGTAAATACATCTAGAAATATAGTGGTTAAAGGGTATGATGAAAATCATAATCCGATAAAGTTAGACCCATCTTTATTTAATTTTTCTGTTGAAGGTGTTGAGGGAAGTTTTGACTCAAATAAGTTTAAGTCTTCCACTTCTGGTAAGGCAAATATAATTGTTGATTATAATGGAATAAAGGGAAAACTTGATTTAACAGTACTAGATTCTATAAAAGATATCACTGCTAATATAGATGATTTCAATATAGATACTAATAGTAAATATAATCTACCAACTTTCTATGGTAAAGATAATAAAGGAACAGAAGCAAAGATATATACAGAAGATGTATCATTTACAGTTACTGGAGATATAGGGTATGTTGAAAATGGCGTATTCTACAGTGGAGAAACAGCCAATGGTGGAGCTTTAACAGCCCGTGCAGGTGAAGGTATAGATAATATACTTGTAAGTGTAGGCTTGCAAGGAAAACTAATAGATAGCTTTGAAGATGCAAATAAATTTGAATTCCTTCCATATCCAGAAACAGTAACAGGCAGTATAAATTTATCAGAGGATGCAAAGGATGGTAAATCTAGTATCTCTCTTAAATATGATTTTTCCCAAGGTTCAAATACTAGAGCTGCATATATTATGTTAAATCCAGAATCATCTGGAATTACCTTAGAAGGAAAGCCTAGAAAATTAGGTCTTTGGGTGAAAGGCGATAACAGTGGTAGTTGGTTAAGAGCATTAGCTTTAGACAGTAAAGGTAATCAACATTATCTAGATTTTGAACAAACTATTGATTGGACAGATTGGCAATATGTAGAAGCTAATATTCCAAGTAGCTTCTCCTATCCTGTTAAATTAGAACGCATCTATGTTGTTGAAACTGATGATTTAAGGAAACAATACGGTGAAATACTCTTAGATGGGCTTAATGCATACTATCCATCTAGTTTCGGAAATCATGAATTACCTACTGAAACTGAGTTAATAGATGAACTCAATAAGAAATCCGATTTATCAGAAGATGGATTTACTTTTACAGTTGGTTACGATTATAAGAATATAGATGAAATCATGAAATATGAAGTAAGTAAATCAATTACATCAATTATGAATAAAAGCAAAATAGGTATAACATTAAATAGTATATCAGATGAGTTCAAATCTAAAGTAAAGAACTACGCTTTTATCGATGCATCTGTAGCATATAGAACTAGTAAGCATATGGATACTTTATTTATCAATTTAAATTCCAGTAAAAATGGCATCAGAGAAACAGATTCATCACAATGGATTAAATTAAAACAAGATATAGATAATAGAAACGAAAGCAATTTTGTAATATTCTTACCAACCCCAATATTTGGTGGTAATGGATTTAGTGACAAGCTTGAGGCTGAGCTATTACATGACACCCTAGTACAGGCACATGATAACGGTAAAAACATAATCGTAGTACATGGTGGCAATACCACATCTACTGATTTAAAGGATGGTATAAGATATATTGGATTAAATACAAAGGATTTACAATCTCCAGAAGATATCAAAAATATAAATCTAGTTAAATTCTATGTAAATAATGATAAAATCTCTTATGAATTAATAAAGGTTTTTAAATAAAAATAAGAAAAACATTTAGGATTCCCCCTTCCTAAATGTTTTTCTTTTATTTTCTAGTGCTGTAGGTATCCCCACTTGCAACTTCTATACTTTTTAACCATTCTAACGATTTCCCAGTTCCTACTGCTACACATTCTACAGGATTTTCTGCGATTCTAACCTCAATTCCAGTCTTTTCGCTAATTAGCTTGTCCATGCCTTCGAGAAGTGCACCTCCGCCAGTCATGACAATACCCTTATTTCCTATATCTGCTGCCAATTCAGGTGGAGTTCTTTCCAAGACTGAATGTACTGCTTCAGCTATCTCTTGAATAGGATCAAATAATGCCTCAAGCATATCATTGGTACTTACTTCAACAGTCATTGGAAGACCTGTAAGTAAATTTCTACCTTTAACAGATTCAAACCTTTCAACTTCAGGAGGATAAACGCAACCTATATTAACCTTTAGATTCTCAGCAGATCTTTCTCCTATCATCATATTATATTTTTTTCTTATATACTTTGTTATAGCTTCGTCACAGTCATCTCCAGCAACTCTAATGGAATTGTTTACAACTATTCCACCTAATGCTATAACAGCTACATCTGTAGTTCCGCCACCTATATCAATAATCATATTACCATCTGGCTCTGTAATATCTATTCCAGCTCCTATAGCTGCTGCTATTGGTTCTTCAATAATATAAGTTTTAATGGATCCAGCGTGTTGGCAAGCCTCAACAACAGCTCTTCTCTCTACATCCGTTATACCACTTGGTACACAAACAACTATTCTTGGTTTGAAAAGAGACTTTTTCATGGATTTCTTTATGAAATATCTAAGCATTCTTTCAGTTATTTCATAATCAGAGATTACTCCATTTTTAAGAGGCCTAATTGCTACAATATTTCCTGGGGTTCGTCCTAACATTTGCCTTGCTTCTTCACCTACAGCCAAAAATTTATTTGTGTATTGATCAATGGCAACTACAGAAGGCTCTTTTAATACTACGCCTTTGCCTTTAACATATACTAAAATGCTAGCTGTACCTAAATCAATTCCTACATCCGTTCTAAAAGACACTAAAATCATCCTCTCACTTAATTTATCTTTATACTTTATATAAATTTACAAATTCCTTAGAAATTGTAATTCTTCCCAAAAATTTATAACATATTGAAATTTAATGGTTTGTCACATATAATAATCATTATATTAAAATAATATATTAAGAGGTGTTGTATTGAAAACAGTTTTAATTTATAAGCAATTAAATGAAAGAAATAAATATATAATCATTTCCATATATGTAATTTCAATTCTTTTGTCTTCATTTTTCTTTAATACTCCCAGTGAAATAATGGAGGGTATGAAAGATATAATTTTAGCACCTAGTACTTTAGTGTCAGATTACTTCGTTGTAGGCAATATAGGTGCTACCTTATTTAATAGCAGTATAATTATGATTATATCAATAGTTATAGCATTATTCAATAATTTATATATGAATGGTCCAATAATTGCAGGAATTTTTACAATTGGAGGTTTCTCCCTCTTCGGGAAAAATATATATAATATTTGGGCAATTTTATTAGGAGTTTATCTATATTCCCATTTTAAAAAGGAAAGGTTTGGAAATCACTTAGTCGTAGCATTATTTGGAACTGCTTTAGCTCCATTGATAAGTAAAGTTTCCTTTGACTTTGGCCTTGAACCTGTATCAGGAATAATTTTAGGAAATTTATTTGGAATATTATCTGGTTTTGCCTTGGTACCCCTTGCTAATAGTTTTAAAAATTTTCATATGAACTATAATCTTTATAATGTTGGATTTACAGCAGGAATAATTGGAACTTTATTTATGGCTTTATTTAGATCTTTTGGCTTTGAAAGTGAACCCCTTTCATTAATAGCTTCAGGCTATAATAAAATATTTTCTATTTATTTTAGTATAATGTTTATATCTATGATAATAATAGGATTCGTATATAATGGTAATAGCCTTACTGGTTATAGAGACTTAATTAAAAGTTCTGGTAAACCGCCAAATGATTTTGTTCAGTTATATGGCTTTGGAATTAGCCTAATAAATATGGGAATCATGGGTCTATTAGTACTATTATATATATCGTTAGTAAATGGTGAACTAAATGGTCCAGGAATAGGCGCTATATTGACAGTAGTAGGATTTTCTGCTTTTGGTAAACATCCAAAAAACGCTATTCCAATAACAATAGGTGTGTTTATTGGGACAATGTTAACAAAATGGGATGTAAACTCTACAGGGATGATTTTCGCTGCGACCTTCGGTACTGCTCTAGCACCAATAGCTGGTGATTTTGGTATAATCCCTGGTATAATTGCAGGATTTTTACATGTTTCAATTGTTACAAACATTGGTGATTTACATGGTGGTATGAATCTATACAATAATGGTTTCTCAGCTGGATTTGTAGCAGCAATATTGGTCCCAATATTAAATTCAATCAAAAATCTAAAAAAGTCCTAATAGGACTTTTTATTCATTTATTGCTTTGTATTTTTGTTTGGTAGCTTCCCCACCTCTTATGTGCCTTTCAGCTTTGTTCCTTTCTAATACATCTTTAACCATTGCTGCTATAAGAGGGTTTATCTTAGGCAATCTTTCTGTAACGTCTTTGTGTACCGTACTTTTGCTTACACCAAATATACCTGCTGCTTGCCTAACGGTAGCACCTTCATTTAGTATGTATTTTGCTATTTCTAAAGTTCTCTCTTCTATATAATCTTTCACTTAATAACCCCCTTTACTTTTTGGGTATTCTAATAAATACTTATGCTTTCTTATGGAATAATAGAACGAGGATCTACTGATTTATCCTTATTTATTACTTCAAAATGCAGATGATCGTCCATTAATAACTCAATGTGAGCAGATTTTCCTACCGTAGCTATATTGTCTCCCTGTCTTACCTCTAAACCTTCTTTAACCATCTCTAACGTACCCAAATTACTGTACTTAGTTTGTAAACCTTCACCATGATCTATGACTATGGTCTTACCCCAAAGGCTGTCCTCATATACTTTTGTAACAGTTCCATCTAATACTGTAATTACCTTACTTCCAACTTCAGCTTTGATATCGATTCCTGAGTGCCCTCTCCATTCTTCCAAAGTCTCAGAGTATATTAATTTATCCTTAGCAAATTCTGTTATAATTTCTCCCTCAATAGGTAATTTAGGTGCTATATTAGCCTTAGGTGGCTCTTCTACATAATTCTCGATAAATTGAATCTCTTCATCGTTATCCTCATCTTCGCCTTCATAGAATACCTCTTCAGCATAGTCATTTGGCTCTTTTGATTCTTCTAATTCAATAAAATCTTCTTCTAGCTCTTCATTTTCCTCTGCTATGACATCCTTATCTAATATACTCTCTCCTAATTTTAGATCTAGGTTACTATTTAGATTTTCCTCCACAATTCCTGTTTGCTCTACATCTACAGGATCATCTAAAATTACTAGGTCATTAGTCGGCTTATCTTTGTCCACCTCTTTGGTTACAATAGATATGGTTCCAATAGCTACAATACATACACATATAAAAAGAAATAGCAAAAATCCATTTTCTTTCACAACTTTAATTATTTTATTTTTCATAGTTCCACCTCCATTAGGTAGTATTTCCACTATGTAGAAATTAATACATTAATTAGAATAAATAATCACAAAAAAATAAAAGTCATTTAGAATGACTTTTTTACAATTTTTTTAAATCTATTCCAGTATAATAATGTTTTAGTATTTGATCATAGGTATTACCCTGTTTTGCCATACCATTTGCTCCCCATTGACTCATACCTACCCCATGACCATATCCATAGGTTTCTATTTCAATTAAGTTTAGATTTTTATCGTACATTATCTTGAAGTTAGTTGAGTACAACCCATATAAATCTCTTATTTCTCTACCATTGATTATCACATCATCTATTGCAAGAGTCTTAACTCTTCCACTATCTGTTTTTTCAACTAATTTGATTTTTTCATAGAAATTATTTTTATCAATCTTTAAATTAGAATACTTTCCCTTTAACTTACTAATAAATTCATCTACTGTTAGATTAACTACTGTTCTATACCTTGGTGCACCTTCTTCATAAGGACTTTCAACAGCCTTTAAATAAGGTGAATCTACTGCAAATACATTAATGGCATCCTCTGTCATTCCTCCACTAGTAGAGTGATATAGTGGCTCAATTATTTGTCCTTCATAATAAATTACTAACTTGGCTGTAGATTCAACTGCCTCTTCAATTTTTCCCCAATAATCATCCACCCAACTTTGTCCATGAACCTTCTCTAAGTCCTCTAATGAAAGATATGCTTGACAGTGAACCCCAGAGCATAATGGAGCACCTGGGTGATCTGGATGCCCATTTTCATATTTAATACTTCTGCTTATGGCATAAGTTCTAGCAGCTATGGCTTGAGCTTTAAGAGCCTCTATATGAAATGCTGCAGGCATCTCAGCCGCTACGACACCCTTTACATAATCATCTAATAATAGACTTTCTACTTCTTTTGTTCCAGTATTGTAGACTTTGATTCTTTCAATTTTTTTCTCCTCTACAACAATTGGTTTCTCATCCTTAGGCTTTAAAGTGACTTTCTCATCTAGGCTTTGTCCTTCCGCTGTACTTGGACTCGGAACAAAATTAAAAGTCTTAACAATAACTGTAGGGACAAATATAGTTATTATTAAGACTATTGTTAAATAGATACCTATTTTCTTCATTTTCTCCCCTCATCTCTTCAGTATATAGATATACTTATTCAAAGTTGGAGATTAATATGCTTAATTTATGATGTTTTTTATATAAAAATATGGTAAAATTAGATTAGATTAACAACATTTATCATCATCGACCAAATATTGATAAGTGGGGGTTAAGTATTGAAAAATCAAACTAAGCAATTTTTAATTATAGCATTCCTTTTAGGATATTTATGCTTTGGAATAATTGCCTTTTCTAACATAGTATTTAGTGATATACTCTCAAATCCTTTATATCTCTTTTTATTAACTTTGGGTTTTTTAAGTCCTTTCATTTCTTCATTTATTGTATATATTTTAAACAAAAAAGAATTAGGTGGATTCCCTGGATTTATTGACAATTTCAAATTTGTAAAATCGAAAAAATCTATTATTTTAGTGTTTGTTCTTTTAGTTGCTCACTACGGGTTTGGTATTATATTAAAGAATGTTGGTGCATATGGAAATGTACTAGATTTCTTTAAATATCTTCCTATTATGATAGTTTTCTTAGGTTCACAAGAGATTGGTTGGAGAAAGTTAGTTCAACCTAACTTTGAAAAAGAAAAGGGATTTTATAAGTCTATTTTAATAACAGGTTTATTTTGGTCTTTATGGTTTTTACCGCTAATATTTATTAGAGGTTTTGTAATACTTCCACAATCTTATGGACAATTTGCTGCATATCTAGTAGGAATAAGCTTCCTATTGACTACTATGTATAAATCAAGTAAAAGCATATTATATGCTGTACTTCTTTCAAGTCTTATATTTGCACTTACACCAGTGATTTCCCTTAAACAGGGATATATGCTTTTAGCTATAGCTATTCTTGAAGCATTAGTTGCAAGCACACTCCGCAATAAAGAATTTAACACTTAGTAGACATTCTCTACTAAGTGTTTTTTATTCTGTTTCTTTATCTAATTGCTTTTCCCTTTGTTTTAGTATAGCTTTATATATTTCTTCTGCAGATTTGTAGTGCTGGTCTGTAAGTTCTAAGGCTAGGTTGAAATCTTCTGATTTATAAGCATCTTTAATCTTCTTATGCATTTCTATCTTTTCTTGCTTCACTTCAGGAGTATTGCTATTATAAGAATTCCTTACAAGCATTTCATGAAGAACATTATATTCTTTAAAGAGCTTCTTTAATCTTGAATTATCAGAGAAATCTATAAATGTCTTATGAAACTTATAATCATAATCATAATATTTATCCGTAGCTATATGTTTCTCTTGAAGACTGATATATTTTTCTAGCTCTAGAGTCACTTTCATATTATCAGCTTTCTCAGCTGATAAAGACATCCCTGTTTTAACTATATACATAAGTACTTCATTTACCTCTAGGAAAAATTCATAATCAAAATCTACAACAGTAGCTCCCGTTTTATCAATGGATGAAACCAAACCATCTTGGTATAGACGATTTATAGCATCCCTAATTGGAGAAGAGCTTACACCGAATCTCTTTTGTAATTGCCTATTTACTAATTTACTTCCAAATGGAGTTTCCCCTTTTAAAATCTCCATTTTCAATATATCATATATCTGATCACTTAGACTTTTTTTGTTTATTTGCATCTACTATTCCGCCTTCATTAAATTTATGCTAATTAATTTATTATAACATTAATTTAATTATTATTAAAGAGGTGGATTACTCCACCTCTTTCCTTTTGATTAATTTTTCTAGAAAGCAACTTTGAAAACTAAAGCATATATTGAAAGAAGTAATGCTAATGGGACATATAAGTATCTTCCAACATTATACCATGTATCACCATGTTTAATCTTAGAACCAAGATTGATTTCATTCATTAGATCATCTTTCTTCATTATCCAGAACCAAGAAAGTGCACCTAATGTAGCTCCAATTGGTTGAATGTATATTGATACGAAGTCCATCCAAGGTCCCCATTTTGATATTGGTTCCATAAATACTCCTATTCCAAAGCAAACTACACCAAGTATTACTAACATTGGAGCACGCTTTAATTTTGGGAATTTATATAATAGTGATTCACCAACAACCTCGAACATGTTTTGTAATGATGATACTCCAGCAAACACTACCGCAGTAAATAATATCATTGCAAATACTCTTCCAAGCGGCATGTTTTGAAGTATGTACGGTAAAGTTACATAAAGTAATCCAGGTCCTGCACCTACGTCAAATCCATATGCGAAACAAGCTGGTATAATTACTAGTGCTGCTGTAATAGCTGCAATGAAATCAAAAATTCCTGTCCATTTGGCACCATCTATTACGTCTTCATCATCTGAAAGATAAGCACCATATACTATCATACCACTACCAGTTACTGACAATGAGAAGAAAGCTTGAGCCATTGCCCAAACCCAAGTTACAGGGTCTTTTAATGCATCCCATCTTGGTGTAAACATAAACTTATATCCCTCTGCTGCTCCTGGTAAAAATGCTACACGGATTGCTAGTATTAGAAAAAGAATAAAGAATAATGGCATCATTACTTTATTTGTCTTTTCAATACTATCAGCACCTAATAGTAATGTTGCAAGGGTACCAACTACAACAATTAAATGAAATGGTATAACTGAAAAGTCTGTTAATGCAAATGAATCAAACCAAGTGTTAGTATTGATTGTCATAAGACTACCTGAGAATGATTGAGCTGCTGCTTTTAAAGCATAGGCTACAATAACTGCATATCCAATAGCTATACACATTGATCCAATAAGTGGTAGCCAACCCACATTATCACCTAGTAACTTTGATTTTCCACCGGAAGCCCAAGCATTTGCGTATGCTCCTACTGTACCGGTCTTGGCTCTTCTACCTATGGCATATTCTGCTGATAGTCCAACATAACTAAATAGAACAATAAAAAAAATATAAGCTACTAAAAATGCTCCACCACCATAACTGCCCAATCTGTATGGAAATCCCCATACATTAGCCATACCAACTGCTGAACCTACACAGGCTAAAACAAATCCCCATTTACTCGAGAACTTCCCACTGCCTTGTTTGTTACTTGTATCCATATACTTTCCTCCCCCTAATTTTCTACTTTATAATAGGAGTCATTATAAAGCGTTTTAATTCATCTCCTTCTTTTTATTAATTAGCCCTATATATTTAGGATACCCAAATATATAGGGCATAGATTAATCTAATTAGTTGCTCTGTAATGGATTATTATTTTTCTATTTCTTCAAATCTAGCTGTAAAGAATCTTAATTGTTTTGGTTCATAAACAAATCTCAATCCCTTAATATCTTCTTTATGTGCATATAGTTTTATTATAGCGTCTGCTACTACGTCCATGTGTTTGTAAGTATAAACTCTTCTAGGAATAGCAAGTCTTACTGTTTCTAGTTTAGGTTTATGGTTTTCACCTGTGTTCTTGTCACGACCAGCTGAGATTATACCCCTCTCCATTGCTCTAACTCCTGATTCTAAGTATAGATTAGCAGCTAATGATTGTGCTGGGAATTCTTCTTGTGTTAAGTGTGGACAGAATCTTCTTGCATCTAAGAATACGCCATGACCACCAACAGGTTCAACTATAGGAATACCTGCTTCTAGAAGTCTATCTGCTAAATATCTAATTTGTAATATTCTGTGTTGAATATATTCAAATTGAAGGGATTCTTTTAATCCTATTGCAAAAGCTTCCATATCTCTACCACTCATACCACCATAAGATGGCATACCTTCGAATACTACTACTAATTCTCTAGCTGCTAATAATAAATCTTCATCTCTTAATGCTAAGAATCCACCCATATTAACTATACCGTCTTTTTTACCACTCATTGTAGCTCCGTCAGCATAGCTAAACATTTCAAGTACTATTTCAGCTATTGTCTTGTCTTGGTAACCTTCTTCTTGTTCTTTAATGTAATATGCATTTTCAGCAAATCTTGTACAATCATAGAATACTTTTATACCATGTTTTGCAGTTAATTCTCTAACAGCTCTCATATTAGCCATTGAAACAGGTTGACCACCAGCTAAGTTAACAGTAACAGCTAAACATACATAAGCTATGTTCTCAGCGCCTTTTTCTTCTATTAATTTTTCTAACTTATTTAAATCAATATTTCCTTTGAAAGGAATGTCTAATGTTGCATCATGAGCTTCGTCTCTAATAATGTCAACAAATATACCACCATTTGCTTCTTGATGATATCTAGTTGTTGTAAAATACATGTTTCCTGGAACATATTGACCTGGTTTTATAGCTATTCTTGAAAGAATATTTTCTGCTCCACGTCCTTGATGAGTAGGAACTAAATAAGGGAATCCAAATACTTCTTGAATAGTTTGTTCTAAATGTTTAAAGTTTTTACTACCAGCATAAGCTTCGTCTCCTACCATAAGGCCAGCCCATTGCTTATCACTCATTGCATTTGTACCACTGTCTGTAAGAAAATCAATATAAACATCTTCTGAGTCAATTAAAAAAGTATTGTAGCCTGCTTTTTTAATTACTTCTTCTCTTTGTGCTCTGTTGATCATCTTAACTGGTTCTACACTTTTAATTCTAAATGGTTCTGCTGGATATTTACTAAAATCCATTTTAAAGCCCCCTTATATATTTTTATATTTTTTGAAAACTTATTTATGCATAATGCATGATGCATCATCGACCATCTTTATATTATAACATTGAATTAACTTTGTCAATGGGAAAACGTTATATTTTTTTATAATTTTCTTATTTTTTATACTCATCAATATAATATATCTTTCACATAAAATAAATATGACAAGCTTAAACTTATTAAAAAAGGCTAAGTATATTTGGTCTTAAATACGACCTAATAACTTAGCCTTTTTTACTTTAGATTGTTACATGTGTATAGTGCTTAAAATTATTTTGCTTTTCCTTTAACTGCGAATGCTGGGAAACCTGTAAGTGTTCCAATAACAGCCATAACAGCCATTAACATAGGATAAATACAGAATGGAATTATCATAAATGGTGAGATGCTTGCAAGGCCAGCAGCTGCCAATAACTGTCCACCCCAAGGAATTGTACCTTGCCATACACTTGCCCAAATATCTAATAGGGAAGCTGTACGTCTTGGGTCAATATCATATTGATCAGCTATATCCTTAGCCAATGGTCCTGCCATAACTATTGCTATAGTATTATTTGCAGTTGCAATATCTGCTACTGATGTCAAAGCTGCAATCCCAAATTCAGCACCTTTTTTAGACTTAATTTTGGAAGTTATAGTATTTAGTAGCCAATCAATACCGCCACCATCTTTGATTAATTCTACTAAACCACCTACAACAATAGCAATTAAAGCTAAATCTGCCATTCCATTCATACCAGTTTGAATAGCTTGTAAAAATCCAAATATATCAAAACTACCGCCAATAATTCCTAAAACTCCAGAGAATATAACACCAAATGCCAATACAAGCATAACATTAAAACCTATTAGTGCTCCGACCAAAACTGACAAATATGGAAGAATTTTAATAATACTGTATTCATAATTGCCTTCTAATGCTAAAGAAGTTCCACTTGTCATTACTGCAAATATTATAGCAGTTACTATTGCTGCAGGTAATACTAATAAGAAGTTAAACTTAAATTTATCCTTCATATCAACACCTTGACTTCTAACAGCTGCAATAGTAGTATCAGAGATCATAGAAAGATTATCTCCGAACATTGCTCCACTTACTACTGCGCCAAGTGCAAGTGGATATGTTATAGCAGTCTTATCTGCTATACCTATAGCGATTGGTGCTATAGCTACGATTGTTCCCATTGATGTACCCATGGAAAGTGATACGAAACAACAAATTAGGAATATTCCTGGAATTAATAAATTTGCTGGAATAATTGATAAACCAAAATTAACTACTGAATCTACCCCACCCATTTCTCTTGCTACATTTGCAAATGCTCCTGCTAATAAGAATATTAGACACATAATCATGATGTCTACATGACCTGCACCTTTAGCAAATAATTCAACATTGTCATTGAATGACCTGTTTTTATTTAGTGCTAATGCAACACCTGATACAATGAAGAATGCAACTAATACTGGCATTTTGTAGAAGTCACCTGTTACTGCTGCAGAACCAAGGAACATAAGTAAAAATAATACCAATGGAAGTAAAGCTAATGGATTGCCTTTGTTTTGTTGTTTGTTCATAATATTTCCTCCTATATATATTTTTTATGTTAAAGTACTATATGTACTCTTAACCAAATATTATTACTTATTAAATTGGTAATGCAAAGCTATACCTCATATCAGTGTGATCTGCTTATGATTTAGATAATCTTTCTGCTGTTTCATTATCTGTAATTAATACATCTATATATTCACCCTTCAATGCCCCCAAAATTGCATCATACTTACTTTCACCACCGGCAATTCCTACTACAAGAGCGTTATTTAATCTCTTTAAAATGTTAAAACCAATGGTTCTTTCATCATAGTTATGCTCTGTTGCATGTCCATTTTTATCAAACCATCTGAACCCTATGTCTCCAACACTACCCTTTGAGAGTAGGTGATGTACAAATTCATCATTAAAATTCTCATCCTTATATAATTTAGTATTTTGATTCAAATCTCCGATTCCTGCTATAATATAGCTACATCTTTCCATATTTTCAAATGTAGTCCTTAAGCTATAATCAGACATAATAGCATCTTTTATTTCCTTACTATCTACTATTACTGGTGCAAAAAGTATATATGAATCTCCACCTAGTTTTTTCGCTATTGTTCGTGTTATTTCATCAGGACTTAAATCAGTAAACGCAATATTTAGTCCTCCTACTAGCTGAACTGATGAAACAGTTAGATCTTTGTTAGGTTTAAGTCTTTTTGATACTTCGGATAGAGTTTTCCCCCATGTTACTCCTATAATATCATCCTTAGAAAGGACATCTTCTAAATATTCAGCTCCTGCAATACCTAAATTAGGCACAATAGCCTTATCATCAATACACGTAATAACAACCGCTTGTTTTAAGTTAAATTTTTCTTCTAATTTGCCTTCAAGCTCAAAGTTATATTTATCCATGTCCACTATGGTAATGTTTACAATGTTTTCTTCTAAAGCTTTTTTTAGTATTCTATTTGCCCTTTGCCTTGACATAGCCATTCTTTCTGCAATTTCAGATTGAGTTAATCCCATTTTATAATAATAATAGGCAACTCTAACTATTTCCTTACTTTTGTATTTGGACATAAGCACCTCCACTGCGAAACGTTTTCCTGTATCCTAAACATATGTATATGTATTTGTATTACAATTGCTCATTAAATAATCTTTTGTTGCTTAATATGGCAAAATTATACCATAGCATAAAATAAAAAACAACTACTTTATATTCAATATTCAGAATTTAATAAGTATTATAAACCAATTAAAAAAATTGCCAGTAAAAACTGGCAATTAATACTCGAAATTCTACATAGTCAGGTTAAGTAAAACTAGCATAAGAATCCATATGCCATTTGTAAGGCATTATTTATAGAATTTATATACTCCCATCCTCCTGTAAATTTATCTCTATTTAATATGAAATTCTTTCCTAATAATATAAGAATTCTTTCCATAATAATTCTATCTTCTATATTTTCAACACATGTGATATCAACAACTTTAGAATCTCCAACGGTTCTTCTTAATATCTCTAGGCCAGCAACCCCACAAGCATCAGAAAGTACATTTGATAGGTACCACTCCATATATCCTTCTTGTTTTGCCATTATATCTGTTACAGCTTCTTCATAAAGCTTTATAAATTTCTCTTTAAATAGATCTATTATATCTACAATTGTTTTTTCAATATATGCTAAAAAATTATCCTTTTCTTCCCCATCTTCCATGGTTACATAAGCATTTGCCCAAGAGAAAAATAGATTTCCAATTACATTTCCTAAATCATAGCCCATAGGACCATAAAAAGCGAATTCAGGATCTATAACCATAGTAGAATCTTCTTTAACAAATATGGACCCTGAGTGCAAATCACCATGGACTAAAGACTGAGCATTATTCATAAATGCATTTTTTAGTTTTCCTGCTTCTAAAACCAATTTTTTATCATCATAAATTATCTTTTCCACAAATACCTTGTTCTCATCTAAAATAACATTTCTTCCAAGATAATCTGTATAAGGCTCAGAAAATACAAGTTTCTCTGATATATCGCATAAGTCTATATTTATATAATTTCTTACCTTGTTTTTCTTCTCGCCAGAATCCATGACTAAGTCAGTAGTAAGTAAAAGAGTATTGACCATAAATGTGCTTATATCATCTGCAAATCTAGGAAATTTTTTTCTACTTAATAACTCGTGTCGTAAATTCCCATGGTCTGAAATGTCTTCCATTGAAAGTGCACACATTATAGGATCATAGTTATAAACTTCTGGAACATGTCCTGGTGCTAGTTTAGAATGGAGTACTAATATTTCTGCCTCAATCCTATTTCTATCTGTATCTAACAATCTACCAGGAGTATTTCTTAGAGCTACATCTGCATGTTTTATAACTACAGATTTTCCTGAAATCTCATCCCATACTTTAAATACATAGTTAATATTTCCATCGCCAATTTCTTTGGCTTTTAAAAATGCATCTTTATCAAATATATTTAGGTTTTCCTTTGCATAGATAATTATGTCTTTTTCTTCCATCTTGAAGTGAGAACTAAAATTTGCCATTTTTATCACCCTAATTTTCTATTAATCTTTTAGCTGTTTCATTGTCTGTGATTAATACATCTATATATCTACCCTTTAATGCACCTAAAATTGCTTCGTATTTACTTTCTCCTCCGGCTATCCCAACTACAAGGGAATCACTTTTCTTCTCTAATATATTGAATCCTATAGTTCTATTATTATATTTATGTTCTATAGGCTGTCCATCATTATCAAACCATCTAAAACCAATATCTCCAACACTGCCTTTAGAAATAAGATATTGTATAAATTCCTTATTAAATTCTCTATCTTTATATAGTTTAGTATCTTGGTTTAATTCTCCGATTCCTGCAACAATAATATTGCACCTATCCATGTTTTGAAAAGTAGTCCTTAAACTATAGTCAGACATAATTGCATCTTTGATTTCTTTGCTATCTACTATTACTGGAGCAAAAATCATATAGGATTCACCACCAAGTTTTTTGGCTATAGTTCTAGTTATTTCATCAGGACTTAAACTTGTGAAAGCAATGTTTAATCCGCCTACTAGTTGAACTGCTGATACATTTAGTTCTGTATTAGGCTTAATTCTTTTTGCTACTTCTGATAGGGTTTTTCCCCAAGTAAAGCCTATAATATCATCTTTAGAAAGAATGTCTTCTAGATATTCTGCTCCTGCTATACCAAGACTAGGTACTATAGCTTTATCATCAATAGCAGAAATGACTACGGATTGTTTTAAATGAAACTTTTCTTCTAGTTTACTTTCAAGCTCTAGATTATATTTGTCCATATCTACTATCGTAATATTTACTATGTTTTCCTCTAAAGCACTTTTTAGTACTCTGTTTACTCTTTGTCTTGACATACCCATTTTTTCTGCTATTTCTGATTGGGTTAAGCCTTTTTTATAATAGTAGTATGAGGCTTTTACCATTTCTTTATTTTTGTATATTCCCATATAATCACTCCAAACAACTACCTATTTAAGGCAAGGGCTAGTCAAAATGACTAGGCTTGCCTTAGTTCAAATCTTTTATATAATTCAATGGTCTTACTCATAATTAATCCAGTCAAAAATGTCCCTAGTATTGTTCCTAAACCAATGCTAGACCCCATTAGATAACCACCTACAACAAGGATAATATCTCCGATTGTCTTGGATTTTTGAAAACTTAAATTATACTTATCTGTAAATATTAGTATAATTGCATCAACTGGACCTTCTCCAAGCTCTGAGATTACAAACATTGCCAATCCTATCCCGAATAAGACAATTCCTGCAAGCAATAGCAATAATCTAATAGTCATAGATGAAGTATTGATATTGATTTTCATAAATATGTTTAGCAACTCTCCTGTAAGATATGCATTTACTAGTGTACCTATACCAATACGTTTTTTATCTAGAAAAAATATGATTATCAAAAATAAAGTCATAGAAATCTGGGATCCTCTACCAATGATTACATTAAATACATTAGCGACACCACTTGCAAAAGTGGTTATTGGGTCAACCCCAAGATCTGCCTTTAAATACAAGGTGATTCCAAAACTCATTACAATTAATGCTAAAAACAAAATTATAAATTTACGCAACTAATCACACCTTTAAAACTTCTATTTTGTCAATTCTAGTATGTTTAATACATCCTCTTTATATATTTTTTTGAATCTACCTACAGAACCTCCACTAGTACATTTTTCTGCCAATAGTTCAAAATCATCTTCAGGTAAATTTGCTTCTTTGAAAGATATAGGCATATCCATGTCCTTAAGAAAGGCTTCAAATCTTTCTATTCCCGCTACAGCAACTTCTTCTAAAGTTTTGTTTTCTTTGCTTACTCCAAATACCTTTTCTGCAAATCTAACAAATCTATTCACATTTTCTTTATAAACATATTTCATCCAAGCAGGTAAAACTATGGCTAGCGTTACGCCATGAGTAGTTCCATATAGTGCAGTAATTTCATGACCTATTCTATGACTACCCCAGTCTTCTTCTCTTCCAAGTCCTAATATTCCATTATGGGCTAAAGTACCACTTAACATTATCTCTGCTCTTGCGTCATAGTCATTAGGATTTTTATTAATTTTATAAGCATTATCTATAACTGTCCTTAAGACGCCTTCGCATAGGTTATCAGTTAAATCTACATTAGTCGTATGAGTAAAGTATCTCTCTAGAACATGGGATATTATATCTATAATACCTGCAGATGTCTGATTCGCAGGTAAAGTTAATGTAAGCTCAGGATTTAAGATTGCAAATTCTGGTCTCAATAAATCACTTTCTATACCCCTTTTAAGCATTCCATCTTCATTAGTAACGATTGAATTAGGACTTGATTCACTACCAGTAGCAGGTATTGTTAGTACTACCCCTACAGGTAATGCTTTTTCAATATCTGCTTCTCCTGTAAATAAATCCCAAACATCTCCATGATACTTTGCACCAGCAGCTATTGCCTTTGATGAATCTATTACACTACCTCCACCTACAGCTAAGACAAATGTAATATCATTTTCTTTACATAGCTCAATGCCTTTTCTTACTAAACTTAGTTTAGGATTAGGCTCAACACCAGATAGTTCGATTACTTCTATATCTTTATTTTTTAAAATATTTATTACTTCATCATAAAGCCCACTTCTCTTTATACTTCCACCACCATAATGTAATAAAACCTTTTTATGATAATCTATTAAAGTACTTAGATTTGAAACTGAGTCTTTCCCAAAATCTATTTTTGTTGGATTGTAATAAAAGAAACTATTCATTATAACACCACCTTATATTTTTATTTATATCTATAGGTATTAAACTTCTTCATAACATCATCCATTTGAGATTCGGATAATAATTTTGGTTCTCCTAAAGTCTTTGTTAGATAATAAATTTCTGATACAAATTCTAAATGTTCTGCTGTAGAAAATGCCCTACCAACATCTGAACCTAGTGCTATAAGTCCATGATTGCCTAATAGTACTGCGTTTCTCTCACCAATAGCTTCAAGTGCATTATCAGCTAGTTGTTGTGAGCCATAAGTTGCATACTTCGCACATTTCACATCATATCCAGCAAATCCTATAAGATAATGTACAGGCTCTAAATTCCAGCCCATACAAGAAATTGCTGTAGCAAATTTTGAATGAGTATGAACAATAGCATTAGCATCTTCTCTATTTTTATAAAATATGAGGTGCATTCCAACTTCACTTGATGGTTTAAGTCCTTCCTTGCATTCTACTATATTTCCTTCTAAATCTACTATAATTACATCTTCAACTGTTGTTTCAAAATAATCTAATCCACTTGCAGTGATTGCTACCAGGTTCTCTTCCCTATTATAGATACTGATATTTCCACCTGAACCTGTTGTTAAACCATTGGTTATTAATTTTCTGCCATACTCTACTAAAAGCTCTCTTTCCTTTAATAATAGCACTTTAACCCTCTCCCTTACCTATTTTAATAATATTGCTCAACTTCAGTTTCAAAATATCTATTAAGATCATATGGAGCAAATATTCCTTTATCAGTTACTACTCCACTAACTAAATGAGGTGGGGTAATATCAAAGGATGGATAATATCCCTTTACGCCTTCTAATGTATTTTTAATTCCTCTTGCTTCAAGAACAAGTTTAGGATCTCTTTCTTCAATAGTAACTGTTGAAATTGTTGGATGTCCTATGTCAGGAAGTCCAGTAACAAAGTAAGGCACTTCATGATATTTAGCAGCGATAGCTATTTGATATGTTCCTACTTTGTTTACAACATGACCATCTAGACAAATAGCATCAGCAGCTGAAGTAAATAAATCTATCTTATGTCTAGTCATTGTAAATGCAGGCATATTGTCAGTAATTACTGTTGTATCGAAACCTTGACCTTGTGCTACACTTGCTGTAAGTCTAGCTCCTTGGAAATATGGTCTTGTTTCTGGAACAAATAACTTTATATCCTTATTTCTAGCTTTAGCTTCTCTAAGCATAGTTCCAACTATAGTCTCACCAAAACATTGAGTCATGATATTACCTTTATCAGGGAACATATCTACAAGATATTTTGCTACTGTAGACATAGTTGAATATCTACGATTTAAAGAATCTATAGTCCTATTAAATATGGCCTCATCTGCTCTAGTCCCTTCTTCTAATGCAACTTTTGCTGCATCTAAGCAACCACTTGTTACTTGAGCCATTCTAACAGCTGTAGTAGGTCTAGCATGTGATAATGTATAAGCAGCCTTCTCTAAATATTCCCATTGCTTATCCTTAGGCATATCTTTACATTCATAAGCAGCCAATGCCATACCCATTCCTGCTGCTGTATAAGGACCTGCACTTTGAGTAACCATATCTGTTATCGCTTGAGCTACTTCCACGTGACTCTTACAAGTTACAAATTGAACTTCTGTTGGATAAATTCTTCTGTCTAATATTTTAACGGCTCCATCTTCATACCATGCAACATTCTCATATTGAAGCATAAATGCCATACCATGATCTTCTCTTCTCATATTTATCTCTCTCCTCTATAATACATTAATTTATTGTGCCTTACTCTTCCTAGATTTCTTACTAAATACTGCAAGTGCAGCAATTGTAGCTATATACGGTATAGCCATTGTCAATTGACTTGGGACAATATTTTGGATTGCTACACCAAAGGCCTGAGCTGCACCAAAGAATAAACTTGATACAATAGCATATAGGGGATGATTTTGTCCCATACTTGCAGCTGCCATTGCAATAAATCCACGACCCGCTGTCATGTTTTCAGTAAAAAGAGTTACTTGTCCCATACTTAATACTGTGCCGCCTAATCCACATAGTGCTCCTGAAATAATTACCACTATCATTCTAGTACGTATGGCCTTAATTCCTAAACTTTCTGAAGCTTCTTTATTAATACCAATTGAAAGCACCCTAAAGCCTGATACCGTTCTATACAAATATATAAATATGAGTATAGCTATTATATAAGAACCATAATCTATAATAGTTAGATTTTCAAATATTCTACCTATAAAAGGTATATCTTTAATTATTGGTAGGTTTATTTTTTTCAATGAAATTAAATCGGGGCTACTAAAGGAACCTTTAACTCCTAATATTATAAATAGTAAAATACTGGTAAGTCCACCAACTAGAAGGTTAATGGAAGTACCTATAACCATATCAGCAGCATTATATTTTACTTGTAGTATAGCTACGATTGTTCCAATAAGCGCACCAGCTAATACACCAGCTAGCACTGCCAAAAATACACTTCCAGTCAGATAGTTTACAACTATTGCTGTAAATGAGCCTATTAACATTTGACCTTCTAAAGCAATATTAAATACCCCTACTTGACTACAAATTGCAGAACCAAGGGCAGCTAGTAAAACCGGTGTGGTTGATCTTATGGTCGAGTTTATTATACTTGCTAGATAATTAGAGTCCATTATTTATCGCCTCCTATATCTTCTGTCGCAGTTTTAACTTTACTGCCTTTTTTTCTCTTAATAAAACTAAATGTTAATTTTATAGATACAAATAAAGTGATACAGGATTGTATGACAGTTGCCATCTGTAAAGGTACATTTGATGAACGTTGAATTGATTGTCCTCCAACTTGTAATCCTGCAAGGAATACAGAGGAGAAGAACATACCTATTGGATTAAGTGCAGCAATTAAAGCTGACATTAAACCTGTCCATGCATAGCTTGTACTTGTAAACATAGCATCAATGTATCTGTATTTTACTCCAAATATTTCTGTTGATCCTGCTAAAGCTGCAATAGCACCACTTAGAGCCATTGTCATTAGCATTACATTTTTTTCTTTAACGCCACCGTACTTTGCAAAATTTGGATTAAGGCCAGTCATTTTTGATTCATATCCAAATGTAGTTTTATTAGATAAATATAGGAATAATATTGTAACAAGAATAGCTATTATAAATCCTATATTTAAAGTACTCATAGGGTTAAACTTAAAAAATCTCATTCCTTCATCTATCATAAATGATTGTGCTGCTAGCCCATCTCCAGATGTATCCTTTAATGGGAATGTTACAAAATATGTTGCTATATAATTTGCAATATAGTTAGTCATCAATGTACATATAACTATAGAAACATTATATTTTATATTTAATACTGCTGCTATAACTGCATAAAGAGCTCCTGCTATCATTCCCATTATTATGGAGATAATCATTACCAGAGTTGGAGGTCCTGGAATATATAGAGCACATACTGTTGACACAAATCCTCCAACAATCATTTGTCCCTCAACTCCAATGTTTATATAGCCTGCTCTCCAAGCCGCTGCAGTAGCTATAGCACATATAATTATTGGGGTAGAACGAGATAGAGTTTGCATCAAATAATAAGAATCAAAGAATGACTTCTCAAACATTTGTGCATATATTTCAATAGGATTTTCTTTAGATATAATAATTACTATGGCTCCAACGATTAAACCAAAAATAGAAGCTATTAGAGGCTGTTTTAGG
This sequence comes from Tissierellaceae bacterium, assembly GCA_031460505.1. Classification (GTDB taxonomy): domain Bacteria; phylum Bacillota; class Clostridia; order Tissierellales; family Tissierellaceae; genus JAAYTL01. The sequence goes on from JAVKTT010000001.1 coordinate 304,579, forward strand.
GCATTGAATAAGGATTTAAAAATATGGCTACTTTTATTGTTTTTCATAATTCAATTTTCCCCCCATCATCAATAATCCTAGTTGCTCTGAAGTTGCATCTTCCCTTGTAAACTCTCCTGTTATTTTACCATCATAAATAACATATATTCTATCTGATAGAGACATTATTTCTGTTAACTCTGATGAAACCAAAAGAACAGCATCTCCTTTTTCTCTTTTCTCTAACAGTTTTGAATGTATAAATTCCATGGCACCTATATCTACACCACGAGTAGGTTCAGCTGCAATTAAGAAACTAGATTTTTGTTCAACTTCCCTTGCAACTATTAACTTCTGGATATTTCCTCCAGATAATTCTCCTGCTTTTTGCATGACACCACTTGTACGTACGTCATATCTATTTATCATATCTTCAGTAAAATCCTTTATAGTCTTGTTTTTTAAAATTCCATTTTTAGAAAATCTTTCTTTATTATGATGAGCCATAATACCTGTTTCCATCAAATTAGCATCTGATGCACATCCCCAAAGGTATCTGTCTTCAGGTATACATGCACATCCCATTTCTCTTATTTCACCAACAGTTTTATTTAATATATCATTACCATTTAGTGTCACTTTTCCACTTGTAGCAGGCATTAATCCTGTAATAACTTTTATTAACTCAGATTGACCATTACCAGAAACTCCTGCTATCCCAACTATTTCTCCACCTTTTATATGCATATCTAGTCCATCTATAATATTTTTATTATCAGCACCAGCTAAGACCAGGTTTTCTACGACTAATATATCCTCTCCTGTTTCCTTTTCAGGTATAACAGTATCTATTAAATTACGTCCCACCATTAAATAAGATATTTCTTCGATGCTCGTATCTTTTTTCAGCATCTCATTAATATATTTACCGCTACGCATTACCATAACCCTATCTGCAATATCCATTACCTCTTGAAGTTTATGAGTAATTATTATAATACTCTTACCCATTTCAGAAAGATTTCTAATGGTATTTAAAAGTTCATTAACTTCTTGAGGTGTTAAAACTGCAGAAGGTTCATCAAATATAATAATATCTGCATCTTGATACAAAACTTTTAATATTTCTACACGTTGTTGCATTCCTACAGAACAATCTGCCACTTTTTGTTTTGGATCTATATCTAAACCATACTTCTTAGATAACTCTTTTACAATGTCAACAGCCTTTTTGCGATCAAAAAATATACCTGAACTCTTAGGTTCATTCCCATAAACGATGTTTTCAGCTACAGTAAAAGGATTGAATAACATAAAATGTTGCTGAACCATACCTATACCGTTTTTTATTGCATCTTGTGGATTTTTAAAGTGTTGTAGCTTACCATTTATGAAAATTTCTCCACTAGTGGGAGCCTCTAAACCGTATAGTATCTTCATTATGGTAGACTTACCTGCACCATTTTCTCCAACTACTGCTAGAATTTCTCCCTTATCAAGAGTTAGGTTAACATTGTCGTTGGCCAATACTGGACCATAGGCTTTGGTTATGTTCTTCATTTCCAGTAACATTTCCTTACCTCCTCATTTAGAATAAACATAAGAGGCGGTTTAACCGCCTCTAAGATATACTTAAGTTTATTTATAATCTTCTTCAGCTGGCATATTTATTAAGTCTAATGCTCCTGTACGAATATCTTCAGCTGCTTGTTTTAAAGTAGCTAATTCGTCATCTGATAGTTTATCAGAAATTGGGTTTTCACTTTCATGAGTTACATGAACTGCCCCAACAGTACCTTGTTCTACACCCCAAGTTTCATTGTCACTTGTCCAACCATCTTCTGAGAAGTATATATCAATTAAATAAGCCACAGTTGTATAAGTATCTTTTATTTGGCTTGAAACAATATATTCATTATCAGGAGTTGTTAAGTCTACGTCTTGTCCAGATGTATAGAAGCCTTTTTCTAAAGCTGCTTCAAATACTCCTTTATCTCCACCTGCTGCAGCTGCGTTAACAAATCTTGCACCTTGCTCATATTGTTGAATAGCAAATTCTTTTGCTTTTGCTGGATCATTGTAATTACCTGTGTAATTGAATACGAATTCTGCATCTGGTTTAATTGCTTTTACACCTTCCATATAACCATATCTCCATTTCCAAGAACCTGCACCTTGGTTTACGTGAACAGAACCAAATGTATTAACAGTATCTTCTGTTACCATAGCTGCAATCATACCTACAAGATAAGCTGATTCTTGTTCTCTAAAGGAAATACATTTTACATTTTCTGCTTCTACTTCTGAGTCAATTAACGCATAGTCAGCAGCATCTGGGAACTCAGTAGCAATTTTATTGATTGCTTCACCTGATTGCCAGCCACCACCTATTATTAAATCAACACCTTCTTGAATCAATGCACGTGCGTTGTCTTCATATGCAGCACCATCTGCTGATTCTACAATTATTGGTTCAAAATCAAGTTCTTCAGCTTTATCTTCCAAAGCTCTAATCATTTCTAATATAAAAACTTGAGTACCTGCTGGGTCAATTAATAGAGCAACTCTTGGTTTTGAATCAACATTATCTACATCACCTGAACCTGACGTACATCCTACAACAAAACTTCCAATCATAACTAATGCTAATAATAAAGCAATTCTTTTTTTCATTGATAATCCCCCCATTAAAATATGTTTGTTACATTTCTTTTATTATTTCTCTTAATAATGCCTTAAACTCATTTGCAGATTCTTCTGCAGTTTCATCTACTTCATCTGTAGTTACAGGTTGGTCAAAAACCCCTGCAGCCATATTTGATATAAGTGAAAGACCTAATACTTTCATACCACAGTGTGCAGCAGTTATTGTTTCAGTTACTGTAGACATTCCTACAGCATCCCCTCCTAATACTCTAATAGCATTAATCTCTGCTGGAGTTTCAAATTGGGGGCCTGTCCAATAAAAATAGATACCTTCATTGATTTTCATTCCCAACTTATCTGCAGATTTCTTTGCTAATTCCCTATACTCAGGTGTATATGCACTGGACATATCAAAGAATCTAGGTCCAAATTCCTCAATGTTTTTACCCCTTACTGGACTAGCACCCATTATCTTAATATGATCTTTGATAATCATAATATCTCCTGGTTTGTATGTTGTATTGACACCACCAGCTGCATTTGTAACAATAACAGATTTAACTCCTAATAGATGAAATACTCTTATAGGTGTAACTAGTTGTTCAAAATCATACCCTTCATAATAATGAAATCTTCCAGACATACAAACAACCTTTTTACCATTTAACTCACCTAAGATTAGTTTGCCCGCATGAGATTGTACTGTCGTCATAAGAAAGTTAGGAATATCCTTGTAATCTATAACTACTGGATTTTCAATTTCCTCAGACAGTGTACCTAAACATGATCCTAATATTAAAGCAATTTCAGGCTTAAAGTCTATTTTACTTAGAATATAATCTGCACTTTCCTTGAAATAATCATAGCTATATTTCACTTACATCTCTCCAATCTTTTTAATACTAATTTTTTTTGTCTTGCTCTATCAATTCTCTTATGGCTTCTTTTACAGTATTAATTGCATTTGTCATATCTCTAACTGTTGGACTTTCAAGTCCTGCTGCTTCTCTTTCTTTATTCCATAGATTATGAAGCACTGCACCAGCTCTTGCACCAAGTATTTGAGCTACTATGAAAACTGTTGCACATTCCATTTCAGAACCTAATGCACCAGCCTTTATCCAAGCATCATATTTAGTTTTTAATTCTTGGCCAATAGGCATTCTTAAAGGATCATGTTGACCGTAAAATGAATCCTTACTTTGAACTACTCCTAGGTGGTGTTTTACTCCTACTTTTTTTGCTCCATTACGTAATGCTAAAGTTACATCAAAGTTTGATACTGCAGGAAATTCAGTGTATACATATTCATTTGCAGTACCTTCTTGTCTTATAGCACCTGTAGGGATTATTAAATCTCCACCCATTATTGGCAATTGCATTGCACCACAAGTACCAAGACGAATAAATGTATGAACCCCTATTTGGAAAAGTTCTTCAACAGCAATAGCAGCTGATGGGCCACCCATACCTGTTGACATAACAAGAACCTTTTCCCCATCTATAAAACCTTCATAGCTAGTATACTCTCTGTTTACAGCTATTGGCTTAGGATTATCAAGAAATTCTGCGATAACCTTAACTCTCTCAGGGTCACCGGGTAAAATAGCATAATTAGCTCCTAAAGTTGAGTCTAATTTAAGTCTTGGTGCTAAAACTACTTCTGTTTCTGTCATTACTTTAACATCTCCATTCTAATTTTTTCTCCTTAGATAATTAAGAAAAAACATATCTAAGCTCTAATTAAATGAGCTAACACTATATAGCGTTTTCCTTTCTTATAAAAAATTTAATTACCAGAATTACATTTGCTCATTTATATTACTTTTGTAATATTTATAATACGATTATACCATACAAAAAATTTATAACAACCATTTTAATAAAATTTAATATAATAAAAAAAATAAAAAATTGCCAGGACTTCCTGGCAATTCTATCTTTTATTCTTCGATTGTCTTTCTATAAATCTTTGCTCCTAAATTTCTAAATCTTCCTTCAATATCAACATATCCTCTATCTATATGGTAGATATTATCTATCTCAGTAGCGCCATCTGAAACTAAACCTGCTATAATTAAAGCAGCTCCAGCTCTTAAGTCAGATGCTTTTACTTGAGCTCCTGTTAGATTATCAATTCCTCTAATAATAGCCGATTTTCCATCAATTTTAATATCTGCACCCATTCTTTTCAATTCATCAACATGCATAAATCTATTTTCAAAGACTGTTTCTATTACCACACTACTACCTTCGCATGTTGTAAGTAACGCCATAAATTGTGCAGCCATGTCAGTAGGAAAACCTGGATATGGAAGTGTCTTTATATCAACTGCTTTTAGTTCCTTACCAGTCCCTATAACACGGACACTATCGCCGTCTTCAATAATTTCTACTCCAACTTCTCTTAATTTTGCAATAACTGGCTTTATATGGCTCGAGATTACATTGTCTATAACAACATCTCCACCAGTTATAGCTGCTGCTACCATAAATGTTCCAGCTTCTATTCTATCTGGTATTATTTGATGTGATGCTCCACCTAATTTTTCTACACCTTTAATTTTAATAGTTGATGTTCCTGCACCCTTTATATCTGCTCCTAATTTATTTAAGAAGTTTTGTAAATCAACAATTTCAGGTTCCATTGCTGCATTATCTATAATAGTTTCACCTTTTGCCATTGTAGCTGCCATCATTATATTTTCAGTAGCTCCAACTGATGGGAAATCTAAATAAATCTTATCTCCAATTAATTTATCAGCATAAGCACCAATATTTCCGTGTTCTGTCTCAACTGTAGCGCCTAAAGCTTTAAAACCTTTCAAATGTAAATCTATTGGTCTAGTGCCAATAGCACAACCTCCAGGTAGTGAACTCTTTGTTTTTCCAAGTCTAGTTAATAGTGGCCCCATAACTAATAAAGAAGCTCTCATTTTATTCATAAGATCATATCTTGTAATATAGTTATTTAAATTGCTAGAATTAATTTTTATAATACCTGTATCTAATATATCAACTTGAGCTCCTAATGATCTAAGGACTTCACACATTATTTCTACATCTTTAATTTTTGGAACATCTTCCAATATAATATCTTCTGTACCTAATAGTGATGCTGCTAATATAGGAAGTGCAGAGTTTTTAGCACCATTTACCCTAACGTTCCCCTTTAATGGAGGACTTTTCTCCACTACAATTATTTCCAAAATATTACCTCCCTTTAATATCCAACTGTAATAATTGGTGTACCTAACCATATATAATGTTTATTTTCTGTTTCATTGTATCTAATTGCGATATTTAAATTTATTCTGTCAGATCCAATTTTTATGTATTGGTCGATATATGGTGTATATATTGTGTAAGAAATCATGGATTCATCAGAAAATTCTTCTATTACTTCTCCATCAATTCTTTTTAGTGATTTTTTAATATTTTTAATTTTATTATCAGAATTTAAATCGTTAGAAATTTCACCTATTAAACAAGACGTAATCTCTACTTTACTATTATACATCTCATAAATAGACTTTATCTCTTCTATTATATCATTCTTTTTTAAAAAATCACTACTTTTCACAATATTTACATATAGATATGTTTCTCCAATTAATTCCTCTTCGTGTCTATAGGAGTTTAATATAATGGATATATTATTTTTGTCCTTATCTTGTCCAATGTAGCAAATCTGACCAAAATTCTCTTCAACTATTATTTCTTTTGTATAAAATTTTTCATTATGACTTTCACTTATTAATGGATCTATTTCAGTACCTAATAATTTTAGATTCGAAATTAAATCTTTCCCAATTATCTCCATTTCGTCAATCTTTATAAATCTATTTAATATAACACCGTTGAAAATAATGTCTTCTTGTAGGTAATCTGCACCTAAATCATCCATTATAGTATATAAAACATCCAACTCTCCATATTTAGTTTCTGCTGCTGATCCTATAGGTATTAATAAAGTTATAATAATTGCGAATAATATAAATTTCTTCATATATAATTCCTCCCTTGTAAAATTAAAGGAAAGAGACTTTTTAATGAATGTAAAGGGGGACAAAACATTGCAATAAAAAAGCACCCTTTCCTTATAATAAAAGTATTACCAAGGTAGGGTACTTTTTATACCTAATATTAATGATTTTTATTTAAATTTGAGACCTTAATTCTATTAATGGCTCTAAGCAATGCTATATGCGCTCTAGGATAATTTATATCATTACTTTGTTGTTGGAGTAATAATTCAGCCCTTCTTTTAGCTTCTTCAGCTCTTTTTATATCTATTTCATCTGGCCATTCTGCAGCCTCTGTCACGATAGTTACTTTATTATCTAATACAGTTATATAGCCCTGCACTACTGCTGCTATTCGCTCTTTACCGTCTATTTGAATTTTTACCATTCCTATTTTCAATGGAGTAGTTATGGGTGAATGATCTTTTAATATAGCAAGATCTCCCTCCAATCCTCTGACAATTACCATGTCTACCTGGCCTTCAAAAAAAAGTCTATCTGGTGTAACAATTTCCAGGTGAAATTTAGACATATTAACTCTCACCCTTCTTAGATTTATTTAGTACATCATCTATGGTTCCTGCCATAAAAAATGCTGACTCAGGTATATCATCATGTTTTCCTTCTAGTATCTCCTTAAAACCCCTAACAGTCTCCTTAATAGGCACGTACTTTCCTTGTAAACCTGTAAACTGTTCTGCTACAGAGAAAGGCTGTGATAAGAATCTTTGTACTTTTCTAGCTCTAGATACTACTACTCTATCTTCGTCAGATAATTCATCTATTCCTAATATAGCTATTATATCTTGTAAGTCCTTATACTTCTGAAGTATTTCTTGTACTCCTCTAGCTACCTCATAATGTTCTTTCCCTACTATTTCTGGAGATAATATTCTTGAAGTAGAATCAAGTGGATCTACTGCAGGATATATACCTAATTCTGCTATAGAACGTGAAAGAACTGTAGTAGCATCTAAATGGGCAAAAGTAGTAGCTGGAGCAGGGTCAGTCAAGTCATCTGCTGGTACATATACTGCCTGAACACTAGTGATAGAACCTTTCTTTGTGGATGTAATTCTCTCTTGAAGTTGACCCATTTCTGTAGCTAATGTAGGTTGGTAACCAACAGCAGATGGCATTCTTCCTAATAAAGCAGATACTTCTGAACCCGCTTGAGTAAATCTAAATATATTATCAATAAATAGTAAAACGTCTTGACCTGCTTCATCTCTAAAGTACTCTGCCATAGTAAGACCTGTAAGAGCTACTCTCATTCTAGCTCCAGGAGGCTCATTCATTTGACCAAAAACCAGAGCAGTCTTATCTATTACACCAGATTCAATCATTTCATGATATAAATCATTTCCTTCTCTAGTTCTCTCTCCTACGCCAGTAAAAACTGAGATACCTCCGTGCTGAGTAGCTATGTTATTTATTAGTTCTTGAATCAATACAGTTTTACCAACTCCAGCACCACCAAACAGACCAACTTTACCTCCTTTTGAATATGGAGCTATTAAATCAACCACTTTTATCCCTGTCTCAAATATCTCTTGAGATGTTTCTTGTTCTTCAAAAGATGGTGCAGGTCTATGTATTGGAGTCCTTTTCTCAGTCTTTAATTCTGATTTTCCATCTATAGTTTGCCCTAATACATTGAATAATCTTCCCAAAGTCTCTTCACCAACAGGAACCGCAATTGGAGATTTCAAATCAATAGCTTCCATCCCTCTGATTAAACCATCTGTAGCATCCATGGATATACACCTTACAGTATCGTCTCCAATATGTTGTGCAACTTCAACTATAATGGTCTCTTCTCCTTTTTTTATCTCAATAGCATTTAATAACTCCGGTAGATTATCCTTACTAAAACGAATATCTACTACTGGCCCTATAACTTGAGTAATTTTTCCAATATTCATTTCCATTTCCCAACTCCTTTCTATGTTACTTTAAAGCCTCTGCACCAGCAGAAATTTCTGTTAATTCCATAGTAATAGCCGCTTGTCTAACTCTGTTATAACTTATATTTAAATCATCAATCATTTCTTCTGCATTTTCTGTAGCTGATTCCATAGCTGCCCTTCTAGCGGCTTGCTCACTTGAAGATGATTCTATTAATGCACCAAAAATAGTGCCTTCTATATACTTAGGTATAAGATAATCTAAAACTTCTTCTGGCGAAGGTTCGAATTCTATGACCCTATAATTTTCTTTTGAATCATTGTTATTTTCATCTTTTATCAACCTAAAAGGTAACAATTTTAAAATCTTAGGCTCATATGATAAAGTAGATACAAATTTTGTATAAACTAGGTTTATCTCATCTATTTCTTCTTTTAAATATAGGTCTACAGCAAGTTCCCCAATTTGTCTTGCATGTGAGAACTCGGGATTTTCTGTTATTCCTAGAAATTCACCTGCTATCTTGTAGCCTCTATTTTTAAAGTAATCCCTTCCTTTTAAACCTACAGTTATTATATAATTTGATTCTTTATCAGTACTTACTTTAGATTCAACTAGTTTACTTATATTAGCATTATAACCTCCTGCTAATCCTCTATCTGCAGTAACTACTATATAAAGGGATTTCTTAACTTCTCTAGCCTTTAATAAAGGATGGTTCATTCTTACGTTCTTTAATATGCCACTAATACTATTTAAAACCGTATTGTAGTAAGGTCTTGACTTTTCTAGTTTTAGTCTTGCTTTCCGCATTTTTGCTGAGGAAACTAATTCCATTGCTTTTGTAATTTGTTTTGTGTTATTTATACCTCTAATACGTCTTTTTATATCTCGAGTTGATTGAGCCAAATACTCACCTCCGATTTTCTAAATCTAGAAGTTTTTCTTGAATTCTTCTATAGCCTTTTCGATTCTTTTCATATTTTCATCGCTTAAATCTTTAGTATTCTTTATATCTTGAACTATTTCCGGATAGTTATTATCCACATAATTAATAAATTCCTTTTGGAATACACCAATCTTATCAACATCTATATCTAATAAGTGTTTTTTATCAACAGCATATAGAATAATTACTTGATGTTCCACTGAAACAGGACTATATTGAGGTTGCTTTAAGACCTCCATAACTCTTGCTCCTTGCTCTAATGTTGCTTTTGTATCTGGGTCTAATTCTGATCCAAATTGTGCAAAAGCAGCTAATTCCCTATATTGAGCTAATTCTAGTTTAAGATTTTTTGCTACTTTCTTAATAGCCTTTATTTGAGCAGCTCCTCCAACTCTAGAAACAGAAAGACCAGTATTTATCGGAGGTCTTTGGCCAGCAAAATATAAATCAGTTTCTAAAAATATCTGCCCATCTGTAATGGATATTATATTGGTTGGAATATATGCAGATATGTCTCCTGCCAATGTTTCAACTATTGGCAATGCAGTTATTGATCCACCACCATATTTTTCATCCAATCTAGCTGCCCTTTCAAGTAATCTAGAATGAAGATAAAAAACATCTCCAGGAAATGCTTCTCTTCCTGGCGGTCGTCTTAATAATAATGACATGGTCCTATATGCAACAGCATGTTTTGATAAATCATCATATATAATTAGGACATCTTTACCTTGTTCCATAAATTCTTCAGCTATAGAAACCCCAGCATACGGAGCAATATATTGCAATGGAGCCAACTCACTGGCAGTGGCTGATACTACTAAGGAGTAATCCATAGCACCATTTCTCTCAAGTACATCTACAATTTGTGCCACTGTAGATCTTTTTTGACCTATAGCCACATATATACATATAACATCTTGACCTTTTTGATTAATAATGGCATCTATGGCAATGGCAGTTTTACCAGTTTGTCTATCTCCAATAATAAGTTCTCTTTGACCTCTACCAATTGGAAATAAAGCATCTATTGATTTAATACCAATTTGTAAAGGTTCATCGACACTTTTTCTAGTAATAACTCCCGGAGCAATTCTTTCAATAGCTCTAAACTTATTAGTATCAATACTTCCTTTGCCATCAATAGGTTGACCTAGGGCATTTACAACCCTTCCAATCATATTTTCACCAACTGGTACCTCTACGATTCTTCCTGTTCTTTTAACTGTGTCCCCTTCTTTGATATTCTTATCAGATCCTAATAGAACACAACCTACATTATCTTCTTCTAAGTTTAATACCATGCCAAATACACTATCAGGAAACTCAATTAATTCCCCGGCCATACATCCTTCTAATCCATGTAATCTAGCAATCCCATCTCCAACTTGTAGCACAGTTCCTGTATCCACAAGTTCTAATTTATTTTCGTATTTTTTTATTTGCTCTTTAATAATTGAACTAATTTCTTCTGGCCTTAATTCCAAATTTCATACACCTCAATTTCTCTATAGTGATATCTCTCTTATAAGGTCTTTCATTGATTTTAATTGACTAATAAATGTTTTATCAATTACTTTATTGTTTATTTTCAGTAAAACTCCACCAATTATTGATTTATCCAATTCATTTTTTAGGCGCACCTTTTTACTTAATTTATTTTCTAATACCAATTGTAATCTTTTTAATGAGTCTTCATCCATAGGAACAGCTGTAATAGCTACTGCATCTACGATATTCTGGTGAACATCGTAGAGGTTTTTATATTCCTCAATAATTTGATAAATTTTTTGCTCTCTTCTTTTATCAATAATTATATATAGGAAATTAAAGACTTCTTGAGAAATTCTATTTGTAAATAGAGCATTTACTATAGATTTTTTTTCATCTTTAGATATTCTAGGATGAATAAAAATTCGAAATAATTTTTCATCAAATCTAAAAGTATCCTTTATACTTTTTAATTCTCTATAAAATTCTTCAACTTTATTTAATTCTAAACTCACTTCAAAAATAGATGTGGCATATATATTTTCAATTAGTTGTGCCATTTCGAACTACCTACCTCATCAATAAACCTATCAAATAAATTTCTTTGATTATCTATATTAATATTTTCTTCCATAATCTTTGTAGCAATAAGTATAGCTATATCTCCTGAAGATTTCTTTATATCTTCAAATGCCTTTTCTTTTTCTCTAGCTATATCTTTCCTAGCTCTTTCCACTATGGTCTTAGCTTCGTGCCTTGCCTCTTCCAATATACTTTCTCTAATTTCGTTCCCACGTTGTCTAGAATTTTCTAAGATTTCTTGACCTTCCAATTTTACTTCAGAAATTTTAGATTCATAATCTGACTTTAAGCCTTCTGCTTCTATTTTTAAGGATTTTGCTTTTTCTAAATCATTATGAATCTTAGCTTTCCTTGCTTCAAGAAAATTTGTAACTGGAGTATAAAGAAACTTTCTCAAAATCAGATACAAAATGAAAACAGAAACTAAAGTTATGACAGTAGGAATTAATTGAGGCAGGGCTAATACTTGAATGTCCATATATTAACCTCCTAGATGAAAAATGCTCAATTATAGTCCTAAACCTATATATGCAGTTAAAAGTGGTCTAACAAATAGCAAAATAATTGCTATTACTAATCCATAAATACCTGTTGTTTCTGCCACTGCTTGACCTAATAACATAGTTCTAGTAATATCTCCTTGAGCTTCTGGTTGTCTACCTACTGCTTCACAGGCCTTGGCAGCTGCATTTCCCTGACCAATTCCAGGACCTATACCTGCTATCATTGCTAAACCTGCTCCTATTGCTGAACATCCTAATATAAAAGCTTCACTTGTAATTCCTTGTAACATATTGTTTTCCTCCTTAAGTTAAAATAATTTTTATTCTGTTGCACCACTGATAAATATCATAGTCAACATTGCAAAAATGAATGTTTGTAATAATCCTGAAAATACATCAAAGTATCCATGTAATACTGGTGTAACTAAAGGTGCTGCATAACCTAGTGCGTTGTACAATAGTGTCATTATAATACCACCACTCATTATATTTCCGAATAAACGGAATGATAGCGAGATTGGATTTGCTAATTCACCTAACACGTTTAGTGGCGTTAAGAAAACTAAAGGTTTGGTAAAACTTTTCAGATATCCTCCTATTCCCTTATTAGTCCTTATCATCAATATCTGAGTTATAAAAAATGTGATAAGGGCTAAAGCAAATGTAACACTATAATCAGAAGTAGGTGGTGTAAGGCCTATTAACCCAACTAAATTAGCTACTCCAAGAAAACATACTAATGTAAAAATATATGGTGCAAATGCCATATTTCTGTCACCCATAGTACTCTTAACTAGATTATTAACTCCGTCAACTAGGATTTCTACTATATGAAGAAATCCAGTGGGTTCTTCTTCTATATCTGCTTCCTTAATTTTTTTATTGACTATGATGGCAATGATTGAAAGAAAAATTATTACCAACCATAGATTAAAAATAGTATCATTTATTAATATTTCCTGATCTCCCAGTATTATTTTTAGCTCCAAAATACTCCTCCTTTCTTAGTAGATATAACTAACATTTAGTTGTTAAAACTTTTATCAAAGATTGTAGAAATAAATATAACAAACTTGACTATCAATAATCCTAAAATTGTAGCTGCTAGATTAAGGTAATCAGCAATTGCTGCTACACTAAGTACTACAAAATATATAAAATATCTTAAAAAATAATGAAACATGCTGTAAGCGCTTGCTTTGTTTGGACTCATACTGATTGCTTTATTTATAGTGTTATCTAAAAGTTTTAATGCAATCATACTTATTAAAGCCCCAAACACATATCCTAAAATTATTGGATTTGAATCAGAAAACAAAACAAGACTAAAACCTACTATAATAAAACTCAATACTATAACTCTTTTATAAATTTTTATTATAATGTCATTGTTCAATTCTTCACTTCCTTTTATCCTTCCATGTACCTGTTATTTTAAATAAATTTATAAAACCTGCCCCTGCACCTAGGATTATAAGCGTAATTACAAAAAAGCTCCCTGTTTCTAACCAATTATCAAGTAATTGTCCGATAAATACTCCTAGTAGTATTGGGCTAACCATAGATACTCCGATTTGGGATATCAATGTTAAATTTTTAAGTGTATCTTTGTAGTTATTATCTTTTTTCAAAATCTTTCACCGTTATTTAGTTTGTTTTTAAATCAAATCTATTATTCCCTTATTTAACTTATATACTAAATATATCTTAGAATTTTTTTAGTTACGGTAACTCTGGTTACTGAATGGTTGATTTTTCAAAAAATAAAAAAATAGAAGTAGTCTAACTTAACTACTTCTATTTTTACATAATCGTTTCTATTAACTTATAATAATATCTACTATCCTTTTAGCAGCATTTCCATCGCCATAAGGATTTACAGATTTCGCCATCTTGTCGTATTCATCATTGTTTGATAGTAATAAATCCATATTTTCATATATATTACTATATTCTGTACCTACTAACTTAGCAGTACCTGCCTCCACACCCTCAGGTCTTTCAGTCTCTTCTCTCACAACTAGTACTGGCTTTCCAAGGGTAGGTGCTTCTTCTTGCAATCCTCCTGAATCTGTAACTACAAGATGCACTTTATTCATCAAATTTGTAAATGGCTCATAATCTAAAGGTTCAATTAGATGAATCCTTGGATTATTACCTAGAATTTCATTGGCAATATTTCTTACCTTTGGATTTAAATGGATTGGAAAAACTACGACCGTGTCTTCGTACTTTTCTACTATATCCCTTACTGCTGAAAATATATTTTCCATTGGTTTTCCTATGTTCTCTCTTCTATGAGATGTCATTAGTATTACTCTGTTATTTTCATAATCCAAAGTATTTAATAACCTTAAATCAAATTCATAATCATCTTTTATAACATATTTTAGAGCATCAATTACAGTGTTTCCTGTTATGTATATTTTGTCCTCAGAATAATTTTCTTTTATTAGGTTATCTTTATTCCTAATAGTTGGTGCAAAGTGATACTCAGTAAGTATCCCCGTAAGCATCCTATTTGCCTCCTCTGGATATGGAGAATGAATATTTCCTGATCTTAGTCCAGCCTCAACATGTCCAACTTTTACTCCTTGATAAAAGGCTGCTAGTGCTCCTGAAAAAACAGTAGTAGTATCTCCCTGAACAAGTAATACATCCGGTTTTTCCTTAAGTATTACTTCCTCTAAGCCCTCTAACGCTCGAGTAGTTATCTTGGTTAAGGTTTGGCCAGGTTCAAATATATTTAAATCATAATCAGGTTTAATATCAAATATATTTAATACTTGGTCTAGCATTTCACGGTGTTGAGCTGTGATACATGTAACACTTTCTATATTATCCCTTTTTTCTAATTCCTTAATAATCGGTGCCATTTTGATACCTTCAGGCCTTGTGCCAAATACGGTCATTACCTTCAATTTCTCCATAAAACCACCTCTTATTTTTTCTTATTGGTAAACATTCCTAGTCTAAATGCAAAAATAATTGCTGCTGCAAATAACATTACTGATAGATAGACTGCTTGTTTACTGTTAGCTTTGGCTACTATTACTGCAAAGGCTCCAAACACAGCTGAAAGTCCATATAATATAAGTACAGTTTGCTTTTGTGAAAAACCCTTGTCTAATAATCTATGATGTAAATGTCCTTTATCTGCAGTTGCTACAGATTGACCACTTAATAATCTTCTAAATATGGCAAATGTAGTATCAAATATAGGTACACCTAATATAAGTATAGGTACTACAACTGCTATAGTAGCTACAGACTTCATAACTCCTTCAATTGAAATTGCAGCTAGCATAAAACCTAATAGCAATGCCCCCGTATCACCCATGAATATCTTTGCAGGGTTGAAATTATAAGGTAAAAAACCTAAACAAGCACCTGCAACTACCGCTGATAATATGGTTACATTACTTTGACCGAATTTTTCAGCTACTAGCATTAGTGAAAAACTTGATATCATTGCTACTCCACATGCTAAACCATCTAATCCGTCAATTAAATTAATTGTATTAGTAATACCCACAATCCAAAACAAAGTAATTGGTATAGAGAACCATTTCAGATATAAAAGGACATAGTCAGGTGAAAAAGGATTGGTAACAAAATCAACTTTTACATCTCCCATAATAAGTACCAATCCTGCTATTCCTTGAAATAATAGTTTTAATTTAGGACTCATACCTTTTATATCGTCAATAATACCAGAAATCAATATTATAGTAGCTCCAATTAATATTGAAATAAGAGTTCTTTCCATGGGCAAGAATATCAATGCTGATGTAACTACTCCAATATAAATAGCCAAGCCACCCATTAGTGGCATTGGTTTATTATGAATTCTTCTTTCATCTTTAGGTACATCTATAGCCCCAACTTTAACTGCAATTTTCTTTACAAGAGGTGTAGTTATTAGAGAAATTAATACTGCTACTAAAAACGGAATGATATAACTTTCCATGAAAACTTCTCTCCTTATTAACTATTTTGTGCCAAACAATCTGTCTCCAGCATCACCAAGGCCTGGAACAATATATGCATGTTCATTAAGTTTTTCGTCAATATTTCCAACATATATATCTACATCTGGATGAGCTTCTTGTAGAGCTTTGATTCCTTCTGGAGCAGCTATTAAACATACAAACTTAATATGTGAAGCTCCTCTGTTTTTTAATAAATCTATAGCTGCTATTGCTGATACACCTGTAGCTAGCATAGGATCTAGTACTATCAAAATTCTTTCATCTATATCTTGAGGTAATTTACAATAATACTCTACAGACTTTAGAGTCTCTGGATCTCTATATAGGCCTATATGTCCAACTTTTGCAGCCGGTAATAGGCTAAGCATACCGTCCACCATACCAAGACCTGCTCTTAATATAGGTACAATTCCTACTTTTTTTCCTGCAATAACTTGTGATTTCATCGTTGTTACAGGTGTTTCTATTTCTATTTCTTCTAATTCAAAGTCCCTTGTAACTTCATAACCCATTAGCATTGCTAACTCAGATACTAGCTCTCTAAATTCTTTGGAACCAGTGTTTTTATCTCTAATAAATGTCAGTTTATGTTTTATTAAAGGATGATCCATTTCAAAAACTTTACTCATATACATAACCCCCATACAAAATTTTACTATTAAAAATTATACCATACATTAGCAGGTAATATCATCAATTTTATTAATTCTTCTTTCGTGTCTTCCGCCTTCAAACTCTGACTCTAAAAATGTCTTTACAATATCTAAGGCTAATCCAACACCGACAACTCTTCCACCTAGGGCAAGTATATTTGCATTATTATGCTCTCTACTCATTCTAGCAGAGAAAGTATCTGTACAAAGTGCACATCTAATACCTTTAATTCTATTTGCAGTTATTGAAATTCCAATACCTGTTCCACATATCAAAATCCCTCTATCTACTTCTTTATTTAAAACAGCATCTGCTACTTTCTTTCCAAAGTCTGGATAGTCAACAGAATCTAGAGAATTGGTTCCATAATCAATAAACTCAATTCCTTGTTCAGTTAAATATTCCTTTATACTCTCTTTTAATTCATAACCACCATGGTCACTACCTATACCTATAATCATTATTTTTCCTCCTTTTGCTTACCATTTAATATTCTTTAATGCTCTTAAAATCTCATCTCTTGCTATTTCATAATTGTGTAGATCTCGTCCAAAAGGATCAGCTATGTCCTCATCTTCATTAAATGCATATTCTTTTAACATAAACACCTTATCTCTTATTTGAGGGTAGTTTACGATTAAATTTTCCTTATGGGATTTAGACATAGTTAATATCAAATCTGCTCCATTAACAAGTTCTTTGTTTATTGATTGAGATTTGTGATTTGATATATCAATACCTATCCCTTCTAAAGCCAATCTTGCACCATTAGATGCTTCATCTCCATCAAATGCAAATACACCAGCAGACTGTACCTCTATGCTAAGCTTATTTTTCTTAACAATATCTTTTAATATGCCTTCAGCCATTGGGCTTCTACAGGTATTACCTGTACATATGAATAAAACCTTCACTTCATCACCTCTTAGAGTTTTATAACCTTACTACTTGCAGCCTTGACCATTCTATTCATTATAGCCATTCCTATATTATCAAAACTTACTCCCTCAGCTAAAATAATATCAACTTTCATTTCATCAAAAGATCTTAAGGTATCAAATAGATTATGTGCTATTGTTTCTCTTTTTAGTCTAGAACCTGATACTAAAATCTCTCCGTGACTATATCTATCCTTAGTCTCTTCAGTAGCCATAATACCAACTTTTTTACCCTCATCAAGGAATTTTTTCGAGTCTTTTATTATTTCTTCAACAATTTTTTCCACATCTCCAGTATACAGAATCATTTCTGCATTTGGAGCATAATGTCTATATTTTTGTCCTGGAGATTTTGGTGCCTTATTTTTATTGGTGATGCTTTCATCTTGGACTACATTGGGGATAATTCCTCTTAAATCTTCTAAAGTTATACCACCAGGTCTAAGAATAGTTGGGGTTTCTGTTGATAAATCTAATACTGTTGACTCAAGTCCAACACCTGTATCTCCACCATCGATTATCATTTCTATTTTATCCATCATATCTTCAATAACGTGAATTCCCTTAGTAGGGCTTGGTTTACCTGAAAGATTTGCTGATGGTGCTGCAATTGGTACTTTAGACTCCCATATGAGTTTGCTAGCTATAGGATGATCCGGCATTCTAATAGCTACAGTATCAAGACCTGCAGTAATTATATTAGGTATTATCTCACTCTTCTTAAATATTATAGTCAATGGACCTGGCCAAAATCTTTCCATACAATCATAGGCTAATTCAGGTATCTCTTCAACTAATGGCTGTAGTTCTTCCACTGAACTTATATGTAATATTAGTGGATTGTCACTTGGTCTACCTTTAGCTTTATATATATTCTTAACAGCTTCTTCATCTAAGCCATTTGCACCAAGACCATAAACTGTCTCAGTAGGAAAAGCGACTATTCCTCCTGCTTTAATCACATTTGCCGCTTCACTAATAAGGCTATCATCTATATTTTTTTCGTCCAATTTTATTATTTTAGTATTCATTTTATCACTCCACATAATTAAAGAGGAGTTCCCTCCTCTTATTGTGCTCTTAATTTTTCAGCTTGATCAGTAGTAACAAGATTATCTATTAACTCGTCAAGTTCTCCTTCTAATATCTGGCTTAATTTATGAAGAGTTAGGTTTATTCTATGATCAGTTACTCTACCTTGTGGGAAGTTATAAGTTCTGATTCTTTCAGATCTATCACCTGTACCTACTTGCCCTTTTCTTTCTTGTGCAATTTCTGCTGCTTGTTCACTTAACATTTGATCATATATTCTAGTTTTTAATATCTTCATTGCTTTTTCTCTATTTTTGATTTGACTTCTCTCATCTTGACAAGCAACTACTACACCTGTAGGTAAATGTGTAATTCTTACTGCAGAGTCTGTTGTATTTACGTGCTGTCCACCTGCACCAGAAGATCTATATATATCTATTTTTAAATCAGTATCATTAATTTGAATATCCACATCTTCAGCCTCTGGCAGCACAGCTACAGTTACAGTTGATGTATGAATTCTACCACTAGCCTCTGTGTCAGGTACTCTTTGTACTCTGTGAACACCTGATTCATATTTTAATCGACTATATGCACCTTTACCTTTAATCATAAATATAACTTCTTTGTATCCACCAATACCTATTTCATTGGTACTCATAACTTCAATTTTCCATCTTTCTTTTTCTGCATACCTACTATACATTCTAAATAGATCCCCAGCAAATAAAGCTGCTTCGTCACCACCAGCTCCGCCTCTAATTTCTACGATTACGTTTTTGTGGTCATTTGGATCTTTTGGAATAAGTAATATTTTTAATTCTTCTTCTACTTTTGCAATATTCTCTTCTAGTTCTTTAATCTCTTCTTTTACCATATCCTTCATTTCATCATCAAGTTTTTCATGAAGCATTTCTTTGGCTTCTTCTAGTTGTTCTATACTAGTTGAGTATTCCTTATATTTTGTAACTATAGGCTCAAGGTCTGATATTTCTTTCATTACCTTTTGATACTCAGCCATATCATTGACTAGATTTGGATCCATTGTCCTTTCAGTCAATTCTTTATATTTTTTCTCAGTAAAATCTAACTTTTCTAACATACAAAACCCCCTACATTTGTTATAAATTATTCCTCTTTTTTATCATTACTATTTTGAATTCTTATTTTATTTATTGTAATTGATATTATCACACCTAAAATAATCATAAATATTGGATTTATATCCATAAATGCAATTATTAAAGTTGTGCCTAATGCCAAAACAAGCTGCATATAATTAAAATGTGATTTGCGAACTAGACTATATATTGCTGATATGATCAATGCCACAACTGCTGGTCTAATTCCTAAAAATATCTTCTGGATAATAATATTATCATTAAATTGATAGAAGAACATTGCAATCAACAAGATAATAATAAATGACGGCATTATAGTACCTAATGCAGATACAACTGCACCTTTAAAACCTTTGATCTTGTACCCTACATAAATACTAGTATTTACTGCTATAGGTCCAGGTGAAGATTGAGCTATAGAAATAATATCTATAAAATCTTCATCTTTTATCCAGCTTTTATTATTTACAATTTCCTGCTGTATAATAGGAATCATAGCAAATCCTCCACCAAAGGTAAATGCTCCTATCTTGAAAAATATACTAAACATTTCCCATAGCATGAAGCTCCCCTCCTCAATACAGAATTACTCCTAAAATTCCTGCTATTATTATGGCTAGTATTGCATTTAACTTCTTTATAGAAACTAGAAAAAATATTAATATAGCTATAAGAACTGATTTGATATCTACGAAACTTGTTCTCCCTACAGTAATTGCAGCTGCTGCTATAAGTCCTAATACAACAGGTCTTAATCCTTTAAGTACCCAGCTTACATATGGTGAGTTTTTAAATCTACTTATAGATTTAAATATCAAAGTTACCACTATAAACGAAGGCAATACTACTGCAAATGTAGAGAAAAATGCACCTAAAATTCCAGCTACTCTATAACCTAGAAATGTAGCTGAATTTATAGCTATAGGTCCTGGTGTCATTTCAGATATAGCTAAGATATCTATAAAATCCGTAGTACTAATCCATTGGTGTTTTTCAACAAGCTCCTTTTCTAGAAGAGGTAACATTGCATAGCCTCCACCAAAACTAAAAGCTCCTATCTTAAAGAAAGAAATAAATAGTTGCAATAATAAACTCATTTTACTCTCCTTTATAATTTAAAACCGTAGACAACTCTATCATGACCTTGATAATCTTTCAATACAGAAATATTACTAAAGCCTTCTTTATTTAATATACCCATAACTTCTGAACTTTGATCAAAACCAATCTCATAAATTAACATTCCATTTGTATATAAATAATCTTTGGCTTCTTCAGTAATTCTTCTATAGAAATCTAAACCATCTACTCCACCATCTAAAGCTGTTATAGGTTCATGGTTTTTTACTTCAATTTGTAGTTCTTCTATATCACTGGTTTTTATATAGGGAGGATTAGAAACAATTATATGAAATTTTTCATCAACATTGTTTTTTTCTAAGGCCTCAAATAAATCTCCTTGGTAAAAGGTGGCATTTTCTATATTAAGTTTATCTTTGTTTATATTTGAAACTTTTATTGGTGTATCCTCTATATCTATTCCATAAACTTTTGTGTTTGGACAATTTTTAGCAATGCTTAGTGATATTGCTCCACTTCCTACTCCAATATCCAATACATTTAAATTCTTGTCTTTATCTATATTATCTATGATAAATTCCACTAAAACTTCTGTATCAGGTCTAGGTATAAGAACTCCCTCTTCAACATAAAAGCTAAGTCCCATAAATTCCTCTACATTTAATAGATATTGGAGTGGGTGACCCTCTGCCCTTTTATTCATTATATCAAAGAATCTATTCTCTATAAACTGATTTACTTCTTCATTTCCATGAATATATATATAAGATTTATCTACTTTTAGTAATTGTGATAAAACTAGTATAGACTCTAAACGTGGATTAGAATATTTTCTTTCCTTTATTAGAGTCATACCTTTTGAAATTATTTCATTTATTACCACTTGTCTTCCTCCCTACTCTCAGGTATTACAGCTTTGAGAGCAGCAATTGCAACTTCTATCTGTTCGTCATCTGGTTCCTTTACAGTAGCATATTTTTGAACCATTAATCCAGGATAAGATAGTACATAGCAGAATTTAGAACTACTTCTACCGATAATTCTATTTATTTCGTATGAAACACCTGCTATTATTGGAAACATAAGAATTCTGATCATTATCCTTTGCAAAGGATTTGGCCAACCGAAGAAGGATAAAAGGAAGATACTTACAATCATTACCATAAACAAAAAGCTGGTGCCACATCTCCCATGTAATATAGGAAACTTCTTCACATTTTCCACTGTAAGTTCAAGTTCATTTTCATAACAATGAATTGATTTGTGTTCAGCACCATGATATTCGAACACTCTTCTAATATCGTCGAGTTTTGATATCCAGATAACATATATGAAGAATATAACAACCCTTATTAAACCTTCTATTAAGTTTAATACTATATGATTATCAACTATTTTACCGAATAAACTAGCTAAAAGGTTTGGCAATATCATAAAAATCCCAAGAGCTAAAACAACTGAAGATATGACAGCAAACACCATCTCAGCCTCTTCAGCCTTATCTTTGAATATCTTTTGAGTCCAGCTTTCCTTAGTCTGATTCGATTCTTCTTCTTCATAGAATTCAGCCGAATACATTAACTCTTTAACTCCAATCATCATGGATTCAACAATACCTACTATACCTCTAATAAATGGTAGTCTAAAAATTCCATATCTCATACCTAGTGTATTTAAATCTTCTGTTTTTAGGGTTATATCTCCATCAGGCTTTCTGACGGCAGTGGCAATAGATTTTGGTCCTCTCATCATAACACCTTCGATAAGAGCTTGACCTCCTATGGAGGTTTTATGTTTAGGATTTATATTTGATTTATCTTTTTTCATTTAACACAACCTCACTATAAAAAAAGGTTAGATGCCGCAGCAACTAACCTAGATTTTTTTGAAGAAATTAGTCCATCTTGTATTTCTTCTTGAATTTTTCTACACGTCCACCACGTTCCATAAATTTTTGTTTACCAGTAAAAAATGGATGGCACTCCGAACATATTTCTACTCTTAAATCTTCTTTAGTGGAACCAGTTTTAAATGTATTTCCACAAGCACATGTAACTGTTGCTTCTACGTAATTTGGATGAATTCCTGCCTTCATGTATTTCACCTCTTTCAAAAAATCTCTATCTCAATTAAGATATTATCATTTCAACCATTAAATTATAGCATACCTTTTTTTTATAATCAACTAAAACCATATTTTTTTTCTTATAGAATCAATAAACTCGTAATTAGTTTTAGCCTTTAATAAATTATCTATAAAGTTTTCTGTAACCTCTTGGGTAGATGCATTACCCATGGCTTTTCTCATAGCCCAAATTGTTTCCAATTCTTTTTGATTTAAAAGAAGTTCTTCTCTTCTAGTACCTGATTTATAGATATCTATAGCTGGGAATATTCTCTTTTCAGATAGTTTTCTATCTAAATGGATTTCCATATTACCAGTACCTTTAAATTCCTCAAATATCATATCATCCATCCTACTGCCTGTGTCTACTAATGCAGTTGCAAGGATAGTAAGGCTTCCACCTTCTTCTAACTTCCTAGCAGCACCAAAGAATCTCTTTGGTTTATGAAGTGCTCCTGGATCCAATCCTCCTGAAAGAGTTCTACCTGTTGGTGGTATAGTTAGATTATAGGCTCTAGCTAATCTTGTTATACTATCTAATAATATTACTACATCTTTACCGTGTTCTACAAGTCTTTTTGCTCTCTCAAGAACCATTTCAGAAACCTTTGTATGATTTTTTGGTAACTCATCAAAGGTTGAATATATTACATCACCTTTAACTGACCTTTTCATATCCGTAACTTCCTCTGGTCTTTCATCTATCAGAAGAATTATCAGTTCCACTTCTGGATGATTTAAAGCTATAGAATTAGCTATCATCTTAAGTAAAGTTGTCTTACCAGCTTTTGGAGGTGATACAATCATGCCCCTTTGACCTTTACCTATTGGTGCAACTAAATCAATCATTCTCATAGCATATTCATTTGGATTAGTCTCAAGAGCAAGTCTTTCTTTTGGATAAATAGGAGTAAGTTGATCAAAGTCAGGTCTTTTTATTGCAGTCTCTGGATTCATACCATTGACAGCCTTAATATATAAAAGTGCTTGAAACTTCTCACCAGCTTTTGGTGGTCTGGTTACTCCTAAGATCTTGTCTCCTGTTTTTAACCTAAATCTTCTAATTTGTGAAGGTGATATATAGATATCATCATCGCCAGATTGATAGTTGTCTCTTCTTAAAAATCCATAACCATCTGAATGAAGTTCTAGTATTCCTTGTGCAGTATCAATTTCATCTAATTGTTCAATTTCTTCTGATGCATTATCGGATAAATCCTCTAAATCAATCTCAGTAATATTTATCTTCTCTGGTTCATCCCAATTTTCATAGTTTTCTTCTTCGATTTCTATACTTTCGTCCATCAAAAGCAATTGTATTAACTCGTCTTTCTTAAACTTATAGGGCTGTAGAATTCCCATGTTTTTAGCCATTTCTCGTAATTCATCTAATTTTTTACTCTTTAAATCCTGCTGATTCAAAAAATCACCACCTGTTTTATTTCGCGTACTCAGGTTTTTTATCTAATTGATGTATTGATTCCATAAACCTTATAGTACCTGTTTCTGCTCTTAATATTAACGTATGTGTTTTAGCTGTGTTGTTTTCCATATACTTAACACCCTCTAATAGTTCACCATAGGATACGCCAGTTGCTGCAAAAGACATCTGTCCACCTTTAGCTAAGTCATCTATATAGTAAACCTTATCTAACTGTGCACCCATTTCTTTACATCTTGCTACATGCTCATCATTTAATGGCGCTAATACCCCTTGAAAGTCTCCACCGATACATTTTAATGCTACAGCAGTAATAACTCCCTCTGGTGCGCCACCAGTACCCATTAATAAATCAACACCAGTATAATCAAAGCATGTAGAAATAGCACCCAATACGTCACCATCGCTTATAAGCTTAATTCTAGCACCAGCAGCACGAATTTCTTTTATCAATTCTTTATGTCTTGGTCTATCAATTACAACAACTGTAATATCTTCTACTGATTTATTAAGTGCATTTGCTACACTTTTAATATTTTCTTCTACAGATTTATGTATGTCGATTGAACCTTTAGCCTTTGGTCCTACGGCTATCTTTTTCATATAAGTATCTGGTGCGTGTAATAGACATCCTCTAGGAGCTACAGCCACTACAGATATAGCATTTGGCAATCCGTTAGCCACTGAAGTGGTACCGTCAACTGGATCCACTGCAATGTCTACTTTTAAATCATCCTCTTTAGCTACACCAATTTTTTCTCCAATATATAGCATTGGAGCTTCATCCATTTCTCCTTCTCCTATTACCACAACTCCATCAATATCAACTGTATCAAACATTCTTCTCATAGCATCTACTGCTGCTTGATCAGCTGCATTTTTATCACCTTTACCTAAATATTTCGCACTGGCCAATGCTGCAGCTTCAGTAACTCTTCCTAAATTAATCGGTAAATCTCTATCCATAATAAGCACCTCCAAAAATTTTAACATCAATAATTATATAAAACACTCAAATATGTCATTCCAAGTGCAACTAGTATATATCGTTGACCACGAGCAGAATGACAAGATGTAATTTATTATTCTATCTGGGAATAAAATTAATGACTAGACATTAATGATAAGGGAACAGTCCAAGGATTACTCCTTGATACTGTTCCAGTCTTCTATAAATTTATCTATACCAATATCTGTAAGTGGGTGATTTAGCATTTGTAAGAACACCTTATAAGGGATTGTAGCAATATGTGACCCTGCTTTTGCTGCATCCAATACGTGAATAGGATGACGAATACTTGCTGCAATAATCTCTGTATCTATACCATGAACATCAAATATTTGAACTATATCATCTATTATATCCATTCCTGGATTACTTATATCATCCAATCTTCCTACGAAAGGACTTACGTATGTTGCTCCTGCTTTAGCAGCTAGTAAGGCTTGTGTTGCTGAAAATATTAAAGTAACATTTGTCTTGATTCCTTCTGAATTAAGAACTTTTACAGCCTTTAATCCTTCCTTAGTCATTGGAATCTTGATTATAATGTTTGGATGGATTTTTGCAAGTTCTCTTGCTTCTTTAAGCATTCCTTCTTTTTCTAAGGAAATTACTTCTGCGCTAATAGGTCCATCTACTATTTCTGTAATCTCTTTTACCACTTCTTCAAAGACTCTACCTTCTTTAGCAATTAAACTTGGATTAGTGGTTACTCCGCATATTACTCCCCATTCATTTATTTCCTTAATTTCATCAACATTGGCCGTATCTATAAACAATTTCATATTATCCCTCCTAAGCTCTTCCTGCTGAACCAAAGATATGCATTTTTTCTTTAATAACTTCTTTCATAGCCTTTGTTGCAGGTCCTAATATCTTTCTTGGGTCTATTTCATCAGGATTGTCCTTAACAAAATCCTTCACTGCATTTGAAAATGCTGCTCTAATATCAGTGTCTATGTTGATTTTACAAATTCCAAGGGATATAGCTTTTTGTAGACTTTCTGCTGGAACTCCGCTTGAACCATGTAATACTAACGGAACATCTACAACTTGTCTTATAGCCTTTATTCTATCATAATCTAATTTAGGTTCACCTTTATAAACACCATGTGCAGTTCCTACAGCTATGGCTAAATAGTCTACTCCTGTTTCTTCAACAAATCTCTTTGCTTCCTCAGGATCTGTAAAAGTAGCATCTTTTTCACTTACAGTAATATGATCTTCTGTTCCACCAATTTTACCTAGCTCAGCCTCTACTGTAACCCCTACTGCATGGGCAATCTCTACGACTCTTTTAGTAAAAGCTATGTTCTCTTCTAATGGATATTTAGAGCCATCAATCATTACAGATGTAAAACCATGTCTAATACATAACATTATTTGGTCAAAATCCGTACCATGGTCAAGATGTAAAGCTATAGGTACTTTTGCATTTCTACCAGCTAATTTTCCTAAATTAGCTATATATTCAATACCTGCGTATTTTATACCACCTTGACTTGCTTGAAGGATAGCTGGTGAGTTAGTCTCTTCAGCAGCTCCAATTATTGCTTGGATTATTTCCATATTATTTACATTAAATGCACCTACTGCATAATTATTCTTCTGAGCATCTAATAATAATTCCTTACCCGTTAATAGCATAAATGTATTCCTCCCTAAAATTACTTATTTATATTATACCACGACTTTTCAATATCTAACGACTTAATTATAACATATTGACTCTTTTTAATCCATAATATGTACTATGCTTACAAATCTGTAAGTCTTTTCCTGTATGTATGTGATAAAATTAAGGTTAGATTTAAAGTTTTTTAACAATCTTAATCTTATTGTAACTATTTATTGTGGGCAATTATGGTAAAATTAAATCAAGAATCACAGGAGTAAGGGGGGATTAGCTTTTGGATGAATTAATAGTACTGAAGGATCTTACTAAGATTTATAGAATGGGTGATGAGAAAATAGTAGCCCTAAATAATATAAATCTGGATATTTACAAAGAAGAATTTATCTGCTTATTAGGTACATCAGGGTCAGGAAAGAGTACACTACTCAATATGATGGCAGGACTTGAAAAACCAACAAAAGGTGAAATACTCATAGGTAAACATCATATAGAGAAGATGAACGAAAAAGATGTAACTAAGTTTAGGCAGCTAAATGTAGGATTTATATTTCAATCCTATAATCTGATATCTACTTTAACAGCTATGGAAAACGTAAGCCTTGGACTTACTTTCAAAGGTGTACCAAGAGCAAAGAGAAATAAAATGGCAAAAGAAATGCTTATAAATGTAGGACTTGGAGATAGACTTCATCACAAACCTTCAGAAATGAGCGGTGGGCAACAGCAAAGGGTTAGTATTGCTAGGGCCTTTGTAGGAAATCCTAAGATAATATTTGCCGATGAACCTACGGGTAATTTGGATACTAAAACTACTATTGAAGTCATGAACTTAATGACAACAATGGCAAAAGAGTCAAATCAAACTCTAATTGTCGTAACACATGATACTGAATTAACCGACTATATGGATAGAGTAGTATATCTTAGGGATGGACATATTGAAAAAATTGAAGAAAAAAATGTTGCTAATAAGGGGGAAATTGTTTAATCATGAAAAGATTTTTAGCGTGTATTTTAACTTTTGTAATAATTTTAACAGCTATACCAATACAAGGGTGGGCGGATACTCTAGATAAGCCTATTATAAGTGTTGAAGATATGGATATACCAACCATAGACGCAGGAAAAACAAGTACTATAACTTTAAACTTAAAAGCCATAGGTAATAGTGCTTACGACGTAGTTGTTACTCCAGTGTTTACAGAGCCTTTAACAACAAACAATTTAACAAATAACATCTCTGTAGGAAACATAACTGGTAGTAAAACAGCTTCTTTAAAGCTAGATCTTACTGCTTCACAAAATGCACTACCGGGAAATTATCCAGTAGAATTAAAATTTAATTTTAATTACTATACAGGTAGTGACGTAACCACAAGACAAACTGGAACATATTCAGAGACAATATATATAAGAGTATCAGGCAAAAGCACTGCTCCTAAATTATTAATCACAAAAGTTTCAACTAATCCTGAAGTAATACTTCCAGGTCAAGATGTGAAACTAAATGTATTATTTGAAAACAAAGGAACTGTTGATGCAAATAATGTAAATGTTAGATTAGAGGGATTAAAAAGTAATTCTGGATTCTATATAAGTTCTGGTACTGATTTAAAATTTATCAGTAGAGTACCTGGAGATATGGTGTCCTCCCTTTCTTATGACTTAAAAGCTTCCACAAATATTCCAAGAGGAACTCATGAACTTGAATTAGTCTTTGAATATGGTGGAGAATCTCAAAGGCAAAAGATATATTTAGTAGTTGGTGGTTCAAACAGTTATTCATCTAATTTATTAATGGAAAATATCCAGTATCCAACATCAGGCATAGCTCCTAATAAGGATTTTGTATTGAACTTTGATTTAAGAAATAATAGTGATTCTGATGCAGTAAATGTGGTCATCAAAGCAGAAAGCTCAGACTCAGCAGTAGTACCTAAAACTACAAGCATACTAAAATTAAATAGTTTAAAAGCAGGAGAAAGTCAAAATTTAAGCTTTACATTTACTCCTACTGAAGATGCTATAACTAGAAATTACCCAATAAATATTACTGTAGAATACGAAGATGATTTCAATCAAGGCAGTGACTATAAACATGAACTCAATCAATATGTAGGAATGTATGTAGTAAATGGAGAAGATTCAGGTACAAATAAAGCTAAATTGATAATTGATAAATATAGTTTTGAACCCCAATTGGTTAAAGCTGGAGAAAACTTTGAAATGAGACTTTCATTCTATAACACCAGCAGTACAAAGACTGTTAAAAATATAAAGATATTCTTAACTTCAGAGTCTGGTTCAAGTAATGTAGAAAGCAATAGCTCAGCATTTACTCCAGTAAACAGCTCAAATACATTCTATATTGACTCAATTTCTCCAAAGAGCAGAGTTGAAAAGACTATAACAATGTTTACTATTCCAGATGCTATTGCAAAGACTCATACCATTACAGCTAATTTTGAATATGAGGATAGCGAAGGAATTGAATATACGGGAATAACAGAACTAATAGGAGTACCAGTTGTACAACAGTCCAAATTAGAATTAGGAGAATTATCATATATGCCAGAAGCATTTATAGGCCAATCAACTCCTATATCATTGGAATTTTATAATACAGGTAAAGTAACTTTATATAATATGATGGTTAAACTTGAAGGTGACTTCCAATCAGAAAATGCTCAATATTATGTAGGAAACTTTACGAGTGGAAGTAGCGAATATTTTGATGGATATGTTATCCCTATGGAAATGGGAGAATTAAAGGGCGATGTAGTATTTACCTACGAAGACTCCACAGGTCAAATGCAAGAAGTAAGAAAAGAATTCTCATTGAATGTAGTTGAAATGCCTGTCTTTGAAGATCCTTGGGGAGGAGAAATGCCTCCAATGGAAGAAGAAACAAGTCTTCTAAAATCAAAGGGCCTTTGGATTACATTAGCAGTAATACTTGCAGCTATAGGAGGTATTGTCTTCTATAGGAAAAAGAAAAAAAATAAGGAATTGTCTTTAGATGAATAAACTAGATTTAGTTCTAATGGGTATTAAAAATCTGTGGAGAAGAAAGTTAAGGACATCTCTTACTATCTTAGGGGTAGTAATAGGTACCAGTTCAATAATAGTAATGCTCAGTCTTGGATTTGGTTTAACTGACTTTTTTGAACAACAAATTTCCCAATGGGGTAGTTTAACAACAATAAATGTTCATAAAAAATGGGTTGACCCAATGCAACCAGGGCAAAAAGAAGTTGATTTAGACGATAAAGCAATTGAAGCATTTAAAATTATGCGAAATGTTGATGCAGTAAGCCCAATGCTTGAAACCTATGGTGCTGTTATCAACGGAAAATATATAGCACAAGTACCAATTAGAGGTATGGATCCTGCTGCAATGGAAGCCTTTGGTTTTGAAGCAGCAGAAGGTCGTCTACTGACTAATAATGATGAGCTAGGCGTAGTGTTTGGTAGTGGTATGGCTCGAAACTTCTGGGATCCTAATGCAAGGGTATGGAGAGAGCCAAAGATTGACCTTATGAAGGATAAAATGAGTGTGACTCTTAATTCAGACTATGGATATAGCTACCCTGGTCAGAAAAAGGTAGATTATAAAGAATATAAAATCAAATCCATTGGTGTTTTAACAGAAGGAAATTGGGAAACCAGCTATGGTATATATATGCCAATCAAAGATGTACAGACCATGATTAAAGACAAAGAAAAAGCTGAAGGTCAAAGACCACAACCTGGTAGAAATTCATCAGAATATAATCGTATAGACGTAAAGGTAAATGATATAGAGAATGTAGAAAAGATACAAGATACTATCAAAGAAATGGGCTTTGAAGCATATAGTCTAAACGACCAGTTAGAGATGATGAAGGATCAAGCAACAATGATTCAAGCAGTACTAGGAGGTATAGGTGGGGTATCCCTACTTGTAGCAGCAATAGGAATAACCAACACAATGATTATGAGTATATATGAAAGAACACGAGAGATTGGTGTAATGAAAGTAATTGGAGCTTCACTTAAAGATATCAAAGATTTATTCCTATTTGAATCAGCCATTATAGGTCTATCAGGCGGAATATTTGGAGTAGGTTTCTCCTACCTCTTATCCTTCTTGATAAACAAATTCGGTGCACAGTCCTTTGGTGAATCGATGGGTATGTACGGTGCAACTAAGATATCAGTAATCCCTATATGGCTAATATTTGTAGCTATGGGATTCTCAATCCTAATAGGAGTTATATCAGGATACTTCCCTGCAAGAAGAGCTATGAAACTAAGTGCATTAGATGCAATTAGAACAGAGTAAAAAAATGACGTTACTTAAACAGTAACGTCATTTTTTATTTCTTCGCAGCTTTAATAAATTCTCTAAATAATGGGTGTGCATGTGTAGGTCTTGATTTGTATTCAGGATGGAAGTTTACACCTATAAACCATGGATGACCCTTGATTTCAATCATTTCTACCAATTTATCATCTGGAGAAATACCTGATACAGTAAGTCCTTTTTCAATCAATGCTTCTCTATATTCATTATTTACTTCATATTTATGTCTATGTCTTTCGTATATTATCTCATCTTGATAAATTTCTCTAGCTAGAGTATCTTCAGTTATTTTACATGGGTAAAGACCTAATCTCATCTTGCCATTTGTAGCTTCAGCATCCTTTTGCTCTGGCATTAGATCTATTACTGGATACTCAGTATCTGGATTCCATTCTGTACCATGGGCTCCTTTAAGTCCTAATACATTTCTAGCATATTCTACAACAGCCAATTGCATACCTAATGCTATTCCAAAGAAAGGTATATTGTTTTCTCTAGCATATTTTATAGCAGCAATTTTTCCTTCAAGACCCCTTGTTCCAAATCCACCAGGCACCAATATACCGTCAGCACCTTCTAAGTATTCCTTGCAATTTTCATCATTTACGTCTTCTGCTTGAATCCATTTAATATCAACATCTACTCCATTTTCTATACCACCATGGAATAAAGATTCTGATACTGAAAGATAAGCATCCTTTAGTTCTACATATTTTCCTACTAACGCAATCTTAACTTTTCCTTTAATATTGTGTAATTTATCAAGAAGGCTATTCCATTCAGTTAAATCTAATTCGTCACATTCTAGATTTAAATGACTTATAACTTGCTTAGCTAATCCTTGTTCTTCCAACATTACTGGAATATCATAGATAGAATCTGCATCGAAGTTTTCGATTACTTCAGATGGATCTAAATCACAGAACAATGCGATTTTATCCTTTAGATCCTGTGTTAAAGGTCTCTCAGTTCTACATATTAAAATATCTGGTTGTACTCCAAGTCCTCTAAGTTCTTTTACACTATGTTGAGTTGGTTTAGTCTTTAGCTCTTGACTTTTGTTTAAATAAGGAACCAATGTCATATGAACATATATAACATTTTCTTTACCTACATCATATTTAATCTGTCTTATAGCTTCAATAAATGGTAATGACTCAATATCACCTACTGTACCACCTATTTCAGTGATTACAACATCAACATCTTTAACCTTTGATGCTCTGATAATTCTTTCTTTAATTTCATTTGTAATATGAGGTATTACTTGTATAGTACTACCATCATACTCTCTTTTTCTTTCTTTATTTAAAACTGTCCAATAAATTTTACCAGTAGTTACGCTACTGTTTTTATTTAAACTAACATCTATAAATCTTTCATAATGTCCTAAATCCAAATCTGTAAGGGCACCATCATCAGTAACAAATACTTCTCCATGTTGATATGGACTCATAGTACCTGGGTCCACATTTATATAAGGGTCAAACTTTTGAATAGTGACTTTAAGTCCCCTACTCTTTAATAATTGACCTAAACTAGCCGCAGTGATTCCTTTTCCTAAAGAAGAAACTACTCCACCTGTAACAAAAATATATTTTGTTTGCACCTTTTTTCCCTCCCCATCGTTATTAACTATATAATTCTATATCATAAAAAAACCTCTGTCAAATATTTTTGTATTACGCATTTCATTTCTGGTTCTAATATTAGTGTAACTAGATTCTGAAACTTCTACAGTTTATTGTGCAGAGTTCTTAGGTACTTTCAACATTAATATATATCACGAGTGATATATATCCTAAATTGCTTCCCCAAGACTTTCACTATCAAAGTACTAAGACCCATTTGCGATAGTATAACGCCCGTTTCAAGACGCCTATTACGTTTTTATACACCCACACTACTTACATTTTCTAATACTTGAAGCCTTTCTATTTCCTTATTATGAAGCTCTAAAAACCAATCAAAATCTCTTGTGCATTTATAACTATTTATAGTTTCTAAATCTTCATTAACATTCTTGATTAAATATGCAGAATAGATATCTCTTTGTACTTTAATAATATTTCCTTCATAATTAAAGTAATTCCATCTCTCGCTAAGTTTCTTTTTAATATATTCATGATTTAAATGATTATATTGAGATGCCTTTATTTTATAAGTATTAACTTCTAGGTAGTACCCACCTCTAGCTTTTAATTTGTTAGATAAAATTGTTAGAAACATTGCTGGCGCTTTATTAGCTATGCTTTTACCAAATCTTTTCTTTTTGCTAACTTTGCATGTTTTTTCATTTTTTATTGTTTCCTTAAATCTAGACTGTAGTCTGCTATAGTTCATTTTTTCAACTAATACTGTATCTCCAATAGATAAAATCATGTTAGACATTATATTATGATCCATTCTTCTAATATCTGCTTGTTTCCTACATATATTCTTTAACCTGTCTCTGGCCTTTTTATATTTATTTGAATAGTGCCAGTTTATTTCAATCCCTTGTTTGATTTTTCCGTTTTTATCGTAATTATCAGGATTAGATGCCTTTTTACTTCTATCCATATATCTTTGTATTAGTCTCTTTTCTGCTTCTATATCTTGTACCCTTGGTGCTAATTCATATAATTTTACATCTTTATCACTTACATATGCAAGGGTTTGAGTTCCTATATCTATTCCAATATTTCCTATTCCCAAAGGATGTTTGATTATTCCAGTTTCTTTGTTTACCTTTAAGGGTGGTATTCCCTCTAGTATAAGTTGGAGTATATATTTATATTTTCCTCTAACAAATATCCTTTTTATTCTACAGTAACATACTCTATCTTCTAAAGATTTTAACTCATAATCGTTTAATTTACTTTGTACTTTAATTGAAAGTTTATTCCACTCTAATATATTTTTATCTTTTTTATATCTTATTCCTGTTTTATTCGATTTACCTTCTAATGAATTCAAACCTTGATTGGAATTTTTGAAATGAACTCTTTCTCCTTTCCCAAACAAATTATCATTTAAAGATCTCC
Source organism: Tissierellaceae bacterium (assembly GCA_031460505.1). GTDB lineage: Bacteria > Bacillota > Clostridia > Tissierellales > Tissierellaceae > JAAYTL01. The sequence goes on from JAVKTT010000001.1 coordinate 339,055, forward strand.
ACACTCTACTGGCTATCTTTTGAGCTGTGAAGCTATCAATGTTTTCGTTGAATTTATGTTGCATTTTCTTTATATCCTTATGAAGTGAATATTCATTTAATCTGTATTCATTTAACATATCTTTTTTAAGTTTATAATACTCTCTTAGTAGTTTATTTGTCTTTGTCCTATCCTTTTCAAGTTTATATATTTCTGATATATTAGCTTGGTTTTCTCTCCATCTTCTAGTCTTTGTCATTTCATTATATCTACTAAGAGCTTTTCCTAAGATTGAGTTATATAAACATCTCCCTATTTCGAATCTTTTAGATAGTATATCTTCTTGAAACTTTTCTGTTTCTAATTTTAGATTTAGTACATATCGCTTCTTAAGTATGTTAGTCATGAACATTCACCGCCTATTCACTATATTTTCTGAAATTAAGAGATCTTAACTAAATTATAAACTAGAGAACTTATGTTTGCAATGCTTGTAATTATATTGTAATATAAAATTCAAATTTTATGTAGTATAATTAAATATAGGAAAATGTGTAAAATATGAAAGGAGAGTATAAATGGTGAAACGTTTATTAGCAGCATTGTTGTTATTTGTAATATTGTTATCAGCATTAGCACCGGTACTTGCTGCAACTGATTATGATAACGATGGTGAAATACTTAAAGAATTAGGTGTTTTAACAGGTAATGAAGACGGAGATTTAATGTTAAATGATAATTTTAGAAGACAAGATATGGTAGTAATGATCTCACGTCTCTACAAAGAAGAAAATAAAGCCAGAAATTATGTTGGCAAAAATATCTTTAGAGATTTAAATGCAGAAAGAAAATTCTATATACCTTATATCACATGGGCAAAAGATCAAGGCTTGATTCAAGGACAAGAAAAGGATGAATTTGGATTTAACGCTTACACAACAGTACAAGAATTCCAAACGGTTCTACTTAGAGCCTTAGGTTATAGTGAAGAAGCTCAAAATTGGAATCAAGTTCCAGAATTAGCAAAATCATTAGGTTTAATGGATAATCTAAATCTAAACCCTTCCTCTAGATTAAGAAGAGGACAAATGGCTACTATGGTTCTAAACACATTAAGAGAAACTAAAAAAGGTAGTTTATTAACATTAGCTGAAGTCATAGGTTTAACAATACCTGATATCTTTAAAGTAGATGAAAAACTAACAATCAACAATGATACTATCACTTTATCGGGAAAAGCTGAGGGAACAGATACTTTAAAGCTTCATATTAGACCTAGATCATCAGGTATAAGCGGTGGAGCAAGACTTGAAGAAGTAGTAATGGATAGGAACGGAAACTTCCTAATTGAAGTAAAGAATCTACAAGAAGGCAGCTACGAATATAGATTTGAAGGCAGTAAGAAAAATACTGTCTTTAAAACATTTGATATAGAAAACGTTAGCTTCGAATTAGTAGATATAGTTGCAAATAACCTTAAGGAAATCACCCTTAAATTTACTAGACCGGTTGATACTTCCCAAGCAGTAATTGTAAATAATTACACTACTACTGCTGGAGCTATTAAAGAAGTAAGATTCGAAGAAAATAACAAAGAAGTAATTTTAGTACTTAACGGAATAATGACACAACAAAACAAATACAAGATTAATGCTAATGTAAAATCAGAAGATGGTCAAGAACTAAAAATTACCAATGAAGAATTCCAAGCATTAGATAATACAATTCCAGAAGTATTAGATATTGTTCAATTAGGAAATAAAGGATTGAAAGTGGTTTTTTCAGAGCCCATTAAAGGGGCTACGTCAAGCAACTTTAGAATAGACGGAAAAACCTTATCAGGAAGTGTAAATGTAAATAATAATGAAGCGATACTTACATTTTATTCCTCATTATATTATTTAACTGAAGGTAAACATACTCTTACTTTATCAGGTATAGTAGATTTTGCTGACTATCCTGTTATTCTGAACGAAAGAGAATTTACTATAGTTAAAGACTTAGTAGCACCTAAAATAATAGATGCTTCTGCTACTCTAGAAGAAGTAACCATAGAATTTGATGAGGATATCGATCCAGTATCTGCTATCAGAAATAATTTCTATTTTAAGATAGGTACTTCAAAGAGATATCCTGATAGCGTAAAGTTTGATGGTAAGAAAGCTACTCTATCATTCAAGAACAACATATTATCTACTACTGAAACTACAATATATGTAGAAAATGTAACGGATTATTCAGGAAATAAAGTAAAATCAGAAGTAAAAGTAACACCAGTTATAGATACTACACCACCTCAAGTTATAAGCTACAATGTAGCAGAAGATGGTAGAAGTATAACTGTGATCTATAGTAAAAATGTACATGGTACTAATAGATCAAGCTATTCTATTAAAGACCAAAGCGGTAGAACAGTATATATAAGAGAAATCCAAGGTTCTGGTAGAGAGTTTACTATTTATCTGTCAACAATACTACCTGTAGGTACAAATACTTTAACTATTCAAAGTATTCAAGATACTACACCACTAAAAAATGTTCTAATACCATATTCAGTTAATATTGATATGAAAGATGTTCAAAAACCAGAAATAGCTAATTACTCAGGATTTGGTAACTATATAATGATTCAGTTCAACAAAGAAATGGATTATAGTACAGTAACAAACCCAGATAACTATTATCTATACTTTAGTGATAGAACAGTTAGCTATATGCCAACAGATAGTCTAATTACATTAAGTAATGATAATAAATCAGTAACTATACTATTACCAGAAACAATCTCAGGTAAAAAGGTAGTTGTAGGTCAAAATCTAACATCAGTGGATATTAGAGGATTAAAAGATACATCAGGTAATGACCTTAAAGATCTAATAGCTAAGTTGAATTTCGATAATACTACATCAGGAAAAGCTAAGGCTACTGAAGGTGTATTATTAGACGAAAATACAATAAGAGTAGAATTCAATATACCTATTATTCAAGCTGATATGAGAGATTTCAGCGTAACTGGAAGAACTATAGATTATATTGACTTAGATGGCACAAATATTGTTACATTATATTTAAACCATAGTGATAATACTTCTATACCAGATGGAGCATTAAAAATAAATTCTGATAACAAAATGCAAACCTATATTCAAACTGGTGTTGAAGGTGGAACTATTAATTTAGTAGATAAGATTGCACCAAGAGTTAAATACAATACAAATACTCTCACTACTAATATCAATACAATTGAATTACCTTTCACAGAAGAATTAGAAGCTGAAGGTGCAAGCCTTTATAGAAGAGACTTAGAAATATATAGAGAAGAAGATGGACAACTTCTAAGCACTGATGATTATACAACATCACTGAAATCAACAGATAAATCAGTACTTCTAATAACTATAACAAACAGAAGTGTATCATCCTACTACTCTGTTAGAGTTATAGGCGAAAACAACTCCGAACCATCTTATATAAGAGATGCACAAGGAAACCTTGCATTAGATTCTATAGCAAGTTATAGAACAGAAAGAATGATTAATAGATAGTATAAGAAATCCCCCAAGAAGTCTTGGGGGATTCTTAATTTTTTGAAGATTTTAGCCGATTAATAGTAGTGAAAGAACTTGATTGGAGGCAAGTGGTCTTTACCATTATGCCTTCTTTTTTTGTTTTTGTAATCAATTACTATTAGGAGGCTTAATCATGAAAAGAAAAATAGTACTGCTTATGCTATTGTTAATTCTCTTAGTACCAAATTTCAGCTATGCAGAGGTAAATACACAGGATGAAATACTAGTATCTTTAGTGGAACCAACTAATCGAAAGATAGGCAAGACATTTGATAAGGATGAATATATCCTTATGCAAGACAAAGGGTCTCTCATAATCAATTTTGAACCCTCTAAAGAAGGATTATATAAAGTATGGATAACTAAGGATGGTGTATTTACTTCTTATGTTCTAAATAATGGTATAACAGAAATACCTTTCAGTTTAGGACAAGGAATATATAAAATAGAAATACTTAAACATAAGAAAGCTAATAAGTACACTATAAGAGCAAGAAATACCTTTGAAGTAACGTCATTAAAAGAAACCGATGTATATCTTGGCAATCATGAGAAAGTCAATTGGAAAAAGAGCAGTAAAACTACTAAATTAGCTAAGGAACTAACTAAAGATAGTAAGACTAGTAAAGATATGGTTAATAAAATATACGACTATATAGTCCAAAATATTGACTACGATTATGCAAAGCTCAACAACTACCCTGATAATTATCTACCTAACTTAGATGATATATTATTAAAGCAAAAGAGCATATGCTACGACTACGCTTCTCTTTTTGCTGGAATGCTTCGCTCAATAGGTATATCCACTAAACTTGTAATGGGCTATGTAAAAGGATATGATGGATCGTTTCATGCATGGAATGAGGTATACTTGGATGGTAAATGGATTGTAGTGGATACTACTTTTGATGCCGGATATAGGGCTTTGGGTATTAAATATGAGATGGACAAGGTTAGTGGGGATTATAGGGGGGTGAAGTGGTATTAGAACGGAAATGAAAACCCCTGTGAGAAAGCTTATTAAAGCTTTCCACTGGGGCTTAAATTGAAATAAGTTACGTTACAACCTCACACACTATTCATTCAAAGTCTCATACATAAGTTATTTGCAGGCTGTACTCGAACCTAATTCCAAAATTCAGTTATCACATGTGTTAGCTCTTTACCATTTTTTAATGTTATTTCTATAACAGCTTTTGATGGCTCTTCCGTCTTTCCAACGATTGAGCCATATACTGTCCAATAACCATCTCCTACGTAGTCAAAGTCACCGATTGTATCAAAGGTTGTTGATGTTGAATTTGTTAATCCATCATCTTTAGCCATTGTGTTAGCTTGCATTAGCTCATCATTTGCATCATACAAACTAATAACAACTGTAGCTCCTTGGTATGTGCCCACTGTTAGAGGAACAACAACAGAATATCCTTGACTAATTTTGGCTAATCTAGCTGGATTTGCAGAAGTAGTATCAATTATTCCTTCCAATCTGTAATCCATAACTTTATTCCCAATCGCATAATCAAAGTTATTGTTTGATTTCAGATATTTAATATCTGTTTTTAAATCTGTTGGACCTATTACATTGACACCATTCCCAAGTCCAATCCCTTCTCCACCATCTTGTATTGTAACAAAGTTGTTTCCTGTAGCAGTTAAGTCAGTTTTCTCAGTTCCACCAATACCTGCCCATACATTTGTAAAAGTATTATTTGTAACTGTTATTGTATTTCTTCCATTTGAATTCCCGCTATTTGTGAATATTCCTGTTGTTACATTAGAAATATTAGAATTCAAAATTGTAAGAGATGCCCCGTAACTACCCATAATGCCTATAGAGTTTTTACTAACACCATTTCCATTATCATAATCTCCTCCATTCACTATTACACTATCCAACTCAACACCTTGCATACCTGGGCTAACATAAAATGCAACTCCACTTTCTATTCCACTGAGCCCATGGATATTTCTATTAACCGGATTACCTTTTAAGTTTTTAATGGTAACATCATTAGCAGCGATATTTATAGCCTTATCTACAGAGTATGTCTTGCCATCAATTACTACAGGGCGCTCAATCTTCAATGTTTCACTTAGATTAATATTGTTTGCAAAATATATAGTTTCAATATCTGAATCAGTTAGAGCAGTTCTTAACTTTTCTTCAGTTGTTACTGTTGCTACAGCGTATTGCAATAGAACACTTGCATTATTATTTTCTTTTGAGATCAATTCTCCAGAATAGTCAACTAAATCATTGACTTTTCCTACCTTGTTCATAAGTTTGATATCGTACATTCCTTCTGGAGCAACAATAGTATTACCTTCTAAAGTAAGTTCATCATCAGTATTTAGTACATCGCTCCATATGCCCTCCATATTGACTGCATTTATTATATTACCAGATATCGTAGCTTTCAGTTGTTTACCTAATACTGATGGAACGATAGAGATGGTTCCATTTACAATATTGTCTCTAAAAGTAACCTTCTCTGCTGGAACTCCAGCCTCACCAACAACGCTTCCTCCACTTCTTCCGATGTTTACAATAGCAATGTAAGAAGTTTCAGGTATATTTGTGCTTACCTTACATTCTGCGACAGTAATATTGTTACCTGCTAAAGAAAGTGCGCTGTACCAATTATTTCCAATATCCTCTGTATTACACCACTCAAAACTAATACCTTTGACTAATGTTTCTCCTGAGGTTGACGTAGTTAAAAACATAGGTTGTACAATGTCATTAGCTGGTTCCCCCGCCCTATGGACAGTGCCTTTAATAGTTGTATTTTCATATCCTGCTCCTATTAAATTAATGCCTTTATCGATAACAATTCGACTCTTGCCTATGTCATAGGTGCCTGCTGCAATTAGTATAGTATCTCCTTCATCCGCAGCATCTATTGCACTTTGAATTGCTTCATACACTACTCCTGTATTCTCATTCAGTGCTGCAGCAATAGTCACGTTTTCCTCTGGTCCACCAACCAGCTCTCCTATAAAGCCTTCTTTATAGCTTTCCACCGTAATTCCAGTTGCAGTGGAGTTAAATAATGTAACAACACCTGAAGCTCGACCAACAACTCCACCAGCATAAGGGCTGTTATTTTTATGTTCTTCATCAGCAATTGCTGATACCTTGCCATTGATTACGTTACAATTTTTGATATTAGACTTACCTGATGCATTTCCTATTAAGCCACCAACATCTCTAACACCAGTTATATTTACATTTTTAGCAAAACAGTTTTCTACTGTTACTGATTCTCCAAGAAAACCTATTAATCCTCCCCCTTTATCGCCGTTGTCATTAATATTAGTATCATATTTAAGTGTTATCGTTACACCATCTACAGTTGAATCTGATACATTTGCATAGCTATAACCAATCAGACCTCCTGCCCAGTGGCTCGAATTTATCGTAATATTACTTGCTGAAACATTAGATACTGTACCATTCATACTACCTACTAATCCACCAACGGATTCTAAAGAATTTATAGTAAAATTACTTATATTTAAATTCATTATAGTTCCATTAGCTGCACCGAATAAACCACTATATTTCACCATAGGATTATCTAACTTTAAATTGATTATTTTAAAATTGTTACCATCAAATATTCCTTTAAATGGCTTATCTTTATCAAATGGACTTCCTGTATGATTACTCCAATCTCCAATCGGAATCCACTCTAGATTTAGTAAATCAATATCTGAGTTTAGGTTGATAGATTTCCCTTCAAATGTATTTCCATCATTGACAAGCTTAGCTAATCCTGCTAGTTCTTCTGCCGTATTTATTATAAGTTGTTCATTAGTCTCGTTATACCAAGATGTGTCAGCTAAATCTTCCCAGTTTGATGGCAATTTAATTTGATTTCCAATAACTTTACTGCCATCTGGAAATACGTTATTATTAAGTGTAATATCTAGCTCTAAGCTTCCAGAAGCTTTATTTAACCCTACATCTACATTACTTATAGTATTGTTTATAAATATTACTTCTGCATCTTCATTAATATTCGGTTGTAAATCAATACCAATAGATAAGTTATTTGCTAATGTCCCATCAATTGTATTATTGATAAATTCAACCTTAGGTGATTCTCCAATTGCTTCTGTTCCAAATGTTTGTATCAAAACCCCTTGCCAATCAATGTTCTCATCTGTGATTTTTGTAGATGTTACAATATTATTTTCTATCGTCCAGCTACCTGCTCCTCTTCTTGCATAGTTATACCATATTCCTGTTCTAAATCCATTAAACTCATTATTAATCACAGTTCCACCCGTAGGATTACCATAAGGCTGTACTTGAATTGCCCTATTTGCATTTTCTACCTTATTACCTGATACTGTTCCTGAAGCACCTTGCATATAAATCGCAGAATAATCTGGTGAATTTCTTACAAAATTATCTTTTATTTCTATATTGTCAATCCACTCTAGTTTCCAGTCACTTCCATCATAATAATAAGCTGTCATATAAATTGGTATATAATTAAATCCATCAACAATATTATTTGATACTACTATATTATCTTTATCAGAAACAATACCAGCTGTCTGTATATCTTCTGATTTAGAATATTCTTCAGCACAAACATAGAATCCCTCTATAGTTACATTCTCTGAAGCAATATTTATTAATTCTTTATATCCACTTAGACCCTTTGGATATGTTATTACTGCTTCTTCTACACGTTCTTCACTAGTTCCATGAATACCTGAATTTGGTCCTAATAACTTGATAGCTTTATCAATAACAAGCTGCTCTTCATATATTCCTGCTGTAACTTTTATAATGTCGTTATCTTGTGCATCATCAATCGCTGCTTGAATTGATTTATAACTAACCTTTGACCGTTGATTATAAACTGCAAGTATTTCAAGTGATAGTTTTTCTCCATCTCCAACTATTATTACAGGGTCACTATCTTCTGTTTCCCTTACTATTATTTCAACACCTTCTTTAACAGTCGCAGAAATTGGTTTAGTAGATATTATGGTTATAGGTGAATTAATTACTAATCCTGATATATTCGCACTACTATCCACTGATAAAATAATACCCTCAACATATTCTGGAATTGTTAATGTCTCTATATTACCATCAACAACAATATTAATACTATTTCCTTCTACAGATAAGGAACTAACCACTGCACCTTGTTTTATATTAATGTTAATAGTATTATCTTTAACTACAATAGTATTGTTTTTTGCATATTCATTCCAAGTCTCATCAGCAACTTCACCTACTGTTATAGTTCCCGTTACAGTTGCATAGTTGTTTACTGTTGCATTAGGTGCATTTACAGTTAAGTTACCATCTATAGTACCAGGTCCAATGTCTATAGTTCCAAATGCCATTGTGTTAATATATACATCACCTGTCACCGTTTTATTATTCAAGTTTAAATTTACTAGATTATTAAGTTCCACATTACTTAAAATGTTGTTTTCAAACTTAATTGAGTCTCCATCTACAGCTTGCGAAATAGCATAAGCAAGTTCTTCAGCTGTCTTTACTATTAATGGATTAGTTACATTAAATGTCCAAGTTGCCTTTAATTCTGTTTCTGTTAAAGCACCAATAAGTGTATATTCACCAACTTTATTAGCAATGAATGTTTTTCCTTCATGAATATATACATCTTCAGAAACGTTCCCTTCTAAATTCCAAGTAACAGCTTTATATAGATTTGGCCCAGTGCTCATAACTACTTCAATAGTTGTCGGTAATATATGGGTGTCATAAACATCCATATTTACTGTTTTTGTAGCTTCTGCAATACCTGTAATTGTAGGAGTTGGCTCAGGCTCTGGTTCAGGATCTGGGTCTGGACTTGGTGTATAACTACCTCCTCCACTACTTGGTGGTGTTACAGGTGCTTTTGGCTTCTCTTCTTCAGGTTCCTCAACTTCTGGTAAACCTTCTACTTCAACTACATTAAATAACATCTTTACTACTTCTGCTCTTGTTATATTATTCTTTGGTCCAAAGGTTCCATCAGGATATCCTTGAATATATCCTTTTTCCTTAAGAGCTCCTACATATCCTCTAGCAGCTAAAGATATCTTAGAATTATCCTTAAATTCTCTAGCTGGTCTTGCGTCTTTTTCTAATTCAAATACTATACCAATTATTCTAGCTACCTCTTCACGAGTGATTAGCTCATTAGGATTAAGCTTTTCGCCATCCTCTATGTAGCCTTTTGCTAACGCTTTCACTACTTCTTCATAAAACCAATCTGTTTCTTTTACATCTTCAAACTTAACTTCTTCGGCTTTTTCTTCATAGCCCATAAGATGATTTATCACCTTATAAAACTCTGCTTTTGTCATGTTGTTATCTGGCTTAAATGTTCCATCATCATAACCATTAATAACGCCTTCAGCTGTCATGAAATCGATTTCTTCTCTTGCCCAATGATTATCAATATCTGAGAATTCTATAAGTGCATTCCCCAAGGCACTTATACTCATTGAGAAAATCATTGTTAAGGCAAGAACTAATGATAACATACGTTTACTGTTCGTCATAAACGTTCCTCCTTAGATTTAATTTTCCACAAATTGGTGGTAACTTACATTGTATCAAATAATACAGTAATTTTGCTATTATTCTGTAAATTAATTGTGAACTTTTGTTAACAATTCTAAATATTCGACAATATTCGACAATAACAAAAACTCCTAAATCTAATTGCCTAGATTTAGGAGTTTCTCATTTACTTCATTATTATCTTTATATGTCGGTACAATATGTCTAACATATTGTATAACCTTGTCATCTTTTTCTTCTTTTATCATTCGATTTAATTCATCCAAAGATTTAAGCAATAGTCTATAATCTGTAAAGGTTGGTTTACCTATAAATATCTTATCATGCTTTGTATTCAATATACCTTCTTCATCTAAAAGCAATTCCTCAAATAGCTTTTCGCCAGGTCTAAGTCCGGTAATCTCTATTGGGATATCTACTCCTGGTTCAAAGCCTGATAGTCTAATCAAGTCCTTAGCCAAATCTATTATCTTCACAGGCTCTCCCATATCAAGGATAAATATTTCTCCACCTTTTGCCATGGCACCTGCTTGGATAACCAACTGAACTGCTTCTGGTATAGTCATAAAATATCTTATAATATCCTGATGTGTAACTGTTACTGGTCCACCATTCTCAATTTGCTTTTTAAATAAAGGAATTACACTTCCATTGCTGCCTAATACATTACCAAATCTAACTGCTACAAAGTCAGTTTTTGAATTTACATTCATTGATTGTACTATCATTTCACAGATTCTCTTGCTAGCACCCATGATATTTGTAGGATTTACTGCTTTATCCGTAGAAATCATGACGAATTTCTTTACATTATATATATCTGCTGCTTGTACCAAATTAAGTGTCCCAAATACATTATTCTTTATAGCTTCTTTAGGACTATCTTCCATTAATGGTACATGTTTGTGAGCTGCAGCATGAAATACTACATCAGGCTTTTCTTCTCTAAAAATATCATGTATTCTTGATTTATCCCTGATGGAACCTATTAAAACCTTAAGCTTTAGATCACTATGTTTTCTCTTTAATTCATTTTGAATGTCATAAGCAGTGTTTTCGTATATATCTAATATGATGAGTTCCTTAGGTTTAAATCCTGCAATTTGTCTGCAAAGCTCTGAACCTATGGAGCCTCCTCCACCTGTTACCATTACTACCTTGTTTGCTATGTATGATGAAATTTCATCTAAGTCTACTTTTATCTCTTCTCTTCCAAGTAAGTCCCCTATTTCAACATCCCTAATCTTCTTTATGCTTACATTTCCATCTATAAGTTCATAGATACCTGGCAGTATTTTAAGTTTACATTTAGTCTCTTTACATATATCGATAATTTCCCTAGTTTCCTTCCTTGATGCTGAAGGTATTGCGATGATTATCTCATCTATATGGTAACTGTCTACAGCAGAAAGTATACTCTGTCTGCCTCCTACTACTGGTACTCCATTTATGACTTGCCCTTGTTTTTTAATATCATCATCTATAATAACTACAGGTTTGGAATTTAGTTGTACATGGTTTCTATATTCTCTAATAACCATTACTCCTGCATCTCCAGCACCGATGATCATTATTCTTTTCATTGTATCTTTTTTCTTTACATTAGATGATAGATTTCTATCAAATGCTCTAAAACTAAATCTAAGCCCACCTACTAGAGTCATATCAATTAATGTGGTTAATATATATATGGATCTTGGTAAGTTAGCTTGTCTAATAAATAGAAAGCTTAATACGGCAGCATTTGAAACCATAATAGCAGTAACTATGCTATATAGTTCTGTAATACTAGCATATCTCCACATAGTTTTGTACATTTTAAAGTAGTAGAAAATCCCTATCTTAATAATTGTAATATAGATTGCATTATCTAGATATCTTGGTAGATATGATAGAAACTGTGTATCTATCACTCCTTCAAATCTAATAAATAGAGCCAATAAATAGGCTAAATTAATTAGCATTAAATCCATAAACACTAATGCAATTCTACTTAATTTACTTAATCTCCTTTCCATAATGCACCTCTTATCCCCGTTGATAATTTCATTATAACACATGTTTACTTATTTTTATCAGCAATTTTAATGTATAGTTTATTTAATATTGCCACATAATTATCAATATTGGAAATATTATACGTCTGTGATAATATATATTTAATGAAGGATTTAAATAAAAGGGGGAACAATCATATGATTATTGGAGTACCAAAGGAAATTAAATCTCAAGAAAACAGAGTGGCTTTAACACCTGCTGGTGCAGATGCTTTAGTAAGAGCTGGACATAGAGTTTTAATAGAGACAAATGCAGGAATTGGTTCCAGTTTTGATGATGAATCTTATACTGCATCTGGAGCTGAGATAACTGATAATGCAGCTAGTCTATGGTCACAAGCTGAAATGATACTTAAAGTTAAGGAGCCTTTAGAATCTGAATATGGTTATTTTAGAAAGGATTTAATCATATTTACCTACCTTCATTTGGCAAATGAGCCTGAGCTTACAAAAGCTCTTATGGAATCAGGTGCCATAGCAATAGCTTATGAAACTGTACAACTACCTGATAGATCACTACCTTTATTGACCCCTATGAGTGAAATTGCAGGCAGAATGGCAATACAAGAAGGTTCCATATATTTAGAGAAGACACGTGGTGGTAAAGGTGTCTTACTTGACGGTGTTCCTGGAGTACCTCCAGCCCACATTGTAGTAGTAGGCGGTGGTATCGTAGGTACTGGAGCTATTAGAAGAGCAGTTGGTCTTGGAGCTAGAGTTACTGTACTGGATGTAGTTGTTGATAGATTGAGATATTTAGGTGAAATATTCATGGGTCAAATAGAGACTCTTTACTCAAATAGTTATAATTTAACTGAGGCTATTAAAACAGCTGATTTAGTTGTTGGCTCTGTTCTTATTCCTGGTTCTAAAGCACCAAAATTGATAACAGAAGAAATGGTTAAACAAATGAAGCCAGGTAGTGTTATTGTAGATGTGGCAATTGACCAAGGTGGTTGTGTTGAGACAATTGAAAAACCAACTACTCATGAAAATCCTACATTTATAAAACATGGTGTAATTCACTATGCAGTTGCTAATATACCTGGAGCTGTACCACAAACTGCTACTTTTGCACTAACAAATAATACTATTCCTTATGTTTTAAGAATTGCAAATAAGGGATGGAAAAATGCATTAAAAGATGACCCTGCATTAGCCAAGGGTGCAAATGTAGTAAATGGTAAAATTACTTATAAGGCGGTATCAGATACTTTTAACTTTGAATATACTCCTATAGAAGATTTATTAAATTAAATTAATTTAATAAATTAAACATAAATATTTTCAAGGCAATTTATGACATGAAAGCTCATAAATTGCCTTGTTTTTTATATATTTATGCCATAATATACCACTTTACCCTATTATCAAAGAGTATTGCATTTTTTTTAACGAGTGTTATAATAATTATGTTGCTTGGCTTTAGGTTGGCCAAAATACATTTTTCGTTGAAAGCGCTATCACGAATAAAAACCTTTTACTTTAGACAACATAATATTAAGAACAAATTTAACTCAGGAGGAGATTTTAGTGAAAAAATTAGGTTTATTGCCAAAATTGATTATAGCAATCATTTTAGGTATAGCTATTGGTGCTTTTGCTCCAGAAATAATTGTTGCAATTTTAGCTACTTTTAATTCAATTTTTGGTAACTTCTTAGGATTCGTTATTCCATTAATTATAGTAGGATTCGTAGCACCAGGAATCGGTGATTTAGGTGAAAGAGCTGGTAAGTTATTAGGGGCTACAGCTGGTATCGCATATGGTTCAACAGTATTATTTGGTACTATTACATATGTAATAGCATCCCTATTACTACCTAATTTCTTAGAAGTTGGATCAATCAATTTTAATGCAACAGATCCTGGTGAAGCTTTAGTAGCATCTTTATTTACAATAGAAATGCCACCAGTTTTCGGTGTAATGACAGCATTGTTGATTGCATTTATTTTAGGTCTTGGTATGGCTGCTATTAAAGGAGATACTCTTAAAAAGGTTGTTAATGAATTCTCACAAATTGTTGAGAAGGTTATATCAGTTGCTATCATTCCATTATTACCAATTCATATAGCAGGTATATTCGCAAACATGACTTACACAGGTCAAGTATTTACTATTCTTTCAGTATTTGCAAAAGTATTTATAATGGTATTAGCTATCCATTGGGCTACATTAATTGCTCAATTTAGCATAGCTGGAGGATTAGCAGGCGGAAACCCACTTAAGATGTTAAAAACATTAATACCAGCTTACTTTACAGCTGTAGGTACACAATCATCAGCAGCTACAATTCCAGTAACACTTGCTCAAACATATAAAATTGGAGTAAGGAAAGATATTGCTGATTTCGTAGTTCCATTATGTGCTACAATACATCTTTCAGGTAGTACTATTACATTACTTTCTTGTTCAATGGCTATAATGATGTTAAATGGTCAAGCTACAACTTTTGCTGCTATTTTCCCATTCATACTTATGCTTGGTGTAACAATGGTTGCTGCACCTGGTGTTCCAGGAGGAGCTGTAATGGCAGCATTAGGTATTCTAGAAACAATGTTAGGTTTCTCACAACCAATGCTTTCATTAATGATTGCTCTTTATATAGCACAAGATAGCTTTGGTACTGCATGTAACGTAACAGGAGATGCTGCTATTGCAGTTATAGTTAATAAGATAAATGGTAATAAATTGGAACCAATAAAAGAATAATTATTGGAAGTAATTGAAAACTATATAATATAATAATTGATCGAAACCATGATATAATATATGTATAATTTATCATGGTTTCATCATAATAAACTAAGGTTTAAGTTCAAGGAGGAAACTAAAATGACAAATCATATAGCAGATACATTAGACTTCAATAAAGCAAGTGAATCATTAAAGGGCGTTGCAGCAGAAACTAAACTAATATATAGCCCTGTATTTAGTAAGGAATCTGGAAATGAGATTTATATAAAACCAGAAAACTTACAGGTTACTGGATCATTTAAAGTTCGTGGTGCATATAACAAAATATCAAAATTATCCGAAGAAGAAAAATCAAAGGGTATTATCACATCATCAGCTGGTAATCATGCCCAAGGTTGTGCTTTATCAGCTCAGAAATTGGGTATTAAAGCTACTATAGTAATGCCTGTTACTACACCTTTATTAAAAGTTAATGCTACTAGAAGCTATGGTGCTGAAGTAGTATTGTCTGG
This sequence comes from Tissierellaceae bacterium, assembly GCA_031460505.1. GTDB lineage: Bacteria > Bacillota > Clostridia > Tissierellales > Tissierellaceae > JAAYTL01. The sequence continues at coordinate 354,446 of JAVKTT010000001.1, forward strand.
TAACGTATATGACGATGCATATAAGGAAGCAGTTAGATTACAAGAAGAACATGGTTATACTTTTGTCCATGCTTTTGATGATTTAGATGTGGTTGAAGGTCAAGGAACTATAGCTCTGGAGATCTTAAATGAGTTAAAAGATGTGGATTATATAGTTGTACCAGTTGGCGGTGGTGGACTTATAAGTGGTGTTTCTGTAGCAGCTAAAAGAGTAAATCCTAATGTTAAAATCATAGGTGTTGAACCTGCAGGTGCTGCATCAATGATAAAAGCTTTAGAAGAAAATGAAGTTACTGCTTTAGATAAGGTTGTAACTATTGCTGATGGTTGTGCAGTTGGTAAAGCTGGTTCAAAAACTTATGAAATTGTAAAGGATTATGTAGATGAGATAATCACTATTACAGATGAGGAACTAATGGATGCTTTCTTAACTCTATTAGAAAATCATAAATTAATTGCTGAAAACTCCGGACTACTTAGTTTAGCAGCAACTAAAAAACTTGATGTAAAAAGCAAAAAAATAGCTTGTATTATAAGTGGTGGAAATATCGACGTATTAACAATAAACACATTGATTAATCATGGTTTAGTATCACGTGGTAGAAGATTCTGTTTCACTATGAACCTACCTGACAAACCAGGTCAACTGACTAAAGTTACAGAAATACTAGCAGAACAAAATGCTAATGTAATAGAGTTATCCCATGATAGATATAAGGGAGTTAACAAATTTGCTGATGTTGAATTGGAAGTTACAGTTATAACTGAAAGTCATGAACATATAGAAAAAATAACAAAAGCTTTTAATGATAATGGATTTGAAATTAATAAGTGTTATTAATTTATTTATTAGATAGGAGATAATAATGGACTCTATAAGAGAATTATTTAAAATAGGCAATGGTCCTTCTAGCTCACACACTATGGGACCTGAAAGAGCTGCAAAAAAATTTAAAAAAGATAATCCAAATGCAACAAGTTTCAAAGCTGAGCTTTATGGATCATTGGCTCTAACTGGTAAGGGACATTTAACTGATTGGATTATTGTAGAAACTTTAAAACCTCAACCAACAGAAATTGTTTGGAAACCTGAAGTAGTACTTGAATATCATACTAATGGTATGAAATTATTTGCCTATGATGAAAATGGAAAGTTACTCAACGATTGGCTTGTTTTCTCCGTAGGCGGAGGCACTATAATGGAAGAAGGACAGGCTAGACAAGGTGGGTCTAATGTATATAGATTGAGCACTATGGAAGATATAATGAAATGGTGCAAAGACAACAATAAAGAATTATGGGAATATGTTGTTGAAATGGAAGGTGTCGAAATCTGGGATTATCTTGAAGAAATCTGGGAAGCTATGCAGGATTCTGTAAAATCCGGGCTTTCAAAGAACGATGTTCTACCTGGTGCTTTAAAACACCCTAGAAAAGCACAATCCATCTACAGAAAAGCTACTAAACAAAATTCACCCGATGCATTTAGAGGTAAGATATTTGCTTATACATTGGCAGTATCAGAAGAAAATGGCGGTGGGGGTACTGTGGTTACTGCTCCGACATGTGGTGCTGCTGGTGTAATTCCAGGCTTACTTTATGCATTAAGGGAAGAATATGATTTGCCTAAAGAAGAAGTACTAAAAGGTCTAGCTATTGCAGGACTTATAGGAAACCTAATTAAAGAAAATGCAACTATTTCAGGAGCTGAAGGTGGTTGTCAAGCTGAGATAGGTTCAGCATGTGCTATGGCAGCTGGTATGGCAGCATTCTTGTTAGGTGGATTCATTGAGCAAATTGAGTACGCTGCTGAAATGGCATTAGAGCATCATTTAGGATTGACATGTGATCCAATCGGTGGTTACGTACAAGTACCATGTATTGAAAGAAACGCTAAAGCAGCTGTTAGAGCTCTTGATTCTGTAATTTATTCACTTTATACTGATGGAAAACATCTTGTATCCTTTGATCAAGTAGTTGAGACAATGAAAAAGACAGGTGCAGATTTAAAGTATGAGTACAAAGAGACTTCTCTAGGCGGGCTAGCGGATTTGTCATTTGAAATTTAAGGTATGGGGACACACGTCCCCATTTTTTTACACCATTGTTTCTGGTTTTATGATATTGTCAAACTCTTCTTCTGTTAAATATCCTAATTCTACAGCTGCCTCTTTTAAAGACGAACCATTGTTATGAGCAGTCTTTGCTACCTTAGCTGCCTTTTCATATCCAATATGTGGATTCAATGCTGTAACCAACATTAAGGATTTATCTAAGTTTTCCTTCATCTTCTCTTTATTTGGTAATATTCCTGATGCACAATGTTCATCGAATGATATGATAGCATCACTTAAAAGTCTCACAGATTGTAAGAAATTATATATCATCATTGGCATAAATACATTTAGTTGGAAATTACCTTGAGATGCTCCTAAATTTATTGCTACGTCATTGCCCATGACTTGAACAGTTACCATTGTCAATGCTTCTGCTTGAGTTGGATTTACTTTACCTGGCATTATTGAACTACCTGGCTCATTTTCAGGAATAAATATTTCACCAATTCCACATCTTGGTCCACTGGCTAACCATCTTACATCGTTGGCAATCTTCATCAAGTCTGCAGCTAGTGACTTAAGTGATCCATGTGTATATGCTAAATCACTTTTACTTGTTAAAGAATAGAATTTATTATCTGCGGTTTTAAATCTTGTATTTGTTAAAGAAGTTATTTCTTCAGCTACAATTCTTCCAAAATCCTTGTGAGCATTTAATCCCGTACCCACAGCTGTTCCCCCTAGAGCTAAATCCCTCATACTTTCTAATGATTCCTCTACTCTTCTTTCTCCTTTTAAAAGCATTTCTTTCCATGCACTAATTTCTTGAGAAAATGATATAGGTACTGCATCTTGAAGATGGGTTCTACCTGTTTTTATAATACCTTCATTCTCTTTTTCTAGTCTATCAAAGGTTTCTCTTAACTGTTTTATAGCTGGTAGTAGTTTACCCTCTACTTCCAAAACAGCTGATATACTCATAGCAGTAGGAAATGTATCATTTGAGCTTTGGGACATATTTACATGGTCATTAGGATGTATTAACTTTTCTCCTAAAATTGAATTTGCCCTATTTGCAACTACCTCGTTTACATTCATATTACTTTGAGTACCACTACCTGTTTGCCATACAACCAGCGGAAAATTATTATCTAGTTTCCCATCAGATATTTCATCACAGACTTGAGATATAATATCCATTTTTTGATCATCTAGCTTACCTAATTTATTATTAGTAATTGCTGCCGCTTTCTTTAATATACTAAAAGCTCTTATGATTTCAATTGGCATCTTCTCTATACCTATTTTAAAGTTTTGAGAACTTCTCTGGGTTTGAGCTCCCCAATACTTATCAGCCGGAACTTTAACTTCACCCATAGTATCATGTTCAATTCTATAATCCATATATAAATACCTCCTATTAATTTACTATTACCTATGATATACCCAAGATTTATTAAAGTAGTCAAAATAGTATTTTTAAAGATTCCTCTTAAAAAAGATGTGTTTAGTCTTCACTAAACACATCTTTTCTTTTATATGATGAATATGCAAATATAAATCTAAAGAATAAATCCAAAGCCATGCTCAACCAAATCCATAAAATATTTCCATGAAAGTAGGTTGATATTAATATAATTAGTGGTATCCTAATACCCCATATACCTAAACCAGTATTGATTAAAGGTGCATTGGGATAGCCCGCTCCTCTTAGAACACCATTATATAATCCACTTAGATTTTGTGGCATTTGTGAAAATCCCATTACTATCAAGTATACTGCTCCTATAGCAACGACTTCTAGATCATCAGTTAAAGCTCTCATTATCAACTTAGGGAATAATAAAAGAGCCCCACCTGCAAAGGCAGTAATAATTATAGTCATCTTAAACAATTCATCAAGGTACATCTTGCCAAGTTTTTTGTCATTAGAGCCTAAGCTACGGCCTACAAATGCAGTAGCAGCTATGGCTAGTCCAGTTGCTGGCATATAAGATACTGATTCTGCTTGTAGACCTAATTGATAAGCCGCATATGCAGTTTCTCCATAATTAAGGATTGCTCTAGTAATAAAAATTGCCCCTATTTGATAGAATGACAATTCTAAAGAAGTTGGTATACCATATTTAGCCAATGATAATAATTCTTCTTTTCTAAATCCAATCTTTTGTTTTTCTGTTCCTTCTTTTAACTCTTTATTTGTCTTTAATAAAAAATATAATCCTAATGCTGCTGATACGACATGTGCTATGTTGTAAGCATAGCCAGCACCTCTTAATCCTAAATTAGGGAAACCGAAATTTCCAAATATCAATAAGAAGCTGAAAATAATATTTACTATATTTAATACGCTAACAACAATCATAGGTGTCTTAGCATCACCCATACCTTGTAATATCCCTGCTGTAAATTGTATCAATGCAGCAAATGGTAAACTCCAAGATATGATTTTTAGATATATACTAGCACTATGTAATAATTCTTGACTTGAATTAAATATACTTAATAAAGTTTCAGAATTCCAATATAAGATTTGTTGCATTAAAATAGACATGATTGCTACTACAAATATGCCTTGTTCTGTTACTGATGAAATCTTATTATTGTTTTGTGCTCCATAATTTCTTGCAACAAATGCTGATGATCCTACTCCTAAGCCCTTGAATAACGCCCATGCTATTCTATATAATATATTACTTATGCCTATGGCACCTATTGCTATGGCATTAATTCTACCTACAAATGCCATGGATACTACCCCTGCTGCCATTTGCAATATGTTTTCAAAGGTTATGGGTACAATCATAGAAAGGACATTGTTTCTTATTATTTTAGAGTCATATCTTTTTTCCATATGTCATCTCCTTATCTATAGCTACAAATTATATAATACACTACTTTCAGTCCCTCTTACAAGCTACAAATGATAAATTTATCATCAAGAAAAAAGGATAGACATAAAGTCCATCCTTTTTAATCATTTTTATTTTACAGTCCAGTCCATCCTATTGCTCCTAATGCATAAAGAACCACCATACAAACAAGGAACATAGCTATAACACATGGCATTACCCATTTAAACCATTTTCCATATGAAACTCCTGCTATCTCTAAAGATCCTACAGTAGCACCTAGTGCTGGAGAAACAAGATTTGTAAATCCATCTCCATACTGGAATGCAGAAACTGCTAATTGAGGAGTCATACCTAAAGCTTGTGACATAGGTCCGATAATTGGGAATAGTATAGCTGCCTTTCCACTTGCTGAAGGAATGAACACATTTATTACAGATATTACAACTGAAATTCCGATTGCTGAGAGAGCAACTGGTAAAGATTTTAATGGTAATGTTGCATAATAAACAATAGTGTGTAGAATATTACCGTTTGACATTACAAGACTCATTGTACTTGCTAATCCGATAATAAATGCAACGAATCCCATTCCAGATGCACCCTTAGCAAAAGCATTTCCATATTCTTCTTGGCTTTGTCCATAGATTATAGCTACTACAATAGATGCCAATAAGTTAACTGCTAACATATATTCATGAGTTTTACCTAATCCCATAAAGAAGTATACAATAACAGCATATTGAAGTATAAAGACAATAGTTGCAGCTAATGCTCTAGGGTTTAAAGTTACTTCTTTCATTTCATCGTTATCTATATTGTCTAACCAATCTGTATTTCCCATTAAAGATGCAGAAGGGTTTTTTGAAACTTTTACAGAATATCTTGTTAAGTAAATAGCTCCGATTGCTAAACAAATAAGCATTACTATCATTCTTGTTCCAAATCCAGAATATATTGGTAAATCCATCATTAATTGTGGTATCATTAAGTTTGTTGGACCTGTACCTAGTCCAATGAATGCTGGGAAAAATGTTATTCCTACTGCACTAATAGGGTCTAATTTTAACTTTGCTGCTACCATAAGTCCAATTGGTACAATAGCAATCATATGGTCTCCTCCACCAAAACCGCCAATGATTCCAATTAAGAAAAATATAATAGGAACTAATACCTTAACTCCCTTATCTTGTAATTTATAAACAGCCCAACTTACTACTTCATCTATAGCTCCTGTACCTAAAATAACTCCTATACTTCCTCCCATTACAAGAAGTAATCCAATAATTAATCCAGTATTTCGAATTCCTTGTAAAATTAATAATGTTGCTTGCCATGGGCTTACTGGCGTTTGTTCAGGTAAAAATTCAAATTGATCACCAAGAAGATTACCATTTGCATCAGTTCCAAATTGTCCAGCCGGAACAATATAAGTTAATATACTCATAAAAACTATTAATCCAAGCATTAAAACTAATAAATGTGGCATTTTGAATCCTTTTTTCTTTTTTTCAACTGGTTTATTTTTGCTCATTTTTGTCCTCCTGTTTAGTATTTAATATAACTAATTTGGTTTGAAGACTTCAATTTAGATTTAAAACATTGAAGCCTTCAATAATTTTAAAATAGTTTACTTTATCTTATTAATTGCCATTTAAGAAATCATATGCATATTGTGCAAAGAACTCTGCTCCATTTGCTAATACATCTTCATCAATGTCGAATTTAGGATGATGTTGTGCGTATGTCATTCCTTTTTCTTCATTTCTAATTCCTATATATGCCATGAAACCTTTGTATTTTTGCATAAAGAAACCATAGTTTTCTGAAGCACATATTTGTTCAAATTCATCTAATTCAAATGTTCCTAATTTTTCTACTACTTTTTCAGCTCTTTTTACTGCTTCTGCATTATTATAAACGACTGGAACACCATCTGTAAAAGTCACATTAGCAGTAGCTCCATACATCTTTGCACCATTTTCTGCAATTTCTTTGATGTATTCTCTTGCTGCATCTTCTCCTTCCTTAGAAAAAGATCTAATTCCGCCAATTAATTTAGCATTTTGAGGGAATATATTACCCATAGTTCCAGCTTCGATTTTTCCTACATGAACTACTAAAGGTTCTATAGTTTTATATCTGTTTGTAGGAATAGATGATACTGCCAATAATATATTTGCTAAAGGTTTGATAGGATCTATAGATAAATCTGGTCTTGAAGCATGACCACCACGTCCTACTACTTCCACTTCAAAGTTACTTCCTGCAGCCATTCTTGGTCCAGCTACTACTGAAATCTTACCTGAAGGTATATCAGCCCATAGATGAGCTGCAATCATTTGATCTACTCCACCTTGTTCATCTAAATATGCTAAGATTTCTTTAGCTCCACCACCTATTTCTTCAGCAGCTTGGAAGCATAGGAATACTTCTCCTTCAAGTTCATCTTTAACTTCTGAAAGTAGTTTAGCCGCACCTAGTAACATTGCTGTATGCCCGTCATGACCACATGCATGCATTACTCCTTCAACAGTTGACTTATATTCTGTCTCAACTTCTTCTGTAACTGGTAGGGCATCCATATCAGCTCTGATACCAATTCTTTTACCTTCTTTATTTCCTTTGATTCTACCAACTACACCATTGTTTTCAACTCTTACATAAGGAATTCCCATTTTATCTAATTCTTCGCATACTATTTGTGATGTTCTAGTTTCTTTATAAGATAATTCAGGATTCATATGGAAATCTCTTCTCATAGAGATAATATAATCTTCATATTTCTTAGCTAATTCTTGAAATTTCATTATTAAAAGCCTCCTTATTTAAAAGATCTATTTAATATTATTAACTGCTTTACAAATTCTTTCTAATCCTTGCTCAAGTAATTTTCTAGGGCAAGCAAAGTTTATTCTTACAAAACCAGCTCCACCTTCACCAAACCATGTACCGCCATCTAAAGCTACTTTTCCTTCTTTAGTAATCCAATCTTGTAGCTTTTCACCATCAGTTTCATATTCTCTTAAGTCAATCCAACCTAAATAAGTTGCTTGAGTATCAATTAATTTAGCTTTTGGTAAATGCTCACCTAGATAATCTTTCATAAATTTAATATTTCCCTCTAAATATGAAAGTAATTGTTCTAACCATTCTTCTCCTTCATTATAAGCAGCCTCTACAGCTACCATACTTAATGGACTCTGTAATGTAACACTATTTCTTTCTAATTGCTCTCTAAATTTAGCCATTATGTCCCTATTTGGAATAATAATATTAGAAGATGTCATACCTGCTAAATTAAATGTTTTGCTTGGAGCTGTACATGTAACTGAGTTTTGTGCAAATTCTTCATTTATAGATCCAAACATAATATGTTTATGTCCTGAGTAAACTAAATCATTGTGAATTTCATCTGACACTACTAATACATCATTTTCTAAACATAATTCACCTATTTTAGTTAATTCTTCTTCAGTCCAAACCCTTGATACTGGATTATGTGGGCTACATAGAATAAACATTTTAACTCTAGGATCTTTTACTTTTTCTTCAAAATCTTCAAAGTCTATTTCATAACTATCTCCAACGTGCTTAAGTGTATTTACTACAACTTGGCAACCGTTATTTCTAATTGCATTTGCAAATGGATAGTATACAGGTTGTTGTATTAATACTTTATCTCCAGGTGCACAGAAAGCTTGTACTAAATAGTTAATTGCTGGAACTATACCAGGAGTATATTCGATCCATTCTTTTTTGATATCCCAGCCAAATCTTCTCTTTGTCCAGTTAATAATTGAATCATAATATGAATCTGATCTTCCTGTGTATCCGTAAATTTTATGCTCAACTCTTTTTCTTAAAGCCTCAACTATAGGTTCTGCTACCTCAAAGTCCATATCAGCTATCCAAAATGGTAGAACATCTTCATGTCCAAACATTAATTTTAAATTATCTGGATCCCATTTCATTGCGCCAGTGCCACTTCTATCAATGATTTCATCAAAATTGTAACTCATATTACTACATCTCCTTTATACTTTTAATTATAAATGTTAATAATTGGTTGAAAATGTTTGCAACTAACTAATAATATTTCGTATTATTGTTACTCATTAGTCACTATATTATTTAATAAAAAAACAATAATATTAGTTAAATAGATTAATGGTTGATGTATTCAATAGTTAATCTAGTTAACCTTTTCATGATTATATAATACACTTCATATTTTATAAAGTCAACACTTTTTTGAAAAATAAAAAAATGCCCTTTCGGACATTTTTTTCTAATTCTCTATACTCTTCTTGAATGGTGAATTCTATGTAATTCTTTATTTAAAGCCTCTAATACTTTCACTGTTGATTTAAGATCCTCTAAGGAGATATCCTCGATATTTGACATTTCACTTAAGATTCTTGTATAATTTTCACAGTCTAATTTTGTATGAAATTTATGTATTAGCTCGCCTTTTTCTGTTAGAGTTATGATATATTGTCTATTATCATCTACATCTCTTTTTCTTTTTACTAATCCTTTCTCCACTAAAGATTTTATTAACACTGACATTGCTGATTTTGTTCTATATGACTTTGCAGCTAATTCATTTAAATTTGCCCCTGGATTTTCCTCTATCATTTGAAGCACATGGACGTCTGTTTGGTACAATAAATCATCTGTTCCGTATTTTCTTGGGCTATTTTGATAGCTTGTAATTATCCTATAATAGGTATTTAGACCTTCCATTATTTCTGAAAAAACTTTATCCTCCACTATATACACCCCTAATAATTAATGAAAATAGTTAAGTAATTCAACTATTTATATTCTATATCATTTTCCCCTGTAAATCAAACTATATTTATTGGTTTACTATTTATGAATCCTTTAAGATTATCTACGGCTATATCCATCAGCCTACTTCTGGTTTCCCTTGGAGCCCAGGCAATGTGAGGAGTTATAATACAATTATCTTGTTTTAATAATGGATTATCCAACTGGATTGGTTCCACATTTACTACATCAAGTCCCGCTCCCTTAACTTTTCCACTACTTAGTGCTTCTGCTAAATCTTCTTCTATGATCAATGGGCCTCTTCCTGTGTTAATGATTATTACGCCATCTTTCATCATATTTATCGAATCTTTATTTATCATTCCTTTAGTTGTTTCTGTTAATGGACAGTGAAGACTGATTATATCACATTCCTTATATAATTCTTCTAATTCAACATACTTTAGGTTTTCATTTTCTAGTTCTCTTCTTGGTCTATTTGCATTGGCTAATACTTTCATGCCAAAGGCCTGAGCTACTTGTCCTACTCTTTGACCTATTCTTCCATATCCTATGATTCCAATGGTTTTTCCTGAAATCTCCATCAATGGTTTATTCCAAAAACACCAGTCTGGCTTTTCTGACCATTGACCTTCTTTAACAGCTTTATTATGTTCAGCTACATGATTTGTTAATTCAAATAATAGTGCAAATACCATCTGTGTTACTGCTTCTGTTCCATAGGTTGGTATATTCGTTACAACTATACCTTTCTCCTTTGCCGCTTCTATATCTACCACATTATATCCTGTAGCCAATACTCCTATATATTTTAGATTAGGTAAACTATTTAATATTTCTCTAGTAATAGGTGTTTTATTGATTAATATAGCATCAGCATCTTTACTTCTCTCAATAATTAAATCAATATCATTAGGATCATACGAGGTTCTATCATAAACTACTGTTTGTCCTAGTTCTTCAAAACCTTTCCATGTTAGATCTCCTGGATTCAATATAAATCCATCTAATACTACAATTTTCATTCTAATTGTCCTCCTTGTTGACTTTTATTTCTGATGTATCTATATTTGTTGATTCATCAATTTCAATTCTTTTATTATCAAAGTACCCACTTAAACCTACTAACGAACCACCGATCAGTAAAATTCCGATAATAATATTTAAATCTAACGGCTCATTTAATAAGATTATACCTATAATGGCACTTAATACTATTCTACTTGAAGATATAAGTGCTCCAGTAGCAGAATCTACATATTTGTATCCCCAGGTAATAAATATTTGACCTAAAAACCCTAGTAATCCTGCAATTACAACAAAAAACAATCCATTCATTTCAAAATTTGTTATTTCATGTATACTAAATGGCAGATTAATAAATGTTCCAATTAACATTACATAAAATACAATTAAGTAACCTTCGTTATGTTCTCTACATTTTTTTAAACTGATAATGCTTATAGCTGCAGTTACAGAAGATATAATACTTAATAAATCACCTTTGTTTACACTTCCAAAACTAGGATCTGCTACTATATAAGAACCTAACATTATTAAAAATAAATACAAGTATGTAATTTTCTTTATTTTTTCTTCTTTAGATAAAAATGGTACTAGAAGTACAACAAATACAGGGTAAGTCATATTTAGCATATTTGCATTTGTTATGGTTGTGAAATTTAGGGATGATGAAAATAAAATAATTGAAATACTATTAAAAAAAGCTCTTATAAAAACAGGCTTAAAATCTTCAGATTTGAAGCTCTTCTTCGTAGCAATTATATAAATAAACATAATTACAGCCCCTAGAAAGAATCTACTAAAGGAAGTAATCACCCCTGACATACTTGTAATATTTGTAACTATTTTCCCAAAATATGAACTTACGCTAAAAAATAAAGCTGATAAGATAAGTATGATTAACCCCATATTAATTCCCCCAGAAATTTTATGCTATATAATATATTATCATATATACTGAATTTTTGTTCAAAAAAACCACCTAAATAAATTATATATTTAGGTGGTTACTTAAATTTAATTCAATATTCTCTTTAAAAATTCCTTAGTTCTTTCTTCTCTCGGATTGTTAAAAATTTGATCTGGAGTTCCCTCTTCTGCTATAACTCCTTTATCCATAAAGACTACTCTATCAGATACATCTCTAGCAAACTCCATTTCATGGGTTACTACTAGCATAGTAAGCCCTGAATTTGCAAGTTCTTTCATTACAGCTAATACTTCCCCTACCATTTCTGGATCCAGTGCTGATGTTGGTTCATCAAATAACATTACATCTGGTTCCATAGACAAAGCCCTAGCTATAGCTACACGTTGCTTTTGACCACCTGATAATTGCTTAGGTTTAGCATTAATATATGACTCCATACCTACAACTTTTAGATATTTCATGGCTATTTCTTCTGCTTCTTCTTTGGATCTTTTTAATACTTTTATTTGACTTACAGTACAATTGCTTAATGCGTTGTGATTGTCAAATAAATTGAATTGTTGAAATACCATTCCAAGTTTAGTTCTATATTCATATATATTATGATTATGATCTAGTATATTTTCGCCTTTATAAAGTATTTCTCCACCACTTGGCTTTTCTAAAAGGTTTATACATCTTAGCATAGTAGATTTACCAGAACCTGATGAGCCTATTATAGATACTACTTCTCCCTTATTTACATTGAAGTTAATATCCTTTAGTACTTCATGATTCCCAAATGATTTATTTAAATGTTTGATTTCTATTATTTTTTCCATATCCTACACCTCAATCCTAATCCTTTTTACCTTGCCAGTGGTCACCTGTTTTACGTACTATATCTTCAGGTCTTTCAACTTGCATTTGATTGCCAATTATATTGTAATTTTTTGGCCCATCTAATCTTCTTTCAAAACTTCTTAATATCCTAGTTATTGTAAATGTCATTATAAAATAAATTATACAAGTTATAAAATAAGTCTCTGCAAATTTAAATGTAGTACCTGCTATGGATCTTGTATTGAAAAACAGTTCTGTAACACTAATAACATTTAATACTGAGGTATCTTTAATATTGACTACAAATTCATTCCCTGTTGCAGGTAATATATTTCTAATTACTTGAGGTAACATTACATTGATCATTGTTTGATAATGATTCATTCCTAAAGCCTCTGCTGCCTCATATTGTCCTGGGTCTATAGATACTATACCGCCACGAACTATTTCAGCCATATAAGCACCAGTATTTATAGATACTATAAATATTGCTGCAAATAATCTATTTAACTGTACTCCAAAAACACCTGCTACACCATAAAATATAAACATAGATTGAACCATCATAGGTGTTCCTCTAAAGAACTCTATATATCCTGCTAGTAAGCCATTTATTATCTTTAACAATAATCTCTTTGGTCCTCTTTCAGGCATAGGAATTGTACGAACTACTCCTATTGCTAATCCTATAATGGAGCCTATTATGGTGCCTAATATTGATATATATAGTGTTATACCTGCACCGCGCAAAAACATTGGCCAATAAGTTACTAGTATTCCTTTAACTGCATCCAAACTCATTTTTACACTTCCTAACTTTTAAACTATTATTGAGCAGCTGGTTGATTGATTATAGCATTATCCATTATTTCTTGACGCTCTTCTTCTGAAATCCCAGCTAATACTTCATTTATTTGAGCTCTTAATTCACTACCCTTTACTACTCCAACTGCAATTGCTGTATCTTCTGGAGAAGTTTCAAAACCTTCTTCAAATTCTACCATTACAAAATTGTCATTAGCAGCTGCCGCACTAACTCCCTCTGGACGCTCTGATACATATCCATCAATAATACCTGTTTCAAGAGCAACTCTCATAGCAGGGAAGTCCTGCATTGCTGTTTCCTTTACAACTCCATCTATTTGGTCTATTACTGTATAGTGGAAAGTTTCTGATTGCGCTGTTACTTTTGCACCACTAAAATCATGAATTGATGTAGCATTTTCATATTGGCTACCTCTTTTAATTACCATTACTAAATCAGATGTGTAATATACATCTGAAAAATCTATTTCTTCCATACGTTCAGCAGTAGGTGACATTCCTGCAATTATTACATCAATTACACCTGATTGAAGTGCTGGAACTAATCCGCCCCACTCTATTTTTTCAACAACCAATTCTTTTCCTAAACCTTCAGCGATTCTCTTAGCTATTTCAACATCATATCCGCCTGCATACTCTGCAGCACCGTTTATTTTTACAGCACCATTTGAATCATTTATTTGTGTCCAGTTAAATGGTGGGTATCCTGCTTCTAAACCAACAACTAAAGTATTATCATCTTGTGCCCCATTATCTTGACCATTATTATTACTACCACAACCAACTAATACTGTTGGGATTATTAACATTATTGCAATTATTATTAACATTCTTCTTCTCATTATTATCTCTCCTTAAAATATTATATTTATTCTAGAAACAAAAATAGCACCTGACAGATTTGTCAGGTGCTTATATGCATATAGCAAAGCTAGACAATCCTCTCCCCCTTCTTGCTCAATGTGAGATAGCTCACCATCATAATATCGAGCTCATACTATGATGACAGTCCTATGCCTATTTGGTATAGTCCCAGCCTTAGATTTTGGTTTCTAAAGCTTCGGCGACAGCTCCTTTCTCCATACTTCATAGGATTCCGTCCTTCATATGGTTACTCTTAGATATCGCGCCTCTACCTCACCCAGAAGGATGAGGATTTTTATAAAATTTTAATTTCATTAATGATAACACTAATTGTCATATATGTCAAATGTTTTTAGTGAATTTTTCTGAATTTTAAACTTAATTTGTATTTGGATTTATAACGCTAAACATATATTTAGTCATACTATAATACTCTTGACCGGGTTTTAAGATGTTTTTCGGTAAATAATCTTGATTTATTGCATCAGGATACCATTGAGTTTCTAAACATACACCTTGATATTTAAACGTTTTGGTTCCATCTAATAAAGGCAAATCTTCTCTGATTTTATTGCTACAATATAAGATGACAACAGGTTCTGTTGTTTCTATACTTAACTGTATCCCTGACTTTTTAGAACTAAGAATAATTGGTATTTTACTATTTTTCTTTAATATAAATGGGTGATCAAATCCTTCTGAATTTATTAACTGATAATGTGTCAAATCCATAGCCTTATCTATTTTCTTTCTACTTCTAAAATCAAAAGGTGTATTTTCTACATCTGATATATTAATAGGTATATTACTCTCATTTATTTCTATGTATTCATTAGCATCAATCATCAATTCATGGTTCAATATATTATTACTATGATCATCATTTAGATTAAAATAAGAGTGATTAGTTAAAGTAATAATTGTATCTTTATTAGTTTCTGCAAAGTATTCTATTGTTAAAGTATCATCATTTTTAAGAGTATATCTAACGAATATAATCATATCTCCTGGAAATCCACATTCTAAGTCCTTACTCATGTATTTTAAGGTTATTCCTACTGTATCCTCTGTTATGTTCTCCTTATCTAATTCCCATAGCTTAACTGAAAATCCTTCATTACCACCATGTAAACATGTAGTTCCTTCATTTTTATCTAATTCATAAGTAGTTTTATTAATTTCTATTTTCCCTTTTGAAATTCTACCTGCGACTCTCCCTACTAAAGCACCCATATAGGTACTACTATTTACATAACTATCTAAATTATCAAATCCTAATACTCTATTTTTATCCTCGTAGATTATCTCTCTAATAATAGCTCCTAAACTAAGTATTTTTATTTCCATACCATTATTATTTTTTAGGGTATATTCAGTGACTTCTAACCCATTGTATACTCCAAACAAACCTTTCTCTAAATCCATTTTAGTTCCTCCTCTAGAATTCTGGAAGCTATGAAGAAAAGGTCCAGGCAGTAGCCTGAACCATTTATATTTGTCCATAATAAGCATTTTTACCATGTTTCCTTAAGAAATGTTTATCCAGCAAATCTTGGTCTATCGATTTTATTTCTTTATTTAGCTGTTCAGATCCATAGGCCATAAACGCTAATTCTTCCAGTACTATTGCATTATTAACTGCATCCAAAGCATCCTTACCCCAACTAAATGGTCCATGAGAGTTCACTAATACAGAAGGAACTTCTTCTGGATCAATTTCTTGGAAAGTTTCAACTATTACTTTGCCAGTTTGCATTTCATAGTTTTCTCTTATTTCATATGGTTCCATTTTCCTAGTACAAGGAATCCTGCCATAAAAATGATCTGCATGAGTAGTACCATAAGCTTCTATGGGTCTACCTGCTTGAGCCCACATAGTTGCCCATTTTGAATGAGTGTGTACTATTCCACCTATATTTTTAAAATGTCTGTAGAGTTCTAGATGTGTATCAGTATCTGATGAAGGATTTAGATTACCATCTACTTTGTTCCCATCTAAGTCCATAACAACCATATCATCTGGCTTAAGTTTGTCATATGGTATCCCAGATGGCTTTATTACAAATAAGCCTTTATCTCTATCTATCCCCGATACATTACCCCAGGTTAGTATTACTAGACCACTATCCCTTAGCATTATATTTGCTTCATAAACTTCTCTTTTTAAGTCTTCAAGCATAATATACAACTCCTTAAAGTTTTAGCCTCCAAGCTATATCATTATATAGTAACTCTTTCTTAAGTTCATTTATATCCGTGTTCTCATTGATATGAACAAATTCAATTCCTACAATTTCTGCAAAATCTCTCATATGCTCTGCAGTTAATGCATAACTCATAACCGTATGATGTGCTCCCCCTGACATAACCCAAGCCTCAACTGATGTTTGTAGATCAGGCATTGGTTTCCACATAACCCTAGCTACTGGTAATTTAGGCATATCTTGCAATGGTTTAACAGCTATTGCATCATTAACTATCAGCCTCATTCTACCACCCAGATCTACTAGTGTAGCATGAATTGCTTTACCTTCCTTACCATCAAATACCATTCTAGCTGGATCCTCTTTACCACCTATACTTAGTTGTTTTACATCTATAACTGGTTTATCATCAGCTATTGTAGGACATACTTCAAGCATATGAGCACCTAAGTTAAGCTCATTTCCTTGGGCAAAGTGATAGGTATAGTCCTCCATAAAACTAGTTCCGCCTTCTAAACCTTGTGCCATTGTCTTCATTATATGGGTCAATGCTGCAGTCTTCCAGTCTCCTTCAGCTCCAAATCCATAACCATCTTCCATAAGTCTTTGGATAGCTAACCCAGGCAACTGTTTTAGCCCATATAAGTCCTCAAAAGTAGTTGTAAATGCACCAAAATTACCTTCTTCTAAAAAGTCCCTCATACCCTTTTCTATTCTTGCTTGATATCTTATTGAATCCGTATTGTCTGTGTTTATCAAATATCTATCTTTATATTCTTCAATAAGAGCATCAATTTCACTTTCTGTAACTTTATCTATATATTGAACTAAGTCTCCTAAAGGATGGTAATTTATAGACCAACCAAACTTGATTTGTGCTTCTACCTTATCTCCTTCAGTTACTGCTACTTCACGCATATTGTCACCGAATCTAGCAACTTTCAAGTTCCTACACTCCATAGCACCTACTGCCGAGCGCATCCAGTTTCCAACTTTAGTTTGAAAACTCTCATCTTCCCAATATCCTACTATTATTTTTCTAGGAAGTTTTAATCTAGTTGCTATAAATCCATGTTCTCTATCTCCATGAGCAGATTGATTTAAGTTCATAAAATCCATATCAATTTCATCCCATGGAATCTCTCTGTTAAATTGAGTATTCATGTGAAGATATGGCTTATTTAATTTAGTCAATCCTCTTATCCACATTTTGGATGGTGAGAAAGTATGCATCCAAGTCATGATACCTGCACAGTTTTCATCATAATTTGCTTCTTCAATTATCTTTGTAATTTCATCTGGAGTAGTTGCTACTTGTTGTAGTTTTATTTTCCAAGGTAAATATTCAGATTTATTAAGTTTTTCCTCCATAATTCTACCATGTTCTTTTACTTGCTCTAGTACTTCAGGTCCATATAAATGTTGACTTCCAATTACAAACCAAAACTCGTACTTTTTCATACTACCCCTCCTAAGCTAAGTTCCTCTTTTATTACACCTTTTTTAATTTCTTTTAATGTCTTCATAACATTGTTTTCTCCTCTACCAAAGTAGTCATGAAGTTTCTTATATTCTTCATATAATTTATTGTAAATTTCTACATTTTCTTCATTAGGTCTATAGACGACATCTTTTAATTTTCCCATTACTTTAGATGCTTCAACAACACTATCATATCCACCCTTATCCCCACCTGCTGCAACTGCACCGAAAATTGCAGCTCCAAGGGCTGGTCCATGCTCAGAACCTGCAATGTGTACAGGCATATTTAACACATCAGCGTATACTTGCATCATAAAGGAGTTCTTTTGTGATATACCACCTGATGCATAGAATTCTTCTACAGGAACCCCACTTTCTCTAAAGTTCTCTACAATTACCCTTGTTCCATATGCAGTTGATTCAATTAATGCTCTATATATCTCTTCTGGCTTAGTTTGCAAATCCATACCTAGTATAACCCCAGTCAAATCCACATCAACCAAAACAGATCTATTCCCATTCCACCAATCTAGAGCTATCAATCCACTTTCTCCAACTTTAAGTTCTTCTGCCTTATTAGTTAAATATTGGTGTATACTTAAATTGCTTACTTTTGCTTCTTTTAAATAATTATCCGGTACACAATTGTCAACAAACCAGGCAAAACTATCTCCTACGCAAGATTGACCTGCTTCATATCCAAAATATCCAGGTATTATACCATCTTCTACAACACCACACATACCAGGAACCTCTTTTTCTTCTTCTCCTAGAAGAACATGACATGTGGATGTTCCTATTATTGCAAGCATTTTACCAGGCTCATATATCTTTACAGCTGGCACTGTTACATGGGCATCCACATTTGCCACTGCTACTGCAGTACCCACATTCAATCCAGTAAGTTTTGATGCGTATTCTGTTATTTCTCCTGCTTTTTGACCTAGTGGTGTTATATCCCTAGATAATTTGCCATCTACAACGTTTTCTAATCTTTCATCTAAAGATTTAAAGAATGACTTATCTGGGTATCCATCCTTTTTATGCCATATTGCTTTATACCCTGCAGTGCATGAGTTTCTTGTCTCAACGCCTGTCAATTGCCATATAATCCAATCCGTTGCCTCAATAAACTTATCCATTTCTTCATAAATTTCAGGATCTTCATTTAGAATTTGCCATAGTTTAGGGAATAACCATTCTGATGAAATTTTACCACCATATCTAGATAACCATTTTTCATTATTTTCCTCAGCAATTCTATTAAGTTCGTTTGCTAAATCCTGAGCAGCATGGTGTTTCCATAATTTCACATATGCATGAGGTCTGTCTTTATATGTTTCTATGAAACAAAGAGGTGTCCCATCAGCCTTGATTGGTAACACAGTACAAGCAGTAAAGTCAACTCCAACGCCAATTACATCATTGGGATTTATATTGTTATCACTTAATAGCATAGGTATTGTATTTGATAGGACATCTAAATAATCCTGCGGATGTTGTAATGCCCAATCATGACCTAATTCTTTTCCTGATGGTAATCTTTCGTCCATTACTGCATGGCAATAATCATAAACTTTAGAATCAACCTCTTCTCCTGTATGAACATTTACTAGAACAGCTCTACCAGATAATGTTCCATAATCAATCCCTATTGAATACTTAGTCATAAAACCCACCCCAGTTCTATTTTTTAGCTTTTGCTTTTGTATAGGCATCAAAAGCAACTGCAATAAGTAATACTAAACCTTTAATAGCTTGCTGCCAGTCTATACCTATTCCTAAGATAGACATACCATTATTTAATACACCCATTACTAGACCACCGATTATAACACCGATAACTGTACCTACACCACCAGATGCACTTGCTCCACCTATATAACAAGCAGCCATTGCATCTAGTTCAAATCCAGTACCTGCCCTAGGCATAGCAGCATTTAATCTACCTGAGAAGACTATACCTGCCAACGCAGTTAAGAATCCCATATTTACATAGACCCAAAATAAGATCTTATCTGTTTTTATACCTGATAATCTTGCTGCTTTTTGGTTTCCACCAATAGCATAAATATACCTTCCAACTACCGTTTTGTTTGTTACGAAACTATAGATTAAAATCAAGAAGAACAATAGCACCAAGACATTAGGCGCACCTTTGTAAGCAGCTAAACTATAGGTCATTAAGTTTATAGCTATAATTACAATGGCATTTTTTAATAAAAGTAGTTGAGTAGAGCCAACAGCGAATCCATATTTCATTTTGTTTTTTCTATCTCTAAATTCTGTATATAAATAAACAATAGAAAATACTATACCAATTAATAATGTAGTTATATGAAAGCTTTCTCCTCCAAATATATCACCGATAAAACCCGAGCTAAGAACTTGGTAGGATTTCTCAAATGGTGCTAAGGTTTGTCCTTTTAATATTACTAAAGTTAACCCCCTAAATATAAGCATCCCTGATAATGTAACTATAAAAGCTGGTATCTTGACTACTGCTATCCAGAACCCATGCCATGCACCTACTAAGGCTCCAATAAATAAGGAAATCAATATAACAGGAACAACAGACATATTTTGTTTAATCATCAAATTTGCTGCTACTGCTCCAATAAGGGCCACAACAGAACCTACTGATAAATCAACATTACCAGTAACAATAACTAGTAACATACCAATAGCTAATATCAATATATAACTATTTTGTAAGATTAAATTTGTTATATTTAATGGTTTTAATAATATTCCATCCGTAAGAATTTGAAATAAACCCATGATAAATACTAATGCTATTGCCATTGCATATTTTCTAATATTTACTTTTAATATATCCTTTACCTTTACACTTTCCATCTATATTCCCTCCCTGCTATACTTCATGATGCAATTCATAACATTTTCTGCAGTAGCATTTTCTCCCTCAAGCTCTCCTACAATCATACCTTCGTTCATTACATAAATTCTATCGCACATCTCTAATAATTCAGGAAGTTCAGAAGAAATCATAAGTATAGATTTTCCTTGGCCAGCTAAATCATTGATTATTGTATATATTTCTCTCTTAGCTCCAACATCAATACCTCTTGTTGGCTCATCTAGTATTAATAAATCTGGCTCAGAAAGCATCCATCTACTAAGTACCACTTTTTGCTGATTGCCCCCACTTAAATCTTCTGTTTTCTGGAGAATATCTCTTGATCTAATATTTAAGTTACTTCTATATTCTCCAGTAACCTTTATTTCTTCATTTCTATTAATAACTAATTTGTTACTTATCTTATCGAAGTTAGCAAGACTTATATTATTTTTTATATTGTCAATTAATATAAGACCATAGTTTTTTCTATCTTCCGTTACATAAGCTATACCATTATCTATTGCCTGACTTACAGAATTGATAGTTAGTTCTTTTCCACTTTTATATATGGAACCTGATGTTTTCTTGCCATAGGATTGACCAAATACACTCATAGCAAATTCTGTCCTCCCTGCACCCATCAGTCCTGCTATACCAACTACTTCACCCTTTTTTATATTTATATTAACATCTTCTATAATTTTCTTTTTACTATCTACTGCATCTACAACGTTCCAATCCTTAATTTCAAAAAACACTTCTCCAACCTTTACATTACGACTTGGATAATAATCCCCGATATCTCTACCTACCATTCCCTTAATGATTCTGTCTTGACTGAGCGTTTCATCATTGTCTAAGGTTTCTATTGTAGATCCATCTCTTAGTATGGTAATCCTGTCTGCAACTTTAGAAACCTCATTTAACTTATGGGATATAAGTATGGATGTGATACCTGATTTCTTAAACTCTAATAATAGCTTTAGTAAATTCTCACTATCATCCTCGTTTAGTGAAGCTGTTGGCTCATCAAGGATTAGTAATTTTACATTTTTTGTTAAAGCCTTTGCTATTTCAATTAACTGCTGTTTCCCAACCCCTAAAGTATTAACTACAACATCAGGATTCTCACTTAAACCAATCTTCTCAAATATTTTCTTTGCTTCAGTAGCTGTCTTCTCCCAATCAATAACTCCATTTTTGGCTTGCTCATTTCCTAAAAATACATTTTCAGCAGCTGACATAAAAGGACTTAATGTCAACTCTTGATGAATAATCACTATTCCTTTGCTTTCACTTTCTCTAATACTACTAAACTTACACTCTTGTCCTTCATATAAAACATCCCCAGTATAAGTCCCATATGGATAAACTCCACTAAGTACATTCATCAAGGTAGATTTACCAGCACCATTCTCACCAACCAGTGCATGGATTTCACCTTCTCTAACTTCTAAGTTAACATTATCTAATGCCTTGACTCCATAGAACTCCTTGGTGATATTATTCATATTTAATATGATTTCTGCCATCTTTACCACCCCTCTATTTAGAAAATTTGGCGATAGTCTAGAGACTATCACCAAATTTAATTTAGACTATAAACCTAAATCAGCTTCCGTGTAATATCCACTATCGATTAAAGCTTCTTTATAGTTTGTTATATCTACTGAAACTGGCCCTAAAAGATATGAAGGCACAACCTTTACTCCATTATGATATGTTTCTGTATCATTTAGTGTTGGCTCTCCACCTTCAAGTATTGCCTCAACCATTCCAACTGCAACTTTTGCTAATTCCCTTGTATCTTTAAATATAGTTTGAGTTTGCTCACCAGCTATGATTGATTTAACTCCAGGTATGTCTGCATCTTGACCTGTTATTAAAGGAAGTGGTAAATCAGCTGAGCCATAACCTACACCTTTTAGTGAGGAAATGATTCCTAAACTAATTGGATCGTATGGTGATAATACTATATCTACTTTAGCTGAAGTATAATGCGCTGTCAGTATGTTATCCATACGTGCTTGTGCAGTAGCTGCATCCCATCTCAATGTTGAAACTACGTCCATTCCAGTTTGTCCACTCTTAACTACTAATTGGCCTTTATCGATATAAGGTTGTAATATTGACATTGCACCATCATAGAAGAAGTAAGCGTTGTTGTCATCAGGGGAACCACCAAATAGTTCAATATTGAAAGGTCCCTCCCCCTTATCTAATCCCATTTTTTCAACGATATAATTTCCTTGTTCAACACCTACTTGGAAGTTATCGAAAGTTGCATAATAACTAACGTGTTCACTGTTCATTAGAAGTCTATCATATGCAATTATTGCAATACCTTCTTCTGCAGCTTTAGCCATTACATCTGTTAATGCTTCTCCATCAATTGATGCAATTACTATAACTTCTGCACCTTTAGTAATCATATTTTCGATTTGTGCTACTTGGTTTTCTACAACATCTTCACCAAATTGAAGGTCAACTTTATAACCTTTGTCTTCTAATATTTTCTTCATATTGTTTCCATCTTCAATCCATCTAGGTGCAGATTGAGTTGGCATTGCAACACCTATAAGCTTGCTATTTTCCCCACCTGTTGTGACATCCCCACTAGAACATGCCACTACACTTACTACCATTACCAAAGCTAGTAAAATGATCAATGTTTTTTTCATTTACTAAAAGCCCCCTTATAATAATTTTTTGGGTTTGATTGCAATTGCATAATCAAGTGTTATAATTTTAGTTAAGGCTAGTTATTTTTCGCTCAATTTGCAATTTTTAAAATGCAAACGATTACCCGTTAAAATGATATTAACATATGCTTTTGTATCAGTCAATATAAATTGTTTGTTTTGTTTCGAATTCTTTCTTTTAGTTATAATATTATATGCTTGATATTTGGTTTATATTTCATATATACTTATATTAATAAAAAATTTTATCAGTATAGGATGTGGGGAGTTAAATGTTTGCAATAGAACGAATCCGTATAATTAAAAACTATCTTTTAGAAAAGAATAAGGTCTCAGTTAATGAATTAAGTAAAATGTTAGATGTATCTGAGGTTACCATTAGAAGAGATTTAGAAAAACTAGAAGAAGAAGGAATGCTTATTAGGACCCATGGAGGAGCTGTTCTTAAAAAACAGACAAACCAAACAAACTCACATAATCAAAAAATCAACTCTATTGATATTAATTCTCCATATACAGATTTATATGAGGAGATTGCTGAAATTGCAATACATATTATTGAAAATGGCGATGTAATTATGCTAGCTAATGGTATCATCAATTATCATATTGCAAAAAAATTAAATCAGAAAAAAAACGTAACGGTTCTAACAAATGATCTTTTGGTTTCGATTGAAGCAGCTTCTAGTTCATCTAATAAGGCTGTACTTTTAGGTGGCGATGTTGATTTTGAAACTAAGGCAACATTTGGTGCTCTTACAGCTATGGATATACAGAAGTTTTATGTAAATAAAGTATTTATTGAAGTAGATGGTATAGACATAGATACAGGAATCAGTGTTTCCACTATTGATAAAGCTAATTTAATAAATAGTATATTACCAAACTCTAAAGAAAAAATAATCTTATGTCTGGGCTCCAACTTCAACAAAACAGCATTTTATAATATTAGCAGCTTAAATATTGCTGAAAAAATAGTTACTAACTCTAATATCGATGATTCTTATAAGGAATATTTATCTAAACAAGGAATTCAACTTTATACATCCATAAATGCAGTTGAGGGGGGTAACCTTTAATGGATGCTGCTATCTTATCTTTAGTAGAAGTAAATAAGAAGATATCGGATATATTTGAACTTAATGATATTAATATTGATTTTTATCCCGGAAAGGTTTGTGCGGTCATTGGAGAAAATGGATCTGGTAAGTCCAGTTTAATGAATGTTATCAGTGGACTTTTGCCTTTAGATAGTGGCAAAATGATACTAGATAATGAAGTTATTAACCTAAATTCCATAAATGATGGTAAAAATAAAGGCATATATTATGTACAACAAGAGGCTAACTTATTTGAAAATCTAACTATAGCAGAGAATGTTTTTATTGATTCATTATCATATTCATATTCTCCTTTTAAAACAGTAGATTTCAACGAAATATTTAATTTAACAAAAAATTTGTTTAGAAAGTTAAATGTAGAACTTGACCCTTTGGCTTATGTAAAAAATATGAATTTATCACAAAGGCAAATTCTTTCATTTGTAAAGGCTTATGTAGCAAATGCTAAGATTACTATATTTGATGAACCTTCTTCTGCTTTAACAGATATAGAAAACGATATCTTATTTAGAATAATAGATCTCTTAAAAGAAAATGGTAGTTCAATAATTATTATTTCGCATAAGATTGATAGAATCTTAAGTATAGGTGATTATGTAGCAATACTTAGAAATGGTTCCATCATAGAGAAGGGTAATTTAAAGGATTACTCTAATGAGAGAATAATACAGGTTATCTCTAGGTCTTCAAGTATAGATAGTTTCCCGAAACTTCACTTCGAAAAAGAAAAAGAGATACTTTCGGTTAATAATATTAACTATAAAAATTCTCTGAATAATATTTCCTTTACATTACAAAAACAAGAGATACTTGGTATTATAGGACATTCTAATTCAGGTAAACAACAATTAATTCAAGTATTATTTGGTATGACAAAACCTGAATCAGGTACTATTTTTTTAGATGGGACAAGCATAAATGTAACCCATCCATATGATGCCATGGAAAAAGGATTTGCTTTAGTACCAGAAGATAAAATAGAATACTCTATCTTTGGAAAATTAGACTTAACTAACAATCTAACTATGTCATCATTGAGGAGATTTTCTAAGAATTATGTTCTGGATAAATACATTACTACTAATGTAGCTAAAAATTATATTGATAAATTAAACATTAACCCTGGAAATCCAGAAGATAATATTGTTCATTATAGCGGAGGGAATCAACAAAAAGTCGCTTTTGCTAAGAGCATAATGCATTTTGCTAAGATATATATATTAGATGAACCAACACGTGGTATGGACTTAGCATCAAAAAATGATGTATATAATATAATGAATAATTTATTGATCAATGAATCAAGCATAATTATATTTTCATCAGATTTCGACGAAATCCTAGGTATGTGCGATAGAATATTAGTCTTATCAGAAGGAGAAATTATAGCTGAACTAGATGCAAATCATACTAATAGAGAAGAATTAGTATACTATTTGACATTATAAGATTCTTCGCTAAAGCTCAGAATGACGAAAAGAGTCATCCTGAACGATAGTGAAGGATCTTTCATCTTAAAGTTCTCTTGTTCCATCACCAATTCCTGTTATGTAGAACTCTGCTTCATATCCTATTTTATCCTTATATACATTTCCAACATATTCTATGAACTCATCTACTTTATCTGATTTTACAATGGCAATGGCACACCCCCCAAAACCTGCTCCAGTCATACGTGCACCTATACAATAGCCAAAGCTATTGGCAGCATCAACTATTGTATCTAATTCAACACCAGTAACATCGTATAAATCCCTTAGAGAATTATGGGAATCTATTAGGAGAGTTCCTAATTTATCAATATCTCCTTCTATTAATGCTTTACTGGCCAAGTTTACCCTATGATTCTCGAATACTACATGCTCAGCTCTATTTCTTATATTATCTTGTTTAATCTTGTCCTTAAACTTTTTAAAATCAGATACACTTAAATCACATAAATTTTTTATATCAATATATTCCCTAATAATCTCAAGGGCTGTCTCACACTCACTTCTTCTTTCATTATATTTTGAGTCGCTTAACTCCCTTCGCTTATTAGTATTCATAATTACAATGATATTGTCTTTTAGCTCCATATCTATATATTCATAATCTAAACTATTAGTATCCAGTAAGCTTGCTTTGTTCTGTTTACCCATTCCAATTGCAAATTGATCCATTATACCGCACTTTACTCCAACAAAATCATTTTCAGCCTTTTGTCCAACTTTGACCAGATCTATCATTGGAATTTGTCCTTTGTTATATAGTACGTTTATAATTTGTGCAATTAATAGTTCTAAAGAAGCCGATGAAGACAATCCTGCACCATTTGGTATGTTTCCATGGATAAGTACTTCCACACCTCCCACATTATATCCAATCTCCTTCATGAAATATAACACACCTTTTGGGTAGTTTCCCCAACCATGTTTAGAATCATATTGTAAATTTGATAAATCTACTTCAACTTTTAAATCTATATTTTCAGATGTAAGTAAGACTCTATCATCATTTCTTTTTCTTGCTATTCCATAGGTTCCTATTTCTATTGCTCCTGGTAATACTTTACCACCATTGTAATCAATATGCTCACCAATTATATTAATTCGACTCGGCGAAAAAAATGTAAGTGTTTCACCTTGTCCATATAAGCTTTGAAATCTAGATTTTAATTCTACTAAGTCCAATATATCCTCCCCCTTTGTTACTTATTGATTCTTTAAATCTTTTATAAGCATCTCTTAATTCAATAGATGTTTCTTCAATGCTACGAGGATTTGCATATGCCCAAGCCCCTGTTTCTGATGAAGCATTGTATTTTATACTATTTTCTCCCCTTAATGGTGGATAAAACTCTACATGAAAATGATAGTATTCATCATGATTTTCATATTCTGGTGAATTAACTGGGCTTTGATGTATAGCCATCATATATGGAAATCTCTTGTTAAACAATGTATCAAATGTACCTGTCACATCTTTTAGGATTTTAGCAAAATTATACTTTTCATCATCTGTAAACTCAGCTAGATTGGATATGTGTCTCTTAGATAATATAAACACACCATAAGGATAATCAGTAAAAAAAGGTAAATATGCTATGAAATCATCATTTTCCGTAATAACTCTTTTTTGAAAGCTTATTTCTTCTTCATTCATCTCGCAGAAAAGACACTGATCATTTTCTTCATAATACTCTTTTGAAGATTCTAGCTCTGTTCTTATCTTTACCGGCATAAAGGAATATCCATATATCTGCCCATGAGGATGAGGCATAGTTACTCCTACTTCTTTTCCTCTATTTTCAAATATATATACATATTTAATCTTTTCATCCTTTGATAATTCTATAAATCTATCTGTCCATAGGTCTACTAATTTTTTAATATGATCCACATTTAATTCACATAAAGATGCATTGTGATCTGGTGAATATAGTATAACTTCACATTTTCCATAAGCTCGTTTAACTTTATAAAACTCACTTCCTACATCATCAGGTTTTGGTGGTTCTTGTGATAATACTGGAAAATCATTATCATATTTATAAACATCATAATTAGGAACTCTACCGAATTCTGGACAAAAAGGACAGAAATCCTTAGGCATGTCCGGTCTATTTTGTCTATTAGCTGCTACCATTGTCCAATCTTTCAATAATGGGTTCCATCTTAATTCAGCCATTTTATTCCTCCTATACATTTTATTATTTATAATTTAATTGCCATGATGACTATTATCAGATGCATGTATTAATGACTTATGATAACGATAGGTATAATAAATTAACCCTATAACAATTGGGATAAATATTATGGCAATTATATTTTTATCTAATACCATAATAATCCATGTTCTAAATAAATTTCCGCCATCTAAAAAGCTAGTAAATGTTTCTCCACTTACCACTTCATAATCTATCTTCAATGCTATTTCTGTTAATAAAGGGGCTATCCAAGAGGCCATATAAAGGGTTCCTATAACCATTGGTACACCTAACAAGTAGGATCTTATTATATTTCCTTTTGTTGCAATTGTTATAAATGCAACAGGAACTAGCAAATTAGTTAAATCTCCTAAAGGGATAAAGTTTACACCAGGTAATATAATTGCGAGTAGAATAGATGTAGGAATCAATAATAATGCAGTTACTATGTTTTCTGGAAGTCCAAACAATACAGCTACATCTAATCCAATAAATCTCTCTCCTGTATTAGGTAGTTTTTCTTGGATAAATGATTTCATCCCCTCTGCTATTGGAATTAGTGATTCTCCTAATATTCCACCCATTTGAGGTAGAATAAATATAACTGCTGAGAATCTTATACCTATTTCAAGTACTTCTCTTATTTCATAACCTGCACTTATGCCGAGAATTAATCCTAATATCAATCCAATAATCATGGGTTCTCCAAATAATCCTAGTCTATTCTGCATAGCTTCTGGGTCTGCATTGATTTTATTTATGCCTGGTATTTTATCAATAATTTTGTTTCCAATAAGGGCTAAAGGGTAGTGGATTGCACCTGAAAAGTGAGGTATACATATACCATCCATTCCCAGAGATCTTCTTATCAGAGGTGCAGTCCATTCCGCTATCTTTAAGGTTAGTACAAAGCCTAAGATTGATATGATAAAAGAAAGAATCAAACTATTTGTCACATAAAAAACCATAACCCCTAAAAAAATAATATGCCAATAATTCCAGATATCAATATTCACCGCCTTAGTCAATTTAAATATTAACATAAGAGTATTTGTTAGCATCAATATTATCAGCAGTAAAGGAGCTAAGCTAAAAGACCAAGTTATGGCTGCTAATGGTGGCCAACCCACATCTAATACAGGCATATTAAGCCCTATTCTTGCAATTATGGCAGATACTACAGGTCTGATGATTTCTACAAAATAATCAAAAGTCATAAAAATTCCAATAAATCCAATCCCCAATTTTAAAGAAGATTTAATTGCAGTTTTTACTTCTATCTTAAAAATTAAAGCTAATAGAAAAATTATTATAGGAAGTAATACATATGGTTGAAAACTTAAAAAATAAGTCATTATCTTATTTAGTAATTGCATGTGATGCCTCCTTAAAATTTTTTATATCATTGGACTATTTGTTGTGCCAATTCCAAGCATCCTTAATGATCTTTTCTAATGAATTATATTGTGGATTCCAATTTAGAATTTTCTTAGCCTTTTGTGATGAAGCCACCAAAATAGCAGGATCTCCATCTCTCCTTTGTGAAATTTCAGCTGGTATAGGATGTTTTGTTACTTTTCGTGCCGATTCGATAACCTCTTTTACGGTGTAACCGTTTTCATTACCTAGATTAAAAATCTCACTGTTATTTCCATCTACTAAATGTTTGAAAGCTAAATAATGAGCAGATGCCAAATCCATAACATGGACATAATCTCTCACACAAGTACCATCTTTAGTTGGATAATCATCACCAAATATATATATCTTGTCCCTTATACCTAATGGAACTTGAAGTATTAAAGGTATTAAATGGGTTTCTGGATTATGCAATTCACCTATCTCTCCGCTTTCATGTGCACCAGCGGCATTAAAATACCTTAAAGAAACATATTTTATACCATATGCACTATCAAACCATTTCATCATTTTTTCCATGGCTAATTTTGTTTCACCATAGGTATTGGTTGGATTAGTGTCATCATCTTCAAGAATAGGTGTGTTTGTTGGCTCCCCATAGGTTGCAGCAGTAGAAGAAAACACTATTTTACCAACATGATTTTGTCTCATAACATCTAATAAACATAGCATTCCATAAACATTATTATGATAATATTCATATGGATTTGTCATACTTTCTCCTACTAAAGAATTGGCAGCAAAATGTATTACTCCTTCAATCTTGTTTTCCTGAAAAACCTTATCTAGTCTTTCTTTATCCCTTATGTCAATGTTATAAAAACTATCTGTCAGAACCAATTCTTTATGACCACTTTGTAAATTATCAACTACAATTACTTCCTCTCCTTGATCTAAAAAATACTTAACAGTATGTGAGCCTATGTACCCAGCCCCTCCAGTAATTAAAATAGCCATAGAATCCCCCTTAAATTTTAATATGATGTTCTACTAGTTTTGATATGTATTTTATGAATTCTTCTTTCAAACCCTCGTCTCTTAAAGCATATTCAATGTTTGCTTCTAAAAAACCTATGCTATGACCTAAATCATACCTTCTGCCTTCAAATTCATAGGCATACATTGTTTCTGTTTGAGCTAACTCATTTAATGCATCTGTTAACTGGATCTCATCATCTTTCCCCGGTTTTAAATTTTCTAATACTTCAAATATTCCTGGCGTAATAATATATCTACCTAGTACCGCTATATTTGAATATATTTCTTTAAGTGTAGGCTTTTCAACTAGAGAATCCACCTTATATATCTTATCCTCTTCTAATTTCCCTCTTAAATTACCATATTTTATTATATCTTGTTCTTTTACTTTTCTTACACCTAATATGCTTGTACCAAACCTTTCATATACCTCCATAAGTTGCTTAATACATGGTTTATCAGAGTCTATTACATCATCACCTAATAATACAGCAAATGGCTCATTGTGGACAAATTCCTTAGCATAGCTTATAGCGTCGCCTAATCCTAAAGGTTTCTTTTGCGTGACATACGACAATTTAACCTTATCTGAAATAAATCTTAAACTAGTTAAACCGTCTAAATTCTTTAGTCTTTCAAGCTCTAGTTCAGATCCTGATAAAGGTTCAAAGTAGTTAGTTATAGACTCTTTTTCTTTGCTGATAATAATTAATATATCTTCTATCCCAGAGTTTACAGCTTCTTCTACTATATAATGTATGGTTGGCTTGTTAATTATGGGAATCATTTCTTTTGGAATTGCCCTACTTACAGGTAGAAACCTAGAACCTAAACCTGCAGCAGGTATTACTGCTTTTTTAATCTTCATACTATCACCTATTTCTAAAATATATGAGAATACGTTTGCAATTATCTTTATTATACAATATATCTATTTAAAAACAAAAAAATAATAAAAGAATTAAAAAGATTCAGGCATTGGCCTGAATCTTATTTTATATTTGAAAGCTCTACAGCTAATTTAGCTCCTAATTTTGCATTATTATATACTAATTGAATGTTTGCATCTAAACTTTCCCCTTTAGTAATATCCTTTACTTTAGCAAGTAAGAAAGGTGTACTATCTTTTCCTTTTATTCCTTTTTCTTCAGCTTCAACCAATGCATCTTCAATTGACTTTGTAATTATGTCATAATCCATTTGGTACTCTTCAGGAATTGGATTTGCTATTACTAAACCACCATTTAGTCCTAAATCCCATTTTGATTTAATAGCTAAAGCCAATTCTGTCACATCATCAATTCTATAATCTACCCCAAAACCACTTTTTCTTGTATAAAATGCGGGCATCTCATTAGTTCCAAATCCTACTACAGGTACTCCAAATGTTTCTAAATACTCTAATGTAAGACCTATGTCAAGTATAGATTTGGCACCAGCGCAAACAACAGCAACATTTGTATGAGCAAGTTCTTGTAAATCTGCTGATATATCAAAACTTGTTTCAGCACCTCTATGAACACCACCTATGCCTCCAGTAGCAAATACCTTGATTCCTGCTAACGAAGCAATTATCATGGTTGTTGCAACAGTAGTTGCTCCATCTGCTTTTCTTGCAATTATAAAAGGAATATCTCTTCTTGATGTCTTAATTACTTTTTCTGCAGCCTTTCCAAGGTATTCTATCTCATCTTCAGTAAGACCAACTTTAAGCTTTCCATTTAGTATAGCTATTGTAGCTGGTATGGCTCCATTATCTCTGATGATTTTCTCAACATTAAGTGCTGTCTCTACATTTCTTGGATAAGGCATCCCATGGGATATAATAGTAGATTCTAAGGCTACTACTGGTTTACCTTCTTCTAATGCTTTTTTAACTTCTGGATTTATCTCTAAATATTTTTCTAGCATTTTCATTCTCCTTCATCTTTAAATATATTTCTTCAATCGACATCTTTGGATTTATTGTATCTTCATGTGATAGTGCTACTATTGAAGCATACATTGCAATATCTACTACTTCCTCTATTTCTATATTATTAATGTACCCATAGGCAAGAGCTGCTACAAATGCATCTCCTGCTCCTGTTGCATTAACAATATTAACTTTAGGTGTATTTTTGTGCCCCATAGATATACCATCACTATAGAATACTCCCTTATCACCTAATGTTATAAATACTCTTTTTACACCTCTTCGATGTAAATGTTCAGCTGCCTTTTTTAAGTCATCATTATTATTGATTTTTATTCCAGTAAGTATCTCTACTTCTAACTTGTTAGGCTTTATCGTATGAAAACATCCTATTAAGTCCTTAACCCTCTCTGTTTTAAAAGTTGAAACAGTATCTAAGAAAAAGTCTACACCTTTATAATTCGTAAGGATATATTCAATTGTATCTTTTGGAACATTAGTATCTATTATGCAGAGACTGGAACTTTCTATTATCTTTCTACGCTTCTCAATAAATTCTATATCCATTTTTTCATATATGTCCATACTAGAAATTGCAATTTCCATATCACCGATTTCATTTAGTATGGATAAATATACTGATGTCTTTTCACCTTCTAAAACTAATGTGTTGTCCATATTTAATCCTATTTCCTTAGAATAATCTAAAACCATATTACCATAGACATCATCTCCTATTATTGAAATAAGATTTGTATTTACTCCAAGTCTTGCGAGATTTTCAGCAATATTTCTTCCTACTCCACCAAGGGATATCTTCACATTTCCTATATTTGAATCTTGTAAAATCAATTTTTTCTTAGGAAAGCCCTGGATGTCTATATTGGTTCCACCTATTATTGCTACGTATTCACTTGTTTTATTATCCATAAGATCATCCTCATTGTTTTCTACTATATAATTTATCCCCTTTATTTTATGTAATAAACTTATTGTGATACAAAAAAAGAATTGAGTATTGTTTCTCAATTCTTTTTTCTCTATAAATTTATTATATTAACCCAATAACCTCTCCAACATCATTTCTGCTGGATCAATTATTGGTATTGTTGTGTTATCTAATAATATATCTGATATGTAAGGAAAATGAGTGCATCCTAATATTATTCCATCCACTCCGTTGTCTTCCGCCCAATATAAAATTTTTCCTATTGCTAGTTTTTGAAAAATATCCTTTTCTGTATTTCTACTTTCAATTTCCTCAACTAATGGTGCTGAAGAAATACTCCACATTTTAATATCATTATTAGTTTCCATTAATATTGTCTCAATTTTAGCACATGATTGTCCATTAGCTGCAAGTACCAGTAACTTTGAATAATCTTTAGCTATGGCATGGTATGCAGTAAAAGGTGTTACTATAAATGCATCTGTGTCTTCAGATACCTTATCCATATCGACAGCAGCACTTAAGGAGTTACAATAAACAAAGAATTTATCAATACCTGTTTCTTTAGCTTCTAGAATAATTTGGACTACTATATCATATAATTTGTCTTTATGTAATAATTGAAGCTGATGCTGCTCCTTTGGACTATTGGCTGTTTGAAATCCAATTGCTTTTATTCCTTTACTTAATAAAAAATCCACTCCCATTTGTGTATCTACAGGAGTACCAGCAATTACCCCGATTGTTTTATTCATATAAAACTCCTCCTATTAATAGTATAGACAGCAGAAAGTAATAATCAATCTGCTGTCTATTATTTTTACTATTGTTCTTATACTAACGCATCAAGGGCTTGTTTTAAGTCAGCTATAATATCATCTGCTGCTTCTAGACCTACTGATAGTCTAACTAGACCTTCAGCTATGCCACTTTCAGCTCTTTCTTCTGGTGTATATGGTGAGTGAGTCATAGTAGCTGGATGTTGGATTAATGTTTCACAGTCACCTAAACTTACTGCCAATGTACATAATTCAACTGTATTCATTAATTTTCTTCCTGCTTCTAATCCGCCTTTTAATTCAAATGCTATCATAGCACCTGGTAATTTCATTTGTTTCTTAGCTAATTCATATTGTGGGAAGCTCTTAAGTCCTGGGAAGTTCACTATATCTACTGCTGGATGAGCTTCTAAGAATTCAGCTACTTTTTGTGCATTTGCACAGTGTCTTTCCATTCTTAAGGATAAGGTTTTCATACCTCTGTTGATTAAATATGCATCAAATGGGCTTAGGACAGCACCAGTCATATCTTTAAGACCAAATAATCTTACCTGAGTTACAAACTCTAATGATCCAACTACAAATCCTGCTATAACATCGCCATGGCCATTTAGATATTTAGTTGCTGAATGAACTACTACGTCAGCGCCTAATTCTAATGGTCTTTGAATATATGGTGTACAGAATGTATTATCAACTATTACTATACATCCTTCTTTTTCATGAGCGATTTCTGCAATTGTAGCTATATCAGTGATTAGCATATTTGGGTTTGCAGGTGTTTCTAGATATACCAATGTTGTATTGTCTCTCATTGCTGCTCTTACATTTTCCGGATCTGATGTGTCAACAAATGTTACTTCTACACCAAATTTTTCTATTCCATGATTTAGGTATGCAAATGTGCAACCATATAATGTTTTAGCCGCTACTATATGATCTCCTGCTTTTACATGAGTCCAGATAGCTGAAGTTATAGCTCCCATACCTGATGCTGTTGAAAGAGCTGCTTCTGCTCCTTCCAAGCTAGCTAGTTTTTCTTCTAATTGAGTATTCGTTGGATTACCAAGTCTTGAGTAAATATAGCCACTTTCTTCAAGTGCAAATCTTCTTCCACCTTGTTCTGCTGAATCAAATATAAATGTTGATGTTTGATATATTGGAGTTGCTAATGCACCATGCTCATTTTTTTGATATCCAGCATGTACTGCTCTGGTACTAAAGTCCATATTGCTTAGTTTTTCTCTGTCCATCTTTATTTCCTCCCTTTTATTTTAAACATATATTTAAACTAAGTTAATAAAGAAATAAATTATGATTATTGAGCTTTTTGTTGTGCTACTTTACTAGCTGGCATGTCATGTTCAAAGTTCCAAGGATCTTTCTTAATTAGACCATCAGTAAATGGTACAAATATTGAAACTATGGCAAATACACCTAGCGATAATTGATACCATAATAGTGGTATTACTTCAAATGCAGATACTGCACCATTTGTAAAGCCTACAGCTATTAACATTTGTGCTCCATAAGGAATTAAACCTTGCATTATACATGAGAATGAGTCAAGTAATGATGCTGATCTTCTAGGATCTACTTTATATTCATTACAGATTTCTTTTGCTATTGGTCCATCAATAATTATAGCTACTGTGTTGTTTGCTGTAGCAGCATCTGTTAATGATACTAACGCAGCTATACCGATTTCTGCAGATTTTCTACCTTTAATCATTCCTCTAATCTTAGTTAATAGCCATTGTATACCACCAGCTTTATTTACCATATTAGCAAGACCACCAATTAAGATAGATAAAATAAATATCTCGAACATTCCTATGAAACCCTGATATGTTAATTGTCCTAATTGTAATAAACCAAAATCTCCATATACTATACCTATAACTCCAGATGCTATTATTCCACCAACTAATACTACAAATACGTTTACTCCCACTAATGCTGTAACTAATACTAAAATATATGGTAACATTTTAATAATGCTATAAGTATAGGTATCAGCTTCTACTACATTAACAGGCTTACCAAATATTAATAATAAGATTACTGTAAGTGCTGCTGCTGGTAATGCCATCATTATGTTCATTCTGAACTTGTCTCTCATTTCACAGTTCTGTGTTCTAGTTGCAGCTATTGTTGTATCAGATATAACTGATAAGTTATCTCCAAACATTGCTCCACCGATTAAAGCTGCTATAACCATTGGGAAGTTTAATCCACCCTTTTCAGCTAAACCTACAGCTATTGGTCCTACGGCAACTATTGTACCAACTGATGTACCTGTTGAAATAGATATAAAGCAAGAAATTATAAATATTCCAGCTGTTATATATTGTGGTGGAATTATTGAAAGTGCAAAGTTAACTGTTGAGTCTACTCCACCCATAGCTCCTGAAACTGATGAAAATGCACCTGCTAAAATATAGATAATACACATTATGATGATATTGTCATCACCACAACCTTTGATAAATGCATCAAACTTTTCATCCATAGTACCTTTAAAGAATAAAAATGCGAATATAATTGCTACCATTGCTGCTACTGGTGCTGGAAGTTGATAAAATGCCATATCTACACCTTGTGCTTGAAGTATAAGTCCTGTTCCCATATATACTATAATAAAAATTAAAAATGGGAGTAATGCTAAACCACTACCTTTTTCCTTCCTTAAATCGTTCATTTTTACGCCTCCTTGATATTTTTATTTATTATTAACCCCATAGGGCAAATAATCAAGAATTATTAGTACTTCCACTCTTCATCCTGAATGTTATATTTTTTAATTCGGTTTATCAACAAGGTATGTGTTACATCTAATTTTCTAGAAGCTTCCCTGATACTGCTACAATTTTTTAATGTATCAAGGATAATATTTCTTTCATAATGACCAATAATCTCATTCAGCGAAGATTTATCCGAAAGATTTTCACTTCTTTCCAGCTTATAATTGAGCATAATATCCTTTTCCTTAATCATATTATCAGGGGTAAGTGCAATAGCTCTTTCCAATACATTTTGTAACTCTCTTATATTCCCAGGCCAATTATATGAAATTAGCTTTTTCATAGCTTTAGGCTCTAATCCTTCTATGCTCTTACCATATCTTCTAACATGATTACCGGTAAAATGTTCTACAAGTATTGGGATATCCTCTTTTCTATTACGAAGTGGTGGTATTTCTATACTAAATATATTAATTCTATATAGTAAATCCAATCTAAATTTCTCAGTAGCTACTAATTCATCTATATTTTGATTAGTTGCAGTTATAATTCTTACATCAATAGGTGCTTCTTTGTGACTACCAATTCTTCTAACACTCTTTTCTTGTAATACTCTTAGCAATTTACTCTGTAAATGTGGTGCCATTTCCCCAATCTCATCTAAAAATATTGTCCCACCTTCTCCTAGTTCAAAGATACCTTTCTTGCCTTCCTTTTTACCTCCAGTAAACGAACCACCTTCATAACCAAACAACTCACTTTCTAATAGCTGGTCCGGTATAGCAGCACAGTTGATTGCTATAAATGGTTTGTCATTTCTATAGCTATCATTGTGAATAGCCCTAGCAAACAATTCTTTACCTGTACCACTTTCACCAGTAATCATCACTGGAGAATCAGCCAAAGCAAATAGCTTGGCTTGTTCAATTACTTCTTGTAACTTATAACTTTCTCCTATGATATCATTAAAGGTTATTGGATTGTGATATATATCTTGATTAATAACCTCGGTTAATGAAAGCATATATCCCGAGAAAATGTTTTCATCACTTAGAATAGGATGTATATTTAATATATAAATTTGATTACCTATGGTAATTTCTTGATTTCTAATGGATTTTAGTTTTTCTATGCCAGAAAGGAAATTTTTTACTTTATCATCATCTATAAAATCTGTTATAGATCTATTTGCTAGTACATTTGAAGTAGTCTTGAGTATCCTTTGAGCCACATAGTTATTTGCATATTTTATAGCACCTTTTGCATTTAAAACTACTACACCTTGAGGTACAATATCTAATACTCTTTTCATTTCAATATCTCTTTCTTCAAAGGCTATCAGGTCTATCTCTTGGGCATTGTCAAAACCTTCTATATCTTGCATTTCCTTAAGGACCTGTTTCCATAGTTCCTGATCAATAATAGGTATTTTTAGATATATTACATATGCATATACTTCCATGGCTAAAATATTGATATTATGATTATGAAGAATAGTTAGTATATCGTATGTTATATGTGGTCTATCTATACTAGTGCTTATTTTAATTCTTCGAGTTTTCATACTATTCAGTCCCCTTCTATTTCATATTGCAATAAGTATGCCAAACCTTAATTTGGCTAATTTATTAGCTTTAAAGTCATTTCATTATGGTTCTATATTGGTTTTTTGGAATGTAAATATTCCATATATTAATAAGTCCCTAATTGCAATAGTTTGACTTGGAATGTTTTTAAACCTGATGGATTATATTTATTCCATGAAATCAAAATAAAAAGAACCTTATGAGAATTCTGATAAATGTTTTTTATTTATTTGCTATTCATCTTTATTATAGCATAAAGGATATAAAAAAACAGTAGATAGAAAAACATACCTACTGTAAAAAATAGTCATCCTGCCTGTACCCGTTTTGTGGGTGAACGAAGTGAAGGATCTTAAGATTCTTCACTATTGTTCAGAATGACAAGTATTTAATGATTATTTAATTCTAGTTTTTTATACTAAAGCATCAAGGGCTTGTTTTAAGTCAGCTATAATATCATCTGCTGATTCTAAACCAACTGATAATCTTACTAAACCTTCAGCTATTCCACTTGCTGCTCTTTCTTCTGGTGTATATGGTGAGTGTGTCATTGTAGCTGGATGTTGGATTAATGTTTCACAGTCTCCTAAGCTTACTGCTAATGTACATAATTCAACTGTATTCATTAATTTTCTTCCTGCTTCTAGTCCACCTTTTAATTCGAATGCAATCATAGCACCAGGTAAATCCATTTGTTTCTTAGCTAATTCATATTGTGGGAAGCTCTTTAATCCTGGATAGTTGATTGTTTCTACTGCTGGATGAGCTTCTAAGAATTCAGCTACTTTTTGTGCATTTGCACAGTGTCTTTCCATTCTTATATTTAAAGTTTTCATTCCTCTATTGATTAAAAATGCATCAAATGGGCTTA
The DNA here is from genome assembly GCA_031460505.1 of Tissierellaceae bacterium. Lineage (GTDB taxonomy): Bacteria > Bacillota > Clostridia > Tissierellales > Tissierellaceae > JAAYTL01. Next base: position 393,921 of record JAVKTT010000001.1, read on the forward strand.
TTACTGATCCTGTCATATCTTTGATTCCAAATAATCTTACTTGTGTAATGAAATCAGCTTTTCCTGCTGCAAATCCAGCTATAACATCTCCATGACCGTTTAGGTATTTTGTTGCTGAATGTACTACTACATCTGCTCCTAATTCTAATGGTCTTTGGATATATGGTGTACAGAATGTATTATCTACTACTACTATACATCCTTCATTTTCATGAGCTATTTTTGATATTGTTTCAATATCTGTAATTAATAAGTTTGGATTTGCTGGTGTTTCAAGATAAACTAATGTTGTGTTTTCTTTCATTGCTGCTCTTACATTTTCTGGATTTGATGTATCTACAAATGTAACTTCTACACCAAATTTTTCAATTCCATGGTTTAAATAAGCAAAAGTACAACCATATAATGTTTTTGCTGCTACTATATGATCTCCCGCTTTTACATGTGTCCAGATAACTGATGTTATAGCACCCATTCCTGAACCTGTTACTAAAGCAGCTTCTGCACCTTCTAGATTAGCTAATTTTTCTTCTACTTGTGTAGCAGTTGGATTTCCTAATCTTCCGTATATATATCCACTTTCTTCTAATGCAAATCTTCTACCACCTTGTTCAGCTGAATCAAATATAAATGTTGATGTTTGATATATTGGAGTTGCTAATGCACCATGTTCATTTTTTTGATATCCAGCATGTACTGCTCTAGTACTAAAGTCCATTTTGTTTAATTTTTCTTTATTCATTTATATTTCCTCCCAAATTGTTTTTATATAATATTAACATTAATAATATTAGCTATTTTACGTTTGCTGCAACCTTGCTCTCTGGCATATCATGCTCATAGTTCCAAGGATCTTTCTTGATCATACCATCAGTAAATGGTACAAATATTGAAACTATAGCAAGTACTGCTAGTAATAGTTGATACCATAATAGTGGTATTACATCTATTGGAGATAAAGCTCCATTAGTTAATCCGATAGCCATCAATATTTGAGCACCATAAGGTATTAAACCTTGCATTATACATGAGAATGAGTCAAGTAATGACGCTGATCTTCTTGGGTCTACCTTATATTCTGTACTGATTTCTTTTGCTATTGGTCCATCAATGATTATAGCTACTGTGTTGTTTGCTGTAGCAGCATCTGTTAAGGATACTAATGCAGCAATACCAATTTCTGCTGATTTTCTACCTTTAATCATGCTTCTTACCTTAGTAAGTAACCATTGAATACCTCCTGCTTTATTTACCATATTAGCAAGTCCACCAATTAAGATAGATAAAATAAATATTTCAAACATTCCTATGAAACCTTCATATGTTAATTGACCTAATTGTAGTAAACCAAAATCTCCATATACAATACCTATAATTCCAGATGCTAATATTCCTGATGTTAATACTACAAATACATTTACTCCTAATAACGCTGTTACTAATACCAGGATATATGGTAACATTTTTACGATATTATAAGAATAGGTTTCAGCTTCTACTATATTAACTGGCTTACCGAAGATTAACAATAAGATTACTGTAAGTAATGCAGCTGGTGCAGCCATCATTATGTTCATTCTAAACTTATCTCTCATTTCACAGTTCTGAGTTCTAGTAGCCGCTATTGTTGTATCAGAGATTACAGACATGTTGTCACCAAACATAGAACCACCAATAAGTGATGCTACTACTAACGCTAAATCTAATCCTGCTTTGTCAGCTAAACCTACAGCTATTGGTCCAACTGCAACTATTGTACCTACTGACGTACCAGTTGAAACTGATATAAAGCAAGCTATTATAAAAATTCCAGCTGTTATAAATTGTGGTGGAATTATTGAAAGTGCAAAATTTACTGTAGAATCTACACCACCCATAGCTCCTGAAATTGTAGAGAATGCACCTGCTAAGATGTAAATAATACACATTATAATAATGTTTTCATCTCCACAACCCTTAATGAATGAATCAAATTTTTCATCCATACTTCCTTTAAATGTTATAAATGCAAATATTATTGCTACCATTGCTGCAATTGGTGCTGGAAGTTGATAGAATGCCATTTCAACTCCTTGAGATTGAAGTATAAGTCCTGTTCCCATATAAACTACAATAAATATTAGAAATGGGAGTAATGCTAATCCATTACCTTTGTCTTTGTTTAAATCCTTCATTTGTGCCTCCTTGATTTTTATGTATTGACATCCTTTTCCCACTAATTATAGAAAAAAGTAAATTTATTTGTCATATATTTATATTGCAAGTAGCGTGCCAAGATATATTTATCGATTTTACACAGTTATAGATGGTTTGGTTTTGTGATATTGGAATAATATTAATCCAATGTCATATGTCTTTACGGTATTTCATCAGTTGACATGGAATGTTTATGTTCCTAATGGAATGATTTAGTTCCAGTTCTTATAAAAAATAGCAATGAATAGAAAAATTTCCATTCACTGCTATCTTAAGATTTTATTTAGCGTATTTCTTTCCTAATTCTCTAATGAAATTAAATCTTTCAACTGGAATATCCGGGCTTATTGTACAATCTGCGCCTATTACAACACCCTTAGTTCCTGCTTCTTCTAATAAATGTTTTATATATTCTTCAACTTCTTCATCAGTACCTGCATCTAATAGAGTTTCTGAATTATTATCAAAGCCACCTATAACAACTTTTCCATCAAAGAATTCTTTACCTTCTTTTAAGTTTGTATTTTCTGTATGAGTAGCCCAATTTATAATACTTAAATCATATTTCTTAAATAATTCTAGTTTGTTTGTGTATTCACCATATCCACATATGTGAAGTATATTTGTGTCACTATGTTTCTTAATCGTTTCTAAAGTGTGTAAATCTGTTGGATGAACATATTTTTCATGGAATTCTCTATCTGCCCTTTCATCTTGTACTTCTTGGACACTATAATATATACCATCTATATCAACATTTTTGAATAATTCATCAATTAATATATCTAAGTCCTTAGCAACTTCTTTAGCAGCATAATCCATAGCATCTGGGTTTTCTAAGAATAGTCTTGGGAACTTCTTATTATCTGCTTCAAATTCTTCGAAATAAAGTCTAATACAATGTATAGGCGAAAATATACTATAGAATGTATATACTTCATTATGGAAACTATCATTTACTTCCTTTACAAACTTAACTTGTTCAGTAATCCAAGGATGATCTTTACCTACTGCCTTAATTTTATATAAATCATCCGCAGTCTCAATATTGCTATTATATAAACTTGGGTGACCAAAGAATCCGTCAGACATCATCTTTACAAAATCTGGTTGCATTTCTTTATACATTTTTTTGTGTCCTTCGATAACTGCATTTAATACATCTTTATCTTCTAGCGCTCTAAAATGATCCCTTGGTGAAACATAATGATACCAAAATCCTATAGGAACCCTATCGGCTTTTTCATTATTAAATACTTTTCTCATCAAATCTCTTTTGTTTTCCATACTAATTCTCCTTTAACATAAATGATAATTGTTTTTTTAAAAAAGCCACAATGGCATGTTAATTCTAACCACTGTGGCATCATAATACCTAGTTAGCTGTTGGATCTCCACCAGAAATATTTACAAATTGTCCATCAATAATTTTTATAGGTTGTAAAGGTCTTACAGCGTCTCCAAGTTCATTCATACTATATGTTCCAGCTAAACATTCGTAATCTTTCATATTTGCAAGAGTGTCTCTTACCTCAACTGGATCAGCAGAACCTGTTTCTTCAATTGCAGTTGCTAATTGCATTACAACATCATATGTTTGCATAACAAATGCGTCCCCTTCTTTACCCGTACGATCTTTGTACTCTGCAATTACTTCTTTGAATCTATCTGTATTGATATCAGGAGTATATGCATTCATTAAGAAAGCACCATTAGCTAAATCCCCTGCAAGGTCTATTAACTCTTGCTTTAATGTTGAACTTGAAAGAATCATTTGTGCATCAAAATCCAATCCATCCGCTTGCTTTAAGATATTAGCAGAATCTTGATAATATGCAACAGGGAAGAAAGCTTCAGGGTCTAACATTTTAGCTTTTGATATCATAGGTGTAAAATCTGAAGTTTGGTTTGGTATATATGTTTCAGTACTTAATACTTCTCCACCCTTTTCTTCAAATCTTTCAGTGAAAATTTTAGCTATATTATTTCCCCAGTCATCATTTACATTTAGAATAGCTACAGATCTAATTCCTAATTCATCATATACATAATCAGCATATGCTGTAGTTTCTAGAGCTTGAGTTGGAGTATTTCTAAACATAAAATCTCCTAGTGATGAAAAATCTGCATGAGATGCTGTTGGTGAATAGTTTATGATTTTTGCTTCTTCATATAATGGAGCAGCTGCCATTGATGGTGTTGAGCCAAATCCACCTATAACTGCTACATATTTATCTTCTCCGATAATCTTGTTTGCAATTGTAACTGCTTCTTTAGCATCATTTTTATCGTCATAAAAATCTACTACTATCTTACGTCCGCCAAGAACTCCACCATTTTCTTCATTGATTTTGTCAAGAGCTATTTCTACAGCAACTTTTTCAGTGTCACCATATTGCTTACTATCACCAGTCATCGGTCCATACCAAGCAAAGTAAATTGGTTCGTTCGGATCATCACTTGCAGCTGGTGGTGTTTCATTGTTTGAACATCCTGCAAGTACACCTGCTAATAGTGTTAAAACTAATATTAATGATAATACTTTTTTCATTTTAAATCCCCCTCAGATTTTAATTATTATTTATTGTTATTAAAATAACCATAAATACCTTTAAATATTAATTTACCTACAACAGAACCGCCATCTAATACACCTAAACTCTTATCACCATAATAAGCTGCTCTACCATGTACTGATAACATATTTTTTGTACTTTCTGAGCCTTCATCAGCTGCAATATAAGCTAATCTAAAAGCTTCTTTAGGATCAGATTCACTATTTTCTTTAAGCATCTCAATCGCTGGATATAATGAATCTAAAATAGTCTTTTCTCCTGGTTTTGATTTTGCTTTCTCCATTATCTTATCTAGACCTGCTTGCAACGCGTCTACCATATCAGATAAACCAGCGTCCTCTTTACCCTTTAGTGATTTAGCCATTCCCATCAATCCAAAGGAAGTTATAGTTCCTAGGGAGGATGGTGCTGATTCATTAAATACAGATGCAGATTTCATCAACAACATCCCTAAATCTTTAATATCTGAACTTGATACAAATTCTGCTAATGCAGTATAACCATTCGCCATAGAAATACCCAAATCTCCATCTCCATTTTGTTGATCAAGTTCTACAAGATAATCTTTGTTTTCGACCATTTCATCTCTAATACTTGTAATTATCTTTGCTAATGTACTGCTATTCATACTATTACCTCCATCTTATTTGTTTAAATTTGTATAAAATGGACTATATGCTGGGCTTCTCAACAATTCTTTGAACTGATCATTTAGCTTAAAGACTGTTAATGATAAACCTGCCATTTCCATAGAAGTTGCATATTCACCTACATGCGGCATAAATACACTTACACCTAATTCAGATAACATCTGATGTACTCTTCTATAAACAATTAGTTGCTCCTCTAACGGAGTTGCACCAAGACCATTTACCATTATTGAAACTTCATCACCTGATTGTAGTGGCATATCTACCATTATTTTACTTAGTAATGTTTCAGCTACTTCATCTGCAGTCATCATATCTTGAATTTCAATACCTGGCTCACCATGAATTCCCATACCAACTTCTATCTTATTTTCATCTATTGAAAATGTCGGTTTGCCAACTTCAGGAACTATACATGGAGAAGTAGCAACTCCCATTGTCTTAATATTATCTAGGGCAGCTTCAGTTATTGCAGTTACCTCTTCAAGAGACATCATTTTTTCAGCTGCAGCTCCTGCAATTTTAAATGCATAAACCATTCCTGCTACTCCACGGCGTCTGTCTGCATTTTCTTTTGGACTTGATGCTACATCATCCCTTACTCTAACTTGAGTAGTTTTAACATCATCAAACTCAGCTATCTCACAAGCCATTTCAAAGTTCATAGTGTCTCCGCCATAATTTCCGTATAAACAAAGAACACCACTACCATAGTCACATGCCTTAATCATTTCTGCCATCTTTTCCGATGACGGTGAAGCAAATACATTCCCTACAGCACACCCATCTAATAGCCCTTTTCCAACATATCCTAAAAACACTGGAAGATGCCCGCTTCCACCTGCTGTAACGATACCAACCTTACCCTTTTCAACTGGATAGTTTGTAAGTAAAATTCTTTTGTCATCATTTAACAATTTCACTTTGTCCCCATAGGCAAGGATAATACCTTCCATAGTTTCATCAACAAAATTATTTGGGTTGTTAATTATTTTCTTCATTGCTACCTCCTATAGATTTACTTTTTTACCTTATCAAATCTAATCTCGCATACATGATTACCTTGAGCTATAGTTTTCCCTAAAGTAAACTTAAATGCTGGGAATGCATCTCCTATTGCTCTATCTCCCTCCATCGCTAAATCACAAAGGTTGTCCAACTCTTCTAAACTTCTACCTTGTTTCACCCATTCTTCTACATATGGACAATAATGAAAATCAATATACAGTTTTTCCTCATCAGCTACAACTGTCTCCATTTCGTAGATGTCTGTGTGAGGAGGTCCACCAAAATATTTTGCAAACTCAATCATATCAGTTGTATCTTCCATAGCCTCATACATTTCTTTACCTATATCTTCACCATAACTATAAATAGCTTTTCTAGCGAAGCTATCGTCTAATCCTTGTTTTTTAGCCTCATCTATCATGTAACTAATAGTAGCAGCTCTTCTTTGACAAATATTTCTTAGACCATTTGTTACTTCATCATTTAACTTAGCTTCATTTTGGATAACAACTTTTTTTACATCTTCCAAGTAAAGCACCTCCATTATTTTTTATATATTTCATTATTACTAACTTTAAGATAGTCCTCCTAGGTAAGCATCTATTACCTTTGGATTATTCATTAAATCTTGGCCTTTACCTTCAAGTACAATCTTACCAGTCTCTAATACATATCCTCTATCAGATATACTAAGTGCCATTCTTGCATTTTGTTCAACAAGTAGGACTGTAGTACCCATATCTCTAATTTTTAATATAAGATTGAAAATATCTTGTACTATTAACGGTGCCAATCCCAATGAAGGTTCATCTAATAATAATAATTTTGGGTTTGCCATCAGTGCCCTAGCAACAGCCAACATTTGTTGTTCTCCACCTGAAAGTGTACCAGCTGCTTGATTCTCCCTTTCTTTAAGTCTAGGGAATAATTCATAGGCATTATCCATACCTTCTTTTATTATATTTTTATCTTTAACTGTATAAGCTCCTAATTCTAGATTCTCCTTGACGGTCATCTGTGGAAAAACTTGTCTGCCTTCTGGGGACATTGATATGCCTCTCTTAACAATGTCAGACGGAGCTACATTGGTAATCGAATTTTTATTAAAGATTACTTCTCCACCTTCAGCTTTAACAATACCAGTAATAGCATTCATGGTGGTTGTCTTTCCTGCCCCATTTGCTCCAATAAGAGTTACTATTTCCCCTTCATTTATTGTAAAACTGATTCCTTTAACAGCATGGATTACTCCAAAACTCACAGATAGGTCTTTTACTTCTAATAATGGCATTTAGTCAACCCCCTTCCCAAGATACGCTTCAATAACTCTTGGATTTGCTTTTATTTCAGATGGAATCCCTTCAGCTATTAAATTACCATGATCTAATACATAAATTCTTTCACATATGTTCATTACAAGTCTCATATCGTGTTCTATAAGAATTATTGTATATCCATATCCCTTTAAATCTCTTATGAACGCCATAAGATCAGATGTTTCTTGTTCATTCATTCCTGCTGCAGGTTCATCAAAGAGAAGAATTGATGGGTTTGTAGCCATAGCCCTGGCTATTTCTAATCTTCTTTGTAGCCCATATGGCAATGAAGTTGCATAATTATATCTATAATCAGCTAAACCTGTAAGCTCCAGGACTTCTAAAGCCCTTTTTTCAGCTTCCTTTTCAGTCTCCCTATGAGCCTTTGTTTTTAAAGTACTATCGATTAAATTGGATTTAGTTCTAGAGTGCATTCCAACCATTACATTTTCTAAAACAGTCATCCTATAAAACAATCTAATATTTTGAAATGTCCTTGCCATACCAAGTTGAGTTATTTCAAATGGCTTCATACCAGTGATATCTTTATCATTAAGAAGTATCTTTCCTTCCGTTGGACTATACACTCCTGTTATATCATTAAAGAATGTAGTTTTCCCTGCTCCATTGGGTCCTATAATCCCAATAATTTCTCCACTCTTCACTTCCATATTTACTCCATTTACAGCAGTTAAACCTCCAAAGCGTTGAGTAACATTTTCTACTTTTAATATTGTTTCTGTCATTTACTCTACGCCTCCTTCTGTTTGAGTCTTATGAAAATCTAATCTTTGTTTTATATGTTTAAAATTGTATCCACCAAGTAATCCACTTGGTTTAAGTACCATAGTTGCAGCCAATAATAAACCATAAACAATTTGTCTATAATCCGCTACAGCTCTTAAGGCCTCTGGCAATATACTTAATACACTTGCACCTATTATACTTCCTGGAATACTTGCCATTCCACCCATAATAGTCATTGACAATATAAGTATTGATTGGTCAAATGTAAATGCATTTGGATCTATGAAACCCATATAATGTGCATAATATGCTCCTGCAAGTCCTGCTAATCCAGAAGATATAGCAAAGCCCATTATCTTATATTTGAAAACATTTATACCCATTGCATCTGCTGCTATTTCATCATCTCGAATGGAACTAATAGCTCTTCCTATTCTGGAGTTCATAATAGACCTTACTAAATATATTGTTATAATCAATAGTGCAAGAATTACATAATATTTATGAATTGGTTTGTTAAATGTAAAACCGAATAGTGCCATTCTTGGTATTCCAGATATACCCATTGGACCTCTTGTTAGACTCATCCAATTCAGCTCAATAATTCTCATTATTTCACAGAATCCTAATGTTACTATTGCAAGATATCTTCCTTTTATCCTCAAAGTTGGTAACCCAAGCAATATTCCAAATAATGATGCTACAACTGTTGCAGCAATAAACGTAAAGATAAAATTAACTCCAAATCTAGTTGATAATATAGCTGCTGTATAAGCTCCAACCCCCATAAATCCAGCATGACCAAGGGATGTAATCCCCATATATCCAGTTATTAAGTTTAAGGATATAGACAGTACTGAATACATTAAACAGTTAATTGCTATAGTTATTAAGTATTGGGAACTAAAGACTATAGGGAATAATATCGCAATTAATAGCGAAAATAACACAATAACCAAACTATTTTTTGCACCTACTTCCATAACCTTTGAAAATAATCCTTGTTTATTTTTTGTCTTTATCTTTGCCATATTATCACCTCCTATACCTTGTTTATGGTTTGCTTACCAAATAATCCTGATGGCTTAATGATAAGTACTCCAATTAGTATTATAAATGCCACTATATCTCGATATCCAGAGCTTATATAAGCAGCAAACAGTGTTTCTAAAAGTCCAATTAATATACCACCTAACATGGCTCCTGGTAAAGAACCCATTCCTCCTAAAACTGCGGCAGCAAAGGATTTAAGACCTACGGATGCTCCCATAAGTGTATCAACTCTTTGATAGTATGTACCAACCATAGTGCCTGAAATTGCAGCAACAGCAGTACCTATAAAGAAAGTTATCGTTATAACATGATTTACATTGATACCCATAAGAGATGCTGCAACAGAGTTTTGTGATATTGCCCTCATGGCAGAACCAAATTTAGTTTTATAAACTAAATAAGACAAAACTACCATTAAAAGAATTGCTAATATAAATATACCTATTTGAATTACTTGAACAATAGTATTTTCTCCTATCGAGAACTTACCTAAATTAAATACATCTGGGAATGCAACAGGAACAGTACCAAATATTAAAAGCACTGAATTGTTTATTGCTGTTTGAATACCTACAGTACTAAGTAATGCTGTGATTGGTTCACCATTTTTCTTTCTAATAGGTTCTAGGGCTACTTTATCCATAAAAGCTCCTAAAAAGCCTGTTAATACTATACTTATTAAAAGTGCAATCATAAAACCTGTCACACTTACATTACCTATCAATGACGTCATAGAGAACAATGATATGTATGCGCCTAGCATATAAAATGAACTATGTGCAAAATTTGTCAGTTCTAAAACACCATACACCATATTAAACCCAATAGTAACTAATGCGTATATGCTGCCTATTGTCAATCCATTAATAATCTGTTGTAAGAACATTTATGTCCACCTCCTGTTAAATATTAATTCTTTCAATTTCACTTTCTGTTGGTAGAGAGCTTTGAGCACCAATTCTCTGAATTGTAATCGAAGCAGCCTTTTGCCCCATATTAATTGATTTTACAATATCTTTATTTTCACCATATGATGAAATAAACCCACCAATAAAACTATCACCTGCCGCCGTAGTATCTATAACATCTACCTTATAGGCCTCAAAATATTGATGTTTTTCATGGTCCATATAAAATACACCTTTACTACCTAGTGTGACAATTATCTCCTTAATACCTTTACTTAGTAGAACTTTTGCTGCTTTAACTAAAGATTCTTCATCTTTAATAACTACTTTAGACATTCTCTCTAATTCATGTTCGTTAGGTATCAAAATATCTATATTAGAAATCATTTCATCATCTAAATCAGCAGCTGGAGCTGGATTTAATATAGTTGTCTTGCCCAATTTTTTTGATATCTTTAAACCTTCTTTTACTGTTTCTATAGGAATCTCTAGTTGAAATAAAATAATATCAGATCTATCAATAGCTTCAACATTTTTGTTTAGGTAGTCTTTGTCTACCTCACCATTTGCACCAGGTATAACAACAATGTTATTATTTCCGTATTTATCAACATTAATTATTGCAATTCCTGTGGATATATTTTCTCTCTCTATATATGTCGTATTAATATTTGCCCTATTCATTGATTGTAACAGTTCGTGGCCGTAATTATCTCTACCAATTTTTCCTAAGAATATAACATCATTATTTAGTTTTGCTAAAGCAACAGCTTGATTGGCTCCTTTGCCACCTGGTATTTGTAATAACTCTTTCCCTATTAAAGTTTCTCCAACACTAGGGATTTCATCACATCTTACGACAAGGTCCATATTTATACTACCAACAACAGTAATTGAAGCACTCATTAGGTTGTCCCCCTTTCGATTAATTTAGTATCAAAAACTTTAGCCAACTCTGTTTCTTTACCTTCAATGATAGATAAAATCATTTTAACTGCTTCTTCACCCATTTTATAAATAGGTTGTGCCATTGTCGTAATTGGAGGTTCAGTGTACTGAGTAATATAGATATCATCAAAACCTATTATCTTTACATCCGTCGGAATGTTTATCCCCTTTTCATTTAAAGCTTTTATAGCTCCAATAGCTATCATATCATTCCCACAACAAACTCCATCAACCCTTATATTGTTCTTTAATAATTCAAGCATTCCATAATATCCTGTTTCTATAGTATAGTTATTTAGGTATATCATAGACTCGCTTACTTGGAATCCTCTATCTAATAGAGCTTTTTTATACCCAGATAATCTTTGAAATGAAATCTTACTAGAAATTTCTGAGGATATATACCCTATATCTCTACATCCCTTATTTATTAAAAAACATGTAGCTTCATATATGCCGCTTTCGTTATCAACTGTGATTTTTCCTACCTGATCATCTACACTAAGATCCCTATCTAACAGTACCATGGGGGTACCTCTCTTATTGAAATATTTACTTACACTACTCTCGGAGGCAGCTAATATTATCCCATCCACCATTTTCTCCTGCAATATTTGAATATACTTTTCTTCTTTGGATACTTTGTTATCTGAATTACAAAGTATTATTGAATAACCCATTTTCTCAGCAGCATCCTCAACTCCCCTAGCTAATTCTGAAAAAAATAAGTTCATCACATCAGGTATTACTATTCCAAGAGTTTTAGTTCTTTTTACTTTTAGGCTTTTGGCTACTGCATTAGGTACATATCCTTCTCTCTCAACAATTTCTAAAACTCTTTTTCTTGTAGCTTCACTTATATATTTATCTTTACCATTGATCACCTTAGATACCGTTGCACTAGATACATTTGCCAATTTAGCTATTTTCTTAATAGTCATATTCACCACTTTCCTTGTCAATGAATATTTTAAATACAATAGGTAAACGATTAACCGAGTAAACGTTTACCTATATAATATCACTTTCTATATATATTTCAACAATAATTTTTTTATTAACAAAATAGCTATGCTAATTTTCCTCTTCCTAATATAGGAATTATCTCAACAACTTTACCTTCAGTCAATAGATAAGCTTTATCATATAAATTTACTACAGGGCAAATATGGTTTGGAATAATCTCTACCTTATCACCAATTTGTATATTGTCTCTAAATTCTTTGTTATAGATAATTCCATGTTCATCAAATACTTTGTCCATATACACACCATAATCTTTAATATAACCTAAACCTGTAGTCTTACAAATACCTTGATTTCTAGTCTGCATAGTTATACCTTTAGCTCCAACATCTAGAATTACTCTCTCATCTGTAGGCTTGCTAATAACTGTAGCTAAAACAGATGCAGCACACCTATCATAAGTTCCAAGGGCATTTCCTTGAGATGCATCCATTAAAATATAAGTACCAGGTCTAATTTCAGTTATCCCTTTCATTATTGGTAGATTGTAAATTACTGGCGGTGTAGCTCCGATACTTACTACTTCTAGTTCAACACCCAACTCTTCTGCAATATATGCAAATTTCAAAGTACGAATTTGAGCTTCATCAAATATTCTTTTTAAATCATCTATATCCGATGCCCCATAACTATGACCCTCATGGGAAAATATACCTTTTAAGTCTACATTTTTACATGTCTTAATATACTTAACTAAATTTATAAAATCATCTTCCTCAATAATTCCAGATCTGTTTTCTCCAACTTCAATTTCTATAAGAACTTGAGCCTTCTTAGTTTCCTCTTCAAATACCTTTTCAATTTCCCTTACATGCTCTATAGAATCTATTCCAAAAGATATATTAATCTTTCTATTTAAGGTCTTTATTCTTTCTAGTTTAGTAGTACCCACAATTTCATTGGCTATAAATATATCACCAATTCCATTTTCAGCCATTACTTCTGCTTCTCCTACTTTTGCAACTGTTATCCCCCTAGCCCCTACTTCAACTTGTAAATTTGCTAAATATGGCATCTTGTGGGTCTTAGTATGAGGTCTTAAATTTACATCATATTTATTTGCATACTCCTGGATAAACTTTATATTATCCAAAATCTTGACCTTATCAATCAATAAAGCTGGCGTATCTAAATCTTTGATATTCACAAAATCTCCCCCTAGTTTTATATTGATTTAATTATATCTTATTTACTAGGTTATGAATACTCAAAATTATTAAAATACAGTAGATAGAATTATTCTACCTACTGTATTTTAATTTTTATACTAATGCATCAAGTGCTTGTTTTAAGTCTGCTATAATATCATCTGATGATTCTAAACCAACTGATAATCTAACTAATCCTTCGGCTATACCACTTGCTGCTCTCTCTTCTGGTGTATATGGTGAGTGAGTCATGCTTGCAGGGTGTTGGATTAATGTTTCAGCATCTCCTAAACTTACTGCTAGAGTACATAGTTCAACTGTATTCATTAATTTTACTCCTGCATCTCTTCCACCTTTTAATTCAAATGCTATCATAGCACCTGGCAAACTCATTTGTTTCTTAGCTAATTCATATTGTGGGAAACTCTTAAGTCCAGGATATTTTACTACATCAACTGCTGGATGTGATTCTAAGAATTCAGCAACCGCTTGTGCATTTGCACAGTGTCTTTCCATTCTTATTTCTAAAGTTTTCATTCCTCTGTTTACTAAGAATGCATCGAATGGGCTCATTGTTGCACCAGTCATATCTTTTAATCCCATAGTTCTTACTGCAATCATAAATTCTAATGAACCTACTGCAAATCCTGCTATTACATCTCCATGTCCATTTAAATATTTTGTAGCTGAGTGAACTACTACATCTGCACCTAATTCTAATGGTCTTTGAATATATGGTGAACAGAAAGTATTATCCACAACTACTATACAACCTTCATTTTCATGAGCAATATTTGAGATAGTTTCAAGATCAGTAACCAGCAGATTTGGATTAGCTGGTGTTTCTAAGTATACTAATGTTGTATTTTCTTTCATTGCAGCTCTTACATTTTCAGGATCTGAAGTATCTACAAAACTTACTTCAACTCCATACTTTGATATTCCATGATTTAAATAAGCAAATGTACAACCATATAGTGTTTTTGCAGCAACTATATGATCTCCAGCTTTTACATGAGTCCAGATAACTGAAGTAATAGCTCCCATACCTGATGCAAATGAAACTGCAGCTTCTCCACCTTCTAAGTTAGCTAGTTTTTCTTCTACTTGTGTATTTGTTGGGTTTGCTGTTCTTGAATAAGCATAACCTGCTTCTTCACCCATAAATATTCTTGCACCTTGCTCAGCTGAATCAAACATAAAAGTTGATGTTTGATAAATTGGTGTAGCTAAAGCACCAAATTCATTTTTTTGATATCCTGCGTGTATTGCTCTAGTTCCAAAATCCATTTTATCTAATTTTTCTCTGTCCATTATATTTTGCCTCCCTATTTGATTTATATATAATATTAAAATCTAATAATATTAACTAATTATTTTGCACTACCTGCTAATTTGCTCATTGGTTTGTCTTGTTCAAAATTCCATGGATCCTTTCTAATCAAACCATCAGTAAATGGTATATAGATAGAAACTATAGCGAATACAGCAAGTAACATTTGATACCATAGTAATGGCATAATATCAACTACAGATAATGCACCATTTGTTAATCCCGCAGCAATAAGTAATTGTCCACCATAAGGAATCATTCCTTGCATAACGCATGAGAAAGAGTCAAGTAGTGATGCTGATCTTCTTGGGTCAACTTCATATTCATTACATATTTCTTTTGCAATAGGTCCAGATATAATTATTGCTATTGTATTGTTTGCAGTAGCCATATCAACTAATGATACTAATGCCGCAATACCAATTTCTGCAGATTTTTTACCTTTAATCATATTCTTTACTTTTAATAGAATCCATTGAATTCCTCCTGCATGGTTAACCATTTGAGCAAGTCCACCAATTAGTAAGGATAAAATAACTAATTCAAACATTCCATTAAAACCACCATTTATGTTTTGAGCCAAACTAACTATTGTTAAATCACCATAAATTAATCCTATAATTCCAGAGGATAATATTCCTGATGTTAAAACTACGAACACGTTAACACCTATTAATGAAGCTATTAATACTAGAATGTATGGTATCATTTTTATAATATTGTAAGAATATGTTCCTGCTTCAACTACATTTACTGGTTTTCCTAATACTAAAAGTAATATTATAGTTATTGCAGCTGCCGGAAGTGCTATCATTAGATTTAATCTAAATTTATCTCTCATTTCACAACCTTGTGTTCTTGTAGCAGCTATAGTTGTATCTGAGATTACAGACATGTTATCCCCAAACATTGAGCCACCTACTAGAGCAGCTATTACTAAAGCTAAGCTTAATCCACCTTTTTCAGCTAACCCAACAGCTATAGGTCCAACAGCTACTATAGTTCCTACTGAAGTTCCTGTAGCTATTGAGATAAAACAAGCAATTATAAATATGCCCGCTGTAATAAATTGTGGCGGTATTAATGTTAATGCAAAGTTTACTGTTGATTCAACTCCACCCATAGTTTTCGCTACAGTAGAGAATGCTCCTGCTAAAATAAATATGAAACACATGATAATGATATCTTCATTACCAGCACCTTTTAAAAAGGTATTAAATTTTTCATCAATTGAACCTTTAAACATAATAAATGCAAATATAATTGCTACTAATGCTGCTACTGTTGCCGGGAATTGATAGAATGCCATCTCAACCCCTTGAGCTTGAAGAATAAGTCCTGATCCCATATAAACTACGATAAAAATTAAGAATGGGACTAATGCTAAACCACTGCCTTTTTGTTGCTTTAAGTCATTCATTTGTTATGCCTCCTTGAGATTTTATGTATCATTAACCCTTTCGGTTAATAATCTAATTAATTACTTACTTTCTCCACTCCTTGTCCAATATGTTGTATCTTTTGATTCTATTAGTTAATAATGTTGGGGTTACTTTCAACTTCTTTGCTGTACTTCTAACACTATTATTATTTTTTAAGGCTTTTAGGATTATGTCTCGTTCAAACTCCCCTACTACATCAGTGAGTGAGGAATTATCAGGTATGTCTCTGTGCATCTCAATATTTAAATTTAGTATAATATCCTTTTCCTCAACTATATTATTAGCTGATAGTGCAACAGCTCTTTCAACCACATTTTGTAATTCTCTAATGTTTCCAGGCCAGTTGTACTCCACCATTTTCTTCATAGCTTTTGTATCTATCTCATTAATAACCTTTCCATATCTTTTTGAATGCTTTGTGGTAAAATGTTCAACCAATATTGGAATATCATCTTTTCTATTTCTTAAAGAAGGAATTTCTACATTAAAAATATTTATTCTATATAATAAATCTAGTCTAAATTTGCCTGTGTTAACTAAATTATCTATATCTTGATTTGTTGCTGAGATAATCCTAATATCAATAGGTATTTCTTGGTGTCCACCTATTCTCCTTACACTTTTCTCTTGAAGTACTCTTAGTAATTTTGATTGTAAGTGAGGAGGCATCTCCCCTATTTCATCTAAGAATATGGTTCCTCCCTCTCCTATTTCAAAAATGCCTTTGCTACCTTCTTTTTTACCACCAGTAAACGAGCCTCTTTCATATCCAAAAAGCTCACTTTCCAGTAATTGTTCCGGTATTGCAGCACAGTTTATAGCAATGAAAGGTTTTAGTTTCCTATCACTTAAATTGTGTATTGCACGGGCGAATAGTTCCTTACCCGTACCACTTTCTCCAGTTATTAGCACAGGAGAATCAGATTTAGCATAAAGCTTTGCTTGATTTACTACTTCATACATTTTATTACTTTCACCAATTATGTCTTCAAATGTAATTGGGTTATGGTATATGTCTTGATTTACAATATCACTTAAAGATAGTAAATATCCCGAGAAAACATTTCCATCACCTACAATAGGTTTTATATTCATATTGTAAAATTGATTGCCTATTTGTATCTTTTGATTTTTTATAGATTTAGATTTTTCATCATTCAATATAAATAGCCTAACGTTTTCATCAGTGATATAATGAGTGATCAATTTATCAGTAATATTATCTAAAGTAGTTTTAAATATTTTCTCAGTTACTAAATCATTTCCATATTTAATATGGCCTTGTGGATTTAGTACTACAACTCCTTGAGGTATGATATCTAAAACCCTTTTCATTTCAATATCTCTTTCTTCAAAAGGAAGTAAAGCAACCTCTTCAACACTTTCGAATTCCTCTAAGTTATTCATATCGTTAATAGCTTTATTCCATATATCATCTTCAATATCTGGGACTACATAATAAGCTATCTTTGAATAAACCTCCATGTTTAAAATAGATATATTGTTTCTACTAAGTATAGTTAAAAACTTGTATGTCAAATGTGGTGTATCTACATTAGTTACAATTTTTATTCTTCGAGCCATTGCTTAATTCAATCCTTTCAATATTCTATATTGCAATTGTCATGCCAACATTTCGCTTAGTACTTTACAGCCTTACAGCAATTATATCTTGACTTGTTATAGTCTAGATGAAACGTTTTCGTTTCAATATTTTAAGAGCAATCGTTTTCAATGCTTAAGGCTGCAGTGTTTTCATTTCAGATGATACGTTTTCGTGTCACATTATGCGAGAAAAAAACAAACCCTTTATTTTGGTTTGTTTTTAATTCATATTTTATATAAGTTCCAAGGCGATTTCCATCATTTTGGAGAATCCTGTTTCTCTTTCTTTTGATGTTGTTTCTAATTTAGTTACTAAGGAATCTGAAACTGTAAGAATTGTAAGAGCATTTACCCCAGCTGCTGCTGCGTTACAGTATAATGCATATGCTTCCATTTCTACAGCAAGTACTCCCATAGATGCCCACTTTTTATATACATCTGGATTTGCATTATAAAACACATCACTACTTAGTATATTTCCTACATGTGTATCTATACCCTTTTTATCAGCAACTTGTTTTGCCTTGTACAATAAATCCCAAGAAGCTATTGCTGAGAATGTACCTGGTAAATCATATTGATGAGCATAACTTGAATTGGTACATGCTCCCATTCCAAGAATTATATCATAAAGCTCTAAGTCTTCATTATACGCTCCACAGGATCCAACTCTGATTAGGTTTTTAACTCCATAAAAATGTATTAATTCATAGGAATAAATCCCTATAGATGGCATTCCCATTCCACTACCCATTACAGATACTTTCTTACCTTTATAGGTACCAGTATATCCAAACATATTTCTAACAGTATTGAATTGGATAACATCTTCTAAAAAAGTATCAGCAATAAATTTTGCCCTTAATGGATCCCCTGGTAAAAGTATGGTTTCTGCAATATCGCCTTTTATAGCACTTATGTGAGCAGTTGTCATCTAATCACCCCTTGTTATATTGTTATTTTGAATTGATTATATCATATTTATTTAACTTATTGCATTACTATTATTTCAGTGTAATAATATATATAATAATATTGTATGTATTTCTAAATTTTAGGAGGGATAACATGAATAAAGAAATTTTAAACCCCTTAGAAAGTGCACAAAAACAAATTAAAACTGCATGTGATAAATTGCAACTAGACCCATCAGTTTATGAAATCTTGAAAGAACCTCAAAGAGTAATTGAAATATCAATCCCTGTAAAAATGGATGATGGAACCGTAAAGACTTTTAAAGGATATAGGTCTTTACATAGTGATGCAATCGGCCCAGGAAAAGGAGGTATTAGATTTCATCACGATGTTAATATGGATGAAGTAAAAGCCCTATCTATCTGGATGACATTTAAATGTTGTGTTACAGGAATTCCTTATGGAGGTGCCAAGGGCGGAGTTACAGTCAATCCTAAAGAATTATCCCAAGGAGAATTAGAAAGATTATCTAGAGGATATATCCAAGGATTATACAAATATTTAGGAGATAGAATAGATATACCAGCACCTGACGTAAATACAAATGGTCAGATTATGGCGTGGATGGTAGATGAGTTCAATAAATTAACTGGACATCATGAACTCGGAGTTATTACAGGTAAACCTGTATTATGGGGAGGCTCTAAAGGTAGAAACGAAGCAACTGGACTTGGTGTAGCATTTACAGTAAGAGAAGCTTTAAAGAAATATAATATTGATATAAATGGTGCAACTGTAGCAGTCCAAGGGTTCGGAAATGTAGGTAGCTTTGCTATTAAAAACATACAAAGATTAGGTGCTAAAATAGTTGCAGTGGCTCACCACAATAAAGAAATTGGAAACTATGCCATCTATAATAAAGATGGTTTAGATTTCGATGACTTATATGATCATTATCATATAAAGGGAAATAGAGACTTCTTGAAATATCCTAATGGCGAAATAATAAATGGTGATGATTTCTGGCAATTAGATGTAGATGTATTGATACCTGCAGCACTTGAAAATGTAATAACAACAGAAGTTGCAGAAAAAATCAGTGCCAAACTTGTATGTGAAGCAGCAAACGGACCAACTACTCCAGAAGCCGATGAAGTTTTAGAAAAAAGGGGGATACCTCTTACTCCAGATATACTAACAAATTCAGGTGGAGTTACAGTTTCCTATTTTGAATGGGTACAAAACCTTTATGGTTATTATTGGGAGGAAGAAGAAATTACAGAAAAACTCGAAAAAGCAATGGTTAATGCATTTAACGCCATTTGGCAAATAAAAGAGGATTATAATGTAAGTATTAGGCAAGCTGCATATTTACATTCTGTGAAAAAAGTCGCTGATGTAATGAAGTTAAGAGGATGGTATTAAATTCGAAGGACCTTATGAATTTTCATAAGGTCCTTTTATATACTTACTATTTACTTTCTAGCTACACCTGTTTTCACAGCTGCCTCTGCTACAGCTTTAGCTACTGCAGGAGCTACTCTTTCATCAAATGCTGCAGGGATAATATATTCTTCTTTTAACTCTTCTTCTGTTACTAAATTTGCAATTGCATATGCAGCTGCTAATTTCATTTCTTCATTAATTTCAGAAGCTTTAACATCAAAAGCACCTCTAAATATTCCAGGGAATGCTAATACATTATTGATTTGGTTAGGGAAGTCTGATCTTCCTGTTCCCATAACTCTGATTCCACCTGCTAATGCTACTTCAGGTAAAACTTCAGGTACAGGATTTGCCATAGCAAATGCTATTGAATTATCATTCATACTTTCAACCATTTCTTGAGTTACAATATCTGGTGCAGAAACTCCTATAAATATATCAGCGCCTACCATTGCATCAGCAAGAGAGCCTTTTCTGTTAGTTTTATTAGTTGAAATTGCCATTTCTCTTCTAATTGGATCTAATTTTTCATCTTCTTTATTTAATATACCTCTACTATTACATATAATTACGTCTTTAATACCAGCATTTACAAGTAATTTTGCTATTGCTATACCAGCAGCACCAGCTCCACTTATAACTGCAGTTACATCTTCGATTTTCTTGCCTACTACTTTTAGACCGTTTAATATACCTGATAATACAACTATAGCAGTACCGTGTTGGTCATCATGGAATACTGGTATATCTAATTCTTTCTTTAATCTTTCTTCTATTTCAAAGCATCTTGGTGCAGCTATATCTTCAAGATTTATTCCTCCAAAGGATGGGGCAATTTGTTTTACAGTTTCAACTATAGTATCTGTATCTTGGCTTTCTAGACAGATAGGAAATGCATCAACGTTTGCAAAGGATTTAAACAATACTGCTTTACCTTCCATTACAGGCATACCTGCTCTTGAACCAATGTTTCCTAATCCTAAAACAGCAGAACCATCAGTTACAACCGCAACCATATTTCCTTTATTTGTGTAATCATATACTAAATCTGAATTTGCAGCAATTTCTTTACATGGTTCAGCAACTCCTGGAGTATATGCTAAACTCAAATCTTTAGCGTTTTCCACCTTTACTTTACTTATTACCTCAATTTTACCTTGGTTATCTTTGTGTAATTTTAAAGCTTCTTCTCTTAAACTCATAATAGCTCCTCCTAGAATAATTATTTTATTTTGATTGTTACTAAAATCATATCATATTTCTAATACTATTTCAGGTAAGGTAATGTTGAACCTCCATAAGGCATTACCAAAACCTTTATATCATTACCTAATTCTTTAATTGCATCATTAAATGCTTCTTGAACATCATCGTATGGCTCCATAAATATTGATTTTACTAATTCAGCATCCATATCAGATACTAAATATATCTTAGCCTTTTTAAGCACTAAAGCAATGGCTGCCGCTTTATGACCACCAAGTGTAAATTTTTCATTTATTCTATTTATCAATTCATCTGGAGATCTAGCTTCTGTCATCCATTGTTCAAAAACATTATTACCAAAGCCTTCAATACATGAACCAACTAATATGATAATACCATCATCTTTAATAGCATGTTTAGCATTATCAAGGGCTTTTTGAACTTGATATAAGTTCAAGTCCTTAGGGGCTCCACCTTGTGAAACTATTACAATATCAGCCTTTTCTCTGATTTCTTTTTTGTAGATTTTATCTAAGAACTTACAACCCTCTTTGTGGGCTTTAATAAAATCACCAGCTACGGAGTAAATAATTTCTTTCTTTTCATTTAAGACTACATTTACAATAAAATCAATAGGACAATATTTTATTGCCTCATTTAAATCTTCCCTAACTGGGTTTCCTACAAGTTTACCTGCCTTAGCATCTTCAAGTATCATATTACTATGGTTTGCTTGAATAGCATTTGGTGTTGATACACCTGGCATTATGGCTTTTGAACCTCCACTATAACCAGCAAAATAGTGATATTCGATGTTTCCAATACAAATTCTTCTATCTGCTTCAGCAACAATCCTAAATATGTCAACAGGTGTCCCAGCCTTGGTTACACCCATTCGAATACAGTCCTCTGCATTCGAATCTATACAATTAATCTCTTGATAAACTCTCTCACCTACTAATTGTATTTTTTCTTCTTCAGTATGCTGTCTATGACTCCCTAAAGCAAACACAATAGTTATATCTTCTTTCTTTACTCCAATCCCATACAATTCATCTAATAATGGAGGCAATATTTCATAGCTTGGCAATGGCCTGGTTAAGTCGCTGGTAACTATTACAATCTTTTCTCCCTTTTTTATAATTTCATTTAGTTTATTGGTTCCTATGGGATTTCTTATTGATCTAATTACTTCATCAACACCGGTTAGCCCAATTTGAATCTTATTTGGTTCCAAAATATCCATTATATAATTGTCTGGAATATTAATACCTTGTGTTCCTTCACCATATCCTATAGATAGTTTCACTAATTCACCTCCATACTAAGTATAATAGTTGCAATAAACGTGCCAATCAGTATTTAGCTATTTTAAATAACTAATGTTTGTTTATTGAACGTATTTGCAAACAATTGTATATAATTTGTACACATTGATTGATATCTAACAAACTATATCTCTTTACATACTAACTATTTAGCTTTTTCCAAACCGTAGTGCGACTAATTCCAAGTTTTTCAGCTAGTAGTGTGGCATTATAATTACATTCTGCATATAACTTTTCAAAAATTTGTTTCTCCATAGAATCTTTTGTTCCTTTTTTTATAATTATTGAGTCACCATCAGCGAGGTATTTACTACCTTTTTCATGGCCTTCAATCAAATCGTCAATAATCTTTTCCATTGGTACATATTCCTTTAACAGTGACACTCTTTCAACGAAATTTTGAAGTTCTCTAACATTTCCTGGCCATTCATATTCTTCTAAAATAGCTAGTTGTTGTTGACTAAGCGTAATATGTTTGTCACTATATTTACTTACAAAGTAGTCAAATATTAGTTTTACATCATTTTTTCTATTTCTCAAAGGTGAAGTTTCAAGTTTTAATACATTTAATCTAAAATATAAATCTCTTCTAAACTCCCCCTTCTCTACAGCTTCAAATAAATCTGTATTCGTTGATGATATGACTCTTACATCAACTTTTATACTTTTGTCCGATCCTAGTCTCCAAACTTCTTTTTCTTGAAGCACTCTAAGCAATCTTGATTGTAAATTTAAAGGCATAGAACCAATTTCATCTAATAGGATAGTTCCCGTATGTGCTAATTCAAACAAACCCATCTTTCCGCCTTTTTTTGCACCAGTAAAAGCACCATCTTCATATCCAAATAGTTCGCTTTCTAGTAGATTTTCAGGTATCGCTGAACAATTTACTGCCACAAAAGGATTGTTACATCTATTACTTGCATTATGAATACTTTGTGCTAAAATTTCCTTACCTGTTCCTGACTCACCTATTATTAATACAGAAGCATCTGACTTTGCATAAATTTTAGCATTTTTAATCATATCTTTAACTGCCTTGTTTTCACCAATATAATCATAAAAAGTGTAGTAGGCAATAAGACCTTTTTTATAAATTTCTGATCTATACATCTTTTCATAGTCTTGGATTTTACTTATTTCCTGAAATGTAGCTACTGCTCCACCAATTTTACCTTTTACTTTAATTGGTATTCTATTTGTTATTATTGTATTATTGTTGAATTTTTGAATCTGACTTAATTGGGCTTGTCCTGTTTCTACAACTTCAAGTAGTTTTGTTGTAGGTATATATTCATCAGCTCTTTTCCCAATAATTTTATTAGCATTAATATCAAAAATTCTCTCAGCTGTAGGATTAAAAAAAGTTACAATACCATTAGTATCTGTTACGATAATCCCTTCATATGAAAATTTTAATATATGGTTTAATCTTTCTGTTTCCATCATCTGTTTTCTAGTCAGATCATATACTTCTAAAGCTGTATATATTGATTGTTGAACTGTCTCCTTTGAAGTTTTTAACAAGACACCCTTTTTACCTAAATCCTCTGCATGCCTTACAGTAGATATACCACCAATAATTACTTCTGCACCTTTTTCAATAGCTTCTTTAACCATCTCTTTTGTTTCTTCAATTTGATTATAAGATGCCATATAAATTAGCTTTATATTGAATATTTCCGAGATCTTTTCTGCTTCAAGAGATAATTTGTTGGACAGTATTAAACCTATTTTTCTTTCATCTCTTAAATATTTTATAGAATCAAATATTGCATAGAGAATGTCAAAAGAAGTCATTTCACATTTCACAATAGGTATCTTTACTGAATCTTTAATATGTTGGTATGTAGCTCCTCTACTTATTAATATATCATACCCCTTAGCCTCTAATCTTTTTGCAATCTCAGCTGCATCTTCAAAGCTACCTGTATATGCATCTACCTCTATATTCATTTCTCTTGAAATGTCTAATACTAAATTTGTAAGCTCTTCATATGGAGCTATAAAGGCTATTTTCATATTATTCTCTCCTAACAGATATATTCCTTGTAATGATTATATCATATAGTGTAACTTAGAAAAATGGACATTAACAACCAATCTAAACTAATCATAAAAAACCTCCTCTATAATAAAAATAGAGGAGAAAATATAGTTGTAACTAATTAGCTATTAATAAAATTCTCTTTTAATAAAACTTTACCATTCTCCTTCATTACAACTCCATTAGAAATAGTAGTTATTATGTTTAGTTTATCATCAATTAGATTGATATCAGCATCACTACCTACTGCTATTGTACCTTTCTTTGGATATATCTCTAAAGCTTCGGCTACATTCTTCGTAACTAAATTAAATGCTGTATCCATAGGTAATCCTTTGACATTTATAAGTTCTTTAACATTTTGATGCATAGTTGTCATTTTACCTGCAGTCATACCTATCATTTCATTTTTCTCATTCCAAATTGGCATACTTCCGTTGGAATCAGTACTCATGGTTATTTTTTCTAATGGCGCTTTGTCCAAAGCTTTAATTATTGCACTAGTTGTCCTTTCAGATTCCTCTCTTGATGTAATATCGATATATCCACCTAGATTTGCAAATTCAATAGCTTCATCTATTATTTTATCAACATGTGTAGGCCTTAAAGTTTTAATAGGTATGTCAGTCTTATCAACTAATTCAAATAATGGACTTAAACCACATTTTCCTGTACCCATATGAATAGTTACAATACCACATTTACCTGATAACAATCCAGCCAATCTTACATCTGAACTTAAGTATATTAAATCCTGCAGTGAAATATTAGATGATCTATGGTCTGATAGGGCTAGTTTAACTCCTATTACTTCTTGTATAAACATAATATCCTTTTTAACATTACCAGTAAGAGTTACTGATGGAATTTCATAAGACCCTGTTAAACAGTATGCAGTTACCCCATACTCATTTAATGCTTTAGTCTTTGCAACTAAGTTTTCCATGGATCTTGTGGTTCCATCTGTACCAAGTAGCCCTACTACAGTTGTAACACCAGCATTTACTATATCTCTTGCTGATATTTCAGGTACCCTAGTTGTATAACCACCTTCTCCTCCACCGCCTGTGATGTGAACATGTTGATCAATATAACCAGGTGTTGCAAGCAGACCTTCTGCATCAATAACTTTAATACTCGGTAAATTAATATTGATATTTGGAGAAATATCAAGTATCTTTCCACCACCAATTAAAATATCCATTAAGCTTAAATTATTTTCACCTAAAATTGCTACATTTTTGATTAGTATCACTTACAAATCACCTATCCTCTCCTATTAGAATAAACTCTATCTCGTCCACCTAAAAATATACTTTGGTCTAAATCAACAGTTTTAAAAGGAACTGACTTTTCTTTTAAGGATTTTGCCGCCCTTTCTGTTGTTATTAAATTTCCTGGCTGTTTTATTAAGTAGCCATCTATCATGGCAATCTTTCCGTTTGTTATTGTAATTTTAGCTTCTTTATTTATTGGATCTACAACAACAATATCAGCATCTGCACCTAAAGATAGATGTCCTTTATTTGTTAATCCAAATAATTGTGCAGGCATATAGCTAGCTTTCCAAACAAAATCTTTAAGAGTAATTGCTCCGTATTCAACTAACAATAATCCGCTGCTTATTATACAATTTCTAGGTATGGATCCACCATCTGTACTGATAGCATCAACTATAAAACGATTATCCTTATTTTTAGAAACTGCGCAAGATACAGTAGAAATAGGTGAATTTACATGAAAGCAAATATTACCTTTATGACCATTTTGTACCCATCTTTCATAAGCTTCAATACCCCATACTAATTGCATTTCTTCACCAATTCTCATATATAACCCACAGATACTATCTTTTAGCGCTTGGCCTAAACCTTCTTTAGTAGCTTCGTAATTATTCATCTTAAGACAGGATCTTGTAACATGACTCTTTGGTAATAAATCTTCATCTAAATCGCCAGTTGTACCATTTAGTGCAGATAGGTAGGATTCAGATACAATATTTGGATTTTTCTCTAGCAAATCTAGGGCTTTATGAACCTCTTCTAAAGGTGAATTTATAAGTCCTCTACAATAAGAATTTACATGTGCTAAATGTAATGGTAAACCATCGGCAGAAGTAATGGCTTCTTCTAATCCATTAATATTACTACCATTCTTAGTACTTCCAGCATGATATGCAACATATGCTTTTTCTTTACTTGCAGTCTTTATAATTAAGTTTGCAGTCTCTGGCTCCAATGGAAAATGGCCTCCTAATAGCTTAACCCCCAAAGCCCCTTCATCAACACTTTTATTGATATAATCATATATATCAGTAGCTGAGCCCTTAGTATCTTTAATTCCATTACCAGGGAATATACCATTTAATACTCCTACATTTAGTCCATAACCATATGGGATTATTTCTTCAACAACTCTATTTACAGGCCCTCTAAAATCAAAAGCTGTAGTAACTCCAGCTCGAATTAGCATACGATAACCAGCAGCTTTTGAATCTGGTCTAACTATATGAACATGAGAGTCCACTACCCCAGGCATTACTATTTGTCCCTGAACATCTAATACCTGATCAGCATCTGTGTAACTCAATTCCTGATCAATATCAATAATTATTCCATCTTTAATTCCAACATCATATATGCCTTCTACATTATTTAACGGGTCAACCAATTTACCTTTTTTTAAAATAATATCATACTTAATCATAAACATACCCCCAAGTATTTAATATTAACTACGAATTAGAAAAACAGACCAATCAATTGACATACTAATACTACCAAAATAAGTGCAACAGGATATGTTGCAGCATAAGCTGTTGTTACAGCATCAGACTGAGCAACAGATATTAATGTTCCAAGGGCTGGAGTACTAGTCATTCCACCACATATTGAACCTAATGTATTTATTAAATCTAGCTTTAGCACCCTTCGAGCGAAAAAGTAACTGATAATCATTGGCAATATTGTCATGATAACACCTAAGAAGAATAAAGATACCCCATATTGTTGCAATATGGAAATAAATCCTTTACCAGCATCAGTTCCTGCTCCTAATAAAAACAATACAAGCCCAAACTCTCTCATAACCTCTAAGGTAGGCTTAGGAACAGTAATTGAATAACTTTTCACGTGGCCAAAATGTCCCATTATCAAACCTAAAAGTAAAGGACCTCCCGAATTACCCAAATTAAAATTAATACCTCCAGGTAAAGGAATTTTGATACCTGCTACTATGATACCAAGTACTACAGCTATAGAAAAAGAAAATAATCCAAAAGAGTCTATTTTAATATAAGCATTATTTTTTATTTCTTTAGTCTTATCCTCAAGATTTTCTTCTAACTTTGCAGCCTCTTTACTTAAATCCATCTTTAATATTTTTGGAACTAACTGAATAAATAAAACTACTCCTAAAACACCAAAAGGATAAGCAATCCCATAGCCTATAGATGCCATACTATCTCCTGTAGCTTCAATTGCAGCTGCTAAACCAGGTGTACTAGTTAATGCCCCACTTAACATACCAACTGCGAGAGGCGTTGGTATACCACTTAATTTGATTATTGCAATACAGGATATAGCTCCACTAATAATAACAATTACACCCAAAGCTATATATGACACAACCTTATTTTTAAAATTCCTAAAAAACGTCGGTCCTGCTATAAACCCTACTGCAGTTACAAATAAAATTAACCCCATATCTTTGATTATAGAAGATATCTCAAAACCAAAATGTCCAAATACCAATGAAACTATAAGTACTGCTGAACTTCCCATCTTTAATCCAAAAAACTTGATATTCCCTATAAAATAACCTAAAAGTAATATCAAGAAAATAACCATCGGCTGGCTCACTAAAATTCCTCCATTCATATGTTAATAAAAAACCAGAGAGTTTTGTTTAAAACAAAACTCCTGGTAAATTTTAATTTTTGCTATAAGCTTGGTATAGCCTTAATTAATTCTCTTAGAAGATTTAGTCTAGGTTCTACTGTATCTATTTCTAGATATTCATTGATACCATGACTATCTCCACCTACCGGACCCATACCATCTATAGTAGGAACTCCTAAAGCTGCTGTGAAATTAGCATCTGAACCTCCACCTGTGAAAACCCATTGAATATCTATTCCTAAATTCTCACCTAGTTCATTCACTTTATTGTATAGCACTTCCGCCTCTTTTGTTGGATTCATAGGCGGACGATATCCAATTCTTTTTACATTTACCTTTATACCTTCAGTAAAAGGATTTCCTAATAATTCTTTAAATTTATTTTCTACTCTTTCTAGTTCTGTAGGGATTTTAAACCTCAAATCAACTTCCGCTTCAGCCTTAGCTGCAACAACATTAGCTTTAGTTCCTCCAGACACTATACCGACATTTACGGTAGTCTCTCTTTCATAATCAGTTAATTTATGAAGTTCAACAATCCAATTACCTAGTTCATTTATAGCACTAATTCCATCCTGAGGATTAACACCTGAATGCGCTGCTACGCCATTAAACTCAATAGCAAACTTAGCAAGTCCTTTTCTTCCATTTACCAAAGCACCATTTTTTCTAGCTGGTTCTAAAACTAGAACAATTTTACTTTTCTTCGCAATTTCTTCGATTAATGGTCTAGAAGCTTTTGAACTAATCTCCTCATCACTATTATGCAATATGCAAATTGATGGCATTTCATTTGGAGTTTCATTTAATTGTTCCATAGCATAATAAATAGATAATAATGATGCTTTCATATCAACAACACCAGGACCATATGCCCTGTTTCCTTCTATCTTAAATGGTCTTTCCGCTGCTGTACCTTGAGGAAATACAGTATCCATATGACCTATCATTAATACGTCAAATTCATCTGTATCTTTATTTTTAATTTCTAGACATGGTCCCACACTTTGATCAAGATCATGTAGTTTAGTTATCCATCCAAGATTGTCATATTTTTCTTTTAAGAAATTTGCTATAACGTTTACCCCTTCTGGATACTCACTACCACTATCTTGATTAACCATCGTTTCTAATTCTTCAATGTATTTTTCTAAGTCAAAATTATATTTATTCATCTAGCCCCTCCTTTAAAAACCATACTTCTTATAATTTTATAAGAATATAAATGTACCAACTAGTGTAAGTATTAATCCTACAAGCATTGGTATTGCAGTTCTTTTTACAACTTTAAATGGATCAAGATTAGCTACACCTGCTACAGCTACTATAACAGCAGTTATTGGAGATATACTTCTTGCAATACCAGCTGCAAATTGCATTGGTAGTAGAATTTTTATTGCATTAATTCCTACAGCTGCTGCAGTATCTGGCGCTAGTGCTGCAAAGGCAAAGAACGGAGCATTTCCTGAACCCATTACAATTGCAGTAACTGATATTATAGCTGTCATTATAATAATCATTATGTTTGCTCCCAATCCAGCTGATTGAGCACCACTTATTATTGCATCAATTGCCCCAACACTTGTTAATCCATTAGCAAATGTTTCACCAGCAACTATAAGTGTAACTACTGTTGCAAACTGTTTACCCATGCCATCAAAGAATACTTGAATACTACCAATGACCTCTTTTGTACCCTTATATCTTATAACTTCAAGCAATAACGCTATAGCTACAGAAATTAACATAGCAGTTATAACATCCATTTTTATAGAACTAATTAAAAGACTACTAAATGTTAATATTAAGAAAAGTGGTAATAACGGTAATAAAGCGTAAATTTTAGGTACATTTTCACTAGATTCTTCTCCTGCAGTTGATATAACTGCATCACTTGGATCAAAACCTTCTTTTTTATCATAATGTTTTTGTACTAAATAATGTGAAATTGCGATTCCAGCGGCAACTAGAAGACCTACAGGTATTTGTTGTTGTGTGAAATAAAGAGATACATCTACTCCACCAGTTGTAGCAGCTAAGTTAGCATTACCTGAGGCAGGTCCTAAGTCTAAACAGGACGCTGTACCTATCATAGCAGTTGCTGCTATTGGACTTACACCTGCACCAACTAGTATTGGATACATCGTTACCATTAGAAGCACTCCAAGACCGGATGCACTTGGTATAAATATGTTTAATAATTGTCCAATTAAGTATCCTACTGCTAATATGATATATGGTGAATTTAATTTCTTAATAGGTGCTATTGTAATTTTAACTAGAGCTCTACTTGCGCCTATGTGTTCCATATATTTAGCAAATCCAGCTACAGCCATAATAGTTAAACCAAGACCACTAGCCCTACTAGAAAAGTTATTTTTTATCCATTCAAAAAGATCAAACCACACAAATCCTGTAGATTTGTCCTCTGCAATGATTGGTGCAAAATTGAAAATAATTGCGCATGCCATCAAAATAAGACCACCAGTGAACAAAACTGTTTGAGCTTTATAGCCTTTAAAAATATAATAGCCAACGAATACAGTTACAATAATACCAATTAGTAAACCTAACATATGAAATTCCTCCTTTAAAGTTTGTTCTTATTTAATTAAAACTTTTTAAATTAATTTGGATTGTACCCTAGTTTTAATGAGATTTCATTAGCACCATTGATAACTAAACCAATCCAATTATCAACCTTTTTCTTAGTAAATCTTTCCTTTGGACCAGCTAAACATAGACAAGACCATACGTCACCATTTTGATCATAAATAGGTGCAGAAATTCCAAATGATCCTTCTCTATTCTCTTCATCACTTATAGCATAGCCCCTACTTCTAATAATTTCATATTCCAACAATAACTCTTCTTGATCCACAATAGTATTTTGAGTGTTTTTAGTTAACTCTGTTTGACTAAGAATTTCCCTAATTCTTTCCTCATTATGGTAAGCACCTAATAACTTACCTATTGCACCAGCATTTAGAGGATACATTCTACCAATTCGATTTTCAAGCCTAATGCTTATTGGGCCTTCTATTTTATAAGCTAAAATAGCATCATCGCCCTCTCTAATACCTATGGATACGGTTTCCTCAGTCATATAAGACATGGCCTTTAATACTGGTTCTGCTACTTGAAGAATAACTTTTCTCTCACCATACACTGTCCCCAACCTATAAAGGGCAGGACCAACCGAGTATTTTTTAGTTGATTGATTTTGGACAACAAATCCTCCTTGGACTAACAATTTGAGTGTTTTGAAAACTCCGCTTTTCTCATACCCAATTTCATCTGCTAACTCAGTTACACCAAGTTCATAAGGCGCTTCCCCTAGCCTTTTTAATAGCCACATTACTTTCTCAGTATTGCTCAATTTTCCACCTCCTTTGTTTCCCACTAGGAAACGCTGTTGCCCCAATTTCAATAACTAGATATAGTATATATTATCTTGTCAAATCTTGTCAAATAGAATATTCTTAATATTTTGGTACTAGTCTAGTATATTAATTGTACAAGTAAGGTATACAACTATTTTTTATCATATAATATAAAAACGAGCTTTTCGATAAGCTCGTTTATATGTTATATATGTTTAAATTCAATACAAAAATCTTATTCAGCTTTACCTAATAACTTATATGCACCACCAGAGAATATCTTAACACCGTTTAGTAGTACTTTTTCATCGAAATTATATTTTATACCATGTCCTACCCCAGTGATAGGAGTCAGCAAACGAATAAAACTTGCTATACCACCATTGTTTTGAACCTTATTCATCATATAAGATACATCTTCACTGCCTGTTAGCTTCATTCTTTTTTCTTTAGTTGGTTTTAGCCCCAATTCAATAGCAACAGTATTAATGTATTCTATCATTTCTACATCAGATTCTAGCGAGTATGCTTCTCCTACTTTTTTTATTTCACATTCAACTCCATGCATTTCTGCTGCACTATTAAGTATTCGTTCAGCATAGTTCTTTACAAATGTATTTATTTCAGTTGTTTCTCCTCTTGTCTCAATCAATAATTTTGCATGGTCTGCCACTATATTTCTACCAGTACCACCATTTGCAACACCAACGTGACATCTAGTACTACCATCACTATGTCTAGGTATCCCATTTAAATTTAAAATAGCTGTTGCCATTGATAACAAAGCATTATTACCATCTTGAGGTGCACCACTAGCATGCGATGCCTTGCCGCGATAAATTGCATCTATTTTTGTTGTCGCTAAAGAACCTCCTGAACCTGGAAAAAGATCAAACTCTTCTCTACCCTTATTAGGAGTAATATGGGAGGCAAGAAAATACTTAGTATTGTCAAGATGACCTTTTTCAACTATTGACTTTCCTCCTCTTACTCCCTCTTCTGCAGGTTGGAAAATCAGTTTTATTGTTCCGTTTAATCGATCTTTAATCTCATATAGGGTTCTTGCTACTCCTAATCCTATAGTTGCATGTCCATCATGACCACATGCATGCATTGAACCATGATTTACAGAAACAAAACCCTCTTTTCTAGGAAAACTATCTTCTCCATCATATTCAATTAGTGGTAAGGCGTCTATATCAAATCTCATAGCTAGCTCTGGTCCATCTCCACATCTAAGTATTCCTATTACTCCTGTTTTTCCATCCTTCATTAACTTAGCGTACTCTTCATCAGCACCATTTTTTAAAGCATCTTCATATGCTTTAACCAACTCATCTTGTGATGGTAAACCCATTCTACTATCTAAATCACAAACATCTTCACCTATAATAACTTCATCAAAACCAATCTTTTTTAATTCTGATGCAATGATACTTGATGTTCTAATTTCTTTCCACCCAGTTTCAGGATACTTATGAAAATCCCTTCTCGTATCTACTAAATAATCCTCTAATGCATCAACTATTGTACTAATTTTCTTATACATGTCATACGTCTCCTTTTGTAATAAATATTGTGTAACCATAATCAATTATAATTTATAAATTTTATGGTTTTAAAGCCTCTCCTAATTTTTCTAATTTCAATACATTGTCTGAAACTGCTACTTTCCCATTAACAATAACATATTTTATCCCACTTGGCTTATTTGTGGCGGACAAATATGTAGAATTGTCTTTAATTAAGTCTTTATCAAATATTGTTATATCAGCTTTAAAGCCTTTCTGTAAAATTCCTCTATCATTAATACCTAAAATCTCTTTATTTAGCCCTGTCATTTTATATACAGCTTTTTGTATAGACATCAATTGCTTATCTCTAACCATTTCTAAAAACCTTGGGAATGTACCAAAATTTCTAGGATGTGGATTATAGCCAAGGATATTTTTATCAGTTGTCAATGAATATCCATCGCTACCAACTGAAACATAATCTGATTTCATAATATTTACAATATCATCCTCACAAATTGAGAAGTATATTGCCCTTGCAGATCCCCGCGTCTTTATCAAAACATCTCTTACAATTTCAAAAGGCGATACTCCTTCAGATTCAGCTATCTCTAATAAACGCTTTCCTTCATAGTTTGGAAACTCACCAAAGGTATTTGTTATAAGGACAGCATTAGTTCCACCTCTATTTTCCACTTCTTGAAGGATATCATCAATTAATTTTTTTGATGAATTTTTTAATCTTTCAACTAATGAATCATTACCTCCATCCTTAGCCCATTTAGGTGCTAAGGCAGCTAAAGAGGTGGCTGTTGCCTCATACGGATATTGATCACATTGGACATCGATTCCTCTTTCCCTGGCATCTTCTATCAGTTTAAGCAACTCACTAGATCTTCCCCATTGACTTTTTCCTACTAACTTTAGATGAGAGATTTGTAATCTTACTCCACTTTCCTCTGCAATATTCAACATCTCTTCTACAGATTCGAACACTTTGTTAGCTTCATTTCTCATGTGGACAGATAATATTCTATTTCTTCTTTTCAATACTTTGGAAAGCTCAACTAATTCATGTCTCTTACTAAAAATCCCTGGAGGATAAATTAGACCCAATGACATTCCGAAAGCACCTTGTTTAAGTAGTTCATCTAATATTCTGGACATCTCTTCTAATTCTGTTTTATTTGGATCCCTATCGTCAAAACCTATTACATTAGCCCTTAATGTTCCATGTCCAACAAGTGCTCCAATATTTGTATAGCTCCCACGATTTGATAGATGCTCGAAATATGAGTCTAAATCATTCCAAGGAAATGTGTTTCCTGGATACTTTATCTCCGTCATTCTATTAAATTGTGTTGTATAAGATGCTACATTGATATCTTTAGTAGGAAAAGTAGATATACCACAATTTCCTACAATCTCAGAAGTTACACCTTGTAATATTTTGCTATCAGCAGTTGTAAAAGCATCGTTAGATACATCTGAATGAGTATGAATGTCTATAAACCCTGGTGCGACGATTAATCCCTCTGCATCAATTATTTGATCATAAGCTCGATTATCATTTTTAGTTACTTTATTTTTTGAAGCAACACTGATTATAGTACTTCCTTCAATAACAACATCTCCTACGAAAGGTTCTGAATTTGTTCCATCAACTACTAATCCATTGGTAATTTTTATAGACATACTCTTACCCCCTTAAAGTATTCGCTTTGCACTTATAACTTTATCCCAAATTGCTCTCCACTCTTTTTAACATTTCTATTATAGGTAGATTATATGGACATCTCGGTTCACATTCTCCACATTCTATACATTCTGATGCACGTATACTTGTTGATTTATATCTTGATAATGCCCAATCTTGAAGATTGTATCTTGTATAATATCCTTCTAATACAAATAAACTTGGAATGTCTATACCTACAGTACAAGGAGCACAATATCCACATCTTCTGCAGAACTCTTCCCCAAGGGTAGCTGATTCTTTACTTAGCTCTTCTCTTTCTTCATCAGTTAGTGGTCTTCTATCATTACCTGCTCTAGTGTTTTCTCTTACTTGTTCTACTGAATCCATGCCAGGTATTGCTGTTGTTACATCATCATTTTCTAATATAAATCTTAAGCACAACTCTCCCTTTGGAATAGCTCCCCCTGCTAAAGGCTTCATAACGATAACTCCAACATTATTCTCCTTTGCCTTTCTAAATACTGGAGCCCCTTGTTGCTCAACTGGATTATATGGGTATTGGATTGTGCTAAATTCATCAGTATCTAATGCTATATCTAATAAATCAACACTGTGACTAGTTATACCAATTTCCTTTATAATTCCTTTAGCTTGTAACTCTTTTGCTGCTTTTAATGCACCGTTTTCTCCCATTACTATATCTAAATCTTCTTTTGTTCTTATGTTATGGAACTGAAATAAATCTAAATAGTCAGTTCTCAAATTATTTAGACTTGTATGTATTTCTTCTAGAACTCCATCATAGGTTCTTGCCATAGATTTTGTTGCTAAGATAAACTTATCTCTTCCTACTTTTTCTATAGCATATCCTAAAAGTTTTTCACTTTCCATATATCCTCTAGCAGTATCAATAAAATTGATACCGTTTTCATAAGCCTCTTTAACGATTTCATAAGCAGTATCCTCATCAACTCTTTGAATTGGAATTCCACCAAGTCCAACAACTGAAATTTCAAATCCTGTTCTACCTAGTATCCTTTTTTCCATTATATTTCCCACCTTTATTGAATAATTTAAACTATATGAATACATTATAACAGACTAGGTAAATAAAAAAAAGAGCACAACAATCATGCCCTTAATTGGGAGGCATGGAAACCTCCCCTAAAATGAACAGAATTTTGCGTCCCTTTTGTTCAAATATTGAGTTCCTCTACCCTATGACAAGCTACAAAATGGTCTTCCATTACTTCTCTAAACTGTGGTGTTACTTCTCTGCACTTATCAACTGCATACTTACATCTTTCCACGAATCTACATCCATCTCTAGGATTTATTGGACTAGGGACATCTCCCTCCAACATAATCCTATGTCTATTTTTCTGAATCTCTGGATCAGGAATTGGTATGGCTGACAATAGAGCCTTTGTATAAGGATGTAATGGATTTAGATACAGCTCTTCTGATTTAGCCTGTTCCATCATATGACCTAAATACATAACTCCAACCCTATCAGAAATATACCTAACCATGGATAAATCATGTGCAATAAATAGATAAGTTAAGCCTAATTTATCCTGTAAATCCTTCAACAGATTTACAACTTGAGCTTGAATAGATACATCAAGAGCAGAAATTGGTTCATCACACACTATAAATTTCGGGTTTAATGCCAATGCTCTGGCAATACCAATCCTTTGTCTTTGACCTCCAGAGAATTCATGGGGAAAGCGCATTGAATGTTCTTCATTTAATCCAACAAGTTCTAATAATTCAATAATTCGCTTCCTTTTATCTATTTTACTTTCAAATACTTTGTGGATATCTAGGGGTTCACCTACAATTTCTTCCACATTCATTCTAGGATTTAAGGATGCATAGGGATCTTGAAAAATAATTTGGAAGTTCTTACGTATTACCTGCATTTCTTTATTGGATAACCCATAAATATTCTTACAATCATATATCATCTCTCCATCTGTTGGTTCATAAAGCCTTACTATAGTTCTGCCAACAGTAGATTTGCCACAACCAGATTCACCTACCAGCCCAAATGTTTCTCCCGGATAAATGTCAAAGCTAATGCCATCAACAGCTTTTAAAACTCCTTCCCCTACATAAAAATACTTTTTCAAATTCCTTACACTTATCAAAGGCTCCATTAATCATCAACTCCTTACTTACCTTTTGCCATTGGATGATTTAACCAACATCTGCTTTTATGAGTCGTATTATGTTTATGGAATTGTGGCATATAATCTTTGCATATTTTAAGAGCATATTCACATCTATCATAGAAAGCACATCCCTTAGGTGGAATATATAAATCTGGAGGAGTACCATCTATAGAATGCAATGACTCATCCCTAGACATATCTAGACGAGGTACTGATTCCAGTAATTTTATCGTATAAGGGTGTTTAGGATTCTTGTATATTTCCTCTGTTAATCCTTCTTCAAGAATTTGACCTGCATACATAACCAACACTTTATCACTCATATCAGCCACTATCCCTAAGTCATGGGTAATCAATATTATTGACATTCCCATTTGTTCTTGTATGTCCTTCATTATTTCTAGGATTTGTGCCTGAACTGTAACATCTAATGCGGTAGTTGGTTCATCAGCAATTAATAGGTCAGGATTTGATACCATTGCCAATGCAATCATTACCCTCTGTCTCATACCTCCTGAAAATTCATGAGGGTACTGATTTACTCTTTTTTTAGGTTGAGGAACTGATACTAATTCTAACATCTCAATTGCTCTTTTCTTAGCATCTCTACTACTTAAACTCTTGTGTTTTTTTATTCCTTCTACTATTTGACTACCTATTTTCATAGTTGGGTTTAAAGAAGTCATTGGATCTTGAAATATCATTGAAATCTGGCTAGATCTTATTTCTTCCATTTGTTTATCACTTCTCTTTAGTAAATCTTCACCTTTAAATATAATTTCTCCACCTTTAAAAAAAGCAGGCGGCATAGGTAATAATTGCATTATGGAGTTTGCAGTGACACTTTTACCACACCCAGACTCCCCTACTATGGCCACAGTCTCTTTTCTTCCAACAGTAAAGCTAATATCCCTCACAGCTTCTACTTCACCAAAAAATGTTTTAAAAGATACCGATAAGTTCCTTACATCTAATATATTATTATCCATTATAGTTCACCTCTCTATTTACGTAATCGTGGATCTAATGCATCTCTAAGACCATCACCAAGTACATTAAAAGCAAACATTATTAAGGATATAAAGATTGCTGGAATTATGATTTGATAACTATTCCCCACTGCTAACCCTGCTAATCCATCATTAGCTAAAGTACCTAAACTTGATTTAGGTGCCTGTAAACCTAACGATAAGAAGCTTAAAGTTGCTTCAGCAAATATAGCTCTAGGAATTGATAAAGTTACATTTACTAATATTGGTCCCAGTGTATTAGGAATAATGTGTTTTTTAAGTATCCATCCCTTAGATGCACCTAATGATTCAGCTGCTAATGAATATTCTGCTTCCTTAAGTTGTAGCACTTGACCACGAACTAAAATAGACATTGGTATCCATGATGTTAGACTTAAGGCTAGGATAATTACAAACATGGAGGTGCCTGACCCCTGAGTAGAAAATACTACTGATAACAATATAACTACTAGAAGATATGGAAGAGAATATATAACCTCAGCTATACGCATCATAATAGAATCAACTCTAGAACTTGCCATACCTGCAATCCCTCCATACAATATGCCTATAGTTACATCTATTATGGTGGCCAATATACCTATAAATAGAGAATATCTGGTTCCATACCATACCCTTGTAAATAAATCCCTACCTAGTTCATCTGTCCCAAACCAGTATTCGCTATTGGGATGATTATTTATTTTGTCATAGTTCTGTATAAAATAATCGTACTCATTCATCATAGGTCCAATTGCAGCCATTATAATCATTATCACTATTACCAATAAACCTGACATTGCTAATTTGTTTTGTTTTAATCTTCTCCATACATCAGGCCAATATCTTATACTTGGGCGTTTAATCTTTTCCGCATCACTAAATTCAGTAATTGCCTTTTCAAATAACTCAATAGGATAATCCTTTAACTCTACTTGGTTCATTAACGTCCCTCCTTTGTCAACCTAATACGAGGGTCTATAAAAACATAGGATACATCTACTAATAACAACATAGTTATCAATACAATTGAGTAAAAAATAGTAGTTCCCATTATTAGTGTATAATCCCTACTTACTATTGAATTTACAAAAAATGCACCTAATCCTGGTATCCCAAAGATCTTCTCAATTACAAAACTACCAACTAAAAGATTTGAAATCAAAGTACCTAATATTGAAGCTACAGGAAGTATTGCATTTCTAATAGCATGCTTTAAAATTACAGTAGATTTAGAAAGTCCTTTTGACTTCGCTGTCTTTATATAATCTTGTCCCAATACTTCTAACATACTAGAACGCATAAGCCTTGCTATGTATGCTAAAGGCATCAATGACAATGCTATGGCAGGCAAAATCGTATGCCTAAATTCACCCCATCCCCCTATAGGGATCCAACTTACATTCTTAGCTATAAATTGAATAAAAACTGTACCCATTATAAAACTGGGAACAGAAATACCAATAATTGCTATTATCATAGATATATAATCTGGTATCTTGTTTTGAAAAAGAGCTGCTAATGCTCCTAAGGCAGGTCCAAATATTAAAGCAATAATCAAAGCCTCTACTCCTAGATAAGCTGATATTGGGAACCCTCTCTCAATCATATCATTAACTGTTTCGACTCTGGATTTCATAGAATCTCCAAAGTCTCCCCTTAGTAAATTCTTCAAATAGATGATATATTGTTCTGATTTTGGTTTATCTAGACCATATTTCCTTTGAAGATTTTGGTATACAGAAGGAGGCATTTTCCCTTCTTTTGCAAATGGGTTACCTGGAGCAGCATGCATCAGAAAGAATGTTATAGTTACAATTGCCCAAAGAGTTATTATTGACATAAGTAATCGCTTCAATAAATATCTTTTCATATTACC
The DNA here is from genome assembly GCA_031460505.1 of Tissierellaceae bacterium. Classification (GTDB taxonomy): domain Bacteria; phylum Bacillota; class Clostridia; order Tissierellales; family Tissierellaceae; genus JAAYTL01. The sequence goes on from JAVKTT010000001.1 coordinate 434,380, forward strand.
CTCCTTTGCAATAATTGGAATAGGGCAGGCATTAAATCCTGCCCTACAAGTCTATCTATTTGTTCATATCAGCATAGGTTAACTTTGGATAGTTTACCAATGGTTTGTATACACCTGTTACATATGATTTCTGTGCAAATGGTTGTGTATAGAAATATACAGGAACTACTGGCATATCCTCCATCAATATCTTTTCAGCTTCTTTCATTGCTTTGAATCGCTCTGCTTGATCTCCACTATTCTTTGCTAACTTAACTAATCTATCATACTCAGGATTATTGTAGTTAGCATCATTGAATGGAGAATTGCTTTCCCATAAGTCTATGAAGGTAATAGGATCCATATAATCTCCTATCCAGCCTGCACGAGATATATGATAATCTCCAGCTTTTTCTCTATCCAACTTAACTTGGAAATCCACATTTTCAAGTTGAATTTCTATACCTAGATTAACTCTCCACATTTCTTGTGCAGCTTGTGCTATCTTCTTGTGAGCTTCAGAAGTATTATAAAGTAGTACTATATTTTTAAAGTCTGCAGTTGTCATACCTTCCTCTGCCAAACCCTCTGCAAACAATCTTTTGCCTTCTTCAACATCATATTTAACTAATTGACCTACATCATCTCGGTATTCATTACCTTTATCATCTATCATACCAAATGGAACTACACCTTCAGCTGCAATCTGGCCTCCTTGTGCTATCTTATCAACTATGGTTTGACGATCAAGAGTCATTGCCAAACCCTTTCTAACCTTAACGTTGTTAAATGGTTTTACATCAGTATTTAGATTGTAATAGTAAGTACCCACTTGAGCACCTATTACTAATTCAGGATTATTTTGCTCTTTCATCTGAGCTACTACAGCTTGAGGAAGTGGTAATAAGAAATCATAATCCCCACCCTCATATTTTTGCCATGTAGTATTTTCGTCAGCTATTATATCAAAATTAACTCCATCAAGTTTTATACTATCTTTATCGTAATAATTTTCATTCTTTCTAATCTTGATACTTGCGCTATGCTCCCATTCTGTTAAATAAAATGGCCCATTGGATACGTGAGTATTAGCATTTTTAGCCCAATCAGTATTTGACTCTACAACTGCCTTATTTACAGGATATAATGTATAAAAGGCAGTAAGTTCTAAGAAATATCCTGTAGGTGATTCTAGAGTTACTTCTAGTGTCTTTTCATCCAATGCCTTTACTTGAACATCCGCAGAAGCTTTTTCGAGACGTTTTTCATATACTAAATCATTGATTGCTTCTTCATCCAAGCCATTAGTATCTAATCCGTCTAATTCACCTGGTAAAATTTCATGAACAGTAACCTTACTTGGATCATCAGGATCTTCATATCTTCCTGGTCTAACAACAGAGTTAAATGCTTCTCCACCCTTTATATAATAAAGTTGATAAGCATAATCAGCAGCCAATCTAGGATCTAAGGCTCTCTTCCATGCAAATTCAAAATCATGTGCAGTAACTTTATCCCCATTTGACCACTTAATATCATCTCTTAATGTAAATGTATAGGTCAAGTTATCATCTGAAATCTTATACTCCTTTGCCATTCCTGGAACTACCATTAAATTAGGGTCCATTTTCATTAATCCTTCAAAGGTATGGTCCAGTACCCAAGATTCATGAGTTCCTTGAGCCAATGCAGGATCTAATGATCCAGGTTCACTTGAGTTATTTGTTCTTAAGATTTTTTCACTCGGAGTTGGTGGTGCTTCTACAGGATCCTTTGTGTCTGACTTTGGTGGTGGTGTTGGATCTGATTGCTGTGGAGGTGCACAGGATGTTATAACTATTGCAAATAGTAATAATAAACTAATAAACAAAATAAACTTTTTGCTCATATTTTTCTCCCCCTTATTTACTTAGTAATATTCTACTTCGTTGCGATAATTTGTTAAAGTCTGGTTATGTTAATGTACAACTTATAATAAGTATATTTTCAATCTTTAATAATAGACTATGATTTTAAGCAAAAAAAATAATAATCTCCTCTATAGGAAATTATTATCTATTATGTTTGATAGCAAAAAAGAGCATACTCTATGCCCAAAGATCCTTCACTACGTTCAGGATGACAGATAAAAGCAAGGAGAGCTTTTATCTATCATTTTATATTATTAATCATCGACATAATATCGTCAGTTGTTTGTAGAGCTTTTAGATTTAGTGAATAGGATCTCTGGGATGTTATCATATCTACCAATGATTTGGCTAAGTCTACATTAGATGTCTCTAATGCATATTGTCTAATATCACCAAAACCTTCTACATAATCAATGGAGTTATATAAATCAACATTTTGATTAGGTAAATATCTTCCTTCACCTAATGGAATTAATGAATCCAGCACACCAGGATTATAAAGTATTATTTTACCCAAGTTAATTGTTCCATCTTCTGTGTTCTGTATAATTTCACCATCAGCAGTGATATTTACTTTATCGTTTCCCCAGTCCTCTGGTGCTATATGATAATTCATATTTAGGTAATATCCATCATCATTTGTTATACTTCCATCTGGGTTCATATTAAAACTTCCATTTCTAGTTAATGTCATATTGCCTTCACCATCTAATACTCCAAAGAAGCCTTGTCCTTCTATCGCCATATGAAATTCACCTGATGACTCTACTATTACGCCTTGTTCAAAGTTGACACTGGCTATTCTACTCTTTGCTCCCATATTTATGTTTTTATCATTAGCATTATCTGATAGTAATACATCATTTTCATGAATCTCATTTGTTAAAAGTTCTTGAAAACTAATGTCTTTCTTTTTATATCCAAATGTATTTACATTGGCTATATCATCAGATATAGAATCCATCTTTCTCTGTACTGAATGCAGGCCTGTCTTACCAATATTTAAAATAGAATTCATAAGTATTCACCTAAACCCTTCCTATTTCATTTACTGCCTTACTCAAGGTTTCATCCATACTACTTAGTATTTTTTGATTAGATTCAAATTCTCTAGAAACCTCAATCATCTTAACCATTTCATCTACAACATTTACATTCGATAACTCTAGATAACCTTGGCTTATTTCACCATCTATTGCAATATAATTCATTTCATCAGAAGTAAATATTGTATCTCCCATAGTATCTAAAGCCTGATAATCATCAAAATCTACTATAAGAAGCTTCATATCATGGTTTAAAATATTACCTCTATTATCTACATTGAAGTTTGAGTCATTTATATTTATGTATGTCAATTCTCCAAATTCATCTACACCCATAACTGGATATCCTTCCATTGTTGTAAGCTGATTTTCATCATTGACTCTAAAGTTACCGTTTCTAGTGAAACCTAATCCATTGTCCATTTCGATTGTAAAGAATCCATTTCCTACTATTCCAAAATCCGTTGTCTTATCTGTCTTATTAAGTATTCCTTGTTCAAAATTTTTATACACTAGATCTATTTGATTTCCAAATACAAAGTGTCCAATATCTTGTCTCTCATCAAGATTTGCTCCTCCAGAGTAGTTCATCATTGCTCTACCTTCTAATGTACTTTGGATAATATTTTGGAATTTATATCCTGGAGTATTTACATTTGTTATGTTGGCACTTGTGTTCTCGAGTTTTTTCTGAAGTATATTCATATTTCGGTTGATTGTTTCAACGCTTCTTAGCATTCTTAACCCTCCAATATATCTCTTAGTTTTAAAAGTATTTTTCCATGGATTTGTGATACCCTTGGTGTTGAAATACCTAATATATAGGCAATCTCTTTTAAAGATAGTTCCTCTACATAATAAAGATTGAGTATTATCTGCTCCCTTTCATTTAGCATACTAATAGCATCTTTAAGTAGCTGTTTTCTTTCATTTTTTAATAATATATCTTCCGGAGAATCTATAGAATCATCTTCGATTACATCCTTTAAATATACATCGTTGCTATCACTTGAAAATATTGTTGACTCCAAAGATACATTTGATAGATAATGTACAGTTTCATGAATCTTAGATAATTCCTTTTCATTAATTCCCAACTCTTCACATATTTCGTCTTCATCAGGAGTTCTAAGATTCCTTCTTTCTAACTCTGTCTTGGCTTCATAGTATTGATTTAGTTTACTCATTCTGTCTCTAGAAACAGGTCCAGCTCTTCTAAGCTCATCTATTACTGCACCTTTAATCCTTAGTGTTGCATATGCTTCAAAAGGTACTTTCTTTTCTTTATCATACTTTTTGATTGCATCCATTAATCCTATGACACCAATGTTAACCAAGTCATCTAAATCATAGTAATAACCTGAGTCCATCTTAGATACTAATCTCTTAACTAGAGGTAGATGTTTTATTATTAAATTTTCATGTTCAGAATATGCATAAGCCATGGAAATACTCCTTCTACTTTTTCATATTATACTTTTTCAACCATACCTAAGACTTCTATCTCAACATCATTAGGAATCTCGTTTAAAGATAATACTGATATATGGGGAAAAGTATATGAAATTAAATTTTTAAGGGCAACTCTAATCTTTGGTGAGGCTAATATTACAAATTGCATTCCACTAATTATTAAAGTTTCACTAACATTTTTTATATTATCAAATATTCTAGTTATAGTTTCTGGCTCTAATACTGGTATAGAACCAGAAGTTGATCTTTGTATATTGTTTCCGATAATTTCTTCTAAATCTGGATGTATAGTTATTACAGATAATACTCCTTCTTGGTTAAGATGAGGTTTAACAACCGTTCTTTTTAAAGCTTGTCTCACATGCTCTGTCAAAGTTTCAGAATCCTTCACCATGGTACCATAATCAGCTAATGTCTCCAAAATTGTAACCATATCATTAATAGGTACACTCTCCTTAAGTAAATTTTGAAGAACTTTCTGTACCTCTCCTAATGACATAATATCTGGAATAAGTTCATCTATTACAACATTGTATTTATCCTTAATACCTTCTAATAGTTGTTTTACCTCTTGTCTTCCAAGCAACTCAAAACTATGAGATTTGATTATCTCTTTTAGATGAGTTATCAATACTACAACTGGGTCTACTACTGTATATCCAGTAAGTTCAGCTTTTTCCTTATCTTTCTCATCAATCCACAAAGCATCCAATCCAAAGGATGGTTCCTTAGCAGCTATACCATCAAATTCGAAGTCTGATCCACCTGGCTCTATTACCATATACTTATTTACGTATAAATCTCCACCTGCAATTTTATTTCCTTTAATTTTAATCATATATTCATTGGCATTTAGTTGTAGATTGTCCCGAATACGAATTGGACCAAGTATTATCCCTAATTCATTTGCACATTGTCTACGAACTGCCATTATGTGACTGATAATATTATTATCATTACCTTCATCTGTTAAGGTAATCAATCCATATCCAATCTCCAAAGATATTGGCTCTACTTGGAAGGTCATAACCCCTTCTTCAGGCTCAGGTGGTTTTGTATTTTCAAGAACCGTTTCAGCTCTTCTTTCTTTATACTCTTTTTCTGTTTTCTCATTTTGTAGTAGTAGATATCCTACTACTCCTAGGATAATTGCTATAAACAAAAATGGTATGGTTGGAAAACCAGGTACAATCCCAATAATAACCATGACTGCTGCTGCAATTAAAATAACCTTACTTGAACTAAAAATTTCTCCTTGAAGGGACTCGCCAAAGCTTTGATCATCGTCTGATCTTGTGACAATAATACCTGAAGCAATGGAAATTAATAATGAAGGAATCTGACTGACTAATCCGGCACCAATAGTAAGCTTTCCAAATACATCTAAAGCTTCCATAGCTCCCATACCTTCACGAATACTAAATATAAGTATTCCACCTATAAGATTTATAATGGTAATGATAATACCTGCTATGGCATCTCCCTTAACAAACTTACTGGCACCATCCATTGAACCATAAAATCCTGCTTCCCTTTGTAGATCATTCCTTCTCTTCTTAGCTGTATCTTCATCTATAAGACCCGAGTTTAAATCAGCATCTATAGCCATCTGTTTACCAGGCATAGCGTCTAGTGTGAATCTAGCAGTTACTTCTGATACCCTGCTAGCACCACTTGTTACTACAACCATCTGAACGATAATTATTATAATAAATATAATTGCTCCAACTATATAGTTGTTTCCTGCAACGAATTCTCCAAAGGCGCTAATTACTCTTCCTGCATTACCTTCACTTAATATCAATCTAGTAGATGAAATATTAAGTGCTAATCTAAACATAGTAGTAATCAATAGTAATGTTGGAAACGTTGAGAATTCCAAAACGCTATTTGTAAAAAGAGTAAGCAATATAATAGTTATACTTAGGGCCATATTTAGCACAAGTAATAGATCTAGTATTTGACTAGGTATCGGTATTATAATTACACCTATAATTGCTACAACAAAGAAGGCAATAACTATATCACTATATTTACTTAAATTTCCTATGGTTTTTTTTATGGCTGCTTCCATTGTGATGCTCCTTAACTAAATCTTATGTTTCTTCTTTTCGTTCATTTCATATATTAAAGCTAAGATTTCTGCTATAGCTTTATATAGCTCTGTTGGTATAGATTCACCTATTTCAACTTCTTTGTACATGGTCCTAGCTAATGGTTTGTTTTCAATTATTGGAATATGATGTTCACGAGCTTTCTCTTTAATCTTTCCTGCAAGATAATCTGCTCCTTTAGCAGTAACTACCGGTGCCATGTCCTTCTCTGAATCATACCTAAGAACAACTGCTATATGGGTTGGATTGGTTACAACAACAGTGGACTCAGGAATATCTGCCATCATACGGCTCATTGCCATTTGTCTTTGTTTTTGCTGTCTTTGTGACTTTATTTGAGGATTACCTTCCATTTCCTTATATTCATCTTTAATCTCTTGATTGCTCATCCTCAAGTTTTTCTTGAAGTCTCTTTTTTGCATTACATAATCCAAGATTCCAAGACCTATCATGATTACTGCTATATCCATTCCTAATTCTTTCACAAAATCCATTAAAAAAAAGTATAATTTTTCAGTACCAATATTACCACTATTCAATATTTGTTTTGCCGATTCTGATAAATTCTTATATGTAATGTAAAAGACTAGTATCAGTTTTAATAAGTTCTTTACTAGATTAAATATGGATTTTACAGATACTATATTTTTAAAGCCTTGTATTGGATTAAGTTTACTAAAATCAGGCTTTAGTGGTTCTTTTGTGTACAAGAATCCAGTTTGGATTATATTGACTAGCAAACCTACTATTAGAGCAATAGCCATAAATGGAAAAACCAGAATTGCAAATTGAATTATATTATTCATAAGTAGTGATCCAACATTAGCATGGCTTAATTCCATTGAAGAATCTAAGCTTAATGAGAAAGAATTCTTCATAAATTTAAGGCTATTTATCAGCAAATATTCACCTAGCAAGCCTGTAAGCATTACAAACACAAAGAAAGATACAGCCGAGTTAAAATCTTGGCTCTTGGCTATCTGTCCTTTCTTCCTAGCATCGCTTAACCGCTTAGGGGTAGCCTCTTCTGTTTTGTTGTCTTTGTCACCCATTTTAATTCTCCTATAGTTTCATAAATAAATTTAAGAAATCCTCTAAATAGCCTGGCATCGTTGATATAATGGTACCTATTCTTCCTATTAACCAAGAAAGCATTATCAATGTAGCAAAAAAGCTAATCATAGATTTTAAAGGCATCCCTAACATCAACACATTTATCTGAGGTACAGTTCTTGAAATTATCCCTAGAACCACATCTGTAACTAATACTACTATTATTAATGGTGCTGCAAGATTTAAGGCTAGTTCAAAGGATAAGGTAAATAACCTTACTACTCCTTCTACTCCATTTCCTGTAAAGTTAACATTTCCTATTGGAATAAGTTTAAATGAATTTATCATAGCCCATAGGACTTTATGATGCATATCTAAAATAAAAAACACACAGATAGATAACCAATAATAAACCCTACCATAGTTGGATGCATTGATTCCAATAGCTGGATCATATACTGAAGCCATTGAAAATCCTACTTGAAAATCTACCATCTGTCCTGCTATTTCAATTACCGCAAATACTAATTTAGTTATATAACCCATGGCTAGTCCTAATAAAGCTTCTTCAATAGCCATAAATAATAGATAGTATATGTCATCAATAACTTCCATTTCTGGAATGGTATTTACTATTAAAAAACTCAGTACCATAGATAGTGCAACTTTAAATATATTAGACAAGCCCTTATATGAAAACCCAGGACAAATTACTATAAATGATGTAGTGCGGACTAAAACAAGTACAAATCTATAAATAATCTCATTCATTTTTCTAACCTATTGTCTCTATTATGGCAAAAAGCTCTGTTGTCAAAGATATTAGTTTATTTAGCATAAAGTTGCCAAAAATTATTAAGGTTACAATAACAGCTACTATTTTTGGTACAAAACTTAAAGTCTGCTCCTGAATTTGAGTAGTTGCTTGAAATATACTGATGATTAGTCCAACTGCCAATGCTATTACAAGTACTGGACCTGATACAATCATTATAGTAAAAAATGCTTTTCTCATAATATTTAAAACCATTACCTGAGTCATACTAATCACCACCTCCTAAGCAAAACTATTTATTAAGGATTCAACTACTAAGTACCATCCATCAACTAATACAAACAACAATATTTTAAAGGGTAATGAAATCATCACCGGCGGTAGCATAAACATTCCCATAGACATCAATATACTTGCTACAACCATATCTATAACTAAAAATGGTATGAATATAAGAAATCCAATACTAAATGCCAATCTTAACTCACTTATGGCAAAGGCTGGAACAACTACTGTAAGAGGTAAGTCCATTGGTTCAGCTACATTCTCATTTCCTGAAGCTCTTAAAAATAGAGCTAAATCCTTCTCTCTAGTTTCTCTTAGCATAAATTCTTTAATAGGATCTGATGCTCTCTCAAATGCTTCTTCTTGACTAATCTCATCTTCAAGATATGGTGTTACGGACGTGTCCATCACTTCTGTATATACTGGTTGCATAATAAAAAAAGTCAAAAATAAAGCTAAACCTATTAAAAGCTGATTTGGAGGACTTTGTTGAGTACCCATAGCATTTCTTAAAAATGATAATACTACTATAATTCTAGTAAAGGATGTTGTAAGTATTAAAAATGAAGGAGCTAATGTAAGCACTGTGAAAATTACAAACAGCTTAACAGTCTCTACGGTTCTTTCTGGACTTTCTTCATTATCAAGTAAAAGCCCTAATGGGTTCGTTGTCTCAGCAAATGTTGTTTGTGGAATTAATGTCATCAGAATAATTATTGTTATTCCTACGATTAAAAATCTTTTTCCCAATTTTCTTCCCCATTTCTAGATAATAGTCCCTTTCATTTCCTATTTCTTCAATCAGCAGGCCCTCTATCTCTTCTCCATCCAATTCTTTTAATATCTGATTATTGTTTTCATTAAAACTCATTAAATAATATTTTCCACATATCTCTACAATGCTGATATATGAGTTTTTATTAACTGCTACTCTCTCAACAATTTTAATGGCTTTATTTTTACCTGATATATATTTGTTAAGATATTTTAAAACTAGATTAGCAATTAAAATTACTATAATTAATACTATTATTGTTTGAATTATAGAGAAGAAACTTTGGATATCCATATATATACTCCTTTACTGTACGATAATATCTGTAATATAAATATCTTCTATTGCCATTACTTTAAGAGAAGAGTTGATATCATCTTTTATATCAGATTTAATTTTTGAAACACTGTCATCATTTAATAGTTCACTAGCTGTTTTTTCTCTTAAGTTAGTAATCACTAGATCCCTAATTTTGTTAATATTCGAGTTAATTTCAGTTCCATATTTCTCATCTGTATACATTAATGCTATATTTATCTTTAAGTAATTATTGGCTGTTGTATCAGACTTTAGATTAACTATAAATTCATCTAAAGGAATTGTATATTCACCATTGGATTTAAATATTGTTGTTATACTAGGCATCTGTTGATCTGAAATTAGCAAATACCCAATCCCTACTACTAAAACTAGGATCGCAGCTAACAAAGCAATAATTACAATTTTGTCTACATTTCTTTTTTCTTTAATTTCCATTAACTATCACTTTCCTCATCAAATATTATCAATATATTAACTCGTCTATTGCTAGCACGATTTTCTATACTATCATTTGGTACTATAGGACTATATTCACCATAGCCTACAGCTGATAATCTTTTTGGATCTATATTTTCTACTTCTGCCAAATGCCGAACTACAGAAACAGCTCTAGCTGTAGAGAGTTCCCAGTTTGTAGGATATCTTGGGCTTGACATTGGTACATCATCTGTATATCCTTCAATGACTAGCTCGTTATCAAAATCATTTATTAAACCTTTTAATTGCTTCAAGACTTCAATTCCTTCAGGCTTTAAAGATGCACTTCCCGGTTCAAATAAGATAGCATCTTTCATTTCAACGAAAACACCCTTTGTATTCATACTTACCGAAACATTGGATCCTAAATTCTCATTTTCCAAGTACTCAGATACTTTGTTATACATTTGCTCATTTCGCATGAGTTCTTCTGAAAATTCTACTATAGTATCTTGATTATTTAATATGGAATTATTATTTGAACCTGATAATACAGATTGAAAGGAGGTAGCTACATTATCGAACTTATCAGCACTTATACTAGACATAGAGAACAACAATATAAAAAATGTTAGAAGCAGTGACATCAAATCCGAGAAGGTGGTTATCCATGCTGGACCACCTCCACCACTATTTTCGGTTTGTCTTCTTCTCCTTCTACTCATAACTTCTAGCCTCTTTTAAATGCTCAGGATTGTTTTCTAGAGAAACTCTTTCCACAGGAGAAAGATATGTTATGAGCTTCTCTTCGATTAATCTAGGATTGCTACCTGCTTGTATTTCAAGTATGCCATCTATAATTAATTCACCAGTATATATTTCCTCATCTGTTTGGTATTGTAAGTTTGATGCAATAGGTAGAAATAGTAAGTTTGCAGCCAGACTTCCGTAAAAGGTAGTAATAAGAGCTGTAGCCATTCCCGTACCTATTGAACTTGGATCATCAAGTCTTGATAACATGATGATAAGGCCTATTAATGTCCCTAACATACCAAATCCTGGTGCAAGCTCTCCCCATTTATTAAATACATCTTGTCCAATTCTATGTCTTCTTTCTATTGAATCTAGTTCTAATTCTAGGATTCCTCTTATTCTATCAGGCTCAACACCATCTACTACCATCTGTAAACCAGTTGTTAACAGCTCATTATTTAATTCAGCTATATCATCTTCCAATGATAATAATCCATTCTGTCTTGCTTTATTAGATAAATCTACAAATAATTGGATAATGCTTACCCTATCATCCTTAGGCATAAATACCAGCGTCTTTAATACACTTGGAATTTTAACTATGGATTTAAACGGAATACTAATCAATAAGGCACAGAAGGAGCCTACAAATGTTATCAATATAGATGGTATATCAATAAAACTTACATCTTCTCCAGCTGTTTTTATTGACCATATTATCACAATCAATCCAGCGATTAGCCCTATTGTAGGCCAAATGTTTCTTTTCATTTTACTCCCTCCGGTAAATTAATAAATATATTTCTCTTATAAGCAATTATCTTTTCTATTATCTCTTCTGTTTTGTCAGTTACTCTTAATGTCTTCCCATCTGTTAGCGTAATGATTGTGTCATGAGCTTGATCTATTCTATAAATTAAATCACTGTTTAAACAAAATTCTTTATTATTTATTGAAGTAAGTATTATCATATTAAATACCTTCTTTTTTTAATTATTATCTCTTAAGATTGATTAACTCCTGTAGCATTTCGTCTGATGTTGTTATACTTCTAGAGTTCGCTTGATATGCTCTACTTGTAACTATCATCTCTGTAAATTCATTGGCTAAGTCTACATTACTCATTTCTAAGTAGCCTTGGCGGATAATACCAAATCCATTATTGCCTGATGTTCCTGAAACAGGAGTACCAGAGTTATTGGTTTGTCTATAGTTATTGCCACCTGTTTTTTCTAGTCCTTCTGGATTAGAGAATCTTGTTAGTACGATTTGACCTATAGTAACAGGCGTTGCAATGTTTTCGTATTTTGCAGTTATAGTTCCAGAGGAATCGATATAGTAACTTTCCAGTTCTCTATCTGGGTTAGAATAACTTGGATGATTATTTGGTATTTCCAATGCCTTTAAACTACCTGTATTCAAGGCACCACCAAAGGTATCTGGCATATATCCCATAAGTGTGTCTCCACTTGCATTGACAAGATTCCCAACATTATCTTTGTAAAAGGCTCCATCTCTTGTATAATTTACGTTATTTGTAGATCCATTTGGAGATACTGTAAAGAATCCTTCACCTTCTATTGCAAAGTCTAAGTCCCTATTAGTAGGTTGCATTGCTCCACCTGTCATTATTGTATCTATGGATCCTACCCTAACTCCTAACCCTATCTGTTGAGAGTTTACTCCTCCCAATCCATTTGCAGAAGCCCCTTGTGCATTTGATATAGTTTGACTTAGCATATCTTGGAATTTAGCTCTACCAGATTTAAAACCTGTAGTATTTACATTGGCTATATTATTTGATATTACGTCCATTTTAGTTTGAAAACTTCTCATACCACTTACACCTGAATATAACGATCTTAACATTTGTATTCCTCCTAAATTGTACTCCGCATCTGTCAGTCAGCGGGTCAATGGCTTCCCTTAGGTCCAGCCTCTTATTTTATTAATATTGCACTATCAATATTTGTTACAACTTCCATTTCTCTATTTCCCATTGCAGTTATAATGGTTCTATTGTTTATACTTGCTATAAATGCCATATCCTTATATAACATAAGGCTTTCTTTAGCACCTTTTTCCTCTAACTTGTCCATTCCTTGGCTAATGAGATTCATATCTTGCTCTTGTAAACTAATTCCTCTTTCAATCATCCTTTGCTGAGCATGTCCAGATATTTTAATTGGATTTTTTGTCTTTGTTGTCTCATCTAATACCTTTTTAAAATCTGTACCAATATTTTGGTGGTTGTTCACCTTAGTAGGAGTCGTAGGTAATAGATGACCTCTCTCTATTCTAAAACTCATTTACTCACCTCTGGATTAGTCACTTCAAGTATTGAACCTAGATTGTAGCTTTTGTCATTCACTTGAATTACTGCATAGCCATTTTCAAACTTTACTTTATCAACGATACCTGTTATTTCTTCTTCCCCATCCATTACAGTCACTTCTTTTCCGATTAAACTGAATGTATATTGTTGTTGATTCATAAGTGATAGTACATTTAAATTCTCTATAATTTCTCCCATTTGCTCCAATGAAGTAAACTGGGCCATCTGAGAAAGATAATCTGTTTTGCTTCCTCCACTGTCACCGCCACCAAAAGGGGTCTGATTCTTTATTTCTGCAGCCATTATCTGGAGAAAATCATTTACTGATAAATCTTTACTCCCAGCGTTTTTAGATGTGTTGTCTACGCCAAGGGTACTTGCTGCATAATTTCTTATTTCCATGGTTCTTCCCTCCTTAGGCCAATATATTTAGTCTGTTTGTCCCATAAATATACTCTTCATTATATATAATGCTTGATATAGATGAATTGTTTAAACCCAATATTTCTACATATTTTTTAAAAGGATTTTTATTAGTATTCTGATGATTTCTTGAACCTGATTGACTATTTGTATTAAAATTCAGATCTACATCTAGTCTTTCTAAATGGATGTCCTGTCTTATAAGTTTGTCACTTAGCTGATTAATATGTGTGTTAAATAGCTCTCTAACCTGCTCATTTTCAACTACTATCTTAGCTACTAACTTACCCTCTTCCATCTTCAAAGTTACATCTATATGTCCAAGTTCTTCAGGATATAGCTTAACTTTCATGGATTTATCTTCACCATTAACATTTAAATCCATGAGCTCTATAAATGCATCATTTACTTTCTGAATATTATCATTGAAGTCAATGTCACTTGATGTAGTTAACTCAGGTCTAAAACTACTTGTGTCTACTCTTCTAAGTGTATTATTTTGTAAATCTACATTAGACAAATCAATTGTTTCTCTTGAGTCTTTGCTTGTTACATCTTCTGATTTTAAGTAAGTAGACATTAGTTTAGAATTTGCTTCCATTGATATGTCTTTGTTGCTTTCTTCATTTAATTGGATATCTTCTAGATTTACATTATACTTTTCATTATTTAGATTACTTTTAAAACTAGTTTTAAAGGTATCAAAATATCTATCCTCTTTATTGATCACTGGGTGTTTATTTTCCATAGATTCACTATCAACTTCAACTAACAAGTCTTTAACCATATCAGATTTCACTTCACTTGCTAAGTCTTGATTTTGAACTATATTTTCGATACTATCCATATTTTCTACTGATATTGTATTTGCGTTTTCTATGCCAAGTTCTAAATCAACCTTGTCAATTATAGAAGATATATCTTGTTCTAGACTTTCACTCTGTGTTAAATTCCACAGGGTATTCATTGGATTAAAAAGTAAATCTTCTTCTTCCTCATCATCAGGAGTCTGTGTATGGTCTAGTGATTCAGCCAAATCTGATATGTTAACTAAATCCGAAATACTCTCACCCTCTAAGTTTAATAATCCTTTTAGCTGATTACCTGTTGTCTGAGCTAATATTTGAGAAAAAACATCTCCTATTTCCTTTACCTTTGTTAAGCCTGGTATATTTTGTCCATTTGTAATTTGTAGACTTTTTATCTCCATTGTTTTCACCTCCTTCAATTTATTTAGACTTCAAGATACTTCACCAACCTTAATGCGCTCCGCAGGTAATATAATAGGGAGTGCCCCAGGGTATACGTTCAGGATGACAGGTTGAGTGGGGCAGCGCCATACTTAAGTACTGCCATTTCATCTAATTCTTTCTGTTCTTTATATATCAGTTCTTCTTTATATGAAATATAGTCTTTTTCTTTTAGCTTCTCCATAATCTTTCTATTTTTCTGTGCTTCTAATAGCTCAAGTCTTAACTTTTCAAGTTCAGTATTTGTTTTATCAATTAAATCCAGTTGTTGTTCAATCTTTCGTTCTACTGATTGTTTATAGGAATATTGGTGTTTTAAATCATGGATATTCCTTAACTTGAGGACTTTTTTCTTAATATTTTCATCTTCTAACATTAGATTATTTAAAGCAGTCTTTTGATACTGTAACTCACTTTGAAGTATAGAAAAACTTTTAGCTACGATTTTTTCGTTATCAACTCTCCACTCTAGTACTTTTTCTAAAGAAAACTTATATGCTCCCAAATATAATCCCCCTGCTTCTTAATTTTCTATTGAAATATACCTTTAAGTATTTCTATGGTTTTTTCTTGTGTGAATCTTTCGTTGATGCCTTGTTTTAAAAAATCTTTAATTGATCCATTTAATTTAACCGCATTATCCAAAATTGGATTGCTACCTGCTTTGTATGCCCCAACATTAATTAAATCCTTAGAATTTTCATATACTGCTAAGTTCTCTTTAACCTTACCAGAAAGTAAATAATGCTCTTCATCTACAATATCCTTCATAATTCTACTTACACTATTTTGAATATCTATGGCTGGAAAGTGATTCTCTGCTGCAATCTTTCTTGACAATATAATATGGCCATCTAATATCCCACGGACTGCATCTGCTATTGGTTCATTCATATCGTCACCTTCTACTAGTACTGTATAAAAGGCTGTTATAGATCCAGATTCAGACATTCCACTTCTTTCTAATAGCTTAGGTAACATTGCAAATACAGAAGGTGTATATCCTCTAGTAGTTGGTGGTTCTCCAGTAGCAAGTCCTATCTCACGTTGAGCCATTGCAAATCTAGTTACTGAATCCATCATGAGTACTACCTTTTTACCTTGATCCCTAAAGAATTCAGCTATAGCAGTAGCCACAAATGCTCCCTTAAGTCTAACTAAAGGTGGTTGATCAGATGTTGCACATACTACTACGGATTTCTTATAGCCCTCAGGTCCCAAATCACCTTCAATAAATTCTAGAACTTCTCTACCTCTTTCCCCTATGAGTCCAATGACTATTACGTCTGCTTCACAATATCTGGCAATCATTCCTAATAAGGTACTCTTACCTACACCACTTCCTGCGAATATACCTATCCTCTGACCTTCTCCACAAGTAAGTATTCCATCTATGGCCTTAACTCCAGTACTCATTACATTTTCAATTTTTCTTCTACTGAAGGGGTTTGGTGGAGCTCTATTAACGTCGTATAATTTACCTTCACTTAGAGTCTGTCTATCTATGGGATTACCAAGTCCATCAAGGGTGTTTCCTAATAAATCATCATTTATGTTTATTTTTAATGAGTGACCTGTAGGTTTTACTAAACATCCTGGTCCGATGCCTTGAAGCTCACCTAAAGGCATCAATAACACTGAATCATTTTGAAAACCAACTACTTCAGCCAAGACTGTCTCTTTTGAAGAATTTATGATTATCTCACAAACTTCTCCTACAAAAACCTCTAAACCTTCTACTCTAATGATTAATCCTATTACTTGGGTTACCTTACCTAATTTGGTGTAATGTTTTTCATTTTTTATTATGTTTTCGTATTTATCAAAGGGTATATTAATCAAATAATCACTCCAAATTACTTAGTTTTTCTACAATATTCTCCAACTGCTTCTTAATCTGCAGATCAATTATCTGATTTTCGTTTTCAATTTTACAACCATTCTTCTCTAAACTTTCATCTTCTAAAATTATGAACTTTATATCCTCATATTTCTTTTCAATGCTGTATATACTCTTCTTTAGATAGTCATAATTATTTGGATTGCAAGTGATAATAATACTTTCTACCTTTTTAAGCTGCTGTACAATTGGTTTAATTAGCTGCAGTATATTCTCAGATGAAGTATCTATTGTGGTATGAACAATACTTTCAGCCATCTGTGCAGCTAGCCTAATTATCCTTTGTTGATTGGCTTCTACAAACTCACTAATCTCTTCTTGGGCATTCTCCAGCATCTTAATTGCATTTCTTTTAATTTCATCGACTTCTTTTTGTGCACTTTCAACTCCTTCACTATAGCCTTTTTCAATTCCCCTAGTATTTCCTTCATTAAATCCTTGCTCAAAACCCTGTTTTATCCCTTTATCATGTCCTTCTTTATATCCAACTTTCTTGGCTTCTAACCTTATCATTTCAGCTTCTTTCTTAGCCTCATTGATAATTGACTCTCTCTGCTCTTTTAGTTCTAACAGTAAACTTTCTCTAATCTCATCTCTAAGAAGATCTAAGTCATTGGTCTTTTCTGTCATAGTTTCTTTTTCTTGTTCTTGTTCTAAATCATCATAGACTTGTACATCATAATTTATTTTAGTATCTATTAGGGAAGGGTCATCTTTTAATAAAGACACATAATCTTTTTTTATAATCTTATATGATAACTGAATCCTGCTCACCTCTTCCCATGATGATTTCTCCAGTATCATCTAATCTTCTAATAATACCAACAATATTTTGCTGTGCTTCTTCAACAGTAGATAGTCTTACAGGTCCCATAAACTTGATATCCTCTTTCAACATCTCTGCAGCTCTCTTAGATAGATTCTCAAAGATCATATTTGAAACTTCTTCAGATGCACCCTTCAATGCTAATACTAAGTCAGCATTATCAACTTCACGTAACACCCTTTGTATAGAAGCACGATCTAGGTTTACAATATCTTCAAATATAAATAGATTTGATTTAACTTCTTCGGCAAGTTCTGGCTGTTTTAATTCTAAGTCACTGATAATATTCTTTTCAGTTGTCCTATCTACAGAGTTAAGGATTTCTACTAGAGACTTAACTCCACCTACTGTTTCTGTATTGTTTTCTATTAAATTAGATAGTTTATTTTCCATAATCTTTTCAATCTTACTTATTATAGTTGGAGATGTCTGACTTATTGTCCCTATCCTTTCAGCTATTTCAGTCTGTAATTCATCGGGAAATTTAGATAGCACCAAAGCAGCTTTTTCAGGTTGTAAATAGCACATAACTAAAGCAACTGTCTGAGGATGTTCATTAATCAATAAATTAGTCAATTGTTGCGGATCAGCTTTTCGAGCTATGGCAAATGGTTTTTCCTTTTGCTGTATCTGATGAAGCATGTCTATAACATCCTTTGCTTTTTGTGAACCAAGTGCCTTGTGAAGTAGATTCTTTGCGTAATCAATCCCACCATCTAAAAGATACTCCCTTGCTGTTGCCATATTTATAAATTCTTCAATAATATAATCCCTATCACTTGGTTCTACATAATCCGTGTTTGCAATTTCATAGGTAACTTTTTGTATTAAATTGTCAGGTAGCAATTTCAATATCTGAGAAGCAATATCTGGACCCAATGATATAAGTAATGTTGCTGCCTTTTGTGCTCCACTCATTTTCTTTTGCATAAATTTATCACCCATTAATTTTTCATCCATGCTCTAATTAAATCAGCTGCAATATCTGGATGTTCTTTAGCATAATTTTGTGCTTTCTTTTCATTGTTATTAGATTTAATCTCTATTTCCACACTATCTGAATCATCAACATGTTCGTCTTGTGTAGATGCATATATAGGCACTTCTTCATTAAATATTGCTGCTTCTTTTTTCCTCTTTGAAGTAATTCTGGTTATTATAAAGGTAATAACAGCTGATAATGCAAATATGATTAAACCTATATTTACTAAATTCCTATATTGGCTATAGAATCTTTGAATCATTCCTTGAGTACCTTCCTCTTGTCGCCTTACTTCTTCTAATTCAGCGTCAAGTCTGTTTTGGTATGTCTTATCAAATACAATTCCATCAACATTAATTGAATCTCCACGACCTTCATCAAATCCTGTAGCTGATGCCACTATATTTTCGATTTGCAGTATTCTTTCATCAGAAATGTTTCCATCATATACAACTGATGTGGTCATTCTATTGATTTTACCTGGAGCTTTGATAGTATTTATCGTTTCTGTGGTCAGCTCATTATTTATTATCCTATTATAAGTTGAACCATTGCCTGTTACACTTTCAATCACATTGCTGGTATTATCTCCTATATTTCCACCAGTTACCTCTTGAGTATTGATATTGTCTCCACTTACCTCTAGCTGCTCACTTCTTGTTACAGGATTTTCATATCTAATAACAGTGCTCTCTTCTCCATCAAAATCTAAATCTGCATAAACCATAACTTTTATCTTGTCTCGTCCAAAGATACCACCCAGCAGATCCATGAGATTTGACTCCATCTTATATTCAAAATCTTCCTTTAAAGTCTGGTACTCGTTTAATAAATCCGTTGAGTTTACCTTATCTTCTCTTAATACATTGCTTAAAACATTGCCCTTAGAATCAATGATTTGAATGTTCTCTTCTGGAAGATTTTCTACAGCTCCCGATGCTAATGCAGCTATTCCCTTTATCATATTTGTACTAATTTTGTACTCTGGATTTAAGTCCACAATAATTGATGCAGAAGCTTCACTTGCTTTAGTTTCAAATATGCTCTTTTCAGACATTACTAAATGAACTTTTGCAGTATTTACAGCATCTA
Organism: Tissierellaceae bacterium; assembly: GCA_031460505.1. Classification (GTDB taxonomy): domain Bacteria; phylum Bacillota; class Clostridia; order Tissierellales; family Tissierellaceae; genus JAAYTL01. The sequence continues at coordinate 454,089 of JAVKTT010000001.1, forward strand.
AAGACATAATTGACTTTTGTAACTCCCCAGTCAATGCTCTTTGATACATGATTTTTCTATCTTCATCTGTAACCATAAGCCCAATATCATCAAACATCTCAAATCCTGGTGAATTCTCTGGCATATTACCTTCCATTGCTAATTGAAGTCGATATTTGTCTATTTGCTTTTCATCTATAAGGATTTTTCGCCCTTGATTTTCTAGTACATATTTAATTTTTTTAGTCTCTAAATCGTTTACAATAACCCCAGCATCTTCCAGACTTAACTCATTAAATAAAGTTATGTATGTAACTTTTTGACTAAAGTGAGTAATCAATGATATAGATAGCAAAAGAGCTATTACAACAACTATTAGGGCAATTTTCTTCTTTTTATCAATATTATTCCAACCACCCTTTACTCCTTCAAACACTTTCTTTATCTCATTCATAATATAGGTATAACTCCTTTACTACTTACTATAATTGCATATTATTTATTTCCTTATATGCTTCTATACATTTGTTTCTCACTTGAACAGCTAGCTCCAAAGATAGTCTAGCTTCTTCTGTGGCAATCAATACAGTATGTAAGTCATCTACATTACCTGTTATGAAATCATAAGTTAGTTCATCTGCCTTTAATTGCTTATCATTTAGATCATTCATTGCATCATTTACAATATTTTTAAAATTGAAGCTCTCTTGCACACTTGCTGTTTTATCTTGTACTATGTTGGAATTTAACTTTAATACACTATTAATTTGATTGATATTCAATTGAATCCCCCTTAACTCCATTATTTTTATCCCTTAGAAATCTCCAGTGCCTTCTTTAAAATAGCCTTGCTGGAGTTTAATGCAGTTACATTGGCTTCATATGCCCTTTGAGTATTAAGTAAGGCTATCATTTCATCTACCATATTTACATTTGAAGTCTCTACATATCCATCACCATCAGCGTCTGGATGGTTTGGATCATAGATAAATTTTTGATTAATATTATCTTCAGCAATATCAGTGACCTTTACACCAAAGCTTTTACTCTCCACTTTTCCGTCGATACTACTCTTCGCCTTAAGTAAACTCTCTTCAAATATGACTTCTTTTCTTCTATAAGGTCCGCCCTCTTCTGTCCTTGTAGTATTCACATTAGCCACATTTGTAGATATGATATCCATCTTTAATCTTTCAAGCGAAAGTCCACTTGAATTGATTTTCATTGAATTAAATACAGACATGAATCTCCCCCTTACTACTTTGTTTACCTATTTATTACATAATTTAGATTACTTAGCTTTGAATTAAGTTGACCAACTAATACACTATAATAGATTTCGTTAGCAGCTAATTCAGTCATTTCAATATCGATATCAACGTTATTTCCATTATCGTTTATTGAAGTAGTAGTCCTTTTTTCTACAACAGGCTCTATATCCCGAACATTTTTGGTAGCAATATGCATAGAATTTGTTTTCTTAAGATTGAGTCCTTCCTTAGCTTCAGTTAAAAACCTTTCAAACTCTACTTTATTCACCTTATAATTTGGTGTATTTAGGTTTGCAATATTACTAGAAATTGTACTTTGTCTTAAAGATGATACATCTAATGTTTTTTTAATTAAGTCATAGCTAATATCTCTCATAATTTTTCCTCCTTAATAACACCTCTTAAGAACATATGTTCTATTTTTGCATACCAAAAAAACTCCTGTTTCGGTAGCTGGCTGCCAACCTCATTAATAAATGAGGTAAGACCCTATAGCTTTGCGTCCTTATTTTTCAATAAGTTTGCCTTTATCGACGAAGAGTTTCTCGTCAATATTTTCATTATAACACAAGGATTTTTTCTCTACAACAATAATATGTAAAACAATGTAAATATTTCATAATTAATGTAATATACTGAAATATTACAAAAAAATTAAACCACTAATTTATTGTTGATAAATCAGCGGTTTTAAGTATTTTTATCCACAAATATAGGTCTTATAGCTGTGGACATGTAGTTATTTACTACCTTATTTTTTTTATTAATTTGTTGCATCTTTTCAAGTAATTCTTTCTTTTCACCTTCCAATATTTTTAACAATTTTCTTTGTTTAAATATAATTAACTCCATTTTATGTTGATATGTCTTATCAAAATTTAGACCTTCTTCTCCAAACAATTCCTTTAGTCTATCAATACTAATCCGATTTAATTCTATTATTTCTATTCCCGATTCTATACTTCCATCAAATTTCTCAAATTCTTTAAGTATGTCATCTAAGATCTTTATTATATCATCTTTTACTATATCCTTGACCATGTATCTCTTAGCTCTTCTAGAAATTTTTTAACCTCTTTAATTCCTTCAATATCCTTATCCATATTTGCTCTAACTAATCGAAGATACATATAATCATATAGTTGATATAGATTGTTGGCAATTTCTCCACCAGCTTCAAAGTCCAGTGTATGCATAAACTCCATGATAATATTTTGGGCTTTAATTATATTTGTATTAGACATTTCATGATTTTTTTCTGCTATAGCCTGTTCTGCAATCTTTAAATTTTTAATAGCACCATCGTATAACATAATTAAAAGTTTTTTCTTAGGAGCGGTAGTTACTTGATTATTTTTATATATATCTTTAGCATTAGCATATGCATAATTCATAAAATATACCCCCTATCTCTTTATCCCATTCATTGAATCAACTTGACCTTGTAACCAAGTCATTTGGCTCTCTGCCTGCATCATAGCAACATCTAGTGCTGTGAATGTTTTTACATATTGTTCTTCTTTTTTCACCATACGAGCTTCGAAACTTTCAATTTGTCTATTGATGTCTTTTATTGTCTTGTCGAAGGTTTCATTTTTTCCTTTAATTATTCCATTCTCTTTTGATATAAAGGAATCAATATAGCCATTGACCTTAGATACAAATCCAACATCTTCATTTTTTTCATTTTTACTAAAGAAGAAATCCATAACCTTTTGTGGATCTTCTGCAATTGCTGTTTTTAATTTAGAGGCATCAAATTGTAATTGTCCAAACTTATCTATTGTAGATACACCTAGTTGTGAAATATCACTAAATCCACTTTCATTACCATTAACCTTAGAAGTTACAAGACTTCTTAAAGAAGAATGAAGTCTCATTAAACTACTATCTCCACTTAAAGTTCCAGCACTTCCTGGTACTTCAGGATCTCCAGCAGCTAATTTATCTTCTATAAATCGTATTGTGGAATTGTATTGATCGATAAAATCTTTTATTGTAGTTTCAGCCTTTTCATTATCTATGCCAACATTTATGGTATCGTATTGACCTGTTTCATGTTGTTTTTTTAGATTTATAGTTAGACCTTCTACTACATCTGAAATAGTATTGGATTGCCTTTCTACTTCTACACCATTTATGGTGAATGTCGCATTTTTACCGTCTACTACTTCTCTTGCAGCACTATTTAATCCTAAACTGACCAAAGTTCCTTTTCCGTCACCTAATAATTGAATCTTTCTATCTCCAGTTTTTTCATCTGTAAAGACCAATCTACCATCTATAATGCTTGCATTGATACCTGATCCTGTTTTTTCAACTTCATCAGTTGGATTATCTTTATAGTTATTAGTTTTTAGGTTTATATTATTGACTACATCCTTTAAACTATGACTTTCATTAATCTCGAAATCAGTTTGTACCCCATCAGCATTTACTATACTAAAGTTACCGTTTATATTTAGTGGAGTTTCAGTATTTCCCGTCAATGGAAAATTGATTTTCCCACCAATAATACTGGTATTTGTAGCCAACTGTTCTACATTTAATTTATAAGTCCCTGTAGCTGCATTTTTTGAGGGTGACATACTTACAATATCTTCATTAGTAGATATAGCTTTTCTTGATGTAAAGGTATCAGATGATTGTAAGGACTTTATCTTTCCGTATAGGCTATTTAATCTTGTATTTATATCTTTCCAAGCATTTTGCTGCTCTGTTATACTAGTTTTTTTAGTAGTATATTGCTTTAAAGGAAGTCTTTCTACCTCCATAAGTTGATCAATAACACTTCTATCTATACCTGAATATGAGCCCATAAAACTTATTCCAGCCATTTAATCATCCCCTTTCATCAACTAAAATTCCAACCAAATCCCATATAGAAGCAACTAAATCTAAAATTTTCTCTGGTGGTATTTCTTTGATAATTTCATCTGTTTCATTGTCTATCAACTTCACCATTATACGACCAGTTCTTTCGTGAATCTTAAATTCAAACCTATCGTCTTTATCAAATATAACTCGATTAGTATCCTTTATTGCTTGTTCTAGCTCTTCTCTTTTAAATTTATGTCTATAACTATCTGGTGAAATTTCAACAGTCTTTTCTCCTGAAGTGATTCTTCTATGTACATTATTTTGTAGTGAAATTCTAGTAGTATCTAGCATTACCTTTTCTGCAACACTTACTGGTTTTGTAACCTTTACCATGTTCTCACCTCATAGATGATAAATTTTAGTATAAGCCGACTAAAATAGTCGGCTTATTCAAATTTATTATTGTAATAATTGTAATACTGATTGTGGCATTTGATTAGCTTGAGCTAACATTGAAGTAGCTGCTTGGCTAAGGATGTTATTCTTAGTGAATTCCATCATTTCTTCTGCCATGTCAACGTCTCTAATTCTTGATTCAGCAGCTGATAAGTTTTCAGCTGTTGCAGTTAAGTTGTTGATTGTGTGGTCTAGTCTATTTTGAGTAGCACCTAATTTAGATCTTTCTGCTGAAACTGATTCTATAGCAGCATCTATTGTTTTAATAGCAGTATCAGCTGCTTCTTGAGTTGATACATCTATTCCTCCATCAGCTGCAATTTCTAATGATGCTCCAGGCGTAGTTAATGCTGTTCCGGAAGTCATAACAGTCTTAGCTGTTGTAGCAGTTACAGCAGCGGCCAAAGGATTTGCAGCTGTTAGGTCACCAGTACCTTCTAATGCATACCAAGTCAAACCATTAGTACTTAGAGCTGCTACATTTCCATCTTCGCCTTTTAATGCATGAGCGACATCAGTAGTACCATTTAGGGAAATTCCTAAAATATTAGCTGCATCTGCACCACTAATAACTTCATACTTTCCTGTTTGAAGGTCATTTACATTAATCGAAGCTGTTGCTGTTACATCGGACAATGTTCCATCAGCCGCGGCTGTTAATGTAACATCTCCACTTGAAACCTCGTCTGCGAAAGTAAGTGTATTGCCCGCTACTTTTGCTGCAGCTAAATCATCAACTTTATACGCGCCATCTAAGGATTCATACACCTTTCCATCTTGACTTGTTGCAACAATTTCTCCTTTATCATTTGCTAGACCATAATTAGCAACTTTTCCAGCAGTAGCTAAAGTCACATTATCAACTTTTACTACATTAAGTGTTTGTTCTCCTACTGATATACCCGCATTGACGGCAGCTGTACCGCCTACAGTTGCACCTATTTCACAAGTTGCTTTACCTTCTCCATCACCTGAAACTTTAAGTGCATCAGCACTCATATTTCCAATTTCAAGACCCATATTTTGACCTGAGTTTGCACCTATATGGAATTTAGCTTTAAAATCTCCACCTAATAAATTTTGAGTATTGAATTCTGTATCAGTGGATATTCTTGTAATCTCTGTTGCTAATTGATTCATTTCTTCTTGTATTGCTTTTCTATCTGATTCAGTGTTAGTACCATTTGATGACTGTACTGCTAATTCTCTCATTCTATTAAGGATTGAGTGAGTTTCGCTTAAAGCACCTTCTGCAGTTTGGATTAATGAAATACCATCTTGTGCGTTTCTTACTGCTTGTTTAAGACCACTAACTTGGCCCCTCATCTTTTCGGATATAGCTAACCCTGCTGCGTCATCTCCTGCTTTATTGATTCTAAGACCTGATGATAATTTTGCTAATGAATTACTTTTAGATGTATTTGCTGCTGTTAATCTTGAATAAGTATTCATAGCTGAAATGTTTTGATTAATTCTCATTTAATATTCCTCCTTGAATTTTGTTTTGGCATCCTTGCCTATTTTAAGAAGTATGGCCATTCCCTCTTCTTAATCATAATATCGGATATAAATCAAAAAAATTAAAGGGATAAATTATAATTTTATATAATTTATCCCTTTTAAAATATAAGATTCTTCGCGTTGCTCAGGATGACAAAAACTCATAAATTATGCTATAATTTTGATGTCATACTCAGAAATTTCATATGGCTATACTCTGTCTGAATATTTCTAAAGTGTTCTTTATCCATATACTCAGACATTACTCTTGACTCAAACATTACCTTAGAATATAAGTCTTTCATGTAAATTACTTTACCATATTTTATAACTTGAAATTTTAATATTTCATCAACATTGTTCAAGACTACTAAATCAATATCATCTCTATTAAAGATGCCTACTAAATCATATAATATATCTAATTTAGTAAGTTCATCTGATTCTTCTTCTAGAAGTACTGCTATATCTAGATCACTATTTTCATTATTAGTCCCTTTAGCATAAGATCCAAAAATGTAGACGAGACTGATATTGTAATCCATTATTAATTTATCAATATGATTACTTAATATATTTTCAATTTCTATAATATCTTTTTGCATATTATCATCTCATTTATTAATAATTTTCTTTGAGCCATTTATTTATATAATTAGAATACTTTATAAAGTCACCTATTCTATTTTTTAATATATCTAATATTATTGACTCTTCAATTTTTGTATAATCGTGTACAAGAATATTTCTAAATCCTACCATTTTAGATAATTCATTAGCATATTTTTCAGGAATTATATCTAATTTTGCCAATGTCAGTATAGTTTCTCTATAGGTAGAAGGTCTTTCAACTTCAGCTGAAGATATAATAATATTAGCAATATCAAGAACTGATTCGATACATATATGTATTCCACGTTCTATACCCCAATATCTAATTATGTCTTCTTTTAAGTTTTCTTTATTAACATCAAGAGAAACTTGTTTTAAATATAATAAATTTTGTTCTAGCTCTTTAAGCTTTTTATTGATTAAACTAATAATATCCTTGGTCATACTAGTCGCCTCCATATAAAGAATATCTAGATTTAACTAAATATTATCATATGATGAGATAATAGTAAAAGGATAAATTATAATTTTATATAATTTATCCCTTTAAAAAGTCCAATATATTTATATCAACTTCTAATGATTTTTTGTTTTCTTCTATGACTTCATCATATACTTCTTTTCTTAGGATTGAGATATTCTTTGGTGCTTCTACACCTATCTTTATTCTTCCATCTTGGATTTCAAGTATCTTTATCTCTATATTATCATCAAGAATGATACTTTCACCAATTTTTCTATTTAGTATCAACATATCATTCACCATTCCCTTCAGAGAATAGTTTATGTCTTGTTGAATATTCAGTATTGTTTTGAATAAACTGCCTACCTTCTCTATTTACCATATTGATAACTATAGGTGCTAATAGATTGGCTGTACTTTCCTTAAATGTTTTACCTAAGGTTACTATGTTGAATACCATTATATCCTTGTCCTTATGTCTACTAGGGAATATTCCTATCTTTCCTAATTCTTCATCTGGGATATCCACAATGTAATCCTTGTAAAAATTCCATGGATTTATTATAAAAAAGGCAATATTGGGATGCTTTAAATCTTGGAGGATTTTAAAGTTATCATTATCAAAAATATCTAGTATAATAAATTCTTGATGTTGTTCAAATCCCAATACGCCTTGGGGAAACTTGATTATTTGATCCTCAGCTATTTCTACTTCACCAAGGTATTTTGTTTGAATAATCATATTAACACAACCTTTATCTTAAATAATCTAATAAACTTGGTTGTAATATCTTAGCTCCTACTGATAATGAAGCCTGATAAGTTGTGGACATTACCATATATTCCATATATTTTTCTGCCACATCGATATCTTCTCTTTCTGATAGTAGTTCCTTTAGGTTTAGATTTTCTGATCTGTTTCTTTCTTCTGCTGCTTCTAATCTATTGTGAATTGCTCCTATCTGAGTACGAACTCGAACTACATTGTCTGTAATATTCTCCATATCTCCTAGAAGTCCATTTTCTCCAGTTAACACTTCTGAATCGCCATTTGTTAGGGCTTGTAATGTTTCATCTATTAATACTCCTAGATCTATTCCATCAGACTGAATTATCTTACCACCATCTGAAATTAAGTTTACTTCAACACCTTGGGATATCTCCCTTGATATGTTGTTATCATCACCACTATAAACTAATTTACCATCATTATCTAGATCAAAGGGCTTATCAGTAGTCTTTTGCCCTCCAAATATATATCTTCCATCAAAATTTGTATTTAATATATCTCTTAATTGCTCTTTTGCCATTTTTACTTCTTCAACTATTGCACTTCTATCAGTGTCAGATAGACTACCATTAGCTCCATATATCATTAAATCTTTAATACGGTGTAGGGTTTGAGTAGCATCTCCTAATGCAGTATCTTGAGTCTTTACCCATCCTAATGTATCACTAATATTGGAATTATATTGCTCATTTTGTAATATATTGTTGTTCATCGACATAATCTTTGCCACTAAAAGTGGATTGTCTGAAGGTCTAGATACTTCTTTACCTGAGGAAAGTTGATTTTGATACTTTTGCATTTGATTAAGATTGTTTGATAAATTCCTTAAGAAACCATCACTCAATACTTTATTTGTTATCCTCATGTACTACACCCCCGTTCTATTTATCAACACATCTAACATTTCTGCTAATACTGATATTACTCTTGCATTTGCTTCATATGCTTTTTGAAATTTGATTACATTTGATACTTCTTCGTCTATGGAAACTCCAGAGGTAGACTCTCTTCTTATTTCAAGTTGCCCTACTAAAACCTCTTGGTTTGCTATTTTGTTATCTGAATGTTCCTTTGAAATTCCTATATTTGTAACTATGTTTCCATAGGCTCCTTCTATAGTTGTTCCACCCGCGAAATTATCAATTGACATTGTAGCGGAATCATAAGTTAATGTTGCACCATTAAAATCTAGTTTAGTGTTTCTAAGCCTTGCAATAGCCAGCGCCCTAGAACCATCACCTTCTGGTGAATTGTAGTCTTTTCCTGCTAAAACTTTATCAGGATGATCTTTAAACTCTTCATTAACTTTTAATTTATCACCTTCAAATTTAAAGAAATTAACAACATCATTATCTCCTGGATGGATAATACTATCATCACCAGTATGAACTGCATTAACAGCCTTAGCCATTGTATTTGCAAATTGATTTAAATTCTTAAGACTATCACTTATATCCTCTAACGCTTCTGTGTTTCCTTTAATCTTTCCTGATGTTATTCCGTTATCTAGTGCAATTTCATTGGTAGTTTTAATGTCATCTATGGTTAAAGGCTCTACCTCACTTTTTGTGAATATAACTTGACCTACTTCATAATCATCAATATCATTTACAGTAAACTCAACTGAAGGTTCTAAGCTATTTCCACCACGGGATATGGATATATTAAAAGTTCCATCTTTATTATCTACTATGTCTTTAACTACACTAAGTTCATAAAGGTCTTGATTATCTCCTAATAAATCAATCTCACCATTTTTTATACTAACCCTACCGTATTTATCAAAATCTGTTTTAAAATCTGCTATATTTCCTAAATCTTGCAACATCAAATCTCTTTGGTCAAGTAAATCATTTGGTACTTGTCCAGTTATAGATATATTTAATATTTGTTGATTTAAAGATTCGAGCTTTTCAACAATAGAATTAAAATCCATCGCATTCTTTTCTATTTGTCCTATTGTTTCGTCCTTTAATGATTGTAGCTGATCAGCCATATGGTTAATTGTATCAGCCAAGGCCTTTGACTTTTCAACTACTACAGTCTTTGAAGTTAAACTTTCTGGGTTTTTACTTAGTTCTTGCCATGAATCAAACATTTCACCTAAATAGAAATTAAGCCCAGTAGTAGATGGTTCATTAAAGATTACTTCTAGCTGATCTATTACCTCAGATTTTGCAGTGTATCTTTCTAATGTACCCATCTCATTTCTAATCTGTTTGGTAACATAATCGTCAACCAATCTTACTATGGAATCCATCTTTACACCAGTTCCTAATTGACCAACACCACCAAGGTTGTAGGCAAAGTCTGCTTTCATCTCTACTCTTTGCCTTGTGTAACCTTTAGTATTAGCGTTAGCTATGTTGTGACTGGTTGTATGTAATGCTGTTTGCTGAGCAAATAAACCCTTATTTGCTGTATTTAATGTGCTAAATAATCCTGACATATAATCACATCCTATACTGAATGATCTATTATACTGATATTATTCTTTGTTTCATATGTACCTTTATTTGAATATGTATTTGAAAAGTTATTTAAGTTCTTAGATATACTTTCTAATATTGCATCTTGATAGCTTAAGGCCTGCTTAGTCAATAGGAGATTTAGTTCTTGTAAAGAATTAATCTCCTCTATTAAATCTGTTGCTTCTTTGAAATTTTGAAAGTCTAAACCTTTATATTTTTCAAGTTCTTTAATCTGTTCACTCTTCCTGTCCATTATCTCAGAGACCATATCTACATCATTATTAGTTAATGCCACTTTCTCTTTCTTGAGTAGATTAAGTATAATCTCTAAATGCTTAATTAATCCTTTTATATTGCTCATTTGATATCACTACCTTTCTGAGACTCTAGGACATTGATTATCTTATCTGCTATTTCTTCAGAGTTTACTTTATAATTACCAGATATAATCGATTGTCTAATCTTCTCAACTTTTTCACTAAAGGCAGTATCATTGGATTCATTTATCTTATTAATAAGAGCTTTTGCTGTATCTGAAATTTGGATATTAACACCACTATCTTTATTAATTTCTTTACTCAAATTCTTATTCTCTTTAGCTTTAATATTGTTTTCTAGATATTGCTTATTAATATTATTTACTCTATCTATTTTCATAGAAATTCTCCCCTTAAGTCCTTTAGTCATTATATCGGTAGTTTTATTAATTTATTAAATAGTACTATAGATTTTTTACTCTTTGTTCTTTACTAAGTATATTAGTTATTCTAACCCCAAAGTTCTCGTTGATTACTACAACTTCGCCATGGGCTAATAATTTTCCGTTTACATAAATCTCTAATGGTTCATCTGCTAGTTTATTCAATTCAACTACTGAACCATTTCCAAAGGATAAAATCTCTTTAATTGTTTTTTTGCTTTTTCCTAAGACTACACTAAATTCCAATGGTACATCCATAATTAAATCTAGGTTTCTAGGTTGTCTAGGCTCAGATTTTTCTTCAAGATTTGGAAATATTGGTTTTTGTACTGGTATCTTATTTTCTTCTTTTACTTCTTTTACTTCTACGATTTTTTCTTCTACAATTTCCTCTTGTGCTTCTTCAGTAGCACCTGGTTTCAACATTATTTTAATAATTTCTTCCACTGTGTCCATTGTAAATACTTGCATTATTTCACTTTGTATTAATCCTTCTACATCTAAGTCAAAGGCTATTTTACATACATTTTTATCTTCACTTATCATTTCAAAATCTGTCTTTTTATCTGAATCCCAAACTTCTACATCAGGAGGTAATATATCAATTGGTCTTCCAATCATAGTAGCCATAGATGTAGATGCTGATCCTATCATTTGATTCATAGCCTCTCCTACTGCACTAAGCTCAAGTTCACCAAACTCCCTATCAATATTACTTCCATCTCCACCAATCATCAAATCAGCAATAATCAATGCATCATTAATATCCATCATGAGAAGATTGTCCCCATTTAGTCCATCTTTGAACTTTATACTCGCTACAACCTTTGGCACAGTACAATCATCTGCTATTTGTTTAAATGATACCAATGACACTCTTGGAGTAGTAATCAATACTTTTCTATTTAGAATCGAGGAGAGTGTTGTTGCAGCTGTAGACATAGAAATATTTCCGACTTCACCAATAATATCTTTTTCTGTATCGCTTATATCATTATTAACTTGTTGTTTCTCTATTAAAGCATTAATTTCTTCTTGAGATAAAAAGTCTTTATTCATCACTCAACATCCTCTTCTATATATTGTAATACTTCTACTGCCAATCTAGAATTTAATTGGCCTGGTCTCACTAGATAATGGAGCTTATCTTCTACATACATCTTAAGTGGATCCTTGGTCTTTATATCTAGTTGAATAATATCACCAACCTCTAACTTAAGAAAATCATCTATTGTAATAATAGATTCTCCTAGTACGACTTCTAGATTTGCTGTAGATGACATTATCCTATCCTTAATGATATCCTGTGTATCTCCATTTACCTCTTTATCAAAATCGAACCAGTTTTTCATACTTAATTTATCTATCACATTCTCAAAGGATACATATGGAATGCATATATTCATAAAACTTCTAACATCCAAAACATCTATTACAAAACTTATTAGTATGACTGGTTCATTAGGTGACATGTTTTGCACTAGTTGAGGATTTGTCTCTAAAGAATCAAGATCTGTTTGTATATCTATTACCTCTGCCCAAGCTGCCTCAAATGACCTCAAAATGCTTAAAACTATCTCCTCTAGAATACCTAACTCGATATCTGTAAATTTTTCCTTGTTATCAGAAAGTTTCACAAAACTTCTTTCAAGGCCTCCACACATTAAATCAATTGCTTGAGTACAAAATTGTGGATTAATCTCTAAAATCTGTAATCCTGTCAATGGCTTTGAACGAAACATAGCAAGTAAAGTATTCTTTGGAATTGACCTAATAAATTCATCATAACTAATCTGCTCTACTCCACCTAAGTTTATCTTTACATTGGAGCGAATTTGAGTAGACATAAGATTTCCTGCGATCTTAGAGAAATTTTCAAAAATCATATACAATGTGTTAATATATTCTTTTGAAAGCTTTATAGGTCTCCTAAAATCATAGGATCTTACTTTATTCTTATCTTTGTCCTCCATTATTGTTTCGGAGTCTATTTCACCTGTATTTAGCGCTTTTAGTAGTGAATCAATTTCTTGTTGTGACAATACTTGTTTCACTTATCATCCCTCATTTCGAGTTAAGTAGCATATTTATATCAATAATATTGACAATATAATCCTTCATTTGGACAATGCCTAATATACCCTTTTCCATTTCCTTACTTACTTTTCGAATCATATTAGTCTGTATTTCTCTAACACCAATAATTTCTTCAACTAGTAAACCTACTTTTTCATCTTGGTAATCATATATAATTATATTATTATAGCATAGTGACTCCTTTAGATTCAAAAGAAAGCCTAAATCAATTAGGGTAACCACATTACCTCTCAAATTAATGAGCCCATCTACCCAATCCGGAGAATTTGGTACGTTTGTTGAAGGAGATTTCTTGATTATCTCTTCTACCATATCTGTATTTAAGGCATAATATTTATCCATTAGTTTAAAAATAATTATTTGCATTTATCTCAACTCCATTATTTAATAGCTCTTTCTAAGGATTGAAGAACTCTATCATTATCAAATGGTTTAACAATAAAATCTAAAGCCCCAGCTTGAATCGCATCCATTACCATTGATTGCTGTCCCATAGCACTGCACATAATTACTTTAGCATTAGGGTTTAAACTTTTTATAGCTTTTAATGCAGAAACTCCATCCATTTCAGGCATTGTAATATCCATTGTTACTATATCAGGGTTTTCAGACTTATATTTTTCTATAGCTTCTATACCATTTTGAGCTTCAGCTACTACCTCATAACCATTCTTTTCTAAAATATCTTTTAATTTCATTCTCATGAAAATCGCATCATCTACTATTAGTACTCTTTTTGACATTTTTATAACTCCTCTCATATACCAATTCTGTTAAATAATTTATCTAAGACACCTGGTTCTGGTATAAAATATAGGGAACCTTCAATCTTATCGTTATTATAATAAAATTCATTTTTCATAATCATAATATTTTCATCATATTGTTCAACGTCCATATAAACACTACTAAGGATCGCACCAAACATATCCATGGTGAATAATGGGATGGATGATATCAGATTTGTTCTGATAATCTTTGTTACTGCATTTAAATATGAGCTTACTAAAATATTGACCAGCTCTTTCAAAGCAGATATTCTTATTTCTTCACTTACAGAAGTCCCCTTTGGGATCATCATATTTATTAGATCAATAGAATCCTTTTGAGTAGCAACAAATAGAAAATATCCCTTAGCATCGCCCATCATCTTCATTAGTATTGCATTGATCATTGTATCTTCTTTCATTATCTTCTCATAAACATCTTCATAATGTAAAATCTCTACTTTAGGAATTGACATCTTCACAGGTTTTCCAACTAAAGAAGATATACTTGTGGCTGCATTACCGCCTCCTATATTGGCTAACTCTCTTAATACATCAATCTGCAAGAGAGTATAATTATCAAATTTCATCATCTATTCCCTCACTACATATATTACTTAAATCTAATATCAATGTTATATCACCATTACCTAAAATTGTTGCACCTAGGTATTCTTTCATTGTGCTTAAAACACTACCTAATTTCTTAATAACAATTTCTTGTTGGCCAATTAATTCATCTACAATAAGACCATAATACTGATCACCAAGAAGCACAATTATCATATGCATATCTTCTCCTATGGAGTAAGTGCTTAGCTTCTCACTTAAGCGTATTACTGGAATAGCCTTGTTTTTATAGACATATACTTCATTTCCATGTGTTTCAACAATTTCATCATGTTCTACTTTAACCACTCTTTCAATAACTCCTAAAGGAAGTGCAAACACCTCTTGTCCAACTTTTACTAGAAGTGCTTGAATTATAGATAATGTAAGAGGTAATTTTATAATAAATGTAGTACCCTTGTCCACCTGGCTTACAACATCAATTTCTCCACCCAGGCTTTCTATCTTTTGTCTTACAACATCCATACCAACACCTCTACCTGAGATATTGGTAACCTCCTTTGATGTAGAAAAACCTTGATTAAATATTAATTGAACTAATTCTTTATCAGTTAATCCATCTACCTTTAAGCCTTTTCTGATAGCACTTTCTTTTATGGCCTTTGGATCTATCCCTTTACCATCATCTTGAATCGTGATGATTACCCTATTCCCCTCTTGATATGCTGATAATTTTATCAATCCAGTCTTAGACTTGCCAATAGAAACTCTTCTTTCAGGAGATTCAATTCCATGATCAGCTGCATTCCTAATTAAGTGAACTAATGGTTCACTTAATTCAGATACTACAGTCCTATCTAATTCTGTATCTTCACCCTCAATTATCAACTCAAAATCTTTATTCAATTCTTGAGATAAATCCCTTATCATTCTAGGGAATCTATTGAAAACTACATTTACAGGCTGCATCCTTATCTTCAATACCAAATCCTGAAGTTCTGTAGTTATTCTAGCTACATGCTCTAATGGTTCATTAATTGCAGTTGTTTTATACTCTTTACTCACATTTTCAAGTCTTGTTCTATAAATTACCAACTCGGAAACTAAATTCATAAAGCTATCTATTTTATTTAAATCAACTCTAATATATTGATTACCTTGATTGTTATGAGAATTGTTGTGATTATTTTTCACTTCAGTATCTTTATTGACTTGGATATTTGAGTTATCATTTACAAAAGTAAATTCATTTTCTAAAGATTCATTTAGTTCTTGAACATATACGGAATCTATCTCTAAATTATCTTCTACTAGTCCTAAAACTTGTTCCTTTTCTAATTTGGTTATGTAGATAAGCTTAAAAATATTATCAAATTCTCCACTTTCCAATACTTCTGTATTTGGATCTGATTGAATAATTTCTCCGTCTTTCTCCAATTTATTTATTATTACATAGGCTCTAGCACCTTTTAAAATACAATCATTAGATAATTCAACTTTAATCCTATATGCCTTATAATTATTTTCATAGGCATTATGTATTATCATCAAATCTATATCGCTTATATTATCATCTGATGGCTGATTTGTATTAATAGTCTCTGGCTCATAATTGGATACTTTATCTAATTCAGATATTAGATCATTTAGATTGTATTCTTTGACATTTCCTTCTCTTAAATCTTCTACTATCTCAGAAAGCCTATCAAGACATTTGAAAATAAGGCTTATTATCTCACTATTTACACTGGTTTTTCCACTACGAAATAACTCAAATACACTTTCCATATGATGGGTTAGTTCTGCCATATTGTTGTAACCCATAGTGGCAGCCATGCCTTTTAAAGTATGAGCTGCTCTAAATATTTCGTCTAATATACTTATATCATCTGGATTTCTCTCCAATTCCAGTAAACATTCATTTAATCTTTGTAAATATTCATCTGTTTCTTGAAAAAAAATCTCTATATATTTATTGTTATCATCCACAAATACCCCTCCTAACTAAAGCTTCTCATATATAAATGTCGATAATTTCTTAAACCCAAATTCTTCAGGATTATATATGCTTTCTGTTGCCCCTATGAAGAAGACTCCTCCTGGTACTAAAGAATCACGCATCTTTCTATATATTTCATCTTTAGACTCATTTTTAAAATATATGGTTACATTTCTACAGACTATTACATGGAAGCCTCTATCATATCTGTCTATCAACAAATCATGTTTTTTAAAGTTTACCATACCTTTGATTTCATCATTTATATGATAGATGCCGTTTTTCTCAGTAAAATATTTATCTAAGTCAGCTTTGTCCACATTTTTTAATTCATACTTTTTATATGCTCCTAATTTGGCCTTTTCTAAGATACCATTGTCTATATCTGTAGCTTGGATTTTACTTCTTTGCTTTACATTGTTCTTGTCCAATATCATAGCCAGTGAATATGGCTCTGAACCATTGGAACAGGCAGCACTCCATATATTTATGTTCCTAAACCTTGGGATAAGAGAATTCAATAAGATTTCTTCAAACTCTTCAAACAAATCCTTATTGCGATAGAATTCAGTTACATTTATAGTTATATAATCCAAGAAATTTCTCTTGATGGACTCATCTTTTTTAATAAGTTTTGCATAATCCTTTAGGTTGTTTGCACCCGAACTCTTCATAATTGTAGTAATTCGTCTTTGAAGTTGTTTTTCCTTATATGCATTTAGATGAATATTTAGTTCATCCTTAGCCCAATCATTAAAATAATTGAAGTCCATTGTCATTCTTTCACCCTTACACAGTTATTTATTAAAAAAGAAATTTCCCTTAGACTTAGTACTTGGTCTATAGCTCCTTGATTTATGGCATTTCCAGGCATGCCATAAACCACAGATGTATCCTTGTCTTGAGCTATATTATATCCGCCATTTTCTTTAATTTTAAGCATACCATCAGTACCATCTCTTCCCATTCCAGTAAGTATTATCCCTAATAAATGCTTGCCATAGATCTTCGAAGCTGAGTTAAATAGGTAATCTGCGGCTGGCCTAACTCCATAGAGTTTATCTTCTCTATTTAACTTTATTCGGTTGTCTTCCAGTTCCATGTGAAAATCTCCAGGGGCTATATATACTGTATTGTTCTCAATAGCCATGTTGTTCTTTGCTTCAACTACACTTATATTTGATTCTTTATTTAAACGTTCTGCAAATGAGGTTGTGAACCCCTTTGGCATATGTTGAACAATAAATATAGGTATACGAATCTTCTCAGGTAAATTACTAATTAAATATATTAAAGCCTTAGGTCCTCCTGTGGAAGCCCCAATGACTATTGCTCTACAATCCTTAATTTCTTAAACCTCCCATCCTACAGATAAAGAATCTTTTTTTCAACTGTCTTGATACTAACAACGAATGTTTCCAGATCCACTATCATAGTCCTCCCCTTATTGCCACCAGTATCTCTAGCCAATATGGGAATACCTAATTCTTTTAGTATTTTCTCTACTGCTAAAACATTTTTTCCTCCAATATTGCTATTTAACCCATTATCTGAGAAATTAAACATATTAGCTCCACCAGCTATCTTTGCAACTAAATCTTTGCCGATAGTATCTTTAGATATTTCATTAATCATTGCAGGAATAGCTAAATCTGCAAACTTTTCTGGCTTCATCTCTTTCGAAAAAAATGTACTATCTGGTAACATAATATGGCTTAGTCCACCAATTTTGGTCTTCTTATTATATATTGCAATACCAACACATGAACCAAGACCTAGTGTTATAAGCCTATTGGGTGAATGTGATACTTTATAATCTGAAATCCCTACCCTAATCTCTTTTAATGTCATCTTTTTACCACATTTCCTTAGTTAGAAGCGAAAACTAATTCATCTTCTTGATCACTAGTAAATATTTTGTCTATATCTAGGGTCACAATTATATCCCCATGGGATTTAATAAATCCTAAGATATATTCACTAGAAATCTCTACATCTAATTCATAATCTTCAAACTGAGTAGGTATAAAGCTTTGAATCCCAATCACGTCATCTACAACTATTCCGATATGTTTATCCTTCCATGATACCACTATTATTTTAGTCCTTAAACTATATTCAGAATATATATTATAAAATCTCTTGGATAAATCAATTATAGGTAATATAGAGCTGTTGTGTTGAATTACACCTAGAAAATATGGTGATGAATCCGGCAATTTCTTAGGTTGGTTAAATTCTATTATTCTCTCAATTTTCGACACAGGTAAAGCAAATTTCTGGTCATTATTGGTAAATACTATATGTTGTTCCATAACACTTCCTCCTATAGATATATAATATTTATATCGACTATTGGACGGTAATAATTAAGATAAAAAAAAGATTTCCAATTAGGAAACCTTTCTGTAAATATATTGTATTTATTTATTATCTAAGTAATAGCCAGTTTGATAAATTCTATCAGCGTAAGTAATCAGTTTCTTAGATTTATTTGGATTTACTAATGCGACAGAACTTGATAAGTAATCAGTTAATGATATTGGAGCCACTAAAGACTCCCTTACCCCTAATCCATGAACATATGTAGGTAGTATTACATCTGAATAATGTTTTATCTTTATTGTATCATGAGCAGTTATTATCAATACTTTAGTGCCATTAGACCTTGCTTTGTTTATAATATTTATAGTGTTTAAGGAATATCTAGGATATAAATATGCAATTAAAACATCCTCTTCATTAGAAGAAGCTATTTCCATTGGGTACATACCTCCCACTGGTTGCAGCAGGTGTACACTTTCTCTAACTTGGCTTAATCTTAATGCCATATAATACGCCAAAGTAAACGAATCATTATAACCAATCACATATACATTTCTAGAACTTGCAAGTAAATCAATTGCATTTTCTAAGTCTGTCTTTGAGATAGCTTTAATTGTATTTTTTATATTATCTATATCCTTATTTAGAGAGTTCTCAAAAAACTCGTCTTTATTCTCTTCTTCAAGTTCTTTAAAATTTCTAACTACATTAAAAGGATCATCAGATTTTGTATAATCTCTTATACTATCCTGTAATTCCGAATATCCACTAAACCCCATTGCCTTAGCAAATCTTATTATAGAAGTTGTGCTAACTCCAATTTTTTGTGCTAATGTATTTAGAGTATCATATACAATATGATTAAAATTATCAACTAAATAATCAGCTATTATCTTCTCTGAAGTTGTCAGATCATCGTACTTCTTGTAAATCAATTTTATGATGTTGTCCATATTAAGCACCTATCCCGTTTTTATAATATTCAAATTATACCACAATAAGATAATTTATACAATTTACAGCTTTTTATAAGATCCATATTGTTTGGCAAAAAATTCTTTAATGATTTTTTGATAATTAGCAGAATATTTTATTAAACCTATTGTGTTTTTTGGATTATATGATACAATTTGTATTAAGTAGAACACCATACAAATTGTATTTTTTATTACAATATATAAGATGTATTGTTTTAATCAATATGGAGGTGATTTTTAGAATTTGAGAAAACGTTTTTAAGCTCGACATTATAGATGGACAGTAGCAGGTATCCTATACTTAATTAAATTCAAAGAGGGGGAATTTATTTTGAAATCACCAAGAGTAGATTTTTTATATTTAAGCGAAAACGACATGATAGATGCAGGCGTTCTTAATATGCATGAATGTATCAATGAGATGACTGAGGTTTTTAAACTTTTAAGCAATGGAGATTATGTAATGGGTGGAAAATTCGGCAATTCTCATGGTATGGTACTTAGTTTTCCAGATGAACCAGTACATGAAGGGATGCCAAAAAACGGTCCAGACAGAAGATTCTGCGCAATGCCTGCATATTTAGGCGGAAATTATAGAGTTGCAGGTTGCAAGTGGTACGGATCAAATCTAGACAATATTCCAAAAGAACTTCCAAGATCAATACTTATGATGACATTAAACGATGCAGATACTGGTGCTCCAATGGCACATATGTCAGCAAATTTATTGAGTGCTTGGAGAACAGGAGCAATTCCAGGAGTTGGAGTAAAATACTTAGCAAAACCAGATTCGAAAGTAATTGGACTATTAGGAGCAGGTGCTATAGGAACTTCAACTGCTGAAGCTATATTAGATTCTGCAAAAAACGCTGAAAAAGTAAAAATTTACGATGTATATAGACCAACAGCAGAAACATTGAAAGAAAGAATTGAAAAAGAATATCCAAGCTTAGAAGTAGTAATAGTGAATACTCAAGAAGAAACTGTAAGAGATAGTGACATAGTAAATCTTGCTACATCTGGAGAAGCAAATCCAAGAATCGAAAAAGAATGGATGAAACCAGGTTTATTAATTACAGCATCATCAAGTGGAAGTTTTGATCCAGAACATACAATAGAAAATGTAAGATTAATAGTAGATAATTGGAAAATGTACGAAGAAGTAGTACACGAAGATGAATACCCATATAATAACCTTTCTATGGGAGTATTAGGTAGACTATTCTTAGACTGGATACATGAAGGTAAAATGACAGATGATATAATAATAAACATCGGAGATGTAATAAACGGAAAAGTTCCGGCAAGGGAATCAGAAGATGATGTTATAATATTTGCATTAGGTGGTCAACCAGTATATGATGTTGCTTGGGGTTATAGAGTTTACCAAAATGCATTAGAGAAGGGAATCGGTACAAAATTAAATCTTTGGGAAAGAGCTTATCAAGCGAGGTAGGATCGGGGGACACAAAGGCATCATTACATGATAGAAAATTTATGTATGGTGCCTTTATTATAAGGTAGAATTAGGATATTCGGATATCATTGAATTTTATAGCAAATAAATTGATTATTTAATGCTTATAAGAAAGGTGGATATAAATGCTAAATACTTTTATGAATTTTATTAATGCTGCAAACGATTTACTATGGGGGCCATTAGCTCTAGTTTTCTTGGCTGCAATAGGGGTATATTTGACCATTGGAACTAAATTTGTTCACTTAAAAAAATTCGGTAATATACTAAAAAGAACTATCCTTGGTACTGGTAAAGAAGATGATGATGGAGCAGAAGGTGTACTAACTTCTAGTCAGTCACTTTTTACTTCTTTAGCTTCTGTAATAGGAATGGGTAGTATAGTAGGTGTGGCTTCTGCAGTAATATTTGGAGGACCAGGTGCACTCCTTTGGATGTGGGTTGCCGCAGTTATTGGTATGATTATAAAGTACGCAGAAATTATTCTAATTATTAAGTATAGAGAAAAGACAGAAACTGGAGATTATGTAGGAGGCCCAGCTTTATATGTAAAGAAGGGTTTGGGAATACCTGTAATAGGTGAAGTTATAGTTATACTTATGGTTCTTGTTTGTCTTTCTTCTACAATGATTCAATCAAATGTAATAGTCGAAAACTTTAATAACATATTACCTGGAGACGGACTTCATCCAGCTATATTCTCAGCAATGAATGTAGTCTTAGTTGGGCTTGTTTTATTAGGCGGAATCAAGAGAATAGGGGCTGTAGCTGAAAGACTAGTACCATTTATGTCAGCTTTTTATCTGATCGCAGGTCTTATAGTAATCATTGCTAATGCTCAAAATATTGTTCCTGCAGTTAAATTAATCTTTCAAGGTTTTCTAAGCCCAGTAGCTATAGGTGGAGGCTTCCTTGGATATGGTATAAAAGAAGCTATGCAATATGGTATTGCCCGAGGATTCTTCGTATCTGGTGCAGGTCAGGCTGTATTTACGGTATCCCATGCTCCAGCTAAAGTAAAAAATCCTGTAGAACAAGCGGTTTTCGGAGTTACAGAAGTGTTTTTAGTTACTATAATCTGCACAATCACAGGTCTTGCTATACTAACGAGTGGTCTATTTACACCTGATGGGAACGCTGCTATCCTAGTAACCCAAGCTTTTGCTCAAACAACACCTATCTTAGGATTGTTTGTAGGTATCTCTACAATATTATTTGCTTATAGTACAGTTATTGGTATTGGCTATGTTGGTGAAGCTCAACTAAGTACTATAATTCCTGCAAGTAGTGCAAGAATATATAGATATGTATTCTTAGTATTTACATTTGTAGGCGGAACTGGTGGACTCCAAAGTATTTGGGATGTAACGGACTTTTTCCTAGCAGTGGTAATGTTTATCAATCTAATAGTACTAATTGTAATGAGTAAGGAAATATTCCAAGTCAGCAATGACTATTGGTTGGATTATGATAAAGAATTGAATCAGGGAAAGTAGATAAAACTTAAGAAATTTTAGAAAAGGGGAGAGAATTATGAAAAGGATATTGATTATTAATAACGAAAAGGATTATGATGATTTTGGTTGGATTCCAGTTATAATGGAAGCTATATCTAAGATAGAAAAAATAGAATTTGTAGTAATACATCACAGTGAGATTTCAAAAGAGAAATTAGATGAAATAAACCCAGATCTTATATATTCAACTGGGAGAGTTACTTATGACTGGGATATTGAAGAAATATTAGAAGACTATGCTGCGGAGCTGGAAATGATGAAGACTACAACGATCCCAGTACTTGGCGTATGTGCAGGCCTTCAACTAATGGCTATAGCATATGGTGCAGGCTTTGGTAAAATGGTAGAAACAGCTGATGATGAAGAAGCCATCCGTGAAACAGGCTTCCAAGAAATTGAAATCATCAAGGATGCTCCACTATTAGAAAATCTAAGCAATCCATTCCGTTGCTATGAATTGCATCGGGATGAAATCAAGGATGTTCCAGAAGGATTTGAATTATTGGCGTCAACAGAGATGTGTAAGAGACAGGCGATTAAACACAAAGAAAAGAGTTTATATGGAGTTCAGTTCCATCCAGAACAGTACACAAATGAATATCTAGATGGTCAAGTAATACTAAAGAACTTTTTAAAAATGGCAAATATACGTTAATTATTTAAAAATAAGGAAATTAGAATCACATTCTAATTTCCTTACTCTTATCTCCTAAATCTTAATATCCTAGATACTTCCTTTACTTTTAAAGTCATACATAAGACAAAATACACAATTGCACCTATAACTACTGATAATAGTAGCAATATTAATTCTAATAATTTATTAACTCCAATTAATGAACCAAGTTTGAAATATATCAAATATACTACTGCACCCATTACTATAGATGCAAATAAAGTCTTAGCAAAGGTCACAAGCATATCCTTCATGCCTATAGGTCCCATTTTCTTTCTTAGATCCATGAATAATAATATGGTTGTAAATATAGCTGATATACTTGTAGCTAAGGCCAAACCATCATGTGCCATGAAGCTAATGAATAATAGATTTAATACAACATTTAAAATTACTGCAATAGTCCCATTAATCATAGGAGTCTTTGTATCTTGAAATGAATAGAACACCTTATTGAGCATCAACCTTAAGGATGAACCTACCAATCCTATAGAATAAAAAAATAAAGCACTACTTGTCATCTGAGTTGCCGTTGCATTAAAGGCATTTCGTTCAAAGAAAATATAAACTATTGGTTCTGCTAATATCATTATTCCTATGGTAGCAGGTACAGTTATTAGCAAGATAATATTGACACCTTCATTGAATATCCTTTTAACCTGTGATGTATCACCTTGGGAAAATGCTTCACTTAACATTGGAAAAACCACTGTAGTAATAGCCATTACAAATACGGATATTACCATCTCATTTATTCTTTGTGAATAAGTCAATGCAGAAATACTACCCTCTATTAGCTCTGAGGCAAGTGTCTTGTCTATTACAGCATTAATTTGTCGAACTGCAGAGCCTAAAAGTACTGGGACTACTAATATCATTGCCTTCTTTAGATAAGGGTCCCTTAAATTAACATTCAATGAATATCTATATCCAGAATGTCTCACAGCTGGGTATTGTATTAAGAACTGAGTAGATGACGCTATTACACTTACTAGCATAAGTATAGATATATCCATACCTTCTGAGAAGAATAAAAGATATATTAAAAATACAAAATTATATGGAATACCCATAATAGCATGGGGTCCAAAGATTTGATTGCTCTGTAAATAGCCTGAAAAAACATATGTAATACCTAAAAATATGACAATAGGTAGACCTATTCTGTTTAGTCTAACAGCCATGTCAAACTGTTCTCCTTCAAATCCCTTTGCTAATATCTTAATAAGCACTGGAGAAAAAATAAAAGCTAATATAGCTAAAATGACTGTAATCAGTATTACTATATTTAAAATATTGTTTAAATACTTTCTTTGAGCTATCCTACCACCTTTCCCTCTTATTTCAGAGAATATTGGTATCAATGTAGTATTAAGTGCTGAACCTAAAGTTCCCATTATAATAACTGTGGCAGTCATAGCAACGAAATATGTATCAGTTTCCATTCCTGAGCCATATTTTGAAGCAATCATAACCTCTCTTAAAAATCCTAAACCTTTACTTATAAGTGTAAAGATTGATATCATAAGTGCTGATTGGGCAACTTGCTGTTTTTTTGTCATTTATTAAACCCTCTTCTATATAGTAGTATTTATCATCAGACATTACTATTGATATATTATTATAACACAGAAAAATGGACCACGAAAGTGATTCTCGTGGCCTATATACTAACCCTATCTGCTATTTTATTGAATCCATCCAATATAAAATTATACGGCGAATCACCTAATTCATCTTTTGGAATTTCTATACTTATTGTTTGATAAGTAATCACTTGTATTACATTCATATCTGGATCAGGGGATTTAATATCAAGATTTATCTTATATCCCTCTTTGTTTTTAATAATGTTTGTAATATCCATAGAATAACCTGGAGTTGGGAACTGCTTTGTAATTGTTACTAATACTTTATCCTTATCATTAGTTACTACAATCTCTTCCTGATTATTGAAAGATTGAACAACACCTAAGACATTAAAGGATACATTATTCAACTTATCCAATACCCCCTTCACTCTTTGTAAAATTATCACTGCTTCTGCCTGAGATAATTCTCTGTTCGGAGAAAATAGACTTCCTGGATCACCTTGGATTATTCCATAATTATTTAATGCACCTAATAGAGCTCTACTATTTTGATTTAAAGTAGACACGTCACCAAATGGTATTTCGAACCCATCATCAAGTGCTATGTTTAACTCATCTAATATCTGTCCAAAATATAGAACCATGTCTTTTCTTAAAAACACTTCTTCCTCAGCTACTGCTGATACCTCATACCCAAAACTCTTTAATAATGAAGCTGTTGAAAGTTTAAAATCTTGCGCCGATATAGAATCTCTAGGATTTAACTTTTCAAAATTATTCCTAGATAGATACGGGAAATAGTAAGTAAGGAAAGATTTATCAATCATACCATAAGACCAATGATTATGTAATTTGCTTTCCATTTCCCCATATACAATAGACGAACTCAAAACCAATACTAAAATCAATAATATAATTGAAATCTTCTTCAACTCATCAACCCCTTATATTCATCCTATATCAATTATACCCTTAATATGCCAATTGAATATTACAAATTGGTTACATCTATAATGGGAGTGCCCAGGTACAACTGCTAATTAAAAGGATTGTTCATAATCGAACAATCCTTTTTCATTAGTTTAATATGGTATCAATATTTCTTGTGCTGGATATATTAGATGAGGATTCTTTATATTATTAAACTCAGCTAATTCTTGATAAGTTTTCTCAAACATCTTACCAATTTTCCATAATACATCCCCAGGTTTTACTATATATTTCTTAACTTCAGCTTCAACTTCTTTCTCTACTTCTGTTATTCTACCTTCCACCTTTGGTTCAATTTCGCCTTCTGCCCTAATATAATCAGCTAAGACCTCTGATAAAAGTCCATACTCAGCTAATATAGTGGCACCTTCAAACATTGTGTATCCATCTCCGCCTGCTCCCATAAAGTCATTAGTTACTAATTTATATTTAGCATCTAAATCTATAGGTTCTCCTTTAATTCTAACCTCACCAACACTATTAGCTTCATCATTTGTTTTGATTTTGAAGGTCATGCCTGCAACATGTGGGAACTTACCTGCTGCTTCTGGATAAGCATCTACACCATAATTTAATGCATCAACTATGGTTTGACCTGTTACTTCTATAACTACAGGGTAATTAGTAAATGGGAATGTTGTCAATATATCTTCAAGGGTTATTTCCCCTTCATCTATGGAGGCTCTAATTCCACCACCATTTGTTATAGCAACATCAGCACCACTTATTTCTAGCATTACATCAGTGATAAGATTTCCTAAGTTGGATTCTCCTGCTCTAACTACTTCTCTTTCTCCAACAAGAGGGACTGTAGTTTTGCCTACAACTTCTCGTAAAATTTCTTTATTATTAGCTTCAATCTTTTCAATTTCAGCAACTATTTCTGGATCTAATTCTGTTTCAACTGTGTCTTCATGCTTAATTAATTTAGCTTCTTTATATACTATATTTCCATCTTCAATAGTTAATTCTACTACGCCTATATTCTTTGTCCATTCGTGTGCCTGTACAATTAGAGTGTCATTCACTAATTTTCCTTCTGGTAATGTAGAGTGACTATGACCATCAACTAAAATATCTATACCATCAACTTTTTCAGCTATATCAATACTTGTAATTTCAGATTCTTCGTCTATTCCAACATGGAATAAACCAACTATTACATCTACTTTATCTTCTAACTCTTTTACTATTTTTTCAGATGTTGCAACTGGATCTTCGAATTTAATTCCTTTAGTATTATTTGGATGTGATTTAACCTTTGTTTCTTGTGTTGATATACCAAATATTCCTACTTTAAATCCGTCAAATTCCTTGATGATATAAGGTTCAAAATCTGAAGTATCATCTTCTTTAAGGATATTAGCTCCAAGGAATGAAAACTCAGCCATATTAGCTAATTCAACTAATCTGTCATAGCCATAGTTAAATTCATGGTTTCCTGGAGTTATTGCGTCAAATTCCATTTTGTTCATTAATTTTACTATTGCTTCACCACTACTTAATGTAGCTAGAGTTGTACCATGTAGAGTATCTCCAGCATTTAATAATAATACATTTGGATTCTCTTCCTTAAGATCATTTACAATTGTCTTAAGCTTTTCATATCCGATTACAGAGTCATTGCCCTTTACTTGTCCATGAACATCATTCACATGTACAATTGTTAATGTACTGCTTTCAGTTTCTGCAAAAGCTACCATAGGTGCTGCGCCTATTATTACCCCTAAGATTAAGACTAAGGATAAAAATAGGCTTAGAATCTTTTTGTTAATAGAATTCATTTACACAACCTCCCTATTTTTTACTCAATATACACTTACCCATTAACCCCTTGATTTAACACAAAAAAATAATGGAATCTATAAAAGATTCCATTATTTTTCAAGCCTAATTTAATTTCTCAAATATTTTTACGTTTCTTAAATCCATCTGTCCTTCATTTTCCCCACCGATTACAAATCTATATCTTGATGTGTTTTCTCCAACATCTGAATCTGTGGTAAATTCAATCTCATAGGTTTCCCAATCATTAGTTAATTCAACAGGTGTCGAAGGAGTTTGTAATTGTTCTTCAGCTTTGGTATCTAAAATATAGAAGCTTACCTTATCAGAAGTCATATCTCCCTTTGCATCAAATGCAACTAAATAAGTAGTTTCAGGATTTAGATTAAAATTAGCAGAATCAAATACTCCGTAATTAGCTCCAGAATTATTTAATCTAACACCTTCATCTATGATCTCATAGTCTAATTTCCCATCTTGTGCATTCCACATACTTACTAGCTCTATCCTATTATCATTATCTACATCAAGATTGAAATCATAGAAATATTCTAAGCTGTAAGCTTTTTCAAGATATGAGATATAATCATCAAAGTCTTCACCATAATGTTTAAGTCTACTTAAATCAAAGAACATCTTATTATTCTTTGACATTGGTCTTATGCTTCTTACATTAGATTCTAATAATAAATCATTAATAAAGTTATATCCTTCTAAGGCCGTTTTCTTTGCTGATTCCAAATCCCCTTGATTCATATAATAACTAAATATTGATAAATGAGCATCTGTATTTTGAGAATATGATTCAATAACCAAAGGTTGCATCTGTAAAGATTGTCTTATTAAGTTTAATCCTTCCTCTACTAATCCAAACTTAAAATAGGATTGAGCTGCAGTGATGTAAGCATTAGGATCATGTTTGCCATATTTCAACAATTTATCTGTCTCTGATTTCGCCAAATTTCCATATGATTCATCAGATTTAGCCTGATATTGGAAAAAGTATACATCTATTAAATCAGTTTTATAAGTAGTATTAAACGGATCAAATTGCACAGCCCTTTTCATTGAGGATTCAATACCATCATTATCTCCATGTTCTTGAGCTATAACTGCTCTCTTAGTAAAAAATATGCCACCATATATACTTGCAGAAAATACTAAAGCTATAACTGTTAAAGCCGTCACTACACTATTTAATTTCTTAAGCAATCCATTACTAACCTTTAAAGAGAATATCTTTAGTTCATTCTTCTCTGGACTTACTATAGAGTTTAATATCCCTAATAACACCCAAAGAATAATGAATAGTCCTACCAATGATAAATCAAAATCTATGGCAGCATGGGCTAGTATTGTTCCTGCAGCAACAAGTAATGAATCAGCTAATGTCTTATTAATTACATCCTCTTCATCTTTCTTGTATTTAAAATACTTATATATAAGTACAGCTAGAAAACCACCAAATAAAACTATACCTAATATACCAGTCTCTACAAACAACTGTAGATAATGATTGTGGACATGTTTAGACCAGTAAGGATAGGACTGTATGGACCTATATGAAGTCGCCCAACCTTGCCCTCCTGTTCCTAACAAAAAGCCATTTAGAGCTAGTTTAATAGCATCCTTACTAAATATTATCCTGGCTTGCGCACTGTTATCTGTAGCATTAATCCCTGCTACTCTTCTCACTATAGCCTCTGGAATATATTTATATTTTAATGGTATCTTCTCTGTTACAGTAGTTTGCAAATCTGTAATATTTGCTTCATCATATGTGACTGAGGTATTTACGTTTCTATTTTCAAAATAAACTACTAACACATTTGTATCTTCTAATGTTGTAATTGGAATAGAAAGATCGAAATCTCCATTTTCAACAATATCAAAAGTTCCAAGGCTTGTATATTTAATCTGTTCATTAACAGAATAAACTACTACTCTACCTGCATATTGTTCCTCTGAATTAATCTTTCCAGTACCAGATACATTGATTTCATAGTCTGTATTAGGAAACACGTTCTTAATATTACGAGTTAATCTACTTAAAACAGCTTCTTCAGCATTGTTCTCATAAGAAATAGGTTCAGTTGCATCTATAGCCATAATAAGAGCACCACCTGCAGCAACCCCTATTACTAACACTACTGCAATAATAGCTTTCCATGAAATTTTAGCTAAAATCTGAGTAGTCTTCCCTAATAATAATAGAACTATGGAAGAGGCAATTATCCCTGCAAAGTAAATACCCCAAAGAATATTCCCACCATCTTCAACATATTTAAGAAATAGAAAACTTACAGGTATTGCAACAATTAAACTTCCTAAAGTATAAAAGAATAGCTCTACTTTCTTGTTTCCAGCTAATACTATGAAAAAACCTAATAGGATTATAGGGAATATTAGCCACATACCACGTGAGTATGTAAATATTAGGGCAGAGAAAAATACGAACATTGCTCCACCATAAAGTCCAGTTCTTTTAGCATCCTCAGATATCAAAGCCTGTCCCATTGCTAAAAAATACATACTAGCTGCGTATACAGCAAGGGTATTTGGATATTGAAATGTAGACGATAACCTATTACCGCTATAACTAGCAGTATATTCCCAGGTTCCAACCATAGTTCCTATACCAATAATACAAAGGACAATTCCACCTAATATGATTAAATCCATGGTCCTTCTTCTACTTTGATAAGTTTTATGTATATCAGTTGTAATTATGAACAACGCAAGGAATGATACATATTTTATAAACTCAACTATGGAACCTCTTTTACTTATTCCATAGAAACAAGTTATTCCGTAGAGAATCGTTAACAAAAACAGAAGTAAATTTGTCTCACTATTTATAAGTATATTCCTAGTACCTTTGTAATTTTTTCTAATATATAGAATCATTAAAATAGAAATACCAAATATATAAGGAATAAAGGAACTCTCAAAGTACCCACCCTTAAAGTACTGAGGCAGCAATACTAATAACAAGTAAAGGACATAGATAAACATGTCCTTACTTTCCGTACTATTTATATTGTTATTCTTAAGCTTACTATTGGTTTTAGTTGCCAATATTCTCACCACCAATTAACTCTTTATCCTTACCACTGCTTTCCCAATAAGCATTAAAGAAAGCAACAAATACACCAATCATCAAACCTAGTACCATTGATATAGCTAAGTTAAGTGCTTTTCTAGGTCCTACAGGAGTTGTAGGTGGATATGCATGAGAAACTACATTTATGCTTAATTCTCCAACCTTAGCTGTTTCAGCGACCTTTAGCTCTTCATATTTTGATACGAAGGTTTCGTATGTATTCTTGGAAATATTGACTTTTTGTCTAATTACATCTTCTTGGTATTTCTTGTCTTGGTATTCTACTTGAATTTCTTCTATATGGCTTTGTAAATTAGCTATTTGTTCTTTAGTACTTTCTATTACTCCTTCAGTTTCTGCTAAATCTACGGCTAAAACCTTATTTGAGTCATCAAATGTAATATCCAAATTACCACCAAAATTTGGTCTAGAAGTTACACTTCCTCTATTAGATGAGTAGTTTTTGCTTTCTTCTATAGCTTTAACTAATCCATCTTTTTTAATTTCTAAATCGCTTAAATTTGATTTATATTGAGTTATTTGGTCATAACTGCTGTTCAATTCCAATTCAAGCTCTTGAGCTCCTCTAGGTTCTGATAATAGCTCTTTTAACTCTAATAAGGATTCTTCATACTTTGCCTTTTCCACATCTAGTTGAGATTCAACATATTCTAATGCATTCATAGATCTTTCTTCTGCTTTTTCTGTGACAAAGGCTATAAAGTTCTCACCTAATGTATTTACTATAGTTGCAGCTTTCTCAGGATCACTGTTTTCCATCTTGATAGTAATCATATTAGTTTTATCAACTGTTTCAAGTACTATACTTCTTCCAAGACCTCCAATTGTATAATCCTCTTCAAGACCTAAATCTTTGATAGTCTTTGATAATACCTCAGGTGACAATATCTGCTGTCTATATGTTTCTAAAGTCATATTAGGCATTTGTGATAACATATTTAACATATCATCCACATTATTAGGATCTAAATTAGTATTCGCATTGTTTGTTAATTCAGCTGTTATAAGTACCATCTTTGCTTCATATGTAGGTTTTAATATTACAAAACTAAACATTGTAGCGATTAAAATAGATACTAAAGTAATCACTGCAATAGTCTTCTTTCTTTCAATTAATATCTCTATGAGTTCCCTTAATTCAATCTCTTCCATCATAGCCCTCCACCAAAATATATTTGTTACATACATTACCATTTTATATGATAATTAGCTAGTAATCAAGGTTTTTACCAAAATAAATAGGGACCAAAAAGGTCCCTTATTATACTACTTACTACTAGCTATGACTTTTGATAATTCTACTATACTCTCTGATAGCTGATTTAGCTTTCCTTCTATCCTAACCAATAGATATATTGATATGGCTATAGGAAACCCTAAATTTGCGATTCCTGAATATATTTCTTCCAATCTATATCACCTCTATCCTAGAATTCCATCTCATCTACAGTAGTAGTAATAATCCTAGCAGCTTCAGTGCTTACTAAATCAACACCATTAGATACAAAGATATTGTTTGTTAATATCTCATCCATAGCTGCTTCTATCACGATAGGATCCAAATCTTCCTTCGGATCCTCTATACTTAGACGAAATCTTTTGTTTGTTCCATCTATAAAATCCATTTCTAACTTTTTATTATCCATTGTTTCACCTCCATTCTATTTATATGACTTACATCTACTGTGACACTAATGATACCTCTTCAACTCTTTTGACCTTTAAAAGATCTTTGTTTTGAAGATTTGCTATTGCAACAGCAGTGCTATGCAATCCATCATCTGTTGCATCAATCTTTACTTTTGCAAAGCTTTTGGACAATATTTTTTGTCTACCATCTACGATACCATTGTCCAACTCAAGTTTTAAAGCTGACTTTTCCTTAACAGCAACTATAGCCATAATTACACCCCCAATCTTTATTTAGTAATAAAAAAGAAACCTATATGTTATTAGGTTCAACTAACATATAGATTTCATTGGGGTTTTTTACTATTGAGTTTTTAAAAATATGTAAAAAAAGAGAGCCTAGGCTCTCTTTTTATGGATATTAATTATTTGTTATAAATTGTATCAACAGCTGCTGCATTACCAGCTTTATCTTTAATAGCCTTAACTGTTGTATTAGCATCTAATATATTAAACTCTACTATATCAGTAGCAGCTAATTCAGCTTGACCATCAGCTAATAAATTAACATTTACAGTTAATACTTTACCTGAAGCACTTACAGAACTTACAGTTTTTGTAGTGCCATTTACTTTAACAGATATAGTACCAGCAATGAAACTAGCATCAATATTCTCATTAAATGTTACAGTGAATGATTGAGCACCTGTAGCTACAACCATAGCAACATCATGATTAATTGTTGGTTTGATAGCATCTTCAATTAGTTTACCAGTTTCATCTTCAGATAAAGTTTTACCAAATGTATCTTGTGAAGAAATATATGCTTGATCTACAGTTGCAAAATTCCATTTTACACTTTCACTTGCATAAACATCTTCAGCTACATTTTCATTATCTGCCAATTTAAATGTTGCAATAGTTTCTGCACCATCATATTCAAAATCATATAATGTTACATTTCTAGTAGCAGCACCAGCTTTTAGCAAGAAATCAGATGCACTAATACTTGTTAATCTTCCACTGAAAGTAGCTTCTATAGTATCAGTAGCAGTAGCTTCAGCTGATAGAAGAGTAATAGCAGCTCTTGCATTTGTAACATCTTGATATCCTACTAAACCTTCTAAGAAGTTATCTTCTAAATCAGAAACCAATGTTACCCTAACACCTTTTACAACTCTTTTAGCATCAACAGATGGTAAATTAATTCTAACTGTGTCTTCAGTTATAAGGTCAATAGTTGCCTTTTCAGGAACTGGTACCCATCTTGAATCAGCTATATTTGTACCATTAACAACATCAGTGTAGTTATATTTAACTAATTCTAAAGCATTTCCATTTCCTTCAGTTGATACTGCTTCACTAAATTGAACGTATATATATTGAGCCCATTTTCCGTTTGATAATTGTTCTTCTGATAACCAAGAACTTGAAACTGATGGTTTACCAGTATCTCCAACTTCGAATGCTTCAACATGTGGTATTATTGTGTTTTTGATATATGAATCATCTTGAATACCAGTAATTTCTAAAGTATAGCTTCCCTTTGGTAAAGATTTTACTAAGTTAAATGTAACTTCGTCCTTAGTTGCATCATAACCAGGAGTAACTATAGGATTGCCTTTAGCATTAAGTCCATATCCAGCTGGAACTTTATCTTCTGCATTTTTAATTATATAGTTAGCATTAGTTTTTGCACTATCTGCATTTAAGTCTTTGCTAAATGCAATTGTGAACTCTTTGCCATCTTTTACATCAACAGCTACTACTTCTGGTCTAGTTTGGTCTAGTTCAGGAGTTATAACGATTGTTCTATCTGCTTTGTTTCCACTATAATCTTCAACACCATCTACATATATTGTAGTGTTTGCTAAGCTCATTGGGTTGTTGAAAGAAAGCGTAACTTTATTACCTGATACAGAAATAGGTCTAGTAGCTAAGTTTGATTTTGAAGTGTGGTATCCGTTTGAAACAGCTTTAACTGGTTCATTAAATATTACTTCTACCTTCTTTAAATCAATTGATTTAGCTGATACTATTTCAGGTGCATCATTATCTTCAGCAATTGTGAATTCAAATCCAGTTTCTTGAACTTTGAATCCAGCAAAATCTTCAACGTCTTTAACTGATAATTTGTGATCTCCAACAGTCATATTTGTTGAAATAATAACTGAATTTGGATATACATATTTAATTGATCCAGAAATTACTTTGTCATCAATTTTATATGCAGTCATTTTATTTGCTGTTGCTTTTGTAACAGGTTCACTAAATACTACTTCAACTGCTTTAGTTCCTAGTCCATTAACTTCTTCAACAGCTGGTAAAGTAACATCAACTGCTACAAATTTAACTTCAACTTTTGCAAGTTTAACATCTGAATCAGCAAGTAATACATTGTTTACAGTTAATTTGTATTCCTTTTGACTTGTAAGTATTTCACTTTCTTTTAAAGTTAATACAACAGTCTTGCCATTTTCTAATAATTCTGCTGACTCAAATTCTTCAGCAAAAGTATAGTTGTCTAAATTAGTAGCTGAATCTTCATCTACTTCATTGTTGAATTCTACTACAACTTGCATTAAGTTATCAGCATATACATCTTCAACTTCTAAAGTAGCTGGTTTTGGTAATTCAATACCTAATTTTTCAGCTAATTTTCCTTTTTCAGCTTTAAGAGCGTTTAATGTCATAACTGCCATTTGACCTCTTACAACTGCATCTTTGTTTTCAACTTCTACGCCTTCTAAAAGTCCTGCTTCTTTAGCAGTTTCTAAAGCGTTAGCCCATGCATCATGACCTTTAACGTCATAATCCATAGCTCTTAATAATACTAATGCATATTCTTGAGCTGTTATAGCATTTCTTGGGTTGAAGTTTCCTTCGTCATCACCTTCGAAATATCCATTTTCTTGTGCCCATGCAAAATATGGTACATAGTATGCATCTGTTCTTGCATCTTCCCATGATGGACTTTCTTCAGTTGTTAAGAATTCTGCTGCTTCATCCTCAACACCTAAAAGTCTACTTAATAATATAACTGCGTCACGTCTTTCTAGGTTGTTTTCTAGCATTAAATCGCCATCAGCACCTAAAAGAACGCCTTCTTGTTCTAGAAATGCTGCCGCTTCGTTTTCTACAGCTGTTGGAGCTGCGAATACTGTTGAGAAGCTTCCTAGAACCATAACTAAAGCTAACACTAATGATAGGGTTCTCTTCATTTTTTTGTTGCCTCCTTTAAAATTGTTTTGTTTTGTTGCACCTTATAGCTACAAGAACTATAAATATTGCACTCTACAAGGTATTATAGCATCATCCAGATTTTTGGTCAATAATTATTACTCCTTTGTAACAAAGTTGTAATATTGAAATCTGTATGATTGCTTATGTTCTATTACCATTATATATTATCTTTTGCTTAAATACTATTACAGTTGTGTTACAAATTTGTTAAGGATGTGTTAATGTAACTAGGGTTATAGGATTCTTCGCTATCGCTCAGAATGACAGATACCTTGCTTAATCGTTAAGTAACTCTAGCGCTGCTTTAAGTTGGCTGTCTTCTCCGGCTTTGTTTTCTACCACCATATCCGGCTCTACTCCTACACCATCTATTTTTGACATATTTGGAGAAAAGTATTCAGCTATAGTTAGTTTGATACCGTCTCCTCTTGGTAGAGTAATTACCTGTTGTACTGTACCTTTACCGAAAGTGGTAACCCCTACTATTTGTCCAGCTTTTGTATCTTTGATTGCCCCTGCTAGTATCTCTGATGCACTTGCTGAGTTTTCATTGACCAATACTACTAAATCATACTGTATATGATTTAAGAAGGAGTGATAAGTATCTATGCCTTTTTTCCCATACTTAATATGGACTACTGGTCCTTCTGGTACAAATAGATTTGCTATATAAATTGCTTGGTCAAGAAATCCTCCTGGATTGTTTCTTAAATCCAAGATTATCTTGGATATGTTGTTCTTGTCCATATACCCTAGAGATTGCAGCATTTTTTCATAGGCGTTGGTGTTGAACTGTTCTAGAATTATATAGCCTGTGTCATCAATTATCTTGTAGTCAACTGGATCTATAACTATATTATCTCTAATAACTGTAACAATTTTAATATAGTTTTTTCTCCTAATCCTTAGTTTAACTTTCGTTCCTAGTTCTCCCTTAATCAATTTTGTAGCTTCTTCTGCTGTTAATCCTTTGGTTGTCTTACCACCTACTGTAACGATAATATCATTTGGTAATAGGCCTGCTTTTTCAGCTGGGCTTCCCTTGATTGGCCTTACTATTTTTATATACCCATTTTCTTCCGCAATATAAGCACCAATCCCTATAAAATTTCCTTCTAGGTCTTCGTTTAGTTTAGAAAATTCTTCTTTAGTATAATAATCGCTGTAATCATCTAGACTGTCAAAAAGTCCATCGATTGACCCGTTAAGATATTCTTCCATAGACTTTTCTTCTACATAATTATCTTCTACTAGATTTACGATACCATTAAAATATTCTAAATCTAAGTCTTGGGCCTGGGCATAGGTCTGTATAGGTGAGACTAGTATAGTCATCAACATTATTAATGATATGGTTGACCTCTTGATTTTATTCCACATTTAATTATCCCCTTTAAGATAATCCTTCTTTAATATATAATTGGATTTATCTATTTCTTTTGTTATATCTTCTGACATCTGTCTAAACTGCTCTACATCTAATTCTTTTCTTGTATGCCTATCTATAGCTCTACTGTTTTCAAAGATTCCATCCCTAGATATTTCGAAGAGTACATCTTCATCTATAAAAGATCCTTTAAGCATATATGTCTGTGGTGCTATATAATTTCTCCCTTTATAATTAGTAAGATCTCTACCAAATACTAAACCCTTTGTATTGTCATATCCCATTATGTTGGCTATTGTTGGATAAAAATCTAGCTGACTTCCAATAGTGGATATGGTTTCACCTAATTCCTCACCTGGTACGTGAATGACTAATGGGATATTTTTCATAACGTCAAAATCATAATCTACTCCGACTATATCCTTCATAAGTGCAGCATCATCTTGTGTTGTTGATATGGCAAAGTGGTCTCCATATAGAGCAATTACCGCATCTTCATATAATCCTTCTTTTTTTAGATTATCTATGAATCTTCCTAACTCTTTATCGGCATAATGTATTGATTGTAAATAATCTCCGATCATATTGTCCACATGCTCTGGTTTTATATCCAGTACATGATATTCTTCTGGCATCATAAAAGGAGTATGGCTTGATAATGTAATAATAAATGCATAGAATGGGTTTTCATCAATGTTATCAAGTTCCTTTAAATAGTCTATTGTTTGGTCAAGGAAGTCCTCATCTCTTATACCAAATCCTAGTACTTCCTCAAACACATAATCTTCTTCTGAAATAAATCTTTGGAATCCTTGATTTACATAGGCCTTTTCTCTATTCCAAAATTCCTTTTCATATCCGTGGAATGCCCAAGCAGTATAGCCATTATCTCTTAAAAGCCAAGGCAATCCATAAAATGTATTGTCCTGATACTGAGTATATGTTGGTTCTTCCATAGATGGATATAAGGAGTTTTGTGTAACAAACTCAGCATCTGATGTATTACCTCTACCTAGTAATTGAAAATAGTTATTATAGTATACTGATGATTTATCGTTGATTAATTTATTTAGATTAGGAGTTATCTCTTGTCCATTATAGTTTAGATTTATGACAAAGTTTTGTAGGGCTTCCACTTGTAGGACGATAAGGTTTTTACCTTTACCAAACCCAGTAAACTTTCCTTCCTTTAACTTAGCCCTTGATTTTAGTTCATCTATATCTTCTTGAGAAAGTTCTTCTATCTCTATAGGTGTCTTACTTCCTAATATGGTTTCTACTATATCAGTTGCATGATAGGTATATACCTCTTGAGCTTTTACAGATGATAATTCCCCTTTAGCGTTTAAGCTTAAAATAATACCAAAGAGTAGTATTCCAACAATAGTAGGTGTTGCTCTTCTTAATCCTATATTTACTATTGGTTTATATCCAACCCTTTTCATATAATAGATTACTAGTGGTATATCTAGAATAAATACCAAAACCCTCGGTTTTATAAGCACCCTTAAACTATCCCCTACAGCAGTTAATAATGTCACCTGTTTTATTGCCAATATATTAGGCAATGAATTGAAATGAGAATAGTAGGTTGCATCTATAAACATTATGATAGATATGATTATATAGAATGTAAGAGCTTTTCTATTCTTACTTTTCCCTTCTTTTCTATATATTAAAGCTAATATAAACATAGATATAAGTGTGCTTATGATGATAATTGGTATTCGATTATATTCTACATTTATTAAATATGTGAACCAGATAAATTTTAATGTTAAGAGTGTTGATAATAACATATTGTACCTCCTAAGAATCCTGGACAACTTCTATTGAATCTTCATATTCTACATATACATCTGTACCCAATTCTTTTATTTTCTCTACTAAATCCGTATCTAGCATATCTTCTTCTAATATTATACCAAATAGGCTATGAACCTTTAGAAAATCAAGTATTTCTTTATCTGTATAATCATTTCCTTTTACATTTAATAGAAGATTTTCATATCCATGGGCTGTAATGAAGTAATGCTCATTGAAACTATTTATTTCTACGATAAAGTCCTTTTGAGATTTCGGTATTGCGTACTTCATCTTGTAGAATAACTTATCTTTATTTTCTGCATCACTTCTCAATAAAATATGTGTATCTGTATATAGATTTGACCAATCTGATAACTCTTCTATTGGTGTAGACTCTTCATTGCTTAATATTATTTTTTGTTCTTCTATTGTCTCTCCGTCTATAAAAGATACATCTAAAGCCATAATTTTATTTCCGTCGTTATATGCTTTTGTTAGCTCTTCTATTGTATTATGGTTTAATTTTTGTATATATTCTTTGTTTTGGATACTATCTACTTGTATTTGACCAAAGTCTAATTCTCCATTATTTTCAATTAGGTGCTTTAATATATCATTTTTTAGAATAAAGTCAGATCTATTTATATCATCTATAGCTCTTTCATAAATATCTCTAAATTGATATACATCTAAAGGCTCTCCTGTATTTATATCCGAAGCGGTACTATGGTCAAATATCTCAGTCCTTGAGATGCCAAATATTACATCTTCATCAATAAATGATCCTTTTCTCATTATGGTCTGAGGTGTAACATTTGTATACCCTTCATAGTTGGTTAAGTCCCTACCAAATACTAAGCCTTTTTCGTTTTCATATCCCATTATGTTTAATACTGTAGGGAAGAAATCTAACTGACTTCCAACTTTTGAAATAGTATGACCAAGCTCTTCTCCAGGAACATGGATTACTAGTGGTACATTCATTATATCATTGAAATTGTACTTATGACCTAAGAATTCTTCCATTAGAAGGTGGACTTCCTCTGAGGTATTTTGTATAGCAAAGTGGTCACCATAAAGTGCTATGACAGTATCATCATATAATCCTGCCTCTTTTAATTCTTCTATGAATTCTCCTACATATTTATCGGTATAGTGAATTGATTGTAGGAAGTTTCCTAGTATAGTTCCTTCGTGCTCAGGTTTTATATCAAGTACATGATACTCTTCTGGCATTTCGAAGGGGTTGTGACTTGTAAGGCTTACTATAAATGCATAAAATGGATTCTCATCCGAGTTATCTAATTCAAGTAAATAATCAATTGATTGATCAAAGAAGTCCTTATCTGTAATTCCTAATCCTATGGATTCTTCAAAAGCAAAGTCTTCTTCAGAGATAAATCTTTGGAACCCTTGATTTACATAGGCCTTTTCTCTATTCCAAAACTCCTTTTTATATCCATGAAATGCCCATGATGTATATCCATTGTCCCTTAACACCCAAGGTAGTCCATAAAATGTATTTGTTTCATATTGGGTATATGTAGGGGATTCCATTGATGGATGAAGGCTGTTATTCGATACAAACTCTGCATCTGATGTATTTCCTCTACCTAGTAATTGGTAATATTTATCATAATATAATGAGGATGTATCATGGATTAATTTGTTTATATTTGGTGTTATCTCTTGACCATTGTATTCTAAATCAATTACAAATGATTGAAGAGCTTCTATTTGAAGAACAATCAAGTTCTTACCCTTTCCTATGCCAGTATATGGTCCTTGAAGGGACTTGGTTCTTTCTTTTAACTCTGTTAAATCTTCTTGGGTAAACCTTGCATTTCCTTCTAGAGTTTGTTTTGTATCATCTTCAGTTAATGTGTTTTTTATATCTGTAAAATGAAAACTGTATAATTCTTGTAGTTTTATGGAATTAATTATTCCAGTTGTATTACTATAGACAAATAAACCTATCGCTAGTATTAATAAGCCTGATGGAATACCTATTCTTAGTTTCTTGGAATAATTACTATCAGTCTTATCAAATTTCAATAAATAAAATACTACAAAAGGTAAATCTATAACGAATAATAGATTCCTTAGTGTTAAAAGAGATTTCACGCTGTCACTTACATCTGATAATTGTGCTGCTTGATCTAGCATCTTAACTGATGGAAGCGCATTGAAATATGAGTAGTAAACTGCATCTACTAACATAATGGCTGAAATCAATATATAAAATATGGATAATATTACATTTTTGTATTTAAACTTACTCATCCCTATAAGGCTAGTTATGAATAATGATATTGATGAACTTATGAAAAATATCAATACTGGATTGTATTGTATTGCTGTTGCTCTAATAAATAATGTTATTTTTAGTGCTATTAATATGGATGTAATAATCAAAACTGCACCTCCTAGATTTTTAATATAATATAGTTTACATCAATTTTATATTTTAGTAAAGCTGGCATAAGAAAACCCCGATTTCCCGGGGTTTGTTTAAATCAGAAGGTTAATGTTCCATTTTCACTATGAATTACTTGGAGTATTTGTTCCTCTTTTCCATTTTGTACATTTACATATATTATAAAGTCTCCTTCTTTGTGCTTACCTTTAAACTCATAACATAGAACCTCATTTTTTCCTTTTGGAATTAATGCTAACCTTTCTGAATCTATGTTGAATTCTGTTCTTAAATTCTGTCTTGCTTCATCCACGCTTATTGCTGGAGTCGCAAAGTTTCTATCTTGATGGTTCAAATAATATGACGAAGCATCAAAACCTATTATTTCTCCAGTATCCAATGCTACTTTTACCTTTATTAAATCTGGATATATGGTTACATTATCTTGTTTAACTGCGAAGTTAAACAGGCTATATCCATCGTTTTGTAGTGAATAATTTGGTTCCATACTATCGAAACCTTTTTGTTTTAGGTAATCTTGAGCATATAATTCAGCTTCTTCTACTGATATTTGAGGATCAGATATAGGTCGAGGATTAGCCATCCATAGTACTTTTCCACCTTGTTGGGATACACCTGTATATACAGCTAGTTCTCTTTGTTGATTGTTTGGATATAGGTGGAAAGTATATGCTGGTATCCTTAGTTCTGCTGCACCCTCTCCTGTTTCAAAAGGTTCTACACCTTGGACCCTATCTTCCCCAAAGAACTCTATTGCCGCCTGCTGAGCCTCATCCATTGATACTGTATTATTTGGTAAGCCAACAGGCTTTCTATTGATCATTTGGTCAGCAAAAGGTCCATCATATATTAATTCAGGTGTTTTTGCTACTCCTGTTTCTAAGTTGATTAAACTTGTTTGAAATGCGCTTCCTATACC
Source organism: Tissierellaceae bacterium (assembly GCA_031460505.1). Lineage (GTDB taxonomy): Bacteria > Bacillota > Clostridia > Tissierellales > Tissierellaceae > JAAYTL01. Next base: position 496,468 of record JAVKTT010000001.1, read on the forward strand.
TTCGTTTTGGTTTCTACCCCCAACTCCCATTGTACTGGCAACTCCATATAAAAAGCTAGAGTCTGCCATTGTATCATGAAGTATATTCAACTCTTGCGTAAATGCTGCTGAGTTATTTTGTAGTCCTGTTAATTGTTCTCTTTGTTCCGGAGTTATGTCTTCACCATCTAGATGTTTTTGTATCAGATAATAAGAGTAGTCTGCAGCTTGAGTCAAAAACTTCTCCGTATTTGCTACCTCATCATGGGATATTGGTAATTGACCTAATTTATCTTGGGCAAAGTTTGCATCACTCATTATTTGTGAGAATAATAGTATATTTCTTTCCTTTGATGCAGCTACTAATGCTTTTGATAAACTAACTTGAACATTCTCTACGTGTTTTTTTACGTCATAAAATAGTCTTTGATATTGATTGTCTAGTGCTGTTTCATATTTGTTCTTAATAACATACTGATTGTATCCCCATACTAGGGATAATACCAATAACAAACTTAGTAATCCTGGTGCAATCCAGTGTTTTCTCTTATCCATAATAACCTCCTATATTCCAAACCAGTGTTTACCAATTTTAAGCGTAACCTTCCTTGACCATATCCACTTACTTGTGGCAGTAGCTGGATTCCAATAATAAAGGGTTCCATAAGTAGGGTCCCAACCATTTAAAGCATCTCTCGCTGCTTTAAGTGAATCCTTATTAGGTGTTAAATTTATTTGTCCATCTGCAACTGCTGTGAAAGCTAATGGTTGATATATTACTCCTGCAATAGTGTTTGGAAATTGAGGGCTTTTAGTTCTATTTAATACAACAGCTCCTACTGCAACTTTTCCTACATATGGCTCTCCTCTTGCTTCCCCATGAATACATCTTGCAAGTAAATACTCATCTGCACTTCTATTGACTCCTTGACTGCCTCCTGCTGGTTGTGCATATGCAGATGGCATTCCCAAGGCTTTCGCCGTAGATGGACCTATTATTCCATCAACTGCTAAACCATTTCGCTCTTGGAATCTACGAACTGCTCTGTAAGTCCTAGCTCCAAAAACACCATCTACCGAGCCATCATAGTAGCCCCATCTTAAAAGTTTATCCTGTGCTGTCCTCACTTCTTCTCCTTGGGAACCCCAGTATAGGGTTTGGGGAGCAAAATATCGATTATATCTTGTAGCAGTTTCAACTATACTTCCTGGTTCATAACATTGAATTATGAATAGAAATAGGAAAGCTAAAATTATAGTCTTAGTAGCAAATCGTCGTTTCACTATAAAATCCTCCTTATAATATTTTTCTTATTTTTTGTATTATAAGGAATTTTATACATTTATTTTTAATATTGAAAAATAAATAAGTGTGCGACAAAAGAGAACCGTCCCCGATTGTCGCACTATAGCATTATAACCCTAATAATTCTTTTAATTTTTCTGCAATTAAAGATCTAAACTTTAATGGTTGTGTTTCATCTATTACAAATTCATTGAGCTCTTCTAAATCTACATCATCTGCTAGTGCTACAGAGTGAGTAATATCTACGAAGCATAGAGGCGGAAACATTACACACCACCAATTTTGTCCTTTAGCTTCACCTATTTCTATAAGTAAAGTTTCATATTCTCCCTGAGGGAATATCATATTTCCGTATTTTCTAATAGGAAAATTATCTTGACCAAGTGTAACATCTACTTCATAATTTTTTCCTTCATTGTATATTACTTTTTCACTAATAGATTTCATTTCATCTAGGTTGTCCATAATTATTTTTCTACTTTCCTCTATGGAATCAATTGACTTAAACTTATCCCCCATAACACTTAAAATTTCATCTCTAATTTTAAGCTTTAAATCTTGATCATCTATATTATCGCTATTGGCTCTAATATGAAACCTTATGATTTCTTTTTTAAATCCATCAGTAATCCTACCTCCAGATTCAATATATGGATGTAAAATATAGATAAAAAATATTATAAATACAGATAAAATAAGAATTAGTTTTTTATATTTCACGATACTTTCCCCTTTCAAGTGACTTAGTTTCATTATTGACAGATATTTAAGGGTGTATACATTGAGATAAAGATCTCTCAACTAAAAAAATGGGAAATAGGGACCCGCTGCGTGCCCCAATTTCGCACTAAGTACTAAGACCTCTTCTTCTAATGGTTATATTTACATTTACATCTATATCTAAATCAGGGAATATAGTATCCCAATCTTTTTCTACTTCTTTGTATATCTTTGGATGAAATCTATTTAGATATTCCAATAATCCTAGAACATCTGCATTATGCTCTTTTTGTAATGTTTCTATTGTTTTTGATAGCTCTGATTCAATATATCTGTTTATGGTATCTTCCATATCTTCTATAATTCCCGATGAAGTTATTTGTGTGCTTTCATCTATAATATGCTGTTGGATTTGTCCGTCAATATTTATATCATATTGAATTTTTAATTCTTCTTTATTAACTAATCTTTTCTTAGTATTGAACTTAGTTAATAAAATAGAAAGATCTATTCCATTAAAATCTACATCTAAGTCAGCAGTTGTTAATTTATCGTTTAAAATTAATATATTTCTATTATCATTTTCTCCGATGTAACCTAAGAATTTATAGTCCTTAAATAATCCTCCACCAGCAATTTCTATTTCACCATTAGGTGTTGCTAGTGGTACTATTGATACTATTCTATTATCCATATCATTAATAAAATCCATAACTTTTATTGGAGTAAATTTAGTGGATTCTTGTTCATTCATAAGTAAGGTTGTTAGCAAGCCTTCTATTGTTTCTTGTTGTTTTGATTCGAGTTTTTTAGTTAATAATTCATGAGCAGTTCCTCGAGTTATTAATAAATTTAACATTTTATTCATTACAAAATCTCTTTGAATACCGTCTATAACTTCTCTTACATAGGTATCGTTAGTAAATACTTCCTCAGACATTACTACTACATTTAAATGCTTAAGATGCACTGGATTGTGTATTCTTGATGATATTTCATTCGTTGCCTCAAATATACTATTAGCATTTACATTTATTAAATATACTAATTGATCCTGAGTCTTGCTTTTGCCTATAGCATTTATATTTGGGTAGGAAAAACAAAAAAACAAAGGTTTATCACTTTCAGCTGCACCTATATCTATTCCTACAGAATATGGTAAAATTCTATCTTCTAACTCAATCATATCCCAACATGCTGTTGTAAAAATCATACTTAATATTAAAATAGTTAAAAGGATTTTTTTCATTGTTTCTTCCTCCCTCTAATTCTTCCCACAATTAAAATAGCTAAAGGAATTACAAGAATAACTACAAAACTTAAATAATCTACTACACGAGACATAATTTCATTCATTTCAACTATACTCTTGGGTAGTACTGATACCATATAGACTACAGGGATTAATATAAGTACAAAAATTGTATGCGATTTAGTTTTAAACAACTTACTAAAGACCTTACCTGTAGCAAAAAATGTAGGCGCTATAGTAGAAAATATTACTATTACCCATATAGCCATAACTAATCCATCTAAATTTTGTAAAAAATAACCTGGTAAGTCTATGAGCTTTGCTATCATCAATACTGGATAAGGATCTAACTGTACGTGTTTTATACTCAATTGCATCAATGAAGCAAAAAATAGTGATACATATAGAATACAAACAATTATTATAGCTGTAATGCTAGTCTTAAGGACTTTTTCCTTTTCCTCTGCATAAGGAATGGCAAATAATAGTATTTCGAATCCAGAAAAGCTAAACAAGCCTACTCTTAAACCTTCAGGCAATTTACTTAAGTCTGATTGAAATACAGGCAATATATTAGAAAAATCAGCACCTGGAATTGATAGTAATACTAATAGAACTCCAAATATAATTGCTATAGGATAGGTTATATACGCTATCCTAGCTATAACATCTATTTCAGAAATAGCGACATATGAAATTGAAATCAAAAACATAAGTATTATTATTCGAGTTGGCGTTCTTATTAATAAAAATCCTTTTATTAGATCACCTAATAGTCTAGCTATATAGGCTGATACTGCAACATAATATAGAATATATAAAATTAAACAGATTGTAAAAATAGGCTTCCCTAGAACTTGATCACCAATTTCAAAATAATTCTTACCTGGATTATCTTGAAATATTTTATTAATTATTATTAGCAACGGAATAATCAGGATAGCAGATAGCATAATCGGTATCCACCCGTCTTTATCCATTACATTTGCCAATTGATTAGGTAAGCCTAATACACCTACCCCTACGACAGTGCTTACTATCAACGCTCTAATCTGTATATTAGATATCTTTGGGTCTTTATTCATTCTTTTTACCCCTTCTCATTCTTCGTTTATTCTTTGGATATGTGAAAGCTGGCCTTAACCAAAGTCTTTGAACGGGCATTTTAACTAGTGTATCTTTCAAATCTCCTTCAGCTATACCTAGTCCTGTATAAGGTGATGTATAAGGTATTCCAAAGCTATTTAACTTAGCAAGATGACTAAGTAATATGATTAGACATAAAGTTATCCCATATAGACCTAAAAAACCTGCAAGTATAAAAAATCCAAATTTAACAACACGTAGTGCTGCAGAAAATTCGTAGGATGGTACTACAAAGGTTGCTATTGTTGTAATGGCAACTATGATTATCATAAGTGGGCTGACTATGCCTGCTTCAACTGCTGCCTGACCTATTATCAAACCACCTACTATACCTATGGTTGTACCAATAGGCCCTGATATCCTCGTTCCAGCTTCTCTTAATAACTCCATTGTTATTTCCATAAGAACTGCTTCTAATATGGCGGGAAATGGTACATTTATCCTACTAGCAGCTAAGAAATAAATTAACTTTGTAGGTAGTAAACCAGGATGATATGCCGTTAGTGCAACATATAATGGACCTGGCAATAAGACTAAAAGCACACCCAATATTCTAAATAACCTTACAGCAGTAGCTTCTGGCCATCTAGTATAGTAATCTTCTGATGATTGCATTAGCGTTCCTATAGTGGCTGGTACTATTAATGCAAAGGGTGAATTATCTACTATAAGCGCAACTCTACCTTCATATAATGATGCTGCAACCGAGTCAGGTCTTTCTGTGTTTTCTATTTGCGGAAAAGGGGATAGATAATTATCTTCTATAAGATTCTCTAAAATAGAACTATCTAAAACTGCATCTATATCTATATTTGATAATCGTTTATTAACTTCATCTAATATTTTTTTATCTACAATGTCATCTATATACATTACTGCTACGTTAGTCTTGCTTCTTTTACCAACTGTATGAAGCTTTACTTTTAGTTTTGTATCTTTTATTCTACGTCTTACCATGGTAATGTTAAACTTAAATGTTTCAGTAAAGCCGTCCCTTGGCCCACGGACCACAGTTTCAGTTTGAGGTTCTCCAATACTTCTACCAGGACCACCTCTAGTACCAATGATGATTGCTTCTGGTGAACTATCAATAAATAGCACTGTATCCCCAGAAAGAATAGCCTCTAAAATTACATCCCACTTGTTTTGTTCTTTAATCTCTGTTGAATAAAGCCCTTGTTTTTTAATTAAATCCAATATAGTACTTTTATAGCCTTGCAATGTAAAATTCATTATTTCTTCTTCTTGAAGTAATGAACCAATTACAAATTCAGCTACATATTCTGTGTTTATCAATCCATCTATAAATACAACAGATAGTTTTACATTTAAAACATCACCAATTTCAATTTCTCTGATTACCAAATCGGCACAATCAGTAAAATCTTCTTTTAAACGTTTAATATTTTCATCTATATTTTTAGATATAATTTTTTCCATAAAAAAATCCACCCCTGTAATTTATATAATTACCAAGAGGTGGATGTAATATACTTATAAAGTTTTGCACATAAAAACTTTGTCTGTTATATTAAATAGTTTTTTCTGCGTGAATTTCATCTTTTCTTCATCGTCATAAATTCCAAATACTGTAGATCCGCTACCACTCATTAAAGCCCCTAAGGCTCCATTATCTACCATCATATTCTTTATCTTACCTATGATTGGATATTCCTCTATCATTGGAGCTTCCATAGTATTTCCCATTTTTTCTACCAATGTACTTAAATTATCTTCTTCTATTGAGGATATTATTCCATCTATATCTATCCTATTATCCGAAAAATCAACCTTACTATATGCATATGCTGTAGATATGGCTATTCCTGGATTGCAAATAAGTATATGTTTGTTCGAAAAAGACTTTAATTTAGTGAGTTTCTCACCTATACCTTCAGCTAATGCTGTACCCCCCATTATACAAAAAGGTACATCTGCTCCTAGATCTTTTCCTATTTTCATCAATTCCTTTTCTGTTAAATTTAAATCCCATAATTGATTTAAAGCAAGAAGGGTAGTAGCTCCATTGGAGCTACCCCCTGCTAATCCAGCTGCAACTGGTATATTCTTCTCTATGATCACCTTGATACCTCTAGATACTCCTGTTAGCTCTACAAGCTTCTCCCAAGCTCTATATACAAGATTAGTCGCATCATTAGGAACTTCAGGATGATTTGATTCAATGATAATTCCATTATCAATTTCTTCAAATATTAGTCTATCTTTTAAACTTATTCTTTGCATTATGCTTTTTATTTCATGATAACCATCATCACGTTTATAAAGGATGTCAAGGGCTAAGTTAATCTTCCCATAGGACTCCATGATATAATCTTTCATTGTCTGTCTCCTTAACTATCTTAAACTAAGGTCAATTATATCATAGATTTTTCAATATTTATATGTTTTCAAAATCATTATCAACACTTTTTTCTATAATGATTTTATCACCTACATTTATTTCATAGCTACTTTCTAAATTATTGGAGCTAAGGATTTCATCTATTGTAGTATTGTATCTTTTAGCTATATCCCAAAGTATATCTCCTTTTTGGACTATATATATAGTTATACTAGCTCTATCCTTTAGGTCTATCATTTCTTCTGTTTCTTCTATATTCTTAATACCATTTATTTTCTTTTCTTTATTTACGTTTATGTCGTATTTTATATCATTATCTATGGATAGCAAATCTTTCTTTATATCATAATGCAAATCTCCAAGCCTTGGATTAACTTCTAGAGATATGTCTTCATTATCTCCATCAAAATATATGTTTGATTTGCATGGGAAGTTATCTTTAAAGTTTCTAAGTTCACCAGATACACCTTCAACATAGAAGATATCTACTGTAAGTAAACCTTCAACAACTATTTCATCATTTATAATTCTTGTATCTAAGATATTATAGTCCTCTTTTATATCTAAAACTTCCATTGCATCTATGCCTATATCTACATTTAATTCTTCTTCATGGATTAAATGTTCTACATTCTCTAGAACGAAAATATCTTCTTTTTCAGTATTAAGCTTACTTTTTGTTGAATATACGTCTACTACTATAGGTCTCACTTTATAATCATAAACCTTGCCATTTACTAATATATTGATTTCTAAATCAATAATTCTTAACTCTCCTGATTCATCTTCTACTATTTCATAAATTCCTTCAGCTACTTCTAATTTTACTTCCCCTAAAGAGTTCTTGTATATTCCAGGTATCTCAATAAAATGATTAAATGGTATTGATTCATTGATGAAACTCAATTGATTATTACCTAAGTAAATCATAGATACCTTCGCTTCAGCTGATAGTATCATTCTGTCTTCAGTAACTAAGGTTTGTAATTCTTTAGCTTCAATTGAAAATCTAATTACTTTTTCAATGGCTGGTTTGTTGTCTCTTACTTTGATGGTTTCTTTAATATTAGCATAAGATATATCTCTTCCTAAGACCTCTTTGTATCTAATACTTTCTTCAAGAATTTGAAAGTCATCTCTTCCTTTCATTTCATGGATGAATTCAATTTGTTTTGTCTCTTCTACTGTAGCTGAAATATTTACTACAGCTTGTAAATCTATTCTGTTGTCACTTAAATCATATTCTATATATTCGATATTGGACTTAACTAGAGTCTCCATATCCTCTGTAATTCCTTCAATTTCTATTTCTTCCTTAAAATCTGTAACTGTTTCTAAAGTATTAATTTTGTCTTCTTCATCAATACTTTTATACACAATATTAAACTTTACCTTTCCATTAACTAATAGCCTATCCTTCAAAGCCTTAGTATTTACTATATCTGTTCTACCTTCAACCCAGAGTATTGACTCTATCTCTTGTTTATTGGTATTTAAGTAAACTTCAGTCTCAACTAATGGTTGTGCGTCTATGGTTCCCTTTATCTCCTCTACTTTGACAATATCTTTCAATATCTCAATGGACATATTCTCACCCCTATATATTTCTTTATTTCCTATAAAATATATATGAGTACATGTTTGGATTTATGAATAATTAGACAAAAAACTGGACTATTTATTAAATAGTCCAGTTTCTTTTATCTATGAAATCTTAGTTTGTCTTTCGGCTTCATCAATTACTGTAATCTCAACTGTAGAAGTTAATACATCGGAGTATGTGTAAGATACCCTCCTTGTGCTGTCATATTCATTAGATATTTTTACAACAAAAAGACTTGGATATGCTGATTCCAGAATACCTTCTCTTACAATTGTCTTTTTCCTACCTTTGTTTGCTTTTAGTATTACGGGTTTGCCAATACATCCTTCTAAGTCCTTTCGAATCTTGGTCACATTATTCATATAATATGATAAACCACCTTCCCTTGGGTTCTCTCCTACAAAGTGTAAGAGGCAGAAGGAGTGCCTGGAACACTCATAAACCAATTATAGCACAAAAAACACATTTTGTCAAAAAATATATTATTATACTATTATTGTATTACAATGTCAAATATTTCAGCGCTAAATTTCGTTAAATATATTTAACATTTTATAGATTAAGTAAATTCGTAGCAATACTAAAGTATATTATAAGCGTTAAAGAGTCAACTATAGTTGTTATAAGAGGTCCAGCCATGATTGCTGGGTCTAACTTTAATTTTTTTGCTCCTAATGGAAGCATACTACCTATTATTTTAGCAATTACTACTGTAAATATTAAAGTTAAGGATATTGTAATAGAAACATGTAATCCAACTTTGTCAATGTACATATTTTTTAGAAAATTTACAAGTGACAATATTATACCTACTATTATACTTATTCTAAATTCTTTCCATAAAACTTTCCATTTATCCTTTAAAGTTACTTCTCCTACTGCTAAGCCACGAATGATTAATGTAGATGCTTGATTGCCTGAATTACCACCTGTATCCATCAACATTGGTATAAAGGCCGTTAAAACAACTACACTGCTTAATACATCCTCGAACTTAGTTATAATACCACCAGTTAGGGTTGCTCCTATCATAAGTATTAACAACCATGTAATTCTTTGTTTAGCTAGGGAAAAAACACTAGCATCTAAATACTTTTCCTCTGATGGTGCCATAGCAGCCATCTTTTGAAAGTCTTCTGTAGCTTCTTGTTCTATTACATCTAATATATCGTCAAAAGTTATAATTCCTGTAAGTCTATTTTCATTATCTACTACGGGTAATGCCATAAAGCCATATTTAGTAAATAGATTACCAACTGATTCTTGGTCATCATGGGTATTTACATATATAATATCTTCTTCCATTAAATCTTGTATTAATTCATCCCCATCAGATATTACTAATGTTCTCAAGGATACAATACCCTCTAGAACCCTGTTCTTATTTGTAACATAACAAGTATAAATGGTTTCCTTATTTAAACCCGTTTCCTTAATATGAACCATTGCTTGTTTTACAGTCATGTCTTTTGTTAAATTGACATACTCAATTGTCATTATACTTCCAGCAGAATCTACTGGATATTTTAAGAATTGATTAATCAATTTTCTTTCTTCAGGGTTTGAATTTATTAATATTTTATTTACTAGATTAGCTGGCATCTCTTCAATCATGTCGATCATATCATCAAAAAATAATTCTTCTAATATGTGGGTTAGCTCCTTATCGGTTATGGCGTTAACTATACTGGATTGCTGCTCAGGAGAAAAGTGAGCAAATACTTCTGTTGCCAAATCCTTCGGTAGCATCCTAAAGATTAATAAAGTTGTGTTTTGATTAAGTGGATCTAGAAATTCTGCAACGTCTACTTCGTTCATTTCAGACAATTCATTTTTTAATTTTGCATATTGTTTCTTGTTAATCATTTCTAACATTTCTAAAGCTTTTAACTCTTCCAATTTGCATACCTCCCTTTTACTTGGAGGAACCATAACCATAAGTGATGACTATGGTTCCAGTTGTTATTATAGATTTACTACTATCGGGCAAAGGTCCAGAATCCACAGTCATCACTCCTTTCAAATTCGTATTCTATTATTATATCATATGCTTGATTGTCCTTACAACATATTGGATATGAACCATTAGCTGTGTTAGGTCATTTTCCGCAGTCGAATCCTGCAAATTCATTTGTTCGCAACATCTATTTACCCCGTAGGGTATTGTTCAGGAGTGTCCGAAGGGCCTTCACTCACATGAATTTGGGATTCTTTGCGTTTGACCTACAACATATATTTGCTCCGCAGGAAATAGTTAGGGAGTGCCCCAGGGTACCATCGATTTATGGAAATGCACCATAAATCGGGTTAGGTCATAAAAAAAAGGGGGCATCCCCCTTTTTAGCAACTACTGCCACCTCTATCTGGTGTTACTGTAAAGCCTCTTCTAAAATAGTTATCAGTATAGTCTATTTTAAACTTACTGTAAATTTGATCGAATCCTTCTTCCATAATGAAATCATATCCATCTACTGAAAATTTTAAATCAGTTTCTCCTGGCTCTTCCAGAGCCATTCCAAATGATGGGCCGCCTCAACCATACCCTGCAATATAAATTTTTAAGGCTTTACTTGCTTCCATTTCTGGGAACAGATCGCTTAACTTTTCTTTTGCTTTATCAGTTAGATTTATAACCATATTATCCCCTCCTATTTCATAAGTATATTATACCCACTTAGGGTATGATAAAACAAGTAGGTAAATAAAATGGTGAAATTTTTATATAGATTCTCTACCTGGCATAATTGCATCAATTATACCTATTACTAGAGCTCCTATAATAGCACCCCATACTGATATATTAAAGCCTGGCACTATAAATTTTGTAACATACAATATGATTGCAGCAACTAGGAATCCCGCTATCCCTCTACCAAATGGTGATGCATCTATTCCTGTAAATCTTTGGATTAAATAGTCCAAGACTCCTATAACAACAGCTGCTAACAATAAACTCCATAAACCATCTACTGAAAAACCAGGAGTAAAATATGCTGCAATAGCTACAACTATAGCAATAATAAGAATTCTTAGTAGCATCTCTCCTATGCTAAATCCACGGTCTCTGTCTTCACGTCTATTTCTATTTCTATCATTATTATCCATTTTCTCACCTCCTGATATAGTCTTTTCCAAGAGCGAGAAAATTTATACAAAATTATAATTTTATTTTTAATACACATATGTTATAATAAATTTGTAGTGGGTATATATCATTTGTTAATATATACATTGAATATTTAAGGAGGGTTGATATAGATGGAAATCACTAAAGACATGTTAATTGGTGAATTAATCAGAAAGAAACCTGAAGCTATCGAAGTTCTTATGTCATTCGGTATGGGTTGCGTTGGCTGTCCTTCAAGCCAAATGGAAAGCTTAGAAGAAGCGGCTATGGTACATGGTTTAAATTTAGATGCATTAATGGTAGCTTTAAATAAATAGTAAAATGGAAGAGTAATTACTCTTCCATTTTTTTATTATTCACCTAATGCAGATTCAATTTTATCTTTGTCAAAACCTACTATTTCTTCTCCATCAATAACTAATACTGGCACTCCCATGTGTCCCATACCCATTAATTCTTGTCTAGCAGTTTTATCTGTTTGAACATTTTTTTCTGTATAGGAAACTCCTCTCTCATCTAAATAATTCTTAGCTAAAGTACAGTAAGGACAAGTATTACTTGTATATACAACTACATTTTTCATATATATTCCTCCTAATTGCTATTGATTATATTATACCCCCCAAGGGTATTCAAGTCAATAGTTTTTTCTAATTAATATATTACCCTTATTAATTATAGATTAATCATACTAAATAATCTAATGTTTAGTATGTTCTACGCCTTCTTCTAGTAACCTTAATACATGTTCATCATCTAAGGAATATATAACCAGTTTACCTTCTTTTTTAAATTTTACTAAATTTAAGTCTCTTAATATTCTAAGATGGTGTGATATAGAAGACTGAGTCATGTCCAACAATGCTGCAATGTCACAAACGCATAAAGGGGACTTTGATAATACATAGATTATCTTTAATCTAGAAGGATCCCCTAATGCTTTATATATTCTCGCTAAATTATCTAGTCCCGTCTCTTTGTCCAATTGATCTTTGATATCATCAAGAACATTAGATTCTACATAATTTCCTACACAAAGAATCTTATCTTCTGTTTTTTTCATTGCATTCTCTCCTCGTTAGATTTAATCCTTAGGTATCATAGGATTGATAGGGTAGATTATCCTACCTGCCACTGGGTCTATATATAGTAGCCAATATCCCATATTGTCTTGGCTTTCAAACCAGGTATTAAAACCAGTTGTTCCTTTTTGTGGGTGATCTTCAGTAGTGAATTTCCCTGGAACTCCATATACATAAAATTTTACTTCATCATTATTATTATATAGACCAAAAAGATAATGTCCATATTTTCTAATAAGTTCTGTTGCAGCGACTGCATTTTTAACCAAAGGATATTTATGGTTTCCACCTGCAACATAACTGAAGTATGGTAGGAATCCCTTGTCTTCCCTTGGATCATCTATATCTATTCTCCACCAATTATAACCCATTAAATCAATCTTAAATGGTTCTATAAATGGGAAGAATCTCAATATGCTTAACACGTAGTTTGTTGTTTGGTTTTTTTGATTTAACTTCCTTTGATCATCTACACTTAAAAATTCAGACTCTGCTTGAGATAATTCTTCTGTACTATAAAACATCTCCTGCATAACTTTTCCGTATTCTTCTTCCGTCATTCTATCTATATTAGAAGTATCTACCAGAGATGGATCCATTTCTAACTCAGGTTCATCTAACGGAATGAATAGGTCATTTTCTATAAATTTACCTTCAACTTCTTCTATTTCTTTTGTTTCTTCTATTACAACAAGTTCATCTTCTTCGATAATTTCATCTGTAGAAACATCAGGAATTGAATCTTCATCTGCTTCCAAACTCAAATCATCTGCAATTACCTCTTCAACATCTAAGTTTTCTACATCTAAATCTACTATTGAAAAGTCTTCCTCTAAAATAATATCTTCATGTGTTTGTGTTTCTGTTTCTTCGACAATTTCTTCTACTTCATCCTTATTTTGAGTTTCTTCTTTCTTTTGTTCTTTTATGTCTATTCTTGCCAATCTACTGATATAGTTTTCAATTGACTTATCATCTTTGTCAAGATATCCACCTAGTAGAACATTTGAGTCTCTTAATATTAGGATACCACTTATTTTTTCTAAATGAAAGCCAATCGATTCAATATCCTTATAATTTAAATCAAATTCAGCTTTACCCGTATGTCTATTATCTGTATGTATCTTGCCTAATTCATAGGACTTGTTATCCCCTAATAGGATAACATTATAGTGTGTGTTACCTTCTACATTATCAATATTGATTGACAAGTTCAATCTATTGTTTCTTATTTCCAATTTACCATGTCCCTTTTGATTTAGATTTCTCATATTGGAATATTCTCTTTTTAGTATAAAAAACTTCCGTTTAAATGATAGTCCACTTGACATAAAAAAACCTCCTTATTAACATATATTAAATTATATGTTTAAAGGAGGTAATATTTTACTAATATTGATAAAATCTTCTAGAGTTAGATTTTCTGCTCTAATTTCTGGATTTATTTGTATCTCTTCTAAAGCATTTTTTATAAATTCCTTATCTAAATCAAAACCATAGGTTGAGAGAGCATTAAGTAAAGTCTTTCTTCTCTTAGAAAATGCTGCTTTTACTACTTTAAATAGTTGTTCTCTATCTACATCTGGTAAATCTTTTTTTATATTTAGCTTAATAACCGTAGAATCAATCTTTGGTTGAGGCATAAATACTGTTTTAGGTACCTTAAGTACGATTTCTGGATTACTGTAGAAGTTCACAAATACTGTCAATGATCCATAGACTTTACTTCCATGTGAAGATATCATTCTATCAGCAACTTCTTTTTGTATCATTACTGTTATAGAATCTATATTAAAACTCTCTTCTAAAAACATGGCCAATATTGGTGTAGTCACATAGTATGGCAGATTAGCTACGACTTTGACCGGACCTCCATCAAACTTCTCATCTATAAGCTTTCTTAAATCTATTTTTAGAATATCTCCATGGACTATTTCAACATTATCATAATCTTGAAGGGTTTCATCAAGTACCGGAAGCAAACTTTCATCAAGTTCTACAGACACTACTTTCTTTGCATTAAGAGCTAATTCTTCTGTTAAAGTGCCTATTCCTGGACCTACTTCTAGAACATAGTCATCTTTTGTTATATTTGCTCCTTGGACAATTTTTCTAACTATGTTTCCATCAATTAGAAAGTTTTGTCCCAGACTCTTTGAAAATTTGAACCCATATCTATCAATTATTTCCCTTACATATTTTGGGGAGTATAATCTATTATTTATCATTTGAATCTATCCTCTCAATGGCTCTTAAAAATTCTTCTCTTGTAACACCAAAATTATTTAATCTGTTTAAGAATTGTTTTGAATTAGCATAACCAATACCCAATATCTCGCCTAAAATATCTCTTCTATTCCTAGAATCAGGTCCTCCCGAAAGTCCAAATTCAATTAAATCTTCCTTTGAAAATAGGATTTGCTTTTCTATATTGCTAGGCCTTGCCTTATTTATTGCTGCTATTATATCTTCTTTTGTTGCATTTTCTACTCCAATGTCACCCTTTTTAAGAGCTTTCCCTTGGGGTAGGAAGGCATGTTTTGAGTTCTTGATATGTTTGGATAGATCACGCCTAATTTGTTCTCCTGCGTAATCTGGGTCCGTTAAAATGATAATACCTCTTCTTTCAGAAATTTTCTTTAGAGTTTCAACAAATCCCCTTTTATATCCAAATCCATTAGTAGCTATGACTTCCGCATCTATAGCTGCTTTTACTGCTGTAATATCATCTTTTCCTTCTACTACTATTACTTCTTTTATCATAAGGTGATTCCTTTCTTAAAATTACTTTACCCCAAAGAAGACAAGGGGACGTTTCAGAAGACAGGGGGACGTTTCACTTGTCTTGTGGGACACAACTCCTGACCCTCTGTCCCTGAATATTTACAATTACTTTACCCCAAACAACTCCCTAGTATTTCTACTTGTATGCTCCGCTAATTCCTCAATTGTAATATTCTTTATTTCAGCAATCTTCTCAGCAACATACCTTACAAACATTGGCTCATTTCTCTTACCCCTATATGGTTCTGGAGTTAGATAAGGACAATCTGTTTCTATGAGCAGTTTATCCAAAGGTACAGCTTCTGCTACTTCACGTGTTACTCTTGCATTTTTAAATGTTACAGGTCCACCTAATGATATATAAAATCCTAGCTTTATATATTCTTTAGCCACCTCTACACTTCCGGAGAAGCAATGTAGTGTTCCTTTAAGTGTACCATCTTGAGCTTCTTTAATTATATCAAAAGTCTCCTTAGTAGCATCTCTAGAATGTATAACTACTGGTAGATTTAATTCTTTGGCAAGTTTTAATTGCTCCTTAAACCATTTTCTTTGTAAATCCCTTGGTGAATTATCATAATAAAAATCTAATCCTATTTCTCCAATGGCAACTACTTTTTTATTCTTTGCCATCTCTCTAAATTGATTTAATGTTTCTTGGGTTACTTCACTTGCTGAATGTGGATGTACTCCTATTGTTGCATATATATTATCATATTTATCTGCTAACTCCACAGAGTTTATACTTGTTTCTAAATCTGCACCAATATTAATAACCAAATCAACATTATTATCTTTAAGAGACTTAATGAGGATATCTCTATCCCCATCAAATCTCTCATCATCTAAGTGACTATGACTATCTATAAACATATTTTCCTCCTAGGATACTATAGCTCCATCTTTTACATCTTGTAAAGTAGATAATAAAGATAGATTACCATCTTCATCCTCTGCAGCTAATATCATACCTCTGGATTCTATACCTCTAAGTTTAACTGGTTTTAGGTTCACAATTACTATAACCTTCTTACCAATTAAATCTTCAGCGCTATACCATTTCTTGATTCCTGATACAACTTGGCGAGTTTCATCACCTATTTTTAATGTTAATACCAATAGCTTATCTGCCTTTGGATGATCTTCACAATTTATTACTTCTGCTACTCTAAATTTACATTTTGCAAAATCATCTATAGTAATTATCTCTTCTTCTACTATTTCTTCCTTCTTCTTTTGTTCTTCCACTGTATTATTACCTATTCCTTTCTTTATAGCACGTTCATCTATTAATTTTTGGTTTGCTTCATTTAATCTAACTAACTCTTTTTCTACATCTAATCTTGGGAATATTATATTGCCTTTTTCTACTTTAGTCCCTACTGGTAACAATCCCCAAGTCTTAGCATCATCCCAAACCGCTTCATTTTCTAATCCTAATTGATTACGAATCTCTAAAGATGTTTTTTCCATAAATGGTTTTATCAATATGGAGATGATTCTCAAACTTTCTGATAGATTGAACATTACAGTATCTAACCTATCTTTATTGTTTTCTTTGTCTAAAACCCAAGGCATAGTTTCATCTACATATTTATTGGTTCTTCTTACAAGTTTCCAAATCTCCTCTAATGATTGAGAGAAGTTAAACTTTTCCATATATTCTTCAACTTTGCCAGCCACAGATGTAGCTAGACCTATTAAAGAATCATCTAGTTCTTCTTTTGTATTTGGTTTAAGAATTATTCCATCATTATATTTCCTTACCATACTAATAGTTCTACTTACTAAGTTACCTAAATCATTTGCTAAGTCTGAGTTAAGTCTTTGAAGGAATTTTTCCTTTGTAAAGGATCCATCTTGACCAAAAGTAAACTCTCTCAGTAAGAAGTATTTAAAAGCATCAATACCATATAATTCTATGATCGGCTCTGGATATACTATATTCCCCTTTGATTTTGACATTTTATCATCATCAAATAAAATCCATCCATGACCAAAGACTTGTTTAGGAAGTTCAACATCTAAAGCCATCAATATTGCCGGCCATATTATTGTATGGAATCTAGTAATTTCTTTACCTACTAAATGAACATTAGCTGGCCAGTATTTTTTAAAGTTTTCATCATTTACATTGCCATATCCAAGTGCTGTTATATAACAGGATAATGCATCTATCCATACATATACAACATGTTTAGGGTCAAATGGTACTTTTATTCCCCAATCAAAGGTGGATCTTGATACACAAAGATCTTCTAGTCCTGCTTTTATGAAACTAATCATTTCATTTTTTCTTGATTCTGGTTGTATGAATTCTGGATTATCTTCATAAAGTTTGAGAAGCTTTTCACTATAATTAGAAAGTTTGAAGAAATATGCCTCTTCTTCTTCCCAATGGGTTGGTCTACCACAGTCAGGACAATTACCATCAGCTAATTGTGATTCTGCCCAAAATGACTCACAAGGAGTACAATAGTGTCCTTCATATTTTGATTTGTATATTTCACCTTTTTCATAAAGCTTGGTAAATATGTCTTGAACAGCTTTTTCATGATAATCATCTGTAGTTCTAATTAATACATCATAATCGATCTCTAACATATTCCATAGTACTTTAATATCTGCTACTATATCATCTACATATTGTTTTGGTGTCTTGCCAGCTTCTTTAGATTTGTCTTGAATTTTTTGTCCGTGTTCATCTGTGCCTGTTACAAAAAAAGCATCATATCCTTGTAGTTTTTTAAATCTCTTTATTGAGTCTGCAGCAACTGTAGTGTAAGTGTGTCCAATATGAAGATTGTCACTTGGATAATATATTGGCGTCGTAAGGTAATAACTAGGTTTTGTCATATTATATCCTCCTTAAATAATAATAGCCTCCGTCTCAGATAGAGACGAAGGCTGTGTTCTTCGCGTTACCACTCTAATTTATCTAAATCTCACGATTTAAAACTTAGTAGGTTATTTAACCATGCATTTTAACGGATGCTGCCGCTACAGCTTAATCAAAGTTCGGCTGTAAAATTCAAGGGCCATCTTCAATTATTACTATACACTGGCTCCCACCTTATCCAGCTCTCTAAAGTATAAAATAATAATTTACTCTTCCTATCATTATTTTTTCTTTTTTATATTATGCTTAGTTAATTAAATATTATAAGTGAAATTGAATTTATTGTCAAATATTTTAATTTTTGAATAATCTATTGGGTAATGCATAAAATATACTTTATTGGTAACAAATAACAGTATGCATTATTTGAATATTATGGATATTCAAGCAAAAATTTGACAAATATTTTCATTTAGAATATACTACTACAGTAATTAGAAATAGTTACAAAAAAGTTACAAATTTAGGAGGAAAACAAGAAATGAAAACAAATGCGCCATCGAGAACTGCAAAGTTCAAGATGATAGTAATCCTAGTCATTGCTGCTGCATTATCCTTAGGAATCTACGTATTACAAGGTAATGAAGTATCAATTGATGTGGATGGAAAGGTTACTAACTTGGTTTCATATTCTGATACTGTTCAAGAATTAATTGAAACTGAAGAAGTAAACTTTAGCGAGAAAGCTTTTATCAATGTTCCTTTAGACAGCAAATTAGAAAATAACATAGAAATTATCATAAGGAACCCAATACCTTACACTATTGATTACAAGGGAAATTTATTTGAGACAACTTCCTTTCATGACACAGTAGAAGAGGTTTTGGCTGACCATCAAATTAAACTAGGAGAAAAGGATTATACATATCCTGAAGTTTCTCAAAAAATATCTCCAAATACTACTATTAGTATTTACAGAGTTACTGAAGAAGTAGAGGTTGTAGAATCAACCATACCTTTTGAAGAACAAGTTGTCACAAATAGAAATCTAGACCTTGGTGTAATGAATACTATACAAAAAGGTAAAGATGGTTTAAAAAGACAATACATTAAAAAAGAATATATAAATGGTGAGTTGGTATCAGAAGAACTCGAAAGAGAAGAGGTAGTTGAAGAACCTGTAGATCTAGTAAAAGAAAAAGGTGCAAGGGATTTTATATTAACATCTAGAGGAGATACTAGATTTAGAAAATCTATTACTATGACTGCAACTGCATATGATTTATCCTTTGAAAGTACAGGTAAGAGACCAGGAGATAGAAACTATGGTATTACTGCATCTGGTACTAAGGCAAGACCTGGAGTAGTTGCTGTAGATCCAAGAGTTATTCCACTAGGAACAAAACTATATATAAAATCTCTAGATGGTAGTAAGGATTATGGATTTGCAATAGCTGAAGATAAGGGTGGAGCAATTAAGGGTAATAAAATTGACTTATTCTTTGAAACAGCTGAGCAGGTAAGACAATTTGGAAGAAGAAAAGTTAAAGTTTATGTACTTGATTAAAAATAGGCCTCATGGCCTATTTTTTAATTTCATATATATTTGTTTGGAAATATGGTACCTTTATATCTCCAACCGGACTACTATCTATAATAAAACCTGAGCCATCGAATATTGGAATTATATCTAAATCTTCACTGTATTCGTCATAATTATCTCTTAAATGAGATTGTATACCTTCCTTATTCATTTCTATTCCATAAAATTCTCCATTATGGACTACCAACAAATATCCATTATCTGTGGATAAAGTATAAGAAATTACATTTTTTTCATCAGAGTTATGCACAAATTTAAGTTTTTCTCTTATTAACTTATCACTTGGTAATCTAAATTCCTTATATCTCTTTCTTAACAATATTAAGGATCTAAAATAATTATAGAAGTCTAGATTTTTTTCCTTTAAAGACCAATCTATGGCATTTATACTTATTGGTGAATTATAAGTATTTGGAATCATATATTTGGTTCTTAAAAACTCGTTACCTCCATGGATAAAGGGTATACCCTGAGAAGTAAATAATATACTAAATCCAAATTTATTAAGTCTTATAATATCTTCTTCCGCCATATGAGGAAGGGTTTTTTTAATCTTGTCATATATTATCAAGTCATCATGAGCATTGATATAGTTTATTGTTTCATTAGGTTGTTTAGTAAAGCCTATATGATTACTGTCGTAATCAATTGAGCCTACAATACCAGTTTCTACTCCTAATCTGTGCTTAGACTCTCCTTGGATAAATCCTTTTTTATCTCCATTTGTATCACCTTTTATGCTATCCCTTATATTATCATTAAATAAAGCAAAGTTTAGCTTGGATTGACGTCCTTTTAGAGTCATCTTATCATGAGGAAGTAAACTTGTATTTCCTGCCCATGGCTCTCCATATATTAATATATCTGGATTGATTTCTCTAAGGGTCTCTACTGCTTCTTCCACTGTATCTATATCTATTAAAGCCATCAAATCAAATCTAAATCCATCTACTTTAAACTCATTGACCCAATATTTTAGTGAATCTATGATAAACTTTCTAACCATTGGTCTCTCTGATGCTATTTCATTTCCACAACCTGAACCATCTGAAAAAGTTCCGTCTGGTTTGATTCTATGATAATACCCTGGCATTATTATATTAAAGTTAGAGTCATAGTTTTTATAGGTATGATTGTATACCACGTCTAATATAACCTTTATCCCAGCTTGATGGAGTGACATTATGAGATGTTTTAACTCTTTGATTCTATTAACAGGGTCTTCTGGTGCAGTTGAATAAGAACCCTCTACAACATTGTAAAGCTCAGGGTCATATCCCCAATTATAATTTTCTTCTCTATAGAAATCTTTCTTCTCTTCATTTACAGTATAAAAATCATATACAGGAAGCAAATGAACATGGGTTATTCCAAGCTCTACTAAATGCGAAATTCCAGTTTTTATTCCATTATAGCTTGTATCTTCTTCTACAAATCCAATATATTTACCCCTGTTTTTTACACCAGAAGTTGAACTAATGGTAAAATCTTTGACATGAACTTCATATATAATAGCATCACAGAAATTATTACCTTTTGGTATTTTATGATCTTCCCAGCCTGTTGGATTTGTGTCTGTTAAATCTATAATTGCACAGTGTCTTGAATTCTTCGATGAAGCTATGGCATAAGGGTCCGTTACCTCTTCTCCATCTACTAAAAAATTATAATAGCATCCTTTATGGTCACCTTCTAATATAATCTCGTGAACACCGTCTTTATCTTTTTTCATTAAGAAAACTTTTCTATCTACTAAATTATAGTGCGGATATACTATTAAATAAATTTCATCCATAAGTGGTGACCATACTCTAATAGTAGTTCTTTCTTTTGTATATATCATGCCTAATTGTTTGTCTGTAGTTGGTAAACCGTCCATATTTTCCTCCTAATTAACCATAAGGCTTGAATATAGCTTTAAATATTCTTTTGATGATTCATCCCAGTCATGTTTAGCTTCCATGGCTTGATTGACTAATTTGTTCCACTTATCCTTATCTTGATACAAGCTTAATGCTCTTTTTATGGTAGATAAAAGTTCATGAGCATTAAAATTAGCAAAACTAAACCCGTTACCTTCACCAGTATATTCATTATATGGGATAACTGTATCCTTAAGTCCTCCTACTTCTCGAACTACTGGGATAGTTCCATATCTTAAAGCAATTAACTGGGATATACCACATGGTTCTGCTAAAGATGGCATAATAAATATATCTGAACCTCCATATATCAAATGGGATTCTTTTTCATTGAAATATATTCTTGATGCAACCTTTTCTGGGTATTTTTCCTGAAAATATCTAAACATATTTTCATACTCTTTGTCTCCAGTACCCAATAACACAAGTTGGACATCCTCTTGTAATAATTCATCTAAAATAAATCTAACTAAATCCAAGCCCTTCATAGCTACAAGTCTTGTAACCATAGAAAGTAGAGGTACATCTTCTCTTACTGGCAGATTATAAATTCTTTGTAGTTCTTTCTTGTTTTCTACTTTATTTGAAAGTGAATTTGAGTCAAAATTCTTTACTAGATTTTTATCAGTCAAAGGATTATAGATATCATAATCAATCCCATTAACAATACCACTTAGTTTGTATTCTTGGCTCCTAAGTATCCCATCTAGCCTTTCCCCAAAATAATCTGTTTTTATCTCCACAGCATAGCTTCCCGAAACTGTAGTTAATCTGTCACAATATACGATTCCTGCCTTCATTAGATTTATACTATCATAAAATTTTAATCCGTCTTCACGAAAATATTCTCTAGATAAACCAGCTACATCTTCTAATACAAAGTCTGAAAATACCCCTTGATATTTAAGATTATGGATTGTAAATACACTTTTTATCTCTTTGTAAAATCCATCACCCTTTGCAAAGTCCTTTATATACAGTGGTATTAGCCCTGTATGCCAATCATTTGCATGGACAATATCAGGTTTAAAGAATAGATACCTTGGTAGAATTGTAGCTGCCTTTGAGAAGAAAATGAATCTTTCATGATCATCAATCTCGCCATAAATATTATATCTTTTAAAATAGTATTCATTATCTATAAAATAAAATGTAACTCCTTCATGCTCTAAAGATAAAACACCTGCATATTGTCTTCTCCAACCTAATTCAACATAGAAAAAACCTATGTTTTTCATCCTTAATCTATACTCATGGGAAATACTAGAGTATAATGGTAAAACTACTCTAATATCACATCCGTTTTGTTTCAATGCTTTAGGAAAAGAGCCAGCCACGTCAGCCAACCCCCCTGTTTTAATAAAGGGTGAGGCCTCTGAGGAAACATATAGTACTTTCATAGGATCAATCCTTTCTAGTCTTTTGTAATTTCACCATATTTCTCAACTACATATGGTAATAATGAACTTCCTGCTATACTTGCTCCTTTTGCTACTCTAGAATATTTATCTAATATAGAGTTTACAACAACCGCTCCATCTTCGATTACTGATTTTTGCATAATAATTGAGTTTTTAACTATTGCATTTTTCCCGATTTTAACTCCTCTAAATATGACACTTCCTTCTACATTTCCTTCAATAATACAACCATTTGCAACTAATGAATGCTGCACATTAGACGATGTTGAGTAAAATGTTGATGGTTCATCTTTTGTTTTGGTATATATTGTACCTCCATTAAAAAATAATTCTTGGGATATCTCTCTCTTCAAAAGATTAAGATTAGCTTCATAATATGATTTTAAATCTCTAATCACTTCTACATGTCCTTTGAACTCATAACTATTGATTTTATATAATTTCTTTCTATTTAGCATTGCATCTATAAGATTGTAAGAATCTCCATTTTCAATTGTATCTCTTATTATTTCCATAAATACATCTTTTTTCACAAAAGCCATTCCTAAATAGTGATTGAAAGTTTTCTTAGTTCCTAAGTTTAGTCCTATGTCGATTAAATTACCTTCTTTGTCCATATGAATATTGCTACAATTTACATACTCCCCAAATGGATCATATCTCTTATGATAGATTAAAGTTGCATCAGCATTATTTTCTACAAAATATCTAAATACTTCACTAATATTTACTTTGGCTAATATATTTGGATGCATTATAAATATATATTTCTCTTTACCTCTTTTAAAGAAACTTTCCGTACTATGATATTGGGCTATATCACTATTTGGTTGTTTGTATTTATCATCGTATACTGGTGGAAATAAAAACAATCCATTAAATCTTCTATTTAAATCCCACGGTTTTCCGTTTCCTAAATGGTCCATTGTTGACCTGATCTTTTCCCCTGTATAAATGGCAACAGTTCCAATTCCATGATTAACTAAATTTGATATGGAAAAATCTATTAATCTATATCTGCCTCCAAATGGTAACATATAAGGAGGTCTATGTTTACACAGCTGTCCAAATTTATTATCCATATTACTTGTACTTATTAAGCCTATGCATTTTTCCATGGTTCTCCCCCCTATTCAATCAATACCCCTTCTTCAGACACTACATATATCTTATTATCATCAACTGAGCCTATCTTCTCACCTGCTTTAATAACTACATCTTCAGTTACTACAGCATTGTTTACCTCTGCACCATCTTCTATTATACAACCTGAGTGTATTACCGAGTTATTTACCTTTGAGTTCTTTCCTACTGTAATATCATTGAATAATATACTATTATTGACTTCACCCATAATGTGACAACCCTCATTTACTAAGGAGTTGTTTATAACAGAGCCTCTAGCCGTATAATGTGGAGGTAAGTTTCTATTTCTTGTATAAATCCTCCAATTTCTTTCATAGAGATTTAGTTTGTTCTCCACATCTAATAAATCCATATTAGCTTCCCAATAGCTTCTTACAGTACCTACATCTTTCCAATAACCCTTAAAGTTCCATGCATACATTGATTTACCATGACTTAGCATCTTTGGTAGTACATTCTTACCAAAATCATGGTCTGAAGATTCATCCTTACCGTCTAATACTAAATAATTCTTAAGCTCAGACCAACTAAACATATATATGCCCATAGATGCCATATTATTCTTAGGAACTGGTGGTTTTTCATCAAACTCTACTATTCTATTGTTTTCATCTATGTTTACAATTCCAAATCTTGATGCTTCTTCCCAACTTACCTCTATAACAGCAATTGTTACATCTGCATCTTTCTCTTTATGATAAGCCAATAGTTCACTATAATCCATTTTATAGATATGATCTCCTGATAACACAAGGACATATTCCGGATCTATTTCATCAATATAATCAATGTTTTCATAAATTGCATTTGCTGTACCTGTGTACCATCTTCCACCATCTTCTGAAGTAAATGGAGGTAATATTCTTAGCCCACCTGAATTTCTATCAAAGTCCCAGGAAGATCCTATTCCAATATGAGTATTTAATAAATAGGGTTTATATTGAGTCAATATACCAATGTCTGATATACCAGAATTTGTGGCATTGCTAAGTGCAAAATCTATAATTCGGTACTTCCCTCCAAAGGGTACTGCAGGTTTCGCAATGTTTTTCGTAAGTGTCTTAAGCCTTGAACCTTGTCCACCAGCTAATAGCATGGCTACTACTTTGTTTTCAATCATAAATTTCTCCCTCCCTTTTTATTCCTTAAACTTTAGATATAAACCACCCAACGGCGGCAAATCTACCTTTATTTGATAGTCACGGCCATGGATCGATTCTTTAAAGGACTTGTATGATTTAACTCTAGATGTATTGCCTCCAAACCTTTTATGATCACTGTTTATTATAGTTTTATATACCCCAAATTTGTCTACTCCTAAAGGATAATTTTTTCTTTCTACCGGGGTAAAATTAAAGGCAGTAATTAATTTTTCACCATTATGGTTTATTCTTTCAAATGCAACTATGCTTTCTAAATGATTTGTATGTTCTATCCATTTAAATCCATCATAGCTTGTATCTATTGAGTAAAGTGTATCTTCTTTACTATATAATTTATTTAATTCCTTAAAATACCCTTGTAGCTTAGAATGTTTTTCATATTTCAATAGGAACCAGTCAAGTTCTTTCCATTCATCCCATTCTATAAATTGACCAAACTCTCCTCCCATAAATAATAGTTTTTTTCCTGGATGGGCAAACATATATAAATAGAGAAGCCTTAAATTGGCAAATTTTTCATCATAGGAGCCCGGCATTTTGTTAAGTAATGATTTCTTACCATGGACTACCTCATCATGGCTTAAAGGAAGAATAAATCGCTCTGAGAAGGCATAGACCAAACTGAAGGTCAGTGCTTGTTGATTTCCTTTTCTAAAAAGAGGATCAGTCTCCATATATTTAAGCATATCGTTCATCCAACCCATATTCCACTTATAGTCAAAACCTAACCCCTCTTCCTTTACTGGATAGCTTATCTTAGGCCAAGTTGTTGATTCTTCAGCAATTACCATGACATCAGGAAAATATTCTTCAATAGTTGTATTTAATTTCTTTATAAATTCTACTGCCTCTAAATTCTCTCTTCCACCGTATTTATTTTTTATATCCTTACCAGTGAAGTCATAATATAACATATATGCAACTGCATCCACTCTAATACCATCTATATGATAATTTTCAAGCCAATACATTGCGCTAGATATTAAAAAAGATGTAACTTCTGGTTTTGTAAAATCAAAATTTAATGTACCCCATTGTTCATTTTCTGCCTTTTCTTGATCCATTGATTCAAAACAATGTGTTCCATCAAAACGAGCTAGTCCAAAATCATCTTTACAAAAGTGTAAAGGGACCCAATCTAAAATAACACCTATACCTTTTTTGTGGCATTGATCAACAAAGTACATAAAATCCTTAGGAGTTCCAAACCTGGATGTAGGTGCAAAATATCCTGTAGTTTGATATCCCCATGACCCGTCATATGGATGTTCAGTTATTGGCATTAATTCTATGTGGGTAAATCCCATTTCCTTAACGTATTTTACAAGTTCATCGCCTAATTCCCTATATGAGTATTGAACATTGTTTTCTTTTTTTCTCCAAGACATTAGATTTACTTCATATATGGATATTGGTTTATCATAAGATTTCTTTCTACTCATCATCCATGCTTTATCATTCCACTCATATCCCCTAATATCGTAGAATTTTGAAGCTGTACTTGGTCTTGTTTCTGCATGGAATGCATAAGGGTCTGCTTTTGTTATAACCTCTCCTGTTTGAGATATTATCCTATATTTATAGCAATGGTACTCTTCTATATCATCTATACAGATATTCCATAAGCCTGAATTGCCTATTGGCTTCATAGGCAGGCTTGTCTCATTCCAATTATTAAAATCTCCTATTAAATAGACCTCCTTAGCCCTTGGAGCCCATACAACAAATCTCACATACATTGTAGAGCCGATAACTACTGGATGTGCACCTAAGAATTCATAAGATCTAAAGTATGTACCTTCATGATATAGATATGCATCCATTTCACCATATTCAATATAAACATAGTTTGTCATGGCATTATCCCCCTTTTATCCCATTGTTATATTTAATTATACTATAAAATTGGTAATAATATGAATATTTGATGACTTTTTTACTTTAATTTAATAAACCGTTGTATAAAATTATAGGTATAGGACTAGTAAAATACTATGCCCTATACCTATAACCAAATATAGTTTCTTCTTTTTTTATATGATTTTTTTCAACCATTTGCTTTAATTTTTCTTCAAGCTTATTTACAGTATATGTTATATTTGTTTCTTGTTCTATTTCTAAAGCTACTTGTGCTAATTCTATATCATTGATTGGTAGTTTTGACATTATAATATTTAGAAACTTCTCATCATCTTCTTGAGATCTATTCTTTAACTCATCAAAAGGATTTAATGTGTGAGGGCTTGTAGTTAGAGCTGCTCTTACACGGGCAAATATAGTTCTACCCATATTTGCAGATGATATAAATACATCTCCAGTTCTTAAGTACGGTAGTCTTCTGCATTCTTCCACTGTCAAATCCGTTTCTTCTTGTATAGTACTAATATCAGATGCTCTTACGGTTCTGAATATCAGTTTTGTATTGAGTTGAGCTGTGATAGTTTCATCTAATAATGTAGGTCTTTGGGTAGCTAATATTAAAAATACCCCGTACTTTCTTCCTTCTTGAGATATCTCCTTAAGTATAGATTTAGAAGGAGAATCATATCCCTTTGGAGCAAAATTGTGAGCTTCATCTGTTACTATAAGGAATGGTGGAAAATAGTCTGCACTTGTCTTCTTATATAATGCATCTTTATAATCTCTTCTTTTATGATAAAGATTGCTTAGCAAATAAGTAGAAAACACTTGTAGTATCCTGGTGTTTCCTTGGATAACTATTAATTTACCATTTGAAAGCCCATCTTCTATTTCTTTAATATCCTTTGAAAATACTCCATCATTTCCTAATCTCTTTAATCTCCATATAATACCTCTCACTGAATTATAGGGACAGGTTTTATCATAGGATAAAAACAGTTCTTTACGCTGAATCCAAGCCTTTCTTTCATCATTGTCACTTGAATTATTGATACGACTTTCTATTCTATCTAAAGAGCCTTCTTCCTGTGCTTCAGTAAGCATTTGCATTCTATTAGAGAAGCTATAATAGGAATCCCTTGGCTTAAATAATATATCTACTACATTGTTCATGGAGTCTGTTAGATTACTTGCTGCATGAAGTAGATTCTTTAAATCTTGGGCAGATAAATCTTCAAACTTAACACCAACATGTGTACCTACTTGTAGGCATTTAAATCTGTTTTCAAAATCTATACTTTTATCTTCAATATACTCCGCTATTTCACCAAAATCCATTTCATAATGGGGATCTAGTACTATAGTAGGTATGTTTTTTATCATAAGCTCTTCTAGTACAACTCTAAGACCAAAGGATTTTCCAGATCCTGAGCCACCAAATACCCCTATGTGAGGATAATGATGCATGGACTTTAAATCCAATATATAAGGAATATCATTTTGAGGTTTAAGATTTCCTTCATCAAAGGTATACAATAAATCTTTATATTCATTATCCATATCTTTAGCTAGATCGTCAGTATTTTTAATAATCCCTAGAACTAAACCATCGTCAATCTTACTCTTTATCATTATATCCTTTACTTCAGCGAATTCTGGTATCCTTACATCTGAACCTGTTTGAATAGGATATAGGGCTTCATTAAGTAGTCTGATTTTAGCTATATATATGGTGTCCTCATCAATGTTATAGCCTAATGCTCTAAGGGATTCTAGTACTGAGTTATCTACAAAATCACCATAGATATTAAGGGGAATATACCTATTGTATGTATTAGCTTCTACTACCTCTCCAAGTAGATTGTTTTGATAAGGGTCTTCTATTATTAAAAATTCATTGATTCTAAAGTTTCTTTCCTTGGAACCTACATATACTTCCTGTTGAGTTGTGATGCCTACAACCTTCATAATATTCACCTCATTTTCATTTATGCTAACTCCTTTTATCCGAAGACAGGGGGACGTTTCACTTGTCTTGTTTTTTAATGGTAAGACAGGGGGACGTTTCACTTGTCTTGTTTTGACTGTTGAACAAGACAGATGAAACGTCCCCCTGTCTTGTTAATTCCTTTTGTCACGTTCTGATACGAAGAATCTTTCATATAGTCCTCTATCCATATATTGTTCCATCATACTTCTCATTAGATCGTCTGAAATAAGGACTTCCTTGTCCACTATGTCAAGCCATAGTGGTACCCCTCTACTATTTTCAGGAGTCAATGTAAACAATAATCTTGCCATTTCTTCAATATGTTCTCTTTGACTGTCTATAATGTCCATACCAATTACTGATGGTGCTAGGGATGATCTTAAAAATACTGAAGCATAGCCCTTTGGTTCTTTTTTATTAGCTTCTTCATTTATCAAAATCATCTCACCATAATCAAGATGTCCAAATAATACCTCTCTATCATAGAAAGTATCTTTGATACTCTTATCTACTTCTTTTATTTTATCTCCTATAATAGATGTCTTAATATCCTTAATAACACCAACTAAAATAACTCCTTCTTGTTCACATAGATTTCTTAATTCCATCCATCTATCATGGGCATTGATATTATATCTAATAAGACCACCATCCATGAGTATTGCATAAGGTTTATGTCTTATGACACTTTCAATGGCTGCATCTACTTCTAATGTTGATAGTTTTATATTCCTATTATTATCAATGATTTCATCCCCATCTTCAAAAATGCTTTCACCTTGCTCTGGATTTAATGGGCTGTATATATCAGCTAATACTACAGAATCGTCTTTATGAGTAGTAGACTTAGCAAGCGCTTGGTAAATTTCTACAAAATGAGGATAAGCTCCTCCAAGTTTATTGACCGAACCATCTACCCCAACTATCCCACCCTGAGATTGGTATTTAGACAATTGAGCATTGTCTAGCTTGGACATCTTTTTAATCTCACCTACGTGTGTGTTTATAAAAACCCTAAACTCATCTCTACTCAGCTTAAGAATATTATCATACTTTTCTGTAAGGATAGAATTTAAGTCTAATACCTTGTCTTTTAATATACTATTTAAATTTTGCATTAAATCACCTTTGCTTAGTCTAAATCTAGGCTTTTTTGATAAACTAGATTTTTTGGTAGATTAAATTCTTCAACTACCTTTTTTACACTTACCTTTTTGCTAAATCCTGCGTCTATATATCTTAATAATTCTTTTTCTATGTCTATATCTTCTTCTACATTCTCAATTGTATTTCCTTCTATTACTAGAACAAACTCACCTCTAATTTTTCCTGTGGAAAATTTCTCAATTCCATCCTCAATAGTTCCTCTAAAGACTTCCTCATATATTTTAGTTAGTTCTCTTACGATTGCAATCTTTCTATTACCTAATATTTCTAACATATTTTCTAATGTATCTAATAATCTATGTGGTGACTCATAGATTATCAATGTTCTCTTTTCATCTTTTAAGACCTTCAATTCATCTATTCGTTCTTTTTTTCTATATGATAAAAATCCTTCAAATACGAATCTTCTTGTATTTAGTCCTGATACTACTAATGCAGCAATGCTAGCTGTAGGTCCAGGTAATACTATTACTTGAATATCTTCTTCTATAGCAAGACCTATTAAATCTTCACCAGGGTCTGAGATACCCGGCATACCTGCATCTGATACTAGTGCAATATTAACACCTGTATTAAGTTTCTCAATTAACTCTATACCCTTTTCTTTTATATTATGCTCATGATAGCTAGTTAAAGGTTTCTTTATCTCATAATGATTTAGTAGCTTTATAGTATGTCTTGTATCCTCTGCAGCTATTAAGTCAACTTCCTTTAAGACTTTTAAGGTTCTAAGGGTAATATCCTCAAGATTTCCTATAGGAGTTGGACAAATATATAATTTCCCTTTTTCCAATTATTTCACCCTATCTATTCCGTAAATTTTGTAAATTTCATCATAATAACTTCCATCTTCATTATATACTATTAATGGGTCGTAAAATTTTAAATCTGCTTTCCCATCTTTGACACCTTCAATAAGTATCAAGTTTGGTTTTTTGTTTATCTTTGGTTGAACAAATCTTATGTATTTTGGTTCTATATTATATTGTCTCATAGTATATATGATATCCACAAGTCTATCAGGTCTATGTACTAAATAAATTTTCCCTAAGGGCTTCAATAAATACTTGGAAATAGAGATTATGTCTTCAAAATTGCATGCAATTTCATGTCTAGATAGCGCAAAGTTTTCTTCAGGATTTATAATAGCACTACCAGATCTCATATATGGTGGATTGGAAATAATAATATCAATACTTGACTTAGAGAATTTACCAGACAGATCCTTCAGGTCCATATTTAGTATCTCTATTCTATCTTCTAGATTATTCAATTCTACACTTTTTGAAGCTAATTCCGCCACATCTTTTTGAATTTCTACACCATATATTTTTTTCACATTCTTACTATTTGCTATCCTAATTGGCATAATACCTGTGCCAGTCCCTAAATCAATAACAAGTCCTTTAGGTTTTGCAAAATCAGATAAAAGAATTGCGTCTATTCCATATGAAAACTTCTCTTTGTTTTGTAATATTTTATATTCAGTACCTGGTACGGTATCTAATCTTATATCATTTTTAAGCATAATATCATCCTTTCCAGTGCGACAAGACAAGTGAAACGTCCCCCTGTCTCTTTTGTCTTTTTATAGCAAAAAAGACCCATTAAGGGTCTTTTCTTTATAAGTACATGTTTTTTACTCTGGTTGCGGAGCATCTGTTGGACAAACATCTGCACAAGCACCACAATCTATACACTTATCAGCATCGATTACGTAGATATCTCCTTCTGATATAGCGTCTGTTGGACATTCTGGTTGACAAGCACCACATGCTATACATTCATCATTAATATGATATGCCATTTAACTGCACCCCCTTTAAGTTACTTCACGATATTATTTTAACAGATAATGAACCAATTTAAAAGGGCTAAATATAAATTATTGCAATTTATCCAGTTCTTTTACATCAACTTCTGATGTATCATTATCTACAGATTTTTGGTAGTAAGAATCTATGTCCCCAGTCAACTGAATTTCTGTTATCTTATATTGGAATAAATCATCTGTACCATCTTTTAATCTTACTTTAACCTTTACCATTTCTAGTAATGTATAAGTATCTATAATAGTACCCTTACCAGAAGGAGTCATGGCTATTGCACCTATTTGTGGCATTCTAGACAATATCTCTTCGTATGCATCTTGCTCATATTTCAAACAACACATAAGTCTACCACAAAGCCCAGATATCTTTGTAGGATTCAGAGATAGATTTTGTTCTTTTGCCATTTTTATACTTACAGGCTCAAATTCACCTAAAAATTGGGCACAACAACACATCTTTCCACATGGACCCATACCACCAATCATCTTGGCTTCGTCTCTAACACCTATTTGTCTTAATTCTATTCTTGTCCTAAATATGGAAGCCAAATCTTTGACTAAATCTCTAAAGTCAACCCTTCCGTCTGCCGTAAAATAGAATATTACCTTATTGTTATCAAAAGTATATTCTACATCTATGACTTTCATATCTAAGCCATGTTCTATTACCTTAGCTTGACAAATAGACATAGCTTCTTTGGCTTTTCTCTTATTTTCTCTATGGATTTCAAAGTCTTCATCTTCTGCAATCCTAATAACAGTTTTCAAAGGAGCTACAATCTCTTCTTGTGAAACTTCCTTAGGTCCGATGACTACATGGCCAAACTCTATGCCCCTAGCAGTTTCAACTATTACAAAATCATTAAAATTTACATCTATATCATTAGGGTCAAAGTAATATACTTTGCCTGCTTTTTTAAATCTAACACCAACTACATTAATCATTAAATTCCTCCTATATTGAGAAGCATTGTTTCTATGGCTAATTGATAATTAACATTTCTTCTAATATTGAATTTTGTTTCTTGTACTCTTATTATTATATCATTAATTTTATTAGAATTCACTTTTGATTGAAGAGATAATCTTTCAATTTTATCCTTATTTATCAAAAGTTCACTTTGTCCTATTTCTTTAAATAATAAGAGGTCTCTAAACCACAGAAGGAATATATCTAATATCTCATCTATAATTTCCTTGTTTTCATTAAAAAAATCCATAGCACTAAATACTTTGGTCTTATCACCATTTAATAAAGATTCTATAATATTTATGATTTCATCTATTCTTTGAAAAAAGCTATCATCTTCTGCTATTCTAACAGACTTTCCTATAGCTCCTTTAGAGAATTCAGCTATCAATCTAGCTTCTTCCTGGGGTTTATCATACTTATTTACTAATAAATCTATAATCTTACTATATTCTATTGTACTAAACTTGATACTTTGTACCCTAGATAAAATTGTAGACAATAGATTATTTGAACTCGAGCTGATAAGTATAAAATTTACATAATCCGGTGGTTCTTCTAGGGTTTTAAGTAATTTAATGTTACTTTGTACATTCATTTTATGACTATCATCTATAATGAAAACCTTTCTATTAGACTCAAGTGGAAGAGTCCTGGTCTCCTTTATCATAGCTTCTATTTGTGGTACTTTTATTATACCATTTTCTGGCTCAATGACAAAAAAATCTGGATGATTACCACTATCAAATTTGTTACAGGAAATGCAATTATTACAAGGCTCATGACCTACATCTCTGCATAATAAGGTTTTAGCAAAAGCATAGGCTACTTTACTTTTACCTATGCTTTCATCTCCTTCAAATAGATAACTATGGTTTATTGTCTTATTTTCAATGGTTTTCTTTAATGCATTTATTATTTTTTCATGACCGATTATATCTTTAAAATTCATTGACTAACACCTAAATTCTAATATGTTTATCCATATCAAGAACAAAAAGATTGGCTCCACCCACAGCGACTTCTTGTCCCCCATTATTTACCTTTGTTGATTTACAATTTTCTTTAATTATTTCAAACAAATCATCCATATCCTCTTCTTCTGTACCTATAAGTAAAGTAGTGTTTCCGCTATTAAGAAAACCACCACTTGAGGATAGCTTAGTAACCCTAATTTTATTTTGCATTAGAGATCTAGTTACTTTGTTTACGAATTGATCTTGTATTATTGCTATAACTAGTTTCACATATATTCCTCCTTATATCCTTATATGTTTTTCCACATCTAAAATAAATAGGGTTGCTCCTCCTACTTTAACTTCCAATGGATATGGTATATATGTTTCACCTGGTATAGTTATATTTAATAGTGATGTTGTTATCTCTCTTGTTTTACAATTTCTATCCACAATATCGATAACATCATCAACTTCATCTTCTTCTACCCCTATTAACAATGTTGTATTACCACTTTTAAGAAAACCACCAGTAGATGCTAATTTGGTAACCCTATGATTTTTCTCAGTTAAATCATCAACTAAGCTTATTGCATCTTGATCTTGAACTATGGCCACTATAAGTTTCATACTACCCCTCCTTTGAAATAAGTACCTTTTCTATTTCTGAGATACTTTGAGCTAGCACATCTGAAATTGGTTTTGAAGCATCAATAATTTTTATATTTTTTGGATACATTTTAATAAGTTCCATATATCCATTATATACCCTATTATGGAAGTCATTACCTTCCTTTTCTAGTCTATCACCACCAAGTTTTTTAGTCTTACGACTTAATGTAACTTCCGGATCTATATAAAAGAAAAGTATTAAATCTGGATAAACATCCTTTATTGCGAAATCGTTGATAGCTTTAACCTCTTTGATACCTAAGTTTCTACCAACCCCTTGATATGCTAAGCTAGATAAAACAAATCTATCACATAAGACTATTTTACCTTCCTCAAGTGCTGGGAGGATTTTTTCTTGGACATGTTGCCCCCTAGATGCTGCATATAAGAGCGCCTCTGCCTCTGGAGACATCTCTGTATTTTCATTGTCCAGTATCAATCTTCTAATGTCTTCACCAATTTTTGTGCCTCCAGGCTCTCTGGTAATAATATGGTCTAGACCTTTATCTTTAAAATAATCATCCAATAACTTTGTAATGGTTGATTTACCTGAGCCATCTGGACCTTCCAATGCAATAAATAGTCCTGCCAACGATAAACAACTCCTTTATTCTATTACTACTATCTGGTCTTTATTATATCCCATTAATCCTACAATTTCTAGGCCATTTTCCATAATAAATAGGATGTGGTCGTATAATTCCTGTGTTATTTCTTCTCCAGGAACAATTAGTGGGATACCAGGTGGATAAGGTATTACTGAAGCAGCAGAAATTCTACCTATACTATCCTTTAAATTTACTACTTCCTTTTTAGCATAATATGAATCTGCTATGTTCATTCTCATTATTGGAGTTGGCATCTTTACAGAGATTTGATTTAATTCTTCAAATGGCTCATTTTTTGCTATATCTTCAATAGCAAGTATCAATTTTTCAAAATCATCTTCATCATTCATAACTGTTGTAAGAGCAAGGCCATAATAATAGTCAGACATTTCAAGTCTAATATTATACTTTTCTCTTAGGATTTTTTTAACCTTTGAGCCCCTGATTCCATCTATTTTGAATAATAATTTTGTATTATCCTTATCATGGATAGTTGGGTCTTCTTTATCTCCAGTAAATACAAAAACTCTATCTATATTATTAAGTCTTTTAATAACTCTGTCTATTAATTCAATACTTTGAGTCAGTTTTTCTCTGCCTTCTCCATCCATATATGCTGCAGCTATCTCATTTGATAGAGTAAACAAATAAGATGGACTTGTAGTTGTAAACAATGTATATCTATCTCTTAATTTATTTAAATCTATTCTATCAGTACCTACATGAATCATAGATGTCTGTGTAAAACTAGGAAGTGTCTTGTGGGTACTATGAATCACGATATCTGCTCCTGCTTGAATGGCTGATATAGGAGATTTATCTGAAAATACCATATGAGCTCCATGGGCTTCGTCTACCATGAGAATCTTGTCATATTTATGAACAACTTTTACTATTTCTTCAATATCTGAACATACGCCATAATAGTTTGGAGTCGTGATAATCACTGCTTTAATATCAGGATTTTCCAAGATAGCCTTTTCTATATCTTCAGGATAAAGTCCTGTTAATACATGATATTTCTCATTGTAATTTGGATATAGATATATTGGGTTTAATCTATTCAAAATCATCCCATTATATATGGATTTATGACAGTTTCTTTGGACTAAAACCTTGTCTCCTGGCTTTGTTATAGTTGCCATAGCAATATAATTGCTACCAGTAGAACCATTAACAGCATAATATGTGGCTTTTGCTCCAAAAGCCTTTGCAGCCAATTCTTGAGATTCTTTAATAATTCCCCTTGGCTCTAATAAATTGTCCATACCTTCAGTTTCTGTCGTATCAATATACGGTATATACTTACCCCATTCTATTAGGGTGTTTTTGTTTTTATGTCCTGGAAAATGGAAGCTTACATGGTCTTCCTCCATTAATTTTATCAGTGCATCTAATACGGGTGTTTTCATTTCCCTACTGATCAACCTCCTAAATTGAAATTTAAATTGCTAGAATATTATATATCTTTTTTTTAAAAATACATAGTCTTATTTATTATTACCCTCAATATGTTTTTTTACCAATTCTAAGCTATGTTCAACACATTTTCCTAAATTATTATCACCTGGCATTGCAATTCTAATATTACATTTTTCCAACGGAATCAATATCTTCATAGCATCGCTTGAGCCAATAGCTTCGGCCATCCTTGGAGACAACTCTCCCATCATGGCATTTGGCATAAGAATTGCCACTACTCCCATTATAATATCAACATTCTTAGCATTATATATTACAGCATTCTCCCCTGTAGCCCCTTGATTTGCACCTGCCTTTAGCATTTTTCCCGTGGCTACTGAATTAGTACCTAATGCGAGTATATTAATTTTAGGAAACTCCGCCCTAAGCTTCTCAACTATGATTCCACCAATTCCTCCACCTTGACCATCTACTACAGCAATATTTATATCTTTCATTCCTTAATTCTCCTTTAAAAATAAAAAATAGTGTCACTATAATTAACTCTATAGTAACACTACCT
This sequence comes from Tissierellaceae bacterium, assembly GCA_031460505.1. Classification (GTDB taxonomy): domain Bacteria; phylum Bacillota; class Clostridia; order Tissierellales; family Tissierellaceae; genus JAAYTL01. The sequence goes on from JAVKTT010000001.1 coordinate 533,961, forward strand.
TTAGTCTCAAATCAAGAAGATTTACTGGGCCTCAGCTTTAACGTGTTTTCTTAATAATTTTGCTACAGGTGGTACAAATACTAATTGAATAATAATTCCAGGTAATCCTGTTACTATAGCTCCTTTAACAAATAAAACTGGTCCTGCGCCTTTAAACCCGAAGAATGTACCTAATACAAATACTACTACTCCTGCAACTAATCTACCACTAATCATTGCAACAATTAATGATATATAGTCATTTGATTTCAGTTTGTCAGAGAATAAACCTGATATTAAGCCATATGCTCCTAATTCAAATATCATAATTGGTAACATTGGGAAAACTGGGGGCATACCAGTTAATAAACTGCTTAATATTGGTGTTATAAGTCCTACTAACAATCCTGGCATTGCTCCTAAAAATAATCCTGCTATCAATACTGGTATGTGCATTGGCAAGAAACCTGGTCCTCCCATATTAAATTGATGGAATATTATTGGTAATAATACACCAAATGCTACAAATAATCCTGATAATACAATTTTTTTAGCTTTCATTTTTCTCCTCCTATTTTATATTATTAAAAAAATCTTCAATACCTTTTATAAGTTCATCAACATCTTTGGAGTTATTTGATATATTTTCCATAGGACAAATATCGTCTCCTGTTCTATTTAAAATCATAGGAACCTTTTTCAAATATTCTACTTCTATGTCGTTGCTAGTCAATAAATCATATGCTACATCACTTATTAAATCTGTATACAATGATTTTATCTCTCCTTCAATTAGAAACATGGAAGCAGCTTTTCCAATAACCCTATCTGCAACCGCACCGCCTTTTAAACTTTCTTTATGGTCCCTATAAGCATCAAATATTGGTTTAATACCTCTACCACTGGACTCTAAAAGAGTTTCATTTTCTCTTGCCAAAACAAAATTTAAATTATTTTCTAGTAAATGTGATTTTGCTAAATCTTTATCTTTCATAATTTCTCCTTTCTAAAATAAAAAAACACGAAGTAACCCCTTATTTCTAAGGAGCTAAACCTTCGTGGTTCTTAAAATTGTCTTCTGACAATAATTTATTATTTATTTTTCTTTTTTAATCTATATGCAACTTGATAGTATTTGATGTCTATGCCCTTTTCATTCAATATATTGGCAATTCTCCTAGGGCCTAATCCACTATCAGATAGCTTTATGATCAACGAATCAACCATTTTCTTATTATTAACCATGTCCGATATATCCTCTTTAATAGATTCCTTAGAAGAAAAACTCTTTGATGTTTCGATTATATATTCATCATCTTCTACATCAATTACTTCTTCTGGTATATTATCTAGAGTTACTATAGTTGTAATATCCTTTTCTATATCTGGACTGATTAATGGAACTGCCGAATCTATACTAGCGTTGATAACGTCTCTAAATTGCCTTATATTTCTTGGATAATGATATTTAATTAATTTAGCCTGAGCTTCTGGATCTAATCCTACTTTTAGATTAATTCCATATCTATCTTTTGCTGATTCTTCATATTTATTAATAAACACATTCAATAATGTGTATTTTTCAATATCAGTCCTATCTCTAAGAGGAGGTAGGTGTAGTTCATTTTGGGCTAACCTTTGATATAGTTCTGGTACTAAAACAGTTTTAAGGTCCTTTGTAGATGCTGCGATCACTATTACATTGACCTTAATATCCTTTACTCCACCGATTCTTCTAACATGACCTGATTCTATTACTTTAAGGAGTAAGTTTTGATATTCATCTAATGTATGTGCTTCATCTAAGAATAGAATACCACCATTTGCTAATTCGAACAATCCCTTTTTATCTTTAGAACCAGTATATGCCCCTTCGTGGGAACCAAATACTTCCATAGCGGCTATGTCAGAATTAGTGTATTGAGCACAATTTACCTCAATAAATGGAGCATCTTCCTTTAGAACCCCAATATTTTTAGCATAATAATATATAGTACGAGCTAGCATTGTCTTACCAGTACCTGACTCCCCAGTTATTATAGAATGTCTAGGCCCTCCCAATGCTCCAATACTCTTCTTTGCTTTAATAATAGAATTTTTTAAACTAATATTCCATCCCACTATAGATGAAAAAATATCTTCACCAGTTAATAGTGTTGCTTGTAGTTCTAATTCTTCAATCTTTTTATTTAATCTTTCTATTTCAGTGACATCTTTAAATATTGCAAATCCACCTATTAATTCATTTTCAAAAAACAATGGATATGCTCTTACATCGTAGATTTTACCATTATCATGTACTACTTTTTCAAATTTAATATTCTTCCCAGTTTTTAATACATTAATTAATGCAGCTTGAGGATAAAATTCAGAAATATGATGGCCTATCATTTCTCCTGGGGTTACACTTACATATTCTGCGGATTTATTATTACAATATAGAAATATACCATTTTCATCTACTATGTTTATACCCTCACCTAAAGCATTAAATATATCAAAAGCAATATTAGTAGCATCAAAATCCTTTGACAGTATATACTTTCTATTATCCATCTATCTCCAACTTCTCCATTCTATCATGGTAATATGTTAGAATCATGCCACGTTCTCTCTTCCCAGTTCCATCTTTTACTACTAATGCAAGGTCTATCTGGTTTGCTTTTAATTCTTCAGATATCCTCTTCATGGAAACAACCCTATTCTGTCCCATGACAACATTTGTAAAGATGGATTTTAATATAGATTTACTTCCTTTAATTAACATGCCTGGGCCACCTGGAAGTGCAATTACACTTAAATCATTTCCTATGGAACTAACTTGTCCATTAGCAGTATCTCCAAAACCTCTAGGATTACCTATAATTCCTCCCGTTGGACCAGTTGCACCTTCTACCTTGATGGATAGTGCTAGTCCATGTATGAAATCTGGAGCAAGTGAGGCAATTTTTCTATTTAAGAGACAATCAATTTCCCAAGGATCTTCAAGGTTTTTTACATCTAAATTAATCTGATTTATTTTGGAAAATGATTTTTTAGCCTCTTCCACATATATCATATCACAAATACCTGCTCCAATAACAGGGTAACCTTCTAAAGTTCTTTCAGAAAAGGTGAATATTATATTCTTACACATTTTATTCCTTCTTTAGATGGATAGTTTGATATAACTGCATTGGCCATATCCTCACATATAGATTGACTATCTTCAGTATCTTCTTTTAAAGATTTAACTAATGCTTTTGCTGCTGCCAATGCTTCAACATATGGTCCTGGAACATTAGTTACAATGGTAGAATCTTTCCTGCCATAGACTATTTTAGACCATAAGTGACCATTTTTCCCATATATCTCTCTTGATGTATATTCGGTTAGATAGCTAATTATAGCACTGTGAGTATAATCTTCGGCCAAGGAGGAGTCAAACCTAAATCCTCCACCTGAACCTCCAATTATTATAATTAAATCACTTTCTTTACTAACACATTTATCTATTTTTTCAACTATTTTATTTTCCTTATCGATAACTGGTTTTTCTCTAGTTATTTCACATTGAGGAAAATTCTCTAGAATTATTTGCATAATAGCCGGGCTATTTGTATCAATAACAACTCCGTTATAGATTTCATTGCCTGTAGGAATAATACTAACCTTTTTTAGCACTGTTAAACCACCTCTCCTTTGCACAGCCGCTATATTCGCCAGTAGGTATATTTTCATAATCAACTTCAACAATTTTTTCTGCACTAGAAATCTTCATAACTTCTGATGCAGTTATTCCTTCTGTCATTGATATAGCTTCTATAATACCTGCCTCATTTTCGAATACAGCTTCTTTATCTATGCCATAAATATCCATATCAATGGTTTCACCTGTAACACCGATTATGCGGACCCTACTATCTATAACTTCTTCTATTCTTTTTTCTAATTCATATGGTTTTAAACCTGTTACTTTGAGTCCTCTAATCTTAACTACGGTTTTATCAACATATGCTATTATTCCTACATCCATTTAAATCACCCTTTAAATTTCTAAAGATATTTTAGTTACTAACTCTTCTGACTTATAAACTGTTGGATCTACAACTCCTGGGATTATATCAGCTGCATTTTTAATGATTTCTTCTTCTGATAATGTTTCACTTGGTTGTTTTAAAGCTTCCATTGAAACTCCAACACTTTCTAATTCTATTATAGCTTTATCTTCAATATTATCAAATGCAATTTCTGCTCCAAAAGCTTTAGCTACTGCAAGAACAGCTGGTGAACAACCAATATGAAGTCCTGGTATACAACCTGCTTTAAGTGCTCTTAATATATTTTCTGCTAAAACTGGTTTTGTTGCAACAATTATCGGTATATGTTGTTTTAAAGTTTGTGCATATTCACCTGAACCATGTGCAGTTTCTCCAGCTTTGAATTGTCTTGTTGGGAATACTCTACCATATTTTTCTGCAACAGTCATCCCTATTCCAACAGAAACTACTCCTCCAGTAATTCCCATAAGAACTTCTCCGTCTCTCATGATTTGTAGTTGACCTAAGATTGGAAGTAAAATTTCTTCCATTGTTACAGCATTCATCATTTCTGTTGCTGAGTTGTTGTTTATTGCTCTACCTGTCATTACAACATTATGAACTGGGATAAGTTTTTTAGCAGGATTTGGTCCTCTAAATAATCTTCTTCCTTGGAAGTTTTCTTTCCATTGAAGTAAATGAGGTTCTTCTGAAATTAACTCATCTGTTACTTCCATATATTCCATTTCAAGAATACCAAATTCTTTATGAATTTTCCCCATATCTCCTGCAGCCATTTTTACAATAGCACCTTCAACCATGATACCGTCACTTGTAGTTGTAACTGCATCCATATCAAATATATTGATACCAACTGGTCCATTTATCTCTTTAGCAATTGCATTTATAACTGCTTCATCAGTTACATTTGCATTTTCAATATCTTTTTTATCTACAAAAACTATATTAAGCGGAACCATATTATCTTTTCCTGATCCAGCTTTTATTACTCTTACATCAATAGTTGTCATAATTGTCCCTCCTTTTAGTGTTTTCCTAGAGATGGTCTTCTGTCATCAACTTCAGGGCAGTCGCCAATCTCTACTTCTTCTGTTGGATGAATTATATTGATTAATTCTAAAATTGCTTTCTTTGGTTCTCCATTTTTATCAATGGATTTAATTACTATAGTGTGCATAGTTTCTGGAACTCTTGGTAATACAGAAACCTCTATTCTTTCAACATCCTTATCCATAGAAAGTTCTTCTACTGCTTCTTCAATTCTTCCAGTACGTAAAGATTGCATTTTAGCTGTTTTTAAATTTTCTAATCCTCTTATTTCAATTGAATCGTCACCTAAATGTTTTGTAGCAGCTACTGTTAGCTTCTTAAAAAACTCTGGTAACTTAGTATGCATAAATTTCATATTATTCCCTCCTAGTTAGTTAAATTACCATCTGTATCAAAGGATAATTTAATGCCACTTTGAATAATTTCAATCTTTGAATTATCCATATCTTTTAGCGCACCCTCTGATAGATACATTTCTTGTAAATCCAATGTATTCTTAATTATTCCTATTTTAATATTTTCCGCATTTACAACTCCCACAGTATTGATTCCAACTATAATAGCATTTTTATCATTTGATACTGTTATTGGAACTTTTCCTCTTTCCAGGAATGAAGTTGATATTATATTTGCATAAGTAGCATCAAAATCAATGCTATCTACTAATTTTTTAGTAGTTATATCAGCTAATCCAACACCTAGGGCATTACCATAGGAATTACTAGCTAAATTTAAAACCACTACCTTATTGATCTTAGGAGTTATAGGTTCAACTTCACCTAGAATCTTAATTCTACCTAACACCTTTGTGTCCATACCAGTTCCACTGATCATCTTACCCATTTCTTTAACTACAAGAATGTCTAGATTATCTACTGGAAGTTTTGGCACAGTACCTTTCGCCTCAATGAGAAGTTTCTTTTCTTCAGTCTCGAAGTCTTCTGGTAAAACTGCTTTTAGCTTATATGTTTCATCCTTAGAGTTCTCAATTATTCCAAGACCAAGTAAGAAATTTACTTTTTCCTTAGAAACCCTTGCTGACTCTGGTATACTCGTTCTTAACCCATATTCATGCATTGTAGCGCATCCCATTTGATTGCCAAGACCTACTGCTATCATCTTAGTAAGTCCACTTTCAATTTGAGATTCAAAGTCAGTATGTGGCTTAATCCTGTTTACTACAATAACACCATCCATTGAATAAGCAACTTTGTCAAAATATACTGGAACTCCACTTTCTGTTGTTCCAAGTTGTACAACTTCCATGCTGGATTTAATAGGACAACCCATACTTTCTTCAGTAATGCCTAATGATTCCAATACATGCAATTGACCTTCTGCAGTTGCTCCTCCATGGCTACCCATAGCAGGTATAATGTAAGGAGTCCCACCTGCATCCTTTATATAGTCACAGATAGTTCTAGTAATAGTGACAATATTGCTTATCCCACGGCTACCAGCCGTTACCCCAATTTTCATATTTGGGGTAATCAGCTTGTTAGCTTCTATACTATCTAGTTCTTTAATTACTTCTTCTCTTACATTTTCTATCTTTTCATTATTAAAGTTTTGCTTCACTAACGAAAAATTAATATCATTTAAATCTATCTTACTAATAAAATCCATCTATATCTCTCCCTACTACATAAGTATATTAGGTAGGAACAATATTATTTGTGGTACTAAAGTTAACAATATTATTACTCCAATATTTACTATTATCAATGGGATTACTGCCTTTGTAATCTGCTCTATAGTTATTTTACTAATACCGCAAGCTACGAATAAGTTTACTCCCAATGGTGGTGTAACCATACCTAATGCTAAGTTAACTACCATGATAATACCGAAGAATATTGGGTTTATACCTAATTTTAAAGCTAAAGGTAAGAAAATTGGTGTTAATATGATTATAGCTGCATTTGTTTCCATGAATGTACCTACTATTAATAACAATAAGTTTATTAATAACATATATACCATTGGGTTATCAGTTAATTTAGTAAATCCTACCGCTACTGCATCAGGAATTCTTTCTGCTGTTAATACCCATCCGAATACTGAAGCTGCTGCAATGATAAGCATAACTGTAGCTGTACTTACAGCTGAGTTTATGAATATATCTGGTAAATCACTTAATTTTAATTCTTTATATATGAAGAAACCAACAATAAATCCGTATGCTACTGCTATTGCTGCCGCTTCTGTTGGTGTGAAGAATCCACCATATATACCACCTAATATGATAACTGGCATAAGAATTGCCCAGAAAGCTTCTTTTAAGGCTACTAATGCTTCTTTCATGGAGAATTTACCTTCACCTATACCATATCCGCTTTTCTTACATGTAAAATATGAAGCAACCATTAAAGCTAAACCAATTAAAGCTCCTGGTAGAATACCACCCATGAACATAGCCCCAATTGAAGCACCAGCTACTACACCATATGTAACCATTGGTATACTTGGCGGTATAATTATACCTATAGAACCTGCTATCGCCATAACTGCTGATGCAAAGGATTTGTCATATCCTGCTCTAACCATATAAGGAACCATAATTCCACCTATAGCTGCTACAGTTGCTGGACCTGAACCTGATATAGCAGCAAAGAACATACATGAAACTATACCTACCATTGCTAGTCCACCTGTTAAATGTCCAACTAATTTCTCTGCTAAGTTAATTAATCTTCTAGAAATACCGCCTGTTTCCATTAATGCACCTGATAACATAAAGAATGGTATCGCCATCATTGGAAATGAATCTGCTGCCGTAAACATTCTTTGTGGTATTAATGATAAAGGTAATGTAGTACCCATAAAAACTGACAGTAATGATGATAATCCTAGAGCTAAGGCAATAGGAGCACCTATTGCAATTATAAGAACAAAGCTAATGAATAATATTGAAGCCATTAATTTCCACCTCCAACTTCTTCTGGGTTTTTAACTGTATTTACGAATGTTTCTAAAAATCTAATTGTCATTAATAACATACCTATTGTTACACCTGAGTATGGTATCCACATTGGTAATTGAATAGCTGCTGATACTTGTCCTGTAGCCATTTGTAATTGAAGTATAGAAATACTATTAACACAAGTTACTGCAGTAAAACCAGCACAGATTAGTAATGTTACTGCTTGTACAATTTTTTGAACCTTCTTTGGAAGTATCATAGTAAAAGCTTCTACTCCCATATGAGCTCCTCTTTTAACACCTAAACTAGCTCCTATAAAAGTAATCCATACTAACATATATCTAGCAACTTCTTCTGTCCATGATGGTGAAACATTAAGTACTGTTCTTGAAAATACTTGAGTAACAACTGAAATTGTCATGGCAACCATCAATAAAATAAGAACTATTTCTTCAAATTTATCTAAAACTTTCATTCCTTTTTTCATTTAATTAACTCCTTTCTGTTATTATTCTTGAGCTTCTATAACTCTTTGAATAAGCTCTGGTGTTATTATGTCAGAGAATTGTTCATATACAGGTTGAACTGCATCGATAAACGGTTGTTTATCTGGGAAATTGATCTCCATTCCATATTCCTCTAGTTCTGTAATCAATTTTGCATTCATCTCATCGATCAATGATCTTTCATAATCCCTAGCTTCTTCAGCAGCTTCTTGTAAAGCTTGTTGAACTTCAGGAGTTAAACTATCATAGAATTTTTGACTTATTAATAATGGTGCTGGTGCATAAAAATGTTCAGTTAGTGATAGATAATCTTGTACTTCATAGAATTTAGAAGTATCAACTATTGGTAGTGGATTTTCTTGACCATCTATAGTCTTTTGTTGTAAAGCTGTAAATAACTCACCAAATGCCATCGGACTTGGTGATGCTCCAAGTGCATTAAAACTTGCCATATGTACTGGGTTCTCCATTGTTCTAACCTTTAAGCCCTTCATGTCTTCCGGCGTTTCAATAGGACCTCTATTATTTGTTACGCTTCTAAAACCATTTTCCCAATAAGCAAGACCTTTAATATATTGACTATCTAATACATCAAATAGTTCATCACCAATTGGACCGTCTAATACATTTCTTGCATTTTCAGCATCCTTGAAGATAAATGGTAAGTCAAATACCAAGAACTCTTTTGTAAAACTTGATAGTGGAGCTGTAGATACAAGCGCCATTTCAAGTGTTCCAAGTTGTAGACCCTCTATCATGTCCCTTTCATTACCAAGTTGGGAACTGTGAAAATAGTCTACAAATACTTTACCGTCTGTTTTCTCATAAACTAATTCTGAAAACTTTTTTAATCCTTCACTGTAAGGATGATCTGGTGCTAAAACGTGACCAACCCTAATTGTAAGACCGTCATCTAAAGTTGGTCTACAACCAGCTAATGTTGTTAGTAATAAAATAGAAATAAGTATTACTGCTGTGATTCTTTTTAACATTTTTTCCCCTCCAAAAAATATTTCTTTTGTTTTGGTGTTGCAAGTATACTAATTGCAAAAATGATGCCAAAAACGATTTCATATAATAATATATTTCTAAAAATTCATTGTAAGTTCCATAAATGGCACTTTTTGTCGGTTTTCATTTATTATAAAGTGTAATAATAATAATATTGTTACATTTGAAAACGTTGTATTTTGTTGTAACGATGTTGTATTTTGTTGTAAAATGTTATAGATAATAACATTAAAATAACAAAAGAGAACACTTTTTCAAGTGTTCTCTTCAATATGCCTTAAAATCATTGGCTATTTTAGTTGTTAGCCATTCTCTTGTAGCTTTCATATCTTTCCTTAGCATCCTCTTCAGCTGCTGCAAATAATTCATCCGCTAGCTCAGGGAAGCTTCTTCTTAGGGAAGTATATCTTACTTCTGATTCTATAAATTCCATAAATGGTTTTGTTGGTTCTTTAGAATCTAGTTGGAATGGATTCTTACCCTCTTCTTTAAGTCTTGGGTCGAATCTATATAGATGCCAGTATCCTGTTTCAACTGCTAGTTTTTCTTGAGATATTGATTTACCCATACCCACTCTTAATCCATGGTTTATACATGGTGCATAAGCAATTACAATTGATGGACCATCATAGCTTTCTGCTTCTTTTAAAGCTTTTACTACTTGGTTCATGTTTGCACCCATAGCTACTTGTGCTACATATACATAACCATAAGTTGTCATCATAAGACCTAAGTCTTTCTTTCTTACCTTTTTACCTGATGCAGCGAATTTAGCAACTGCTGCTGTTGGTGTTGATTTTGATGATTGACCACCTGTATTTGAGTAAACCTCTGTATCCATTACTAAAACGTTGATGTCTTCACCTGATGCCATTACGTGGTCTAATCCACCATAACCGATATCATATGCCCATCCATCTCCACCAAAAATCCATACAGATTTTTTGATTAGATAATCTTTTCTGTTTGAAATTTCTTTTAAGATTCTATCTGCTTCTTCATTTCCTGTTGATACTTCTAATCTTGGTAGAATCATGCTAGTTGCAGCTTTAGATTCTATTGGATCTTTCATTCCTGCGATCCATTGTGTAAAGTATTGATTTAAGTCTGATTCAAGATTTAATGCAAGGAATTCTTCCATTAATAATTGGATCTTTTCTCTGATTTTTCTTGTTGCTAATGCCATACCGTATCCGTATTCAGCATTATCTTCAAATAATGAGGATGCCCATGCTGGTCCTTTACCTTCTTGATTTTGGCAGAATGTTGTACTTGGTGCTGAACCACCCCAAATACTTGAACAACCTGATGCATTTGAGATTAGCATTCTATCACCATAGAATTGAGTGATTAATTTTGCATATGGTGTTTCTCCACAACCAGCACATGCTCCTGAGAATTGAAGTAATGGTTGTTTGAATTGACTACCTTTGATTGAGTATTGATCTACTAAATCTTCTTTATTCTTAATTTCATCAATAGCAAATTCCCAATTCTTGCTTTCTACTTCATATTCTTCACCAAATGGTTTCATAACTAGTGCTTTTTCCTTAGCAGGACATACATTTGCACAAGATCCACAACCTGTACAGTCTAATGCTGAAACTTGGATTCTGTATTGTAATCCTTCTAAGCCTTTACCATTTGCTTTTAATGTTTCAAATGTTTCTGGCGCTTTTCCTGCTTCTTCTTCGTCAAGTAAGAATGGTCTAACTACAGCGTGTGGACATACGAAGGAACATTGATTACATTGGATACAATTTTCTTTTATCCAGTGTGGAACATCTACTGCTACGCCTCTCTTTTCGTAAGCTGCTGTTCCTTGTGGGAATTCGCCGCCTTCTACTCCTGTGAACGTACTTACAGGTAGAACATCTCCTTCTTGTCTGTTTATTGGTATTAGAACATTTTTGATGAAGTCCGGAACGTCTTTTTCTTCTACTTTTTCATCTACTGCATCTTTCCAGTTTGCTGGAACATTTACTTCAACTAATGAAGTTAAACCTTTTTCTACTGCTTCGTAGTTCATGTTTACAATCTTGTCACCTTTACTACCATATGCGTCATAGATTGATTTTTTAAGGTGTTCTACAGCTTCTTCTATTGGTAATACTTCTGACAACTTGAAGAATGCTGACTGCATTATCATATTTGTTCTAGATCCTAAACCAATTTCTGATGCAATTTTAGTTGCGTTTATTGTATAGAACTTGATTTCATTTTCTAATATATATTTCTTCATTTCTGCCGGAAGATTTGCTTCTAATTCACTTTCATCCCATACTGTATTTAATAGGAATGTACCACCTTTTTTAAGTCCTTTTAGTAAATCATATTGATATACATAGGATTGTTTTGAACATGAAACAAAGTCAGGTTCTGAAATTAAATATGTTGATTTAATTGGTTGGTTACCAAATCTCAAGTGGGAAATTGTAATACCACCTGATTTTTTACTGTCATAGGAGAAATATCCTTGAGCATACATATCAGTATCATCACCGATAATCTTAATAGCTTGTTTGTTAGCTCCTACTGTACCATCTGAACCGAATCCCCAGAATTTACATTTGATTGTTTCTTTCGGTTCAGTATTGATGACTTCTTTTACTTCTAAGCTTGTAAATGTTACGTCATCATTGATACCAATAGTAAATCTATCTTTTGGTTGATCTTGTTTTAAGTTTTCATATACTGCTAAGATTTGGGATGGAGTAGTATCCTTTGAACCTAAACCATATCTACCACCTACTATAAGAGGTTTCATGTCACTGTTGTAGAACATATGGCTTACGTCTAAGTGTAACGGTTCTGCAATAGCTCCTTTTTCCTTTGTTCTATCTAACACTGCTATTCTCTTAACTGATTTTGGTAGTACATTGAAGAAATATTCTGAGGCGAATGGTCTGTATAGTCTTACTTTAATAAGTCCTACCTTTTCTCCTCTTTCTAATAAGTAATCAACAGTTTCTTCAATTGTATCTGTTACTGAGCCCATAGCTACGATTATATATTCTGCTTCTTCATGACCATAGTAGTTAAATGGTTTGTAATCTCTACCTGTGATCTTGTTGATTTCTTGCATATAATCATTTACTATGCCAGGTACTCTATCATAGAATACATTTGCTGCTTCTGTTGCTTGGAAATATATGTCTGGGTTTTGTGCTGTACCCTTTGTTACTGGTCTTTCTGGATTTAATGATCTATTTCTAAATGCTTCTATAGCATCATGGTCTACTAGTCTATTGAAATCTTCGTAGTCCATTACTTCGATTTTTTGGATTTCATGACTTGTTCTAAATCCATCAAAGAAATGTAGGAATGGTACACTGCTCTTTATTGCTGCAAGATGTGCTATACCACCTAAATCCATAACTTCTTGAACACTACCTGATGCCAACATAGCAAATCCTGTTTGTCTACAAGCCATTACGTCTTGATGGTCACCGAATATACTTAATGCATGTGTTGATAACGCTCTCGCAGATACGTGTAAAACGCCTGGTTGTAATTCTCCTGCCATTTTGTACATGTTTGGAATCATTAATAATAAACCTTGTGAAGCTGTATATGAAGTAGTTAAAGCTCCTGCAGTTAATGATCCATGCATTGCTCCAGCTGCTCCACCTTCTGATTGAAGTTCTGATACTAGAACTTCTTGGCCAAATATGTTTTTCTTACCATTAGCAGCCCATGCATCTGTATGTTCTGCCATATCTGAGGATGGTGTGATTGGGAATATAGCTGCTACATCAGTAAACGCATATGCAACATATGCAGCTGCCGTATTACCATCCATAGTCTTCATTTGTCTAACCATTTTTCTTGCCTCCTGATCTTTGTCGAATTATAAAGATATTTGCTTACACTTACTAATTATACATCTTTTTTAAATTTTAGTACAGCGAATTTTCTAATTTACACAAATAATTGTAAATAGTGCCAATTTAAAAACTGTAAACCTTTACGTATCAAAGGTTTTAAAGATTTTAATATTATTTATGAATTTTTCGTTTAAAAGTATAACAGATGTTAAAACAAATAACATACCAATTACTTCAATTATTGATAATCTTTGTTTAAATATAATTACTGAACCTATTACAGAAACAGGTACTTCTAAAGTAGCAATTATCGAAGCTTTACTTGATTCAACACCATATGATAGACCTTTGGTATAAAATAGATAACTAACTGATGTTGATAATACTCCTAACATAATTACGAATAAATATACTAAAGGATTAAAGGGTATATAGAAAATTGATATAGGGTTTGAGAAAATTAAGGAGAACATAAAAGCAAATCCAAAAGTATATGTTAATATGGTTATTTGATCATAATCATTTGATATTTTTTTGTTCAACAAAGTCATGGTACCATAACATATTCCAGATGCTAGTCCATATAAAATACCTCTGAAATTTAAATCCATTGACTTAATACTTCCTCCCGTTACAGTTAACCAACATCCAACGACACAAAAAACTAGAGCTAACAGCTTATTATGAGTAATTTCTTCGTCAAAGAATATTCGAGACATAATCATCACAAATATTGGTGATGTATAAAGCAATGTAACTGTAGTTGATATGGTGGTCCTTTCCATAGCGCTAAACATAAATAAATTATATAGTGCATGACAGACAAAACCAATTATAATGCAATAGTATATTCCCCTTTTATTAATCTTTAGTAAACTCTTATCTTTTATCAAGATATATATGAGCAATGTAGTAAAACCAAAGAACATTTTCAATGACACTAAATCTTTTGAGCTAATTCCATTGTCCAATATATATTGGGAATATAATAATGCTGTCCCCCATAAAACACTACTAATCACTATAAACCAACTACCTATTTTGGATTTATTTTTCTCAATAATAATTACCTCCTTTTCAAAATTTTCATATAATGCCCAAAAATTTAGATAGAAAGGTATGTCACCACACCTTTCTGTCTAATTTAAATTAAAGCTTATTATTTACTATTCTTTAATAAATAATTTCCTTTCAACATTAGCTAATGTTTCACAACCAGTTTCTGTAACTCTTATTGCATCACTAATTTCTACTCCAAAGTCTTCAAAATACATACCAGGAATAATATGAAGGGTCATATTAGGTTGTAGTACAGTTTTGTCCCCTGGTCTAACACTTATTGTATGCTCGCCCCAATCTGGTGGGTAGTTAAGACCTGTTGAGTATCCAATCCTTGATTCTTTAAATAATCCATATTTCTTAAGATTATTTGCCCAAACTGCTTCAGCTTCTTCAGCAGTAACACCTGGTTTAATAAAGTCTAATACTTTATTTAAACCTTCGATTGTAATTTTAGCTGTTTCTTCAAGTTTAGGTGATGGTTTACCAAGTGATATTGTTCTTGACATTGGTGAATGATATCTTCTATAACATCCAGCTAATTCAAAGATTACTATGTCTCCATCTTTATATTTTTCGTCAGTCCAAGTTAAGTGACAGGCTCCTGCATCTATTCCTGTAGGCATTAGCGGTACTATTGAAGCATAGTCTCCACCAAATTCTTCTGTACCTGAAGTAAATGTTCTATAGATTTCTGCTGCCATATCACATTTTCTAACTCCAACGTTTAGGTAGTTTATAGCATCTGTCATACCTTTAGTCATTATTTTACCAGCACGTTTCATATACTCAATTTCTGCATCAGATTTAATGACTTTAATCCAGTTAACTAAATGATTTGCATCTTCAAATGTTGCATTTGGTAAACCTTTTTTAAGGCTTTCAAAACATTGAGCTGTAAAATAGTAGTTGTCCATTTCAACTGCAATTCTCTTGTTGCCTTGTCCTCTTTCTTTAAGAACATCTGCTACATAATCCATAGGATGTCTTACATTACTTTGAACATAGTTATCACTATATCCAACAATATTTTCATGTTTTAACCAAGCAGTTTTTCTAGCTGCAATAGCATCCATGAATCTACCTATCCATACTGGCTCTTCTTCATCTAAAAATACTGCTACCATTTGATGAACATAGAATGACCATGCATTGTAACCTGATACGTAGTTCATGTTTGCTGGATCAGTTATAAGTAATACTTCAATTCCTCTTTCTTCCATTTTCTCTTTAACTTT
Source organism: Tissierellaceae bacterium (assembly GCA_031460505.1). GTDB lineage: Bacteria > Bacillota > Clostridia > Tissierellales > Tissierellaceae > JAAYTL01. The sequence continues at coordinate 549,594 of JAVKTT010000001.1, forward strand.
TTTGACTCTCAATTGGAATTCTTCTTTGGAAAATGTTAACATATGATTCACTCCTTATTTAATTAATTTTATTTTACCCCAATACCCCTAATATTGATTTTAGTTATCTTTATTTTTTTCAATTATTCTTTGAGCATCTTCATCTAAAATTCTTAGAATTTCTGCTCCTTCTTCTCCAACAGATCTTAAGAATACTTCTCTTACTGGCATAGCTGCTTCTCTAAACACTGCCCTTTCTTCCTCAGTTAAATCTATTATTTCAATATTACCTGAAGCTCTTATAATATCTAATCTTTCTTGATTAAGCTTAGCTTGGAAATCAAATATATAATCATTTAGTTCAGGAACAATATCTAATACCATTGCTTGAGTCTTGGCATCTAACTCCGCCCAGAAGTCTGGACTTGTAACAAGGGATGCTACGAAACCATCTTGTCTAGCTTGAATCAGATAATCTTGAACTTCATAAAAGTTCATTTCTTCAATAGCAAATACAGGGTTAACTTGAGCATCTATTTGTTTAAGTTGAAGTCCTGTATATACTTCTGAATATGGCATTGGTGTTGGGTTCGCATTATATGCTGCATAACTTGATACTATAAGTGGCGATGCCATAGTTCTAATACTAACTCCTCTGAAATCTTGAGGTGATCTTATAGGTTTATTAGCAGTCCATGCATTGAACCCTTCATAGAACCAATCAAGAACCTTTAAGTCATTTTCTTCATTTAATTTATTTAACATTGTTATAGCTTCACTAGTTGCAAATAATTCTTGTAAATCGTCATCTTCCTCTGGTAATAGGAAATGATTATAGAATACATTGTTTTCTGGTATTGTAGTAGCAGTTGTACCTGGGTTTAGTATGGAAAATGCAAGTAATCCTTTTTGCTGGAATTCCAAATAATCCATTACTCCACCTATTTCATCTGCTCTATATACTTCTACGTATATTTCTCCATTAGATCTTTCTTCTACTAGTCTTTTAAACTCAAGTGCATAAGCATCTTGTATGGATCCTCTTATTTCCTCATGGCCAAATCTCCAGACTATTTGGTCTTTTGCATCTGCGCCAGTCGAACATCCAGAAGCTATAGCCATAACAAAGACAAGTAATAGAACAAAAGTTATATTTTTCTTATTCATGGTTTTCCTCCTTCAATTAATAAAGTAAGTTTCTGGATATTAAAGCTATTTCTGGTATAAACATTAACAGCGATATTATAAAGTACATAATAAAGTATGGAACTGTCTTTCTAATAACAGTTAAATATGGTTTATTAAATACTGCTGAAGCAGTAAATATATTACAACCAAATGGTGGTGTACAAGAACCTATTGCAGCTTGCATAGTAACTACGATTCCTAAATGAATAGGGTCGATTCCTGCTGCTGCAGCTGGTCCTACGAACATTGGTGCTAATATGATTATAGCTACTAATTGGTCTGTAAACATACATGCTACAAAGAAGAATATACTTACCATAGCTAATACCTTGAATGCACTTGGGTTTACTCCAAGAACTGTCTCTGCTAATACTTGCGGAATTCTAGCTAGGGATAATACCCATGAAGTAGCTGCTCCAGCTGCTACTAATATAAATACTACTGATGTAACAACAGCTGTTGATAAAGCTATTTCTGTAATGTCTTTAAGTTTTATAGTTTTAAATATAAAGAATTCAAGAATGAATGCATATGCTACTGATATTGCTGCAGCTTCTGTAGGACTGAATAAACCCGAATAAATACCACCTACAATAATTGCAGGGAAACCTAATGGTAATAATGCCTTCTTAAATGATTGCCATCTATCAGCCCATGATACCTTTTTCTCAACAGGTATACCTTTTCTTTTAGCATCAAAATAGTTGTAAAGCGCAAAGAAACCTAATACAATTAATCCAGGACCAACGCCTGCAATAAATAATTCACCTACGGATGCTCCTGTTACTACGCCGTACATAACCATTACTGTACTTGGCGGTATAAGTAGTGCGATATTTGCTGCATTTATTATTAATGCAATAGATTCTGATACACCATAACCTTTATTTACCATATCTTGATACATTGGCTTTCCTATAGCTACAACAGTTGCTTGTGTAGAGCCTGATATAGCTCCGAAAATTGTACAAGTTGCTGCAGTTGTAATTGCCAATCCACCTCTTATATGTCCAACAAATGTATATACAAAATCTAATAATCTTTTAGAAGTCTGTCCATAACTCATTATGTCTGCTGCAAATATGAACATTGGTACTGCTAACAATGAGAATACTTCGATTCCACCTGTTGCCTGTTGAGCTAGCCACATTAAATCAATATCAGGCATATATCTTAATATTGCTAAAACTGGAGCCAATAGTAGTCCAACCATCATAGGCGCACCTAAAAACAGAAGCACAAACATAACTACCAGTAGAAAAATACCCATGCTTATTGCCATTTTTATTCCCCCATTTCTATATCGTATTATTTACTTACAATTTCTTCATCATATTCAGCTAAAGGGCTAATATTGTTGAAGTATATATCATCCTTATACTTAAGATTAAGTACTAAGTTGATTAAATATTGTATACCACCTAGGGTAAATCCTATTGGCATGAACATTGTAATAATATATACAGGTAATTCTAATGCTGGTGTAACCCTTCCACTTGCTACTACTGTTGTAAAATATTTAAAGCTATAATACGCAAATATAAACATTGTAATCATAGTTATAATTGCTGATAATACTGCAATAACCTTTTTTACTTTATTTGCTGATAAATCTATTAGAGCTGACATGTTTATGTGGGAGCCTTCTCTAGCTGCATATCCTACTCCCATAAATGTAGTTACTACTACTAAAAACTGTCCAACCTCTTCAGCCCATGACCAAGAATTCATAAATACTCTTCTTGCAATTACGTTACCAACAAGAACTATTGTTGTTAAAATAATACTATAAGATAAGAAGAATTTTTCAATTTTCATAATGATATTATCAATCGTTTTTATTGTTTTTAACATGGCTTACCTCCATCCTATATTTTTACTTACTTAAATACTCCAATGCTGACCTAACATGCATTTCTACACCTAATTCAAGTGCATCCTCGTCTATATTGAACCTTGGATGATGATGTGGGTAATCAGTTCCTTTTTCTTTATTTCCCATACCTACAAAGTAGAATGTTGAAGGTATATCAACTGTGAACTCAGAGAAGTCTTCCCCAGCCATAGTTTGATATGGAACTAAGTTTTCTTCACCTACTAGATCTGAAGCAATTTTCCTAACAATAGAAGTCATTTCTTTATCATTTGATACTGTGAAATTACTTGTCTGGAATTCGATTTCATATGTTGTATCGAATGTTTCACATATGCCTTTTACGATTTTTTCTAATCTCTCTCTAGGTCTTTCTTCAGAATCTGGACCACCTTTATAAAGGTATCTAAGAGTTCCTTCTAATTCACAAGTCTCCGGAATAATATTTGATGATGTTCCAGCACTTACTTTTGCAAAGGATACTATAGTTGGTGTTAGTGGATTTATTTGCTTAGTAGCAATTGTTTGTGCACCCATAATTATCTGTGCTGCTACTATAACCGGATCTATAGCATATTGAGGCATAGCAGTGTGTCCACCTTTACCATTAATCTTAATTTTAAAGATATCCATTGCCCCCATTACTGGTCCTACGCTTACACTCATCTTTCCGGTTTCTATAGGGCTCCATAGATGAATAGCAACTGCAGCATCCACCTTAGGATTTTCTAAAACACCTTCCTCAACCATATATTTTGCTCCTGCATCTTCTTCATTTGGTTGAAAAACAAATTTTATATTCCCATATAGCTTGTCCTTATGTTTAGTAAGTATTTTTGCTGCTACTAACAGCATTGCCATATGTCCATCATGGGCACATGCGTGCATTTTGCCTTTATTTGTCGATTTATAAGGAATATCGTTTTCCTCAGTAACAGGCAAAGCATCCATATCTGCTCGCATTAGCAATGTTGGGCCTTCAGCTACTCCCTTAAGTAATCCTACTACCCCTGTCTTTGCTACATTTCTTTGTACTTCTAATCCTAAACCTTCTAAATAATCTGCTATAATTGCTGATGTTCTAAATTCTTCAAAGCCTAATTCAGGATGTTGATGAAAATCCCTTCTTAAATTTATAAGTTCATCTTTTAGTATAACGATTTCATTTTTGATATTCACTTTTTTCCTCCTTCCTTTAACTTTAATTAATAATACTTTAATTTTGGTTTAGGTTCATCTGTACAATTGTATGAAATATTTAATTGTTTATAGTCAATTTGTTTAGTTGAAAAGCACCTCATTATCATGGTCTTATATAATAATTAATACAATTCCAGTAAACTACCATATCCTTCGATACTATCCTTTATTCCACAAGTTCTTAATGAATTCCAAAACGTTGCTTGTATCGCAGATATAACTGGTTTTCCCAAATCTTGTTCTAAATGTTTAAGTATACCTATGCTTCTTATACCTGTACACAATATAGCTACAGCCTCTGCATCTTTTGTATCAGCTTCCTTTGCTAATTTGTAAACGATTTCATAAGGCTGACTATCAATCTCCTTGTCATATAATAGATCTAGTCCTATCATATTAGTTACCTTAAATCCACTTTCTTCTAAGTACCTCTTTCCTCTTTCATTAACCTCTTGAATATATGGTGTTGCTACTGCAATTTTTTTAACTCCGAAGCTATTTAAAGCTCTAACTGCAGAAGCTGAAGTGGTTATACATGGTACTCCATTTGAGGCTTCTTCCATCTCCTTAATTAATTCCCTATCATATTCCATACCACCAATAAAACTTCCACTTGTACAGCCTAAAGCTATTACATCTACAGGAGCTTGGCATAATAACCTTGCAGCTTTTACTCCTTGTTGCCCTATAAGAGTCAATTGTTCTTTATTAGTTTCCAAAAGTGATATTCTTGTGGTGCATGTAATTACACCCTCTGGAGACATTTCATAAAATTCTGGTTCCATAACCCAACCTGGCGATGGATAAATTAATCCTATTTTTGCCCTTGCACCATATGAAAAATCTTTCATACATCAACCCCCTAATTGTTAATTTACTTAAACTACAAATAACCGTATAATTAGGTTATTAGATTTTAGTAAAAAAATCATCGTAACAATTGTATGAATATTTTTATTATTTCTAGTCAACTTGTTATAATGAAAAATACTAATGGTAAATTTTATGATACAATATATATAATCCACAAAAGTTTAAGATCCTGGAGGTAATAAAATGTCATTTTCAATCATAGATTTTTTGAAATTAGATGTTGTAAAAACAGCAAAAGTTGTTACAAATGATGATACTATTAGGAATAAGCTGATAGAATCAATCTCCGTTATGGAATTACCTGTTGAAAACTTTGTACACAAATATGAATTAGTACTAACCACTTGTATTGGCTGTACTGATGATGATTCTGTTTTTTTGGATTTTGTCAAGGATATTTATAACTCTGGTGCTTCTGGTTTAGTTGTCTCTATTGGTAGGTATGTAAAAAGGACACCTAAAAATGTTATTGACTATGCAAACGAAGTTGGATTCCCAATAATAGAATTACCATGGGAAATCAGATTTGCCAGTATAATTGAATCTGTCTTATTTGAAATAAATAATGTAAAACAGGCCTATTTAAAATTATTTGAAAGCATTCAAAAAAAGTTATTAACTTTATATTTAAATGGTTCTACATTATCTGAAGCTGCGAATTTAATATATGAGGAGTTAGGTAATGCAGCAGTCATCGCCAATACCCTAGGTTCAGTACAAGGGGCTAGTAAAGATTCAGATGATCTCTTGAAAAGCATTGAAGGACCCCTAAATATTTTATTTTCAGGTAAAAATTTGGAACAACTAAAAAGTTTTGATATGAAAGATGTATATACTGTTTATAAAATAGGTTCTAAAAACATGACATATGGATACCTTTACTTAAAATCCAAAAGCCATGAAATTAATAATGATTATGTTAGAGGCAACAAGACATTAATCATTCGTCATATAGTGTCTGCAATATCACTTTGGTTTGATAGAGAACAAACAATCTTTGAAACAGAAATGCATCATAAGGACAAATTTGTATGGAATCTTGTACAAGCAGATGAAAATGAACTTAAAGAATTATATACACAAGCTAATAGTATAGGCTATAATCTTTCTGTTCCATATATTTGTATCGTAGGTATGGTATCAAACTTTGAAAAGTCTTATGATCTACAAAGAGCTAATTTTTCGTCCTTTGAAGAGTGGAAGTACAATTGTATAAAAAGTATAAAATCGCAGATACTTCGAGTAGGACAAACTATTGATCAAGAAATAATGCTAACCTATCAAGAAGAGAGATTGATTATTTTCTTAGAATCTAAAGATGATGACTATGAAAAAATTTCGAATCAATTTATTGATATTATAGAAAGTAGAATAAAACCCATATATCCTAAATTGGTAATATCCTGGGGTATTGGAGCTTATAAAGCTGACTACTTACATTTTAAAAAAGCATACTTAGATGCAAAGATTTCTTTACAATTTGGCCACAATGAAAAGGATCCTGGTTTTAGATATATTTATTATAACACTAGTATTTATAGGCTACTGTCCATACTCCTTAATGATAATGAAACTCACGAAATAGTTAAAAATATAGTAGGTGGTCTTGTTGAATATGATAAGGAAAATGGCTTAGATTTAATAAATACATTTAAATCCTATACAAAGAATGATGGCAATGTAAGTCAAACTGCACGCGAACTTCATTTGCACAGGCAATCTCTATTATATAGACTAAAAAGGGTTGAGGAGATTACTCAAATGTCTTTAGATAATTCTGATGATATATTTTTATTGGAGTTATGTATAAGATTGTGGGACAAGAAAAATGATTTAATAATATAAAAAATGTGCTTGTGAAATATTCACAAGCACATTTTACTAAATATATACAATTGGCATTCTCTTCCCCATTCTAGTTACAACTTCAATGGAAATTGTCCCTGCTTTGTTCCCCATCTCATCCGCTGTAATTCTTTCATCACCTTGTTTCCCAACTAATACTACCTCATCTCCTATTTTAGGGTTTTCTAAATTGGTTATATCTACTAAAAATTGGTCCATACATATAGTGCCAACAATAGGGCATCTTTTACCATTTATAAGAACTTCTCCTTTATTTGCCAGTTGTCTAAAGACTCCATCAACATAGCCCATTGGTACAACCCCTAAAACCGAAGGCTTATCTGTAATGAATGTTCTTCCATAGCTAACTGAAGTATTCTCAGGTACAGTTTTTATATGAACTAGTCTTGCCTTAATTGACATAACAGGATATAAATCAATAGTTGGATTTTGCGCCATCTCTGGTCCTGGATAAAGTCCATATAAAGAAGTTCCTGGACGAACCATATCTAAATGCATATCCGGAAAATTTATAGTAGCTGCACTATTTGCCATATGCTTTATAGGTATATTAACCTCTAAATTTTCTAATTTTGATAATACTTTTTTAAATTTATCAAATTGGCTATACACATATTCAGTATCACTAATTTGATCTGCAGTGGATAAATGTGTATATATTCCTTCTATAAAAATGTTTGTTAAATCATATATAGTTTTTATTTCTTTTATGGACTCATCACTTGGTATAAAACCCAATCTCCCCATACCTGTGTCTATTTTTATGTGAATCTTAGCCATTTTTTTCATTTCTTTTGCTATATTGTTTAACTCTAGGGCTTGGGAATATTTATACACAACTGGAATTAAATCATACTCTAATACTTTTTCAAAGTCCTCTTCAATAGTATGGCCTAGTATCAGTATAGGATTTGTAAAACCCTTTTTCCTAAGCTGAATTCCCTCTTCCATTGTCACTACTGCAAATCGTGTAACCCCTTCTTCAATTAGAATTTCTGCAACCTTTGTAGCACCATGTCCATAGGCATCAGCTTTGATAACACCCATGAAGTCAGCACCTTCAGCTGTGCACGTTTTTAGATTTCTAATATTCTTTCTCAAAGATTCTAGATTAATTTCAATCCATGCAGGACGCATCAGAACTCCCCCTCATTTTGGTTAGGTTACTATAGCATAATAATTTAATTGTTGTTTAAGTATTCCAATGCTGTTCTAACATGCATTTCTACACCAATCGGTAGAGCATCTTCATCAATATTAAACTTTGGATGATGATGTGCATAATCCGTTCCCTTTTCTTTATCAGCTACACCCAAGAAAATAAATGTACTTGGTACTCTATCAGAGAACTCAGAGAAATCTTCTCCTATCATTACACTAATATCTGATGATACTATATTTTCTTTACCTAAATTTTCTTCAGCTATACTTCTAACCATTGCTGTCATTTCTTCATCATTGTTTAATAATCCATTACCGCACTTAAATTCAAGTGAGCAAGTTGTCCCATGAATTATAGAAACACCTTCAACAATTTCTTGCATTCTATCTTGAATAGCTTTAGTGTTAGGATGTAAACATCTAAGAGAACCTTCAATTTCAGCTATTTCTGGTATTATTATTGGGAATGTTCCTGAATTGAATTTTCCAAAAGTAACAATTGTTGGTGTTAGTGCATCAATTTCATTGTTCACCATTCCTTGTATTGCTTTTATCATATCAACTCCTGCTAATATCGGACTAATAGCTTTATGAGGAGAACCACCATGTCCACCTTTTCCATTAACTATCAACTTAAAGTAATAGCTTGATGCCATTAATGGGCCTGATATTATTCCAACTTTGCCTGATTCAATTGGCGACCAAAGGTGTATTCCAACCGCAGCATCAACTTTAGGGTTTTCTAGTATTCCTTCGTTAATCATTACTTCTGCCCCTGCATCTTCTTCATTTGGTTGGAAAACAAACTTAATATTCCCTTTAATCTCATCCTTTTTACCTGATAGTATCTTTGCAGCAATAAGCATCATAGCAACATGTCCGTCATGGCCACATGCATGCATAACTCCTTCGTTCTCTGATTTAAAACTTAATCCAGTTTCCTCTATAACAGGTAATGCATCCATATCAGTTCTAAGTGCAATAGTCTTGCCTGGTTGCTTTCCTCTTAATAATCCTACTACTCCAGTTTGAGCAACGTTTTTTTGAACTTCAAGTCCAAGATTTTCTAAGTATTCTGCTACTATCTTACTAGTTCTAAACTCTTGGAACCCTAGTTCAGGATGTTGATGAAAGTCTCTTCTAAGAGCGATAAGTTCATCTTTAAGTAAATTAACTTCTTCTTTAATATCCATATTTTTTCCTCCTTCAATCCTTAAATTGCCATCTTTTAGAAAAATGTACATTACACATTTAGAATATCTTTTGCTGCCTTGCCAGTCATGTGCTCTATATGGATCTCAACTATATAAACTCTATTCCATTGATCCTTGATATATTCTAAACCCTCATTAATAAAATCAGGAGAGTATTTATCTAGAATTGCTTCAAGGGCATATTGTTTTTCTTTTTCATCTGTAAGTATTCTTGCTCTACCAAACATAATCACACTTCTATAAAGAGAATCAAATTTTTCTTGAATAACCTCATCTTTATCAATTATACAAAAGGTAACTTTATCATTATTTATTATACTGTCAAACTTATGTCCTTCTTTTGCACAATGGAAAAATAGCTTATCATCTTTATAAACATAACTTAAAGGGACTGTATAAGGATACCCATTATCTCCATTAACTCCTAATACTCCTGAAGTATTACTGTTAAGTATTTCTATAATTTTATCCTTTGATAAAGATTGCTTTTCTCTTCTCATTTTTCTAAACATAATTATAACTACCTCACCTTAACTTAAAGGCACTTAATAAATAAAGTGCCTTATCATATATAATTACTTTGCTGAATTTATAAAATAGTCAAAGATTCTTTTATGGCTACTATCTTTAATAGATGTCATTTCCGGGTGCCATTGAGTGGCTAAAATAAATCTCTCTCTAACATTTACAGTTTCTACAGCCTCAATAACATTATCCTCTGAAATTGCTGCAATTCTTAATCCTTGTCCTAATTCCCCAACTGCCTGATGATGAATAGTATTCACATATGTTTTTTCTTGACCAATTATTTCTCTCAATAAGGTGTCTTCTGATATTGTCACATCGTGTATTGGATTATATCTTTCGTTATTTGATATAGAGTGTGCTAGGTACCCTGCTGATGGTAAATCTAAGATCAAATTTCCCTTAAAATACACATTCATCAATTGCAAACCTCTGCATATTCCTAATATTGGTTTACTTGTATTTTTATAGATGTAATCCAATAATAACAGTTCTTGTTTATCTCTTTTAGGGGATACTCTACCTGTTTTTGCATCAGCTCTTTGTCCTGATAGTAATGGGTCTAAATCAGCACCACCACTTATAAGTAATCCATCTATCTTTTTAGCAATATCTTTAATATAATCTTCATCTTCAGATATTGGTATTACTATTGGTATACCGCCAGATCTAATAATGGCATCTGAATAGTCATTTGCTATAAGGGACCATTCTTGACCTATGGCACCCAATCCCTGCTTGACATATGTCATATCATCTGAAGAAAAATTTGATGTTATACCTATTAATGGTTTATTCATTTAAATCTCTCCTATTAATTACTTAATTTTGCTTTATCTTTAAAAAAATCTCTTGTTTCATCTCTAACTACACCAGATAAGATTATTAACCCAGTCATATTGAAGAATATTGAAAGTGCATTACCAACATCTGACAATATTAGAATTTTTTCTACCCCAAATACTCCACCCATTAGCATTATACCAATGAATATTAACTGTGCACCCTTACCAACTGCCTTACTTCCAGTTAATGATCTAGCTTGAGATTCGGTAAAGTAAGCAAAACTCAATACTGTAGAACCTGCAAACATGACTACACAACCTACTATAATTAATTTTCCTAATATACCTAATGTACCTTCAAAAGCTGCAATAGGCATAAGAGCAGCAGTTTGGTCAGCGCCTTGCCATACACCTGATGTTAGTATAGCAAGAGCTGATAGAGTACACACAATAATCGTATCAAAGAACACTTCGAAAACTCCCCAAATACCTTGTTCAGCTGGCCTTTCTACATTTGCTTGTCCATGCATTATAGATTGAATACCATTTCCTGCATCACTAGAATACATTCCTCTAGCAGTACCCCATCTTATTGCTTGTGCTACAGCTGCACCAGAAAATCCTCCTATAGCTGCAGATGGTGTGAAAGCATGTTTGAAAACTAACACAATACTAGGAATTAGATTTTCAATGTTCATAACGATAACTGCAAGTGCACCAAATATATAAAGTCCAGCCATTAATGGAGTTAACTTGTCCGTGATTTTAGTTAAGGCTTGTACACCACCATAAACAACTATTCCAATTACTATCATTAGACCTATTGTAGAAACCCATCTATTTACACTAAATGCTGCTAAATTGTCTACAACTGCTCCTGTATGCACTCCAGCAGCTATCCATAAGTTAATAATTAAGGCTATAGCATAACCAACTCCAAGAATTGCACCAAACGTTTTGTTCGTTTTGGCTCCAACACCTTCTTTTAAGTACATCATTGGTCCTGCATCGTATTCACCATCGTCTCTTTTTCTACGATACTTTACAGCTACTAATGCCTCAGAATACTTAATCGACATTGCTAAAAGACCAACAATCAACATCCAAAATACTGCACCAGGACCACCGTTAACGATACCAACTGCAACACCGACTATATTACCAGTACCAATTGTAGCACTTAGTGCCGCCATTACAGCTGAATAACTTGATACTCCATTTTCTGATTTTCTACCTTCTTTTTTGAAAATTGTGTTCTTAAGTATCCATCCTAGACGTCTAAACTGTACTCCACCTGTGGCAATAGTAAGTATAACACCTCCACCAACTAACCAAATCAGCATTGGAAGTCCCCAAGCCCAGTTTGCAAATTTAACCATTAAATCATAAAAAAACATATTATTCCTCCTTTTTATTGATATAACGTTTTCATGCCTTGTAACAAAACCCAATTTAATACAATTTTTTATCTTTCTCCACTATCACATCCTCTTCTGTAAATTTTAAAGTAAAATATTGTACACCACAATAAATAAAAATATTTAATTTACTGTCAGTATCTATTCTGCTATTTATAACAGAATAGATTGTCATATTAGTCATATTCTTTAAACTTAAAACATGCTTAAATCATTGTATATACATATTAATACATACAATATTCTTTTTCATTCAATTAATTGTATGAATCGCAATTTAATTTATTAGACAATTTGATTATACTTTTGAACTTTTAGTTATAGCAAAAAATATTAAAAAGAATCTAATAAAAAAGCCTGTGAAATCTCACAAGCTCATTATTAAATATATTTATTTTTTGATTCAATTCTAATTACTAATATGCTGAGTAACATCCAGTAATATATTCGCACCTGCTTCCAAATCTTCATCCTTAGTGAATTCCTCCGGATTGTGGCTAATACCTTTTATACTCGGAGCAAAAATCATAGCAGTTGGGCAAATTCTTGCCATCATTTGAGCATCATGGCCTGCTCCAGATGTCATCCTTCTACATTTTAAGCCCTGATTTCTTGCAGCATTTTCTACCAACTTTACTATGTTTTCATCAAAAATTACAGGTTCAAATCGAACTAATCTTTTTGTTGAGATATTTACCTTATCTGTTACTTCCAGTTTTCTTAAATAGTGATCAAGAGCTTTTTCTTCTTCTTTAAGTTTCTCATCATTTGGATTTCTTAAATCTACAGTGAAAGTAACTTTAGATGGAATTACATTTATAAGATTTGGCTCAAACTCCATACTACCAACTGTAGATACAGTAGTATCATTTGACATATCAGCTCTATCTCTTAAAAATGTGATAACTTTTGCAGCCGCTAAACCTGCATCTACTCTCATTCTCGTTGGAGTTGTCCCTGCATGGTTTGCTTCACCTTTTATAATAACCTTTTGCCAAGAAATCCCTTGGAGGTTTTCTACTGCTCCTACGGTAATATTTTCACTATCTAAGATAGGACCTTGTTCTACATGAAGTTCTATATATGCATATGGCTTAATAAATCCAGGATCATAATCTCCAGCATACCCGATCTTTTCTAGCTCATCACCTAATCTAGTTCCATCAATTCCAATAGTATCTAATGCTTTATCTACATCTAATCCACCAACATAGACTAGGGAACCCATCATATCAGGCTGATATCTAACCCCTTCTTCATTTGTAAATGCACCTACAACAATCGGCCTATTTGGTTTGAAACCTGACTCCTGTAAGGTTCTTATAACCTCAAGTCCTGAAATAACCCCATAACACCCATCATATATACCAGCATTTATTACTGAATCTATGTGAGATCCTATCATTACAGGATTGTTTTCTTTATTTTCTTGTGTTTCCCATACTCCAAAAATATTTCCTATCTTATCTACTTTCACATCTAATTTTGCTTGTTTCATCCAAGATACAACTAAATCTCTACCTTTTTTATCACTTTCAGAAAGAGTTAATCGTGTAAGTACTCCATTATTATCCCTTCCAGTATTTCCAAGTTCTATTAATCTCTTAAGTAATCTTTCATTATTAATTAAAATACTATCATTCATTTAGTATCAAAACTCCTTTTTCAGAAACTACCTCAAAACACTGCTATCTATACTTTATTTTGGTAATCTTAATCTAATAAGTTCTGCAAAGAACTCTGCTCCTATCTCCAGCACATCATCATTAAAGTCATATATAGAATTATGAAGTGGAATATTATCAGAAGCATTTTCGTTTTTCCCAGTACCTAGGAATAAAAAACATCCAGGAACATGTCTTAAAAAGGTACCAAAATCTTCTGATCCTGTAAATGGTTCACAATTATCATCTACTTTATCTTTTCCAACTATATTTATAGCAGCTTTAGATGCAATATTAACTTGTCCTTCCCAATTAACAGTAGGAGCAAACTCATGTGTATACTCAAACTCGCATCCTGCACCATTCATTTCACATATAGATTGACTTATACTTCTCATTCTAGTTTCAATTTGTTCTTGTACTTCAGGTGCAAAGCTTCTTGTATCTCCTAGTATTACAACATTAGATGGAATTGCATTTCGAACACCATCTGTATGTAATTCCGTACATGATATTACAGCTTGCTTTAAGGGACTTACATTTCGAGAAACAATAGTTTGTAAACCTAGTATAATTTGAGAAGCTAATACTAATGGATCTATTCCTAAATGAGGACTAGATGCATGTGCTCCTTTGCCTTTTATTTTTATTACAAAATTATCCTCACTAGCCATAATTCCACCTGCACGGGTGTGTATTCTACCTTCAGGTATTGATGGCATATTGTGAAGTCCATATATTTCATCAATAGGGAATCTTTCAAACAGTCCATCGTCAATCATTGCCTGAGCACCTTTTCCAGGTTCTTCAGCTGGTTGAAAGATAAGTCTTACAGTTCCATTGAAATCTTTTCTCTCTGCAAGTAACTTAGCTGCACCTAATAACATAGTAGTATGTCCATCATGTCCACAGGCATGCATTTTACCTGGAGTCTTTGATGTATATGAAAAGCTGTTTGTTTCTTGCATATTTATAGCATCTATATCAGCACGAAGTCCTATGGATTCATTTCCATCCCCTACGGTTAAACTTGCAACTACTCCAGTCTTACCAATACCTGTTTCAACTTCATATCCCATTTCTCTTAATTTCTCACTGACAAATTTTGATGTCTCTATTTCTTCAAAAGCCGTTTCTGGAATTTGGTGCAAATATCGTCTCCAGCTAATCATTTGATTTCTTAATTCTTGGTTGTTCATAATAATCCTTGTATGATATAGTTCAAGGACTAAATCATACTCTCCTTCCTCATTTATTTTAATTATCCGCTATAATTAAATTAGACACTGTGGACTTTTTATGATTTCCTATAGCTTGACTATTAGATGGAGTGTATTGCCACTGTCTTATTTAAATCATTTATAGTTGGATAAGTTTTAAACTTTTATCTCCCGCAAGGCTATGAGAATAAGACTAGGTGGATCAAAACAGTTGTCAAATTATTATTAAGGACGTGGTTCTATGATTTACGTTGGCATTGATATTGCCAAACAAAAGCATTTCGCCGCTGCTATGACCGCTGATGGTGAAGTCTTAATTCAACCTTTTGGATTTAATAATGATTCAGAGGGTTTCTCCCTCTTAATGTCTAAACTCAAGACCCTCGATAAAGAGAATATTCTTATTGGACTTGAGTCAACTTCACATTATGGTGAAAACCTTATTTGCTTTCTTTACAATATGGGTTACCATATTGCTGTTATCAACCCGATTCAAACTGCTACTTTAAGAAAGTCAAACATACGTAAGACTAAAACTGATAAGGTTGATACTATCTTAATCATTAAATCAATGATTCTAAACAACCATAGGATTTTTACCAAGGCTGACATTGAGTCAATTCGACTTAAAAGCCTTTGTCGCTTCAGAGAAAAAACGAAAAAAGCTAAAGCTAGATTGAAAATTCAACTTGTATCGTATGTTGATATTATTTTCCCTGAGCTACTGTATTTTTTTAAATCAGGTATTCACATAAATACTTCATACGAACTACTTAAAAAACATTCCAATCCAAATGACATAGCTGCCTTACACCTTACTTATTTAGGTAATCTTCTTAAAAAGGCTTCCCACGGCCACTTTGGTAAAGAAGAAGCTATTGCTTTAAAAGGTCTGGCTAAATCATCTGTAGGCACTGGTGATGCCTATTTATCTATTCAAATAACCCAAACTATCTCTCAAATTGAGTTATTGGAAAAGCAAATTAATGAACTAGATGAATCCATTAAATCGATTATGCTCGAGATGGATTCTGTAATATTGACTATTCCTGGCATAGGATTTCTTAACGGTGCTATGATTCTGGGTGAAATTGGCGATATCTCTAGATTCGCAAATCCATCAAAACTTTTAGCATATGCTGGATTAGATCCTACCGTTAATCAATCTGGTAAGTTTAATGCCAAGACCACTAGAATGTCAAAAAGAGGCTCAAAATTACTTCGTTATGCTTTAATTAACGCTGCTTGGAATGTTTCACTTAACAACAAAACATTCAATGATTACTTTATGCTTAAAAGGTCTCAAGGTAACAACCATTATGCAGCTCTTGGTCATGTTGCTCATAAGTTGGTACGTGTTATCTTCAAAATTCTTAAAGATAATGTAGCTTTTAATTTAGACTAAATTAAATTAATTTTAAAGCCTATATCAAATAGGTTTATTTAAGTGCGCCTTTTTTTGAATAATTATTTATTTACATATCTTAAAAATTTTTGCTTGACATTTCATAGTTGGTCTCCATCCTAGTCCATATTTATACAAGGCACCTTAATAAATAAAGTGCCTTGTATACAATGTGCATTTAATTACTTATTTTCGTTTTATCCTTAAAAAAGTCCAAAGTTTCACTTCTAATCATACCAGCCATGATAACTAATCCAGTCATATTGAAGAATATTGAAAGGGCATTAGTTACGTCCGCTAAGATTATTATTCTTTCAACTCCATATACTCCACCTAATAACATTACACCAATAAATATTAGTTGTATAACTTTACCAAACATTTTACTACCAGCAAGCGATCTAGCTTGTGATTCAATAAAATAAGCAAAGCTTAGGACTGTTGAGAATGCAAATAACACTACTGCTATTATGATTATTAATTTTCCTGGAAAACCTAAGACACTTTCAAACGCCCTTATAGGTAATGTAGCAGCTGTTTGATCTGCCCCTGTCCAAGTGCCTGATGATAGAATTGCAAGTGCTGTAAGAGAACAAATCACTATTGTATCAAAGAATACTTCAAATACACCCCAAATACCTTGTTCCACTGGATGTTTAACATTTGCTTGACCATGCATAATTGATTGAATACCATTACCAGCATCACTAGAATACATTCCTCTAGCAGTACCCCATCTTATTGCTTGAGCTACTGCAGCGCCGGTAAATCCGCCTATAGCTGCTGATGGTTGGAAAGCATACTTAAAAATAGAAACTAGTGAAGGAATGAAGTTGTTTAGATTCATAATTATAACTGCCAATGCACCTATAGCAAATAAAGCGGACATAACTGGTACTAATCTATCAGTTATCTTAACTAAAGCTTTTACCCCGCCATAAACAACTATAGAGACTACTGCCATTGCTACTAAAGTTGAAATCCATCTATTTACATTTAGTTCTGCTAAATTATCTACTAAAGCTCCTGTGTGTACACCTGCAGCAACTAATAATCCAATTATAAGAGATATAGCAAAACCTACTGCTAGAATAAATCCAAAAGTTTTGTTTACTTTTTTCCCCACGCCTTCTTTTAAATACATATATGGTCCAGCATCATATTCACCATCATCTCTTCTTTTACGAAACTTTACAGAAGCTACAACTTCAGAATATTTAATTGCCATTGCCACAAATCCAACAACCCACATCCAGAATATAGCCCCTGGACCACCTCTTACAATACCTATTGCAACACCTATAATGTTTCCTGTACCTACAGTAGCACTAAGTGCTGCCATTACAGCAGAATAACTTGATATACCATTCTCATTGCTCTCTCTGCCTTCTTTTTTAAATATTGTATTTTTAAGTATCCAACCTAATCGTCTAAACTGAAGTCCTCCTGTAGCTACAGTCAAAATAATTCCACCACCAACTAACCAAATCAGCATCGGTAGTCCCCAAGCCCAGTTTGCAAAACTAACCATCAAATCATATAAAAACATAATAGCCCTCCTCATTTTATTATTTGAGAGAATACAGCATGAATGTATAATTGCTATTTATTTGAGTAACGTTTCCATAATTGAAACATATATGTCACAAACTTTCTCTAATTGCTCAATCTCTGCATACTCATTTAGAGTATGCGCTAGATTTTCTTTTGAGGGTCCAATTCCTATTGTTTTAATACCTGCTTCTCCTGCATAATGACTGGCATTAGTACAGAAGTGATAGTGAGTAATTTTTGCATCAATTCCAAGTGCTTTAATACCTTTATAAATATTTTGAATAAAATCTTCACTGTGGTCAAAAATCCATCCAGGGAAAAATCTTTCTCCTTGAATTTTATTACCTGTGTAACAAGCCTCTTCTCCAACTGCATAAGACACTTTAGCCTTTAATTCTGGATCTTTATGCATCATTCTGTCTAACAAATCTTGTAAAGGTTTCAGCACACTTTCTTTAGTTTCCCCTACTAATAACCTTCTGTCATATGTTGCAACTGCATATTCTGGGACTACTGACGCACCTGGATATGGAGAGGATTTAATATCCGTAAGTTCTAATATACCTTTCCCCAGTACTGGATGTTCTGTAGGCTCTAGCTTTTTGATTTCTTCAATTATATTACAAATCTTGTAAACTGCATTTATTCCCTTTTCAGGGTTTGCAGAGTGTGCAGCTTTTCCAAATACTTCAAGTCTTATTTCAGCCCTGCCTCTCTGTCCAATCTTGAGATTTAATTCTGATGCTTCACCAATAATTACATAATCTGGATTATATTCTTTACTGATTTCCCTAGCTGCAACTCCTTCGAAACATTCCTCATGGACAACTCCAGCTACATGAATCTCTCCTGGAAAGTCTCTTTTAGTGTCTTCAGCAAAACATGCTGCAGCTACAGCCATAGCAGCTAGAGCTCCCTTCATGTCACTAGTTCCCCTACCATGGATTTTGTTATCTTGAATTTCTCCACTAAATGGTGGATAGGTCCACAATGACTCATCAGTTATTGGAACTGTGTCTAAGTGTCCATCAAATACTATGGATTTTCCAGGTCTATTACCTTTAATTGTGCCAATGGTATTACCAAACTTATCAACTCTAACTTCATCAAAATCTTTTTCTCTGAAAAACTTCTGTAATACTTCTGAAGCCTTATCCTCTTCTCCAGAATAAGACTTTGTCCTAACTAAATCTTGTGTTAGTTTAATAACCTCATCTCTTCTTTGAATTATAAAACTCACCTCCTTATAATAGATTATTCAAACAACATTTGATGCATACCTACTTAATCATAGGTATAAAAGATTTTGTCTGTTTCGCATTTTGTTATATAAAGAGAAACGAATCTCTTTATTTAGTTGATTGATGATCTCCGTCCCATACTATATCTCTATACTTCTTAGGATCAGTGTCACCTTCTGTACTTATTAAGAGCACTACTGAGTTTTCATCTAATCTTAACTTCTCTCTTAAGTCCTTATACTCATCTCTTTCCATTAATAGTGTAATAACGCCAGTTCCTACGGCTCCGGATTCACCCGAAACAACTTGAGGATCACCTTTCAATGGTGCTGCTAATATTCTCATACCTCTAGCAGCTACATAGTCTGGACAAGATAGATATCCGTCTGCATAATCCTTTAGTATCTCATAACTAACAGTATTAGGTGCACCACAGGCTAACCCAGCCATGATAGTTGGCATATCTCCTTCTACTATTTCTCTTTTTCCACTTAAGGATGATATATATAGACAATTTGCATCATCTGGTTCTACTATTATAGTGGTTGGTCTATCATCTCCAAACTTATCTACTAAATAACCAAGTATGGCTCCTGCAAATGAGCCTACACCAGCCTGAAGAAATACATGAGTTGGTTTATCTATTCCATAGTCTTCTAATTGATTCATAGCTTCATAGATCAATGTTCCATATCCTTGCATAATCCATGTTGGTATATCTTCGTAACCTTCCCAGGCAGTATCTTGAATAACTACCCATCCATTTTTCTTAGCCATTTCATCTGAAAGGGCTACAGCTTCTTCATAATTTCCATCTATAATAGATGCATCTGAACCTTCTTTTCTAATATTGTTCAATCTTATTGGAGATGAGCCCCTTGGCATATAAACAACTGATTTTTGACCAAGCTGATTAGCTGCCCAAGCCACTCCTCTACCATGATTACCATCAGTGGCTGTTACAAATGTAATCTCACCTAGCTTATCTTTTACTTCCTTTGATTTTAGATATTCAAAGGAAACCTCTGATATGTCTATTCCTAACTTATCAGCTAGATAATGACCTACTGCATATGCACCACCCAATACTTTAAAAGCATTTAATCCAAATCTATATGATTCATCTTTTAGAAATATGCTCTTTACACCAAAGTGATTAGCTAAACCCTCTAAGTTGTGTAATGGTGTTACTGAATACTCATCAAAGCCTTTATGAAATTCATTTACCTTTTTTATTGTCTCTTCAGAAATGAAGCTAACACTAGCCTTTGGATTATCATTTCTGACACTAACTAAATTAGCTTTAATAAGCTCATGTTTAAACGTCATATTTATCCTCCTTAATAACTTTTCTACTTTGTACTTTTATTATTGCAAATAGTATGCCAATTTCCTATTTAAGATATTATCTACTCTCTAATGGCTTTAAATCAATGCTCTTATTGTAAGTTTAGTTTAAAATAAGTATAAAAAATAGGCGATTATTATCAAATTGATAATAATCGCCCTATTATTTCATTTTATACACATTAAATTGTGATAACAATCAAGTTTATAGCAAATTATCAAAAGGATAATTTAATATCATTTTGATAATTTGCTAAATATTATACTTTTTTATCTTTCTATACAAAGTTGCTATACCTATACCAAGTTCTTTAGCAGCCTGCTCTTTACCTTCTTGAGATTTACCATACAAGGACAAAGCTTTATTAATATATTCTTTTTCCATAGCTTCCAATGATAATGATACACTTGTATTAGTTTCATTATTTAATATAGCCTTTGGCAAATGAGATAACAAAATCACTCCATAATTTTCAACCATATTCATAGCATATTCAACAGCATTTTCTAGTTCCCTTACATTCCCAGGCCAATCATAATTTATAAAATAATCCAACACCTCGCTACTTACACCTATATCGTATTTTCTAAATAATATAGAATATTTCTTTATAAAGTAATTTGTAATTATCTTTATATCGTCTTTTCTATTTCTTAGTGGTGGAATCTGAAAAGGTATTACATTTAACCGATAATATAAGTCTTCTCTAAACATCTTTTCCTCTATAAGTAACTCTAAATCTTTATTAGATGCAGCTATAACCCTAATATCTACAGGAATTGGTGTGTTTGAACCAAGACGAATTATCTCACGCTCCTCTAATACCCTTAGTAATTTTGATTGTAAATATAATGGCATGTCACCAATTTCGTCAAGAAATAATGTACCATTATTGGCAAACTCTATCTTTCCCATTTTTCCTTTTGGATCTGCTCCTGTAAATGCTCCTTTAATATACCCAAATAACTCTGATTCCAATAATGTATCAGGTATGGCAGCACAATTAATAGCCACAAAAGCTTTATCCCGTCTATCACTTTCCATATGAATTCCACGAGCAAACAATTCCTTACCTGTACCACTTTCACCAGTTATTAATACAGTTGAGTTAGAAGATTTTATCTTTCTTATTTTATTTTTTATTTCTCTAATTTCTATACTTTCTCCTATAATATCCTCTAGCCCCATATTTTCTTTTGAAGTAGAAACAGAGGTCGAAATAGCTTCAAGAGTACTAATATTTGTGAATATGTACACTCTATCATAAGTAGAAATTCCTGTTATTATCTTATGTTCTTCTCCTAAGATATAATAGATATTGTTATCTATACTTAATTCATATTCAGTAAAGTTCAATATTTCATTTCCTGTTTTTTTAATATAGTCTATAAATTGTGGTACATTATCCAAACCTAGCATCTTAACTGCCATATTATTTATATTACTAATTTTATTTCTTTTATCAACAATAAATATACCTTGCTCAATCTTTTCTATTGTACTACTTAACATTTCAATTATATTTTTCATCTTATTTAATTCTAAACCTTCTCTAGCTTTAGAGGCAATTAAATCTGATATCTGCTCTAGGAATTCTATATATATATCTAAATTACTTAAGATATGCTCTCTTTGTTCATATGTAAAGCATACCAGACCTATAACCCCTATAACTTCTTCATGCATCTTAATTGGCATACTCATCTCAAAAGTCTCTTCACATGTATTCTCTTTAGAACATGTACTACATATATGATGATTACCTGGGTTCATGATTATTTGTTTTTCTTTGCTTTTCATTACCTCCTTGTAAACATGTCCTTCTTCTTCCATGAATTTATTCAACTGGTCTTTGAACATACCAGTACCGGCAACTCTAAATAGTTTATCATCTACTATTTCTACATCTACCATAAGAACTTTAGATAATGCCTCAGCATATTTTATTGCAGTTGATTGCATTCCTTTTAATAGACTCATAAGATAACTAACCTCCTTTAACTATATATTATCAAATATTGAGTTATAAGAATATACAGTTTATAATAAAAAATGCTTGTGATATTTTCACAAGCATTTTTTATATATTACATTATATTAGTTAACTTTTTCTGCTACTATCTTTAATGCTCTATCTAAGTCAGCTATTAAGTCTTCTACATTTTCAACACCTATTGAAAGTCTTACTTGACCATCATAGATACCTACTGCTGCTCTTTCTTCTTTTGTCATGTCAAAGTGGCTCATTGTAGGTGAATGTTGGATAAGTGAATCTACGTTTCCTAAGCTTGTTGCTAAGCTTACGACTTCTAGATTATCCATTAGTACTTTACCTGCTTCTATACCACCTTTAACATCAACACTCATTAATCCACCAAAACCATTTTTCATTTGTTTCTTAGCAATTTCATGTGTTGGATGTGATGGTAATCCTGGGTAGTATACATTTTCTACTTGTGGATGATTAATTAAGAATTCCGCTACTTTCATAGCATTTGAACAATGTTTTTCCATTCTTATTCCTAATGTTTTCATTCCTTGCATTAATAACCATGCATCAAATGGTGATATTACTTGACCAAACGTTTGAACTATTGGGAATCTAGCTCTATCCATCAATTCTTTACTTCCTGCTAATACTCCTGCAACAACTGTACCGTGTCCACAAAGGAATTTAGTTGCACTGTGAACTACTATATCTGCACCTAAATTTAGTGGGTTTTGTAAATATGGTGATGCAAATGTACTATCTACTATTACTTTTGCTCCATGTTTATGAGCAACTTCAGCAACTGCCTCAATGTCAGTTATTCTTAATGTTGGGTTAGCTGGTGTTTCTATATAAACACATTTTGTATTTGGTTTAATAGCTGCTTCTATCTGTGATAGATCTGATGTATCTACCATTGTCATTTCAATTCCTAAATCTGTTAATACATTTTTGATTAATGCAAATGTACAACCGTAGATAACGTCTCCAGCTACTACATGATCTCCAGCTCTAAGTACTGTTAAAAGAGCTGTTGAAATTGCTGCCATACCTGAGCTAACTGCTAATGCAGCTTCTGCATTCTCTAATATTGCAATTTTCTTTTCTAATTCTGCTTGTGTTGGGCTTCCGAATCTTGTGTAAGTAAATCCTTGATCTTGATTTTGATTAAGTCTGATTGCTTCTTCTGTATTTGGTAATACGAATGTTGATGTTTGAAAAATAGGGCTTACGTGAGCTCCTGTTACTGGGTCATGATATTGTCCAGCATGAAGTGCTTTTGTGCTAAATCCCATGTCTTTGTAATCCATAAATAAATCCTCCCTTTTGTTATATATATAAATTTATAGGATAGTTTTCCTAGTTAATTACATGATATATTAATTTTTTCTCCTAATCATCGTACGATTTGTATGAATTGGGGTGTTTAAATTTAGTCAAATTTAAATAATATGAAAAAAACCCTGCTTATTTAGCAGGGTTTAGTATAACCTTAGGGTTTATCTAATAATTAAGAAATATTCTTATCAGATTTTGTATTAACATAGTCCGTCCATTATCTATATATTTGCAAACTCTTCAATGTAATCTTTACATATTGTATAATGAATAAATATAATGTTCTCTATTGCCATTTTAAAAACACCTTCTATACTATAAAAACTACCTATTCTTCAAGTATTTGTATCATAATATCGGTTATCTTATTGCCCGCAATAGCATTTACATCCATTGGACATGCAGAAACAGCACCAACCACGTCCATTTTGCACTGGAGCAACAGGTAGTCTCCAGCTTTAGAATCACAAGGTAATTGCTCGAGCTTTAGGTCTGATGTGATTGATGTTTTCTGAAATATGTTAAGCGGATTCCCATAATTTTCATCACTAAGATTATATTCTTTTAAAACTTCTTCAAGATTATCAATACAATTTCTATGCTCTTTGATACCATAGTCTACTAAGTACCTCCATTTATTACAAGCTGGCATTATCATATCAACACTTTTTGAAGTATCTTCAATTACCTCAAAAATTGGAGCTTTTCTATTTGTACGGAGTTTATATCCTGGATACAATCGCAAAGATAATTCAGTTATATAACTATGACCTACAGAAAGATGTTCCTTCAAATCATTGCGACTAAATGCAAAAAAATCGGCAACTTGTCCACCTTCCATATCAATAACTTTAACAAATTGTCCAGCACTGGCTTCAAATGAACGAGCGAATCCCCCTGGCACTATAATTTCTTTAACAATCTTCATTTTTACCTCCTATAAATTCATAATTTTTATAGTTATAATTCATAATAAATAATTTACATTACAAATATTGTATTAATATTCATCTTATGATTTGTATAAATTAAGGTATTAAATTAATTAAATTTATATAATTAAATCTCAGATACAAATTCTAATTCATATCTGAGATTTAATTTATTCTTTAAGCTTCTACTAGATTTTCTTGTACATTTGATAAAATTTCAACAACTGTACTAGGATCATCTCCTATTTCGACCACTACTAATTTTGTCTTTGAAAGTAATAGCGTCAATATAGGGGTAATGTATAAGAAAAAAGTCCACGGTATATATTCAATGGTTGGTACACCCAAAGTTGTACTCATATATACTGCACAAGCTGTCCACGGTATTAATGAAGATGACATTGTGCCAGATGCCTCTAAAGCTGCTGACAAAGACTTAGGGTGAATACCCATTTTTCTATAAGCTGGTGCATACATTCTACCCGGTACTACTATAGAAATTACTTGCTCTGGCATAGTCATATTACTGAATACACAAGTTATCATCGTCGCTGCAATAAGTTGTGATGCAGTTTTTAACCTTTTTATTACAGTATTAACAATGACTTCAAGCTGTCCTGTAGTCTCCATTATGCCACCAAACATCATAGAAATAAATGTTAATGATATTGCGTACATCATATTTGTGATTCCACCAGTAGTAAATAGATTATCTACTACTGCAATTCCGGTTTCACTAACAAAGCCATAATAACTAGCTGAAAGAATAGCTCCAAAATTTGAACCTTGTATGAAAAATGCCTCAAGTATGCCTAATAGTATTCCTAAAGATATACCAGGTATCGCCGGTACTTTTAAAGCGATTGCTACTATAACTGCTATTGGAGATATTAATAATATAGGGGTTATGTTAAACATTTCTTTAATTCCATTTTGAATTATACTAATAGTCTCTAAATTAGTTGTTCCACTATCATATCCTAATCCTACAATAAAAAATAGTATAATAGAAATTATAAAAGATATACTAGTTACTGGTACCATATATTTGATATGGGTAAACACATCTGTCCCCGATACTGCTGGTGCTAAGTTAGTAGTATCAGATAAAGGCGATAACTTATCTCCAAAGTATGCACCACTTAAAATGGCTCCAGCAGCGATAGGCAATGGAATACCTAATCCTGAAGCGATTCCTATCATTGCAATTCCAACTGTACCAACTGTACCCCAGCTTGTTCCTGTAGCTAATGAAGTAATTGAACATATAATCATTGTTACAGGTAAATATACTGAGGGACTAATAATTGATAGTCCATAATAAATCATCGCTGGCACAACTCCCGCTTCAATCCAAACCCCAACAAGTACGCCAATTATTGTCAAAATAATTACTGCTTGTAAGGCTTGATATATCCCCTGTTTCATTGACTCTTCTATTTCTGTCCATGAAAATCCAAGTCTTAACGCCATAATAGATGAAAATGCAGTTCCAATAAGAAGTGGTACATGTGGGTCAGAACCATATATTCCGAGACTGATACCCATTATTACAATTAAAAATCCAAAACTAATCAAAGCTTCCCACAAATAAGGTCTTCTTTTTATTTTTTCTTGTTTCACTTAAATCATCCTTTCAAAATTTTAGTTTAAGTGTCTAATATTTGCGTATGAATTCTTAATTCTTATTCTTTTATTGTACTGCTTTTCTTGCTTTCTCTAGAGCCTGATTGATATCGTCTATTAAGTCCTCCACAGCTTCTAAGCCAATAGATACTCTCACTTGACCATCTATAATTGAAACTTCTGCTCTCTCTTCTGCAGTCATTCCAAAGTGACTCATGGTTGGAGAATGTTGGATTAATGAATCCACGTTTCCTAAACTTGTACCAAGACCAAATAGTGTTACAGAATTTAAGAATGCCTTAGCAGCTTCTAATCCACCTTTTATATCAAAACTCATCATACCACCATATCCACGCATTTGTTTCTTAGCTATTTCATGAGTAGGATGTGATTCTAAACCAGGATAATATACTCTTTCAATTTGTGGATGTGACTCTAGCCATTTAGCTATAGTCATTGCATTCTCACAATGTTTATCCATACGAACAGATAACGTTTTCATACCTAGCATTAATAACCAAGCATCAAATGATGATAAACATCCACCAAACACCTGTAGATTTGGGAATCTAGCATTATATATAAATTCTCTTGTACCAATGATCACACCTGCAACTACTGCTCCATGTCCACTAATATACTTTGTGGCACTATGAACTACTATATCTGCACCTAATTTTAGTGGGTTTTGTAATGCAGGACTAGCAAAGGTACTATCAACCATTAATAGAGCATTATTAGCTTTTGCAATTTTTGAAACTGCTTCAATATCCGTAATAGTAAGAGTTGGATTTGCTGGTGTTTCTATATAAATTACTTTTGTATTTGGTCGAATTGCTTTGTTGATCTCTTCAAGATTAGTAGTATCTACTAACGAAACTTCAATTCCGTACTTTTTAAGAACATCAATTAATAATGTAAATGTACATCCATAAATAACCTTTCCAGCTATAAGATGATCTCCTGCTTGTAGGGCGGTTAATAAAGCAGTGCTAATTGCAGCCATACCAGAACTTAGTGCCAAACATGCTTCTCCACCTTCGATATCTGCAAGTTTTTGTTCTAGTTCATGAGTAGTAGGAGTACCAAATCGGGAATAAGTAAAACCTTTATTTTGATCATAGTCTTGATTTCTTTCTATTGCTTCATCTATGCTATCAAAGGTAAATGTTGATGTTTGATAGATAGGACTAATATGTGCTCCTGCAACAGGATCCCTAAATTTCTTAGCATGAATTATTTGTGTAGCAAATCTCATATCTTTGTTTTTCATTATAATTCACTCCCTCACATTATATTTGTACATATCACTTTAATACTTCACATACATACAGGATATCCTTATCATCATCTTAAACCTTATAGTAACTATAAGGTCAATACATATTTTTATATTTTTCTAAATATTTATTTAGTGTTACTTAAACTTAACAAAAAATGAAAAAACCCCGCTCATTTAGCAGGGTTTAGTATAGCCTTAGGGCTTATGTAATAGCTTAAAAGGATTCTTATTAAATTTTTATATTTGTCGTAATCATCATCCATTATAGATATATTTGCAAACTCATCGAAGCAATCTTTACACATTGTAATCATAAATATATTTATATTATCTCCTCTATTGCCACAAATATTACAATACATATAATCCTCTCCTTAGCATTTACTAGAATTATTGTCATTATAGTATATTTTATTCACATGAGTGTGTTTTCGTGCTTGGCAAGGATTAAAAAAAACAGATAATATATTATCTGTTTTTTTGTTTAAATATTTCTTATTCTTCTGATTCAGTATCATCCGCTTCTTCTGCATCTTCATCAGTTTCTACTACTGCAGGTTCTGATAAAGTACATACTACAGCATCTAATTCAGTTAACATAGTTATTTTTTCATTTTTAGCAATATCCAAATCACTAACTAATATTGGATCGCTAAATGTCATATCAGCTACATCTACGTCAGCTGTGTTTGGAATATTATCTGGAAGACACTCTATTTCAACTTGGTCTAACATTTGTGTCAATACTGATGGTTGAAGTCTTATACTATCCCTATTTATTAGGTTTATAGGAATTGTCATCTTGATTTTTTCATCCATGTTTAATTCTTGGAAATCAATATGAAGTATTTGATTTTTTACTGGATGTCTTTGGATTTCTTTAATTATTACATTTTGTACTTCACCATTTAGATCCAATTGTACAACAGATGTGGAGCCTGCTACTTTATATACTCTAAGGAATTCAGCTTCCTGAACTTGTACAGCTTCAGTATTACTACCTCTTTTATAGATAACTCCTGGCAATACATTATTCGCTCTCAATTTATTAACTTTATTACTTCCAATATTCTCTCTAGATTCAACTTTCATCTTAAGTGAACTCATTTCTTGTAACCCCCTCGTTTCAAATTATATTTTTTATGATATATAGCTATATATATCATATTTTTCTAAATTTTGCAAATTACCGCACTATAATAGCACCTGTAAAACCAACAATAAAATTACTCCTGGAACACCTAAAATACCTACAATCACAGCATTCAATGGATTAATTACAATAGATAAACCAAAGTAACCACCTATCAAATTGAATACAAACAAAACAACCCCACCGATTAGTCCATTTATCAATAACTTAATTAAAACTTTAATAGGAATAACTAAAATCATAGCTACAATGTACAATATAACTAGTCCTAATAAATACCCTAAAATATTGCTCATAATTTCCCTCCTATTTCTATTATACTATAATATAGAATTAGGCTTTGGATTTTATTACTATTTGTTTTTATCTTTAGCTAATTTTAATAAATAAGCATATTTTCTTTTTGATGCCTCTATGTCATATATAGCAAAGTCAACTAAATCAGGATCAGTGGCAAAATCAAAATAGTTTTCTTTATCCATCCACTCCCTCTGTGCTCTTTGAATAGATTCTAACATCTCATCTTGTTTTTGCTTCTCCTTACTGTAATAAATCTTGTCCCTAATATTATTTATCCATTTTGGAACCAAAATAAACACCCCCTACCTCTTTGTTTAAATCATTGACAAAAAAGTCAAGGTATATACTTGCTGTTTTTGAATAATAATGCCAAAATATTCTTTACATGATATAATATTCTAAAAAAGGAGCTGATTGTATGACCATTAATTATGTATGTAATGAATGTAGCACAAAATACTCCCCTTATGATTTTCCTTATATATGTGAATGTGGAGGAATGCTTAATTTAGAAAATTATGAGAAGAATTTTTCTATGGATGAAATCATAAGGAATGAATGGAGTCTTTTTAGATACTTAAATGCACTACCATTTCAAGATTCAGATGTATGGAAAGATGTAACCATGGGAGAAGGCCTTACTTCATTGGTAAGATTATATCAAGATAATCCTGATATACTAGTTAAAATGGATTATATGATGCCTACTCTTTCTTTTAAGGATAGAGGTGCAGCTGTTTTAATTGCTAAGGCAAAGGAATTTGGTGCTAAAAAGGTCATACAAGACAGTAGCGGTAATGGAGGTAACTCAATTGCAGCATATGCAAATAGAGTTGGTATGGAATGTGACATTTTTGTACCTGAAGGAACATCTCCTAAGAAAATATCCATGATTAAATCTCATGGAGCAAATATCCATGTAATTCCTGGTTCCAGAGAAGATACTGCTAAAGCTGCCTTAGATGCAGTTAAAAGTAGTGGAGCATTTTATGCAAGTCATGTCTATAATCCATATTTTTATGAAGGAACTAAGACTTATGTATATGAAATCTTTGAGCAACTAGGTGGAAACATGGTTGATACTTTGGTTATTCCAGTAGGAAATGGTACCTTATTATTAGGTGCATATTTTGCAGTAAAGGAATTATATGAATTTGGACTTATAGATAAACTTCCTAGGATAATTGGTGTACAAGCTTCAGGATGTTCTCCTATATATAAAGCCTTTAAAGAAGGAGAGGATACAGTTGAAGAAGTAGTCAATACTGGTACTGCTGCTGAGGGTATAGCAATTGCAGCTCCTAAAAGAGGCAAACAAGTATTAGAAGCTATTAGAGAGACAAATGGCGATATAATACTTGCTCCGGAAGAAGATATTATTAAGGTTCAAGATGAGTTAGCTAGAAAAGGGTTTTATGTTGAAATAACTACGGCAGCAACTTTTGCAGCTTTTAATAAATATTATAAAGATAATAAGGACTTAGGAAAAGTAGTACTACCATTTTGTGGTGCTGGACTTAAGAGTAGTAAATAATTTTGAATTGTAATTACTTACTTATAATGATATAATAAGTAAGTAATTTAAGGGCGATTAGCTCAGTTGGCTAGAGTGCCACGTTGACATCGTGGAGGTCGTTGGTTCGAGCCCAATATCGCCCACCAACCTTAATTTGTCGATGATCTTCACGACATTTTGGAGTGCGTGTAACGCCACCTTTTTTAAAATGTATATCCTTCTCCATGAACTTCATTTACTAAATTAACCCATATAAATGCTGTCGGATCAATTTCCATAACCTTGTGTTTAATAATCGAATATTCACTTCTTGGGACTACTGTATGTATTACCCTTTTTTCAGTTTTAGAATATCCACCTACTCCATTAAGTAAAGTAACCCCTCTATTCATCTCTTCTGTAATAAACTTATTTATAATATCATCTTTTTCACTGATTATTGCAACTTGATATTTTGTGTTAAATCCTGCTATTACCTTATCTATTAAAGTTGAATTTACTAATATACCCAATAAAGAATATAATCCAACCTCAATACCTAATACTGTAACTGCTCCAATTGCTATAAGCGAATCTGCAATAAATAATGATTTTCCTATGTTTAAATGTGTAAATTTAGTAATTATCTTTGCTATAATATCTGTTCCACCTGTGGAGGCATTTTGATTAAATATTATTGCCATTCCAACACTTGATATTAATATTCCATAGATTAAATTCACTAATAAATCATCTATAAGAGGTCCATTCAATGGTATAATCATCTCAAATATATATATAAATCCCGAAAGAAGAAAACTATTATATATTGTTAATCCTCCGAATTCTTTGCCTATCAGAATAAAGGCCAAAGTAAATAAAAAAATATTGGCTATAATCATAATCATTCCTACTGGAACTTGAGGCATTAATCTGTTAATAATTATTGCTAATCCAGTAACTCCACCTGCTGCTAAATTAGATGGAATCAGGAAAAAATATAAACCTAATGATGTTATTAATAATCCAATATTAATTATTAAAAATGATTTTGCATTTATTTTTATTTTCACCATATCACCTCTTTCATTTTACTTAAAAATAACTCTCAATAATATTATATCGAGAGTTGTATAGTTTATCCACCTAATGTTATGTCTTGTTTATCATACCAAGCTATGGCTTCATTAAAATGATTAACATTAAAATCTGGCCAATAATCATCTATAATATAAAAATCTGAATATACAGCTTGAAGGGGTAAAAAACCACTTAATCTTCGTCTACCACCCCATCTGATAATTAAATCTACCCTTGAGATATCCTTTGATTTTAGTAAATTAATTGGACTTTTAATGTCACCTTCTTCATATTTTAAATTTCCAATATCCCATTTCCAGTCATAATTTACTAGAAAGTTAACTTTTGTCCCACCATTACCAAATCTCTTTCTAGTAACTGTATATGGAATAAGTTCCTTTGGAAACATATCAGAATCTGTATTTCCTATGACTAATAAATCTGCATTTTCTTTAGCTAAGAGCTTAACTGCGTCAGTACAAGCCTTTGTGAAAGCAAGCCTTTGAACCTTAGGTCTTTTTGTATTATCAGCTGTAAATCCATAAAATGTAAGTTCTTTTATTCCTATTTTTTCACAAAGCTTAAATACTTCTAAACCTGGATTTAAACCACTATCATATCCCTTTTCTTTGGTCATGCCATGGTTAATAGCCCAACGCCTATTCCCATCTGGAATAACTCCTAAATGATTAGGTACTCTCAATCCTATCCCTCCATTCATTTAGGAATATTATTTCCATTATTTAGGAATAAATTCATTATCAAATAATAGAATTAACAATGTTTAGCTCTTACACCGCCTATTAATTTAGCTCTTGTGCGTATCATACTTAGGTGAGCGTTGCCTATTTCTTTGATATCACTTCTTACAACTACCCCTACTCCTTTAATATGCATACCTATAAATACATCGCCTATATCTATACCAGCTTTTACTCCTACATGTTCTACCACAACTGGATCATCCAAGATTTCCATTGCTGCAGTTGCAAAACCTCCGCCTGCTGTTTGTACAGGGATTACATTTACTGGCTCTAGATTGTGCATTTTAGCATATTCTTTTTCTACAACTAAGGCCCTATTTATATGCTCACATCCTTGGATAACAGGATATATTTTGTTTTCCTTTAGTATCGGAATTATTGCATTCATTATCAATCTAGCAACTTCCATATTAGTAGATGAACCAATTTTTTCTCCTATTATCTCACTAGTACTTCCACCGATAACTACAGCTTCACCTGCTTCTAACTTTGCAGCTTCTAATAATTCCATAGTCACTTGTTTTACATCGCTTTCTATTTGAACTAAATCCATATAAAATCCCTCCTTATTTCTTTATATGTATTGTATCACTTTTTCTTTCAATATTCATTATACCCGATAATTCTGTAACTAATTTGTATACACTTAAATTTTTTCTTATTGTATAATTTAATCAAAGGAGTTGATTAAAGTGAAACGGTCAAGTAAATTGTTTATACTAGCTTTGAGTCTTATACTCATATTGTCATTAGCCATAGGATGTAGTTCCAGTAAATCTAGTGTCCAAAATGAAATGGCTTGGGACTCAGGTTATACTACTGAAGATTCAGCATCTCCAATGGCACCACCAATGGACATGGATTCAAAAAATGATTCAGCATTAGAACCTGAAAAAGTTATCACAACTATTTATTTAGATTTTGAAACTACCGAATTTGAAAAGACTACAGAAGATTTAATGAGTTTAACAGAAAAATATAAGGCCTATATAGAAAACTCCAACATATCATATAATCAATACTATAATAATAAAAGCTATAAAAACGCTCAATTTGTCATCAGAGTTCCTAAAGAAGATGTAATTAGCTTTAAAACAGAGTTAAACGGAATTGGGAATATGATCTCTGAAAATACTAGCAAAGAAGATGTAACTAAGCAATATAGAGATACTGAATCTAGGCTAAGAGTAATTACAACAAAGGAAGAGCGAATTCTAGCATTATTAGAAAAGGCTGAAAAGATAGAAGACATAATAACACTTGAAAATCAACTAAGCGAGATAATATATGAAAAAGAAAATCTACAGTCAAGTCTTATGAACATAGACGATAAGGTGGATTTTAGCACTATTAGAATCAATGTTCAAGAAGTAGAAAGACTAAGAAATGCGGAAACTGTAGAAACAACCTTTGGTACTAAGATAAAAAATGCAATACAAGATTCGATATTTGGATTTAAAAATGCAATGCAGAACTTTGTTATATCTTTAATCTATCTATCTCCATTCATAATAGTATTGGGTATAGTACTATTTGTAGCCTATAGGGTAATAAAGAAGATTAGAATAAGTAAGAGAAAATTAGATGAATAGGGTTTTCATTATATAGTAAGGCAGACTGGTAATTTATACAGTCTGCCTTCTTATATGTTATGCCGAATATGTCGGGACATAGGGTCAGGAGTACTGTCCCGCATAAAAGTAAGGGCGAACTGTTCTTTAACAGTCCGTCCTTACTTTATTTTAAGCTATACTTATTTTATTACTAACTATACTCTTATTTACATCTATTATTCTTTGGTTTGTGGAACCTTTAAATGGTATAGTCAAATCCATCTTTCTCATATCAAACCTACCATCTACTAATATATCAGTTTCCAATAATAGGTCTTTGTATTCTTGTTTACTCATAAGATATTCATAATTATATCCTGTGTAAATAACAACATTTAATCCCATATCCTTAACCTTCTTTGCTAAATTGGTACAAGATTTAGCTTGGTCAAAGGGTTCTCCTCCACTTATGGTTATTCCATCAAGTAATGGGTTTTCTTTAATCATATTTAATATATCATCGATTGATATTTCTACTCCACCATTATAATCATGAGTTTGGGGGTTATGACATCCGGGACATTTATGATTACATCCCTGAGTAAATACTGTTAGTCTTATCCCAGGTCCATCTACTATGGATTCATCAACTATACCAGAAATCCTTAACTTACTTATTGATTGAGAAGTGTTTAACTCTATCATGTTCTTCAGCTCTCTTTGCATCATTAAATCTATCAAGTGTTCCAACAAGATATCCTGTTATTCTTCTAATTCTTTCAAATGGAATATCTCCTTCTTCTCTTCCACATTGTGGACAAGTGTCTCCAATTACTCCAGTGTATCCACAAATTGTGTCTCTATCCACAGGATGATTTATGGAACCATATCCAATGCCTGATTCTTTCATTACTCTAATAATCTTTTCAAATGCATCTAAGTTCATAGTAGGATCCCCATCTAACTCTACATATGTTATATGGCCAGCATTAGTTAATTCGTGATATGGAGCTTCCAACATAATTTTCTTAAATGCTGTTGTCTTGAAGTATACAGGAACATGGAAACTATTAGTGTAATATTCTCTATCAGTAACTCCAGGCACCTCTCCATAAATCTTTTTATCAATATTCACAAATCTGCCTGCAGTACCTTCAGCAGGTGTTCCAATCAATGTGAAGTTCATCTTATATTCTTTAGAGATATCATCCATTCTCTTTCTCATATGACTTACTATTTCAATACCAAGCTTTTGTGCATCTTCCGATTCTCCATGATGTTGTCCTATTAGAGCCTTTAGACATTCTGCTAAACCTATAAAGCCCATTGATAGGGTACCATGCTTTAGTACTTCTCTTATATTATCTTCACTATTTAATTTATCTGAATCTATCCAAATACCTTGTCCCATTAAAAATGGAAAGTTCTTAACCTTTTTACTTGCTTGAATCTCAAATCTTTCTAATAGTTGTGCTATGACTATGTTTATTGTATTATCAAGTTGTCTATAGAAACCTACTAAATCTCCTTTATTATCTAGTCCAATTCTAGGTAGATTAATAGTTGTAAAGCTTAGATTACCTCTTCCATTAACAATTTCCTTTGTTTCGTCATGAACATTTCCTATAACCCTAGTTCTACATCCCATATAGGCTATTTCTGTTTCAGGTTTACCCTCTTTGTAATATTGTAAATTATATGGTGCGTCTATAAATGAGAAGTTAGGAAATAGTCTTTTAGCACTTACTCTACACGCAAGCTTAAATAAATCATAGTTTGGATCTTCCTTGTTGTAGTTAATTCCTTCTTTGACCTTAAAGATTTGAATAGGGAATATAGGCGTCTCACCATTACCCAAACCTTCTTCGGTACTTAATAGTAGATTTCTCATAACCATTCGACCTTCAACTGATGTATCAGTACCATAATTAATGGAACTAAAAGGAATTTGTGCTCCAGCCCTTGAATGCATTGTATTTAAATTGTGTATTAATGCCTCCATGGCTTGGAAAGTCTTATTATCTGTATCTATATATGCATTCTTAAGTGCGAAATCCTGGATTTTCTTTACTAATTTCTCATCGCTTAATAATTCTAGAAGATATTCTCCCTCTTTTTTAAGATATTCTTCATTGTCTTCTATGGATGGAGTTAATTTATATTCTTTCTCCAATATCTCAAATATATAATCTACATTTTCATCTAAATCTAAATTTGATAATAGTGCTATTGATTTTTTAAGATTAGCTCTATAGTCTTTTATATAAGTTTTTCTTACACCGATGGCCATTCCATAATCAAAGTTAGGAATACTTTGTCCACCGTGTTGGTCATTTTGATTTGATTGAATAGCTATGCAAGCTAACGACGAATATGAAGCAATGTTATTAGGTTCTCTTAAAAAACCATGTCCTGTGCTAAAACCATTCTTAAATAATTCTACTATATCAATTTGACAACAAGTTGTAGTTAATGTTAAGAAATCTAAATCATGAATATGTATATCTCCAGATTTATGAGCAGCTGAATGATCAGGATTTAATACAAATAAATCATAGAATGCCTTAGCCCCTTCAGAACCATATTTCAACATAGTTCCCATGGCTGTATCTCCGTCTATATTTGCATTTTCTCTTTTTATATCTACATCCTTAGCATCTTTGAAGGTTAGATCTTCAAAGACCTTCATTAGCCTTGTATCCATCTCTCTAGCTCTGCTACGCTCTGCTCTATAAATTATGTATTCCTTAGCAGTTTTAGCATGACCTGATTCTATTAATACCTTTTCTACAATATCTTGTATATCTTCAACTCCAGGTATTTCCTTATTATATTTTTCATTACAAATATTAGCAACTTTATCTGCTAATTCAATGGATGTTTTATAATCCTGGCCACCTGCTGCTTGAGCAGCCATAAAAATAGCATTAGCTATTTTTTCTATATTAAATGGCACTTCTCTACCGTCTCTTTTTCTAATTTTTGTCAACATTTAGTATATTTCCTCCTAATAAAACACTATATATTGTATATTACCAAATATCAATATATAGTGTCAATATTGTGAAGTATATTTAATTATTTAATCGTCTGGTTGTACATTAAATATAAATCTTGAAGATACGTAAATAATAATTATTTGTATAAGTAGATAAATATATTGACCAAACCTTATTCTCATTGAGAAATAATGAATTAATATCAATATCCCCATTCCCATAATAGAAAGCAAAGTTTTCCCAAATCCATTTCTTCTTTCTGTTGTTTCAAATGCCCTAGAAAAAGGTAAATCTTTTTTAAATAATTTAAATACTATAAACGTCCCTAAGATTAAATTTAAATAAACTATAATCAAATGATTTAAAATTTTAAATTTGAATACTATCAAAAATATAATACTTACTATTAATATTACCGGAGTAAATAAGTTTATAAATACAGACTTAACTGCTCCTTTAAAAACTGGTTCGTACTTTTTAATAGGCGCTACTTTATATATCCAAGCCCCTTTATAATTTCCTGAATTCCCTATAAATTGCATTAGACTAGGTAGGAAAAAGGCTACAAAGTATGTGTTAAAATATGCCTTTGAATTAATCACTTGTGCTAAACTACTACCTCTTGCTGAGTTAAACAACATAATAAAAGGAAATACAATACTAAATCCCAAACTTGGGTAAACTCTAAGTTTAAACTCTCTTTCATTTTTTATCATATTGTTTGTAAATCTATAAAAGGTTCTCTCATCTTTAGTTCTACATACTATATTTGCAATTTTATTACTTATTTTTTCTTTATCCTTAGTCTTTCCTCCAACACTTGATAGCTTTTGTAAATTTCTTTCAAAGGCTGGTGTTGTTTTTACATATATTATTATAGCAATAATTGGAATGATCAAGGCTAGTAGTGAATAGATGATTATGTTCATCGATTTATTATTATTTATAAAAAATTCAAAAGGTGCAGCAAACCAAATAGGAGGTAAAATAAACGACCACCAACTTTGTGTCATCTGAACTTTAGTTAAGTCTACTACATCAAAAACCCTACCTATTAATTGATATCCTACAGTTATGGTTATTGTAAGGCCAATTTGCACATAGTTTATTATATCTCTAAGCTTTTCACCATCAAAGAATCGGAGTATCAACAAATAAATTAGACCCGTAAGTACTATTAAGAATAGGTTAATTAACACTACTTCTACTAAATAAATAATGAAGAATAAAATACCGTTTTTTACTGATCCTGCAATTAAGGATGGTATTATCATTGCCATAGTTATCATAGAAGTATATATAATAATATGTATAATCTTTGCCATGTTTAAGGTCTTACTGTTGATTGGTTTAGATAGAATAATCTCTTTGTCCCTTAAATCCAACAACACTGAACTAAAATCAGAAATCAAAGTTGTCATCATAAAGAACATAAACATTCCAAATACCAAGGTCATTTTGAACAGATAATTGTCACCAAATAAAACAAAAGGAATCATTAAAAGACCAAATATAAAATACATAATAAATGATTTGTAAAAGTTGTTTTTTTCTTCATCCTTTTTACTTGTGTTGCCTTGCATTACAGTGCTAATCCTTCTACTATCTAATACCAACTTTACTTGAATAATCTTTCTCATGGAAGGATAGTCTATGCCCAATCTGGTAAATATACCTTTAAATAAATCTAGGAATCTTAGTATAGAGTAGTCTTTCATCTACTCCACCCCACTTACTACGTCTACGATTCTTTCAGCTATTTCTTGGTGATTATTAAAACCTGTTAATTGGTTGAATATATTTTCTAGGGAACTCTCCATAGATGTATTTTTAAGTTCATCTATGTTACCATCTGCAACAATTTGACCATCATTAATAAGTATTATCCTGCTGCTTAGCTTTTCAACCACTTCCATTATATGTGATGAATAAAAGATTGTTTTTCCTTCCTTAGCTAACTTATCAAGTACTTCTTTGAACACCATGACGCTATTAGCATCTATTCCTGTAAGAGGTTCATCTAGAAACAATATATCTGGATTGTTTAATAATGCTGAAATTATCAAAGTCTTTTGTTTCATACCTTTAGAGAAGGAACTTATCCTTGAATGATATACGTCTCCTATACCAAAGAGTTCCATCAGCTTCATAGCTTTTTCATCTGCTAACTCATAATCCATCCCATACAGTTCTCCAATAAATGTAAGATATTCTCTGGCAGTAAGATTTTCATAAATCTCTGCTGTTTCAGGTACATATCCAATTTTTGCTTTATAATCAACTTCTCCACTTCTTATGTCTTGACCAAGAATATTTATTTCACCCTCAAAGTCAGTTATTAATCCCAACATTATCTTTACAGTAGTACTTTTCCCTGCTCCATTAGGTCCAATATATCCTATGACTTCTCCCCTACTTACTTCAATATTGATGCCTTTTAATACTTCTTTAGATCCATATGATTTTCTTAAACCCTTAATACTTATGATTGATTCCATAATGCCATCCCCCTTTTAAATTAGATGCTCCTTACATAATCAACATATTTATATTTCAAACCATTATGTTCATAGACTTCTGATTCATTAGTGATTTTCCAACTAGTATCTAAGTCT
This sequence comes from Tissierellaceae bacterium, assembly GCA_031460505.1. Classification (GTDB taxonomy): domain Bacteria; phylum Bacillota; class Clostridia; order Tissierellales; family Tissierellaceae; genus JAAYTL01. The sequence goes on from JAVKTT010000001.1 coordinate 589,235, forward strand.
AAATTTGGTATGCATGTATCAACTTCCTCAAAGGACTTCATTATTTTAGTAATATAAGCCTTATTGCAATAAGGCATTAGTTGCCTAACTATGGTTTCACCACCTGTTACAAAAACTTTCATTGCATTATCTGGATTGATTTCTTTTAGTAATGGTATTAAATTATCTAAGTCATTTATTATATAAAAACCTTTGTTATCAAACTCATTCTTTCTTGTAACCAATATATTTATTCTATTTGGTAATGGATTTTGCCCAGGAATGGCCTCTAAAGTCTTTCTACCCATGATTACTATATTTCCTTCAGTTATTTCTCTAAATCGTTTTAAATCATGTGGTAAATCCGCAAGCATTTTACCATTAAACCCGATACTCCAGTTATTATCTACTGCAAATATTAAAATCATAGTTAACTCCTTTATAAATATTAGTATATATTATATCAAAGTAACAGTAAGATTAACACAATTTTAAATACAGAGACTGTCCCAAATAAAAAATCGACTAAAGTCATATCAATATGACCTTGTCGATTTTGATTTCATCAAAACTTGAACAAAGTTTTGCGTCCCTACTGTTCAAATTTAATTATTTCTAATACTCCGTCCATAGTAACTTCTAAGTTAGAAACTAAAATGTCTTCAATAAAGGATACTGGCACATAGGTTTTAGATTCTGTTAATTCTGGTGCAGTTAATTCAAGTAGCATATCGTAGTATTGATATTCATTCTCTCCAATGGTAAGACTAGACGCATAACCTTCTTTAGTTATATTTACTGATTTAGTTTCATTAGCCCACTCAACTTCATAACCTAAAGCTTCTGCAATTTGTCTAAGTGGAACCATCAGTTCACCGTCATCATTTTTATACATTTTATTATCCAATTCAAATTTTACATCATTTAAGTTTAAATAATCAAAAATCTTAACTTCATGGTTTCTAATAGCTATTATTTTCTTAGGAGTAGCTTGTGCTGGAATGCTTCTAGTTGAAATAGTATAAAAAACTACTAAATCCTTGTTTGCTAAATCTTCCTTTTCTATTTTCTCCCCTTTAAGGTCGATTAATTTTACATCTTCATCAATGTTTAATTTTAGATTATTATCATCACTAGTTAATTCTTCATCAAATTTATCTATCTTTATATTTAGATCTACATCATCACTTTTTACAACTATCACATCAGGACCTAGTTGTGGAGGATAACTCATAAGCATAATCGTTTCCTTATCATAATATATAGAAACTTCCATGCCTTCCTCTAAATCTTCTACAGATATTAAACCCATTGTCTCTTCATCTAACAAAACCACATCATCAGATATATGTGCTACTAATTTATCTAATGCACTCTCTAAATCGTTTTCTGCTAAGATTGAAACCATGTTATCTTTTGATTCGATATTGGTAATCTTTCCTGTGAATTCTATATAATTTGGAACCTTTAATTCTTCACTTATAGGAATTACCTCCGAGTTGATAGGCTTAATTACTTCCACTTCAGCACTTATTGGTTTAACTTCCAACTCTGGTGCTGCATTCACTAATATTGGGCTGGCAACTAATGATAAAGCTAAGAAATAAGTTAAGGTTTTTTTCTTATTTAAGTTGATCTTAATTTTCATTTTATCCCTTCCTTTCTTGTATATCCAATATACCAAATACTTACTGCAGATTAGTTACATTGGATTTACAAAAAAGTTACATTGTTGTAAATAATAAAAGGGCAATCCAGAGATCGCCCTTCATTAATGTTTATATTTATTTTTATCCAATACCTCCAAATATTACTCCTGCAACATATACAACAATCGTTACTAATACGAATACATATTTAGTCATAGGTTCAAACCATCCACCAACTTCAGTGCTTCTACCTTTCTGAATTTCATTTTTAGCAAATCCAGTTTCAAATACCCAATAAAACATAATTGCTGCTAGTACTGCACCTATTGGATTTATATAGATTGAAACAACGTCCATCCATTCTCCCACTATACCTTGGATAAATAAACTAACAACTAATCCCGCAACACCTATAGTAACGGAAGCTTTTGTTCTAGAAAACTTAAATTCATCTTGTAAAGCTGCAACTGATGTTTCATATAGATTTACTATTGATGTTATTGCTGCAAATGTAACAGCAACAAAGAATACTACTGCAACAACTGTACCACCAGGCATATTTTTAAACAGATTAGGAAGATGAATAAACAAAAGTCCTGGACCACCTTGTGACAATTGACTACCAGTGGTAGCCATTGCTGGTATTATTACAAAAGCTGCTAACAAAGCTGCCATTGTATCAAAGAAAGCAACTATTTTAGCGTTTGATAATATATCCTCATCATCTTTCAAATAGGAACCATAAATCACCGTACCACTTCCCCCTAATGATAAGGAGAAAAAAGCTTGACCTAATGCGAAAATCCAAATCATTGGATCTAATAAACCTTTTGGATCAAAAGAGAAAATATATTTATAACCATCTGCAGCACCTGGCAAAGTAGCTATATATATTCCTAATCCAATAAATAATAAGAAAAATAGCGGCATCATAACCTTGTTAACTTTTTCAATACCATTTGAAATCCCAGCATTCATTATAAAGAAAGTAAGAAGTATAGTAATTATCACCCATAAAGTATTTCCAAATGATGATGCCATTCCTCCAAAAGCAGCTCCAAACTCATCTATAGAAGCTGGGGCTAATGTAGCGCCTGTAAATGTACCTACAGTGTACTTTAAAATCCAACTTATAACTACAGTATAACCTATAGCTAATAATAAACTTCCAATAGTAGGGATAAATCCTAAAGCTCGCCCAGCATTTTCATTTTTACCTTTAGCTTTCATTGCATTTGCAAAAGCTCCAATAGGTCCACTTTTATTAGCACGACCTAAACCCATTTCTCCAAATACTCCAGTATAACCTATTAAAAGTACGAAAATAAGATAAGGTATTATAAATGTTCCACCACCATAAAGTGATACTCTAGTAGGAAACATCCAAATATTACCCATTCCAACGGATGAACCCACACATGCTAAAATAAATCCCCATCGATCCTTAAAGCCATCTCTACCTATGTCATTAATACTCACTTGATTCTTTTCACTACTCATAATTTCACCTCGTTTTTTTATTTTTATTACAAGACTAATTAAATAATTAGCTTATTAAAATTAAAAATAATAAAGATGATAGCAACCCTTGAGTCAATCTGGTTATGCCAAAGTTTGAGTTGAATGCATCAAGAAATCGTATTAGTTCTTGTGGGAAATACCCACAAGAACTTTGTATATATTGCTTTTATTTATTCAATAGGTTCTAGACTAGCTTGGAAGTGACGAAGTACTGGAGGTTCCCAAGTAATCCTGTATCCCTTCATACTGTCCGCTCTACCCTTAATTGCAATAAGTGCATCTACAATTATATCTAAATGGGCTTGTGTATAAACTCTTCTTGGAATTGCAAGTCTTGAAAATTCAAAGTCTGATTTTAATTGTTCTCCTGTATCAGGGTCATTTCCTAACATATATGAACCAATTTCAGAAGTTCTAATTCCCGCTTCTTTATACAGCTCAACGCCTAAAGCTTGTGCTGGAAATTCATAATAAGGAATATGTGGGAACATTGATTTTGCATCTATAAATACTCCATGTCCTCCAACTGGTGATTGATATGCTATACCAGCATCATCTAATTTAGCTGCTAAATACTCCATTTGTCCTATTCTATATTTTAAGAAGTCTTCATCTATACCTTCATATAAACCAACAGCTAATGCTTCTAGGTCTCTACCAGATAATCCTCCATATGAAGTAAAGCCTTCAAAGGATATAGTATTTCCCTTTACTTTTTGGTATAATTCTCCGTCATCTTTTATTCCTATCATACCACCCATATTTACGATAGTATCTTTCTTAGCACTCATAGTAAAGAAATCTGCATAACTAAACATCTCTTTTACTATATCTTTAATTGATGCATCTTTGAATTCTTCTTCTCTTTGTTTAACAAAGTGGGCATTTTCAGCATATCTAGCAGCATCAATATCTAGTGGTATACCATATTTCTTACATATCGCTGATACATCTCTCATATTTTGAATTGATACTGGTTGCCCACCAGCAGAGTTATTAGTTATTGTCATTACAATTAATCCTACGTTTTCTTTACCTAATTCATTTATTGTTCTCTCTAACTTTTCAACATCCATATTACCTTTGAATGGAGCTCTTATAGTAGGATCTTTTGCCTCTTCAACTACACAGTCGATTGCTCTAGCTCCAGCAAGCTCAACATGTGCTCTAGTTGTATCAAAGAACATATTAGAAATCGCATATTTTCCCTTAGATAATAAAAGTGGGAACAATACCTTTTCTGCAGCACGGCCTTGATGAACCGGTTGAATATACTCATACCCAAATATATCCTTTCCTGCATCAACTAATTTAAAGTAACTTCTACCACCTGCATAGGCTTCATCACCCATCATTACTCCAGACCATTGTCTATCACTCATAGCATTAGTACCACTATCAGTTAATAAGTCAATGTAAACGTCTTCCCCTTTTAGATTAAAAAGATTATATTTTGCTTCTTTAATCTTTTCTTCTCTCTCTTCACGAGTTAACATTTTGATTGGTTCTACCATCTTAATTCTAAATGGTTCTGCAACATACTTGATAGCCATATTGATTCCTCCCTTTTTGTTTGAAAATGTTTTTCCTATCTTTAATCTATCATATTAATAATATTTTTGCAATACGTAATAAATATTTTACATATTTCTAATAAATAGTGCATATTATTAGCTAAATTTAATAATTTTTTATTAATTTAATAAATACTTTATCAAATATTGATAATTTTTTCTTATTAATCTATAATAAGAATATCTGTAATAACTAAAAAACTTGGAGGAAACTGCATCATGGAAAAGGATATAATGTTACACTATATGAATTTAGTCGAATTTTTAGGAGTAGTTCTAGGACCAAACTATGAAGTAGTATTATATGATTTAAGAAGAGATGATAGAAATATTATTGCTATTGCTAATGGCCATGTCAGTGGTAGAAGCGTTGGTGCACCACTTACAGAATCTAATATAAAGTCAATCGTAAATAAAGAATACGAAGAGTCAGATTTTAGAGCTAATTATAATAGTATCTCATCAAATAATAAAGTATTACGATCTTCAACTCTATACATAAAAAATGGCGACGGAAAAATTATTGGGCTTTTATGCTTGAATTTTGATGATTCAGCTTTTAGAGATCTAAATGATAAGTTAATGGGCTTAATTCATCCAGATGAGTTAATTCATGAAAATAGTTTTGAAGTACTGGAGAATATCAGGTTCTCAGATGAATCGGATAGTATTGGTACTACTATGGAGGAAGTATCTGAAAATGCTATTAGAAGAGTTCTTAAGAATAGTTCTGTTCCACTAGATAGATTAACTAAAGAAGAAAAGTTAAATATCGTTAAAATATTAGATGATAAAGGTATCTTTATGCTAAAAGGAGCAGTGTCATATGTAGCTGAATTGCTTCATAGCTCCGAAGCTACAATATATAGATATTTAAATGATATTAATTCTGGTAAGTAATGAGGTGGGACATGGGGCACAGACGGTCCCGTGTCCCATGATTGCCCCTTATTGCTCACTATATAGCTATCCATTCTTCCTTTACATCAAATCCTAATACTTCATCTAGGGTATCAAGTAGTTCTTGTAATTCTTCTACCGTGCAATCAGCCATATGCCCTATTCTAAATGTCTTATCCTTTAAATCCCCATATCCATTGGATATTTGAAATCCTCTTTCACCAAGTCTTTCATTTAATAAATCTATATTTATACCTAATGTGTTTTTAATAGTAGTTACTGTACTGGAAGCACAACTTTCCTTTGCATATAGCTTAAAATGCTTCTTTGCCCAACTTCTTACCATATCTGCCAATTGATCATGTCTTTTAAATCTATTTTCTAGCCCTTCACTTAGTATCTTATCTAGTTGATAATCCATTGCAAACATCATAGGTATAGCCGGAGTGGATATATATTGATAATCTGTTCTTTTAATAGTCTCATATAATTCTAAAAAATCAATATAATACCCTCTAAATTCTACTTGTCTTGCCCTTTCTATTGCCTTTTCAGATACACTAGCTATAGCCATTCCCGATGGTAGTCCTAAACATTTTTGAGTTGATACTATACATACATCTACTCCTAGTTTATCTATTTCAACCTTAATTCCACCTATTGAGCTAACTCCATCAAGGCACCAGATTACATTTGGGTATTTATTTATTACTCTTGATAATTCCTCCAGTGGATTGGTTATTCCGGATGAAGTTTCATTGTGAGTTATGGTTATTAAGTCGTACTTACCTGTAGATAATACTTTTTCTACCATATCTGGTGTTATAGCTTCTCCTTTTTCACTATTGAAAAGATCGGCTTCAATATTGTTGTATAGTGCCATTTTATACCATAGGTTACCGAAGTACCCATTGGAAAACACAGCTGCTCTTTTCTTAGTAAAGGAACGGATTGCCCCTTCCATCAGTGCTGTTCCTGATGATGTAGAAAGTATTATTTGATTATTTGTATAAAAGACCTTTTGTAGTTTTTCACTTATACTCCTTTGTAAATCGGAGGCGGCCTTTGTTCTATGTCCTATAATAGGTTTTGTCATTTGTGCTAATACATCTTCCCTTACATCTACTGGTCCTGGTATAAATAATTTTGTTTTCATTTTGCCTTCCTCCTCTTTAATAGTTGCCGCAGACGAATCCTAACAAATTCATTTGCTCCTTCCACTCGCATGAATTTGGGATTCTTTGCGTTTGACCTACCATCGATTTGAATAAAATCACTTCAAATCGGGTTAGGTCATAAAAAAAGCCCTTCATCCCCAAAAATAAGGGACGAAAGACTTTATCTCACGTGTTACCACCCAAATTGACCATTAAAAATTGTATGTAAATAACGCAAAATTATAATAAAAATCATAATTATAATAAAAAAAGCCCTTCATCCCTTAATAAAAGGGACGAAAGACTTATGCTTTCCGCGTTACCACCCAAATTGATCTAATGATCCACTCTACACAGTATAACGGCTGTATCCGTTTTGCTTATCGCAAACCATCCAAGGTAGCATTCAATAAACCTTAAGACCTACTTTCACCAACCGTAGGCTCTCTATACTTAAGTACTTTATTAATTTCCTTCTCATCTGTTTTATTATATAAAGATTAGTATACACTCTTCAGTGCGATAAAGCAATATATTTTTTAAATTTTTATATAATTATTTTACTCCAAGATTAAAATATTGGTTTAATTGTACCTTCATATTCTGTTTCAATAAACTCTCTTGAAAAAACACCCTCTCATTTGGATTGTAGTTATATCTTGTCCAATGCCTGTTCTAAATCTTCTAGTAAATCCCTGACGTCCTCCAAACCTACCGAGAATCTAATTAAGCCGTTAGATATGTTTGCCTTTAAACGGTCTTCCTCTGGGACAATTGAATGGGTCATTGATGCCGGATGCTCTATAAAAGAGTCCACTGAACCAAGAGATACCGCTAAATGAATTAACTTCAGATTGTTGAGTAGTTTGCTGCCTGCTTCCACCCCACCCTTAACTTCGAATGAGATAACTGAGCCATATCCGGACATTATATTCGTTGCAATATCGTACTGTGGATGGGACACAAGTCCAGGATAGTGCACTTTCTCTACTTTAGGATGTTCCAGTAAATGGTTGGCTATCGTAAATGCCGACTTTTGTTGTTCCTTCATTCTGATCGGAAGTGTCTTAAGTCCTCTAAGAAGTAGGTAAGCATCCTGTGGTCCTAAGATTGAGCCAATGTTCTTTTGAGTAGTGCCTGCAATAGACGCAATGGTCTCTGCGTCTGACGATACAACTCCCGCCAAGACGTCTCCATGGCCTCCAATGTACTTAGTAGCTGAATGTAAGACAATGTCCGCCCCAAGATCAATTGGATTGCAGAAATACGGTGAAGCAAATGTATTATCAACAACAAGCTGACAGCCGTAGTCATACCTTCCATTATGCGATCTAGTGACTTCCGCAATCGTTGGAATATCAGCTATAGTAAGAGTTGGGTTCGCAATCGTTTCTACGTAGATGTACTTTGTAGTAGGTCTAAGGTTAGCCATAATCTCAAGTGGGTTAGCTCCATCTACAAATGTTACGTCGACTCCTAAATTTGGGATTGTCGATGTAAGTATATCGTAAGTACAGCCGTATATCGACGATTGGGAAATTATGTGGTCTCCCGCCTTTAAATTATGGAATAGGACTGCTGATATCGCTCCCATTCCCGACGCAAACGCTAGACTAGCCTCAGCATTTTCTAAAGCCGAAATCTTCTGTTCAAACTGCTGTGTCGTAGGGTTGCCAAGTCTTGCATAAATATAACCTTCCTCTTCCCCTAAGAACCTGGCAGCTCCTTCCTGTGTGCTCTTAAACTGGTACGTTGCCGTTTGATATATCGGTGTGCTGACCGCTCCCGTCAATGGGTCCGGTGCCGTATAAACTGCCTTAGTTGACTTTCGTAAATTATTAGTGTTCAATAGTTAAAAGACCTCCTTAATTTTATTAGTAAAGTAAATTGTTAGGCATACAAAAAAGCTTCCATCCCACTAAAGGACGAAAGCTTAGCTCACGTGTTACCACCTTAATTTATCTTTTTATCACTAAAAAGACCTCACGAGGTACAAACATACCCCTAACGCTATAACAGGCGTCCCTGTCGCAGCCTAAACTCATGTCTCGGTGCAAAAGACTCCAAGGCCATGTTCCAAAGTTCTTTTCCCATTTCTCTCACCAAACGAAATGTCTCTGTACGGATAGTTTACGATGTACTCTCCTCTTCATAGTCAAATATAGAAGATATTATTTCGAAATAATAATTTAAAACCTATTATATTCAATTAACTAATTAAAGTCAAGGAAAATTAATCCATTTATTAATCCATTATTTTTGCTAAGAAATATTTTTTCTTATCTAATCCCATATCTTGAAGTAAATTATTGATATCTGATAATTTCATCTCATTAGTTATAATGGCCATATGTCCACTATTTTGAAGTACTTCATTTGAGATCTCATTTAACTTACTCTCAAGCTCTTCATTAATATCAGAAATCCTTAGGTAATATCTACCTTTAATCTGTGAGTTTAAGTTTTGAAGTGACTCTTGTCCCAGTGGATTTCCTTTTCTATAGGTATTTAAAGCAATATCCAATACATCGCTTAACACTGCATTGGCAGTTGGAAGTTTCCCAGCTCCTGAACCATAGAATTTCAACTCTCCTGCATTATCTCCTCTAAAAGCAACTGAATTATATGCCATATTAACATTAGCAAAATAATTGTTATTCTTTACGATTGTAGGTTGTACTATTGCAGTAAATCCATCTTCGTATCTTTTAGCTTCTGCAATAAGTTTAACCGTTGCATCCACATTTTTTATATTTTCTATATCTACAGAATTTATACTACTAATACCATCTAGCAGTATATCTTCTTCTGTTACTCTACCTTGGAGTCCTAAAGTTGCTAGGATTCTTAGTTTTCTTAATGTGTCGTGACCTTCAACATCAGCTGTAGGATCAGCTTCTGCATAACCTAGATCTTGTGCTATTTTAAGTACTTCAGAATAATCCTTGTCCTCATTAAACATTCTAGTCAATATATAATTGCATGTCCCATTAAGTATACCCTGTACTTCATCAATCTTATTTAGTTCTATTTGTTCTCTTAAAGGTTTAAGTACTGGTATACCACCCCCAACACTAGCTTCATATAAAAATGCGAGATTTTTTTCTGCAGCAAGATTGGAGAACTCTTCGAAGTATTTAGACACTACAGCTTTATTTGCTGTAACTATATGCTTGCCTGCATTTAATCCTTCTATTATGTATTTATAAGAAGATTCTACATCACCTGTTACTTCAACAATTACATCTATCTCATTGTCATTTAATATATCATTAAAATCAGATACAAGAGAAATACTTTCTAAATTTACATCTCTTTTTTTATTGATATTCTTAACAAGCACCTTTTTTACCTTTATACCCATATTTCTTTGTTGAGTAATCTCTACAACTCCTGTACCTACTGTTCCTAAGCCTAACAACCCTATATTTAGCATCACTTTATCCCCCTAAACCGTTAAATTGAATTTATATTATCTTATATTATCTATTAGAACCTTAGGAAAATCAAGTAATATATTTGAATTTTGTATAAAATAAAAAAGTTATCCTAAACCTTATCAAAGGTTAAAACCTTGATTAATTTAGGATAACTAAATTTTCATATGTTTAAGAATACCAATTACATATTTTCTTTAAACCACTGAATTATATCATCTGATTCATATAGCGGATTACCATCGATTAGTAACATGGGAACTTGGTCTATGCCGCCAATTTCAATAAGATCCTTTTGGTTTTGAGGATCTGCTTTAATATCTAACATTTCAATCTCTATCCCATTTCTATCCATATATTGCATTACCTTTTTACAAAATGGACAATGAGCCATATAATAAAACTTTAATTCTCTCATTGATTTATCACCTCTATTAATATTTATCTAGCAATATAATCATACCCTAGGAAAAATAATTTAATCTTTAAAAAACATCTTGCTATTAGTAAAAAAGTGTGATATGCTTGTTAAGAACTTAAATAAAATGTAAAAGCAATATAATATATATTTCCATAGGTACGGTAACATCCATACATGTGTAGAGATTTTATTAGAGTTTACAATATGTTTAAGAAATAAAATTTTGGAGGTACACATTATGAATGGTACAGTAAAATGGTTTAACGCAGAAAAAGGATTTGGATTTATTACAACAGAAGAAGGAAATGACGTTTTCGCTCACTTCTCACAAATCCAAAAAGATGGTTTCAAATCTTTAGAAGAAGGCCAAGAAGTTGAATTCGACGTTGTTGAAGGACAAAAAGGTCTACAAGCTGAAAACATCAGAGTTAGATAATTAAAATAGTAAATATTTACCCCTAGAAATTAAATTTCTAGGGGTTTTTATTTTGTGGATGGCTCTTTTTTGGTAAATATCCTATAACTTTAGTTCTCCCATATTACTATACATAATATCTTCTTTTTCTTTATCATGAGCTTCTTGGTCGTTTGTTTTTGGTAGTGGTTCTCTCATTTTACCATAATTTTTATTTGCTTTATTGTTCAACACACCTATATGATTAGCAGGTGCCTCTATTAATCCATAATTATCTATAGAATAAATATACTTCTCTAAGTTTTCTGCATCAACACTTTCTTCAAATATAAGTTTCCCCATATTCTTTATACTTACCTTGTGATTAAAATTCTCTGATATAACCATCTTTCCCTTATTAATTAAAAGCCTACCACTGAAAATCTCTACCTCTACATCACTACCTATAACATCCCTTATATTGGAATATATATTATCATTTAAAATAATCTTATCACATATCACATAATCTATATGATGTTTAAAATCTATATTTTCACTTAAATCAAGCTCTAAATCTCCGTCTACATACAATGTTATCCCATTATAGCTTCGTACATCACTATCATGTAGTTTCGTATCACCTTGAATATACTTTATACCTTTTGAATCATAAGGCACTATCTCTGTAGCAACATCATAATATTCATCTATAAAAGGATATATATCATCCTCATATTTATCTAAAGATATCATCTTCTCAACAACCTCGATACTATCTATCTTTTCATTCAACAAGTTAATATCTAACTCTTCTCCAATAATCAACTTTTCAAAGGATAATTTTGATTTTTCCCTAAATCCCTTTAAAAATCTATTCGTTAATTGAGTCACTCCCGGGAAGAATATATGTCTACTTTTATGAATTATTGTGGATCCATTTATAGTTGTTTTAGATAAAATAGTACCTGATATATTTTTAGGGCACATTAAATTTCCATTTATTAATATTAGATATACTTTCTCATTAATTAATTGAGAAGTTACATCTTCAGTAAATCTTAATTCTCCGTTTATTATCAAAGCTAAATTACCATCAATGCCTTCTAGATAATCTCTGTCTACTTTTAAGTCACCATTATTTAAAACAAGCTTAATATCCTTGTCAATTGGAATTTTTATAGATGCGCCTATATTTTGTTTACTTACATGTGCTAGTAACTTTTGAGACTCATCACTCTCAATTAATAAACCAATATTTTCAATAGATGTAATTTCCTTAGCTATTTCTTCTTTTATCTCTCGAACATCTAATACCCCTATATTTAATACCTTTGACATATCAATTCCTCCTATAACTTTTCTTTTAAATTTTTTATAGCTGCACTCAATCTAGACCTAACAGTGGATGGTGATATCCCCAACATTTCTCCTATTTCCGAACTATTTAAATTCAATATATATTTTAAAGTAATAACTTGTTTTTGATTTTCAGGTAATCTATCTATTAGCTCTCTTATAACTACCATTTCTTCAAAGCTATCACTATCTTCTATTAAGGTTTCATCCTCTATTAATATAATTCTATTTTGTTTTCTAATATTATCGATATTCTTATTTTTAATTGTAGTAAAAAACCAGCCTTTTATTTGATATTCATTCATACTTTCAAATACCTCTTCATGCTCCAGCCCTGATACATAAGTGTCTTGTACAAGATCCATAGCCTTCTCTTCATTTTTAGTAAGCGAAGTAGCAAATCTTAAAAAATCCTTATTATACTTTTGGTAAATCATATAAATGTCGATGATATCACCCCCTATATAACTAATTAAAATTTTTATTTTACTTAAGTGTTCTAAATTCTAGATTAGTCCATCTTGTTTCAATATAATTTTTTTCCACTCTTAATTTTTCTCTTTCCAACCGATTCTCATAACTGCCATAATGATTTCTTGGTCTTATTAATCCTTTTATCCAATTATATATCATTTAAATACCTCCACTCATAGATTTTTATTGAGTATTTTTCTTTTCATATATATAACGTGGAAAAAGGTAAAAGTGTCCATTGAATATTAAAAAAATATTAAGATAAATATAAAACAGCCTAGTCCCTACAAAATTGTGACTGGCTGTTCATCTGTTTAGTTCTCTGATAGCTCCCATAAATATATGGATGCAACAGTATTATATGGAGAATATCTATTTCTGTATATTTCAAATTCCTTCTTGGACAAATCCTCCAAAGAATATAATCTCATGATACCTCTTCTTATGGCTAAATCTTTATAGCTTAATATATTAGGCCGTTGTAAAGAATGAATAAGCATCATTTCAGCTGTCCATTCTCCTATTCCTTTAAGTTTTACTAATTCTTTAACTACTTCTTCATCAGTTAATTTATCTAGATTATAAAGGTCTATTTCTTTAGTTACCACAGATTCAGCAGTACTCTTTATATAATCCGCTTTTCTCATTGACATTCCACATTGCTGAATACTTTCTATATCTAAACTAACAATATTTTCTGGAGTTATTTCACCAACTAAGTCTATTAAACGCATCTTTACTGTTAAAGCTGCCTTAGTTGATATCTGCTGACTTATTATACTTGAAATAAGAGATTCAAATATATCAGGATTCACTTGTCTCTTTACAAACCCAATTCTATCTATTGCCTCACCTAATATAGGGTCTTTTTCCTTCAGATAATCTAATTCTTCTTTTCCATATTTATAATATTTCATTTTAATCTCCTACCCCCTAAATGACATTTCAGTCTAACTTGTTGTGCTAATTATACCATATCAAAATACTTTAGTTGATTTAATTAATCTATTCTGGATATAAATATATAGATAACTATATAAGGAGTGAATGTTTATGAATTTTAAATTTCTTCACACATGTATTAGAGTAATGGATTTAGAAAAATCCTTAAAATTCTATAAAGAAGCTTTAGGTTTAAAAGAGACCAGGAGAAAGGATTTTCCAGAAGATGAATTTACCTTGGTTTATCTAAGCGATGAAGATGGAAAATATGAATTGGAACTTACTTATAACTATAATCCAGAGAAGCCGTATGAAATAGGTGATGGATTTAGTCATATAGCAGTATCAGTTGATGATCTAGAAGCTTCTAGAGAAAAACATAAGGAGATGGGCTACGAAGTTACTGAGTTAATGGGATTACCTAACGAATTACCAAGATACTACTTTGTCACAGATCCAGATGGATATGATGTTGAAATAATTAGGGCAAAATAGTAACTTTTACTGACCAAAAATTAGAACTCTTAGAAAACTAGTTTTCCAAGAGTTCTTTGTTATTTAATCCCATAAATTCAGCCATTTCTTTTCTTTTTCTTCTTTGATAAGCCTAGTTTCTTCATGATTGATTTGTATCTCTATAACATCACCTTCTTTAGCACCCTCGGGTACTAACTCAATAGGCATATTAATAAGGCCTTTATCGTCTAATTCTACAACTGCAAAATCTCCTTCAAAACGATCAATAATGATTTTCAAAGTATACACCTCTGTTCTTCTAAAAGTTAATCTTCAAAAGTACTTATTAGATTTCCATTTGGATCATATAATTCTGCAGGATCTGATTGACTATTGCTCCAAACTCCGCCACCGATCTCCCAAATAAAATCCGAAATATTCCTAGAATCATATCCACCTACAGTAACACTGAATCCAGCCTTTAGAATGTAATTAGGAAATATAAATTCCTGATTGCCTCTAACAGATACCAACTTCCATCCAGTTATATCTACATCACTATCTCCTGTATTATTAATAGTAACTAATTCACCTATTTTATCTAGTCCAGTAATCAATATATCATTGGTATTCCCATGAACACTTAAATCAATTACAGTATTCATAGACAAATTTTTTCCATCTGAAGTTATGATTATTGTACCCTGCTGATCCGTACGCAAAATCTCTACATTCTCCTTTGTTAGTTTAGCTATTATCTCTCTGTGGGGATGACCATATGAGTTATCTAATCCACTGGATATTACTCCATATTTAGGGCTTACTGCTTCTAAAAATTCATCTGCCGTCGAGCTGCTACTACCATGATGAGGAACTTTAAGTACATCTGAATTTAAAAACTCCTTATTAAATTCATCAAGTATCTCATATTCTGAAAGACTTTCTGCATCTCCTGTAAAGATAAAGCTATTCTCTCCATAAACCAACCGACTAGCTATGGAGTAATCATTTAAACTTTGATATTCTTCACTATTTGGCGCAAGTATAGTAAATTCAGCATCACCTAAGGTGTACTTAGTACCGACTACTGGAGTTGTAACCCTTAATCCATTATCCGCAACTGCATCCATTACCTCTTCAAATGTCCTTGTATTACTTATTACCTTTGGCATCAATAGTATTTCTATAGGAAAGCTATTGATGATATCGTCCAGACCACCAATATGGTCTGCATGCGGATGAGTACCTATGACATAATCTAAACTTTCAACCCCTTGATTCTTGAGATAATCTACTAAATATTCTCCATCAGAATTATTTCCTGCATCTATTAGCATATTTTTAGATGAATCTAAATTAATCTGCTGAATGAGAACTGCATCTGCCTGACCCACATCAATAAAATGTACCCTTAGTTCTCCATCCACACTAACTTGGTTAACCTGATTCACTTGACTATCTTCAATTAATTGACTACATCCAGATAATACTATTGAAATAAGTAAAAGTGCTATCAAGACTGACTTATTTAAAAAACCCCTTAAATTCTTCATTATGCCGTCCCTCCCTGATGTAATATATTATATTTAAGATAAATTAATTCTTAAATGCTATATAAAGTCCTAAAATTAACAACAATATATATTCTATCCTATAACCCTAGGTTCTTCAATATTTGTTAATTAGTACAAAAATAAATGAAGCATCTTAAGTTATGATGCTTCACTTTATAATAGTTTAAATTAGTCTATTAGTAAATTTCTAAGCCTTGGAAATAGAATATTGTTCTCTAAATGTATATGTCTAAATAAATCTAATTCTATTTCTTGGAGTTTTTGATATGTTAACTCAAATGTAAGCTAAAGTACTCAACAAAGCCATGTACTAAATCTACCACTACAATATACTTACCTTCTTCATCCCCATATGTTTCATGCTTACCCTCTTCATATAGACTTGGATATAAATCTGGTATCTTTCTTAACTCAATATCTTCATTCACATATCTATTAATAAATCCATTGGCTAATTTCATGGCTTCATCTTGTGGTAAGTTACTTTCTTCCAATTCATGTTTATAGTTCTTTAGATGATATCTTATTAGATTGGCTCCTTTATCAAATTCTGACTCAATTTTTATTGATACTTCATCTTCATTTTTCATATTTCTCATATATAAAAAGCTACTATTTGGTACTGGTTTCTTGTAGGTAAAGATTTCATCTCTATTAAAAATATTCTGTGGTACATAATTTTCTAAAATGTCATATAGGACTGTAATTTCTCTTTCATAGTTATCCCTATCATCCACAACAATTCCAGAATCCTCATTGATCTTTCTAAAAGATCCCAATACATTTAGTCCTTTATCATATATTTTTGTATATGAATCAACAGTTTCAGGATAGAATTGAAAATCGCTTCCAAATAATGCTTCTATATATTTACCATCATTATAGTAAAGTACATAATCATCTTCATAAGTTAGTCCTGCAGCTATTGAATAATCACTACATCTTATTTCAAATACTGGTCCATAGATTTCGTACCCATCCTCCATAAATCTCTCTGATGACTTCTTGTCGTAAACATAGAGGATGCCATCCTTTGTCTCTATAATAGCTTCGTCCTTCCATGAATTTGGAAAGCTTAGTGTATATCCATATTCTTCATTGAAATAAATAAATGTATCTTCAATTCTTGCTTCTCTATTGAATTCTCCAATCAATACATTATAATTACTTCCATCCCATATTACTTCTTTTCCAATACCTTCTGCTACTAATCTCACTGGTACAAAGATATCATCATCTTGTAGAAATGGATTGACATCAGATACTAACTCTTCATCATTGACCATAACCTTATTTGAGTTTATTGTTAATGATATATTTGTATTTTCTTTTATTATGTCAATTTGATTGTCTCTATACTCAACATCAAAATCTAACTTCTCTCCCAGAGTCTCAACAGGTACGAAGATTCTATCATTTTTTAAGATGGTTTTAATATCAGCACCTGCTCCATCCACAATAATATTGGCCTTCTTTTCTTGTGCATTTACTGGAATGCTTAATATAACAACTAATATCAATACAAAGCTCAAGTACTTCCCTAATCTATTCACGCTCATCATCTCCTTGACATAATCATATCATTCATAGTGGGCATTGTAATTCATTTCTGAAAATTGTAATAATATTGTAAAGAATTGGTAAATTATATAAA
The DNA here is from genome assembly GCA_031460505.1 of Tissierellaceae bacterium. Taxonomy (GTDB): domain Bacteria; phylum Bacillota; class Clostridia; order Tissierellales; family Tissierellaceae; genus JAAYTL01. Next base: position 606,726 of record JAVKTT010000001.1, read on the forward strand.
AAATCGTAACCCAATACCCTGGATTACGATTTCTAATGTTAGGATTTCCATATCATTGTATGTCATTTTTTTCGAATATCTGCCCCTCTATGCTGATTATTTCATCAATAGGGATTACTGTGCTATCAGTCATAATCACTACTCGTTTATATTGGTCTATTTTTTTAGCTGAACTGATAGCAGTAATATAGGCACCGCCACTTTTCTTTGTATCAGGTTGAAAGTAGGTAATTGCAATTTCAGGATGCTCTTCAAGTCTTTCTTCTATGATTTGCAACTTATGGCTCAAATCATCTTTCATATATTCATCTAATTCTACTCTCTCTTCAGTCAGCCTTGCAGTTTCTTTTACAGCGCTATCATAACCAGTCAGTGCAGCAAAAGGAGAAAACTGAGCTGCTCGTTCAATGGCTGTCATTTGAGGATGTGTCTTAGAAACATGGTGTGGTAGATGGATGATATCATCATATTTTCCCGTCATGCCTTGTGCCCTCCTATCTGCTTATTCCTTTCCAATGTAGTAGCTCCTTCTTCCAGATTCATACCCTTTATAATGGCGTTCTTTCCGTATTTCTTCTTTATCTCAAGTATTGTTTCTTGCATCTTTCTCTCACGTATAAGCTCTGCTTCTTCTTCCTCTTTTTTCTTATCGATGTCGCTATAATTTGTAAAGAGATCAAGCTGTTCAAAATTATCCGTATTTTCAACAGTTGACTCATCAACTACATGATTGGCAGTAATGTTAACTCTTCTTACTAAAAGATTTTTATCAACAATGCGGTCAAACAACTCTGTAACTGCATCCATAATCAACTTTGTAGAGGAGGTTTGTCTATCAAGGTTTGTTGTGCCGCGGGCTGACTTGGGAAGGTCGCGTCCATACAAATCCTTTGAAATCTCCCCCTTATATGATTTCTTAATCTCAGGGTTTGTCAGATTCTCAATATCATATCCAACCATCAAAACTATTTGATCTGTGACAAGCCTTTTATCCACCAAGTCAAGTACTAGCAAATCAGTCATTTCTCGCACAATTAGTTTGGCTTTGTCAAAGGTATAGGCACAATGCAAAACTTGCCCTGATCCAATACTATTTGTGCTTGGCTTATATGCCTTAATATCAGCAATGGTACATGGTTCCCAACCCCAGGCATGGTCAATCAACAACTCAGCATTGATGCCAAACATCTTGTATAGTAAATCTTCATTATAATAATCGTTGGCTTTACCGATAGAGCATCTTGCAATATCTCCCATGGTAAAAAGACCTTGTTCTTCTAGCCTTTTAGCATATCCTGGGCCAACACGCCAAAAGTCTGTCAAAGGACGATGTGACCATAGTAAATGACGGTAACTCATTTCGTCTAACTCAGCAATTATCACACCTTTTTCATTTGGCGGAATGTGCTTTGCCCGAATATCCATAGCTACCTTGGCCAAATACAGGTTTGTACCGATTCCTGCTGTTGCTGTAATACCAGTGGTTTCAAGAACATCTAGAATGATTTTAGTAGCAAGCTCATGTGCTGAAAGATTGTAGGTCTTCAAATAATTGGTAGCGTCTATAAAAACCTCATCAATAGAGTAAACATGAATATCTTCAGGAGCAATGTACTTTAAATAAACCTTGTAAATTTGAGTGCTATATTCTATATAATATGCCATTCTCGGTGGAGCAGCAATGTAATCCAAGGCAATATCAGGTGATGATTTCAATTCAGTATCGTTGAAGGAAACTCCAGAAAAAGCCCGCCCTGGTGCTTTGCTTAACCGTTTTGCATTTACTTCCTTAACCTTCTGCACCACCTCAAACAGCCTGGCCCTACCAGAAATACCGTATGCTTTAAGGGAAGGAGAGACAGCTAGACAGATAGTTTTCTCAGTGCGACTTGCATCAGCTACAACCAGGTTTGTGGTTAATGGATCAAGCCCTCGTTCTATACATTCCACTGATGCATAGAAGGATTTCAAATCAATTGCTATATATGTTCTATTCTTCATGGTTATCCTAAGTCATCTCCTTACTATACATAATTAATCTTCATTTACTCTTTTTCTACCAGCAATTTTTCTGCTGAATAATGAATTCCAATTGCTCCTAATGGCGCGGTTATTAGTATAGATAATACTGCAATTGCCAAAATTACATCTCCCGATTCTACTCCTAATGACAATGGAACTGCACCCATTGCTGCCTGAACTGTTGCCTTTGGAATATATGCTATAACGCAAAACAATCTCTCTTTGAAATTATAATCTGAACCTAGTAATGAGATTATAACTCCTATGCTTCGTCCCACTAGTCCAACTAATATTATTATAATACCTACTCTACCTGCTTTTAATGCTACATTTACATCTACCTGAGCCCCAACTAATACGAATAATAATATTTCAGCAAAAACCCATATCTTATTAAATTTATTAGATAATCTAACTCCTACCTTTGGTAATCTCTCAATTATTACAAATCCGATAGTCATCACCCCTAAAAGTGAAGCAACTTGTAACTTAGTCTTTAAAATAATTTCTAATTGATTAAGTAAAATTGAAAATCCAAGTATTAATAACACCTTTTTTGTATCACGAATATGGTATTTCTTAAAAATTCGTATCAGTACAAATCCGATTACTATTCCAGCCAAAATACCCAATATAATTGAGATTGGTATATTTAATAGTTGTACACCTATATTCATATTGGAACCACTATATAAACCTAAAAATGCACTAAATACAGTAATAGCGAAGACATCATCAATAGATGCACCAGCCAAGATTAGAGTTGGTACTCCTTTTTTTGTACCGATGTTGTTCTCCATCAATTTAAGCATAGATGGTACTACAACAGCAGGAGAAACAGCAGCAATAATAAAACCAAGTATTCCTCCTTGAGCAAATGTAAATCCTAGGAGTTTTATAGACACAAAGGCAATTAATAAACCCTCTATTAATCCAGGTATACAACTCATCTTTAATGCATTAATGCCAACCTTTTTTAAATCATCTTTGCTTATTCCAAGACCTGCTCTCAGTAAAATAATAATCAATGCAATACTTCTTAAATCAGCTGATATTAAGAGCATTTCTTGTTGAATCAAATTAAAACCATGAGGCCCTATTAAAACACCTAGTATTAACATACCTAGTAAACCAGGTAATTTCAATTTTTCAAATATTTTTTTAGATGGTAACCCTAATAATAAAATTACAGCTAAACTTGCAGCCATTAAACCAACTCCTTTTTAGTCAAAAAAACTCCTACAGGAATACTATTATTATATCCTGTAGGAGTCATTAGCATTATGCAATTCAGGTAAAGACTACAATTCTCTACGATTTTCCATAGCCTTACTTAATGTCACTTCATCAAAATATTCAAGATCTCCACCTACTGGGATACCATGGGCAATCCTCGTAACTTTGACTCCCAATGGTTTTATTAACTTTGATAAGTACAGGGCTGTAGCTTCCCCTTCTACTGTAGGATTTGTTGCTAGTATTATCTCTTTTACTTCTCCATCAGACAGTCTAGCTAATAGTTCTTTTACCTTTATTTCATTTGGTCCAACATTATCCATAGGTGAGATAACACCATGGAGTACGTGGTATTGACCTTTGAATTCTCTAGATCTTTCCATAGCTATAATATCCTTGGCACCTTCTACTACACATATGATGGATTTGTCCCTTTGTGTGTTTTCACAGATTTGACAAGGATCTACATCTGTTAAATTACAGCATATACTACATAGTTTAATTTTATCTTTAGCATCAGTTATGGACCTAGATAATTTTTCTACTTCTAAGCCATCCATTTCTAATATAAAGAACGCAAGCCTCTGAGCAGTCTTCCTACCAATACCTGGGAGCTTAGATAACTGTTCTATGAGATTTGCTATAGGTATTGCATACTGCTCCATAAAACTCCTCCTGTATTAGAACAATCCTGGTATATTTAATCCACCAGTAACTTTCTTCATTTCATTATTTACCATATCCTCTGCTTTTCTCATAGCTTCATTTACTGCAGCTATAATCAAATCCTGTAACATTTCAACATCTTCAGGATCCACTACTGATTCATCTATTGTAATGTTTAATAATTCTTTTTTACCATTAACCAATGCAGTAACTGCTCCACCACCAGCTGTTGCTTCTACTTCCTTTTCTTCTAGTTGTGCTTGCATTTCCTCCATTTGTTTTTGCATCTTTTGCATTTGCTTCATCATATTGTTCATATTTCCACCCATTCCTGGGAACTTACCTCTACCCATAATTAATTCTCCTTCCTTATTTTATTTCTACTATATCTTCTCCAAAAAGGTCAATAACTCCCTTGATGGCTTCATCTTTGTTTTCATCATTTTTTGACTCTTTTGGTTGAGATTTATTTACACCCATAATAAATCTTACGTTAATATTTTTATTAAAATATGTAGATACAATTTGTTCTACAAATTCTCTGTTATCATTTTTGCTGACAGCTTGATAATGGAAACCAAAGCCTTCTCTAAATGCTATAGTTAATAGATCGTTTTCAAAGGATAATACCTCTCCTTCTATAATCAATGCATATAGACTTATTTTACTAGATTTAATCTGCTGTAAAACATTTGGCCATTGTTCTTTGATTGTTTCTAAGTGTAATTCCTTACCATCATCAATTATGGCTGGTTTTGGAGCATTTTCCTTTGGCTTATCAACTTTTGGTGTGTTTCCTTTTATAGGGTCATCTTTAGTGGTATTACTAAATGTTGACTTTCTTTCCATAGGTTTCTCTGATTGTCTTGTTTCTGTTGTTACAATAATATTTGGTTTTACAGTGCCTTTAATTGGTCCTAAACCACTTTCTAATCTCTCGATTCTTTCTAATAAAGTTAGTTCATCGTCAGCATTTACTAATTTTATTGTTGCCATCTCTAGTAATATCCTTGGTTGAGTAGACCACTTAGCTTGAGATTCAGCTAATGTAAATATTTCAAGTGCTTTTAGAATATAGTCCATATCCATTGTTTTACTTTGAGACATATAATCATCTACATCATCTATATCTAGAATATTATTTGGATTGTTAGATGACTTTACAACCATTAAATTTCTAAAGTGTACGATTATATCTTTAATAAATTGATGAATATCCTTACCATTTTGAATTATTTCATCTATACTCATCAATGATTTTTCAAGATTTTTATCCTTTATATCATTTATGAATTCAAAGATCAAATCTTTATTAACCATTCCTAAAATAGATATTGCATCTTCATAATCTATTTTATCTTCGCTAAATGATATACATTTGTCTAGTAAACTTAAGGCATCTCTCATAGCTCCATCAGAATTTCTAGCTATAAGATTCAAAACTTCATCATCTACTTCAATATCTCTATTTTCTAAGATGTTCTGCATATTTAAGACCATATCTTTATTTGTTATTCTTTTAAAGTCAAATCTTTGACATCTTGAAAGTATGGTCTGTGGCAATCTCTCTGGTTCTGTAGTTGCCAATACAAAGATTAAATGTTTTGGGGGTTCTTCCAGTGTCTTTAGAAGTGCGTTAAATGCACTTTTTGTCAACATGTGAACCTCATCTACTATATATACTTTGTATTTTGCCTTAGAAGGTGGATATACAACTTTTTCTCTTAAGTCTCTAACATCTTCAACACTGTTATGACTTGCTGCATCCATTTCGATAACATCCATAATAGTTTCTTCTAGTATTCCTTTACAATTTTCACATTCATTACATGGATTTCCATCTATTGGATTTAAGCAGTTTACAGCTCTTGAAAATATCTTTGCAGCTGATGTTTTACCCGTTCCCCTTGTGCCTGAAAATAGGTATGCATGACCAATATTTTCCTTTTGGATTTGATTTTTAAGGATTGTGGTTACGTGATTTTGACCTAATAGTTCATCAAAAGATTTTGGTCTATATTGTCTATATAGTGCTTGATACATGGTTTTCACCTACAGTTATTATAATATATATTATTATATCAGAAATGTTCAATCTTTAACACCTTTTATCTTAGCTTTAAGTTGACTTTTATTGAAATTTAGTTTATAATAATCTTTGTTACTCATTAAGGAGAGGTGGCTGAGCTGGCTGAAGGCGCTCGCCTGGAAAGCGGGTAAACGTGATAAGCGTTTCGAGGGTTCGAATCCCTCTCTCTCCGCCATAATAAATTTTGCCGTGCTAGATGGGGAGGTAGCGGTGCCTTGTAACCTGCAATCCGCTATAGCAGGATCGAATTCCTAGCAGAGGCATTTCTATCGTGAGGTCTGCCCCAAGAAAGTGGCGTTGACGATTGGGTCCTACGCAACGGGAACTCATGAACCCCGTCAGGTCCGGAAGGAAGCAGCGGTAAGTGAAACTTTTCGTGTGCCGTAGGGTTGCCTGGTCCGAGTTAACTACTTGGGTAACGCTTGGGATAGGATGTCGAAGCTAGGTGCACGGATACATATATAAATAGAAGCTTTGGATTTAATAATCCAAAGCTTCTATTTTATTTTACTTCTAATTTTAATTCTCCATCATCAGCAACTATATTTATAGTATCCTTATCCTTTAATGTTCCACTGATAATCATCCTACTTATATTTGTTTCTAACTCTTTTTGTAAAAATCTCTTAACTGGTCTTGCTCCATATTGTATTGAGTAGGATTTATTTAATATTATATCCTTTGCTTCTTCAGTAATATCTATTTCTATCTGCCTATCTTCTAATCTTGATTTAATTTCATCAATTTGAAGATCAATTATTCTGAATATCTCTGACCTTTGTAATGGTTTGAACATTACAATCTCATCTATTCTATTTAAAAATTCAGGTCTAAAGGTTCTTCTCATCTCATCCATTACTCGTTCCCTAGCGGATGCATCAATAGTTCCATCTTCATTAATACCTTCCAAAAGATAATTTGAACCTATATTAGATGTCATGATTATCACAGTATTTTTAAAATCAACTGTCCTACCTTGATTGTCTGTTAATCTACCATCATCTAAAACTTGTAATAGGATATTGAATACATCAGGATGTGCCTTTTCTATTTCATCAAATAGGATTACAGAATATGGCTTTCTCCTAACTGCCTCTGTTAATTGTCCACCTTCATCATAACCTACATATCCAGGAGGTGCCCCTACCAATCTTGATACTGAATGTTTTTCCATATATTCACTCATATCAATTCTAATCATATTTCTTTCATCATCAAATAGTGTTTCTGTCAATGCCTTTGAAAGCTCAGTCTTACCTACTCCAGTAGGTCCTAAGAATATGAATGAACCAACAGGCCTATTAGGTGATTTTAACCCTGCTCTAGCTCTAATAACTGAGTCAACTACTGATTCTACTGCTTCATCTTGTCCTATGACTCTTTTATGAAGAATCTTATCAAGATTTAATAGCTTTTCTCTCTCTGTTTCAACTAGCTTTGTAACAGGTATATTTGTCCATTTAGCCACTACTTCAGCAATTTCTTCTTCTGTTACTTCCTCTTTTAACATTCCATCTTGATCTTCATTTTTTTCATTTGCTTCTTCTAATCTCTTTTCAAGTTCAACTAATGTACCATATTTAAGTTGGGATAGTTTTTCTAAATCATATCTTCTTTCAGCTTCTTCAATTTCCCTTTTAACTTTTTCTATGTCTTCTTTAATTTCCTTAACCTTAGATAAACTTTGCTTCTCTTCTTCCCATTTAGCTTTCAATAAATCATATTTTTCTTTTAGGTTTGAAAGCTCTTTTTCTAACTTATCCAATCTAATCTTAGATGCCTCATCTGATTCTTTTTTAAGTGCTTGTTTTTCTATTTCTAATTGAAGTATTCTTCTTCTAATTTCATCTAATTCTATTGGCATGGAATCTATCTCTGTTCTAATCATAGCTGATGCTTCATCCATTAAATCTATTGCCTTATCTGGTAAAAATCTATCGCTAATATATCTATCTGATAGGGTTGCTGCAGCTATAACTGCTCCATCTGATATCCTAATACCATGATGAATTTCATATTTTTCTTTAAGTCCTCTTAATATGGAGATAGTATCTTCTACTGTTGGTTCAGTAACCATAACCTTTTGAAATCTTCTCTCTAATGCTGCATCTTTTTCTATATATTTTCTATACTCATCTAAAGTAGTAGCCCCTATTGCATGAAGCTCCCCTCTGGCTAACATTGGTTTTAGAAGGTTAGATGCATCCATAGCTCCTTCAGTTTTACCTGCACCTACAATATTATGAATTTCATCTATAAACATGAGTATTTTGCCATCAGATTTTTCAATCTCTGATAATACTGCTTTAAGTCGCTCTTCAAATTCTCCTCTATACTTTGCTCCAGCTATTAAAGCTCCCATATCCAAGGCAAATATTGTCTTACCCTTTAATCCTTCAGGTACATCTCCACTTACTATTCTTTGTGCAAGACCTTCAACTATGGCAGTCTTTCCTACCCCAGGCTCTCCTATGAGTACAGGGTTGTTTTTAGTCCTTCTAGATAGTATTCTAATTGTATTTCTTATTTCACTATCTCTTCCTATTACTGGATCAAGTTTTCCACATCTTGCTTCTTCTACTAAATCCCTTCCAAATCTATTAAGTGCTTCATATGTTGATTCTGGATTATCTGAAGTAATATTTTGATTTCCTCTAATCTTTTTTAAAGCTTCTAGAAATCTTTGTAAACTTATATTGTATCTTTGAAATATTCTTTCAGATTTTGTACCTTTTTCTTTTAATAACCTAATATATATATGCTCTGTACCTACATATTCATCACCAAATTTCTTAGCTTCATCCATAGAACTATTGAGTATATTGGTATATGTTCTGCTAGGATAGATAGAGCCACCTGTTTGTTTAGGTAATTTTTCTATTTCACTTTCTATATCCTTCTTTATAATTTGTGGGTTTTCACCCATATATGATATTACCCTAGGAATAAGTCCTTCATCTTGGTTTACTAGACTATAATGAAGATGAATTTCATCTAGTTGAGGATTTCCATATTCCATAGCTAAATTTTGAGAATTTTGTATTGCCTCTAGACTCTTTTGAGTAAATTTACCTAGATCCATAAACGCTCCTCCTATTCTCTTGGATTGTAAGTTGAAATCTCTTTTAGTTTTTCATAAAGCTCTTCTTCTTCTTGTGAAAGGCTTGGTGGGTTTACAATATTAATTTCAATATATAAATCTCCCACATTGCTTTTCATATCTCTGTATCCCTTTTTAGGTATACGAATCTTTTTCCCAGACTCTATACCTTTAGGAATATTGACTTTGATCTTTCCGTCTAATGTATTTATTACTGCCTTTGTCCCCAACGCTGCTTCCCAAGGTAATACATCAACTTTTAATGTAATGTCTAAACCTTCTAATATATATTTTTTATTATCTACAAAATTAATCTTAAAAAGTACATCTCCAGGTATTCCCCACTTTTCTCCTTTTATCTTCAGTTTTTTCCCGGGAAATATTCCTTTTGGAATTTTAATCGACAAATTCTTAGTTTCTCCACCAAAGTTGAGACTTACTTCTTTGGTTGCTCCTTTATATCCTTCTTCGGTAGTTATATTTAACTCAGATTCATAAGATTGCCTTTGTGAATAGCTCCTACTCTTATCTCTTTTGCCAGAACCTGCAGATCCAAATAGATCACCACCACCAAAGAACATATTAAAGAAATCACTAAAATCACCACCATTTGAAGAATAAGTATAAGTGTATCCATCTCCAAATCCATATTGAGAAGGATCGAAGTTTTGGCCACCAGAGAAATTATAACTGCTACCAAACATATCATATTGCTTCTTTTTTTCTTCATCACCTAAAACTTCATAGGCCTCATTTATTTCCTTAAACTTCTCTTGAGCATTTTTATCATCAGGGTGTAAATCTGGATGATATTTTTTAGCTAATCTTCTATAGGATTTTTTTATTTCATCTTGACTTGCACTTTTATCTACTTCTAATATTTTATAATAATCTTTATATTCCAATATAAATCAACTCCTTTAGCCAATTAGACAAATTTGTTAATTGGTTTGACCTTTCCTGACCTTGATTTTATTATACCCCTATTTTCCTATTTTATCAACTTATAAAGAAAAGATTTCATTTTGATTATACAATAAAAAACTGTTGTAAAATAGATTAATATATCTATTTTACAACAGTTTATCAACTCTTATTAATTTTAATTGTTTACTAAAACATTAAATAATCTATAAATTGTCATATAGGCTTGCTCACGATTGTAGCTATCAGTTGGTGCAAACATATTATCAGCCTTACCATTCATAATACCCAAACCTGATACATACTCTACTGCTTCCTTTGCATAAGCAGCTATATCCTTATTGTCATTAAACTCTTTTCCTTTAGATACAGATTCTTGACCTAAGAACTTAGAGGTACGCATTAATAATGCAGCAGCATCTTGTCGTGTAATGGTATCATGTGGTGCAAACTCTCCTTCTCCTTTACCATTTATAATACCTAGAGCTTGTGCAGCAATTACATTACTATTATTAGTATCTTTAAAAGGATATTTACTTACTAATTCATACAATGTTTTACCTGTTTCTTCCTTGACTATTTCATCTATATCTTTTCCTAGTACTTCTTCAATTGCTCTAACTACTAATGCTGCAAAATCAATACGTGTTGTGTCAACTCTATACATATTTTGTAAATTAGTAGGAACTAAGTTATTTTCTATTGCTAAAATTACTTCCTCTAAAGCCCAGCTATCCATTTCCTCAGCTGTTGGTAAAGATGGAGTAAACTTTATCTCTCCAAATCCATACTTGTTATTCTCTTTGAATACAACATACTGACCTGGACTATATACTGTATATCTAGTACTGCCATCATCATTAACTCCACTTTCAACAAAATATGAATCAATTGGGAGTTTCTCAGTTCCAGGAATTTTCTTGCCATATTTATCTATGCAAAATGCATTATTTCCTATACGAGCTACTGCAATTCCATTGGTAAAAGCTGAGACATCGTCAAATTGTGGAGCTATTACTTCTTTTCCGTTAATATCAATAAATCCATATTTGCCATCTCTAGAGAAAGAAGCAACCCCTTCTGTAAATACTCTTAAATTTTCATAGGTAAAAGGTAGTACAGTTTTTCCGTTTATGTCTATAGCACCCCATTTACCATTAGGATCTTGTACACTAGCTAATTTGTTGTCATTGAAAATTCTATATTCGGAATATACATTCTTAACATAAAAATTCGAATATGTTTTATCAGTCAAAAAATTCCCCTTAGTATCTATGATTTTCCAATAGTACTCGTCTATCTCCCAATCGTAAAAACATACGAAAGCCTTTCCTTGATTAAAAGGACGTACATCCATAAAAAACTTATCTTTAAATAATTGTTCCCCAGTTTTTTGATCTATGTATCCTATAAAATCTGATGCAGGTACATATGCAGGAATAATACCTTCTGTTGGAGGATACAATGGACTATAATTTGTGTCTGTCATAATTTCTTTACCGTTAGGACCAAATGGAATACTCCAACCTTCATTATCCATTATTAATACTCCATTATAAAGAAATTGATTGCTTTGGGAAATAGGGAAATATTCCTCTATATAATAAGAACTAAATTGTAAACCATCTTCATCTAAAAGTGGGAAATGCCTTCCATCTTTGTCAATAAGACCCCAAGACAGTACTGGATATTCACCATATCCCATATCAACAGTTCCTATCATGCCAACCAAAGCTCTATCCTCAGAAAAAGAATAAGCCATATCATATTTAAAATCTAAAACTGTCTTTCCTGTTGTATCTATATAACCCCATTTACCATCCTTCTTAACTGCAGCTAACCCTTCTGCAAAATTTCTAGCATAATCATATACAGGCTCAACAATCCTTGAGTATGAAAACTCGCTAGCAAATGCATCTGTTGGAACCATTGTAAAAGCCAAAATTAATGATAACATAAAAACAAGAACTCTTTTAGAAATACTTTTCATTTTTATCCCCCTAATAAGTTATTTTGTTTGATTCTTGAAAACGTTATACTTACCTTTAATTGTACACTAGTACTTATTATAAGTAAATTATTTCCAACAAATTCTAATAAAAAATACCTCCAATAATAGATAAAATCACCTAACTACTTTATCTATATCGAAGGCATCTTAAACCTCACTTATATACACCCATTTCCTTATAATATTCCAATATAAGTAGATCCAATTCTTCACTGATTTTTAAAATTTTTTTTGCATCCTTAACATCCTTTGACATCAAATCATTTAAATCCTTCTTTAGTTCATCAATCTTTTCTATCATAAGCTTATCCTCCCCAAAAGCTAATGGTAAAATAATAGGAGTAATTTTCTTTTCTTAAGTATACCCAGATTTATGTAAATTACACCCATTATATATGTTTGTCATTTTTATGTGTTAAAGTAAATTGTATTTTCTTTTCTTATATTCTACTACAAATAAAATTAAAATCAATAGAATTATTAGCTTATTGCACATTATATTATTGTGCTAATCGCTTATTTAGATAGACCGATTAACATAATAAAGTATGACATAAGGAGGGAATTACATAATGCAAAATGGAGATATGATTGTAGATCCAAAAGAAATAGGTTCAAGAATTAGGGAAGAAAGGGAAAAACTTGGATTATCTAGGGAAAAGTTTTCAGAAATTGTAGGATTATCATCATATTTTATTGGTCAAATTGAACGTGGTGATAGAAATATGAGTCTAGAAACTCTAATTAAAATAACATCTTCTTTAAATATCTCTATTGATTATATATTAAAGGGTTATACCCTATATATGGAAAATATTTTAGTTAAAGAAGCAATTGACGAGAATTACAAAGAAGAAATTGACGAAGAGGTCAAAGAGATACTTAATTTACTCTCTAGTACATCTAAGGAGGGTATTGGTTTGATAAAGGATATGATAAAATTACTATTACCAAGTATAAATAAGTAACTTCCCAAAAAGTTGGGAAGTTATTTTATATACTTGTCAATTATGGTAATTATCTCTTCTATCTTTTCATTGCCTTGGTCTTCGCTTTCCAAGATAGCTGTAGTTACACAATGTCTGATATGATCATTTAATACATCTATATTTGCCTTTTTTAAAAGTCCTATGACGGATAGAATCTGAGTAGATACGTCTACACAATATCTATCTTCTTCAATCATCCTGATTATACCATCTACCTGACCTCTAGCAGTCTTTAATTTATTTAAGGCTTTCTTTTTTTGTTCATTCATCTTATCACCAACTTCTAATCGATCTCTACAACATCATAACCCGCTTCATCTATGGCTTCTTTTAACTTACTATCTACTAAACCTTCACCTTCTACTACTACTTTTTTAGTAGATAAATCTACTTCTACGTTCTTTACTCCTGATAATTCTCCAAGTGCTGTTTTCACTGCCTTTTCACAATGTGCACAACTCATTCCTTCAACTATTAATGTTTTTTTCATTTATATTTCCTCCTAAATATTATTTAAAATTTTTTAGTCTCAATGAATTTGTAACTACTGATACAGAGCTAAATGCCATAGCTGCTCCTGCTACCATAGGATTTAAAAATCCTAATGCTGAAAATGGTATACCTATTGTATTATAGAAAAATGCCCAAAATAGGTTTTGTTTTATAGTTTTCATAGTTCTATGACTTAGTCTAATAGCTGTTACTACTCCATTTAAGTCTCCTCTCATAAGAGTAATATCTGCTGCTTCCATTGCTACGTCGGTTCCTGTACCAATTGCAAATCCAACATCTGACGCTGCTAATGCTGGAGCATCGTTGATTCCATCTCCTACCATGCCTACGTGTTTTCCTTCTGATTTAAGTCTTTCTACTGCCTCAGACTTGTTTTCAGGTAATACATCTGCTAATACATTAGTTATACCTACTTGTTTTGCTATAGCTTTGGCTGTTCTTTCGTTATCACCTGTTATCATGTATACTTCTAGATTCATTGATTGTAATTTTTTTATTGCATTTAATGAAGTTTCTTTTATTTGATCTGCTACTGCAATTATACCAGATATTACACCATCTAGTGATATTATCATTGCTGTTTTTCCTTCTTCTTCTAGTCTCAGCATTTCATTTTCAATATTGTCTATACTTATTTTACTTTCATTCATCAATCTTCTATTACCTATTAATACTTCTTTGCCTTCGAATACTGCCTTTAGACCCATTCCTGATATTGACATAAAGCTTTCCGTATCAGTAAGATTTATATTTCTATCTTGAGCATGTTGTACAATTGATTGTCCTAGAGGATGCTCAGATACCTTTTCTACTGATGCTGCTATTCTTAAAATTTCTTCTTCTTCAACATTAAAACTTAATATATCTGTAACCTCAGGCTCACCTTTTGTAATAGTTCCTGTTTTATCAAAGATTATAGTATCCATTTTATGAGCCCTTTCTAAATGCTCACCTGACTTTATCAGTATACCATTTTCTGCAGCTTTTCCAGTACCAACCATGATTGCAGTTGGTGTAGCCAATCCTAACGCACAAGGACACGCTATTACTAGCACTGCTACAGCATTAATAAGTCCTGTATTAAAATCATTACCTATAAGGTAGAATCCTAAAAATGTTACTAAAGCTATGATTACTACTATAGGAACAAATATACCTGATATCTTATCAGCTAATCTTTGTACAGGTGCTTTTGAACCTTGAGCTTCTTCTACTAATTTTATAATTTGTGATAATACTGTATCTTTTCCAATTTTAGTAGTTTTAAATTTAAATGATCCAAATTTATTAATAGTTGCACCGATTACTTGATCACCTACAGACTTATCTATAGGTATACTTTCACCTGTTATCATAGATTCATCTAACGCTGAATGCCCTTCTACGATTATTCCATCAACTGGAACTTTCTCTCCAGGTCTAACAACTACAACGTCACCTATTTCAAGTTTTTCTATAGGTAGATCTATTTCTTGGCCATCTCTTATAACCCTTGCAGTCTTAGGCTGTAAACCCATAAGTTTCTTTATGGCTTCAGAGGTCTTACCTTTAGCTATAGCCTCGAACAATTTACCCAATAATATTAGAGTAATAATAACTGCTGATGATTCAAAGTAGAATTCATTTACTCCAATTAATAAATTATAAACACTATAAAAGTAAGCTGCCGATGTTCCCATAGCAATTAGAACATCCATATTAGAGCCTCCACCTCTTAGAGAGTTATAGGCACCTTTGTAAAACCTTGCCCCTATAATAAACTGTACTGGTGTAGCTAATATTAATTGAAACCATCCATTATTCAATATATCACTAAATGTATTATGAGCCCCAGCCATATGAAAGAACATAGCAGAGAATAATGGTATACTAAGAATTGCAGATATTATAAAGGATGTTTTTAGGGATTTGATTTCCTTTTCTCTTAATTCTCTCTCTCTATCAACATCTCTTTCTACCTCAAGCTCTGCTTTATATCCAGCTTTTTCTACTGCCTTAATTAAAGTGTCAACTTCTACAGCTCCAGATGGAAATTCTACCAATGCCTTATTTGTAGATAGATTTACATTTGCTGCTGTAACACCATCAACTTTGTTAAGCATCTTTTCTACTCTTGTAGAGCAAGCTGCACAAGTCATACCTTCAACTAATAGTGTCTTCTTAACTGTAGGGACTTCATATCCAGTTTTTTCTATTACTTTAATCAAGTCTCCTTCGCTTAGCTTTTCATCATCAAACTCAACGACTGCTTTGTTAGATAAAAGGTTGACTGCAGCAGTGGCTACGCCATCTTGCTTATTTAAAGCCTTTTCGACTCTTGCTGAACAAGCAGCGCATGTCATACCCATTACATCTATATCAACTTTTTTATTTGCCATAATTTCACTCCTTTTTGTTTACCCCCACCCTATGGGGGGTGTGTCGTATTTTTATAATATCACCTTCTTAATATCTTGTCAAATATTATTTTTATAATTCCTATAGAATAAATATAAATTACATGTAATCTACTATTGATTTTATTAAATATTTATTATACAATTAACTATATTGATAATGATTATCATTATTGGAATTTATTACCGAAAGGAAGATATATATTGAGCAATAATTCATTAATAGAACTAAGACCCAATGAAAATGCAATTATAAGTGGAATCTCAAACTGTGGTAATGCTAAAAAAAGACTCTATGAATTAGGATTAAATACAGGAACAAAGGTCACTATGGTTAAGAACGATATAGGACCAATTATATTAAGTGTACATGGACATAAATTGGCACTTGGCCGAGGCTTAGCCAGTAAAATCATTGTTGGATAACTAACATAAATCTTGACATAGAAAGGTTGATAAAATGAATACTATCGCATTAGTTGGTAATCCAAATAGCGGAAAGACCACATTGTTTAATGCATTGACTGGGTCTAATCAACACGTTGGAAATTGGCCTGGTGTTACTGTTGAAAAAAAGGAAGGACAAGTTAAACATAATAATGTTCAGCTAAATATAGTTGATTTACCCGGTACATATAGTTTAGGAGCTTATTCTGATGACGAAGTGGTGGCTAGGGATTATATATTAAAAGATAAACCTGATGTAGTAATCAATGTCATAGACGCTACAAATATTGACAGAGGATTGTACTTAACTACCCAATTGCTAGAAATGGGCACAAAAATAATATTAGCTTTAAATATGATGGATGAAGCTAAAGCAAAAAACATAGAAATTGATTTAAAAAAGTTATCTGAGAATCTCGGTGTGCCTGTAGTAGCTACTATAGCGTCAAAGAAAAAAGGTCTACATGAACTATTGGACATATCTATTGATCACATAGACAAAACTTCCGGACAAAAGTCAATTACTTCTTATGGTGAAAATATAGATAAGGAGATAAATAGCATAGTCGAACTACTAGATGGGGCTAATCTTGAATATCCTTCTAAATGGATAGCATTAAAGCTACTAGAAAGAGACTCTGGCGTTCATAAATATATAAGATCTAATATTTCTAATGATAAATTTCTAAAGATTGAATCCATTATAGAAAAATCCGAAGACTATGAACTTGAAATAGTAGATAAAAGATATGAGTTTGCAAACAAAGCAATCAACAATAGTGTATCTAAACCTGAAGTTGAAATAGTTACACTAACTGATAAAATAGATAAAATCGTTACTAATAAATATTTAGGTTTACCAATATTCGCAATTATAATGTTCTTAGCCTTTCAGTTTACTTTTGTAATAGGATCAGATTTATTAGGTGGGTATGTAGCAAGTGCAATGGAGATTTTTGGAGAATTTGTACTTAGTTTTCTAGAAGGAATTAATTCACCAGATTTACTTATCTCTTTTTTAGTTGAAGGTATTATTAGTGGAATTGGAGCAGTATTTGAATTTATCCCTCTTATTGTTGTACTATATTTTTTCTTAGGATTATTAGAAGATACAGGTTACATGGCTCGTGCAGCCTATATTATGGACGGAATCATGAGGAAGTTAGGTTTACATGGAAAAACCTTTATCTCTATGATTGTTGGCTTTGGATGCAATGTTCCTGGTGTTATGGCCACTAGAACATTAGAAAATAGAAAAGATAAAATGATTGCTATACTTATCAATCCATTTATGTCTTGTGGAGCTAGACTTCCAGTTTATTTAGTATTTATAGCAGCATTTTTCCCAGACAATGGAGGAATTGTATTATTCTCATTATACGTTTTAGGAATAATTACTGCTTTAGTATTAGGTAAGCTATTTAGTAAAACTTTATTTAAGGGAGAATCATCTCATTTTATTATGGAGCTACCTCCTTATAGACTACCTTCATTTAAAGTAGTAATCAGAGATATGTGGGACAAAGTATGGGATTTCCTTCATAGAGCTGGTACAATCATTTTTATAGTTGTATCATTATTATGGGTATTATCTATATTCCCATTAGGTGTAGAACCTTATAGTCAAGAAAGTTTATTAGGACAAATAGGTACATTTTTATCTCCAATATTTATTCCAGCTGGATTTGGTACATGGCAAGCAACTGTTAGTTTATTCGCAGGTATTGCTGCTAAGGAAGCTATAGTTGCAACATTAGGAATGGTTTATGCTGGGGTAAGTGAAGGTGCTCAACTTGTAGGAGCTTTACAAAATGTATTTACTCCTTTGACTGCTATTTCATTTATGGTTATGATATTATTCTATACTCCATGTGCAGCTGTAATAGCTACAGTAAAAAAAGAAACAAACTCTAGTAAATGGGCATTGTTTATGGCTGTATATCCTTTTATCTTAGGATGGTTTGCATCAGTTATTATTTATCAAGTAGGTACTTTACTTGGACTTTAGGAGATGTTATTATGCTTAAAAATATTCTAAAAGAGATTTATACATCTAGACTATTCTCAAAAACAGATATTAGTAAAAGTTTAAATATCTCAGAAGAAATCATTGATAGTGGGATAGATCAATTAATTCGAATGGGATATTTAATGGAGGAAATGGGATCCCCTACTTGCGAAAGTAAATGTAGTTCTTGTGCATATTCAAGATGTAGCACTATTCCAATTAAGATGTTTACAGTTACAGAAAAGGGTAAAAAAATATTAGAAGAAAATTAATATTTTTTTCAATTATATGTTTAAAAAAACAAAAATGGGTATAATATGAATACAACCATATAGATAAAATTAGTATTAGTTTTATAACTAATTTTAGTGGTTGCAAATAAAACTTGTTGACTATTACCAACCTAGTTTTAGCAGTTTAAAGTTTAACCTTTTAGGAAATTAAGCATTTGAAGTTAAAGATTAAAGCTGTAGATTTTTGTATCAACTAATTAGTATGTTGTATAAGATTAAGATTTGTTTTGTTGTACCATTAGATTTTAATGGGTAAGATTTAAAATTATTAAGACCAGTGGATTCAAAATTGAATTCAAAGGCTTAGTAGCAGTATTTTAAATCAAAGATCAGTTTAAGGAGTGTTATAAAGTTTTAGAACAAGTGATAGAACCGAAATGTATAGGTTGGTGTAGTTCATACAAGTTTTGTTTTAAATGATAGGTGATTTCTGATTAGTATAAGAAGTCACCTATCTATTTTTATATGAAAGGTTGAATTTGCTCAAGTTTAAGTCTATAATTTATTTAACTGAAGAAAAAGGAGAAAATAAAAAATATGGATAAGAGAAATCTATCAATGTTAGCTGATTTTTATGAATTCACCATGGCAAATGGTTTTATAGAGAATAAAGTAGAGAACGAAATTGCTTATTTTGACATGTTCTTTAGATCTATACCAGAAGATGGTGGCTTTGCCATAATGGCTGGAGTTGAACAAATTATTGAATACCTTAATAATTTGAGTTTTACTCATGAAGATATAGAATACTTTAAAAGTAGAAATATGTTTAGTGAAGGGTTCTTAAACTACATAAAGAACTTCAAATTCGAATGTGATGTATGGGCAATACCTGAAGGTACTCCGATATTTCCTCAAGAACCAATAGTAATCGTTAAAGGGCCTCTAATACAAGCTCAGCTTGTGGAAACTATGATTCTATTAACTATAAATCATCAATCACTGGTTGCTACCAAAGCTAATCGTATAGTTAGGGCAGCTAAAGGAAGAACAGTTGTAGAATTTGGTAGCAGAAGGGCTCATAGTTATGATTCAGCAACATTAGGTGCCAGAGCAGCATATATAGGTGGATGCGCTGGTACTGCAAATACCTTATCTGACAGAGACTATGGTGTTCCTGCATTAGGTACTATGGCACATAGCTGGGTTCAGATGTTTCCTACTGAGCTAGACGCCTTTAGAGCATATGCAAGGACATATCCCGATAATTGTTACTTATTAGTAGATACATATAATACTTTAAGGGATGGTATACCAAATGCAATACGAGTATTTAATGAAGAGATAGTACCTAGAGGCTTTAGACCAAAAGGAATTAGAATAGATAGTGGTGACCTAGCATATCTATCAAAAGAAGCAAGAAAGATGTTAGATGATGCAGGATTTAGCGATTGCACTATTATGGCTTCTAGTGGATTAGATGAATATCTTATAGAAGATATTCTAACACAAGGAGCTTGTATTGATAGCTTTGGTGTAGGTGAAAGGCTTATAACTGCAAGAGATGAGCCTGTATTCGGAGGAGTATATAAACTAACTGCAGTAGAGGAAAATGGGGAAATCATCCCTAAAATCAAAATAAGTTCTAATGTAGGAAAAATAACTACTCCAGGATTTAAACAAGTCTATAGACTTTATGATAAAGATACAAATAAAGCAATAGCTGATGTGGTTACAGGCCATGACGAGGAAATTGATAGCAGCAAACCATATGAAATCTTCCATCCTTTATTTACATGGAAAAGAAAAACCATAGAAAACTTCTATGCTAAGAAACTTCTAGTAAAAATATTTGATAAGGGTAAACAAGTTTACCAAAGTCCAGATATCAATGAAATAAGAACTTATTGCAAAGAGCAATTAGATACATTATGGGATGAAGTCAAGAGATTTGAAAAACCTCATGAATATATCGTGGATTTATCCCATTCAGTTTGGGAAACTAAAGATAGACTACTAAAAGAAAACCAATAAGCTTAGCTTATTGGTTTTTTTGGGGCGATAATTTCTGTTCATAGTAGGCACCTTTTGGATGATCCTTATCTAGAACTTTCTCATATTGAGTTATTTCCCAATGCAATACAAATGTAAGTCCTACTCTTAATGCAGCTATACCAACTAGTACTATCAGATTCGGAACTGTCTTTATCATTATACTTAATACAATTTCAGCAGCAAGTAAAAAACCTAAACTCATACTTAAACCTTCTGCTATTGTTAATGAAACATTCATATTATTAAACTTAAATCCATCTTTAATAAATATATATAATGCCTTAACACCTGATATAATAATAATTATTATACCTATAATTTCCATAGCATAAGCTACGTAGTGTACTAGTGTTTCTATTATGTTTGTCAAATTACTTCCTCCTTTGTTTTTTATTTATTATGTAATTTATTGGCGGAGAGAGGGGGATTTGAACCCCCGGCACAGCATGAACTGTGCAACGGTTTTCGAGACCGCCACCATAAGCCAGCTCGGACATCTCTCCTTACTTTTTCTTGGTTCTAAGCTCTTTAAAAAATCGAGATAAAATTTTGCTACAGTCTTCTTCTAATACACCAAACTCAACTTCTATTTTATGATTGAATTTATCATGATTAGTAATATCCACAACTGTACCAGCACATCCCATTCTATTATCTCTTGTACCAATAACTAATCGATCTATCCTTGAATTTATAAGAGCTCCTGCACACATAGCACAGGGTTCAAGAGTTACATACATAGTACAATCCGAAAGTCTCCATCTTCCAAGTTTCTTACTAGCCTGGTTAATTGCTATTAACTCAGCATGGGCTAAAGCATCATCTAAACTTTCTTTTTGATTGTATCCTCTACCTATGATTTCTCCATGATACACAATAACAGCACCTACTGGTACTTCATAGGTGCTGTAGGCTTTCTTAGCTTCTTCTAAGGCTTCTTTCATATATAATACATCCATCTATATCACCTAGTTCTAATTTAAAGAACTAATCCTACATTAAAATATGGTGCACTCGAGAGGAATCGAACCCCCGGCCTACGCCTTAGGAGGGCGCCGCTCTATCCTACTGAGCTACGAGTGCATACTACCTATTAATTTTACAATATATATAATAAAAAGTCAATTAGGTGAAAAACCTGCTTACATAATTAAAAACGTCAACACAAAATATCCCAAAATCATTGCAATTATTAAATACACAATAAACAGTCTATACTCTTTATATAGATCCGAAGTTTTTATATTTAAATACTCACAGGTTAACAATTGACATAAATGTAATGGAGAGAAGTAGTATCCTACAAAGCCCCATACAAATGCAAAATGTGTAAACAACACTAGCTGACTATAAGAAAATGATAACTTGGTTAATATTGGCAGAATTACACCTAATGCTGCATAGGATATTCCTGTGGTAACACCAAAGAATATGGAAGTCACAATAATCCCGATCATTATTGTATCAGTACTGCTAAATATTTGAAGTAAAAAACTATTTAAATAATCCATTCTTAAAAAAATGTTTTGAATTAAATATACACCAATAATTGACAATAATACTTTTAAATTTATCCCATTTATTATATCCTTAAAGAAACTTCTAGTTGGATTCAATAAATATACAGCTGTTAAATTTGCCAAAAGACCTATATAAAACGGAATATCAAAAAACAAATTTAAGATAACAGCTATATAAATTGGTGAAGTATATTTTAATAGTCTAATTATATTTTGCTTCAGGGGTTCATCGGACACTATTATTACTTTTTCTACTTTTCTCATATATAAAAAATACCCTAACAAAGAATATATAGCCACATATATCAAATTAAATCCTATAACACTATAAATGGAGACTTGTGGAACTAGTAATGCTGTAACAAGAAGTCCATCTGCATATGGCACAATCTGCATTGGAATATGTCTATAGACCATGTTAATTATCCCTCTATTAGTTTTTGAAATATTGTATTCTTCTCCTATGTTATCTATAAAGGGAACTGAAATCATTGCTCCACCTGGAACAACCAACAACCCAATAAGAGCAGGTATAAGCATAAGTATTATTCTTATATTTTTAAATATTTTTGATAGACTATCTATAATTTCATTAACAAAGTTGTATTTTTTTAGTAATGACCCTAATATACCGATTTCAACTATCACAATATATTGTTTCACCCTATTAATATCTATCAATGTCAGTACAATTGATTCAAAGAAAGTACTAACTCCTAATCCACTAGTTATAGACAAAATAAATGCACAGATAAAAATAGCTGCACCCATTGATACTTTTCTTCTGGTCAATAATGGTATACTAATAAATGCTATAATTACAGCTATAAATTCTCTCATATATTCACCTCAATTATAGTGTATCTAAATTGATATATTACCTTGAATTCTCAACAATCAAGTTTCTTATATAAGAATGACACTAAAAATACTTTTAGTGTCATTCTCATTTTATAAAGAACATTACGAAATTGCAATCTTCTTGGTACGCTTACCCTGTAACAAGTAAATCAAAGCTAAAATACAGATACCTACAATATCACCAAGTGTACCTGGATCTACAAGTAGCAAACCTCCAACAATTTGGAAAACACGTTCCCACGACTTACAGTTAGTGCGAAAATAACCTGTGAATCCAGTCGCTATACCAACCATTCCAATAACAGCTGTTACAACAGCTTTTAATACTAAGAGGATGAATATACCTGTGGAAACACCATCCACGTTAACAAGTACTAGGATAGGATTCAATACAAACATATATGGTACGATGTAGGCAGCAATACCGAGACGAGTTGCCTGAAAACCTGTCTTCATCGGATTTCCACCAGCTATACCAGAACCAGCAAAAGCAGCCAGAGCAACAGGAGGAGTTATATCAGCAACGATGCCAAAGTAGAAAACAAACATGTGGGCCGCAATCGCTGGAACTCCCAAAGCTACAAGGGCTGGAGCAGAGATTGTGGCCTGTATGATATAATTTGCAGTGGTTGGAACACCCATTCCAAGCACAATCGAACTTAGCATAGTGAAGACCATTGTGAGGAGTAAACTCCCACCAGCCAATTCAACCAGACCATCAGCCATCTTTAGACCAAGACCAGTCATAGTAACAACGCCAACGATGACACCAGCAGTACCGCAAGTAACAGCAACGGATATTGCACTACGGGCACTCTCATCAAGGGCTTCAATGAACATTTTCACGAAGGCCATTACATCAAATTTCTTTTCTTCTCGAACAATATTAATGATCCAGATGACCAAACATCCTAAGATACCAAACATAGCGGCCTTCATGGCAGAACTTCCACCAATAAGCATACCAAAAATAAGGACAACCGGTAGAATCATATACCAACCTTCTTTAAGTAACTTGATTGTATTGGGACGCTGCTCCTTGGAAAGACCAACAAGGCCATTCTTTAGTGCTTCAAAGTGAACGTTTGTAAAAATACCAGAGAAGTACAGTAATGCTGGGATAACTGCAGCTAAAGCGACTGTACCATATGGTACTCCCACGTATTCTGTCATAATAAATGCAGCAGCACCCATAATCGGTGGCATAATTTGTCCGCCTGTTGATGCCGCTGCTTCAACTGCTCCAGCAAATTCAGGATTATAACCTGTTTGTTTCATCAGAGGAATTGTTATAGAGCCTGTTGAAACAACGTTCGCAACAGAAGATCCACTAACTGTTCCCTGTGCAGCACTAGCAACGACAGCAGCTTTAGCTGGACCACCCACTGATCCACCAACAGCTGCAGTAGCAAGGTTTGTCATCCAATCACCAACGCCACTCTTCTTCAGGAAGGTTGCAAATACTAAGAATAGAAAAATGAAGGTAGATGATACATAAATTGGGGTCCCTAGAATACCCTCCGTACCAAGCCATTCTGTAGCAACCACACGTTTAAATGTGAATGGAGCGTGAAACAGGAAAGATGATCTAGGGATATGATGTCCTAAAAATGCATATAGAAGGAATACAGCTGCTATAGTAACAACTACCATACCAGCAACGCGGCGAGCTGCTTCAAGCAGAAGTAAAATAGCAATAACACTTATAATAACGTCAATCTTAGTGAATGATCCTGCACGTAGTAGCAAGTCATCATAAAAAATAATATGATAAGCACCGACAGTAGCACTAGCAAATGCCAGTATGTAATCATGTAACGGAATATGGGATGTAGCTTCCAAAGATTTTCCCTTAGCAGGATATAGCAAATAAACTAAGGTCAATGCAGCGGCTAGATGAGGCGCACGCTGTAGGGTAGATGGGAATGTGCCAAACAAACCAGTATAAAGTTGAAATACAGACCATGCCACAGCTATCCAAAATACTAACTTACCTGGGAATCCTGTCAAACGACGGTATGCAGATTCCTTATCATATTCTGCCATCAATTCGTCGGCATCAATTTTCTCTTTATCAACAGTAACAATTTTTTCTTCGTCACAATGGGGAGTATATTTTTCTTTTTTATTTTCACTCATATCTAATACATTACCTCCTTCATCTAGTTATTGAGTTACTTCCACCACGTAATCTTAAATGTAGAAGAAAGCGAACCATCCTATAAAAATGGCCCGCTTAGACCCAAATTATTTAAGTTAAACCCATAGATGTTTTTATGACTAACTGTTATTAGGGAATAGTAATGCCCATTTCTTTGAAATATCTGGCAGCACCTGGATGTATAGGAGTTGTTATACCTTCAAGTGCACCCTCAAGTTGAATTTCCTTACCAGTAGCGTGAGCTGCTGCAACTGCATCGCCACTTTCATACATAGCCTTGGTAATTTGATAAACAGTTTCCTCATCAAGATCAGCGCGGCAATACAAAGCAGCCTTACAAGTAATAGTGTTGATGTCCTCATCCTGGCCGTCATAAGTGCCTGCAGGAATAACCTTACGGACAAAATATGGCTCTTCAGCTTGAATAGTTTCAAGGATTTCATCACTAATATCTACATAAACTATATCCATAACGGTGTTCATCTCAATGATAGATGATGCTGGAACAGCAAGGACATTAGCGGCAGCATCGATGTGCCCATCCTGCATCTTAGTAGAAGCATCCCCAAAACTATCACTTTGCCGTTTGATATCCTTGTCAATATCAATACCAGCAGCAGCTAATACTTTTTCAGTCAATCCAACTGTACCAGAACCAGCAGGTCCAACAGCCATTGTCATACCCCTAAGGTCTTCTACATTCTTGGCACCAGTCTTGGCATTAGCAACAATTTGATATACCTCGTTATAAACAACGCCTATGGAAGAGACATTTGTAACAGGAGCACTGAACGCACCGACACCGTCAAAAGCATTTGCAGCCACGTTATTCATAGAGATACCAAGATCCATTTCACCTGCATTAATCAGGTTAATGTTCTCAACGGAAGCACCAGAAGCTTGAGCTGTCACTGTAATTTGCTTATCAGCTAGTATGCTGTTCATAGCATTAGACATGGCCCCACCCAGTGCAAAATAAGTACCTCCACTAGAACCAGTACCCATAACAAGATCCTGAGGAGTGTTAGAACCATCAGCAGGAGTATTTGTCTCGCCGCAAGCAACAAGAGAAAGAACTAAAATCCCTACAAGGATTAGTGCAATAAATTTCTTCATTTTCTTCCCTCCAATTAAAATATTTGATTTCTTATTACTAATCAATATTGAAAATCCATTACTTTTTTTCGTAAAAAGTAATTATCGAACATAAAGTATGTCATATTTCCAAAAAATTGTGCGGAATATTATGA
Source organism: Tissierellaceae bacterium (assembly GCA_031460505.1). Lineage (GTDB taxonomy): Bacteria > Bacillota > Clostridia > Tissierellales > Tissierellaceae > JAAYTL01. The sequence continues at coordinate 633,207 of JAVKTT010000001.1, forward strand.
AGTTTCAGGATTAAATCCCCCTCATGTTAAATGTACAACGGTTCATATACTTATAAATTCCTTGCTATATGAGGGGGATGTCCAGAAAGATTGTAATGTACTTATAATTTAATGCTATTCATACTCTACATTAGCATCTTTGTTAGGATATTCTATTATCGTTCCTTCCCATGTTCTTATTGTTATTGTATCTCTACCGTGAGATATAACATATTCTGGTAGCATTGGAGTCTTTCCTTTTCCTCCTGGAGCATTGATGATAAATGTAGGATTTGCTAAACCTGACGTATATCCTCTTAAATGTTCCATTATTTCTATTCCAACATCTACACTTGTTCTAAAATGTAGTGTGCCTACTACGCCTTTAGCATGGAATATATAATAAGGTCTAACTCTGCATGACAATAAACCTTGATTTAATCGCTTCATCACAAATTTATCATCATTAACTCCTCTCAATAGTACTGCTTGATTTCCAAGAGGTATACCTGCGTTTGCTAACATTTCACAAGCTTTCTTCGATTCTTCTGTTATTTCTAATGGATTGTTAAATTGTAAGTTGATAAATAAAGGATGGTGTTTCTTTAACATGTCGCAAAGTTCTTGTGTTACTCTTTGTGGCAATGTTACCGGCATTCTTGTACCTATACGTTTGAATTCAAGATGAGGTATATTATCTAATTGAGTTAATAGCCAATCTAATCTTTCATCAGATAATGTGAAAGGATCTCCTCCAGTTATTAATACGTCTCTAATTTCTGGAGTTGCTGCAATATAATCAACCGCTGCTTGTAAATTTTCTATAGGTTGACCTGCATCAACTTCCCCTATATTTCTTCTCCTTTGACAGTGACGGCAGTACATTCCGCATACATTCGTAGTATTAATTATCAATCTGTCTGGATATCTTCTGGTAATACATGGAGCTGGATTTGTAAATTCTTCTCCCATAGGATCAGCTTCTCCAATTCCTTCTACAAGTTCTAAACCTGTTGGAATTGATTGTAAGTAAATTGCATTTTTATAATGATCCCCTTCTGGGTCTATAACGGAAAGAAAATATGGAGATATTGACCAACGGAATTTTTCTCCAACTTTATCAATGTCAGATTTTTGTTTATCTGTCAAAGAGATAAACTTACCTAATGTCTCTGTATCATGTATTCTATTTGCAATTTGCCAATGCCAATCATCCCAATCTTGATCAGTAGCATTAAAATATTCTTTTAATTTCTGTTGCCTTTTATTGATCTCATCTTGAAAATCTAATCCAAGAGGAATTTCTACCTTAGCATCTAAATATGGATCTATTCTACTTTTCAGTACATCTGCACGCTCAAGAGAAATTTCTCTTGAAGTCTTTTTCTCTTCACTCAAACTCATACTCATAATTGTCCCCCTCCATAATAAGTTAATTAACGATTTTTTAGCTGGCCAGCTACTCATTAATTATATAAGCAAATTTTGTGCCAAGTTTTTTTCCTTATTATGTCTGAATATTTGATTAGTTTAAATAAAGAAGAAATCTAATAGGGTCTAATGAAAGAACCCATAACACCCTAATAAACCCTTTTACTTTGAAGTAAATAATTTTTATGGATTAGACAATATTTATAGTATCTATAAATATTTCACCTTGAGAACTAATTCTAGTACCTTTTGGGCCTCTCTCCTTAACCACCAAATTCAAATCAGATAATATATCTAATCTTCTTCTTATCATTTGTTCAGTTAAATGAGTTTCTCGCAATAATTTTGCAAGTCTTTTCCTACTTGTATATATATTACCTTCCATTTTTTCTTTTTTTAACACATCTAGTATTACACAAGCATCCTCTAGTGGAATTTCCAATTCAATCTTATCTTTGTTATTCTCGATTTCTGAACAGTATTCCTCCTTTTCTTTAGAAATATTATCTATATAGCTTGGCAAATTTTTTAATTCGATAAAATTATTTTCAGCAATGTTATACATATATTCTAAAACATTTTCTAGTTCTCTTATATTACCAGGCCAATTATAACTCATCAAAGCATTTTCTAATTCCTTACTTAATTTCATACCTTTACCCTTGGGAAACTTTCTCATAATTTCCTCTATAAGATAAGGTATATCTTCTTTACGTGCTCTAAGAGGTGGAATATCGATAGGCAATACTTTCAATCTATAATATAAATCTTCTCTAAATTCCCCTCTTTCAACTAACTCATCTAGTTTTTTATTTGTTGCAGCAATGATTCGTATATCTATAGGAATAATTTTCGTAGCACCGATTTTCAATACTTCCCTTTCTTGAAGTACTCTTAATAATCTAGCTTGAATTTTTAAAGATGCATCTCCAATTTCATCTAGAAAAATTGTTCCATTATGAGCCTGTTCAAAAAGACCAGTATGTCCACCTTTTTTAGCCCCTGTAAAAGAACCTTCTTCATAACCAAACAGCTCACTCTCTAAAAGATCCTCAGGTAATGCGGCAAAATTTACAGCTACAAATGGTCCATTATGTTTTCTTGATTCATTATGAATTGCTTGTGCAAATAGTTCTTTTCCAGTTCCACTTTCGCCAGTTAATAATAGTGTTGAATCACTTTTAGCTAGTTTTTGTGAAATATTTATTGTTTCTTTAATGATTTCACTTTTGCCTATAATATCTTTAAATTTATATTTAGCAATATGACCTTTTTTTAATAAGTTAGATCGTACTATATTCTCCATTTCAACAATCTCAGATAGATCTTTAAACGTAATAACTATTCCATTATCTGAGTCACTTTGTTTTATTGGCATCATTGTCAATAAAATCTTTTTGCCCTTTATTTCATGTATCTTTCTATATTTATCAAAATTATTTCCACATACACTCTTTATATCTAAATCAGAAATAATGTTCAGATTTATATTACTATCATCATTTGAATTAAATAGCTTTTTTGCATTTTCATTACTAAACATTATGTTGCAATTTCTATCTAATCCTATAATTCCGTCATTTATCACATCTAATATTGTGTTTAGTTGCTTCATTATGTTATTATTCTCTTTTAGTGTTCTTACAACCTTTTTACTAGAGTACACAAAATCCTGTATATATTTCGATGATAGCTTTTTTGCTCTTATATCCATTATGTCAAATTTCAACATTATCTCAGTTATGGTGGTTAGATCTATTTTACTATATCCTATGTCGATAATATTAGTAACATTGTCAGGAACTAAATGAGTTTCACCAGTCGTTATTGCATAATCAGCATGTGGTGAATAATCTATATTTGGGAAATATGGATACATTTCGATATGATTTATTCCTAAATCTTCTAGCAAAGATACGGAGTTTTCTGCAAGATATTTATTAACATCGACAAAAAGAACTTTTTCGCCTTTAGGTATTTGAAGTATATTTTCTAGTTCTGAATGATTTAGTGAACGCCTTGCTACTAAGATATCACTGTCATTCGATATATAATTTGTTGCCTCATCTTTAAGATATTCATGACCGATTAAAACAAGCGTATCACTAACGACTTCCTTTATTCCTTCTTGAATAGAATACCCCCTTAATTCAAATTCATTTCCTAATAGATTCTCTAATTGTTGGATAACGCTTTCCATATGTTTCTTAGAATATGTAATTATAGATATGCTTTTTTTCATGTTTGTACCTCTACTCCTTCCTATAAATAATAAACCACTATCGAATATATTTATAGCCTCTAGATAAATTTACTAAATCTCTCAGAATAGAAGCTGCAGCTGGTTCAACTCCAGACGCTCCTCCCATAAGAAACAATTCACCAAGAGTATCGGATTTATATTTTACTGCTTTGTTTTTACCATTTACATGATAAAAAATATTATCTATATCTACAATTTCTGGTTTTACAGTCATTTTCAGTTTATCTTTTTCTATTGTGGTAGTCGCAATAAGTTTGTACCTTTTTTTATTTTTCTTAAGATTTTCTATATCTTCAAGTTTTATTTTAGTTATACCTTCAATATCAATATCTTCAAACTTTTTGTACTGTTTTAAAAGTACATTTGTAAGTATTAGTAATTTTGCAGCTGCATCTTTACCTTCAACATCTTGTGATGGATTAGTTGGCTCTGCTATACCCAGTCTTAGAGCTTCTTTCAATGCTGTATCAAAATCGCATTGATTGTTTTCCATCTCCTCTAAAATAAAATTAGAAGTTCCATTTAACACACCTTCTATGGAAAATATATCAGATCCTGCTAAATCTATGATACCGCCATTTATTGTAGGTAATGCTCCACCTGTTGTACATCCAATTGCTAATTGTACATTATTTCTTGATGCAATTTTATACAATTCATTATAATGTAATGCTATCGGCCCTTTGTTTGATGTAATAACATTTATTTTATTTTCTAAAGCTGTTTTTATATAGGTATATCCTGGTTCTCCATTTATAAGATTTGACGGTGTCATCTCTATTATCAAATCTAATTTCTTGGAATTAATTATATCGTGAAAATCATTTACTTTTGCTCCACCATTAGGGTATTTTGAAATATCATTATTATACTTCATAAAGTTATATAAATTATCAATATTAATTCCTTTATCGTCAAATATTCTAGATTGGCTTGATAATATATACTTAACATTTAATTCAATTCCTTCTTCTTTAAATCTATTCCTTTTTTCTATAAGAGATTTTATGAGAGCTTTTCCAACTCCTCCGAATCCAATCAAACCTATATCCATATAATCACCCCTTTAAAGTAATAATGTATATATTAATATTATTAAAAACACGAGTAGATCCATGTCAAATATTGAATTATTTTAATAGGAAATATACTTAAACTTATGATAAAAAAATACAAAATTTTCACTAAACAAATTATTCCTCACCACGCTATTAAATAACCCCATAATAAATCTCTCATCTCCCAATATTTTTGAATCATTTAACCTTTCTTTTCAAATTTACAAATAATTTTACAGTCACAGATTTTAAGTAAATTTATATAATATATTAAGCATTATAACTATAAAATATGGAGGGATAATACATGAATGATATTAGAAGAGATTCTTGTGGAGGCGGAGATAGTTTACTATTTTTCTTCCTACTTTTAGCATTAATATTCTGTGGTGGAGATTTTGGAGGCTTTTTCGGTAGAAGATAAAGGGAGTGTTTCTCCCTTTTATCTTTTTTTGTTCTAATAAAGCCATTTATTGATTAAATCAGTAAAGTCTGACTTAGTTATCCTTTCACATATATCTATAAAGTCTTCAGTCTTTGCATTATAAAACTTATATTCGCTAAAATAGGTATTCAATATTTTATAAAGTGTATCTTCACCATACAATTCCTTTATTTCATTTATGAACAAAGCTCCCTTTGCATAAACTAAGATTCCATAATCATCCCAACCATAAAAATCATCTAAAGCTTGATAAACTATATTCTTGCCAGCTAAATAGTTCTTTCCATATTCATATCCTAATGCAATATTATAATCAAAGTACTCTTGACCCTTCTCATCTCCATAGATTTCTTTATAATATATAGTCTCTGAATAAGTTGCCAGTGCTTCATCAAGCCATGGTTCATCTATCTGATTATTACCTACTAATCCATACCACCATTGATGTGCTGTTTCATGAACTATAACAGTCTCTAGTAAGTCAACTACTGAATGTCTAAAATAATCCTCTGATATAAATACTATACTAGGATATTCCATGCCTGATGGAAACTCAGTCAAAACTACAGAATATATCCTATATGGATACTTTCCAAATACTTTATTAAATACCTTTAATGACTGTCTAGAAAATCTTAAAGACTTGTCAATCATATCTGTTTTCTCATCTAGATAATATAATTTTATTGTAGTGCCATCTACTTCATCTTCAGCTATTTTAAATTCCCTACTGGCCACAATAGAAAAATCTCTAATTAGATTACCCTTAATTTCATATGTTTTTTTACCATTTACTATTGTCTCTGCTAAGATGTTTCCACTACTTGCTATGACAACATCCATATCTGATACTAAACTTACATTATAATTAGCTATATCTGAGTAAAATGGATCACCAATATTATAGTAAGGATCTAAATTCCATCCATCCTCATCATATACACATGCAATTGGGTACCAGTTGCCTAAATTAATAGTTCTATCTCCATATCCAAATCTATCCATTGGATTAGGTAGTTTTACATCATATTCCATATATATTATTGTCTTCTGCCCCTTTAACAGTGGCTCATTTAATTTAACACTTAAAGTTGTGTCGTCCTCTCCCATTACCCTATAATCTAATTTTTTATTGTCTTTAGATATATTTTTAAACTCAATATACCCATTATCATAGGATAGAGGGTCCTCTATTTTATCTTTAAACAATATTGGTAAAGTATCCAATGATTTAAATGCATTTGGATAGATGTGAAAATATAATTCTCCTAGGGTTTTATTAGAATTATTAACATATGTAACCCATTGTTTTGCTGAATATCTTTTATTATTATAATGTAGCTCTACTTCTATATCATATTGATTAAGGTTTTCTATATCTATTCCATTTATATCTTTATGTATAAGTGTATCACTAGCTACTCCATTTTCATCTTCACAGGCAGTAATAAACACTGTAATCATGATAAGTATTAAAAACAATCTAACCTTTCTTTTCAATATATCACCCCATAAGTTTTCATCATAATATAGTATATTCTGTATCCTGATAAAAACTCCTTTATATAGATTAATTTACTTATTCAAAAAAATAAAACGCTTATAAACATTAAAAATTTATAAGCGTTTGTATTTTCTTAATCTAATTTATTATGCAGGCAGTTCTTTTTTAGCCCTATTCTTCTGTAATACAAAAGTTACAACTAATGCTACTAATCCAAAAGCATCTGTCAATAGACCCGGATCAAGTAAAAGAATTGCTGCTGCTCCTAATACTATTCTTTCATACCACTTAGTATATGTGACTAAGTATCCCTCTATAGCTCCAGCCAAACACATTATACCGATAAGTGCTGTAACTATCATTGGTAAAGCACTATAGATTGGTAAAAATGTAATAGTAGTTCCTACTATATCATCAACAAGTATCAATGATGGATTTATAGCAAATATATATGGTACTATAAATGCAGCTGATGCTAATTTTACAGCTTGGAATCCAGTCTTCATAGAGTTGGCCCCTGCTATACCTGCCCCTGCGTATGCAGCTAATGCAACAGGAGGAGTTATATCTGCTACTACACCAAAGTATAATATAAATAAGTGAGCAGCCATTAGGTTTACTCCTAACTTTATTAAAGCTGGAACTGCCATGGTTGCAAGTACTATATATTTAGCTGTAGTAGGAAGTCCCATACCAAGTATTATTGATGCAATCATAGTCAAGAACAAAGTAGGCAATAATTTACCTGCTGCTAATGTAACTATCAATTCTGCGATCCTAAGTCCTAAACCTGTTAGAGTAACTACACCTACTACCATCCCTGCACATGCACAAGCACACGCTACTCCGACTGCGCCTTTTCCACCAGATTCAAATGCACCTAATATTTCTTTTAATCCAAATGAATTATTTTTCTTCATTAGGGAAGCTGCCAAGGCAATAGCCATACTTATAATAATTGCCACGAAAGCTGCTCTAGTTGGAGTATATTGCATTACCAATAAAACTATTATAGCTATTAGTGGTAGTAATAAATATCCCTCTCCCATCAATATCTTACTTACCTTAGGTAATTGCTCTCTAGGTAAACCCTTTAATCCAAGTTTTGATGCCTCTAGATGAACCATTACACCAACTGCAAAATAATATAGTATAGCTGGTATAGCTGCACATATTACAATGTTTATATATGATATTCCCGTAAATTCAGCCATAATAAATGCTGCTGCACCCATTACAGGAGGCATTATTTGTCCACCAGTTGAAGCTGTCGCCTCTACTGCCCCTGCAAAGTGTGGCTCATAACCTGTTTTTTTCATTAGAGGTATGGTAAACGCTCCAGTTGTAACAGTGTTTGCTACTGAACTACCAGATACTGAACCCATAAGTCCTGATGCTACTACTGCAGTCATTGCAGGTCCACTTTTTGTATGTCCAGTCATTGCATAGGCCAAATCTATAAAGAATTTACCTACACCTGTTTTATCTAAAAATGATCCAAATAATATAAACATAAACACAAATGTTGCCGAAACACCTAAAGGTATACCCATGATACCCTCTAGAGTTAAGTACATATGTGATACTATCCTCTCAAAAGTATATCCTCTATGACCGAGTAAACCTGGCATATATGGTCCAAGCTTTGCATAAGCCAAGAAAATCAATGCGACTATAGGTAATTCAGGTCCTACTACTCTACGAGTTACTTCAAGAGTTATAAGTATAGCAGATATTCCTAATATCATGTCTAGAGTATTTGCATTACCACCTTTATTTGCTATTTGTTCTACGAAAACAAATAGATATCCAAATACTATAACTGTTAATACAGAAAAAATATAATCTAATATAGATGGTTTTGTTTTATCTGATTTTTTACCAGCTGGATATAATAAAAATCCTAACACAAATGCAAATATAACATGTAGTGATCTTTGTTTAGCTGATAAAAGAGTTCCGAATCCGGCTGTAAGAAATTGAAATGTTGAAAACAGTATTGCTATTAAAGATATGAACTTACCAATATTTCCTGATACCTTTCTTAGCTTCGAGGTATCCAAATCATACTCTTCCATCAACTGATCTACATCCATTGCCACTTCTGATTCAGTAATTCTTTGTTCTTTACTCAATTTATACCCTCCCTTATTTTGAACAATATATAAGGCATTCTGTCAACGATAAATTTAACCCCTGTTCTTGGCTCAGTAAAATTTAGAAAATCATATTGTTTATCATTATAAATTAATCTATGATTTGCCTTTACTGCACCTGCTCGATAAACAAGGTTTTCCATTTTCTCATTTATATCATAAATTCTAAAACCACCATTTACTAATTCAAATTTATATGGAGTAGTGGCAGGTAAGCCTGCTCCAAAGGAATGAAAAATAGATTCTATAAGTATAATATCTTGTCCACTTACTAAATACTTCTCGCTGACTGTTGTTAATTGAACAGAATGTGTATGCTCAATTAAGAATGTATCATTATCTTTTATTCTCCAGGATTTTATATAATAATTAGTTTTGTAATTAGTAGCTAACAAAACTTTAACTGGTATGAATGTTAAAAAAATAACCAATAAAAGTAAAAATATTGATATTTTTTTTATAGATAAGGTATTGAATTTTACTTCAATACCTTTATCTATATCATTAGAATTATTTAATACCTGCTTCTTCATAATATCTTGCTGCACCTGGATGCAATTCTATTGGCATACCAACTATAGCTGTTTCTAGTTTTATATCATTTCCTCTATCATGAGTGTCTATTATTACTTGTCTTTGTTCAAATAGGGATTTTGTCATTTCATACATTAAGTCATCATCTAAATCTTCTGGTACTACAAGCATTGCCATTACAGCAGTTGCTAGTACATCCGAATCGTTATTTCTATAAGTACCACCAGGAATAGTAACTTCTGTATAGAATGGGTATTCAGCAGCTAATTCAGCTATCTTTGCTTTCTCAATAGGTACAACTACTATATCATTTGATGTAGATACTTCTACAAGAGCTGAAGTAGGTAGACCTGCTGTTACGAATGCTGCATCTATATGACCATCTTTTAATTGATCCGCTGCTTCTCCAAAGGATAAGTAGTCAGCTTTGGATAAATCATCATAAGTAATACCATGAGCTCCAAGTATTTGTCTAGCATTTGCTTCTGTACCAGAACCAGGTGCTCCAACTGCTACTTTCTTGCCTTTTAAATCTTGTACTGAGTTAATGTTGGCACTAGCATTTGCTACTATTTGTACCACTTCTGGATACAACATTGCCATACCACGAATATTCTCAACTTTGCCTGTATCAGCGAAGTTTTCAATACCTTCAGAAGCATAGAAAGTAATATCACTTTGAATAAACGCTACTTCTGTTTCCCCTTTTGATACTAATCCTATATTCTCTACTGATGCTCCAGTTGATTGAGCATTTGCTGTAACATTGTCGATATTATCGTTGAATATCTTAGCAATTGCTCCACCTAATGGGTAATAAGTACCTGATGTACCTCCAGTTGCAATGGAGATGTATTGCTCTCCTCCGCCAGAAGTAGTGTTATCACCACATCCAACTGTTACTGACAAAATGAGAACTAATACTAACAAAATTGATACCGTTTTTCTAGACATCATAATCCCCCTTTGTTTTTTATTTTGAATTTTTGATTATAATTTAAATCATTTAATCAAATATTCAAAAGTTTTAACAACTTAATTATACACCACTATTATTATATATGCCAGCAAAAACTAAAATATTTGTGATTCCAAAAACAATAAAAGGGTAACAGAATGAACTGTTACCCTTTTATTTCGTCAATTATCTGATTTTTTCGACATTCCCAAGATAAGGTCTCAATACCTCTGGTATTGTTACAGATCCATCTTCCTCTTGGAAATTTTCAAGAATTGCAGCAAATGTTCTACCTACTGCTAATCCTGAACCATTTAATGTGTGAACATACTCTAATTTGTTATTGTCTTCTCTTCTATATCTAAGATTTGCACGTCTAGCTTGGAAATCTTCAAAGTTACTACAGCTTGAAATTTCTACATATCTATTATAACTAGGCATCCATACTTCTATATCATATGTTTTAGCTGATGAGAATCCTAAATCACCTGTACTTAACATAACAACTCTATAAGGTATACCTAATCTCTTTAGGACTTCTTCTGCGCTTAATGTTAAAGATTCCAACTCCTTATATGATTCTTCTGGCTTAGCCAACTTAACTAGTTCTACTTTATCAAATTGGTGATTTCTGATAAGCCCTCTAGTATCCCTTCCTGCTGAACCTGCTTCTTGTCTAAAGCAAGGAGTGTATCCAGTATATAAAACTGGTAAGTCTTTTTCCTCTAATATTTCATCTCTATGAATATTAGTTAGTGGTACTTCTGCAGTTGGAATTAAGAAGTAGTCCTTTCCTGGTAAATGAAACATATCTTCTTCGAATTTTGGAAGTTGACCAGTACCTGTCATACTATCTCTATTAGCCATGAATGGTGCCAACATCTCTGTGTATCCATGTTCATTAGTGTGTAGATCAAGCATAAAACTGATTATTGCTCTTTCTAATTTTGCACCTAATCCCTTAAATAGGGTAAATCTAGCTCCAGTAATCTTTGAAGCTCTTTCAAAATCTAATATACCTAAATCTGTTCCTAAATCCCAGTGTGGTTTTGGTTCGAAACCAAATTCTCTAGGCTCACCATGTTTTCTGATTTCAACATTATCTGCATCACTTTTACCTTCTACAACTTCCTTATTTGGTGTATTTGGAATTTGTAGTAAAAGATTTTTAATTTCTTCATCCATTTCTTTTACTTCTACATCTAATTCTCTAACTTGATTAGAAAGTTCTTTCATTTCATTTAGTACTTCAGTTGCATCTTTACCTTCTTTTTTAAGCCTAGGAACTTCTTTAGATACAGCATTTTGTCTTGCTTTCATTTCTTCTACTTGTATTAATACTTTTCTTCTGTTTTCATCTAGAGCAAGTATTTCATCAATTGGAAAATTTCCATGTCTTTTTGCCAAAAACTCTTTTACTTCTTCTGGATTTTGTCTAATTCTTTTAATATCTAACATAATATACCTCCTATTATAACCTTTATTTTCTATATTCACCAATTACGCAGTTTCGCATCACGAATTTATTCACTCATTTCATTCGTGTAAATTCGGAGCTCATTGCGGTTGACCTACATCAGTTCACTATCGTTCACTGTGTTAGGGCATACAAAAACTCTCATCCCTATAATAAGGGACGAGAGTTAACCCGCGTTGCCACCCTAGTTAGCCATAAATGGCTCACTCAAAATACTATCAGCTCCGGGATGGATTCAATAATTCCACTTACCAATTTTCACCACCATTGGCTCTCTTTAAAGCTTTCTTATCTACTATTTCCCTTCTTTGCTAAATATTTAATTAGCACTAATTATACCATAAGATAAAATTAAGTCAAGAATCTTTAGTCTAATTCTTCCCATTTAAGGGATCTTGATACTGCTTTTTTCCAACCTTTATATAGTGATTCCTTCTTAACCTCATCCATATAGGGCTCAAACACCCTATTTACACTCCACTTTTGATTTATCTCATCTTTGTTTGACCAAAATCCAACTGCTAATCCAGCCAAATATGCCGCTCCTAATGCAGTTGTTTCTATAATATTTGGTCTATGTACCTCTACTCCTAATAAATCTGATTGAAATTGCATCAAAAAATTATTTACTACTGCTCCACCATCTACTTTTAATGTTTGAAGTTTTATTCCAGAGTCATCTTGCATAGCTTCTAAAATATCCCTGGTTTGATACGCTATTGATTCTAAGGATGCCCTAATTATATGATTTTTATTTGCTCCTCTTGTAAGTCCTACTATAGTACCACGAGCATATGCATCCCAATATGGTGCTCCTAAGCCTACAAATGCAGGAACTATATATACTCCATTACTATCTTCTACTTTTGTTGCAAAATATTCACTATCTGCTGCATCATTTATCATTTTCATTTCATCTCTTAACCATTGAATAATTGCACCCGCAACGAATATACTGCCTTCTAAAGCATACTCAACTTTTCCATCTATTCCCCATGCAATTGTTGTAATAAGTCCATTTTTTGATGGTATCATTTCTGACCCTGTATTCATCAACATAAAGCATCCTGTACCATAGGTGTTTTTAGCCATTCCTGGCTCAAAGCATGCTTGACCAAACAGAGCTGCTTGCTGATCTCCAGCTATACCAGATATTGGTATCTGTGCTCCTCCGAATGTCCTAGGGTCAGTTACCCCATATATTTCACTAGACTGTTTAACTTCTGGTAGCATAGAAAGAGGAATATCTAATTCGGCCAGCAATTTTTCATCCCATTTTAATTCCTTGATATTATAAATCATAGTTCTTGAAGCATTGGAATAATCAGTAACATGAACTTTACCTCTTGTTAAGTTCCAGATTAACCAAGTATCAACAGTACCAAATAATAATTCACCTTTCTCAGCCTTTTCTCTAGCGCCTTCAACATTATCTAAAATCCATTTAATCTTTGTTCCTGAGAAATATGCATCTATTACAAGACCTGTATTCTCTCTTACATAGTCTTCAAGCCCTCTTGTTCTTAACTCATCACAAATACTTGCAGTTCTTCTACATTGCCAAACTATTGCATTATAAATCGGTCTACCTGTTGTCTTATCCCATACAACTGTAGTTTCTCTTTGATTTGTTATACCTATAGCTGCTATTTCTTCCGGTCTAATACCTGCGGTTTCTAGAACTTCTCTAGCCACTCCTGATTGGGTTCCCCATATTTCCATAGCATCATGTTCTACCCAACCTGTATTAGGATAATACTGGGTAAATTCATTTTGTGCTACCTTAACTATTTCTCCCTCGTGATTAAATATTATAGCCCTAGAACTTGTTGTCCCCTGATCAAGAGCCATTATATATTTCTTTACCACAATATGACCCCCTTTTTAAAGTTTCATATCTCCTGGTTTTATATATCCTTTTCTTCTCATCCATTGGGATACACTATATGATATAACACCTGGTAGGATAAAATGCATAAATAATATCATTATTAAAACCATAGGACTACCACCCATTACATCAATAGTTGCAAATTGACCTACTAAACCACTAGTACCCATTCCAGCACCTATGGAATTGCTCTCCATCTTTAAGATTACAGTTGATATAGGTCCCAATATAGCGGATGAAATAATTGCAGGTAACCATATCCTTGGATTTTTAATTATATTTGGCATTTGAAGCATTGATGTACCTATTCCTTGTGCAATAAATCCACCTATACCATTTTCTTTGTAAGATGCTACTGCAAAACCAATCATATTTGCACAACAGCCTACTACACTTGCTCCTGCAGCAATACCCGATAGCTTTAGTGACATAGCTAGTGCTGCAGAACTTATAGGAAGTGTCAAAATAATTCCCATGGAAACAGATACAATGATGCCCATAGGTAAAGGATGTAATTCAGTGGCCATATTTATAAAACTTCCAATATAGTTCATAAAGGAAGATATATATGGAGATACATAATTACCAACTAATCCACCTACAATAATTGTAGATATTGGCACCAAAACTATATCTACTTTTGTTTTGCCTTGTATAATCTTCGAAAACTCTGCTGCAGCTAATGCTGCTACAAAAGCTCCAACAGGCTCCCCAGTGTTTATAATAGCAGTTGCTCCATCAAAGACAATGCTACCTGCCCCGATTGCTCCAACTACAACTGATGAGAAAATACCCAATGGTGATGCATTTACACTATATGCTACTCCAGCCCCGATTGCTGGACCCATTAGCTTTTGTGCAATGTTACCAAAATTAATTAATAAATCATTATGAATTAAAGTACCTACTTGCTTGATTATTAAACCTATTAATAATGAAGAAAATAGACCTAATGCCATTCCATTAAGTATTTTTACAAAGTAATTCTTAATACCACTAGTTTGTTTTCTATTTACCATGATGCGCCTCCGTTATTCCCATCTTAGATCATTGCCATAAAATTTTAATGGATTAAATTTGTCAAATATCCTTGAAAAGACCCTATCAGTATATATGTCCGATATTTCCTTGGGCGTAAGATTTGTAGATATGATCGTCTTTTTAGATTTTAATAATCTTGTATTAACTATATTAAATATTTCAGCATTAGTAAATGTATTAGATACTTCTGTGCCTAAATCATCAATTATCAATAAATCCGCATCAAATAAAAGTTCATATTGATAATTACTTAATTCCTTATCACCTTTACCAAATCTTCTATTCTCTAAAATATCTAAAATGGTAAACGCAGTTTGGTATACTACTATTTTATTTTTATCTAGTAAAGCCTTAGCTATACAATTGCATAAATATGTTTTACCTAGGCCTGTTGTTCCATAAAATAATAAATTATCTCCATTATTTTCATCAAAATTATTTACAAAACCTTCACTAATACCAAGTATATCTAACATATTCTCTCTAGGCGTCATCGTCTCCCCTTCAAAGGGTTCATCTATAAATATATTGATATTAAAGTTCTTGAAATTTTCTTTTTCCAATACATGTTCAAGATTAGACATTTTGTAAGCTTGATTGACCATCTCTTGCTTCAAGCAACTACATCTTCTCATATCATCTACATAACCTGTATCTTTACACTTATTACACTCATATCTTAATTCCATATAATCTAACTCAATATTACATTCAGTTAGAAGATAGGCCTTTTCCATTTTTAACTTTTCGATTATTTCCCTTGCTTTAACAATTGTTTCTTCATAGTTATCTGGATTGGTTATCATGGCTTTAGCCATACTAAGTCCTGTACTTCGAATATCATCATCTATCCTTTTTATAGCTGGGATTTTTTTATAAACTTCTTCAACTCTTCTCTTTCTATCCCTTTCATTTCGATCTCTTTTGTTTTCATATTTGAGTGTAATTTGTTTAACCATATCTCTATACATAATTACAATTCTCCTTTTGTCCTTTGACTATAGGCTTCCCTTTTCCTCTGAGCCATCTTTTCTAAGTCCTCAGATGAATATTTGTTTGTTCTTTGTTCAAAGTTATGAAATCTTGTGGCTGTAGCCTTTGGTCTTCTTACTTGAGTATTTCTACCTCTATCTACCTTAACCTCAGGTTTGTCCAATATATCTACGTCTTCAACGGTCTTTATATCTTTCTTATACCAACTCTTTAGTATACCATTTACATATTTTATACTTGGTGTTGGGTTTTTGTCTGCCTCACAAGCCTTTAGCACCACATCTATATCAAACTTATATTCTTCAAACCATTTATCTATTAGGTCTTTTTCATCATCTCTAATTGGTCTTCTTTCCAAACCAAGAGCCTTCATAATCTTTTGATATATATAATATTTCTCATCCTTATTTTTGAATGATTCCATAATAGCTTCCATATTTGTGAGACCATCATCATACCAGTTCCTAATTATTCCCTCAATATATGCTAATTTCTTTATACCTTTTCTTTCTACACCATAGGAAAATGCCTTTTCTATAACATCAGGGTTCATATTATAATCTGTGATCCAACTAAGTATTTTTTGTTTTTCCAATGGAACAGTTTGTCTTCTGATTATATGGTCTATATTATTGAACATATTGTTTACTTCTGGTATTTTATTCGCTTTAATTAAATCTTCTGTATTATGTTTTGTTGGTTTAACAGTCTCATTTTCAGTTGTGAATAATTTAATATTGTTTTTTATATATAATTGTTTTAAACTTAAAAACTTAACTTTATAATTGATGCTCTTATTTCCGTCTACAGGTATTTTCTCAATAATACCCTTGCTTTGCCAAAAATCCCAAGCCCGAAGAACATCTTCAAGTGGGATATTTAAATGTTTAGATATTGTTTCGTTATTTACTTCTATTTTATAATCCTTGTCATAAGCATATTTAAACCCTAATAGATATACCTTTACATATGTACCATTTGCCATTGGCATATAGTCATTTATAAATATATTCTCTATAGGGGTATCTCCTAAATCCATATCTGTAGTCTCTAAAAAGAAACTCATATAATCAACTCCAGCTGAAATATCTCTTTTATTATATTTTAAAATCATTTTTATCTAATTTCATTTTGTAAATATAATTATATATTCTTCTATTATATATTACAAAACAAGATTTGTTTTCTAAATAATAGCTGTTATTTAAATCCATTATTTGATTATGAAATTCATCTAAATAATATCCAACAGGCTTAAATCCTATATTTTCATAAAGCTTAAAAGCCCTATGATTAAATTCAGCTACTTCTAAATACATCCTTCTCATCTTCATCACATTAAAATAGTAGTTTAGGTATTCACGTAAAGTTTCTGTTCCATATCCTTTACTAACAAAATTAGGATCAAATACTATACCTAATGTAGACTCTCTTCTAATGAACTTTATATCTTTAATTCCTAAGTAACCTATCAATCTTTTGTTTTTATCCAGTACTCCATAGTACTTGTTAAAAAAAGAATTGGTTTTAAATTTATACCACTTCTTTATTTCCTCATCATCCATTAGAGGAAAATTATAATCTTCTAATAAAGGATTTTTATGGTATCCCCAATTTCTCATTTCAAAAACATCTCTTAGTTCTAAAGGTCTAATTATAGTTCTATTCCCCTGGACTTTCATCTAATCTCCCTATACTCCTTTATATATAAGAATTTACTTCGGGATATACCCCGAAGTAATCTATTGAATAAAATTTTCTTTATTAAGAAATTTAGTAAATTCTTTTTTCCAGACTAATTCTACTGTACCAGTTGGACCATTTCTATGTTTTGCTATAATAACTTCACCTATATTCTTCTTATCGGATTCTTCGTTATAATATTCATCCCTATATAAGAACATTACAACGTCAGCATCCTGCTCTATTGCTCCTGATTCCCTTAAGTCTGATAATATAGGTCTATGGTCTGCCCTTAACTCTGGTGCACGAGATAGCTGAGATAATGCGATTACAGGACATTCCATTTCCTTAGCTAATGCCTTTAATCCTCTAGAAATCGCTGAGATCTCCTGTTGCCTATTCTCATTATGTCCTTCCATTGTCATCAATTGTAAATAATCTATAAGGACTAAATCTAATCCCTTTTCTACCTTAAGCCTTCTACATTTTGCCTTCATTTCCATTAAGGATATACCTGCTGTATCATCAATATATACTTTAGATTGAGATAAGGGCCCCATGGAATTTATTATCTGTAGCCACTCATCTTCGGAAAGCCTACCACTGATAATTTTTTGTAAATCTACATGAGCTACAGCTGAAATCATCCTTTGAACTAATTGTTCTTTAGACATCTCAAGTGAAAATATTGCCACACTAGCCTTAGCCTTTAAGGCACTATTGGTACAAATATTAATCCCAAATGCAGTTTTACCCATTGAAGGCCTCGCCGCTAATAGAACTAAATCTGACTTTTGTAATCCAGACAGTTTATTATCTATATCAATAAATCCTGTAGTCAGTCCAGTCAAGCCACCTTCATTTGCTGCCATCTCTTCTATTTTCGCAAAACTATCTAATAGAACCTCATTAATAGGAGAAAATCCTTCTCTATGGGTTCCCTGTGTAATATCAAAAATTTCTTTTTCTGCTTTTTCTATTATTGCACTTACATCTTCTGTATCTTCATAGGCCTTACCCATTATGTCATTGCTAGATTTTATAAGTCTTCTTAATAGAGACTTTTCTTCTACTATTTTACAATAATATTTTGTATTAGCAGTAGTAGCTACACCACTGGACAAATTCGCTAAATAAGTAACCCCACCCACATTTTCTAAGGTTCCTCTTCTTTTCAATTCTTCAGATAAGGTTATTAAATCTACAGGCTCATTTTTATTAAATAAGATTGTGATGGCTTCATAAATTTCTCCATTTGCTTCTTTATAAAAATCTTCAGATCTAATAATTTCAATTGCTGTATTTATAGCTTCCTTATCTGTTATCATTGCTCCTAATACAGATTGTTCAGCTTCAATACTATGGGGAGGAATTCTTCCAATACTTACAGCTTCCACTTGCATCATCCTATTCTATAGTCACATTAACCTTTAAGCTTGCAGTTATCTCTGGATAAACCCTTATATCTACATTTGTTTCTCCAGCAGATTTAATATTTTCCTTTAACTCTATCTTCTTTTTATCTATATCTAATTTATGTTGTTTTTTTAATCTTTCTGCTATGTCTTTAGAAGTTATGGAACCAAATAATCTTCCACCTTCTCCACCCTTACCTTTTAACTCAACAGTTATTTTTTCTATTGTCTCTTTCAGTTTAAGAGCTTCTTCTTTTTCTTTTTTAAGCTTTGCTTCTTTATCTTTCATTTCTTCTTCCCATTTTTTTAAATTAGCTGGTGTAGCCTCTACAGCTAATTCCTTTGGGAATAAGAAGTTTCTAGCATAGCCTGTCTTAGAATTAATTAAGTCTCCCTTTTTACCTAAACCCTTTACATCTTCTAATAGAATAACCTTCAAATCATTCACCTTCCCTAAAATATTTATCAATTGTATCTATTAACATTTCTTCAGCTTCATCTATTGTAACTCCCATCAACTGAACTCCTGCACTTGTAAGATGTCCTCCACCACCTAATTTCTCCATAATTAGCTGTACTGATATACCACCTAAGGACCTTCCTGAAATATGAATCCTATCGTTTGAATAGGTCAATACAAAGGAAGCCTCGACACCTTTAATATCCAGTAGTTCGTTTGATGATTGTGCTGCTATAAGTAAACCATTATCAATATCTCTTTCAAGCCTACCAATTGCAATCCTATCAAAAACAATTTTTGAAGAACTAATTACTTCTGCCTTATAGATAAATGTATCGTAGTCATCTCTAAATAATTGCCTTACAGAAGTCGTATCTGCGCCTGCTCTTTTTAGTATTGATGCTGCTTCAAAGGTTCTAACACCAGTTTGGAAGCTAAAACCATTAGTATCTACAGTAATTCCTGATAAAAGCGCTTCTGCTTCAAACTTAGTTAAGTTAATATTATCACTCATATATGACAATATCTCTGTAACTAACTCACTAGTAGAAGAAGCATATGGCTCTAAATATGTCAACACTGGATCTTTGACAAACTCTGCCCCTCTTCTATGATGGTCTATTACTACAATCCTTTTAACCTCATCCAATAACTCAGGAGCTTCAGTAAAACTAGGTTTGTGATTATCAACTAATATCATTAAAGAATTATCATTTATAAGATTCTGTGCATCAGATGTGCTAATTACAGACTCAAATAATTCTGGTTGGTCTACTTTCATTTTATCACATATATTTGTTATAGATGGATTTTCTTCATTTATTATTATATATCCATTTTTCCCTCTATTCTTTACTCCTCTAAGTACACCAACTGCAGCTCCTATAGAATCCATGTCTGGGTTTTTATGTCCCATAACAAATACATTTTCTGCCTGGTCTATAAGCTGCCTTAATGCATGCCCGATGACCCTTGCCCTTACCTTGTTTCTTTTCTCTAAGGCCTTAGATTTCCCACCGTAAAACTCATATGAACCTTCCTTGTTTAGAACTGCTTGATCTCCGCCTCTTCCTAATGCAATATCAATTGCAGCCTTTGCATTGTTATAAGATTGATTTAAGTTTTCACCGGTAGCAGATACCCCTATACTCAATGTTATAGGTATTGTATTTTCTATATCTAATTCTCTAATATCATCTAATATATCAAATTTTTTCTCTTGAACCTTTACTAGAGCTTCATTATCTATTAATACCAAATATTTATCATTTTCATATTTTCTAACTATACCATTATGTTTAGTAAAATACTCGGTTATGTTCTTATCTATTTCCGCTATCAATTGTGGTCTGTGAATATCTGGAGTATTATTTTTTACATCATCATAATTATCTATATAAATTAATGATACAATAGTTCTATCATCATTATATTGTTTTTCTAATTCAAAGTATACTGTATAATCTACCCAATACAGTATAGTCAGTTTATTACTTGTAGTTGCAGTTTTTTTACTGTCTACAAAATTTGGATAAACTAAATAACTCTTTTTATCATATATTATCTTTTTAGGTTCATTTTCTCCACTTTTAAACAAATCTTCTAAATTAAATCCTGGAATTAACTCATAAATTCTTTCATTTAATATGTCATCTTCAATTATCATATTCAAAAATGGTGTATTATACCAAGTTATGCTACCCTTCTCATCTATTATAACAAGTGGAAATGGCATATTGAATATGGCGTGTTTTGCAGCTGTCTCAAATTCCTCTGACAGAAGCTCTATATATTTGTTTACTTCCTTGTTTTTATTATCTGTTTCAGTATATGCATGATATATTAAATAGCCTAGAATAAGTAAAGATATAACACCTAAAACAGGCTGGTATATCCATATTATTATGGTCATAACAGTTAGAGCTATTAGATATAGTTTATTATCCCACCAGTGGAATAACTTGTTATTATTCATATAAATCCTCCTACTAGGACTTAGCCCTTTTAAATTTTCTTAAATCAAATATGACATCTACGCCACCTAATATTGAAATTCCTGAAAAGATGTGAGGACTAAATATTAAAATAATATATGTTAATACTCTCAAGAATTTTTTTGTTTTTATCTTTAATAGAAAATAATGAATTACAGAAAATCCTTGGATAAATAGTGTAACTCCTAGTAATATCATTATATTAACATATATTGAATCTGCATAACTTATATTCATCCATCTCATAAAAAATCCAGTTAATATCATTATTAATGAACCAGTTGTAAAATTATCTGGCAATCTAAATCTTGAAAAACTAGGTAAGTTTAATATACTAATTCCAGTTTTTCTTAGACCAAATGTAGTCAGTAAATAATTGATATAACTTCCTATATATATAGAAATAAATATGACAGATGGAAATATCATTAAAACTGTTTCAAAATTAGATCTTAATGAATCTCTTGTTTCCAATAATTCATATGAGGTAAAACCCATCTCTTTTAACATGTCCATCTGAACTGATAAAGTTTGGCTAAAATTCTCTTCTAATTGTGAAACTAAATCATATCCTCCAATTTTTAATAACCCAAATAATAAAGTTATAGACACAAATAATATTGAAGCAGAGTATAACACCACTTTAATAGCTTTATATCTTTTGTGAATTAAATATATGTTCATAGCAATAAATGGTCCATATACTAAAAATAATAATAGACTTGATAATGGTTCGAATATAATACCTATTGTTAACAAAGTAGCAACTAAACTAAGTAAAGCTGATTTTAAGTCTGTTTTAATTCCATAAATAATAAACGGTACTGGTGTTATCATTAATAATGGTGGAAAATAATATATAGAAAATGCAATATATATACTCATTATGATAGCTAATATTATACTTTCATATGAACTCATATTAGTTTTGTTTTCATTCATATACTCACCTCGATTATTTCCTTCCTTCTATATGCTCTAAAAGATTACTTAAATCTCCATACCATTTTTCAATCTTATGCTCTTCAATTAAATTCAATCTAATATTTTCCTTTAATGTCAAGTCCAATTCCTTAAAGCTTATTCCTAATCTCTTTGCCAATACATAGGATTCCATTATTATATTAGAAAGAGTATCTTCCATATTCTCTTTACTGTTTTCTTCTGGATCAACGAACATTCTATTTAGATATGCTATGTTTGTTAATAGTTCTGATTTTAACCATTCAACTGTCTTCATATTCTTCACTATATCTATATCTCTACTATTACTATTCACCAGACTCCCCTACCTTTATATACTTATTATATTCTAATAATCTGAACTAAATGTTTGTTTAAGGTCTTATTAAAATAATACAAATTAAAGCTTAATAAGTCAAATAAAAAAGAGAGGACAATCCTCTCTTATTCTGCACTATATGGTAATAAAGCTACTTGTCTAGCTCTTTTAATTGCAATTGTTACTTCTCTTTGATGTTTTGAACAGTTTCCTGATATTCTTCTAGGTAAAATCTTACCTCTATCAGTTACATATTTTTTAAGTTTATTTATATCTTTATAATCAATATGATCTACTTTATCTGCACAGAAACTACAAATTTTTCTTCTAGGTTTAAATCTTCTTTGCATCTTTTTCCCTCCTCCTAAAATGGAATATCGTCATTATCAGTAGGATGGAATCCATCTATGCCTGGAAAACCAAAATCTTGAGAATTATCAAATCCTGAATCTCTATTAGGTTTGTCTCCCCATTCTAAAAATTCAACATTGTTAGCTACTACATCAGTGGTAAATACTTTTTTACCATCTTTGTCATCATAACTACCAGTTTGAATTCTACCTTGCACAGCTGTTAATCTACCTTTTACTAAATAATTAGCACAATTTTCAGCCTGTTTTCCCCAAACTACGATTCTAATAAAATCTGCTGTTGGTTGATTTTTCGATTCCATCTCTTGTTTTTTTTCTCTAGATAAATTTTTATCTACAGCTAACGTAAATGTTGATACTGCTGTACCAGAATTAGGAATATATCTAAGTTCTGGATCTCTCGTTAATCTTCCTATTAATGTAACATTATTCATCATTTCACCGTCCTTAGATTATTCTTCTTCTCTAATGATCATGTGTCTCATAATGATGTCGGAAATCTTAGATATTCTATCTAATTCTTTAACAACTTCTGGCGTACCTTCGAAGTTAACTAAAACATAGTATCCTTCACCTATATCATCAATAAGATAAGCAAGTTTTCTAATTCCCCACTCATCAACATTTGAAATGGAACCATCTGCTTCGATTATACCTTTTAATCTGTCTAGTAGTTGATTTCTTTTTTCTTCTTCAGCATCTGTAAAGAAGATAAACATAGCTTCATATTTTCTCATGACATTCACCTCCTTGTGGACTATCGGCCCTATCCATTAAGATAGAGCAAGGATAATTTACTCAAAGTATTATACCATTAAATAATATATTATACAAGCACAAAACATAATAGCTTCGTAATATTTTACATAGTTTTAACATTGGGAATATATTAGATTTTACATGTACATACTATCATGTGAATATAATAAATAATTTTGATTGAAAGGGAGATAAAATGAAAAAGATAATAAGTTTAAGTTTAGTTATAATGCTATTATTCGCATTTGCAGTAGGCTGTACATCAGATAATGGAGGAAATGAAACACCTGATACAGGAAATCAAACACCACCAGCAAATGATACAGTAGATTTTGATACTTCCGAAACAATAAACGTAGTAAGTAGAGAAGACGGTTCAGGTACTAGAGGTGCTTTTGTTGAAATAGTTGGAGTTGAAGATGCAGACGGAAACGATGCCACTTATGAAGAAGCAGTTATCCAAAATGGTACAAGTGGAGTTATGACAACTGTAGCAGGAGATAAGTATTCAATAGGTTATATTTCATTAGGTTCATTAAATGATACTGTAAAAAGTGTTAGTGTTGAAGGTGCAGAAGCTACTACAGAGAATATTAAATCAGGTGCTTACAAAATTGCTAGACCATTTAATATTGCTTATAAAGCAGGTCTTAGCGAATTAGCACAAGACTTTGTTAACTTTATTATGAGTGCTGATGGTCAAGCTATCATAGCAGACAATTCATTAATTGAAGCAGCTGATGATGCACAAGCATATACTGCTTCTGGATTAAGTGGTACTATTACAGTAGGTGGTTCAACTTCTGTAACTCCAGTAATGGAAAAATTGGCAGAAGCATATGAAGGTTTAAACGAAGGAGTTTCAATTGAAATTCAATCTACTGGTTCTTCAGCAGGTATGACTGCAGCAATTGAAGGTAGTGCTGATATAGGAATGGCTTCAAGAGATTTAAAAGATTCAGAGAAAGCTGAATTAGAATACCAAGCTATAGGAATTGATGGTATTGCAGTAATAGTAAATAACGAAAGTACAATCACTGATTTAAGCATAGATGAAATTAAATCTATCTATCTAGGCGAAACTACTACTTGGAGTGAAGTAGAATAATATTACTAAATTTAAAGAGTCTAACTATTTGTTAGGCTCTTTTTTTACTTAAGCTTGCTGCATACTAACTACACAATTGGTGAATATTAATCTTATATAAATTGCTTTACATGAATTTTACAAAATAGGATATATAGATTTTACATAGATTTGATATTTATATAGTATAATTAAGAAATTTTTTTAAAGGAGAAGCTATGAAAAAATCATTAGAAGGTTTTATGAAAGTTATTTTTATTCTATGTGCAACTACTTCCATATTGGCTATAATCCTAATCTGCTACTTTATATTTAGTGGTGGTGTTCCTTTTATCATGGAATATGGTCTAAAAGATTTCCTGTTGGGAACAAGTTGGAAGCCTAGTAACAATCCACCATCCTATGGGATACTCCCTATGATTTTTGGTTCATTAGTTATAACATTAGGAGCTATTATAATAGGTGTACCAATTGGAGTTTTAACAGCAACATATTTAGCAAGATTTAGCAATAAAAAGTTATACAAATTTTTAAAACCAAGTGTAAATCTAATGGCGGGAATTCCATCTATAGTATATGGGTTCTTTGCGTTACAAGTTATAGTGCCTATAATAAAAGATATAGTAGGCGGAACAGGTATGAATATCATTACAGCATCTATACTCCTAGGTATAATGATACTACCAACTATTATAGGATTAACTGAGTCCTCCATAAGAGCAGTTCCAGAAAGTTACTATGAAGGAAGTGTAGCTCTAGGGGCTAGCCACGAAAGATCAGTAATGACAGTATTGCTACCAGCTGCAAAATCAGGGATATTATCTTCAATTATTTTAGGTATAGGACGTGCTATTGGTGAGACAATGGCAGTTATATTAGTAGCTGGGAATCAGCCACGTATTCCAGATAGCTTAACAAAAGGCGTTAGAACCATGACTACAAATATAGTACTTGAGATGGCTTATGCTGCAGATACTCACAGAGAAGCCCTTATTGCCACAGCAGTTGTGTTATTCGTCTTTATACTAATTATTAATGCTATCTTCTTGATTGTTAAAAGGAGGACCTTGAATTGAATAATTTAAAAAGTAATATTATGAGATATATTATTAAACTAGCAGCATTAATAACATTTGGAGCCTTATTCTTTATAGTTGGGTATATATTATATAGAGGAGTGCCATATCTAACTCCTTCCCTATTTGAATTTGAATATTCAAGTACAAATGTTTCCATGTTTCCTTCAATTATTACTACATTGATGCTTGTATTTTCAACATTGATCATTGTAACACCAATAGGTGTGTTTACAGCTTTCTATCTAATTGAATATGCTATTAAAGGAAATAAATTTGTAGAATTAATTAGAATTACCACAGAAACATTATCTGGTATTCCATCTATTGTATATGGACTATTCGGAATGTTATTCTTTGTATATAGATTACAGTTTTCATATTCACTAATCGCAGGAATATTTACTGCAGCAATAATGGTACTACCATTAATAATAAGATCAACTGAAGAAGCCTTACTATCTGTAAATGATAGCCTAAGAGAGGCAAGTTTTGCTTTAGGTGCAGGAAAGCTTAGGACAATATTTAGAGTTGTACTTCCAGTAGCTATGCCTGGTATCCTTTCAGGAGTTATTTTGGCAATAGGACGTATAATTGGAGAAACTGCTGCATTGATTTATACCTTAGGTACTGCAACTAAAATGACTGATGGATTATTCTCCTCAGGTAGAACACTTGCTGTTCATATGTATATGTTGTCAGCTGAAGGTTTACATGTAAATGAATCCTTCGCAACTGGAGTTGTTTTGCTGATTACTATTCTTATCATAAATAGTATATCAACTTATTTAAGTAATAAATTAACGAAAGGGAGAATAAACTAATGGATAAATTGATTATAAAAGATTTCGATTTATATTATGATGATTTTCATGCTTTAAAGGATATAAATATGAATATAGCTGAAAATGAAATAACTGCTTTTATTGGACCTTCAGGTTGTGGTAAATCTTCCCTTCTAAAGAGTTTAAATCGTATGAATGATTTAGTTGAAGGTTGTAAGATTACTGGTGAAGTTCTATTTGATAATAAAAATATCTACGATAAAGATGTAGATGTAAATATATTAAGAAAAAGAATTGGTATGGTATTTCAAAAACCAAATCCATTCCCTATGAGTATATACGATAATATTGCCTATGGACCTAGGACTCACAATATTAAAAGTAAATCTAAACTAGATGAAATTGTAGAAAAAAGTCTACGTGGTGCTGCTATATGGGATGAAGTCAAAAATGATTTAAAAAAGAATGCTTTAAGATTATCAGGAGGTCAACAACAAAGAATATGTATTGCAAGAGCTTTAGCTGTAGAACCTGAAATCCTATTGATGGATGAACCTACTAGTGCCCTTGACCCAATATCAACTGCTAAAATAGAAGAACTAGTCCAACAATTAAAGAAAGATTATACTATAATAATAGTAACTCATAATATGCAACAAGCAACAAGAGTATCGGACAAAACAGCCTTTTTCCTTTCAGGAGAAGTTATTGAATTTAACGATACAGATACACTGTTTTCAGTTCCTAAGAATAAGAAAACAGAAGATTATATTACAGGTAGATTTGGTTAAAATTAAAAAGTAGGGGTGTTAATATGAGACGTTTTTTTGATGTAGAGTTGGATGTATTGAATAATGAACTTATTAAAATGGGCAGCTTGGTTGAAGACACTATTGAAGATTCAATAAAATCTTTAATGGCTAGGGATTCTGAATTAGCTAAAACTGTTATTTCAAAAGATGATGAAGTAGATGCAATGGAAAAATCAATAGAGAATAGATGTTTACAACTATTATTAAAACAACATCCTGTTGCTGGAGATTTAAGACTTATATCATCTATTTTAAAAATGATTACGGACCTTGAAAGAATTGGTGATCAAGCTCAAGATATTGCTGAAATTTCATTATTATTAGCTGATGAAAAGTATATTAAAGAATTAACTCACATTCCACAAATGGGTGAAGCTACAATAAAAATGCTAAAAAATAGTATAGATGCATTTGTTAACAGAAACCAAGAATTAGCTTATGAAGTTATAGCCTTTGATGATGTAGTAGATGATCTATTTGATACTATAAAAGAAGAATTAATAGAATTAATCAACAAAGATATTGAAAATGGTGAACAAGCAATTAACTTCCTAATGATTGCAAAATACTTAGAAAGAATAGGTGATCATGCCCAAAATATTGCTGAATGGGTGTTGTTTGCTATTACTGGTCAACATGTAAAAGGTGAATAGATTACTAGGGGTGATTAAATGCCTAAGATATATTGTGTAGAAGATGATGAAAGTATAAGAGAATTAATAGTATATGCTTTAAATACTAGCGGATTTGAAGGTTATGGATTTGATAATGCAGAGGATTTTTATAAAGAGTTAGATAATTCATCACCTGATCTTATACTTTTAGATATAATGCTTCCTGGGGATGATGGCCTAACTATATTAGACAAGCTTAAAAAAAGTCATGATACTAAAGACATTCCTGTAATTATGCTGACAGCAAAAACCTCAGAATACGATAAGGTTAAAGGATTGGATTTAGGAGCAGATGATTATATTACAAAACCCTTTGGTGTAATGGAGCTTATATCAAGAATTAAAGCCGTATTAAGACGTACAAGCTTTGTAAGTAATCAAGAGGTCCTTACTCTTGATAGTATAGAAATGGATTATGATAGAAGAATGGTTAAAATAGATAATGAAGCTGTCAAACTAACTTACAAAGAATTTGAACTCCTTTATTATTTATTAAAGAATCAAAACATAGTTTTAACTAGAGAAATGATTATGAATGAAGTATGGGGTTTTGATTTTGAAGGAGAAACCCGTACAGTTGATGTTCATATAGGAACACTTCGACAAAAGCTTGGTGAGTCTGGAAAACTGATTCAAACTATTAGAAATGTTGGATATAAAGTAGGAGAAATTATATGAAACGGAAAATCCATCTTAGCGTAGCTTTATTATCAACAGCAATTACAATTTTAGTTGCATTCTTTATGATGATTACATTTTATAAATTTAATAATAACAATCAAATGGATTCCCTTAAAAACACAGGGAATCTTATTTCTAATGTGATTCACCTTACAGATGCTGATGAGCTTAATACACTTAAAACCCATGAAAATACCAATGTAAGAATTACCTTAATAGACTCTGATGGTTCTGTTTTATTTGATAATAAAGCAGATATGAATAATATAGAAAATCATATAGATAGACCAGAAGTTAAACAAGCCTTAAAAAAGGGAACTGGACAGTCTATCAGGTATTCAACAACTTTAGGCTATGACACCTATTATTATGCAATAAAGCTTGAAAATAATATAATCCTACGAGTTTCACATGAAGCAGAAAATCCTTTGACAGCTTTTAGTGGAATTTTACCTATAACCCTATTAATATTAGTTTTAATATTTATCATAACATATTATACTTCTTCTCTTTTAGCCAATCATATATTGAGACCTATTGAAGTATTTACTAAAAATATCGGAGAAAATATATCAGAAGAGGCTTTTAAGTATCTAAGTGTATACGATGAACTATCCCCTTTTATAAGGACCTATGAAAGTCAAAATAAAGAAATTGAAAACAAAGATATTGATCTTGAAGAAAAATCAACCCTTTTAGATGTTATTAGTTCCAGTATGGGTGAAGGAATAGTTTTATTAGATACAAGCATGAAAATAATGTCAATAAATAATAGTGGAATAAGATTATTTAATGGTAGTAGAAATATTTCCTACTCAGGTAAAGACTTTATTAGATTATGTAGAGACCTTGATTTAAACCAAACATTAGAAGTTTCTATAGGTAAAAAGTCTAGTAATGAGGTTATGATTAATCATAATAACAAATATTTAAATATATATATCAACCCTGTACTTAGGAATTGTGAATTAACTGGATTGTTGCTTTTAGTAGTTGACTCTACAGAAAAACATAAATTAGATATAATGCGTAGGGAATTTTCAGCTAATGTATCCCATGAATTAAAAACACCACTCACTTCAATCAATGGTTATGCAGAAATGATTAAGAACGGTATGGCTAAAGGTGATGATATTACAAAATTTGCTTCTATAATAAAACGAGAAGGCGAAAGATTATTAAGTCTAATCGATGATATCATCAAATTATCCAAAATTGAAGATAATTCAGATGATAATAATTTAGAACCAGTAAATTTATATACTCTTGGGAAAGATGTAGTAAATAGTCTTGAATTATTAGCTAAAGAGAAGGATATCCAGTTAGAACTTAAAGGTATTAGTATATTTATGAAGGGTAATAAGGGTATGCTTCAAGATTTACTATATAATCTATTAGAGAATTCCATTAAGTATACAAATCCTGGAGGGCTTGTTCAATTAACTATATGTGAGGATAGTAAAAAAACTATTATTAAAATCAAAGATACCGGCATAGGAATTCCTGTAGAACATCAGGATAGGATATTTGAACGGTTTTATATAGTAGATAAAAGCAGGTCTAAAAAGATAGGAAGTACTGGTCTAGGTTTATCCATAGTAAAGCATATAGTAGAATTTCATAAGGGTAAGATTAGTTTGGAAAGTGAAGTAGGTAAAGGAACTGAGATTACCATAACATTTTAATTAGGACTATAAAAAATGAGGCCTTATTGGCCTCATTTTATTATCTAGTCTTCTTGTTTTTTATCTTCATCTTTTTTATGATGAATTATAGAAATCCATTTTTCATCAACTAGAATTCGTCTTACTCTTTTTTCAAATTCTATTCTTGACAGCCAAATCTGTCTATCACATCCAAGACATTTAAGTTTAATATCTACTCCTGTCCTTAATATCTCCCATTTGTTCTCGCCACAAGGATGGCCTTTTTTTAAAGTTACAATATCTCCAATTTCATAATTTAAAATCATTCTATATCTCCTCCAACTATCTCTCTCTTTGGATATGGTCTCTTAATATTTTCTTTGTGTAAGGTTTCATTAGAAATTTGTCTAATTTGTCTTTCCACTCCCCATTGTTCCATCGCTTTAGTCTTAGCAACAATGGTTATATCTACGTTATACTCACCTATGTTAGATACACCTAATACATTTGGTCCTTCAACAATTCTATCATCACTTTCTAAGGATTTCAGTGCATTTTGTAAAACAAAGATAGTTCTATCTACATCTTCTTCGATTGATATTGAAACCACTACTAAGGCTCTCATTGCCCCTCTAGCTTTGTTTGTTACAATATTAATGCTACTGTTCGGAATTATATGTAACTCCCCTGAAAAGGCCCTTAATTTCGTTACCCTTAGTCCTAGTTCTTCAACTATACCATCCTTATCTCCAGTTTCAATATAATCCCCTACTGAATATTGATCTTCTAATAAGATAAAGAAACCTGTGATGATATCTTTAACTAAGGATTGAGCTCCAAAACCTATAGCTAATCCTCCTATACCAGCAGTAGCTAGAATTGAAGCCGTGTTAATTTCAAATAATTCTAATGTCATAATAATTCCAATAAATATTAATATATATTTGATAAGTTTTTTTAAAGTAGATACTAATGTATTTGTTCTTTTTATATTTATTTTTAGGTTTTTATTTTCTATTTTTAATGTTCTATCAATAATTCGATTTATTAATCTACTAATTATCCCTACACCTAAAAATATTAATACCACTATAATAAGTTTTCCAAATATATTTATGTTACCTTCACTTGTCCTTAAGTAATCATTAAACAGTGTATTAATATTCTCCATAATATCTCCTCAAATTACATTATCTTTTCTGCATTACTACCTTCAGTTGATTTTGTATACATAAACATTCCATCAATATTTAAAATTCCTTGATTTATCAATTCTTTAGCCTTGTCTACATCTTCTACAAGAAATAAAAGTGACAAACCACAGCTAGTACTTACATCTCTAGGTGTAGGTATTGTTTTAAATACAAAATTATTTTCTTTAAAAACCTGTTCTCCTTGTAGTGCATAGTTAGTTGATTTAAAAGTAATTAAACCGTATACTTCACTCTTCATAATTTCTCCTATCCGATTATTAAATTAGTCATTGGGTCTCTTAATTTTTCATATATAGTGTACATATTTGATACAGTTCCAACTTTAAGCTTATCCTTAAGGTTTAAAAAGTCTAGACAAGTTCCACAGGATATAATCTCTACGCCTTGTTCTTCTATTTTTTTAAGATCATCTAAAACAGGTGAACCATCACATGTAAGTTTGACCCCATTATTATAGAATACTAGAGTTTTTGGATAAGGCGCTGTTTCTGTAACTGTATATATAAAGCTTTTAATTAAAATCCTACCTAAATCATCATTGCCACTACCCATTTTATTAGATGAAAATCCAATTGTCATGTCCTTTAAGTCTGTATCATTAGCATTTGGAGCATCATTACTTACTTGACCTTTATATATATCTATATAATATTCCTGGTCTTCTGATTGATTCACTTGGAACTTATATCCCATACTCTCAGCTAATTTTGAAACATTCTCTTTGGCTACTTCATTATCTACAATAGTGGTTATAATACCCTCATTAGTTTTATCTAACTCTTTCTTAGTAAGAATTACAGGTTTTGGACACTCAAGCCCTCTTGCATCTACTTCAATTTTCATTTTTATCCCCTCTTTAATTATATTTATACTATCTTCTTGTAAAAGTCATATAAATGATTCTAGCACCAACAAAAATTATAATAATTGGTATTACATAATTCAATTTAAAATTTGAATATCTTAATAAATCTATATTTACAAATGCTTGAATACTACCAATAAATAATAATGTGTAAGAAATATATTTTGGCCACACTATACTATTTCTACGATAAGCTACTAAATAACAAGTGTAAAATGCTAAAGCAAGAAAGAAATATTTTGCCCATGGTAATAATACAGGTAATACTTGACCTATTAAATTATTAAACGCTAAGGCAATTAGAACACTTCCAAAAATAAGCCAATTCCTTTCACGACTTTTATAATAAAGATATAAAAGCCCACTGCCACCTACAGATAGATATACAAATGGTTTTATATTTAAATTTATGAAAATATACCTATCTATCAAAGATACAGATGAGAAGGCAAGTAAAGCTAGACCTACTACTAAAATTAATGTTTCCTTCTTTAGAATATATCTAATTATTAAAGCAATAGATGTTAAAAATAATATCCATGTTAAGTCCAACATATTAAAATTATTCAATAAATATAAAATTCCTAATACAATTAAAGCAATTCCTGTATAAAGATTTTTCTTCATTAGCTTATCACATCCATCTTCTTATATCTACATTTATACCATCTAATTATTATTTATTATTGACCTTGAATAAATGCATTTTACTATTATCTACAATGCCTAAATAATTCTTATTTACAATTATATCATTAATATTTGCTTCATGTTTATACTCTAATATTTCTTTATTTCCTTGTATACCTAATAGATTATTATCACCTATTAATAAGATATATTTATCAAAATCTCTTATTTTATTATATTCTATAGAAAGGTAGAACTTCTCTACTGTCCTTCCCTCTAAATCTACTACTTCTAGATTAGGGCCATACAATACATAGATTAAATTGTTATTTAATACAACATTCTTTATATCAGTAAAAGATTTTTTCCAATAGATCTTACTATCTCTAATATAGTATAAACACTTATCAGTTAGAGTAATTAAATCTTCATCAATAAATTTTGTAAATATTATTATTTCATCAGATATTGAAACCTGATCTATCGGATCACCATTAATTGAATATACATTAATTTCACTTTCTAGATTATCTCTAATATTTAAATTACTTATTAAATACTTCTCCCTCTTCTTATCTATGTCATATGTGAGTATATTCCTATCTTCTAATGGATGAATTCTTAGAAAAACACCATCTGTATTAAGAAGTACTAAATTTTCTTGTACTTCAGATTTTGTATGTACCATTATATTATCTTCATCTACAAATAAATTATATATATTATTATCTAAATCTAATCTTTCTAATGTGTCACCATTACTATTTATTATATAAATATCTCCACTAGACTTGTCCATTACATAAATCCTATTTTCTCTAAATACAGCATCTGGATTTTCAAAATTAAATTCTTTCTCCATGATAGGGTTGTTGTTTATATCTATTATAGATAATTTATCATTACCCCATAGAGCTATATTTTCCTCATATAATCCAATCTTATTATTACTTTGACTTAGATTAATTGCCCCTATCTTTTCCATACTTTTTTCTCTAATAGTAAGTGATTTATATGCCTGAATAAACTTCATTTGATTATCTTTATTTATAAAGAACAATACTCCTATTAGAAGTAACAATATAAACAATTTAAAGATCTTATGACTATTTCTCTTATTATCTTCCATACACAAGTTCCCCTTTGAATTAATCCTTATATAATAATTGTATTATAATTTGTTCATATTTTCCATAGCATTACTCCAATAAAATATATTTATTATAATATTAATTATTTTAATTTAGAAATTAATTTTATTGATTTATGTGTTGACATTTTTAATATTATACTATATATTTGAATTAATAGGTAGAGATAAAGATTTTTGAAGGGAGTAATGGTATGAATAATAAAGCTTCTAAAATAAAAATAGTTGTTATAGATCCAGAAAGTGATTTAAATTTACACCTTCCAGCAGTACGATTTGGTTTTCTATCATTTATGGCATCCTCTGCTTTATTATTCAAGCCATTTATGCTTAGGAACAATGAATTAAATGATAATGCTTTTAATGTAATAAATAAATTTGATAAAGAAATGATTAAAGAGATAATAAGAGAACTTAAGTCTATAGGTCCTTTGGACCTAGTAGATATTTCTACAGGTAATGGAACTCAAATCAAAATATCTACGCTGTAATGAAAGGAGTTTATTATGAGAAGAGAAGTAATTGGTAAGTGTCCTGTTTGTGGTGATGAATTAAAGGTTACTAAATTGAGCTGTTCTAGTTGTGACACTCATATTGAAGGGAATTTTGATCTATGTAAATTCTGCAAACTCTCAAATGAACAAAAAAGCTTCTTAGAGGCTTTTGTAAGAAATAGAGGTAATATCAAAGAAATAGAAAAGGATTTAAGTATTTCATATCCTACAGTTAAAAACAAACTAGAAGACTTAGTTCAGGCTTTAGGATATAGTTCAAAATATTCTGAGCCGGAAATTGACAAAAAAGACATTTTAGAAAGACTTAATAACGGAGAGATAACATCTGAAGAAGCATTAAAACTTCTAAAAAATTAATAGTCAAAGGAGGTATCATAATTATGTCACAAGAAAAATTACAGATTCTTAATATGGTTAAGGATGGAAAAATTTCAGTTGATGAAGGCCTAAAGCTTATAGAGGCTCTAGAAGAAAATAACGAAAAGTTTGATAACAGAGGAAGTAAAGTAGGTAAATGTTTGAGGGTAAGGGTGTTTGATCCAGAAGACGAAACTAAAGTAAATGTTACATTACCAGTTTCATTGTTAAAAGTAGGAATGAAATTTGCTTCTAAACTTTCCCCCGAATTAAGTGAAGCAAACTTAAATGAACTAGATATCGAAGAAATACTTGCTGCTGTTGATAGTGGCCAAATAGGTAAAATAGTAGAAGTAGATTCTAGTGATGGAACTAAAGTTGAAATAACCATAGAATAATCCCGATTTTTCGGGATTGTTTTATTTGTATAAATAATTATATTTGATATAATAAATGTATCCATACATATAAGGAGGATATCTTATGTGGAATATATCACTAAACAAAGAGTCTGAAACACCACTATACGTCCAAATAACAGAGAACATTAAGGAGCTTATCGAAGAAAATAATATTGAAGATGACAAATTACCTTCAATAAGAAAGCTAGCAAAGGATCTAGGAGTAAATAATGTTACTATAGTAAATGCTTACAAACAATTAGAGTTAGATGGTTATGTATACTCTAAAAAAGGTAGTGGTACATATATTAAACGAATCCCTAATCCAAATGATATTTCTTACTTAGAAGAAGGAGATATGGAATTAATGGTATCTGGAATACTACCAATATCTCAAGACAGCATTAATTTTGCTTCTGTTTCTCCGACGCCTGATGTATTTCCCATAGATGATTTTAAACATTCTTTATCTCAAGTTTTAGACAGAGATGGAGCTCATGCATTTCTATACCCAGAGATCACTGGTTATGAACCTTTAAGAGATTCCATATCTAAGTTTTTACTTGAGAACTCACATATCAGAGTTAATAAAGAGCAGATATTGATTACCTCAGGTGGACAACAAGCCCTAGATATAATCTCAAAGACCTTAATAAATCAGGGAGACTGTATCTTAGTAGAGAATCCTACATATTCTGGTGCTAAATCTGCCTTTGAATCAAGAGGTGCGAAGATTATTGGTATTCCTATGTTAGAGGATGGTATAGATATTGATCTTTTAAAATCACATATTAGAAGATATCAACCTAAGTTCCTATATACAATGACTAATTTCCAAAGTCCTACAACTTATTCATATAGCCCTTCTAAGAAGGAAGAACTATTATCATTAGCAAACGAATATGGTTTTTATATTATTGAAGATGACTTTTTAACTGATTTATCTTTTAATGAAGAGATAGATTTACCTCTAAAATCAAAGGATAAATTTGATAATGTAATATTTATTAAATCATTTTCTAAGATATTTATGCCTGGAGTAAGAATTGGATTTATAACTTTACCTAATAAATTATTTAAAGATATTATAAAAGCTAAACATACTACAGACATTTCTTCTTCTGGTTTCTTACAAAGAGCCTTTGATGAATATTTAAGAAAAGGATACTGGAAAAATCATATTAAAAGAGTTAGAGAAGTATATAAAGAAAAGTATGATTTCTTTGTTTCAGAGCTTGAGAAATTAAAGAAATATGATATAGAATATACTCTACCAAATGGTGGAATGAGCATCTGGCTAAAGCTTCCTGAGGACATTGATGGCATCGAACTGTATAAGGAATGTATCGAGTATAATCTATCTATTGTACCGGGAAAAGTATTCTTTACCGATAATAGCCTATACTCAAATTATATTCGCCTTAGTTTTGGTACTGTAAGCAAGGAAGAAATTCGTGAAGGAATTTATATATTAGAAAATATATTATCAAAACCTAAATTAAATAAGGATAACAAATATTTACCTTTTGTATAAAAACAAAGACTCCCAATTGGGAGCCTTTTTTTATATTAATATGTTTCTTTAAATACTTCGAAATATTTTTGTCCATGTGCACAAGCAGGACATACTTCTGGTGCTGATTCACCTGTATGGATATATCCACAGTTATTACATTTCCACTCTACTACTTCATCTTTCTTGAATACTTCACCATTTTCAATATTAGCTAGTAGCTTTAAGAATCTTCTTTCATGACGCTCTTCGACTTCAGCTATTTCTCTAAATACATATGCAATATCATTGAATCCTTCTTCTTCAGCTACATCAGCAAATGCTGGATATAAATCACTATGTTCTTCATGTTCACCAGCCGCAGCCGCTTTTAGATTAAGGGATGTATTACCTAAAGCTACTGGGAAGTCAGCTGTAATATTAATTGTTTCTTCATTAAAATCATTGCTTAAGAATTTAAAAAATCTCTTAGCATGCTCTGCTTCATTTTCAGCTGTTTCTAAGAATATATTAGCCATTTGTACATATCCTTCATTTCTTGCTGTTTTAGCATAATATGTATACCTCATTCTAGCTTGAGATTCACCAGCAAAAGCTTGCATTAAATTTACTGCTGTTCTTGTACCTTTTAATGATTTCATTAAATTACCTCCAATTTTCTTATCACATTATAGTAAATTACATATTTAATTATACCCAAATTGATTGAAATATAACAAAAAATTAATGAACAATATGAACAATAGGGACGCAAAACTTTGTTCATTTTAATAATGCGACAAAAGAGAACCGTCCCCAATTGTCGCATTAAAAAAAGACTTACTTCAATTTAATGAAATAAGTCTTTTTATCTAATGCCCGGCAACTTCCTACTCTCCCAGGTCGTTACCAACCAAGTACCATCGGCGTTAAGAGGCTTAACTTCTGTGTTCGGTATGGGTACAGGTGTGTCCCTCTTGCTATCGTCACCAGACGAAAACTACTTTGCAATTTTTAATAGATTATGTTTAGGTCAAGTCCTCGACATATTAGTATCTCTTAGCTACAAGTATTACTACTCTTTCACCTGAGACCTATCTACCAGGTGGTCTTCCTGGTGTCTTACTTACTTGCGTAATGGGAAATCTTATCTTAAGGGTGGCTTCGTGCTTAGATGCCTTCAGCACTTATCCAGTCCAAACTTAGCTACTCAGCTATGCCGTTGGCACGACAACTGATACACCAGCGGTTTGTCCATCCCGGTCCTCTCGTACTAAGGACAGCTCCTTTCAAATTTCCTACGCCCACGACGGATAGGGACCGAACTGTCTCACGACGTTCTGAACCCAGCTCGCGTGCCTCTTTAATGGGCGAACAGCCCAAC
>JAVKTT010000023.1:0-1620 GCA_031460505.1 Tissierellaceae bacterium
AAATTTTCTTAATGAGAGTTTGATCCTGGCTCAGGACGAACGCTGGCGGCGTGCCTAACACATGCAAGTCGAGCGAAGTATTTAAAGAAGATTTCTTCGGATTGAAACTTTAAATATCTTAGCGGCGGACGGGTGAGTAACGCGTGAGAAACCTGCCTTTCACAACGGGATAGCCTCGGGAAACTGGGATTAATACCGTATAATGTTTCTTTTTAGCATTAAGAAGAAACCAAAGCGCAAAGCGGTGAAAGATGGTCTCGCGTCCCATTAGCTAGTTGGTGAGATAAAAGCTCACCAAGGCGACGATGGGTAGCCGGCCTGAGAGGGTGAACGGCCACACTGGAACTGAGACACGGTCCAGACTCCTACGGGAGGCAGCAGTGGGGAATATTGCACAATGGAGGAAACTCTGATGCAGCGACGCCGCGTGAGTGATGAAGGCTTTCGAGTCGTAAAACTCTGTCCTAGGGGACGATAATGACGGTACCCTAGGAGGAAGCCCCGGCTAACTACGTGCCAGCAGCCGCGGTAATACGTAGGGGGCGAGCGTTGTCCGGAATTATTGGGCGTAAAGGGTTCGCAGGCGGCCTTTTAAGTCAGATGTGAAATCCCACGGCTTAACCGTGGTAAGCATTTGAAACTGGAAGGCTTGAGTTAAGGAGAGGAAAGTGGAATTCCTAGTGTAGCGGTGAAATGCGTAGATATTAGGAGGAACACCAGTGGCGAAGGCGACTTTCTGGACTTATACTGACGCTGAGGAACGAAAGCGTGGGGAGCAAACAGGATTAGATACCCTGGTAGTCCACGCCGTAAACGATGAGTGCTAGGTGTTGGGGGTCAAACCTCGGTGCCGCAGCTAACGCATTAAGCACTCCGCCTGGGGAGTACGTACGCAAGTATGAAACTCAAAGGAATTGACGGGGACCCGCACAAGCAGCGGAGCATGTGGTTTAATTCGAAGCAACGCGAAGAACCTTACCAAGTCTTGACATCGGAATGACCGGGATGTAACGATCCCTTCCCTACTGGGCATTCCAGACAGGTGGTGCATGGTTGTCGTCAGCTCGTGTCGTGAGATGTTGGGTTAAGTCCCGCAACGAGCGCAACCCTTGTATTTAGTTGCTAACAGGTTAAGCTGAGCACTCTAGAGAGACTGCCGATGATAAATCGGAGGAAGGTGGGGATGACGTCAAATCATCATGCCCTTTATGTCCTGGGCTACACACGTGCTACAATGGTCGGTACAACGAGGAGCAACACAGCGATGTGAAGCAAATCTCTTAAAGCCGATCCCAGTTCGGATTGCAGGCTGCAACTCGCCTGCATGAAGTCGGAGTTGCTAGTAATCGCGGATCAGAATGTCGCGGTGAATGCGTTCCCGGGTCTTGTACACACCGCCCGTCACACCATGGGAGTTGGAAATACCCGAAGCCAGTGAGCTAACCGTAAGGAGGCAGCTGTCGAAGGTAGGGTCAATGACTAGGGTGAAGTCGTAACAAGGTAGCCGTATCGGAAGGTGCGGCTGGATCACCTCCTTTCTAAGGAGTTCAAAAGTACTCACACTGTTTTGTTTATAAATTTAACAATTAACTAACAAATGCAAATTGTTGCTAGTGAGAT
>JAVKTT010000024.1:0-1498 GCA_031460505.1 Tissierellaceae bacterium
GATAAGTTGAGCGTGCGATTGGAAAAGCACGTCTAAGTAAGTAGACAGAGGAGATAGGCAAATCCGTTTCCTCACTTAATGTCGAGATACGATGGGGATCGAAAAATAAGTAGAGAAGCAACTGACTCCACACTGCCAAGAAAAGCCACTATCGAGTAAATAACTACCCGTACCGCAAACCGACACAGGTAGGCG
This sequence comes from Tissierellaceae bacterium, assembly GCA_031460505.1. Taxonomy (GTDB): domain Bacteria; phylum Bacillota; class Clostridia; order Tissierellales; family Tissierellaceae; genus JAAYTL01. Next base: position 196 of record JAVKTT010000024.1, read on the forward strand.
AGGAGAGAATCCTAAGATGAGCGGAAGAACTATTGTTAAGGAACTCGGCAAAATGACCCCGTAACTTCGGGAGAAGGGGAGCCAGAGAAGGATAGATTGAACAATCGAAAGAACATCTGGCCGCAGTGAATAGGCCCAAGCGACTGTTTACCAAAAACACAAGTCTCTGCTAAGTCGAAAGACGAAGTATAGGGGCTGACACCTGCCCGGTGCTGGAAGGTTAAGGGGAAGGCTTAGCGCAAGCGAAGGCTAGAACTTAAGCCCCAGTAAACGGCGGCCGTAACTATAACGGTCCTAAGGTAGCGAAATTCCTTGTCGGGTAAGTTCCGACCCGCACGAAAGGTGTAACGATTTGGGCACTGTCTCAACAATAGATCCGGTGAAATTGTAGTATGCGTGAAGATGCGCATTACCCGCGACAGGACGGAAAGACCCCGTGGAGCTTTACTGCAGGCTGACATTGGATTTTGGCATTACATGTACAGGATAGGTGGGAGACTAAGAAACTAGGGCGCCAGTCTTAGTGGAGTCAACCTTGGGATACCACTCTTGTGATGCTGAAGTTCTAACCTGGTACCATGAAACTGGTATAGGGACACTGTCAGTTGGGCAGTTTGACTGGGGCGGTCGCCTCCTAAAATGTAACGGAGGCGCTCAAAGGTTTCCTCAGCACGGTCGGAAATCGTGCGAAGAGTGTAAAGGCAAAAGGAAGCTTAACTGCGACACCAACAAGTGGAGCAGGAACGAAAGTTGGACTTAGTGATCCGGTGGTTCCGAGTGGAAGGGCCATCGCTCAACGGATAAAAGCTACCCCGGGGATAACAGGCTTATCTCCCCCAAGAGTCCACATCGACGGGGAGGTTTGGCACCTCGATGTCGGCTCGTCTCATCCTGGGGCTGAAGTAGGTCCCAAGGGTTGGGCTGTTCGCCCATTAAAGAGGCACGCGAGCTGGGTTCAGAACGTCGTGAGACAGTTCGGTCCCTATCCGTCGTGGGCGTAGGAAATTTGAGAGGAGCTGTCCTTAGTACGAGAGGACCGGGATGGACGAACCGCTGGTGTATCAGTTGTCTTGCCAAAGGCATGGCTGAGTAGCTAAGTTCGGACGGGATAAGTGCTGAAGGCATCTAAGCACGAAGCCCCCCTCAAGATAAGATTTCCCATCACATAAGTGAGTAAGACTCCAGGAAGACCACCTGGTAGATAGGTCTCAGGTGAAAGAGTAGTAATACTTGAAGCTAAGAGATACTAATAAGTCGAGGACTTGACCAAAAAAATATATATTGCGAATGTAGTTTTCGTCTG